>JBBROK010000003.1:0-298266 GCA_038229475.1 Bryobacterales bacterium | reverse complement strand
GTGGACGACAAGATTCACGCGCGCTCGATCGGGCCCTACTCGCTCATCACCCAGCAGCCGCTGGGAGGCAAGGCACAGTTCGGCGGACAGCGCTTCGGAGAAATGGAAGTGTGGGCGCTGGAAGCTTATGGTGCCGCATACATTCTTCAGGAATTGCTCACGGCGAAGTCGGACGATGTCTACGGCCGCGCCAAAATCTACGAAGCCATCGTGAAGGGCGAGGCTGCGATTGAACCGGGAGTACCCGAATCGTTCAACGTTCTCATCCGGGAACTGCAGTCGCTGTGTCTCGATGTCGAGTTGATGAAGAAATCTGTCGAGTTGCCGGAAGACACGGCACTGGCAGCGGATTAGTAGACGGTAAGAAACGGAGCTCACATGCGATCCTCACCCTACGATCGGGCAAATTTAATTGCAGATTTCGATTCTATCCGGATCTCTCTGGCCTCGCCGGAGAAGATTCGAAGCTGGAGCCATGGCGAAGTCACCAAGCCGGAAACCATTAATTACCGCACCTTTAAGCCGGAACGCGATGGCTTGTTCTGCGCACGCATCTTTGGCCCGGTAACGGATTGGGAATGCCTGTGTGGCAAGTACAAGCGGATGAAGCACCGCGGCGTAATATGCGATAAGTGCGGCGTGGAAGTTACGCTGGCACGTGTTCGCCGCGAACGCCTCGGCCACATTGAGCTTGCCAGCCCCTGTTCGCATGTGTGGTTCTTCAAGGGCCTGCCCTCGCGCATCGGTCACTTGCTGGACATTACACTCCGCGAGCTGGAGCGTGTTCTGTACTTCGAAGCCTACGTCGTGGTGGATCCCGGCCAGGTGGAAGCTCTCACTTTGGGCGAAGTCGTTACCGACGAGCGCAAACGCCAGCTGGAAGCCGACCCGGCAACCGCCGGCAAATTCGTTGCCATGATGGGCGCCGAAGGCATCAAGGAACTACTGAAGAAAGTTCCAATCGAAGAACTTAGTCTGGATATCCGGGAACGGATGAAGACCGAGACTTCTCAGCAGAAGAAGCTCAAGTTCGCCAAGCGCCTGCGCGTGGTGGAAAGCTTCCGCAAATCGGGCAATAAGCCGGAATGGATGATCCTTGATGTGCTTCCGGTTATTCCGCCGGAACTGCGTCCCCTGGTTCCGCTGGATGGCGGGCGTTTCGCCACTTCTGATCTTAACGATCTCTATCGCCGCGTTATCAACCGCAACAACCGCCTGAAGAAGCGGATGGAGCTGCACGCTCCCGACGTGATTGTGCGCAACGAAAAGCGCATGCTGCAGGAAGCGGTAGACGCTCTGTTCGACAACGGTCGTCGTGGCCGTGTGTTGCGTGGCGCCAACAACCGTCCGCTCAAGTCGCTGTCCGATACCCTCAAGGGCAAACAGGGCCGTTTCCGGCAGAACCTGCTGGGCAAGCGCGTTGATTACTCCGGTCGTTCGGTAATCGTGGTTGGTCCCGAACTCAAGCTGCACCAGTGCGGTCTTCCCAAGAAGATGGCTCTGGAACTGTTCAAGCCGTTCATTTATCATCGGCTGGAACAGCGCGGACATTGCACCACCATCAAGCAGGCGAAGGAACTGGTAGAGCAGCAGGATCCGGTGGTTTGGGACATCCTCGAAGAAGTCATCAAAGATCACCCCATTCTGCTGAACCGCGCGCCCACGTTGCATCGCCTGGGTATTCAGGCCTTTGAACCGGTCCTGGTGGAAGGCAAAGCGCTCAAGATTCACCCCCTGGTCTGTACCGCTTTCAACGCCGACTTCGATGGCGACCAGATGGCCGTTCATATTCCGCTGTCGCCCGAAGCGCAGATTGAAGCTTCCACGCTGATGCTGGCGTCGAACAATATTCTGTCGCCCGCGCACGGCGCGCCCATCACCATTCCCACCCAAGACATGGTGCTTGGCTGCTATTACCTCACCAAGTCGCGCCCCGGCGCGAAAGGCGAAGGACGCACGTTTGCCTCCATGGATGACGTGCTCATCGCCCTTGAAATGGGTGAAGTGGAAACACTTACGCCCATTCGCCTGCGCTATACCGGCAAGGTTATCGACCTTACCAAGGCTTTCGACAGCCAGAACATTCTGCATACCGAACCCATTGAGTTCGTGAAGCAGTACATGGATACCACCGTTGGCCGGGTTATTTTCAACGACCACCTTCCGGAGCAGATGCCGTTCATCAACGGCCTGCTGAAGAAGAAGGGTCTGGCCCAGCTGGTGCAGCACTGCTACCTGAAGTTCGGCCTTGTGGTGACGGTGGGCATGCTGGATCAGGTGAAGAACCTGGGCTTCCTGTATGCAACCCGCGCCGGTATCTCCATCGGCATTGACGACATGGTTGTGCCCAGCGTTAAGAAAGATCTCGTTCGCGCCGCTGAACTGGAAGTGGTTGCCGTCGAAGGGCAGTATCAGGATGGTGCCATCACTCACGGCGAACGCTACAACAAGATCATCGAAATCTGGTCGCGCGTCACCGAAAAAGTTTCGGATGAAATGTTCGCGGCCATGGAAGAAGACGACCGTACCGGTCGCTATCTCAATCCGATTTACATCATGGCCGATTCCGGCGCCCGCGGATCCAAACAGCAGATCCGTCAGCTTTCCGGTATGCGCGGTCTGATGGCTCGCCCCTCCGGCGAAATCATCGAAACCCCCATCACGGCCAACTTCCGCGAAGGTCTGAACGTTTTGCAGTACTTCATCTCTACCCACGGTGCCCGTAAGGGTCTGGCCGATACTGCGCTTAAGACGGCCGACTCCGGCTATCTCACGCGGCGTCTGGTTGACGTGGCGCAGGACGTTATCGTCTCCGAAACCGATTGCGGCACCACCGAAGGTATTGTGGTGGAACCGATCATCGAATCGGGTGAAATTATTGAACCGTTGCGTGACCGCATTGTGGGCCGCGTGGCGCTCGAAGATCAGCGCGATTACGAAGGCAACACCATCGTAGTGGTCAATCAGGAAATCACCGAAGATCTGGCCGCCGCCATTCAGGCAGCCGGTATCGAACGAGTGAAGATCCGCTCTGTACTGACCTGCGAATCCAAGCGCGGCGTTTGCATCATGTGCTACGGCCGCAACCTGGCCACCGGACGCCTCGTCGAAAACGGCGAAGCGGTCGGAGTCATTGCCGCGCAATCCATCGGTGAACCCGGTACCCAGCTCACCATGCGTACCTTCCACATTGGTGGCACGGCGTCGAGAATTTCTGAGCAGTCGAAACAGGACGCGAAATCGGACGGCTTCGCCCGATATATCGGCATCACGAGCGTTCTCAATGAGAAGCGACAAATCATTGCCATGAACCGAAACGGTATCCTGGCGGTGGTCGACGACAAGGGCCGCGAAAAAGAGCGCTACCAGGTTGTCTACGGTGCGCACATTACCGTGGCCGATGGAGCCGAGATCAGGGCCAATATGGATCTGCTGGAATGGGATCCCTACACTTTCTCGATTCTCACGGAAGTCTCCGGCATTATCCACTTCAAGGATCTGCAGGAAGGCATCACGATGGCCGAGCAGGTGGATGAAGTGACCGGTATGTCGCAACTCGTGGTTACCGATTCACCCGACGAAAAGCGCCAGCCGATGATTCAGGTTAAGGGTCCGGATGGATCCCGCAAGTACCTCATGCCGACCCACGCGCACATCATGGTTCGCGACGGCGATGACGCTCATGCCGGCGACGTGTTGGCCAAGATTCCGCGCGAAACCACCAAAACCAAGGACATCACCGGTGGTCTGCCCCGTGTTGTGGAACTGTTCGAAGCCCGCAAGCCCCGCGAATCGGCCATTATGGCCGAAATCAACGGTATTGTGAAGTACGGCGAACTCAGCAAGGGCCAGCGCAAAATCTTTATCGTGGGCGACGACGGGGAAGAGCGTGAATATGCTCTGCCGCGCGGCGTACACATTAACGTGCAGGAAGGCGAACGCGTCTCTGCCGGCGATCCTCTGATGGATGGCCCTCGCAACCCGCACGACATTCTGGATGTCCGCGGCGAGAAGGAACTGCAGAAGTACCTGGTGAACGAAATTCAGGAAGTTTACCGTCTGCAGGGTGTCAATATCAACGACAAGCATCTGGAAGTTATCTCGCGTCAGATGATGCGCTGGATACGCGTGGAAGATATCGGCGACTCGGAATTCCTGCCGGAAGAAGTGGTGGATAAGTTCAAATTCCGCCTGGAGAACGACAAGACTATCGCGGCGGGTGGAATTCCGGCCAAGGGTAAAGCGGTGCTGCTGGGTATCACCAAGGCGTCGCTTTCCACCGATTCGTTCATTTCCGCGGCTTCCTTCCAGGAAACCACGCGCGTACTCACCGAAGCCGCGATTAACGGCAAGGTGGACTACCTGCGCGGCCTGAAGGAAAACGTGATCATGGGACGTCTGGTGCCAGCGGGTACCGGTATGCTTCACTACCGCAAGACCAAGATCGCCGGCGAGGATGTGGTGGAAGAACCCATCCCGGAACCGACGCTCGATGCTTTGGCCGGTTACGAAGAGGACGCGCGGGCGTTGTATGCCGGCGGGCTTTCGGAAGACCTGGGACCGGAAGAAGCACTGGCGGAGTAATTCACAGCTGTCAAGCAGAAGGCCGGGCTACCCGAGAGGGCTGCCCGGCCTTTTGCGTTTTGGGGCGACTGCGACGATCTTCTGTTGCGCGCCCTCGAATTCCACGTTGCTAATGAGATCTCTCATGGAAATCTCAAATGCTTCGCACACGCGCAGCAATGTAATCACTGTGATTGGGCGACCCGCCTCAACCATCTGCCAGTGCCGGACGCTGAAACCGAAGGAAATCATGTCCTCCCGGGTGAGCCCTCGTTGTGTCCGGTAAGTGCGGACGCGGGTTCCCAGAGCACGGAAAAACTGTGCATAGTCTGCCGATAGCCTGGTTGCTGACCACACCAGTACCAGCCTTCGGGTTCACAAGCAGAAAGACCACGAACAAATATTTACGGTCTCTGATTCCAGCCCGATCACCTTATACTGGGGTCATGAGCGTACACATCGCTGAAGTTACCGTGGATGAGTCCTCCCGCGTCGTTGTGGACCACGTACCTTTCAAGCCGGGCGATCGCGTTGAGGTGGTTGTGCGCTCCCGGCAGGCACTCCCTGCACCTCGCGCTGACCTCGTCGGCTCCGTCCTGCGTTACGACCGCCCCTTTGATCCCGTGGCCCAGGATGATTGGGAAGCGGCACTTTGATTCTCATCGACACCCACATCTGGGTATGGTGGATGTCCGCTCCTGAGTGATTGCGGGTATCCCATCGTCAGCTCCTCGAATCTTCCGGCGAACGCTTCTGCTTGAGTGCCATATCCTGTTGGGAGGTCGCCAAGCTGGTCGAATGTCGCGGTCTGCTGCTGAATCAGCCGATTGAAGTCTGGGTTCCAAAGGCGCTGGCAAACTCCCGTGTCGAATTGCTCCCGCTTAGCCCTGAGATTTCCGTCGAATCGACACAACTCCCACAGCCGTTCCACCGGGACCCCGCAGACCAGATCGTTGTCGCAACCGCGAGGATTTACAACCTGCGGTTGCTTACTGAGGATGATCGGATTCTTGCCTACCCACACGTAGAGAGTTTCAGGTAGAACCACGCAACAGCGTTGCCAGGGGATACTGCATCGCAGATTTCAGAGCAGTCGGTACAGGACGCGAAATCGTACGGTTTCGCCCACTCTGACGGCATCACGAGCATCCTCATCAATGAGAAGAAATAAGCCGCAACCCGCACGCTGCCCTACAGAGCCGTCAGCAGCCTTCCCCCATCCACCACCACCGTCTGCCCCGTCATATAGGAAGACCTGTCGCTCGCCATTAACGCCGCCAGTTCCGCGATCTCCTGCGGCTGCCCAAGGTGCCTTATGGGCTGCGCCCCCAGGCTCGCTTCCAGCCGGGCTTCGTCTTTCCAGTAATATTCGCTCAGCACCGTCTGGATCAGCCCCGGCGCAATCGCGTTCACCCGCACGCCCTTCGGCCCCAGTTCCACCGCGTACGACTGCGTCATCATAATCAGGGCCGCCTTCGTCATGCTGTAGAGCAGCCCCTCAAACTGTGGTCGTATCCCCGAAATCGACGCGATGTTGATGATCGACCCCGCGCCCCGCTCACACATCCCCGGTGCCACAAGCTGGGTGAACCGCCACGCTGATTTCAGGTTCACCTCCACCATCTTGTCGAACATCGCCTCATCAACCCCCAGGCACGGCCCCTGCCCAACATTGGTTGCCGCGTTGTTCACCAGAATATCGACGGATCCGAATTCGCGCGTCGTTCTCTCCACCAGCGCCTGTATCTGGTCCGCGCGCCCCACGTGACAAACCATCGGTGTCACCGCAGGTCCCATCTCACGGGCCACAGCATCCAGGGTTTCGACTTTGCGCCCACAGATCACCACCCGCGCACCCTCACGCACGAAGGTCGCGGCAATCGCACGCCCGATTCCCCGGCTGGCACCAGTCACAATAGCTATTTTGTCTTTCAGCATTGGGATTAGTGGATGTACGCGAAGCCCTGTTCCTGTTTGCGCGTCAGTTGGGCCACACCGGCATCCACTTCGGTGGCAACCGGGGACATGTCTTCCGATTTCAGATTCATGGCCCGCATGGCGTTCTGGCAGGCGTCAAAAGTGATGCCTGAATCCTTCATTTTCTGCAAACGTTCGGCGTACTCCACATTGTCCTTTTTCAGCAGCGTGACTCCGGCACGGAAGCAGACCACTTCAATCTCTACGCCGCCGTCGTTGGCGAAGGCTCGCTGGATGGCGCCTAGTCCGAGAAAGAGGATGTCCCACGCCTGGCCTTTGGGATCGGTCATCTGGAAGACGGCCTTGTGTTTGGGGCGGGCAGCAGTGGTCTGGGAAAATGCCGCTGCGGCTACAGCGGGAAGGGCAGCAATGGTCGTAAGGAAAGTTTTTTTCGTCATCTGCATCAACGGTATCACCTGTCACAGGAGCGTAATGGCGGTGTGCTACCTTAGCGACATGACGACTCTGGAAATCGCACAGAAACTTGTAGATCTTTGCCGCGAAGGCAAGGCCGAAGAAGCAATTTCATCCCTGTATTCGTCAGATATCGTGAGCGTGGAAGCTATGCCCGCGCCGGGCAGTTCCCGCGAAGTGCAGGGAATTGAAGCCGTGGCGGCAAAGGCCCTGGGGTGGATTGCCAACCACGACGTGCACAGCGCCAACGTGGAAGGACCGCTGGTTGCCGGACCGCACTTCACCGTACGCTTCACCTACGACATCACGAATAAACCTTCAGGGCGACGCATGATGATGGATGAACTGGCAATGTACCACGTGAAAGACGGTAAGATCGACCGGGAAGAATTCTTCTACGCGACGTAGGTTGCCACGGCCTAACGGGGCGGCTGCGCCGCAGTATTAAGGGGCTGCATCGGTTTGCGGGCGGGGAGAATGGCGAGGTCTGTGCGGGGCAGGGCGAAGCGTTTGCCTGCTTCGTCAATGAGATTGATTTGTGCGGTGTAGCGACCGGTGGCAAGTTGTGCCAGCGAAGCCTGGAATCGAACCGGTATAGTCTGGCCGCGTTTCTCCGCGAAGGCATTCAGGCGAACCGGCTCGGATTCAAAGGACCTGGTCTTGCCGCGATAGAACGAAAGCGTGGCGGCCACGGCGGGCTTCTGATCTTCGCCCAGACCGGGGTCATAGACTTCCAGGTAGACGTACAGGTTTTGATCTTTGCGGAATACGCGCGTGATACTGGGAATCAGGCGCTGGCCACCGGTTACCAGAGGGTCTGACTCCACAATTTTCTTCTTCGTTTCCGCGGAGGCCAGCGCGTCTGACAGTGCTTCCCGCTGGTTGCTCCACACTACCGAACTGGTCTTCAGAGCGGGCTGGTCGGGTGCCAGATTCGGAACGACGAATTTCGATTCCCAGGTGCCCAGTTTGCCGGTTGTATTCTCGCGGGCGATGAACTTCATCACGTAGTTGCCGGGCGGGAGTGTGAAACCGGTGTCGTAGGCGATGGGCCGCGCGGAAAGCTGCTCGGCGGTCTGGCCATCGAGTTTGATTTTGATGCCGTCGCGAACCACAGACACCAGCTTCTGGTGATCGTCACGTACCTGACCAATGAAATCGAATTCGGTTTGCGCGGCACCCTTGCTTTTGGCCAGAGCGATTTCGGCGCCCGGTATTTTTACGGCAAAAGGGATGAAGTAGCGGTCGCGCGAGAGGCGGAAGTAGTTCAGTTCGGCAGAGAGCGTGAGGTCGGTCACCGGGTCGCCCAGCATGATGGCCTGTTGCAACTGGTTCTCTTTATCGTTACTGGTGAATTTCGCGAAGTCTTTTTGGCCGAAATAACCGGAACGATAATCGAGCTTTGCATCAGGGTAGCCGTTGAGTTTGACCTGTACGCGGCGGTACTTACCGTCTGATTTTCCGTTTGTAGAGTAGTAACCCAGGATGTAGTAACTGGCAATATCGTCACGGGCTTTTTCCATGCCAAGTGAAAGATCATTGTCATCGGCAAAGAGGCGGCCGCCGGTATCTTTGGCGAGCGTCGCGAGAGATTCCTGCGAATCGTTGCGGCTTTGTCCGCGGCTCTGTTGGGCCTGGCCGGTGAAGATACTGGTACCGCGGGACGAAGCGGCACCGGCGTCACCGGCGGGCGCGGAAGCGATAAGACCGCGTGCGTCGATGGGGTAAAAAGCCACGTTGGATCTTTTCGCAGCGTTGATCGCCGATTCGAGCTGGGCCTGGTTGTCGAAACCGGATTGGGTGAGGCCGCTGGAGAAATAAATCAGAACTTTCTTCTCGGGAAATGCCGCGAGGAGTTTGGCGGCAGATTCGAGTGTGACGAGTTTGCGGTCTGTATTAAAGATATTGAATTCGGTTTCATCGGCATTGAAGGCGGCACCGGTATCTTCCGCAGTGTCGCTGCCATCGGAAGCGGTGGCAGCGAGTTCACTGCCCGCGCCGATCTGGAATTTGCGGATGACCTCTGCGAGGCGGCTACGATCATCGGTGAAATCCTGATCCATCTTCAGCGGGCCGTTGCTGACGGACATGATGGCGACAAGGTCGGCGGGCTTCATCTGGTCGCTGATGAATTTCAAGGCTGCCTTCTGCGCGCGCGACTGTTCGGGGATGCCCATGGAGCTGAAATCGAAGAGCAGTGCGACGAGGCGGCGGTCCTGAAAACGGATGATAGGCCTGGCGATGGCGGGTGTGGGCGCGGCGGTGGGGCGGGGCACGACCGGATCCCGGAGGGCCGGCACCGGGACAGGAGAGGGCGCGTCTGCATCGAGGCGCTGGAATTCAAAGACGGCAATTTGCTGCGGCTTGCCATCTTCCGTGAGGACAAAATCTGACTTCTTCAGATTGGGAATGATCTTGCCGGATTTGTCTTTCACGCTGATGTCGACGATGACCAGAGAAGATTCAGCGGTGAAAGTGACGCCGGAATCCTGTTGGGCGATTCCGGCGGGGATCAGGAGTGCGGCTAGCAGGAAGAAGCAGGTGCGGTTCATTAGAAACTCAACCTCAGGGTGACGGAAAGATTGCGCATCCCGCCCGCCCCAACGGGAAGTCCCGCATTGACTGACCCGATGGTAGTGCCGATCCCGGTGACATTGACGTGGTTCAGGGGATTGTTGGAATCGATGCGGAAGTTGAGACGACGCTTGTCATCCAAACGGAAATTGCGGAAGAGAGAGGCGTTCAGACTGATATTGGGAATTCCGGGAATAGTGTTGCGTCCGGCATCGCCGTAAGTTGCCGGGGCGGGAACGGTGAAGGCCAGCGGGTTGAAATAACCTGTGCCATTCTGCACGGGCTGACCAGTGGCCTGGGCGCGGGCCGCGCCGACGATTCCGGTGCCGGAAGGATCTCCGGCAACGATAGCGGTAAAGGGTGTGCCCGATTGCGCCGTGAGGTTGCCGCCGATGGTCCAGCCACGAGCCAGATTCCATTTCCACCCGCTGCGGTCATTGCCCACCGGGACCTGTAAATTGTAATTGAGGCGCAGGTTGTGGCGGCGATCAAAATTCGATAGCGCGCGTTCGGCGGCGATGTTGTTTTCGATCTGGACCACGCCTCCGCCAAGCGTCGAAGTATTGTCGATGGCTTTGGCGAAGGTGTAGAGCACGTTGACCATCGATCCGCGGGAGAAGCGGCGTGTGACGCGCAACTGGCCGGAGTGATAGATGGAATTGCCCCAAGAGGAATCGAGCGTGAAGGCGGTGGCATTGGCAATCGGCAGACGTTGTGCGGCAGTGTCAGCGGGGCCGGGAGCCGCGCGGTTGGGGCCGGTCATCACGTCAAGACGGGTGCCTTTGGTGGCAAGGTACGCGCCTTCCAGAACCCAGGATCGTCCGAAAGACTGCTGGATGGAGGCGTTCCAGGTTTGGGCGTAAGCGGGCTTGTAATCGGGCGAGACAGCGAAGGTGTTGGTGATGTTTTGTGCCGGGAGCGCGGTGAAACCGTTTTCCAGAGTGAGCGGTTGGGCGCGCGAGGTGGTGAGGCTGGCGGTTCCGACAAAAGGCGGTTGCAGGCCAAGGCGGGTGGCGAACTGCCCGTAAGATCCGCCGTTGAAGTAGATGCCGTACCCGGCGCGAACCACGATCTGTTTGCTTTTCACCGGACGCCAGGCGAGGCCAATGCGGGGGGAAAGAAGCTTATAGTCAGGATCAATCAATCCGTTGGGAGCACCCTGGCCGGGCTGGACCACGGTGACGCCTGTGTTGCCGGGGGCAAGAGCAAGGTTCGCCATGCGTCCGTTCTTCTCAGTAAAGGGTCCGAAGTACTCCCAGCGCACGCCGGCGTTGATGCTGAAGTTGGTTTTCCAGCGCCAGTCGTCGGTGACGAAGGCGTTCATGGTGGTCTGGCGGAAATAGAAACTGTTGTCGCTGTTGAGATAACGGACGACGGAAGTTGAGTTGGGGAGGCTGAGCAGGAAATCGGCAAAATCGAAGCCGGTGGCCTGGCCGGAGAACTGGAAGTTACCGCGACCGTTCTGCGTGGTGATGTTGTTGTTCTGGCGGCGCTGCAGGCCGAAGCCAAAGGTAGTGGTGTGGGTGCCTTTGATGTGGATGAGGGATTCGGTGAAGCCTGTGGTCTGCGGACGGGTGATGGAGGCCGTGCCGTCGGTGAGAGACCCGAAGTTGGTGAAGGAGACGGTGGGTGGCCCGTAATTGAGCGGGTCTTTCCAGACGCCGGTGATACCCAGCGTGCCGGCGATATCGGCACCGTTGGAGAAGTACGAGTAGTTCTGATTGAAGTTTCGGCTGTAACTGAAGTTCAGGTTATTGATGAGCGACCGGCTCCAGGTACGCGACCAGGTGAGGCCGGTATTCAGGCCACTGCCGGTGGTGGGGTCGATAAAGCCGAAGGTCTGCGTATTGGTGCCATCGCGACGCTGGTAGTTGAAATTGACGTCGAGCCGGTCTTTGGTAGTGAGGGTCTGGTTGACGCGCACCTGAATGTTATCGGAATCCGATGGATTGGTTCCGATGAGCTGATAGTTATTGCGGGTGCCGGGAGAATTGGCGGCGGGAATGAGGTTCAGCAGGCCGGCGGCGGCGCGGCTGATGCGGCTGGCAGGAATGAGGTCGGCGGCAAAACGCTGGCCGGTGTTGGGATCAATGATGGCGGCGACGCCGGAGAAATCTCCGCTACGTTCGGCCGCGGTGGGAACGTTGGTGATGCGATCAAATCCGTTGCGGGAGCGGGTGCCGTTGTAGTTGAGGAACCAGAAAGTCTTATCGGAATGGAACACTTTTGGAATGCTGAGCGGGCCGCCCAGGGAAAGACCGAAGCGGTTGAGAGCGTAGGCGGCTTTGGGGACCGACTGTCCGCCGAGTAACTGGGGCGCTGTGAAGGAATAGGGCGCTGCGTTGAGAGCGGAATTCGCGAAGGTGTAAGTGATATTGCCCTGGAATTGGCGGCTACGTCCGCGATTGACGCGATTGCCGAACTGGGCGTTACCATTGGCGCGCTGCGGGCCACGATCACCGGCTCCGCCTCCACGACCGCCACCAAATCCGCCGCCGCGTCCGCCGCCGCCGAAGCCGCCACCGGGGCCACCGAAGCCGCCCTGGGGCGGACCACCGGCAGTGTCACCAAATCCGGGGGCACCGGGCGCGCCGGGGAAGCCGGGTCCACCGGGTCCCCCAGGAAAGCCCGGTCCACCGGGAAAGCCAGGTTCGCCCGGTCTGCCCTGGCCGAAACCGAAAGGACCTCCCATGCCGAAGCCATCGCCCTGCTGGGGTTGAACGCCCTGACTCAGGCTGCCGTTGACGAGGAAGGCTTCATTGGCGTCGGTCTGATTTTCCAGAGCTCCCGGCATGGGCGCGGAATCGGACTCTACGGGGGCATCGGTATTCTGAACGAGATTGAGGTTTTGGAAGGTGCCGCGACCGCGTGCAGGCGGCGTTGCACCGGCTGCGACCGGCGCCTTCGGACTGTCCGGTGCCGGCGCGCGTGGCGCGACACCACGACCAAATCCACCGCGGCCTGGCGCTGGTTGGGCCGCAACTTCGGCAACCGCAACCCTGGTGCGGTCCGGCGGAAGACTGGCGCGCGGTTGCAGCTTCAGATCGAAGGTTAGTGGTGTGGTGGAGGGCGCGGCAACAACCTGGCCCTCTTCAAAGCCAAACAGCCCTGCAAAGAAGCGGCAACTGGTGGCAGGCAGGCCACCGAGTTCGAATTCTCCGGCATTGCCGGTGACAGTGGAAAGACGATCTGCACCGCACTCGGCGGTGACCGAGGCACCAGAAAGGGGCTGGGTACCGGAGCGAACGCTGCCTTTTTGCACCTCAGCGGCATGCAGGGAAAGGCTAACCAGCACCAGCAAATAAATTTTCTTCATTTTTCGCGCGTTGCTCAATACATTGATTTGCCGCGCGGGGCTTCAAAGTTCCCGTCGATTCAGCGCGCGGCAGCAGCGGCGGTGGGCCGCAACTTCGGCGCTTTGGCCTTCACGACCATGTCTGACACGTCTTTCAGCAGTGCCTGGGAGTCGAAGACAACGCCATCGCGGATGGTGTATTTCACCGCTTTGGTCTGTACCGATTTGCCATCGGGCGCCTGGCGTGTGGCACCGGTACCGTAGAGAACTTTGAAATCGTCCAGCGGGTTTTCATCGAGCACCACCAAATCGGCCAGATAGCCGGGGCGGATGGCGCCCAGCTGTTTATTGCCCAGTGCCAGTGCGCCAATCTCCGTAGCCGAATGCACCACTTCGAGGGGGCTGAAGCCGGAGTGCTGCAAAAGTTCCAGTTCGCGGATGGTGCCGAAGCCCCACAGAGTATAGATGGAACCGACATCAGAGCCTACGCCGACCAGCCCGCCGTGGTTCTTGAAATCTTCCACAAATTCCATCCAGCGGCGATACATCTTGGCCCAATCGGCCTCATTGGTGGTAGTCCAGTGATAGAAATAAGATCCGTGGCTTTCCGGGCTGGGCTGCCAGTGGGCCATGATGGCGGGCATGGTGTATTTCTCATGCCAGGGCAGGGTTTTCACGCGTTCCAGGTCACGATTGGCTTCGTAGACAACCATGGTGGGCACCATGGTGAAGCCGGTTTTCTTCGAGGCGCCAACCAGGGAATCGATGACGTCGGTGTGGAGCTTCTTCATGTCGGCCTGCAGCCAGACGGCACCGGTCTGGTAAAAACGGTCGGGCTCGCTCGAGTAGTTGTAATCGTTGGGAAGCTTCTGCAGGATTCGGTCACTGAAGGAAGCTTCGGCGTAACCGTAGTGGTGTTCAATGGTGGTGGCGCCGTCGAGCGCGGTGCGGACTGCGTTCATCGGGAAGACCGCTTCCTGCGCGATGTGCACGGCGAGCCCCATTTTTTCAATTTTGGCCTGATCGGCGACGGCCTTGAAGACATCGGGATATTCGCCAGGCAGGCCGGCCATCTTGATGCCGTCGATGCCCTTCTTCTTCCATTCCTTCACGATTTCAGCGGCGTCTTTGGCGGTCGCGAAGCGGGGGTCGGTGGGGCTGTTGCGCCAGAACGGATAGAGGTAGAGGCGAGGCGCAACAATTTTGTTTTCGGCGATGGCCTGGCGTTCGGCGACCTGCTCCTCAATACTCTTGTTGCCCACGCCGAAGGTACGGATGGTGGTGATGCCGTGGCCCAGCAGGAGCTTGTACTGGTATTCCAGCGGCACGTAATCCATCAGGTGAATGTGGAGATCGATGAGGCCGGGTATGACGTACTTGCCAGAGGCTTCGATCACGCGGGCTCCGGCGGGAAGCTGGGCGGCGCCGTTATTGGCGCGGGAAATCGGGTCGGACGACATGACCTGCTGAATCATGTTGCGGCGGATGACGATGTCGACCGGGCCACGCGGGGGAGCGCCGGTGCCGTCAACCATGGTGGCACCACGAATGACGAGGGTGTCGTAGGGTCCGGTGGAAGTTTGCGCGAACGCGAGACAGGCGAAAAAGATACCGCCGAACAGGCGGGTAAATCTGTTCATCCTGTCAGTTTACAGGCCTTTGGCGGCGAGGAAAAGAACGAGATCGTTGACACGGCAGGAGTAGCCCCACTCGTTGTCGTACCAGGCGACGACTTTGAGGAGATTGCCGCCGATGATTTTGGTGAGCTGTGCATCCACAATGGAGCTGTTGGGGTTGCGCAGCATGTCAGTGGAAACAACCGGATCTTCGGTGTAGGCGAGGATGCCACGCAGTTCACCTTCAGCCGCAGCCTTCAGTGCCGCATTGACTTCTTCGGTGGTGGTGGGGCGGTTGAGAATGGCGACCAGATCGACCACGGAGACATCGGGCGTGGGAACGCGCATGGCGTAACCATCCAGCTTACCTTTGAGTTCAGGCATGACCAGACCGATGGCCCTGGCGGCACCGGTGGTGGTGGGAATCATGTTGAGCGCGGCGGCGCGGGCGCGGCGAAGATCTTTGTGGGGAAAGTCGAGGACGTTCTGATCATTCGTGTACGAGTGAATCGTGGTCATCGAGGCCTTCTCGATGCCGAACGTATGGTGCAGAACCTTGACTACGGGCGCGAGGCAGTTGGTGGTGCAGGAGGCGTTGGAAATGACGTGGTGCTGCGCCGGGTTGTAGGCTTCGTTGTTGACGCCGAGGACGAGCGTGACGTCTTCGTCCTTCGCCGGGGCGGTGATGATGACTTTCTTTACCGAGCCGTGCAAATGCCGGATGGCATCCGCCTTGTCGGTGAACTTGCCGGTGGATTCGACGACGATCTGGACGCCGAGCGAATTCCAGTCGAGGGCAGCCGGGTCTTTCTCTTTGAAGACGCGGATACGTTTGGAGCCGATGACGATGAAGTCGCCATCGACATGGACATCGACCGGGAGCTGGCCGAGGACGGAATCGTATTTGGTGAGGTGGGCGAGGGTCCTGATGTCGGTGAGGTCGTTGACCGCGACGAACTCGATTTCGGGGTTATCGAGCGCAGCGCGGACGACGTTGCGACCGATGCGGCCGAAGCCATTGATGCCAACTTTAATCGCCATGAAAATCGATGGTAGCATCGGAGCGATATGAGTTTAGGGACGTTCGGTAAGGCGCTGGCCGGTCAGGCGCTGGAAGCAACCAAGAAAAATGTGCTGGATTCGGTGCTGGGGCCGGATCCGGCGAAGGCGGCGACGCCCGCGCCTGCGGTGCCGGAGAGCGTGGGGGCAGTGATTCTGGGGCAATTGCAGGCGATGCAGCGGCCGCTGCGTGAGGATCAGGAACTGCTGGTGATGTGGCAATCGCTGCGGGTGACGGAGATTTTCGTACCCACGCCACAGGTGCTGGTGTTGTGCGGGATGGACGTGCAGCAGAATTTGACGCGGGTGATTGCACCGGCGGAATCGCTGCAGCTGGTTTGTAAGGTGGTGAAGGTGGCGGAAGGGGCGAAGGCGGTGCGGGTGAATGTGATGACGGCGCGGGGGCGGGAGTAGGGCAGGGCGCCAACCCAAGACGCCAGATGACTATTCCGCTAACAAGACCAGCCGCATCCCGCTCGTTGAATTGAAGTAGCAACAACGCCGACGTTGGCGCGAACAAATTCACGAAGTCGATTTTTTGAGCCAGGACTACGCATGCTTAACTTGTTCCTCAAACGCACGTTGATGCGCCGCATCATGATCTGCATTTTCCAACCTGTCGACCATTTCGTTGGTAATCGGCGGAGCGTCAGGCGGAAGGTCGAAGACCACCCAGCCGTTCTTCATCTTAAATTTCGGGGTCTTCTTGGCTCCCCGATGAACAAGGTCCGACGCGGATTGCCCCAGCGTAATCCCGCGTTCTTCGGCATTTTTTCGGATTGTCACGAGAGCCTCGTTATCAATGTTCAACGTTGTCCGCATCTGATGCCAATCCAGCCGACATCGTAGCTCCACTGCTACCCCTGCGAAGCCCCCAACGCCTGGTCAAGATCCGCCTGGATATCTTCGAAATCCTCAATGCCCACCGAGATCCGAATGTACCCGGGCAGCGCACCGGCGGAGATCTGGTCCACCGTGTCCAGTTGCGAATGCGTGGTGGAAGCCGGGTGGATCACCAGCGTCTTGGCGTCGCCGATGTTGGCCAGATGGCTGGCCAGCTTCACGCTGTTGATGAACTTCACGCCGGCATCTTTGCCACCTTTGATGCCAAAGCCGATCACCGCGCCCGAACCCTTCGGCAGATACTTCTGCGCCATGGCGTGATCGGGATGGCTCTTCAAACCGGGAAAATTCACCCATTCCACGGCCGGATGCTGTTCCAGCCACTCGGCCAGCCGCTGTGCATTGGCGACGTGGCGCTCCATGCGCAGATGCAGGGTTTCAATACCCATCAGGAACAGGAATGCCGCGAATGGCGACATGCAGGCACCGGTGTCGCGCAACCAATGCGTGCGGATGTGAATGTTGTAGGCTACGTTGCCCATGGGCTTCAGCGCCTCAGTGAAGATAACGCCGTGATACGCATCGTCAGGGGCACAGAATTCCGGCCAGCGATCGGGGTTCTCCGCCCACTGGAACTTGCCGGAATCCACAATCGCGCCGCCCACATGTACGCCGTGTCCGCCGAGAAATTTGGTAGTGGAATAGACCACAATATCGATACCGTGTTCGAAGGGACGGAACAACGCCGGGGTGAGCACGGTGTTGTCGCAAATCACAGGGACACCGGCCTCGTGGGCGATATCGGCAATGCGCTGGTAGTCGGGTACGTCGTTCTTGGGATTGCCAACGGATTCCAGGTAGACGAGGCGCGTATTGGCGTCAGAGAGTTTGGCAATCTCTTCCGGGTGTTTGGGGTCGAAGAAGCGGACTTCGATGCCCAGCTTCTTAAAGGTCTGGGTAAACAGGGTCCAGGTGCCGCCGTAGAGACTGGTGGCGGAGATAATATTGTGGCCGGCGTGGGCGATGGTGAGGATGGCAGCGGTAATGGCGGCCTGGCCGGAGGCGAAGGCGAGGCCGGTAACGCCACCATCGAGCGCGGCGAGGCGCTTTTCCAGCACGTCGTTGGTGGGGTTCATCAGGCGCGAGTAGATGAAGCCGAACTCCTTCAGAGCGAACAGGTTGGCGGCATGTTCGGAGTCGCGGAAGACGTAGCTGGTGGTGGCGTGAATGGGTACGGCGCGGGAGCCGGTGACCGGATCGGGCTCCTGCCCGGCGTGAAGCGAGAGTGTTCCAATTCCTGGTTGGCGGGGTTCCTGCGACATGTTTATCCTTCTTGACTGGGAACTAAAAGAGATGTAAACGCAATTTGTCAGAGACGCGTTATATCCATTAATGGTACCCTCCAAACACCAGATGCGCCACAGTCTCAGTGCGTTATTCGTTTTGTTTCTTGCTGGCGGCGGCGCGCGCGCCGCCACTTTTGGAACCGTGACGGCACCAGCCGGGGGCGGAGCCTACACCGATATTGTGCTGGACGAAACGCGGCAGCGTCTTTATCTGGTGAACAACGGCCAGAGCCGGATTGATGTCTTCAACATTCGGACGCGTACTTTTGGCAGCCCGATTGCGACCGACCTGCAGCCGGTTTCGGCCGCCCTGGGGATTGATGGTGCAACGCTTTACGTGACCTCGTTTGCGGCGGCGGTACTGGACGTGATTGATCTCAATCGCAATCTGAAGACCGGCAGCGTTTCGCTGCCCTCCAGCCCGGAAGGAGTCGCGGTGGGGGGCGACGGACGGGTTCTGATCACCGGGGTGAGCGTGGGAGCGGGAACCGCCAACACGCTGCTGATCTACGATCCTTCTCAGGGAGCCAGCGCAGGCGTGCAATCGGTTACGGTGGCACCGCCGCCGCCCGCGTCACCCGTGCTGCCTCCACCCAATAACCGTGTTTTCAACTCGTATCGCAGCCACCTCGCCACATCGCGGGATGGACGGACGATTGTGGGCATCAACATCACTGCGGCTACAACGCAATCACTCTTTGTATATGAAGTGGCGTCGGGCACGGTTTTGCGCAGCCGCACCGCCGTGAACGTTTCTTCGGTGATTGCGGTGGCACCGGATGGTTCAAAGTTCATGGCCGGGCCGGTGCTTTTCGATGCACTGACGTTACAGGTTATGGCCCAGGAAAACGCGGGCAATGCTCCGTTCGCCTTCCCCGCCGGTGCGGCCGGCAATTTCAACACCCAACAGAACCAGGGCGGCAGCGTGTTTACGCCGGACGGCGCCACGCTCTATGCGGCCTTCAATGTGGCCCCGGTGGGTGCCACGCGGGCCAACACCACGCAACTGCTGGTGAACGATCCGGATAACCTTCGGATCCGTTATGGCTTGCAACTGCCGGAGAACATGACGGGCAAGATGGTGATGGACGCGGCGGGCTCCAGCATCTACGCGCTTTCCGATTCCGGCTTCACCACGCTACCCATCGGAACCATCACCAATTCCGCGATCGCGGTGCCGGATTTAACCGCCGTGCTGCTCACGAGCGATGTATGCGGCGTTTTCGCAGGGCAAAACATCGGCAGCAGCAATATCAGCAACCTGGGACGAGGGCGGTTTACCGCGGCTGTGGCACCGTATACGGCTACCCCCGCGAACAACCAGCAGATCATCATCATCTTTCCCGGACAGCCGGGTATTGGGCCATTCCCCATCGTTCTTCCCGGGGGTCAGGGTGTCGCCGTGGCCGGGGCTGGCCCCGCGCCCACCGCCAGTGTGACCAACACGGGAACCACGTCCACGCTGAACTTCCGCTTCAACAACGCGGCGGCCACGAACCCAGGTACGGTGGGTCCCAGCGATTTTCTGGTGACCTCGGCGGAGGCGATCAATATTCCGGGCAATGTCCATGTGTTCCAGAACAACCGCGATCCGGTTTCAACGGGCACCGTGTATCCGGTAAATGTGAATGCGGTTTACAACTCGGGTCTCAGCGACCTCTACTTCGACAGCCCGCGCCAGCACATTGTGATTGCCAACGCGGGCATGAACCGGCTGGAAGTATTCGACATTCCGACGCAAAAATTTCTGGCACCCATAAAAGTCGGGCAGTTGCCGCGCGGCCTGGCGGCGGGTACCGACGGGAGAACACTGTATGTAGCCAATGCGGGCGGCGAGTCCATTAGCATTGTGGATCTGGTGCGCGGCGCGCAAACCGGACGGGTGGCCTTCCCCGCCTTGCCCTTCAATGCGGCGGTGGGAGTTGTGACACCGGCGGGAATTGGCGCCAGCCAGCGCGGTCCGCAAATGATCATGTCGGACGGTTCCTTCTGGCGCATCGACGGCAATCTGGCGATTCCGCGGGCGTTGCCCGGCAGTATTTTCGCTTCCACGGCCCGGGCGATCCCAGGCGGCAACCCGGCGTTCTGGACTATGGCATCCACTCCGGGAGGCGAATATATTTTCGTGATGACCGGCACCGGAAACGCCTATCTATATGATTCGGGGGCAGATGAATTCACTTTGAGTAAGCCGGTTCTGACCGCTCCTCTGACTGGCTACCTGGGCGCGGTGACGGCGGGACCGGGCGGGAACTACTACTCTGTGGGCGGAACCATTCTGAATTCCTCGCTGACCCCGGTTCTGGGCGGCACCAACGGCACCAGCCCCAGCGGACGCTGGGTAGCCGCCGTCGCGCCGGTGAGTAACAATCAGATTGCTCTGTTTACGGAACCGGTGCGCGCCAATGCCACTGCCGCCGTGGCGGATGCGGGCCTGATTGAAATCTACGACACCAACCTCGGCGTACCGGTGGGCAACGCCCGCTGGCCGGAAGGGCCTTCGGCGGCCCTCGGTACCGGTGCCAATGCCCGCGTGAGCGCCTATGCGCGCACCATGGTGATCGATGCGGCACGGCAGCGCGCTTATGCGCTCACGGCCACCGGATTATCCACGGTGAGCATTGCCGCCAACGCCGCCAACCCGGCCACCGTCCCTTCCGTCAACACACGCGGGATTGTCGGTTTGGGAGACTACACCCCGACTCTGGCACCGGGTGGCCTGGTGACCATCTTCGGGCGCAATCTGGGAACCAGTCAGACATCCCAACCTCCCTACTCCACACTGCTGGGCGGTACCTGCGTGACGCTTAACAACCAGCCTTTGCCACTCTCTCTGACGTCAGCCGGACAGATCAACGCGCAGATTCCCGTGAGCCAGGCGGTGGGCACGTTTCCGCTGGTCGTCCGCTCCATTGCAGCCGGCGCCTCGGCACCCGCCATCAATGTGGCGATTACAAAATATGCCCCCCAGGTTCTGGTGGGAGACGGCAAGCAGGCGGCGATTATCCATGCTGATGGCAGCCTGGTGACTGCGGACAACCCGGCTGTAAGGGACGAGAAGCTTACCATTTATGCCACGGGTCTGGGATCGGTGAAGGGTCTGGCGGTGGCTACCGGCCAGGCGGTTCCGGCCAGTCCGGCAGGGGTTACCGACACGGTTAGCGTCTACTTCGGCAATCCGACGCTCAAACAGGCGCAGATGATCGTGAAGTCCAGTACCATCGTTCCTGGCCTCGTGGGCATTTACCAAATCAGCGTTACAGTGCCCGGAACCCACGTAAAAGGCGCGGCATTGCCGGTAACGTTGAGAATCGGCGGAGTGAGCAGTTCCACCACCGGACCCGCGGTTCCTTACATTTCCGTGAACTAAATCAGTATCAGCCCCGAAAGCCGCGAGGGACGTTACTAATTTGCCGGGATTTGTAGGACAATGAGACAGTAGAAATACGCCTATGCGCTACTTGGCACTTGCCCTCACAGCACTCACACTGATCTCCTGCAGCCGCGACCCGGAGTATCTCAAACAGAAATACCTGGAAAGCGGCAACAAGTATTTTGAAGCCAAGCGGCTGAAAGAAGCCGCCATCATGTACCGAAAATCCATTGAGCAGGATCGGAAATTCGGTACCGCCTACTACAAACTGGCGCTGACCAGTCTGGAGTTGGGCCAGGTTGCAAACGCAGTGCCCGCGCTGCGGCGCGCCGCGGAACTGATGAAGCCGGGTACGCCCGATTCCGATGATGCCAACCTGAAGCTGGCCGAGATTATGATCATCGCGGCCCAGGCGCAGAACAACAATGAGACCCTGATCAAGGAAGTCCGCAACATCACTGACGGACTGATGAAACGTTCGCCCAACGGCTGGCAGGCACATAAGCTGACCGGCGACCTTTCGGTGCTGGCCGTGGCCGGGTTGCTCAAGGCACAAAAGGGTACCGAGGCCAAGATCGAACTGGAAAAGGGTATCGGGGAATATCGCAAAGCTCTGTCCGTTAAGCCCGGAGACCCGGTGGTTTCGCTGGCTCTGGCCCGTGTGCTGGTACTGGATGGCGAGACGCCTGAGGCAGAGGGCATTTACAAGAGCCTGGTGGCGAAAGACAAGAAGAACTTCAGCGCCATTTATGATTTGTATCGGGTGCTGCTGGGAACCAAACGCTTCCCGGAGGCGGAACAATTGCTGAAGACAGCTATTGCCGACAATCCCAAAGAAACCAACCTGCGCCTGCAGCTGGCGCAGTTCTATTACGGAACCAACAAGCGTGAGGAACTGGTTGCGCTGCTGAGTTCGATGAAGAAAGATCTGAAGAGTTTCCCGGATGCCTACATCCAGTCCGGCGATTTCTACCAGCGTGTCGGCCAGTTTGACGACGCTCAGAAGCAGTACGAAGAGGGAATCAAGGCCGATCCACCGCGCAAAATAGTTTACCTCAAACATCAGATTGAAACCCTGGTTCGCCAGGGCAAGTTTCCGGATGCGTACGCGAAGAACGACCTGATTTTGAAGGACGACCCCAAAGACCCGGAAGCCCGCGGTTTGAAGGCGACTTTCATGCTGGATAAAGGCGATATCAACCAGGCGATGACGGAATTGCAGTCGGTTGTGACGTCGCGTCCGCAGAACTTTGTAGCTCGCTTCAATTTGGGTCGCGCCCACTTTGCGCGCGGTGAGTATGAGCAGGCCCGCCAGAATTTCGATCAGGCGATTACGTTGCGCCCGGACTATCTGCCGGCGCGGCTGGCGCAAACCCAGGTTGCCCTGCTTCGCGGTGACTTTGAGGCCGCTTCGCACAGTGCTGACGAAACCCTGAAGGTGGCACCCGGCAGCATCCAGGGGCGCGTGATGAAGGCTGCTGCGCTGCAACGGCTCAACAAGTACGATGAAGCGCGCGCGCTGCTGGAAGAAGTGCTGAAAGGCAACCCCAATCAGGTGGAGTGTCTGCTGGAACTGGGCGTTCTGGACATGAATCAGAAGCGTAACAAGGAAGCGCAGGAACTGTTCCACCGCGCGTCGGTGGCACAGCCGACCAATATCCGCGGGCTGCTGGGCGAATCCAAGGCGCTGTTGCTGGATGGCCAGGGCGACAAATCCGTGGAAATTATCAGGGCTGAGTTTGGCAAGATGCCAGACCGCGTGGACCTGCAACGGGAACTGGGCAATGCACAGATGGCAGCGGGTCAGTTCGATGGCTCCATCAGCACCTTCCAGGCGCTTCAGGCCAAAGCGAAGGACAACAAGGAGAAGGGCGATCTGCTGGCCCGCATTGGCCAGGCCTACCGGTTCCGGGGAGACACGCAAAAGAGTCTGGATGCTTTCGAACAGGCCCGGCAGTTGATGCCGGATAATGCGGCGATCACCACCACCCTGGCGATGATCTACGACGAATCCGGTCGCAAAGATCTGGCGCGCAAGAACTACGAAGCCACCATTAAGCTGAATCCCAACGATGCTACGGCGCTGAACAACCTGGCTTATCTGCTGGCGGAATCCAATGGCAATCTGGATGAAGCGCTCACCTACGCCACCC
Source organism: Bryobacterales bacterium (assembly GCA_038229475.1). Classification (GTDB taxonomy): domain Bacteria; phylum Acidobacteriota; class Terriglobia; order Bryobacterales; family Bryobacteraceae; genus BOG-234. The sequence goes on along the minus strand of JBBROK010000003.1, from coordinate 275,053 downwards.
GTGCGAAGCAGAAGATGCCGAACTTTGCGGAAGTAGCGGATACGCTGGGCTGGATCTACCTGAAGAAGAATCTGACGGACAACGCGGTGGACACTTTCAAGAGTCTGGTTTTGCAGGCTCCGCAGAACCCCACCTACCACTACCACTACGCCATGGCGCTATCGCAAAAAGGCGACCGAGTGAATGCGAAGAAAGAGTGCGAAGCCGCTCTGGCTAACCGGCCACCGCGGGCGCAAGAGAACGATATCCGGGCGCTCATAGCGCGCTTGGGCTAGGGTTCAGCGGCGGCAGCGGGATTGGTCAGCGGATGGCGGCGGGAATGGAGCTGCGGTCGCAGGTACGCCGGAGTCGTATTTGACCGCGAACCTGCGAGATAAACTTCCTGCCTGGCGTTGAGGGTGTCTTACAGCCAGAATGAACAGGCACCGGCACAGAAGCTCCTGTGTCGGTGCCCGCCACTCAAACTTCCATTACGGAATGATCGTGAATGTGTTGCCTGCGCTCTGAGCGAAACCCGATTCCCCGTTCGGCGTGGAAACAAACACGACGTGAAGACCGGTAACGGCCAGAGTTGAAACCGTAACGGTCGCAGTGAGCTGCGTACCCGCGGCGTTTACCTGGAGATTGGCGACTGTAATGGCGGTATCTTTCGCCTGCGTGACAAGACCGCGTCCCTTCCCGTGATCCTCGCTCTTGCCGGGGAACCTCAAAGGCAGGACAAATACCAAATCACTTGCGCCCTGCAGGTTGGTTCCCGTCATAGTCAGGGTGAGCGTGCTGTTCACCCTTCCGGCGACCGGCAACGTGGCTGTGATTACAGGCGCATTGGCGCTGTTATCGTGATCGCTGTGATCGTCGCCATCTCGCCCGGAGCCGCTGGTTACGGCAGGAAACCGTCCAACAACCTGTGACGATGAGAGCGAAATGAGAACAACCTCTCCCGTACTTTCGTTCACCGCCAGCAGCAGGTTGTCTTTCGCGTCCACCGCCAGAGCACGCACGCCCAAGCCGATCTTCAGCGTGGTGGCTACGCCTGTGACCGTGGAGCCGGCGATCGAAAGTGGAAGAATCGATATCGACCCACCGGATTGGTTGGCGATATAGGCCGTCGACCCTACCAGAACCAGATCGTTTGAACCTCCGGATCGATCAGCGTTGACAGCAAAGGCAGTTGCGAGCCCGGTGGAGAGATTGACGACCAGAACTTTGCCATTATCGGCAGTTGCCGGATCGGTCACAACGGCGTAAGGTGTACCTGCGATGACCTGAATGGCCGCGGGACGTGCCGCCCCGAGGCTGATTGTGTTGATCACTTTGGCCGTCCCCAAATCGATCACGCTGATCGTACCCGCCGATTGATTGGTGACATAGACCAGATTGGCGGCACCGATTGCAACCGCGCGCGCGCCCAAGCCCACCGGGACCGTCGCCACGACTGTTTTTGCGACAAAATCCACCACAGTTACATTGTTATTGTCCCCGTTGACTACGACAGCGAGATTGCCGCTGATTGCGATCCCCACGGGACCCGCTCCCACGCCGATTTCCGCAGTGACCGCAAAAGTGCTGAGATCGATAATTGCGACTTTCGCACGACCCCGCTCCGCGACCACAGCCAGGGTACCAGCTGCATTGACGGTGATGGCGGAGGGCTCCGCGTTCGACGCCAGCGATATCACCCGAACCACCTTCTTCTGCAGAAGGTCGACCTGGCGGACTACGTCGTCGTTTTCATCGGCAACCAGCGCGAAACTGCTTCCCGGAATGTAGGCAATCGCCGAAAGTTCACGGCTTCGATCCCGGTCATCCGCTTCATCCTCGAATTCGCCTTTTCCTTTGGCGGGAAGCAACACAATCTCGACAACGTTACTAATTGCAGTGCCGGTTCCGACCGTCACAGGCACCCGTCCGGCTCCTGCCAGCGTTACCGGGATGGAGATGTTGATCTGTTGCAGCCCGGAGCAACACGGGGAGGCTCCCGCGAAGGTAACCGGCACACTGACCCCCGCCACGGTAACTGCGGGCGAGGTGGAAAAATTAGCGCCCGTGAGGTAAAGCGAAAGAAATGTGGTTGAAACCGGAGTGGTCGCTTTGACGGCGCCGATTCTGCCGGTGAGGGCATCCACGATAGCTCCGTCATGGGTTCCTGTTCCCGACAGCGAGAACAGACCGGGCGCTGAATTGTTGTCTACAACAACACTGCCGGTGCTGGTTCCGCTGCCTGACGTTACAGTGACTGTATCCACGCCGGCGGGCGTTGCAGCGCCCACCACTGCATTGATCTGGGTGGGTGAGACATAGAACAGTGCGGCCGGAATTCCGCCAATGGTCACCTGGGCGCCACCCAGAGTTGAGGGAGGACGCGCGGGGTCCGTCACAGTCGCCGTACCCGTGGTGAGATTGCTACCAAATATGGTCACAATGCTGCCAGGAGCGACCGAAGCGCCGGTAAAAGATGCCGCATTCAGTACCGCCAGCGACTGCGCTGAGGCGCTGGCCGCAATTGCGGAAGTCATCAACAGGAGCCGCAACATCCCTGTTGACCGTGTAGATTGTGCAGTTTGCATGGTTTGTCTCCGAAAAAGTTTGGGCCTCAAAACATCTGCCCTCGAACTTCGAGAGGCACTTTACTGGCCATTGCAAAGGTCAAGCAAAGTAACAACGGAATACCCTAAACGGTTTCGGGAACCTGCATGGATGGCAATGGGCACCGGCACAGATACGGCGGGCGTGGTGGGAATACCGGATAGGTCGGTGCCTCGGAGTCCCCGGCGTTCTCGTTACCGGGGTTGGGCTATGGGTTGAAAATGATCGGGGCGGCAGGCGGGGTCAGCAGCGGTATGCCGGTCCGCCTTCAGTCATGCTTGCTCACTGCGGTGGAGCGTTCAATTAGAACCAGCGTTTGGACTCTCTCGCGTGAGCACTCCGCGTGTGCTGGGGATGGGGAGGGGATCTTCCCTCGAACAACACGTGATGGACAGGTGCTAGCGTACCGCGGAGCGATTCCGGCGACTACCCCACAAGAGCGCCAAACCAGCACCAAGAGCAAGCGTCATCGTGCCCGGTTCCGGTGTGGCTTGAACCTGGAACACACCGGCCGTATTCGTGCCAACATTACCGGTATTCCCGCTGCTGCCCAGGATGTCTGAAGAAAAGTAGTATCCATTTGCATTTCCAAAACTGGCCGCCGTCACTCCACTGGAAGAGTGGACCTCAAAAGAGAGCGGGCCAGCCGGGCCCGAGCCGCCCTGACATGTCAGGCAAGTGAGAACGTGGTAGAACTGCAGGCCGCTGTATCCCTTGTATGAGCCCTGGGCCTGAGAACCATTGGTTCCAAAGTTGGCTGTCACATTCGCGATTGTGATAGTGCCGGAAACGTTAAACTCCAGTGCGCTACCGGCTCCCGTGCCAGCGTAGTTCTCATTGGCGGACAAGGTCTCTGTGACCAGCACATAAGCGCCTGTGCCTGAACCATATTCCTGGAGTGAGACCGTACCGAAAGGGCTTACCCCACAGCCACCAGTGCACGCATCCCGATTCAGGGTATACAGCACGGTACTCGCCTGAGCACCCGCGGGTCCCAGGGCAACCGCGAATAAAATGGCACTCACATAAATCGCATTGAATTTCATATGATTCTCCAGTTTACAAGGCTTATCCCGTGCGGTCAACACAAAACCGCCACTCTGCGCCGGCAACCGTACCAGTACGCCGGCCAAACATCGCACGCGCCGGGGGCTGCCAAACGGACCTCGGTTCCTTCAATGCCGCAGGTGATGGCGCGACGTGATCAAACCAGCGGACAAAAACGCCGAAATTGTCCGCCGATGGTGTCAGAGGTCAGCGCGATGCGGCGCAGGCTGTTTGACGTGGCCGCATGCGGGCCCAAATTGGCGGCGCATTGCGCGGTCGTATTCGCCATCTCCTGGCACCACCAGTGCAATACAAATCCGAACACTGTGGTGGAGAGTCCAGTGGGGCAGCACCAGGGGCCCCGCAAATCCGACGTCGCCGCGCGGTTCGTCAATCGGGTCGGAAAACCAGAAGTGCGGCGCCGCGGGGAACGCTCACTCCCCGGCGTCTCTTTCCCGAACAGGTTTTCCCCTATTTCCGCCCGTGGAAGGGTTCCCTCCAATCGCTCCGTTCAGCGGGAACGCAGAGCGTGGGCCAGTGGCGCATTTTCGGCGCGACGCGCAAAGAAAACCTTGCGGAAGGTTCAGGGACGCAGCACGCTGCCACAGAGGATCATGGCGGCGGTGAGCAGGATTCTGAGGAGCATATTGAGTAGTGATCCTAAGCGGGTTTGTGTTGCCGGGAAACCTAACGGACGGCAGGTCGGCTGCGCCGACCGCACACGGCAAGCCCCGTAAGACCGGCGGCCAGCAGGAGGACGGTAACGGGTTCCGGGGCCTCCACCAGAATTGCATTGACCTGCACGGCCCCCTGTGTATAGAACTGCAGAAAGGTCCAGTTCTGGGGCCCAAGCGTGGCAGCGCCCAGTGCACCGTTGCCCGCGGCACTCCACGTGACGTCAAAAGCGAAAGGATTGCTCAGGACGATCCAATAGGTCTGATTCGGCTGCAGGGCCGGATGAGTGGACGACGTAACCGTGACTTCCCCGGCCGAGAGACCAAGGCTGGTAGTGAGTGAAACCAGCGCTGCACCCGGGAAACCACCGCTATTGTCATACACGGATACGGTTACCGGATTGGCACTGGTATCGCTGATAAGGCCCGCGAAATTGATGGATTCCAGCCCATACACAAATCCGGAAACGTGAGGGTCAGGGGCAACAAAAGAGACGCCAACGGCGTTGTTCACGCTGAGCCCGAAGTTGGTATCGAACGGGTGCTGCGCATCATAGTTGGAAAATATTGTGGTGGGATTGGCGCGCACGACCGTACAGAAGAGCAGGGCGGCAGCAGGAAGATACCATCGCAGTTTCATAACTGCACTGATTGTGCCGGGTAGCCCAGAAAAAAGAAAGCCCGTCGTTGGTCAGCCGTCGCATGCTAACTTTCGACAGGTGTTAACTTCCGTCGACTTGACGCGTTCATGGAATTACCCCATGCTGGCGATATGTTTCGCCTCCAACGTCCTGATGCCAGGGGGGCGCGGCGCGGAAACAATCGCGGCAGCAGCATCGTCGAATTCGCGCTGTTCATTCCCTGGTATGTTTTTCTTTTCGTGGGCGCATTTGATTTTGGCTTCTATTCTTATAGCTTAATTGCCACGCAAAATGCGGCTCGCGTCGCCGGCTTGTACTGTTCCACCAGCGCCAGCCGTGCGGCCAGTTGCGGCAACGCGTGCGGCTACGTTTTGGACCAGTTGCGCAGCCTGCCTAACGTGGGTTCGGGACTCACGGTGTGTACCGCTGCCCCGGTGGTGGTGACGACTACTTCTTCTACGGGCCCTGACAGCGCAACGGCGGCTCAGGTCACGGTGGCTTACACCACTCCCCAGCTGATTCCAATACCTGGCCTGCTCCCCGGCCAGCTGACGATCAGCCGAACTGCCTGGTTCCGGGTACAGAGCTGAACCATGCGAAATGGTCGTCGCGGATTCGGGCTGATCGAATTCACCATCATCGCAATTCCGGTGATGTTTCTGACCGTCTCCATTGTGGAGGCGGCACTGCAGAGCTGGCAGTTCCACTCCATGGCTTACACAGTTGAAGTTGCTACCCGATATGCATGCAGTCACGGGCGTACCTGCTCGAAGAACGGGAACACCTGCACAATTACCGTAGGCAATTTAGCCACGCTAATCAAACAACAAGGGCCGTCGCTGGACCCGGCAGCGCTCAATGTAACACTCACCACCGCAAGTGCCACGGTCACCTGCAATCCGTTGAACAGCTGCTTGAGCAATGCCGCTCAGTTTCCCTCCAACACTGACAACGGCGTGGGCCTGGATATCACCATCACTGCAACCTACCAGATCCAGAATCCTCTCCCCTTCATGTGGCCGGGGTCGACGGCTTCCTCGGGCAGCACGTTTACGCTGGGCGCAAAATCCCGTCAGAACATCGTCTACTAAGCCATGAGACTCCCAGGACATTCGCGGCAAGGTCAGGCTGGTTTGCTGGTGGTTTTGAATCTGACGCTGCTGTTTGCCTCCATCGGACTGGCAGTGGACGTTGGTATGGGATATTTCACCCGGCAACAGGCGCAGACAGCCGCCGACGCCGCAGCCATGGCAGGGGCTGCCTGGGCTTCGGCCAGCGGGCAACCAGTCTGCGGCAGCGGCGGCGTGATCTGTGGAGCGCCAACGAACTGCGCCTATCCCAACGTGAGCCCGCCCACCAACAATCTACAGGTAGGATGTTCCTACGCGGAGAAGAATGGTTTTCTCAATACCGGCACTCAAACTGTGTCGATGGAGGCCAACCCACCGCACCACCGGGCGTCACAGGCAATTCTCCTACCTATTGGGTGAAGGCGACAGTTGGCGCACAGCCCTATACACTTTTCGGCAGCTTCGGCGGCGTTTCCCGCTTCTCCATTAACGCCTCGGCTATTGGGGCGGTCAGCTACGTTTCCGCCGGAGGCTGTCTATATATTCTGGATTCGACCTCTGCCTCGGCCTTCCTCGCCAGCGGCGCTGCCACGGTCACCTCGACTTGCGGGATTTTCGTGAATTCCAGCGCGCCGAATGCCTTCTCCGTGAGCGGATCTTCCCATGTGACCGCAACTCAGATTTTTGTTACCGGCGGCGCTTCCATCACCGGCACCTCAAGCGCGTCTCCCTCACCGACGACCGGCGCAGCAACCCAGGCAGACCCTTTCGCCGGCGTCAGCATGCCAACTTTTTCAAACACCTGCGATTTCACCGGCAAGAGTGTCGGTAACGCCAATAACGTAACGCTCAATCCGGGCACCTATTGCGACGGCCTGTCCATTACCGGCGCAGCCGTCGTCACGGTGAACCCGGGACTTTATGTTATCAACGGCGGCAGTCTGAGCGTGGGCAATAGTGCCCGTCTAACGGGCTCGCACGTTACATTCTTCATTACAGGGCAGTATGGTCATACACCGGGTCCCATTGCCTTTACAGGCAGTTCAGTGGTAACGCTGAGCAGTCCCAATTCCGGAACTTACGAGGGTCTTCTGTTTCTACAGGACCGTAACCTGACATACGGCGGAACAAACTCGTTCGCGAACTCCATTACCTCTTCACTAACCGGCACGCTGTACTTTCCAACCACCACAATTACGTACTCCGGGGCATCGGCAACAGGCAGCTACACGGCGATGGTGGCCAAGAGGGTAATCTTCAGCGGCAGCGCAGATTTCAAGAATGACCCAACCGGCCAATATACCGGTCTGGCCACGACGGTTCGCGGCCTGATTCAATGAACCCGAATTAATCAGCCTTTCAGGCCGGGTTAATAATCACCTCCGTCTGTAGTAGTGGAAGCGCAATGAGCGCAACCGGAAAAAGGATCGAAGGAGAAAACATCATGAAAACCATTATGAGTCTGACCGCGGTACTGGCCCTGGCCACCGCCGCTTTTGCCGCGCAAACCGCGCCGGCCCCGGCCGCAACGAAGGCCACCCCCACCAAGGCCACCGCGACGAAGAAAGTCGTGAAGAAACACAAGAAGGCAATGGCCGCCACCGCCCCGAGCGCCACCCCGGCCCCCGCAGCGAAGAAGTAGTTGATGACTTCGGTCCAGGCTTCCGGCCACGTCTCAGACTGGCCGGAAGCCCAGGGTTTCGAAGACTTTCCGCAGGTACACGTTCAAGGCACCATCTTCGACACGCATCATGACGCTTTGCTCGTGAAGAGAAACAAGATCGCGCATCGTCTCCGGTATCCAGAGCCTTCCGTCGGTCTGGAGACTGGTGCGGAATTCGTCCGTTACGTCGAAATCCAAATCCGCTTCGTCGCCAGCCAGAATGGGGTCGAGGCGAAGCAAATCGTCGCCTCTCCGGATCACACGGAACAGGTTCCAGCCTTCGGTGTCGCACCACCTTTTCACAGGTGGCGGGAAGTGAAGGCAGCCCGCGCGAACTTTGGCCATGAAGGTACCGGCAGGGGGAGGGGTCATTTGGCGGGGGATTCCGTCACGCGGGCGTGCACAGCGTCTGACGTGAAGAGAATTCGCAAGTCGCCGCCTTGTGGCGCAGAAGATGCCTGTTTCACAATTTCCCCACTCTCATTAAGCACAATGGCGTAGCCGCGCGAGAGTACCAGGCGTGGATTCAACTGTTGCAAACGAGCCTCCAACACACTGAAATGTTCGCGACGGCGGGCAAGCAAAAAGCGGACCAAAGTTGTGGAACGCGCGGAGGCCAGCTGTAGCCGTTGCCGGTCACGGTTGAGGCGGGGACGCAAATCAAAATAGCGAAGTTTGCCGTCCAGATCGCGGAGTCGCCGTGCACCAGTCGCCAGCAGCAGGCGGAGTGCACTATTGAGCCGCTGCCCGGCGTCATCCACCCGCTGCATGCGGCGGGCCACCATGCGGTGCAGCAGAGTGGTCGCGCGCTCAATGCCCTGTTCCTGCAACCGGCGGGCCAGCACTGCCACCCGGAGCCGCATACGCTGCAACATGCGGTTATGCAGCATGGCGACGCGATCCAATAGTTCCTGCCGGGTACAGACAATTAGTTCGGCAGCGGCGGAGGGCGTAGGTGCGCGGAGGTCCGCGGCGAAGTCGGCGATCGTAATGTCGGTTTCGTGCCCGATGGCCGAAACCACCGGCACCCGGCAGGCCACAATCGCGCGGGCCACGGCTTCTTCGTTGAAGGTCCACAGATCTTCCAATGAACCGCCGCCACGCGCTACCACCACTACATCTGCCCATTCGATGTCACTGAAGTAACGGAGTCCGCGAGTGACATCCTCCACCGAGCCGGTTCCCTGCACCCGCGCCGGAAATACTCGGATATGCAGGCCGGGGAAGCGGCGATCCAGAATCTGCAGGAAATCGCGGATCACCGCACCCTGCAGCGACGTGATGAGGCCGATACGACGGGGATAGCGCGGGAGTTCGCGTTTGCGGGCGGGGTCGAAGAGGCCCTCTTCCAAAAGTCTTTGCTTGAGTTGTTCGAAAGCCAGTTGCAGCGCGCCGAACCCCTGCGGTTCGATGGCTTCCACCGTCAGCTGGTATTCGCTGCGTTGTTCGTAGATATCCACACGACCGCGAACCAGAACCTGCAGGCCGTCTTTGGGCTTGAACCGCAGACGCATGTAGGTCAGCTTCCAACAGACGCCTTTGATCTGCGCGTCAGCATCCTTGAGCGTGAAATAACAATGTCCGCTGGGGGCCAGTTTCACGCCGGAAATTTCGCCTGCCACCCAGATGTTGGTGAAGCGGCTTTCCAGCGCAGAACGGATGCCGTCGCTTAATTCGCGCAGAGAGAAGATACGCCGTTCGGACACGAAGCCGAGCGAGTACTGTTCCATCAGAGCACTCCGTACCCGGCACGGGAAAGAATCGCGCGGCCTTCCTTGCCCAGCAGGAAAGTGGCAAATTGACGGGCAAGTTCGGGCTGCGCGGAGCGGCGGACAATGCAGAGCGCCTGGTCCAGCGGGCTGTGTTGAGCCTCGTCGATGACAAAGTAGTGGCCGGGCTCTGCGATCACCAGCGCCAGGGCAGTGAAAGCGGCATCGGCGTTGCCGGTGTCGGCGTATTGTTTAGCCGTGGAGACGCTGGGGGCATACACGACGCGGGATTGTACTTTCTCCCACAGGCCGAGGTGTTGCAGGGATTCCACGGCGGCTGCGCCATAAGGGGCAAGTTCCGGCTTGGCGATGGCGATGATGCGAGCGTCGGAAAGTTGCTGCGGATTAGCCGGAGTTTGGCGACTGGCGGTCCAGACGGCGAGCCTGCCCCGGGCATAGATGGCACGTGAATCTGCCAAAGCCGCGCCCGATTTCACCAGCGCGTCGACGTGTTCGGTGTCGGCGGCGAGAAACACATCGAAGGGTGCGCCGTTCTCAATTTGCACTGCAAGTTGCGCCGTTGCGCCCAGGCTGGGGACCACTGCGATGCCCGTGCCTGCTTCAAACGCCTGGGCAAGCGTCCCCAGAGTCCGGCCGAGATTAGATGCCGCTGCCACGTGAACCTGCGGGTGCGCGGCCACGGAACCGGCGCTGCAGGCGTTGAGCGCAAGGGCGAAGGGAAGCGCGATGTGCCAAAGGCTCATTCCGCTTCAGTTTAAGCGGTGCGTCTTTCTATTCAAAAATATCCAGCGGCAGAAAGGCCGAAACCACAAAGTTGGGCACATCCACCACGTTTGAGATACGCAGATTCACCGCTACGCTGGAGAGGCAGTAGGCCTGCTCCGGCGACAGCTTGTACTGGTCCACCATGTAATCAATCATGTTCATCAGCGCATTGCGGCAGCACAGGTTGAGATCTTCGGCTTCGGCGCGGCCATCTTTGCGGACTGGAATTCCTGTGGTGCCGTAGTAGCCGCCTTTCCGGTTGTCATCAGGGTGTGGCGGGCAGGTGAAAGACGGGTCGGTGAGGCCGCGTCGTTTGGCTTCGCCTTTGATGACATTGAAGGTCGCGGTGAACCGCGAGGAGGTCTCTACCGCGGTAACGCAGGTCTCGCCGTCACCCTGGGCGAAGTGGGTGTCGCCGGCTGAGAACAAGGCACCCGGAACGTAGACCGGCAGATACAGCGTAGAGCCGGCGATCAGCTGCTTGATATCGAAATTGCCGCCGTTTTCGTGTGGCGCGATGGTTTTGAAGGCGGTGTTGGCGATGGCGGGATCAGTGGGCAGCGCGTTGCCGGCGTCTGGCAGCAGAACGAAGCCACCGCGGCCGGCCAGTTCGGTCTCCCGCGCGTTGATTCGTTCCAGGAGTTCGTGCGACGGGGCTACCCCCATCACACCCATGAACGGTGCGCCCGGAATGCGTATGCCGGGAATTTGCGGCGAACGCGCAAAGCCATCTTTGATCTCCCAGTGCACCAGAAACGGTTTAGTGAAGACATCGCGCAGATAGCCGACGCCGGGCAGAATCATGGTGAAACCGCTGTCATCGGTCTGAATATTTTCGACCTGGATGGCGAGCAGGTCACCGGGCTCGGCACCTTCCACGTAAACCGGGCCGGTCAGGGGATGGGCGCGGCTGAGGTCGCACGTCAGCACCTCTTCGTGCGTCATGCCGGGCTTCACCTGGGTATCCACAGCGTCGATGCAATCCAGTTCCACCGTGGCTCCGCAAGGGACGCGGATACCGGGTGCGATGTCGGGATGCCAGCGGTTGTGGCCTTTGCCGGGCTGGTCGCGCAGAGGCGTCTTGCGGTGAAGATGAAGATGATCAGACATGCTCGGAAAGATTATATAACCGTCATGGGGCGATACGCCGCAGAGCCGATTGGGCACGCGACTTCAGTCGCGTTTCCGCGCCGAAGACGCGCAGGTGTTTTGGTTTCGGCCAGGTCCGGTCTTGCGGCGAGCGGGGTAACTCCCTGCAAGCAGAACTAGTATTTGACGTAGCTACGATATTGTAGCTACAATAGGGTAAGGTGGAAATCGAGTTCATCTGGGACGCCGAAAAGGAAGAGCTCAACGTCGCGAAACACGGCGTAAGCTTTGAATCCGCGCAACAGGTATTCTTCGATCCCTGGCTGCTTGTCGTCGAGGACCGCGAAATGGATGACGAGATGCGATATCACGCCATCGAACACACAGCCGCAGGGCCGCTGCTGCTGACTGTTTTCGTGGATCGATCCGGCTATAAGAAGGAAATTATCCGCATCATTTCTGCAAGGGAGGCCGAAAAATATGAGCAAAGAGCGTATGCCCGTCAGTTTGAGGAAGGGCATTGAGATCGACCAGACCACGCGCGACCTGTACGAAAAACGCGACCGGCGGCTGGATTCGGACACGGATTCGCAGCCCCTTCCCCCTGATCGTTGGGCTTCTGCGATGCGCCGGGATGAATTCTTCCGACCTGTCAAGAAACTGACAACTGTAAGAATTGATGCTGATATTCTTGCCTGGCTTAAATCTCAGGGCGAAGGTCATCTGACCCGCATAAACCAAATTCTTCGGGAGCGAATGCTCGCAGATCGGTAGTTGCCCTAATGGATCGCCAGGTCAGGTCGCCAGCGCAGGATGCTTATTGTGGAAGCCGGATCTATCTTGCCAGGCTTTGGCCACAGCCAGTAATTCCGGTTCGCCAAATGGCCGCGCGTAAAACGTGATGCCGGTGGGCGAGCCGGATTCCATGAATCCGTTGGGCATTGCAATGGCCGGGTAGCCGGCGCTGTTGGCCTGATTGAAATGGCGCTGCATTGCGTTCTGGGGCAGACGCGGGCCATTCGGCGCGGCGGGCGCACCTGTACCTCTGCCACCGCGTCCGGCCCCGGCCGGAGGTCCGCCACCCACAGCGGGGGCCAGATAGACATCCACATCTTTGGTCGCATCGGCCAGCTTCATCATCATCATCATGCGGGCACGTTGCGACTGCAGATACTCCACCGCCGGCGTTGCGCGGCTGTTGCGAAAACCACCGCCGCGCTGTGGATTGGTCATCTTCCTGTAAGCGCCAGAGCGCAGGAAGTCATCGAAGAAAGTGGCGGACTCCACACCGAACGCGTTGGTGTCGATGGTCCACTCCGGAACCTTCACCGGAATCAGCCTGATGCCCAGGGCTTCCACCTGTTCAATGGTGTTGCGATTGGCCGCCTGCAGGACGGGCTCTTTGACGTCGTCGAATGCCTCGCTGAGAATGCCGACGCGAATCTTTTTTATGTCTGCGCGGGTGTTCCAGTTGAAAGGGAGCGTGGATACACTCATATCCAGACCATCCGGCTTCGCAATGACAGACATCACAATGGCGCAATCTTCCACGCAGCGGCAAAGGGGGCCGAGACGATCCTGGGTCCACGACAACGCCATCACCCCGTAACGGCTCACACGCCCGAAGGTGGGGCGAAGACCGGTCACGCCGCAACGCCCGGCCGGACTGAGAATCGACCCGGAAGTTTCGGTACCAATCGCGAACGCGCAACAACCGGCCGCAGTGGCAGAAGCGGGTCCGGCGGAGGAGCCACTGGAGCCTTCTTCCAGGTTCCACGGATTCTTTGTCTGGCCGCCCCACCAGCGGTCACCGCCCGCCAGTTCGCCGGTGGCAAGCTTGGCCAGAAGTACGGCGCCCGCTTCCCGCAGCATCACCACAACGCTCGCTTCGTCGTCGATCATCTGATCTTTGAACGCATCCGAACCCCACGTGGTCTTGTAGCCCTTCACCGCCATGATGTCTTTGGCTCCCCACGGGATACCGTGCAAGGGTCCACGATATTTTCCGGCGGCGATCTCAGCATCGGCCTGCTTCGCCTGCGCCAGAGCGACGTCGTCCAGAAATGTGACCACGCAGTTGAGTTTTTCGTTGTGGCGATGCAGGCGGTCGAGGTACATCTTCGTCAACTCAGTGGATGTCACCTGCTTCGTGCGCAGCAGACGGCCCAGCTGGGCGACGGAATAGAAAGCAGCGTCCTCCAGCTTCGCCGGGCGCTTCGTGTTCAGCGTGCTGAAGCGCAGCGGCTCCCGGGTTGTGTTCACCTTCATACCGGGGGTGAGCGGGCTGAAGTGAAATGGCGGGCTGACGTTGTTGGGAATCTTCAGATTGCGGACTTCTTCAAAGCCGGCAAGGTTGCGGTTGACGGTATCGAGCATGGCTTTCTGCTCTTCGTCATCCAGAGTGAGCCCGGCCACGGCAACGGCGGCCTTCAACATTTCCGCCGTGATCTGTGAGGTTGCGGCCTGCTGCAACTGGCCCCAGAGAACACCGGGAAGAAGCGTGGACCCAAGGCCGAGACCGGCGAAATGGGAGAGAAAACGGCGGCGCGAATCGTCAGTCATGAATAGAGACAGGTTAGCAGGATGGCGGGTGGCCTGAAACAAAAAAGCCCCCGGTTTCCCGGGGGCACCGCCAGAGACCTCCGATGTAGCCTGCGCTGGCAGAGAAGAGTGCAAATTCAGCTTCTACTTCTGCAGGGAGCGCCGAACGCGGCGGCGACGCGACAAGCCGAACAGGGCGACACCGGTGACCATCAATAATGCTGAGGCCGGCTCGGGAGTGGCGGCGGAGCTGCAACTGTTGTCGGACGAAACACACACGTCATCCAGGCCGCTGCCCTGCGCTTCGCCCTGGAAACGCAGCAAAGTAGATCCGGCTCCACCAGTCACGCTGTATACGAATTGCTGGTATCCAACTGTGTGAGAGGTAATATTTTGCAGCGTAGTGCCATCCCACGACACCACCAACCCGGGATTTGCCCGCGTCCCGGTAGCGTCCGAGTTGTACCAAAAGCTCACGGTATAGGCACTGCCGGACGACGTCATCAATCCCTGGTCGAGTTGGCAATACGTACCGTTCTGTACATTGCAGGAGAAATCCACGAAGCCGTTACCGGCATGGGCGGCTGGGGAATAGTTATTGAAGTTTGTCCCCAATGTCGCAGTCCAACTCGACGCTCCCGACTCGAAGCCCCCGTTGGAAACGATGTTACCGGCCAGCGCTGGCATGGAAAGCAGACCCGCGAGGCCCGCGAAAATAATGATGCGTTGATGAATTGACATAATTCCTCCTGTTTCGTCACGCTTCACTTGAGTATGGAAGCGCTCAGTGAGGATAACGTCATTTACCCGAGGAGGGGGACACGAAACCGGAATTGGCGGTCGATGAGGTACCAGTACTTACCGGATTACCCGGTCGCGCCTGTGCAGCGGGCTTTCCCGCCACAATCGTTCCCAATCCGCCGTCGCCAAACCGGCGAACTCTTTTTGCTTCGCAGTGGCACCGCTGTTCGCCAGACCGTGATACGCCCGCGCGCGTTCCCGCAGGAATTCCAGCCAGCCGGGAGCTTCAGCCAGTGCCTTGTCGCACCAGTCGCGGGCTTTGCCGAAGGCCTCGCGGGCCGCCGTCATCTGACCGGCACTCAGCTGCGCCTCGCCCAGGTCGTTCAACCCGCCCGCTTCGAACAAACGGTTGAACAGAAACGCCGGGTCTGCGTCGCCGATCTTAGCCATTTCCGCAGCTGTTTGCTCCAGCAACTTCACCGCCTCCGCGCACGATCCCGTGGCGCAGAGTGCGGTACCCATATGCCGCCAGGCTTGGGTCTGATCGCGGCGGAAGGTGACATTGTTCGCATCACGGGTTACCAATGCCTGTGTGAGGGCCAGTTCTTCGCGCGCTTCCTGCAGGGCTGCGGCGTCACGCTTTAACCCCAACAGGGCCACCGAGAGGTGTCCGTGGCTAACCGCCATCGCCCGCCGCGCCGCCGGGCTATCGTTGTCCATCGCCAGCACCCCAGCCTCATGTTTTTGCGAGGCGTGAAGAGCGTCAATCGCCTTGCTGAATTCCCCTCTGTCGATGAATGTCTGGCCGCGCATGGTTTCAGTGAGCCCCATCATGTGGAACCCCTCGTCTACGCTGACAGCGGCCCCGCCCATGCCGTAGATTGGCTTTTCCGATGCGATCTGGTTGAGCTTCCCGAACTGTTGCATGGCGATATCCAGATGCCGCAGCGCCTCTTCCAGTTGTCCTGCGCTGCGACTGATACGACCCACCGTCTGATGCAGCAGCCCGGCCGAGTGCAACGTCGCCGTAGTTTTCTGCCGAACTGCCCAGCCGTCTGCCTCCGCGGAATACTTCGCCGCGATCACCGCGCCATCCGCCGGATTATTTCTGCTGAGCGCAGTGTTGAATGCCACCGCGAAGCGCAGGGAACCGATATCGTCGTCGTCGGGATGCCTGCGCCATTGTTCGTTCAGAATTTCCAGCGCCGTGCGGTAGCTTTTCCGCCCACCCACGGCATCGCCCAGATTCATGCCGACGATCCCGCCCTGTGCATAAGCCATGCGGTAGTAGGCGCCGGCGAGTTCCATCTGAATGGAATCGTCGTTGCCTCGCTCGGCTTTCAGTCCGTCGAGATATTTGAGCGCCGTTTTGATCAGTGTGCGGCGCGCCTCCACCGAGCCGGGAACGCGGTTGATAGCGTCGTGCAGGTCGAAGATCACGGAGTGCGCCAGAGTCCGCAGATCTTTGAAGCGGTGCTCGGCGGCCTGCTGTTCCCGTCGGGCTTCGCACGCCTGCCAGACAGCAACCGATGCGCCAGCCAGCAATGCCGCCGCCGCCAACACACCTGCGGTCACAACCACCAGATTCCGGCGCACAAATTTCGATACCCGATACGCTGTGCCCGGTGCCCGCACCGAAATCGGAAAGCCGGAACGAAGCCGTTCCAGATCGGCCAGCAGTTGCTCCACAGAGGGATAGCGGCGTTCGGGACTCTTTTCCAGCATATGCAGAACAATGCGGTCCAGATCGCCCGTGAGCGCGGCGCGGCGTTCGCGCGACAAACCAGGGGTCGCGCTGGCCGCTGCCGGACGGTCCTCCAGAACCTTTTTCATTACTTCGCTGAGCGTATCGCCGGTGTGGGGCAGACGGCCTGTTAGAAGTTCGTAGAGCAGTAATCCCAGCGAGTAGACATCGGTGGCCCCGGTTATGGCCCCGCCTTCAATTTGTTCCGGGCTGGCATAGGCCGGAGTGAAGCGGCGCTCCATAGTCGCGGTTGCACCCTGCTGCTCCATCAATTTGGAGATGCCGAAATCCAGCAGTTTCACCACACCTTCCGGCGTCACCAGAACATTGGCGGGTTTCAGATCGCGATGAACAATCAGATGGCGGTGCGCGTACTGCACGGCTTCGCAAACCTGCCCGAAAAGCTGGAGTATGGCGGGCGTATCCAGACTGCGCGTGCGGCAGTGTTGATCGATGGACTCGCCTTCCACGTATTCCACCGCCAGCCACGGCACTTCATCCGGGGTGATGCCCCAATCCACCAGCGCGGCAATGTTGGGGTGCCGCAGTTGAGAAAGAGCCTGCCGTTCATGAGTCAGCAGCCTTTCGCTTTGTTTATCCCAGGCGGCGTATCGCAATAGCTTGAGCGCCACCGGGCGATGGAACTCATCGTCCTCGCGCTCTGCAAGAAACACGATGCCGGCACCGCCCCTGCCCAGTTCCCGCAACAGGCGATAGTTGGAGACACGCTCACGCGAAACGTTCTCAACCGGAGGGGCGGGGGGCTGACGGACGGCAGCCGTATTCAGAATGTTGGAAGCATGTTCGCAGAGCAGGGAACGAAGTTCATGGGCAAGATCCGGGGACTCTGCTTCGGCAGCGGCAATGATTCGGCCCAATTCATCCGGGGGAGCTTCTATGGCATCACCGAAATATTCTTTCAGTCGCGCCCACTGCGACACATTCATGGCGTACCCGCAATCAGTTCTTTCTGCAGCCAGGCCCTGGCCATGGCCCAGTCCCGCTTCACGGTGCGGTCGGAAATCCCGAAAACTTCGCCGATTTCTTCCATACTGAGGCCTGCGAAGAAACGCATTTCGACGATGCGGGCCTGGCGTGGGTCGAGATCTTCCAGCCTCGACAACGCGTCATTCAGAACCAGCAGGTCGACGCCGCCGTCGGCAACGGCAAGCTGATCGGCGTCCAGAGTGATGCGCCAAAGTTCGCCGCCACGTTTCTGGCGCTGGCGGGCGCGCGCGTGATCCACCAGAATGTGCCGCATAGCGGTGGCGGCGGTAGCCATGAAGTGAGCGCGGTCTTTATATTCCCGCGACGCCTGGTTCAGCCGAAGATAGGCTTCGTGAACCAGAACGGTGGCACTCAACGAAGTGGACCGGGAGTTGCTGCGGAGGAATGCCGCTGCAAGGGACTGGAGCTTTTTATACTCCTCGTGAAACGTGCCGTCAATTTCGCTGGGCTCGGGCATGGGGTGGGGGATCGGAGCTTCAGTTGATCAGGTTATCAGAATTGCGCCGATCCGTCGCGCACCCGGCAAGGCCCGTGATAACCTTGTATATTCTGCGCGGTTTGCCATGCCCGCACGCACGAGCGAATCTTTCATTTTGCAATCCTGGCCATTCCGGGAAGGTGACCTCGTCGTGAGCTTTCTCACTCGCGACCTGGGGAAGGTGCGTGGTGTTGCCCGGCGGGCACGCCGGCCGAAAAGCGGATTCGGATCGGGATTGGAACGCCTGTCGCACGTGAAAATATCTTACTTCCAGCGCGAGAACCGGGAACTGGTTTCGATAGATGGCATAGAACTCATCCAGTCGCAGTTTGCGGTGGTGAGCGATTTCACCGCCGCCTGCGCTTTGGACTACCTCGCCGAGGTATCCGAACAGATTCTGCCCCCGATGGAGACCAACGAGAAGCACTTTCGCCTGCTGGGCACGGTACTGGAAAATATGCGGGCCGCTGAGCCCGGCGCGGTTTGGCGTGGCGTGACCTACTTCAGCCTGTGGGCGGTGCGCCTGGCCGGCCTGCTGCCTGCACTCGACAGCTGTTCGGAATGCGGCCTGGCGCTGGACGATCCGGAAACTCCCCAACGCGCTTACTTCACTCGTTTCGGCAATGGCTTGTTGTGCGGCGAGTGCCGCCGCGGCACGTCCAATACCTGGGAAATGGACCTGGAATCGCGGCAAGTGGCCAATGAAATTCTGCGCACGTCCATCAGCCAGTTGCCGGTTCGGGTATGGCGGCAATCCACCGCAGCCTCGTTGCGCCGGTTTCTGGGCCAGCAAATTGAATCTCATATTGAAAGGAAACTGGTGACGCTGCCCATGCTGGAAGCCGCAGCCTGACCACCGCTTTTCACGCCGTGAACGCACCTACTTTTCAGGAAAACGTGATGCGCCTCAAGCAGTACTGGGGCGAGCGCGGCTGCGTGATTCAGGAACCTTACGACGTGGAAGTGGGCGCGGGCACTATGTGTCCGGAAACCTTTCTGCGTGTACTGGGACCGAAGCCATACCGCACCGCTTATGTCCAACCCAGCCGCCGTCCCGCCGATGGCCGCTATGGTGACAATCCCAACCGGCTGTATAAACACATGCAGCTGCAGGTGATTCTTAAGCCCACGCCGGAAGATGTCATTGAGCAGTACATGGGCAGCCTGGAGGCCATCGGCATCGATCTGCGCAAGCATGATCTGAAGTTCGAGGAAGACAACTGGGAATCACCCACTCTGGGCGCATGGGGCGTGGGCTGGCAGGTGATGCTGGACGGCCTCGAAATTACCCAGTTCACTTACTTCCAGCAGTGCGGCGGGATCGATCTGGATTTGATTCCCGCGGAAATCACCTACGGGCTGGAACGGCTGACGGCCTTTTTGCAGGGCGTGGATTCCGTCTACGACATTGAGTGGACTCCGGGTGTGAAGTATCGCGACGTCCGCTACAACGACGAGTTGCAGTATTCGGTCTACAACTTCGAAGTGGCCAATGTTCCGGTGTTGTGGAAGCTTTTCGACATTCATGAAGCCGAAGCGAAACGTCTGGTGGAGGGATACGCGGAGGCGAAGGCCCCGGAGCGGTATCCGCTGCTGGCGACCTATGATCACGTGCTGAAATGCAGCAACCTGTTTAATACTTTGGATGCGCGGGGTGCAATCAGCGTCACGGAGCGCGCGGCGGTGATTGGACGGGTGCGCAAACTGGCGGTGGCGGTGGCGCAGGCCTGGGTGAATCAACAGAATCCGCCGGTGCCGGCCGCGGAGGAAAAAACAGCATGAACCTCCTGCTCGAAATCGGCTGCGAAGAGATTCCGGACTGGATGCTGGTGGGCGCACTGGACTATTTCAGGAACGCGCTGGACGTGTTGCTGGGCGGACATCAACTAGGTGAGCCATCGGTGCGCACAGACGCCACACCGCGCCGCCTGGTGATGCGGGCTGAAGGCATTCTGGCGCGCCAACCTGACGCGGAAGAGCGGGTGTGGGGGCCGGCCAAAACCGCCCCGGAAGCGGCGGTGGCAGGCTTTGCGAAAAAGCAGGGCATTGATCCCGCACAACTGGAAACGCTGTCCGACGGCAAGGCGGAGAAGTATAGCTATGTCCGCCGCGTAAGCGGACGCGCCGCGATGGAAATACTGGCCGAAGGTTTGCCTAATCTCATTCTGAAAACGCCGTTTCCCAAGACCATGCTGTGGCCAGGCAAGGGTGGCGCGCGGTTTGTCCGCCCCATCCGCTGGATTGTGGCATTGCTGGATGATCAGGTGATTCCATTCGCAATCGCGGGCGTGTCGTCGGGCAACGAATCGAGCGGCCACCGCAACCTGGGGGCTCGGCGGTTCCCGGTAACTTTTGAGAATTACGAAATTAGACTGCGCGAGAACTTTGTTCTGGTTTCGGCGGACGAACGTCGTCAGCGCATTCGCGCCGTCCAGGTGAAATTCAAGTGCGATAATCCGCTGCTGAATACTCTGGTTAATCTGACCGAGTGGCCGACGCCCATCACGGGCAGTTTTGATGCGTCGTTTCTGGACCTGCCAGAGGAAGTTCTCAGCACGGTGATGCGCTACCACCAGAAATACTTTTCGGTGCAATCCGCGGACGGAAAGCTGGCACCGCAATTTGTGGCCGTGACCAATACCGATGGCGACCCGGAGGGTCTGATTCAGCGCGGCAATGAACGGGTACTGCGGGCGCGTTTCAACGATGCGCGGTTTTTCTGGGACGCCGACAACCGGCGCAAACTCGCCGACCGTGTGGCTGACCTGGCGAACGTCACTTATCAGGCCAAGCTGGGCACTTATCTGGAAAAGGCCGACCGAATGACGGAACTGGCATTTCTGCTGGTGTATTACGCGCAGAATCCCGGCAAGCCGGCGGATGAAGCCGCCTTAAAAGACGCCAAGATCCGCTATGCGTTTGGCCCCGACAATGAAGAGTTCCATCCGGTGCGTGCCGCACGCCTTTCCAAGGCCGATCTGACCACCGAACTGGTGAAGGAATTTACTGAACTACAGGGTGTGATTGGCGGCCTCTATGCGCGGGCGCAGGGCGAGCCGGAAGGGGTGGCCGCGGCCATCTACGATCACTACAAACCGGCCAGCATGGAGGATGACATTCCTGCTACGTTCGCCGGTCAGATCGTTTCCATAGCCGACAAGCTGGATACGCTGCGGGGCTGCTTCCGCGTGGGCCTGATTCCATCGGGATCCAAAGATCCGTTCGCACTTCGGCGCGCCGGCCAGGGGATTGTGAAGATTCTGGTGGAAGGCAAGCTGCGCTTACCGATCAAGACCCTGTTGGCGGGCGACAAGCAGCTGGAAGAGTTCCTGATGGAACGCATCCGCTATTACTTCCGTGATCTGCGCGGCTACGCCTACGACGAAATCAGCGCCGTGCTGGCTGCCGGCTGGGACGATTTGGCCGACGCCGAGGAGCGTCTTCACGCCTTGAAGGAAGTGCGCCCCACGGAAGATTTCGAGCCGCTGGCAGCCGGCTTCAAGCGCATCAGTAACATTCTGAAGCAACAGGAGTTCCAGGGCGATCTGGCCGCGCTACAGCCTACCCTGCTGGAAGGCGGGCCGGAGCTGGAACTGTATAAGGCGTATCTGGATACACGGATCGCGCTGGGAGCGGAATCCACTTACTCGCACAAACTGCGGGTAATTGCTTCACTGCGTCCCCCTATCGATTTGTTTTTCGACAAAGTACTGGTGAATGCGCCGGACCCGGCCATTCGCAAAAACCGGCTGACTCTGTTGGCCGGAATGCTGCATGAATTTTCCACCATTGCGGATTTTTCCGAAATCGTCCCATCCAGTCAGGAGACTAAATGAAAAACGTGTATTCGTTCGGCGGCGGCACTGCTGACGGCAACGGCAAAATGAAAGAAGTGCTGGGCGGCAAGGGCGCGGGACTGGCCGAAATGTCACGCGCTGGTCTGCCTGTACCACCCGGTTTCACCATCGCGACGCACGTTTGTAACGAATACTTCGCGGGCGGAAAACAGATTCCCGTGAAGGTCATGGAAGAGATTGAAAAGGCCCTCCGCAAGCTGGAAAAACAAATGGGTCAGAAGCTGGGCGACGCGGCCAATCCGCTGCTCGCCAGCGTGCGCTCCGGCGCAAAATTTTCCATGCCCGGAATGATGAACACGATTCTCAACCTGGGGTTGAACGACGCGACTACAGCGGGTCTGGCTGCAAAAAGCAAAAACCCCCGCTTTGCCTACGATTGCTATCGCCGCTTCATCCAGATGTTCGGCGAAGTGGCGCTGGAAATCCATATGGAGAAGTTCAACCAGATCTTCGACGCACGCAAACACAAGCGCGGCACGAAGATGGACACCGACCTCACTACGGAAGACCTGCAGGCCGTCATCGCGGATTACAAAACACTGGTAGCGAAGGCAACCGGCAAGCCTTTCCCGCAGGATCCGATGGAACAGCTCCGCCTCGCCGTTGGCTCGGTATTCGGTTCCTGGTGGAACCCCAAGGCCAACTACTACCGCAGAATGGAGCGGATTCCGGACGACATTGGCACAGCTGCCAACGTGCAGGCCATGGTGTTCGGCAATATGGGCGACACTTCTGCCACCGGCGTCGGCTTCACCCGCGACCCTGCCAGCGGCGAGAAGGTCTTCTACGGCGAATTCCTGTTCAATGCCCAGGGTGAAGATGTGGTGGCGGGCATCCGCACCCCGGAGCCGATCAGCGATCTGGCTACGGTATTGCCGGAAGCCTACGACCAGTTGCGCAAGATCACTCATGATCTGGAGCAGCACTACAAAGACATGCAGGACTTCGAGTTCACCATTCAGGAAAAGAAGCTGTATATGCTTCAAACCCGCAATGGCAAACGTACCGGTCCGGCGGCTGTGCGTATCGCGGTGGACATGGTGGAAGAGGGCATGATTTCGAAGCGGGAAGCCGTGCTGCGGGTGGCTCCCGCCCAGCTGGATCAGTTGCTGCATCCCGTGTTTGACAGGAAGGATCTGGGCACCCTGACGAAGCTGACCACGGGTATTTCGGCATCACCTGGCGCTGCCGTAGGCCGCGTTGCATTTTCCGCGGAAGACGCCGTAACCATGGCCGCTGGTGGTCCGGTGTTGCTGGTGCGCAAGGAAACCACGCCGAATGATATTCATGGCATGGACGTGGCGCGCGGCATTCTCACCGCGATTGGTGGCAAGTCCAGTCATGCCGCCGTGGTGGCACGCGGTATGGGCCGCCCCTGCATTGTAGGCGCGAGCGGCATTAAGATTGACGAAAAGCGGAAGGTCTTCACCGCGCAGGTTGCGGGCAAAACCTACACGGTAAAGGAAGGCGATTTCATCTCGCTGGATGGAACGACGGGCGATGTTTACCTGGGCCATGCCAAAACGGTGGAGCCCGACCTTAACCAGGATTTTCTCGGCAAGTTCATGGGCTGGACCGATGAGTTCCGCGGCAAGTTTGGCATTCGTGCCAACGCCGATATTCCGCGCGATGCCCAGGTGGCCCGCAAGTTTGGTGCCGAGGGCATTGGCTTGTGCCGTACCGAGCATATGTTCTTCGCCGAAGACCGGCTGCCTTTTGTGCAGCAGATGATTCTGGCGCGCGATGTGAAGTCCCGCAAGCAGGCGTTGCAGAAGCTGCTGCCCATGCAGCGCTCCGATTTCGCCGGATTGTTCAAGGCTATGAACGGCTACCCGGTGGTGATCCGCACACTGGATCCGCCGCTGCACGAGTTCCTGCCCAAACGTGAGAACCTGATGGTGGATTGCGCGGTACTTCCCTATGCGGACGCGAAGATGAAGAAGGAGATTGGCGAACGTTATGGCATGAAGGCAGGCGAACTGAAGAAACATCTGCCGGAGCTGCTGGAACGGGTGGAAGAACTGCACGAATTTAATCCGATGCTGGGGCATCGTGGCTGCCGTCTGGGCGTGTCGTATCCGGAGATCACGGAAATGCAGGCTCGCGCCATTTTTGAAGCCGCCGTTCAGGTGTCGAAGAAGGGTATTAAGGTGATTCCGGAAATCATGATCCCGCTGATCGGATCGGTGGAAGAACTGCAACATCAGAAGAAAATCGTGGTGGATGTGGCGGAACAGGTCTTCGCCAAAGCGGGTACGCGGGTGGAATACATGGTGGGAACCATGATCGAAATTCCGCGCGCGGCGCTGACGGCGGATAAAGTGGCGAAGGAAGCCGACTTCTTCAGCTTCGGTACCAACGATTTGACACAGACCACCATGGGACTCTCCCGCGACGACTATACGAAGTTCCAGAAGGACTACGAAAACGCGAAGATCTTCAAGGATGACCCGTTCGCGGTACTGGACCAGGAAGGCGTTGGCAAACTGATCGAGATGGCGGTGAAACTGGGACGGAAGACGCGCCCCGATCTGGAAGTGGGTATCTGTGGCGAACATGGCGGCGAGCCGCGTTCCGTGCAGTTCTGCCAGCGGGTCGGGATGGACTACGTGTCGTGCTCGCCGTACCGTGTGCCAATCGCGCGTCTGGCAGCGGCGCAGGGGGCGATTTCGGGGGATAAGTCGGAATCGATGCGGACGGCGTAGCACCTTCAGCGTCACAGTCCTTCTGCTATCTGTACTGGCTGAAGCAGGCCGCGCGTGTAGCGAGTAAAGACAGAGGAGTCGAAGGTCGGGAGGGAACGAATCACAGCGAATCGTAGCCGACTTTCTGATTGGCGCCCATGCCGCTGATCGTGCAGACCGCCTGATTACCCTGAATCACCGGAATTTCACAACCGCATTCCGCAGGCTTGTCCGTGCTCCCTGAAATAAGTATTTGGTTATGGTACTGAAATGACGACCAGTCATGGCGGCAATTGACACCAGACAGTGTATTCTGAAAACGTCGCACATGAAACGCAAACTACAGCCCAGACTCGAACCCGCCGTGGCGCCGGAGATTATTGAGAGCGCGAAACGATCATTGTCACTCGACCGGAGCAAGAGTCCGGCGCGGTGCGTGGTGTGCGGCGGCGATACAACTATCGAAGCCTCTGAGCAGTTGTGCTGGGTCTGCCGACGCTTGAAAATCAGCGCCTGGCGGGAAGTTGAGCAGCAGACACCGGCTCAGGAATAGTTGTCAGGCCTGGCGGCCCATGCCGCGGCGACTGGCTTCCTCAAACATAAACCCGCCCGAGACCACATCTTCCACCGCGATACCGTTGGACTTGAAAATCGTGATTTGATTTTCCGCACTGCGCCCGGATGCGCGTCCGCTCACGACTTCGCATAACTCAATCGCCGAAAACCGCAGGTCCGGACGCTCACTGAGCGGAATCATCAGGTCGCCTGATTCATCCTTCGCATCCTCAATGGAATCCACCGCTATGAGGGCACCCGAATCATAGACCAGCGATGTCGGTAATTCGCGATTCGTCAGCCGGTTGGCACCAATGGCGTTAATGTGCGCGCCTGGCGCTACCCATTCCCGTTCCAATACCGGGTTCTTCGCGAAAGTCGCGGTGGCGATAATCATTGCGCCTTCTACGGCTTCCCGCGCTGTAGCTGTGGCGCGGATATCTAACTTCAGCTTTTGGGAAACGCGCGCGGCGAAGGCTTCACGGCGGGCCGCATCGCGACTCCACACGCGGACCTCTTTCAATTTGCGCACGGTAGAGGCGGCGAGAATCTGCGTCTCAGCCTGGAAGCCGCAGCCGATCACCGCCATGGTCTCGGCATCGGGTCGCGCCATATACTTTGTGGCCACTCCGCTGGCCGCACCGGTGCGGATTTGTCCCATGTGGTTGGCCTCAATCGTGGCGACAGGTACAGCGTCTTCCGTGCGGAAGATCAGGACCTGGAAGTGCATGCCACCCTTCGGATGGACAGAGTACACCTTGGTGCCGAAGTAGGTGGGTGTGGCAGCCGCCATGTAGGCGAGGGTTGCGCCATTCGGCATCACGATGCGGCGGCGCAGATGGTTGATGGCGGTGCCATCGCCCAGCATGCGAAACGCGCCTTCCACCAGTTCGATGGCAACGGGCATGGTGAGCAGCGCCAGCACGTCTTGTTCAGAGAGAAACAGCATTAGCGGTTGGCCTCGATAGTTTTGGACACGTCTTCCCATTCCGCCAGAAGGCTCTTCATATCGGTGCGCCGGGCTTCCAGCATTTCGGCAATTTCGATGCTGTGTTCCGCACTCTGGAAGGTAGCAAGTGCCTGTTCAAAATCGGCGATTTCCACTTCCATGCGGGTGATCTCATCCTCAATGGCGCGCTGGCGTTCCCTCATCTGGCGGAGCTTGATGGGATTGAGCCGGCGCGAGTCATCTTTCGCCGGCACAGCTTTGGGTGGGGGCGGAGGCGGGGGCGACTTCTGCTTCTGCCTGGGCGTGTTCGCAGCCGTGGCCGGTGCCGCCGCCGTTGAGGTTCCTCCCTCCTTGCGCCACAGGTAGTCTTCGTAATTGCCGGGATAGATCGTGACCGCGCCATCGGCAACTTCAAACACCCGGGTCGCCAGCTTGTCGATGAAATAGCGATCATGGGAAACGAACACCACGGTGCCACTGAACTCTTCAATCGCGCGCAGCAGAACGTCTTTCGCGCGCATGTCCAGGTGATTCGTCGGCTCGTCCAGCAGCAGGAAATTGCCAGGATGCATCAGCATCCGGGCGAGAGCGTAACGATTGCGCTCACCGCCGGAGAGAACGCCGATACGCTTGAACACGTCATCTTCAGAGAACAGGAAGCAACCCAGAATGCTGCGCAGTTCGGTATGGCCCGAGCGCGGCGCTACCGTAGCGAGGTCGTCGAGGATGCTGGCTTCCGGATCGAGTGCCTTGTACTGGTCCTGGGCGAAGTAATCCGACTCCACGTTATGGCCCAGAATATACTCTCCGGCGGAAACCGGTTCTTCACCGGACAGGAGCTTGATGAGTGTCGACTTTCCCGCGCCGTTAATACCCACCAGCGCAATCCGGTCGCCGCGTTCGATGAGGAATGACGCATTACGGAAAACGTTCTTCTCTCCATAGCTCTTGGCCACGCCCTTAAATTCAGTGACGATGCGTCCCGAAGGTTTGGGCTGGGGAAAGCGAAAGTAAATGGTCTTCTCATCCGGTGGAATCTCGATGCGCTCGATCTTTTCCAGTTCCTTGATGCGGCTTTGGACCTGTTTTGCCTTGGTTGCCTGCGCGCGAAAACGGTTGATAAACGCTTCCAGCGCCTCAATGCGGTCACGCTGATTGCGCGCTGCGGCTACCAGCTGCGCACGCCGTTCGGCCTTCAGGATTTCGTATTTCGAGTAACCGCCGGTATAGAAGTGGACGTGTTTGTTCCAGATCTCGGCGATCTTGCTGACCGTGACATCCAGAAAATAGCGGTCATGCGAGATCAGAATGTAAGCGTTGGGGTAGCTGGCGAGGTAAGACTCCAGCCAGTTACGGGCTTCCAGGTCGAGATGATTGGTGGGCTCGTCCAGCAGCAGCAAATTCGGTTCTTCCAGCAGAAGCTTGGCCAGCGCGATGCGCATCTGCCAGCCGCCGGAGAACTCTTCCACGCGGCGCCCCCAGTCTTCCCGTTTGAAGCCCAGGCCAGTGAGCACAGAGCCCGCCCGCATCTCGACGTTGTAGCCATCGCGCGCGGAAAATTCCGCCTGCGCCTGGTGATAACGTTCCGTCACCACACGATACGCCTCGCTCTCGTGATCCATCTCTGCCATACGATGGGCCAGATCCTGCTGTTCGGTTTCGAGCGCACGAACGTCATCAAACACCGTCATGCATTCCTCGAAGACCGTGCGGCCGGTGAGGTCGATTCCGTCCTGCGGCAGGTATCCTGCGCGGATGCCCTTCATGGAATTGACGCTGCCGTAGTCGAGCGTCTCCATCCCCGCGAGTACTTTCAGCAACGTGGATTTACCGGTGCCGTTGGCGCCGACAATGCCCACCCGCTCCTTCGGCGTGATCAGCCAGCTCAGCTCTTCGAACAGCACCTTCGGGCCGAAGCGTTTGCCGGCTTCGGTAAGTTGAATCACAGCCAGTACTCCCAGTGACCGCCGACGATCACGTATGCAGCCAGCACCCCATTCGTCACGGCGTGGGCGATGATGCAGTCCCACATATTCTTCGTCCGCACCATCCACCAGTTGAAGATCACGCCGGTCGCGAGGCCCACATCCCAGAACGAACCGTGTTCGGAGGCGAACAGGATCGCGACCAGCCAGAAGGCCATGGGCACGTAGGTTCCGAGAGCGATACTTTCAAAGTTATTGCCGGCCAGCCAGCGCATGAGCCAGCCGCGCCAGAACAGTTCTTCCAGAATGGGCACGGCAATCACGCTGACGGCAATACGCCAGAACAAAAAGACCGGATCAGTCTGGGCGGGCGTGGGTGTGGATCCGGAAGGGTGCCCCACGATGCTGTTATCGAACAGGAAGGAGTGACGCCAGGCGGGTGCAATCACGTCAGGGCCCACCCAAATGACGAATACGGCCAGGCCCAGAACAATGCTCAGCAATGGAGCGGTAGGCCCGCCCCGCAAGGCCGGGCGGGAGACTGCAACGATTGCCACGAGGGGCAGGACAAAGCGCAGCCAGACCGGCACAGGCATAACCTGTTGGGCCATGAGCAGGGCAATAAAGACGGCGAAGGGGAGTACCCAGGGAATAGCGGGATGTCGATGCAATCTGAAGGGATTGTAACAACCGTCGGCGTGCCATCAGGGAATGCGGCAGCCTCGCATTTGATTCAAAGGAACGCTGATAAGGGTGCTCTGGTGTGCGTCAGGTTTTTGACCGGTAATTCCTGCCGTCTACTAGGATTATGCAATTCACACATATTCAGATCACGATATATAACCCTCCGATCTTGCCATCGCGCCAAATGGCTCCAAAGGGTGGCGCCGCAACGGAGCATATCCATTTCTTCCTCCATTTCTTCTTCCACTTCTTCTTCCACAATTCGATTTGACCCCAATTTGATTGACATACAGGGGTATTGGACCTATAATCGTCACCAGCCGGGTCTTTCTGTTCGCTCCCTGTCGAGTTTATTTCCCTTATTTCTTCTTCATTTTTTGAGCCTTTGAGGTAAACATGCATTTCCAAAAACGTACATTCCTGGCGCTGTTCGCAGCCGCGCTGATTACCACAATGTCTGGCTACGCACAGTCTGTGCGCGGCACCATTCTGGGCACCATCACAGACGAGACCGGCGCGGTGATCCGGGGCGCGAAGGTCACTGTTCATCACGTATCCACAGGCCTTGTTCGCAGTGAGATGTCCAATGACGGCGGAGAATATTCCCTGCCGCAACTGCCCGTGGGCCAATACACGGTGGATGTGGAGCAGACCGGCTTCAAGAAGGCGGAGCGCACCAATGTAGAACTTCGCGTTGACGATAAGCTGCGTATTGATGTGTCTCTCGCCATCGGCCAGGTTACCGAAACCGTGGCGGTGGAAGCCACTGCGCCTATCATCAACACAGATTCAGCCACGCTCGGCAACGTAGTCGACAACAAGAAAGTCACGGAGCTTCCCCTCAACGGTCGTAACTTCCTGCAACTGAACCTGCTGGTGCCTGGTGCCAATCAGGGTGTGAAGGGCTCGCAGAATCAGACTCAGGGTGGTTCCATCTCCATTAACGGCGTACGTGAGCAGTCGAACAATTTCCTGCTGGATGGCATGGACAACAACGATCTCGCCATCAACCAATACGCTGTGGCCATCTCCACCGAGGCCATTCAGGAATTCAAGATTCAGGGCAGCACATATTCGGCGGAGTTCGGACGCA
The DNA here is from genome assembly GCA_038229475.1 of Bryobacterales bacterium. Taxonomy (GTDB): domain Bacteria; phylum Acidobacteriota; class Terriglobia; order Bryobacterales; family Bryobacteraceae; genus BOG-234. The sequence continues at coordinate 245,529 of JBBROK010000003.1, read as the reverse complement.
GCCCCGGCGCACAGATCAACATTGCCACGAAGAACGGCACCAACGCCATTCACGGCGTGCTCTTCGAGTACCTGCGCAACGACAAGCTGGATGCAAAAAATTTCTTTGATCGCCCGAATCTGAAGATCCCCGAATATCGCCGCAATCAGTTCGGCGCCTCCATCGGCGGCCCCATTAAGCAGAACAAGACGTTCTACTTCGGCAACTATGAAGGCACCCGCGTGCGCCAGGGCATTACCAAGGTGGCGACGGAACCGACGGTAGCCATGAAGAACGGGGACTTTAGCGCACTGCTGGGCAATCAGAACGGCACAGACGCCGCGGGCAGTCCCATCCGCGTGGGCCAGATCTTCAACCCCTTCAGCCTTCGCCAGGTGAACGGTGCCAATGTGCGCGATCCGTTCTCCGGCAATGCGATTCCGAAATCGCTGATTAGTCCGGTGGGCCAGGGCATCGCAAATTTGTATCCCGACGCGCAATCCAACAATGCCGGCGGTTCGGCTGGCCTGTTCACCTCCAGCCCCACCAAGACCCAGGATTTCAACCAGTACACCGTGCGTCTTGACCACCGGTTCAACGACAACAATTCCATTTTCACCCGCTACAGCTTCAGCAAGGAAAACCGCTTCGACACCTTCGATTCCTTCTGTGCCGGTCCCAACACCGTTCCCGGTTTCGGATGCAATACGCTCAACGGCGGGCAGCAGGCGGTTCTTGCTTACACGACGCTGCTCGGCTCCAACAAAGTGAATGAGGCCCGCGTCTCCTTCACCCGCGTTCGCGGCGGCATCTTTCAGCAGAATCTGGGCAACGACATTTCCACGAAGCTGGGTATTCTTGGTACCAGCCGCAACCCGGTCGATTTCGGTGTGCCCATCATCAACATCGTTGGCTATGATCGTCTGGGTGAAGCCACTAACCTGCCGCAGGACCGGCACGACACCACGTTTGAAGTCGCCGATTCGCTCTCCTGGGTGAAGGGCAGCCACACCATCAAGATTGGAGCGGAGATCCGCCGCTTTCGCGAAAACTTCCTCTTCGATTCCAGCGCGCGAGGCACTCTTGCGTTCAACCCCTACTACAGCGCCGCCATCACAACCTCTGCCGCCGGTGTGGTGAATCCGGTAGCTAACACCGGTAACGCCATCGCCGACCTTTTGTTGGGAACTCCGTTTACCGCCAACGTGAGCCGCTCGTTTGCCGGTCTCACCGCCAGCACCGTGGCCGCCGAGCGTCAGACTTCCTCCAACTTTTATCTGCAGGACGACTTCCGTGTGCGGCCCAACCTTACGCTGAACCTTGGCGTGCGCTATGAATTCAACGCGCCGGCCACCGATAAGTACAATCATCTTGCGACCTTCGATCCCACCGTTGCCGGGTTACTGCGCCTTTCAACCGAGCAACAGCCCAGTATCTACCAGTCTTCGAAGAAAGAGTTTTCGCCCCGCATCGGCTTTGCCTACACGCCGTTCGGTCAGAAGACGGTATTCCGCGGCGGCTACGGATTGTTCTGGGACATCAAGCTCCTCAATATCATCCTGAACTCCAACCTGACCGTTCCCTTCCTTACCAACTACACTTTCCAGCAGAGCACCACCGGTATCCCCAATATCAAGTTGGCTGATCCTTACGCCGGCGGTGGCACACCAGCGGTGCCTGGCACTTCGTGGGTCGAACAGCCCTTCCGTGACGGATACGTGCAGCAATGGAATTTCAACATCCAGCACCAGTTGGCCAGTTCCATTGGCATCACCGCCGGTTACGTTGGTTCCAAGGGTACGCATCTCGATCGTTCCTATGATTTCAATGCTCCCAATCCCACTGCGTCATTCACCCAGGCTCTGCGCAAGTATCCGCAGTTTGCCTCCATTAATGTGCGCTCGGCCAGCGCGTCCTCTGTCTATCACTCGGCGCAGTTGAGTGTGGAAAAGCGCTTCTCAAAAGGTCTGAGCTTCCTCACGGCCTACACCTTCTCCAAGTCGATTGACGACAGCTCGCTGTGGAATGGCTCACCCACGGCGGTTACCAACTTCCGCCTGGAACGCGGCCTCTCTACCTTCCACGCGAAAAACCGGTTTGTTACCAGTTACACTTACGATCTGCCTTTCGGCAAGGGACGGCAGTATGCCAACAGCATGCCAATGGTTGCTGAACTTCTGCTGGGGGGCTGGCAGACCAACGGTATCTTTGCCATGCAGTCGGGTAATCCGCTCGATCCGCAGACTGGGCTGCAGCTTTCCGGCACCCAGACCGGCACACGGCCTGACGCCATCTGCGATCCGAACGACTTCCCCAATCGCTCGGCCAGCCAGTGGTTCAACAAGTCTTGCCTGGTGGCGGGAACTGCCGGCCGCTACGGCACCGCCGGGCGCAATATTGTGTTCGGCGCGCCCACCCGCAATATCGACGTCGCGTTGCTGAAGCGCATCCCGGTTTTCAAGGGAGATAACAAGTACCTGCAGTTCCGTTCCGAGTTCTTCAATGCGCTGAACCATCCGAATCTGGACAACCCGAGCGTCACCACCACGGCCGCGGCCTTCGGGCAGATCACCTCAGCCGGCGTGCAGGATTCCCGCGCCAGTTCGCGGCAGATTCAGTTCGCGCTCCGCCTGGTGTTTTAAGACCAGGCATCTTTGCAGGGAAAAAACGGGCGTCACCTTCGGGTGACGCCCGTTGTGTTTGTGTGCGGGCTTGTTCGACAGGAAAGCCTGCTCTACCCGTGAAACTCGCTGGACCGCGTCACTTCCGCAACCTCAATCGAGTACGATTCATACCACGTCTCCCGACCCTGCTGCTGTGCTTCGCGATGTCTTTCCTCGTTCCGCCACCCCGCCAGCGTCTCCGCATCTTGCCAGTGAACCAGGGAGAGCCGCTCCCCGTCCGGTGCCTGGAACGTCTTGAACGCCACAAAGCCCGGCATCGTTTGCGCCCGTGCAAACATCTCCGCCGCCATTTCGGGATAACCCGTCTCTGCCGCCCCGGCTTTCAGGCGGGAACGAAAGACAATTACAATCATGGCTCTAAAATACCAGGCGTAGCCCCAGTTGGAGCTGCCGCGGTGCTTCCGCGATCAGGATACGTCCGAAGTTCGCGTTCAGTGTGTTCGACGGGTTGTTCAGGTTCACCTTGTTCAGCAGGTTAAAGCTCTCCGCCCGGAATTCCAGCCGCCGCGTCTCCAGAATCCTGAAGTTCTTCGCCAGTGAAATATTCAACTCCTGGCCGCCGGGACCAATCAGTGAATTGCGGGTACCGGTGCCAAACGTGAATGCCGGTGCCGCCTGGAATGCCGCCGGATTCGCCCAGCAGTTTGGTACCTTAGTCGATCCGCATGCCGGATTCAGTGCCCCAGGCGCGCCGGGTACGCTGGTCGCATAGGGGTCACCGATACGATTTGGCCGATCCGCGCTCTGGCCCGTGTTGCTGTTGTCGGTCGGCAGCACCGCATTGAACGGCTGCCCGTTGCGCAGCGTCACAATCCCGTTGATCTGCCATCCACCGATAATGCTGTCTGCCATTCCGCCGATCCCGCTCAGGAATTTCCGCTTCTGGCCGAAAGGCAGTTGATACAGGAAGCTGGCCACAAACCGGTTGCGCACGTCATATACCGAAGGCCCCCATTCCGCATTCACGTCGTGCGAATTCTGCAGCCCGCCGGTGTTGCCCAACCCGTTCGATGCCGATGCGTTGTCGGTCGATTTTGAAAAGGTATATGAAATCAGAAAATGAGTACCCGCCGACATTTTCTTCTCCGCGCGTACTTCCAGCCCGTCATAGTGCGAAGAAAACGCCGGTGTCGTCACGTTGATGTTGGCGTACTGGTTGAAGGGGCGCCGACCCTGCACCGCACCCGCTCCCGGCACGGGTTGATTCTCATTTATCACGCCATACAGGCGCGCGCCGCGTGTACCCACGTAGCCCATGTCCAACACCAGATTCGGCATCAGCTCACGCTGAATGCCCACGCTGTATTCCTGCACAATGCCCGCTTTATAGTCTTTGGAGAAACCTGTCACGGCCGGAATCACCGCGCCTGAACTTGTGAATACGTTGTTCAGGTTGATGGTTGTGCCATTGCCCAGCACGCTCTGTGTCGTGTAGAAGGGCACGTTCACGCGCAGACTCAGGAACTGGTTAATCAGCGGTAGTTCATAGAAGATGCCGTAGCCGCCCCGGATCGCGGTCTTGCCGCTGCCCGTGGGATCCCACGAAATACCCAAACGCGGTGCGAATTCCTTCCTGTCCGCCGGATACGTGGAGCGCGAAACGCCATTCTGCCCGGCCAGTTCCACCAGTCCGGTCGTCAGATTGAAATTCGACAGACGGTCCTGCGTATCGACCGTAGGAACCGTGAATTCATAGCGCAGGCCAAACGTTACCGAAAGGCCCTTGCGCGCCCGGAAATCGTCCTGCACAAAACCGGTATACTGTTTCGAAATCAGGTTGAAGAACGTATCGCCGTTGCGCGGTACGCCTACCGTTGCCTGGAACGGAACGCCCAGCAGCAGATCACCCAGGGAATTACCCGAATACGTTCCGTTGAACGTAAACGTGCCGCGCACGTTGGAATCGAACAGGAAGTTGGAGCCGAAATGATGATAGTCGCCGCCAATTTTCAACGCATGCTTGCCGCGCACCCAGGTAAATGTCGGAGCCAGGAAATAGGTGTCGAACGGTCCCTTCTGTGGGAACGTTGTGGGCGGTCCGAGGTTGGAATAGGCGCCACTCATGTTGAATAGCGGGAAACCGTAATCGATCGGCTTTTGGGACATCGGTCCCGTCAGGCCCAGCTTTTGTATGTAGTTGGTGTCGGTGCCCTGCTGCAGGTAGTTGAGCGCCCAGCGGTTCCAGCCGAAGCGCACTTCGCTCACCAGCGTTGGTGAAAACGTGTGCGTCTCGCTCAGGCCGGCGGTAAAGAACCGCGTTCCGTCCTGCACCAGGCCAAAGCCGGGAATATTGGTCGTGTTGCCGAACTGGCTAATGGGCTGCAGAATGTGCAGCGTTTGCATGGCAAAGCGGAAATCCAGCCGGTCATTGCCGCCGATCACCTGGTCGGCCTTAGCCACAAACGTATCATCGTTGTTCTTCGAATTCGGGCTTACAAAAAGCGTCGCGCCCAGTGCCGTGGCGGGTCCGTTCGGTGCCGGATAGTAGCTGGCCACGGCAGAGCCAATGGAATTGATGCGGCTCGGGGGAATCAGCTTATTGGGAAAAATCGCACCCGGCGTCTGGGGATCTTTCAGAACGGTGGAAAGCGCTGAAAAGTCTCCCCTGAGCATGGCCGTCAGCGGCACCACGTTCGATGCGCTCTGTCCCTGCACGGTACGCAGGCCTTCATAGGCTCCAAAGAAGAAGGTCTTGTCTTTTACGATTCTGCCGCCCCCATCCGCGCCGAACTGGTTGCGTCTGAATTTCGGGATTTCGCCTGGAGGGTCGAAGAAGTTCTTCGCGTCGAAGGCACTGTTGCGGACGAATTCGTACAGGTCACCGTGATACGTGTTGGTGCCGGAGCGGGTGATCACATTGACCTGTGCCCCCGCCGTACGCCCGAATTCGGCGTCATAAGTGGGCGACATCACGCGGAATTCCTGAATCGTATACGTGGGCGGATTCACCACATACTGACCGATGGCCTGCGTCGTGTTGTCGATGCCATCGACCCAAAAGTAGTTCGAGTTCTCGCGCAGACCGTGGACTTCAATGGCGCCGCCCTGGGTTGAAAGCGTGGTATTTTTTACGCCTGCCTGCGCGCCCGGTACCAGCAGATTCAGTTGCAGGAAGTTACGACCGTTCAGCGGCAGTTCCGTCACCTGTTGCGTAGTGACGGCCGTGCCCACCGTCGCGTTCTCCGTCTGAATCTGCGCCACTTCCGCGCTCACCGTGACGTTCTCACTTACCGCGCCCAGTTCCAGTTTGAAATCGAGACGTTGCCGCTCGTCAACGTTCAGCGTGACCGGCTCCACCACAGAGCGCTTGAAGCCCTGCATCTCCACCGCCACGCGATAGCTTCCGGGGGGCAGCAACGGTGCCTGGAAGCTGCCGTTGGCGTCGGTGAGCAGATTCGCCTGCTGGCCCGTTCCCAGATTGGTGACGGTCACATTGGCTTTGGGAACCAATCCCCCGCTGTTATCGGTGACCGTGCCCAGCACAGAGGCGCTAAACCCCTGCCCCCGGGCCACGCTGGATAGTGCGATGGCGACTACAAAAAGCGTCAGCAAGCGTTGTTTCATGAGCCCTCCCGAGCGAACGGAATGCGGTTAGTATATCCCAAGGTTCCGTTGCTGCGAACCGGGCCGCAAAAAAAACCGGGGCCCAAAGGCCCCGGTCACGTCGATCTGGATCAACCCTGTACTTATAACTTCTTCGTCCCCTTCTCATCGGGGTGAACATCACCCCAATGGTAGCACCGGCTAAACGATCTTTTCGCCAATCGACTTCGCCTGCAGGAACAGCATCAGGTAGTCGGGTCCGCCCGCCTTGGAATCTGTGCCCGACATGTTGAAGCCGCCAAACGGATGCGCGCCCACCATGGCACCGGTGCACTTGCGGTTGATATACATATTGCCCACGAAAAATTCCTCGCGCGCCCGTTGCAGGTGGTCCCGGTCGGTAGAGTAGATGGCCCCCGTCAGGCCGTAGATGCTGTCGTTCGCCATGGCCAGCGCATGGTCGAAATCGCGCGCCTTCGCTACCGCCAGTACCGGTCCAAAGATTTCTTCCTGGAAGACCCGTGCCTTTGCACCGATGTCGGCGAAAACGGTGGCCTCTACAAAGTGACCTTCCTCCGGCCCCTCGTTGCCGCCCATCAGCAGCCGGCCTTCGGTCTTGCCAATTGCGATGTACTCCATGATGGTGTGCTTCGCCGATGCGCTGATTACCGGCGTCAGGCCGGTCGACGGATCTTCCGGTGCGCCCATCTTCAGCCGTGCCACATGCGGCTGCAGCAGTTCGAGGAAGCGGTCGTACACGGCTTCATGTACGATAGCCCGCGAACATGCCGAACACTTCTGCCCCGCGTAGCCGAACGCTGCCGCCGCCACGCCTTCGGCCGCAGTCTCCAGATCGCATTCCTTGTCCACAATAATGGCGTCTTTGCCCCCCATCTCAGCCACCACGCGCTTGATCCAGATCTGTCCGGGCTGCGGCTTCGCCGCCAGTTCATTGATCCGCAGGCCCACCGCCATGGAGCCGGTAAACGCTACAAACCGCGTCTTTGGATGGCTCACCAGCGTGTCACCAACAACGCCACCCGCGCCGGGCAGGAAAGAGAAACACGAAGCGGGGAAGCCGGCTTCCAGTAGTACTTCGGCGAATTTCGCCGCCACCGTGGGAGTTTCGCTGGAGGGTTTGAAGACTACCGTGTTGCCCGTCACCAGTGCCGCCGCGGTCATGCCCGCCAAAATGGCCAGCGAGAAGTTCCATGGTGGAATCACCACGCCCACGCCCAGCGCGAGGTAGCGCATTTCATCGCGTTCGCCCGGCATTTGGACGGTTACCACGTGGTTCGACAATCGTTCCATTTCGCGCGCGTAGTATTCGCAGAAGTCCACTGCTTCGGCTGTCTCGGCCTCAGCTTCGGCCCACGCCTTGCCGCCTTCCAGTACCAGCCAGGCGTTGAACTCGTATTTGCGCTCGCGAATAATTGCCGCTACTTGCGACAGCATCGCAATGCGATCCGCCGCCGGTGTCCGGCTCCACGCGGGGAAATTGGCATAAGCAGTCTCTATCGCCTTGTTGGCAAGTTCGAGTGATGCCTTCTGGTGCACGCCGATGGTTTCAGACTTGCGCGCCGGATTCGTGGAAAAGAGTTTTTCGCCCGTGCGGATCCGCTCCCCTGCCAGCAGAAGGTCGTATTCAAGTCCGAGTTCGCCGCGGACTTTGTGCAGCGCGGCTTCCATCCCCGCGCGCGGCCCGGGCTGGGAGAAGTCGGAGTAAGGTTCGTTTTGGAAAGGAGGTAGAGGCATGGGAGTTTTAATTCTCTCAAATCCCGGCGCTCAGCTGTTAAAGCAAAGCCAGCAGCCGCTCAATATCGTCGGGCGAGTTGTAGAAGTGCGGCGAAACCCGTACCCATCCGGCGCGCGGGGCGGTAATGAAGCCGGCTTCTTTCAGACGCTTTCCCAGTGCTTCCTCGCCGGGTTTGCGGAAGCTCACAATGCCTGCGCCGGTCTCAGGCGAGCGCCTCCCCAGCATTTCGAATCCGCGCGATTGCGCGCCTTCCCACACACGGTCTGCCAGTGACTGAACCTCTGGCGCAATCTTATCCACGCCCACTTCCAGGATAAAGTGCAGCGCAGCGTGCAGCCCAAAGCAACCGACTGTATTCAACGTGCCGCACTCATAGCGCCCCGCGTCACGCCGCCACGTCATATCGCGCGACGCATAGTCGGCGAACTTTGCGGTGTTGGTCCAGCCAATTTCGGTGGGTGCCACTTCCTCCATCCGCTCTGCGCGCACATACAGAATGCCGCAGCCCTCCGGTCCCAGCAGCCATTTGTGGCCATCCGCCGCAAGGAAGTCAATATTGGCCGCGCGTACGTCCAGCGGGAAAGCCCCCAAACCCTGAATGGCATCCACCAGGAAAAGGCAGTTATGCCGCGCGCAGATTTCACCCATCCGCACGATATCGGCACGGAACCCGCTCAGATATTGCACGAAACTTACCGCCAGCAGCCGTGCACCGCGGCAGGCTTCGTCTACTTTGTCCAGATCGTCGAAGATCGAAAGCCACGTTACGGAAACCCCGCGCTGCTCCAGATGTTTCCACGGGAAAAAGTTCGCCGCGAACTCTTCCGTGAACGCCACCACCCGGTCACCCGCGCGCCACTCAATTCCGTTGGCAATGGTCGCGATGCCTTCCGATGTGTTCTTGACGATGGCGATTTCTGCAGGCGCGGCGTTGATGAGGCGCGCCGTCGCCGTACGGATGCCCTCGTAGACCTTCAACCACTCCGGATAGTGAAACGATCCGAACTCTTCCACATCTGTTGCCAACCGGCGCATGGCCGCGGCCGACGGCGGACACAGCGGCGCAATGGACGCGTGATTCAGGTAGACGAGGTTTTTCGTGACCGGGAATTGCTCCCGATACGTTTGCCAGAGCATTACTCGTTCTCCAGCAGCTTTTGCGTCGGCTTGATCAGCACCACCATCACCGCGCACAGCACCATTGCCGAGATCGCCACCCAGGTGAAGATCTGCGGCAGCGGGAAGGTCTCATACACCGACGCCACGCGTCCCGCAATATAGTTGCCCACCGAGATGGAGAGGAACCAGACACCCATAATCAAACCGCCGATGCGCTGTGGTGCCAGCTTCGTCATCGCGCTCAGACCCACCGGACTCAGGCAGAGTTCGCCGATTGTGTGCAGCAGATAGGTCAGCGTGAGAAACCACGGACTCACTCCGGTTCCGCCCGCTACCGGAATCAGGACCGCGTAGCCCAGGGCCACAAATAACAGGCCAATGGAGAACTTGGTGGTACTGTTCGGATCGCTCTTGCCCAGCCTGATCCACAGCCACGCGAACACCGGGGCCAGCACGACGAGGAATGCCGAGTTGAACGATTGCAGATAGCTGGCCCGGAACTGGCCCACTACGGGCATATCCCAGGCGTGCAGGGCGGTATTGCGTTCGGCGAACAAATTGAGTGTAGAGCCCGCCTGTTCGTATGCGGCCCAGAACATGGTGGAACCTGTGAACAGAATCAGCACCACCCAAAACTTGCGGCGTTCTTCCGCCGTGTAGCCCTTCGCCGTCAGCAGCCAAACGAAGAACGCGACCACTACTACCGCCAGAATTACCCCAAAGGAATCAGAAAGCTGCGCGGCGGAAATGTCCTGCCAGAGCACGATGCCAATCACCACAAATACCCCCAGCAGGCAGCGCCACAAAAGCCGCTTGTCCCCGGAGGTGCCGGAGTACTGGGTTCCCACCGTACCCAGATATTGCCCGCTGGCCAGGTACACCACCAGGCCGAGGCTCATACAGACGCCCGCTGCTAGGAAGCCGTAATGCCAGTTCACGTTTTCGCCCAGGTACCCGCACACCAGCGGCGACACCAGTGCGCCTATGTTGATGCCCATATAGAAAATGGAAAAACCACCATCACGCCGGGGGTCGTCGGTTTTGTACAGCCGACCCACCATCGTGCTGATATTCGGCTTCAGCAGTCCGGTGCCAACGATGATCAGCGCCAGCCCCAGGTAGAAGAATGCCATTCCGGGCGTGGCCAGAGAGAACTGCCCCAGTGCGATGAGAATGCAACCAACCAGCACCGCCCGCCTGTGCCCCATGATCCTGTCCGCGACCCACCCGCCCGGCAGATTCGACAAATAAGCCATCGACGCGTACAGCCCGTAAATAGCCCCGGCCTTCGCCGTGGAAAAGCCCAGGCCCCCCGTGGATGTCGAAGCCACCATAAACAGAATGAGGATGGCGCGCATGCCGTAGTAGCTGAAGCGCTCTCCCATTTCGGTGAAAAATAGTGTGTTCAGGCCGCGCGGATGACCGAAAAAAGCCCGGTCCCAGCGTGCGGCAGAGGCGTCCGGCATAGCGGAAGAGACATTGGAAGACATGTTTGCTTTCGCTCATTGTCGCAGTTTCCAGGCGGCGGGGCGTACTCTGGAGTAAGTGCTGACCGACCTCGTGCAAATCAAGCGGCTGGGCGAAGATAAAATCGCGGAGAACCAGCAGCTCCGCGTTTTCATGAAGGTGCACGGCTATCCCGAGCGCCGCCTGCGCAAGCTGGCTGAAGAAATTGAAGAAGAGATTGACTGCCAGTCCTGCGCCAATTGCTGCAGGGTGGGTGAGACCAATATCACCAAACGTGACGTGGAGCGCGCCGCGAAGTATCTGCGCATCAAGCCGGGTGCTTTCGTCGGGCAATACACCACTTCTTCGGCGATGGAAGACGAAACCATCCTGCGCCGCACGGAGAAGGGCTGTATCTTTCTCGAAGGCAACGACTGTTCCATCTACGATGCCCGCCCCGATACCTGCCGCTACTTCCCCCATCTGGTGCGCGGCCAGGGCCCCCTTGTGACCCGCATGTGGAACATGGTGGACCGCGCCACCTATTGCCCCATCGTCTACAACACGATGGAGTCGTTCAAGGAAGTTCTGAAGTTCACCAAAGGCAAGAAGTAGCCGGTAGCATTTTGCTACCATCGGGGCATGGGCCAGCCCGTTAAACTTTCGGACGAACTTGTTCTCAAAGCCCGCGTCGCCGCGGAAGCTTCCCAGCGGTCTATCGCCGGACAGGTCGAATTCTGGGCGCGCCTTGGCAAGTCCATTGATGCTCTGCTGGAGGGCGGCAAGGCCATCGCCCTGGTGCAGAGCGATCCCGTGCCGCTATCCGAATGTCTGCGCGAAGTGGGGACAAAGGCCGGTCGGGAGCGCCTCCGGCAATATCTGAATTCCCAACCGTATCCGCACTTTGAACCCCACCCGCAACGCAGCGGACTTCTCATCCGGATTGATGCGGACGGCGGCCGCACCACCGGGCGCTTTGTCAATCGGGAATTCGTTCCCGTCCGCGCGCGTAAGTCCGCATGACGGATTGGCTGGACCACCGTCCCCTGATTGTCGCCATTGCAGGGCCCAACGGCGCCGGAAAATCAACTTTCTACAATACGTACATTCGCCGTACAAAGCTCCCCTTCGTCAATGCCGATGTCCTCGCCGCCAGCCTGAGCGTGGATGCCTATCGGGCGGCCGGAATGGCCGAAGAAATCCGCCAGACAATGTACCGGGCACGTGAGAGTTTTGTGATGGAAACTGTCTTTTCCGACCCGAACGGTGAAAAACTCCGTTTCCTTCAACAGGCTTCCGCCAGCGGCTACCAAGTTGTACTCCTGTTCATTGGTGTCGCGGGTCCGGAAACATCGGAAGTCCGCGTCGCCATGCGTGTTCTTAAAGGGGGCCATGACGTTCCCGCCGATAAGATTGAAGAACGATTTCCGCGCATTCTGGCCAACCTCGCCGGTGCCGTCCGCACACTGCCTCTGGTCAGGGTTTATGACAACGATAATCTGCGGAACCCCTACCGGTTAGTTGCGGTCTTTGAAAAAAGCATTTGCACCGAACGCCACAAGCCCCTTCCCCCATGGCTTCGCGCAGCCGCCAAAGGCCTGTTATAGGCTGGAACAATGAATCGCATGCACCTCTGGTCCTTCATCGCCGTTGCCGCCGTCTCCGGCGGCTTGCTCGCGCAGAATCCTGGCGTCTCCCGCACCCCGGTCTACAAGGGCGAGGTCTCTGTACCCGGACGCGAAGTCATCATAGCCCGCGTTGAGATCACGCCAGGCTCAGAAGTCGGACGTCACACCCACCCCGGTGACGAGATTTCCTACGTTCTGGAAGGCGAAGCCGACATCATGATTGATGGTGAGCCCGCTAAACACGTCAAGGCCGGCGACGGTTTCAGCATCCCCGGCGGCAAGATTCATAACGCAAAAAGCACCGGTTCCGGCACCCTGAAGCTGGTGGGCGTTTATGTGGTGGAGAAGGGTCAGCCGCTGGCCACGCCCGCAAAGTAGCGGCGTGCTAATCTGAGGTCGTCAGGTTCCGGGCTTCGTGCAACGGACGGCTGCAAACCCCGCCAGATTCGGAAGGAAGCAACGGTAGTGGCTTAATTCGTGTGCCGCGAATCACCCGGGGCCTGGCATAACGTTTCTATATGCCTGGCACTCAGCTAGCACGTTCGGTTCCATATCAGGTCATCGCGCGCAAATATCGGCCGCAGAGTTTCGATGACGTTCTCAGCCAGGAACACATCAAGACCACCCTGCTGAATGCCATTGAGCAGAAACGGATCGCGCACGGCTATATCTTCTCCGGCCAGCGGGGTACCGGCAAAACGACCTCCGCGCGCATCATCGCACGTTGCCTGAACTGCCTGCAGGGGCCCACCGGCAAGCCCTGCGGAGTGTGCGCCAGTTGCACCGAAATAGCCGCCGGCGGCTCGCTGGACGTAATCGAAATCGATGCCGCATCCAATCGCGGTATCAATGAAATGCGCGAACTGCGGGAGAACGTCCGCTACCAGCCGTCGCGTGACCGCTACAAGATTTTCATTATCGACGAAGCCCACCAGATCACCAATGAAGCTTTCAACGCGCTGCTGAAGACCATTGAAGAACCACCCGAGTGGGCGGTGTTCATTCTCTGCACTACCGAATCGCACAAGATTCCGGCCACCATCGCCTCGCGGTGTCAGCACTTCAGCTTCCGCTCGGTTGATTTCGGCGGTCTGATCCAGCGCATGAAGGAAATCTGCGCTCTGGAAGGGGTGGAGACCGACGAAGAGACGCTGTCTGTGATTGCGCAGGCGGGTGAAGGCTCAGTGCGTGATTCGCTCTCTGCACTCGACCAGGCGATTGCCTGCTGTGGGAACAAGCTGGATGCCAACGCGGTGCGAGCCCTGCTGGGAGCTTTTTCACTGGATGCGATGGCGCAGGTCAGCGACGCTTTGAGTCGCCAGGATGGCGCCGCGATGCTGCGGCTGGTGGATGAACTGGAACGCAACGGCGGCAGCGCGCAGCATTTCTCGCGCGAACTGGCCCGCTACATCCGCAATCTGCTGGTTACGAGGATTACGAAGGGTGATTCGCGTCTGGTTGCAGCCAGTCCTTCCGAACGCGTCGAAATGGTGCGCATCGCCGGCCAGTTCAGCGAAGAGGATTTGACGCGGTATTTGCAGTTGTCGCTCGACCTGTTCCGTGACCTGCAGTATTCGTTGCAACCGCGCTTTCATCTGGAAATTGGTCTGCTGAAGATGGTGCAGGCCAGCCGCCTCACTACCATTGAAGAGGCTCTGGCGGGTCTGGGCAATGAGCCCGTGGTGAAAGCTCCGCCCGCACCGGTGCGCACGGTATCGGCTGCTCCACTTCCCCCCTCACCGCCTCCACCGCCTCCACCGTCTGCCGCGGTGGCCGCTGCCGCCGGCCCCGTATCCGACTGGCGCACTGCACTCCACGGTGCCATGATGGCCAAAGGCCTGCAATTTTCCGCCGACGCCATCACCGTGGCTGACGTGAAGCTGGTGAATGGCGAATTGCTGATCACGGCATCCAAAGAGTTTCAACTTGATCTCGGGCGCGAAGAAATTTCCACATCACTGAAGCATCTGGGCTATCCGGCCATGCGTTTCAAGGTTGCGTTCGGCGATGCGAAGGCTGTGCCTGCCGCGCCTTTGGCAACGAAGCCCGCAGTGAAGGAAGATGAAGTGACCGGGCGCGCCCTTGCACACCCGGAAGTACAGCGTTTTCGCGAGATGTTTGAAGGAGAAGTTCGCGCCGTACGCGACCTGAAGGAGCCCTGGAACCAATGAAAATGCCCGGTAATATGCAGAACATGATGAAGCAGGCGCAGCAAATGCAGGAGCGGCTGCAGGCCGAAATCGCGCTGATCAGCGTGGAAGGCTCCGCTGGCGGCGGCATGGTCACGGTGAAAATGGATGGCCAGAAGAAGGTTATCGGCGTGAAGATCGATCCCGAAGTGGCGGGCGATGTGGAGATGCTGCAGGACCTGGTAGTAGCCGCGTGCAGCGATGCGTTGCAAAAAGTGGAAGCGCAGAGCCAGCAGAAGATGAGCGGCATGTTGGGCGGCCTCGGCCTACCTCCGGGAATGTTTTAGCCAATGGCCGATTTTGCGGCCCCGCTCGAACGGCTGATTCAGGAATTCAAGCGCCTGCCTGGCATTGGCCAGAAGTCAGCGCAGCGCATTGCGTTTCATGTGATGCGCCAGGGGCGCGACGATGCGGAGCGTCTTACCCAGGCCATTCTCGACGTCAAAGACCGGCTCACTCTGTGCGCCACCTGTAACAACATCAGCGACGACGAATTGTGCCAGTATTGCCGCAACCCGGAACGCGATCAGAAAGTGGTCTGCGTTGTGGAAGACCCCAATAACATTGTGGGCATTGAGGCCACGCGGCAGTTCAATGGTCTGTATCACGTTCTGGCGGGAGCGCTGTCTCCGTTGCGCGGCATCGGTCCGGAACAACTGAAGATCAAGAGCCTGGTGGAACGCATCGGGCGGGGCGCGCTGGAAGAAGTGATTGTCGCAACCAACCCTACGCTGGAAGGCGAAGCGACGGCGGTCTATCTGTCTAAACTGCTGCGGCCGCTGGGCGTCAAGGTTACCCGCATTGCGATGGGCGTTCCGGTGGGCAGTGATCTGGAGTACGCCGACGAAGTTACCATCTGGAAAGCCATGGAAGGCCGCCGCGAAATCTGATGACCTTGGGGGAGCGGTTTTTACCCGCCACATGCTTACTGTAGAAGCCATCCGCGCTGTCTCTGCGTTCGACCCCGCCCGCGACGGCCTGGCTGATAAAAGCCGCGAACTCGTGCTCGGTATGCTGGCCGATACGCCGAACCCGTTTTCCCGCGACCAGTTCACCCCCGGACACATCACCTGCACTGCGCTGGTTTTTCACCCTTCACGCGAGGGAGTTCTCGTGATGCACCACCACCGCCTCTTGCGCTGGCTTCTGCCCGGCGGCCACGTGGAGCCCGATGACACTTCGCTCGCCGGTGCCGCCTCGCGTGAGGCACGCGAAGAAACCGGTGTATTTCTGGAAGGGAAAAATCCGCCTTTTCTCGCCGGAATCGACGTCCATGGCATTCCCGCGCGCAAGGCCGAGCCTTTCCATCTGCATCACGATCTCATCTGGTGCTTTCGTGCAGCCTCGGAACAAATCGAAATCACCCTCGAAGCGCCCCAGGTCCGCTGGGCCATGCCCGCGGAATGGGATGAACTTGGTCTGGCCCTGAGCATCCAGCGTAGTATTCTGCGGGCAGGAGCCGCGCGCTGATGTTTCTTGGCGTGGATGGCGGTCAATCCAGCACCATCGCCATCATTGGCGATGAAGCCGGCAAGATCGTCGGCTGGGCCACGGCCGGGCCGTGCAATCACACCAGCGGCGAAGAAGGCCGCCGCAAATTCGTTCGCGTGTTGCGTGAGTGCGTGGGTCAGGCGTCGGTGCGCGCCGGTCTCAATCCCCAACGTCTCCACTTCCGCGCCGCTTGCCTCGGCATGAGTGGCGGACCCGATGATAAAGCCGGTCTTCTCGCCGAAGTCTTCACCGCCGACCATCTCATCGTTACTCAGGACGGGCGCATCGCATTGGCCGGAGCCATCTCCGGACAACCCGGCATCATTGCCATCGCAGGTACCGGTTCTTTCGTCTACGGAGAAAACACCGCAAGAGAGACTGCGCGCTCTGGCGGCTGGGGCTACATTTTCGGTGACGAAGGCGGCGCGTTCAACATCGTGCGTCAGGCGTTGCGCGCCGCCCTGCGCGAACAGGAAGGCTGGGGCGCACGCACGGCCCTTACACCGGCACTGGTAGAAGCGGCGGAAGCCCGCGACCCCAATCACGCGCTGCATCTGTTCTACACACCGGAATGGCCCCGCTCCCGCGTTGCGCAACTGGCGAAACTGGTGAGCCGCATGGCGGAAGAAGGCGATCCGGTTGCAGTGAATATACTGCACGGCGAAGCCCAGCACCTGGCAACCTATGTCGCCGCCGTCCGCCGCCGCCTCTGGCGCGACGAGGAATCGGTTCAGGTCTCGTGGGCCGGCGGCGTGTTTGCCAGCGCGATTCTGCTTGATCGCTTCCGCACGCTGATCGAACTCGCCGGCTCAGACCACTGCCATCCGCCCGCCCACAACCCCGCTGCCGGCGCATTGATTCTCGCCCTGCGCGCGGCCAACATTTCAGCAATGCCCGGATCTTCGCCGGAAAAATAACCATGCTGGAGCTTCCACTACAATGGCAGCCAGTATGCTCCGCAAACTGATCACACTCACCCTCACCTGTGCCGCCTTCGCTGCCGCGCAGACCAACCCTCTCTGGCACGAAGAGAAAGTCAAAAACTATCTCCCCCACATGATCTGGCCGGAAGTACAGGACCTCCTCACCCGTACCGACATGGTCATCATCCCCGTCCCTTCGCTCGAACAGCACGGCCCGCAAACCCCCATCGGTACCGACTTCCTCAGCGGCGTTGAGCGCGCCAAACTCGTCGCGCAGAAAACTGATGTCCTCGTCGCGCCGGTCATGATGGCGGGCAGTTCTCCGTATCACATGGCTTTCCCCGGCACCATCACCATTTCCACCGAAACTCTGGAAAAGGTCTACTTCGAAACTGCCCAAAGCCTGATCCACCATGGCTTCCGCCGTATCCTCTTTCTCAACAGCCACGCCGGCAATCATTACATGACCGCCTTCGTCGCCGACCTTATCAATCAGGAAACCGCCGCCATTGCCGTGGAACTAGGTGCCGCGGCCGCCGCACTCGAACCCCGCCAGACCTCACGCGCCACGCAGTTCGACCGCCATGGCGGCGTCGGCGAAACCTCCGGAGCGATGTATCTCTTCCCGTCTCTCGTCGATATCTCGAAAGGCAGCAAGGGCGATCTCACTCTCCCCGACCATATGAACAAGATGTTGCCCCAGGTCATTGCCGGCGACCCGGTCGCCACTCAGGTCTTCCTCGCCGAAGGTCTGAAACCAAAAGACACCGGCAAGCATACATCCACCCGTGAAATGACCGCAACCGGAAGCTGGAGCCAGCGCGATACGCGCGATTCCACCGCCGCCATCGGACGAGTCGCCACCGACACCTTCGTCACCGCCGCCGTGGAGTTCATCAACCGCTGGAAGGCCCTGCGCCCGCTCGCCCCCCTCTCCGAAAGGCAGGCACAATAAGCATGACAACCCGCACCCTGCCCGGCCTCGCGATTCTTGCTCTCTCCGCGATGGCCCAAACCTCCGATCCCTGGTTTTCCACCTTCTCGATCATCGCCTGGGATCCGGCGACACAGGAACTCGGGGTTGCCGTGGAATCACGCGCATTCGGTGCCGGCGCGGCGGTTCCCTACGCAAAACCGGGTGTCGGCGCAGTCGCCACCCAGGCCGCTGCCAACCGGCTCTACGGTGCCAAAGCCATCGCTTTAATGGAACAAGGGCTCTCCCCCGCCGAAGCCGTCAAACGCATCACCGACGAAGACCCCGGTCGCGACAGTCGCCAGGTCGCCGTTCTCGATATTCAGGGCCGCTCTGCGGTCTTCACCGGCAAGACGACTCTGACTCATGTCTACGCCGGCCATATCACCGGCAGGAATTTCTCCGTTCAGGGCAACACCCTGGCCGACGAAGAAGTCGTCAAGGCCACCGCCGCGGCCTACGAAGCAGCGCACGGCGGAATGGCCGAGCGCTTCATGGCTGCCCTTGATGCCGGGCAATCCAAAGGGGGCGACCGCCGCGGCATGCAGTCCGCCGGCATCCTCGTGGTTCGCCCTATCCCGCCAGGATCCGATTCCACGGTAGAGCGGATTGTCGATATTCGCGTGGATGATGCCGTCGATCCTTTCAAGGAACTGCGCCGCCTGCTGAACCTGACGATGTCGGGCAGCCACGCACAACAATCCACCCAACTCGCAAAGGACGGCAAGTTTCCTGAGGCCCTCGCCGAACAGCAGAAAGCGGTTGAGATGAATTACCGCAATGAAGGTACGCACTACGCTCTCGCGCAGCGTTACGCGCAGAACCGGGAGTATCTGAACGCAATCCTCGAACTCCGTGAAGCACTAAAAATTCAGAAGAATCTTCGCCAGCAGGCCGCTGACGACCTCGTCTTCGCCCCGCTCCATGACTTCGTGGAATTCAAACGGCTGGTAGCGGCCCCGGTGATTCGTTAAGGTAGGGTGAGGCCGTGCCAATTGCCGCCGTTGCGCCGGAAAGCAGATTCGGGCAGGTACAGCGCCTGCCCCGGCTTAGAACCGATTCAACATTGCCTGCGGGCGGAATCCCGGTGCTCCTGCCGGAACCGCCGGGCCACTGGCCGTAGTCAGGGCATACTCGCGTTCGAAGAATTCTTTCAGCGCCTGCGCTTCCGCCGGTTCCACCGGAATATGCTGTTTCTCCTGGGTCAAGCCGCTGACAAAAACCATCGCCCGACCGGAATCCAGAAACTCAACATAGCAAATCTGCTCGATGTTCACGGCCTTGTTATTGATACGGATAAAACGTGCCATTGCCATCACCCTTTGAACATGCCGAAGACCGATTGCAGATAGCCGAACTGATCGTCCATCAGATGCAGCATGGGTCCGGAGAGCTCTTTCACCGCAAACCATACCCCACTGGCTGTGACGGCAACGTTAACCGCCTTGTTATCGGTGACAAACATCTTAATCGCCGCACTGGCCGCCAGCGGGCCGCCCGCCACAATCAGGTTGTACTGGTCGACATATTTGCCCACCACCTGTTGCAGTTCCGTCAGGTTAACATTGTGCATACGAAGATCATTTTATCCGTGAGGGATACAGCGGACAAGATGTCTTAAGTGAATTGCCGAAAGGCAGCAGTACCCTGCCAACCGTCGGGAGTATCTGCTGCTATCTGCCGCCACCCAGCAATGCCAGATCGTGAATTGTGCTCAGAATACCGGGCACCAGAGTGATCACGAACAGCACGGGCAGAATGAATAATACAATCGGGAACAGCATCTTAATACCCGCTTTGCCCACCGCAGCTTCGGCGCGCAGGCGGCGACGGATACGCAGGTCGTTGGCATAAGCCGTCAGAGCCTGCGCCAGACTGGTGCCGAATCGTTCGCTCTGGATAATCATGGCGGAAAGTGACCGGATGTCTTCGATTCCGGTGCGTCGTACCATCGCATTGAACGCCTTGGCGCGTTCCTGGCCGGCCCGTACCTGCATCACTACCGTATAAAACTCATTGGCCAGTTCAGGGTAAATGAACTGCAGCTCCTCGGTAACGCGTAACAGTGCCTGGTCAAGGGCCAGGCCTGTTCCCAGCACAATACCCAGCAAGTCAATCGTGTCCGGCAGCGCTTCCTGCAGGCGTCGCTTGTAACCACTGGCCAGCTTCCCCAGCACGAACTGCGGTCCGATGAAGCCGATGATACCCGCCGCCACCATACCGCCCAGCATGCTGGAGCCGTCGTTGGCCCGCTGCAGCCACAACATTCCGCCCAGCGCAGCCACCAGCACCGCGGCCGCAATGATGATGTAAGTGCCCACCGTCTTCTCGTTGCGGTAACCCGCCTGGCGAAGACGCTTCTGGCTGCCTTTAATCCAGTCCTCGCCACCTGGAATGGCCGATACAAGATTGAGGAAGCGTCCACTGAAGCCCCGCGAGGTGCGTTTGACTTGTCCCGATGCGGCGGAACCTGCATTGACCAGCGCGTTCAGACGTTCGCCCAGCGGATCATCCTGCGGCTTAAACAGCTGCGTGCCGGTCCACACGATGCCGATGATGGTGGCGAACGCGGCCAGGAAGTAGAGGAGGGAGATGGGCAGCATAGCTTGTCAGACCTTCACGTTCGCCATCTTGCGAATGACCAGAATACCGATGGCCTCCGAAAAAATGGCGTAGGTAAAAAACTTCACTCCCAGCGGATCTTCCCACAGCAGGCGCATGTAATCGGGCTTGAGAAACCAGAAGCCTATACCCACTACGAACGGCAGGGCGCAGAGCAGGCCCGCCGAAAAGCGTTGTTGCGCGGTGTGTGCCTTGAGTTTGGCCGCCATGTTCAGCCGCTCGCGTACCAGAGTCGACAGATTCTCCAGAACGGTCACCATGTTGGCCCCGGTTTGGCGTTGCAAAATCAGGCCCGTGATGAAAAACTTAAGGTCAATGATGGGGACCCGGTTTCCCAGTTTGTGCAGGGCGGGTTCCACCTGCGAACCCAGCGCCAGTTCTTCCACCACTTTGCGGAACTCCATCTTCACCGGGTCAGTGGTCTCGGCCGCAATCGTTTCCAGGCCGCTGTGGATGTTGTGGCCGGCCCGCATGCTGCGCGTGAAAAGGTCGATGGCGTCCGGTAACTGTTCTTCGAATTTCCCCAGCCGCCGGCTGCGCACCTGCATGATGTAGACAACCGGGGCGATGCCGACCGCCAACGCCAGCCCCAGCCGCAGCAGCACAATCTTGATGAACAGGCTGAATACCAACCCGGAAAGCAGACCCAAAGCAATGCAGAGTCCTGCCGTATCCGCGGCGCGGTAAGTCAGATTTGCCTGCGTGATCCAGGTCTGCAAACGGCGAACTACGCCCAGCCATTCCATGAAATCACTCAGCAATGCAAATTGCCCGCGCCGTTCCTGGTTCACCAGATCGCCGCCGCGGTCGCGCTGGGTCCGTACCGCCGCACGGGCTCCCCGCAGGCGTGAAGAGAGATCCTGCGCCGCTTGTTTCTCCGGCACCACCCAGGCGAAGTAAGCCACCCCGAACAGCGCCGCGGAAAAAATCAGGAATGTGACCAGGATGAACATTTACTTGTCCTGCACCTCCACCACTTCGTTAAAGATCGATTTTGACAGGTGTACGCCATACCCGCGCATGCGGTCCGTGCACTTGGGCGCGGCACCCATTCCCCGGAACCTTCCCACCACCTTGCCCCGCGGACTCACGCCGGTGCGTTCGAATTCGAAAATATCCTGCATTTCCACCTGGTCGCCGTCCACCCCCAGAACCTCTGCAATGCCTGTAATGCGGCGGGAACCATCTGCCAGGCGCGCGCAATGCACCACCAGATTGATGGCGGATGCCAGTTGCTGACGAATTACTTTGTCCGGCACATGCTGGCTGGCCATCATAATCATCGTTTCCAGCCGCGAGAATGCATCGCGCGGTGCATTGGCGTGAATGGTGGTCATGGAGCCATCGTGACCCGTGTTCATGGCCTGCAGCATGTCCAGCGCTTCCGGGCCGCGCGATTCACCCACGATGATGCGGTCCGGGCGCATACGCAGGGTGTTGATCACAAGGTCGCGTGCCGTAACCGCGCCGGCCCCTTCAATATTCGCCGGCCGGGTTTCCAGCCGCACCACATGCGACTGCTGGAGTTGCAACTCGGCCGTGTCTTCAATCGTCACAATCCGCTCGGTCTCGGGGATAAACCGCGAGAGTGTATTCAGAATGGTGGTCTTGCCGGAACCGGAGCCGCCGGATATCACAATGTTCAGCCGGGCCTCCGCGCAGCCGGCCAGAAAGTCCAGCATGCCGTGCGACAAGGTCTGGCTCTTCAGCAATTCTTCGGTGGTCAACAGCTTCTTGCCATAACGGCGGATGCTCATCACCGGGCCAATCAGCGATAGCGGAGGAATTACCGCGCACACGCGCGATCCATCGTCCAGACGGGCGTCCACAATGGGCGAAGAGTCGTCGATCCGGCGACCGACATTCGATACGATGCGATCAATAATCATTCGCAGGTGCGCCTGATCCTTGAAGCGGACATTCGTCTCCACCAGGCGGCCGCCTCGTTCCACATACACGTTGTCGAAGCCGTTCACCAAAATGTCAGAGATCGTGTTGTCTTTGAGCAGCGGTTCCAGTGGACCCAGGCCAAAGACTTCGTCCTGAATCTCTTCGATGACCTTTTCCCGCTCGGCCATGGTCATCGGAATGCCTTCGTCCACAACCAGCCGCTCCAACAGCAGACCAATCTGGGCTCGCACGCCTTCTTTGTTCAGCGATTTCAGTTGTTCCGGCGAAAGCGTGTTCAGCAGCTTCAGGTGCACCTGGCTGCGAATCTCAAACCAGCGATCGGCCCCGCGTGAGGGCGATACTACGCGAGTGCTCAACGGCCCGCCTCTGCTGCTGCGCCAGCCGGCCTGGTCGCTTTATCCACGAAAGAGCGGAAAGACTTATCCACTTCCGGCGCAAACTGCTTGTCTGCCACCAGCGGACGCCCCTTGTTGATGGAGGCCAGGAACGATGCTGACTCCGGAATGCCGAAGAATACGGGCTGGTTAAGCGTCGCCTTGATCTGCTCCAGGCTGGCAACCTGGGACGTCGGCTTTTTTGAATAACGGTTCACCACAACTCTGATCTGATCCTGAGTGAAGCCAGTGCGCACCAGCGCTCCGATGTAGCGTTGCGCGTTGCGCACGGCGGCAAACTCCTGAGTCACAACCAGAAAAACGATAGTGGATACCTGACAGGCATTGGCCACCACTTCGTCGCCAAGGTTTTTTCCACCGTCCACCACTGTGACGTCATATTTTTCGATCAGGAACGTGGAGAATTCCCGGAACATCGTGCCTGAAAAATATCCGTGGTGCTCCACGCTGTCGGCAGGGCCCACGGTATAGAAGCCCAGCGGATCGCGACTGGCCAGGCTCTCAAACAAAGCCTGATCCAGGCGGTTCAAATTCTCTGCCACTTCGGCCAGTGTGTACTGTGGCGTGCCGCCGGTCTGCATGGCCAGATCATTGGCCGTCCAGTCCAGATCCACCGCCACCACCGACTGTTTGCGCTGCGCCAGTACCGATGCGAAGTTGACTGCCAGCGTGGTGGTGCCCACGCCGCCCTTGGTCCCGAGGAATGTGTACACCTTACCCAGTTTGCTTTCGGTTGTGGCAACCCGTCTGGGGGCGCGTTCAAAACGTGCCATCGCGTCGCGAAAGTCGGTGCGCTTGATGGGCTGCAGAATGAAGTCGTTGGCACCGGCACGCAGCGCCTGAATCACCGTCTCGCCATCCGCGTGATAGTGCGAGGCAATTACATAGAGGTCGGGAACCGCCTGCTTCAGGCGTTCCAGCGACTTCAGCCCATGCTCGGTATCGCCCGCCAGATCCACAATTACCGCCGAGTTCGGGTACCGTTCCAGATCCTGCATCACGCGGACGTACAGGTTAGGGGACACCTCCTGATATTCCGAGCCGACTTTCGACTCTGGAATATTGAGCAGGTTGTCGCGAACCATTTCGCGAAAAACTTCGTCGCTCGAAGCGATCAACAAAGCAAAGGGGACGGACATTTTGGATCAGACGGCCTTTCGCGGGGAAATCAGGGGTTGCATGTATTGAGCTCCGGATCGCAGCCGTTACTGGCAATCGGCATTGAGGTCAGGAAAGAGGGCATGGCCACAGGCGGCAAGCGAAGAAAAGTAACGAACCGCCGAAATTCGTAGTTTGTCACGCTCACGTTCACCGCATCGGGAACGCAATCGGGGCTGCAATCCCCGGTACACGAGAAGGCGATCAACTGCCCTGAATCCGGGTCGCGCTGAAAGTAGGCCACGTTGATGGTCGCCGTGCCGCCACTGCGGAACTGGTCTAAATCCACTACTGGCGGAACGTGGGTTTGCATGTAGTTCACCACGTTGCCGGAGTCGCCCTGCCAGCAGTGCGTAGCGGCATAGCGCGCACCCTCGCGGGTGAACTCCGCCATGCTGTGCCATGTCCAGTACATTTGGGCAACGAAGACAATGCCAAAAACCAGAGGCACTATCACCACGCCGTAAAGGACGGCGAATTCAATGGACGCCTGACCCCGCCGGGGGCATGCGGCTCTAGCCGCGTCTCTTCGGCTACTCACCCTATCCCCCATAAGGCACCTTCGCCACCGGCTTCAACGGAATTGGATCCAGCACAGGCAGCAGGGGGATGCGCGGCTGAATCAGGTAACCGTTGGGAATGGAAACCACAATGAACTGGGGCGTGGTGCCACCAGCCGCGGTATCGCAACCGGTGGTGTCCCAGTTAACCAGAGATTGCGTGGTTACATCGAACAGTTCCGGCGTCACCTGAATCATGTCTGCGGTGAGGCCCGTAATCAGCGGGGTCCCGGTATTGTCCGTGGTCCCGGTGATACCAAAGCTGATTCCCGCTGCGATCACCGTATCGGCGGAGTCGCAAAAATTGGCGGCCTGTTGCGAACTGATGTACTGGGCAATCGAATAGACGGTCTTGCGCAGCGTGTAGTACGTGTAAGTGATCTTGCCGATCTGCGCCATGCCCACCAGCAGAAGTGTGCAGATGGGAATCCACATAGCTGCTTCGATGATCATGTTGCCGCGTCGTGTTCGCGGGTTCATTGGTGCAGTACCACCTTTCCGGGCCCGGCGGTTGCGCCGCACGATCCGTCAAAGCGCCCTTGCTTCACTGGCATCACAGAGCCCAGATACAGTGCCGCGTAACGTCCATTTGCATCGGCGGGATTGTTCGCCACCGGATCGACGCCTGGCGTCGGATTCAGCAGGAACTGCCGAAAACCCTGCACCTGCATGGCCCCGCCGGTCGACAGGGCATCCACCACAGCGACGGTAATGACACGCCGGCTGTTGCCGTCGTAGGAAGGGTAGTCCGTAATACTGTCGGAATTGGTATCTGCCGGATACGCCGCCACCAGATCATTCAAATCGGCGTTGGCCGAGCACGCTGCGGGAGTGGTTGTCGTGAAGCGCGTGCTGAGCCCGCACAGCAGGTTTTGCACCGACTGGCTGACGCCCGGCGCAGCGCACGCCCTTACCGCGGCGGTGGCCCAGATATTTTCCGTGTTGTTGATTCGGGAACACGCAAACGCCGGGTTGGAAGGAATCATGCCTTGCGCGCCAATGCGGAAAAGTTGCTGGTCTTCCAGCAAGGCACCGCCGCTGTCGTAACGATCCACAATCAGGTAAGCCACCCGCGGAGCCGTTGTGCCCGCCAGCAGTGCCGGTGCGGCGCCAGTACATTGCATGCCCAGCGTGTAAGCGTTGCCGGGCGTAAATCCGAAATTGGTTGTATCGCCGGCATCAATTGGCGCGATGGCAAATGGCTCAATACCGCACGCCGTGCAAAGCGGCGCGCTCATGCCCGCCACCGCCGTGGCTGCGATGCTGACGTGCCTGCTCTGCCCCAGTGAAAGCAGAGACCAGAACAGCAGGGGAGCATCGGCGTTCAAATTGATGGTCACATGCCGCGCCGTTGATCCATCCGCCGCCGATACGGCTCCGGGCTGTCCAGCCGCCGCAATCGCTTCCTGTGCGGTGGCAAACAACGCCGTCGGATCCACTCCGCTGTTTAGCCCCACGCTTGCCTGCCCAATCACAATCGATCCCAGGTTATACCGGCTGGCGCTGTTCAGCGAATCGTCCAGCAACGATTGCGCCGCGTTTGCCGCCGCCGTCGCTGCCTGCGTTGTTCCGTTCAATTGTGATGCCGCTGCCGTTGCCATAGCACTCGCTGCCTGATTGAGCTCACCCTTCACCAGATACAGCCGCCCCAGGTCTACCGCGAATCCCATGAAGCCAAACAGCACGGGAACAAGGATGACCAGCATCTGGATTGAGACGCCGCCCCGCTCCTGGCTATTTCTTTTCCGGTTTTGGTTCCTGGTGACCACGGGGCCCCACAAACTCCGCTGCATTCTTGCCCTTCTTTCCGGCCTTTACGGCTTCATTCGCGGGCATGAAAATGGCCGGGAAATCCGGCATCCGGGCTTTCTCTTCCGCGCTCAGCGGCTTCACAAAACGCGGCGTCACTACTACCAGTAACTCCGTGTTTGACTTCTTTGTCGAACGGCTGGTAAACAGCTGGCCGAGGATGGGGATGTTGCCCAAACCAGGGAATTTGTCGATGGTTTCGATTACCCGGTTGTCCAGCAAACCCGCAATGGCGAAACTCTCTCCATCTTTCAGGATGACTTCCGTCTCCATTTTGCGTTGCGAAAGAGCCGGTATCAGGAAGCCCTGCAGCGTGACAGCATTCGCGAAATCGAGCGAACTCACTTCCGGGGCTACCTTCAGATTGATGGCCCCCGAGGGTGTCACCGTGGGCGTGAAATCGAGCTGAATGCCAAACGGCTTGAACTGTACTGAGATCACCGGTGCCACGGCGCCACCGGTTGAAGTGGTGGTTAACACCGGGAAGGGAAACGAGCCGCCTGCCAGGAATGTGGCTGACTTGCCGTCGGTGGTGATCAGATTCGGTTCCGCCAGAATCTGCAACAGATCTTTTTCTTCCAGTGCCCGGATGGTGGCCCCGATATTCAAATCTGCCCGGTACACAAACAGATTCATCAGATCGGCAAAATTTACACTCTGCCCCCCGTTTGGCTGCAACTGGCTGAAACGCGGCGATTGAAATTGTTCGGTGGATATTTCGCCGGTGGCTACGCCATTGCGGCTGAACAGATTAAAGCCAACTTGCTTGAGTGCGTTGCGGTCAATGGAGGCAAACTTTACCTGCAACACAATCTGCAGCGGATCGGGCGGCGCAGGCGAGGTGATCAGGTTAACTACCGTCTTCGCCCTGGTTTGCGCCAGCGCGGCGGCCCGCTTTGCCTGCTCGGCATCCTTCGCGGTGCCGGTGAGCACAATGGTCTCACCTGTGCCCGTCATCTCGATATTGCCCCCTTCCAGTTGCGCCGTGAAATCTTTGCGGAAGGCGTCATATTCCCTGGTGTCGGTCACCACGTCCACGTCGTACTGAATAGGGTCGCTGCCCTGCCAGATGATTACCGTTGCGTGACCGGCCTCTTTCGCGTTGACCATTACTTCGCGCGGAGAGATCACCACTACATCGGCTACCTTGGGTTCGGAAGCGGCAACCTGCGGAACATCCGCCGGGAAACGCAGCAGTTCGCCACGCCCGGTCGTAATTGTCAAAAGTTTGTGGCTGGATTGCCCGGAGACCATTGCGGCCATCGCCAGCCCGGCCAGAAGAAGCTTTCTCATTTAAAAACTTCCCTCACGTGCTTGTCTCCACGGAAAACTTCCACAACAGCGCGGGGTGAAGGCGGCGGCTCCGGCTTCCTCGGTGGCTCCGGAGCTTTCTTGCCGGTAACCATTTCCCAGATCTTCGGATCAGACATGTCGCCGGAATTCTTCAGGCGTTCCCGTTCCATTTTTGTCCTTAGCGACGGGTCCAGTATTTCCCCGCGGATTGGTCTGCCAACCAGAGTGTTGGAATTGTCCAGCGGGTTGCGCAGAGACAGGCTGACCTTGCCTTCGTTCTTGGCCAACTCCACTGTCTGCACCTGTTCCGGCGTCACAATCAGCGTTGCGGCTACCGCCTTGGGCGCTTTGGGATCGGCCTGGCTGCCCAGCACGTTCTTGCCAATGGAGAGCACGCGCACGTTTTGCAGAATAGTGGTGGTGACCGCTTCCATCATGTTGCCCGGGCGGGTGAACAGAACATCCACGTGCGACCCCGGTTGCACCAGACCGGCCACGCTGCTGGCGTCGGTTATGGGTACCGACACTGCCCGATACCCCGCCTCAATGGTTGCGGCAATGCCCTCTCCTCCGGCCACAGTAGACAGGCCCATTGCCGATAGCGGAGTGTTCGCCGCAAGGGGATACAGCGCCACCCGGTCGATGGCGTCTTTCTCCGTCAGGATGGCGCCTTTGGGCACGTCGCGAGACAGTACAGACAGCGTCTTCAAATCCTTTTTCGCCACCCGCGTTCCAATGGGAAGGTCGCGTGCCGTGGCCACAATCTTCGTCCGGATTTCCTCTTTCGGAATCACCGTGCTGCGGTAGAGAAACCAGCTCAGCAGAGCGGCAGAGACCCACGCGGCGGCGAAGAGAAGTAACAGGCGTTGGCGATCCATTTAGAGCAGATCCTTCCGTTCCAGCAGCACAGCAACTTTATCCCGGTAGAGTTCCTGCCAGCCACGCGACCGCAGCGCCTCCGCCAGAGGGGCGTTCGGGGCAACCAGTGCATGAGTGAAATTCCAGCGTTCAAATTGCCCCTGCCAGCCCGGACGCAGTTGCATGATTTGACTGTACTGCTGTAAAAAATCCACGCCGTAGAAATCACTGCGACCGTCAAAGAACACTTTGCGATCTCCGTTGAAACGGTAAATCAGATAGCCGCCAAATTTGTCGGAAGAGAACAGTCGGGTATCTGCCGGCAATTTCGACACCGCCGCTGAAGCGACCACAGGGAACTGATCTGCCGGAAATGCCGGGTGACTCACCAGCAACGCCATCGCAATCAAGGGCATCAGCGCGTAGCCCGCTGTCTTGCGGTCGAAAGCGCGCAGGCAATCACCGTATGTGAGGAAGGTGTCCAGCCTTGCCCGGAAGCCGCGCGATACGCGGGCCAACCGCAGTGCGTCCGTAATCGATCCGGCCGCCAGCGGCAACAGCAGGAGTGCCGCCACCGGTAACATCCGCGCCGTGCGTAATGCGCCAACCGTCAGCAGCAGCGCCAGCAGGAAACGATCCGTGCGCCGCGTGAACAGAGCCGCCATGCCGCCGCCCAGGCCCAGCACCAGCGCCAGAATAATCTGTGCGGCCCCCTCCACATGGAAATTAAAGCTCTGGAATTCCCCAATGCGGTCCAGCAGTGCCGAATTCGTCAGATAAGCGAATACATGCTGATGCAGATGCCAGCCATTCGGATTGATCAGCGTTCCCGCCGCTGCGGCCAGCGCGACTACTACAAATTCCCGCGCTCTGCTTTCCTGATCCCACACCACACGGGAAATCCACGCACCGGCAGCGTAAACCAGCGGAATCAGAACCGCAAAGAAAAAGCTCCCGTGAACATTGGCCCACAAGCACCCCATAACCAGCGGCACCGCCGCTAACGAGGTGCGACCGCGAGGGAGCGGTCTTTCACAAAACCAAACCGTACCCAGCAACAGCAGCCAGCTAAAAACATGTGGCCGTGCCAGCCAGTGCAGGTTTACCGTGGAAAGCATGGGTGCCGCGAAGGCGCACACCAGCAGAAAATTCGCTTTTACTGTCCACGCCAGGCGAAACCACATCCATACCGACGCCGCGATCGCCAGACCATAAATCGATGCCACTCCCGCCAGTCCCCCAACATTCCAGGCCGCTCCGCTGAGGGCATCCACCGCCCATTCCCAGGCAACCCATTCGGCTCCGGGTCGTGAGAATGAGAAAGTATCACTGTGCGGCAAGGCCCCGCTGGCCAGCATCTTCTGGCCCGCGCGGATATGCCACCCGGCATCCGCATCGCGAAACAGCGCCGTAGCGCCGCCAAAAGCCAACATCAGGTAAACCATTGCCGCAATGGATGCCACCAGTGCCAAATCAGGCGCAAACCAGGTGGCAGCACGTCCGGGTGAGCCCGGGCGCACCAACCGGCGAGCGGGAACATACAGCTCCGCCTGGCCAGCGGCCGCGATGGAATTCGCCTGCAAATGAATTCCGCTGCTTACTGCTGTGCCGCGCCAATGCTGGAAAGATCGGCAGTAATGCTCGAGTAGAGGCTGGAAATACCCTGCGACAGTGTGTTCACCGTAGTAATCAGTGCAAGCCCCACCGCAGCCACAATCAGCGCATACTCTACAAGGTCCTGCCCCTGCTCATCGCGCAGGAAACGAATCAGGAAAGCTTTCATAAACCCTTATTCTCCATTTAAGCTAACGGGAAGCGACATTGCTTCCGGAATTTTTCTTGTCATGGCCGCCCGGCTCTCCGAGTCCCCAAATGTGCCGCCATGCTGTTTGCAGGCGCGCCAATTTTCTCTCGTGGCGTGCCGCCGCCTGAATCTCCGCCGGTTTGCCATCCAGTTCAGACAACAGCCGAAGGTTGTTCAATGCCGCAGTGTGTTGCCGATTATAGCCCAGTGCGGCTTCAATCTCATGACGAGCTTCAGTGTACTTACCCGTTTCCATCAGTGCCACTGCAACATTGTTGTGCGCCGACGCCGGGTCCGTCACTGACTGCATATGCGATATCGCTTCCTTCGGCGAATCTGCCAGTGCGCTGCCCAGATTGTTGCGCGCCACAACCGACCGCGCATTCAACTGCAGCGCTGCCCGAAACTCTGCGGCTGCCTCTGCCGTGCGCCCCTGCTGCAACAGCGAATAACCCAGATTGTTGTGCAAGTCATCGTGGGCCGGGGCCAGCGCAATCGCCTTGCGGTGCGCCTCCTCACCACCCTTCCAGTCACCCGCTTCGTCGCGTAGCAGCCCCAGCCACGCCCAAACATCCAGCCCGGCCTCATGTTTGTTCGCAAAGCCGCTTAACACGAAAGCTCCGTCGGCTGGCCTCCCGTTGTCCCGCAGCATTCTGGCCAGCGCCACCGCCGCGTCTGCTGATTCCGGCGCCCGCTCCACAGCCAGGCGCAAATGTTCCATCGCGACTTCCGGAAATCCCTTCTGCTGGTAGTGCCGCGCCAGTTCCATCCGCGCACTCAGGCTTGCGGGATCGGCTTCGAGGCGGGCACGCAAGACCCGTCCTTCATAATCGCCCTCGCCCGCATCCACCGCGTTGCGGATCTGCCGTTCCATCATCCCCGGCTGTGCAGGTACGACCGGTTTCACCCGTGCCATTCGGGCATGGCTGGAACAACCTGCGAGGATCACAACCAGGCCTGCGACGCCAAACCTAAACTTCCACAAACTCAAGCTGATCTCCTTTCTCCGTTGCACTTTCCCGAATCGCACCCACCGGAAGTTCCACCACCGAATGCGCCGAAAGACAGGCCGATACCCGCCACGGCCGCAGGTTTTCCACCAGTTTCCGTACCCGGCGTTTCCGGTCCACAAAGACCACGTCGATCGGGAACTTCATGAAAAACATGTGAATACCCTCGCATGGGACGATCCATAACCCGCATCCGGTTTCAAGACAATCATGTTTCAGCAAGCCAATCTGCCGGGCTGCGCTGGTTTCCGCCAACTCAATACGGTTTCCCAGTGATGTACCTCTGGTCAGATTCCGTGCGTCAAATTTCAAGTTACCTTTGTAGCACGCAATGCGAAAAAATGGAACGAAACTTACACTTGTAGCAAGTTATAATGCTGATTCTACCCAAAGCTCCGGAGTCTCGCACTTGAAGATCACCTCAACTTTCGCCGTCGCAGTGGCTTTCGTGGCCGCTGTTGCCCCTCCAGTGGCCCTCCACGCGCAGACCACAGCCGCTACCTTCGGCAAGGTCATCACGCTCGGTGGAACCCCCTCTGATGCTGTGCTCGATGAATCCCGCCGCCTCATTTACCTCGTCAATCAGCAGGGAAACCGCGTTGATCTCTTCAGCATGTCCACCAATGCCGTCATCGGTTTCATCTCCGTGGGCAACGGGCCAGTGGCCGCCGCTATGTCCCCGGATAACAGCCTTCTCTACGTCACCAACGGTGCCAGTTCCACAGTAAGTGTGGTCGACCTGGCTGGTCAGACCGTCACACAAACGGTGAATATGCCCGCTCCGCCGCAAGGCGTGGAAGTGGGCACAGATGGCCGCGCGCTGATTTCCACCGCGGGCAACGGCGGTGCCAACACCCTGCTCATATTCGACCGCACCCAGACCCTGGCAAATCAGCTAACCGCCGTGGTCACTCCGCCGCCCCCGTCTACCCCGGCACCCCTGCCTGCCCAGACTCTGGCCCGGCCCGCCACCACATTCCTCAGCAAACTGAAGCGCACTCCCAACGGACAGTACATCGTGGGGCTCACCAATCCCAGCGCCACCCAAACCTATCTGTTTGTCTATGAAGTTTCCTCCGGCACAATTCTGCGCAGCCGTACCGTCACCGGCCAATCCACTGTCATCGCCATGTCGCCCGATGGTTCCCGCTTCATGGCCGGATTCACCCTCTACGACGTCAATACCCTGTCCATCCTCGGCCAGATGAACAATTCGAATGCGCCTTTTGCCTTTACCGCCGCCTTCAACGTCGTCGCGAATGTGGGCGGTGCGGCATTCTCGCCCGACGGTAAAACCATCTACGGCGCGTTCAATGTTGCAGCCAACACTAATCCTGCGCCGCCGCCCAACTCCTCAACCCTCCTGTTCACCGATCCCAACAATCTCGCCATCAACCTCGGCATCCGCATGCCGGAGAGCATCGTGGCCAAAATTCTGGTCACTGCCGATGGCACCGATGCCTGGAGCCTCTCTCAATCCGGTCTGATCTACCTGCCCCTTTCCACACTCAGCACCTATCCCATCATTCAGCCGTCCACCACCCAGGTATTTCTCTCGCAGAATCCATGCAATCCGGGCCTTGCCCAGGGTACGGTCCAGATACGCAATACCGGCGGCGGCAAACTGACCTACGCGGTATCCACCATTTCTTCCGCGTTGACCACTGCTGTCTCCAGCGGCCTGGCACCTTCGAATATCGTCTTCACCATGGAACCGGGCCGGCTCGCCGTGACCCGCCAGGCCGGCACCAATCTCGCCACCGGCGCAGCCACCCTGCAGGGCTTGCCGCTCGACGTCACCATCTCTTCGCCCAACGCCATCAACATTCCGCCGCTCATCCGCGTCTACATGAACTTCCGCCAGTCCGATCAGCGCGGCGTGATTTTTCCCGTCCCCACCATTCCGAACAATTCGCCGCTGGCTGGAATCATTTCTGCCGCCAATCTGATTGGTGGCGATCAGGGTCTGCAGGATATCGTGCTCGACCAGGCCCGCAACCGTGTCTACATATCCAACGCGGGCTACAATCGCGTGGAAGTTTTCGACACGGTGAACCAGATTTTCCTGTCGCCGGTTTCCGTTGGCCAGCTGCCCCATCAGATGGCGATCAGCTCCGATGGCAATACCCTCTACGTGGCCAGCACGGGTGGCGAACTGATCGATATTGTGGACCTCAATGTGGGCAAAGACGTGGGCCACGTTAATTTCCCGCCCATCCCGCGCCAGGCCGGTGGCGTGACGGCCGCTCTCATATTTCCTTATGCCATGGCCGCCAGCCAGAACAATCTTCAATTCGTGATGTCTAACGGCACGCAGTGGTCCGTGATTGGCGGAACCGCGGTGCCCCGCGCCGCTGACACCGTGACCCGCCAGGCCAACGGAAACAACACCATCTTCATTCCTGCCACCATGCTGGCCACCCCGGATAATTCCAGAATCGTGACCCTTGCGGCCAATGGAGCAGCGTATCTTTACGATGCTTCCACTAATTCTTATCTGGCTGGTGCCGCGCTTTTTGCCGCGCCCGTGCAGGGTTTCTTCGGCCCGCTGGGCGGCGGACCCTCGCAGTCGTATCTCACCCTGGGTGGCCTTTACACCAATCAGTCGCTTACTCTGCTGGGCGGCTCTGCCAACGCCAGCACCATCACCCCCGGCCTTCCTTCGCGCAACGTGGCTGCAACCGCGCCGTTTGATGCCTCCAGTTTCGTTCGTTTGTCCACTGCCGTGCGAGCCACCATTAACGCCGTTCCCGTGGATGATGCGCGGCCCACCCTGGAACTCGTCAACATCAATACGAAATCTGCGCAGTTGCTCGCCGTCGCACCCGAGAACCCCCGCTACACGGTCTTTGGGAACACGCGTTTCAATGTCCCCGCCCGCTCAATGGTGGTAGACAGTAATAACATCGCCTACATCATCACGCTCTCCGGGCTTAGCGTTGTACCCCTCACGCCCGGCGGCGCACTCACCCCCCAGATCAGCGCCACACGGGGCATCCTGAACGCCAACGACGGTTCGGCTAATCTCACCGTAGGTGGTGTCATCAATGTTGCGGGTGCCAACCTCGCCGCTTCTTCCACCGCCATCACCCTGCCGCCGCCCACCGTGCTCGGCGGTTCCTGTGTGGTCTTCAACGACGTCCCGCTGCCGCTGCTGCGCACATCGTCCGGACAGATTCAGGCGCAGATTCCCGTCAACGTCAGCGCCGGTACCAATATTGTGCAGGTGCGGTCCCTGGCCACTGGCCTGCAGAGCGCACCCGTGGTTGTTATCGTCCAGTCTCCCGTTAATTCCGGCGGCACCGGTTCCGTCGGCACCACTTCCGTGGTCACCGAAGAACGGAACAACGGACGCATCGCCCCGAAAGTAAAGTAAACCTTTTCGGGCAAGCCAGCTGGAACTGCCCGCGCCTTACTTCAATTCCGTCAGCAGTCCGGGAACGCTCCACTGCATCTGCAGGCTGTTGGGTCCCCAGTTGAATTCGGCGGTCATAACTTTGGCGATCTCGTCGCGGCTCTTGCCTTCGCGAACCAGCGCCGTGGCCCGGTTGCGCAACTTCTCCACGTTATTCCGATAGGTCAGCAAACCGGCCTTTGTGGTGATGGGGCCATGGCCCGGAATCACGCGGTCAAAATCGAATCCCGCCATTGCCGCGTCCAGCGTTTTAGTCCACTCCACCACGCTGCCGCCGCCCGGATAATCGATCAACGGCGTGTTGCCGGACATCAGATCGCCCGTGTGTATGGTGCGCAGCGCCGGGAAATAAATCACCGCGTCGCCGTTGGTGTGGCCCCGCCCGAAGTGCCGGGCACGAACTTCCTTGCCGCCCAGAAATACCGATGTCTCTTCGGTGAATACCACGCGCGCCGGTTGCGGAGTGATGCCTGCATTGGCTTGCACTTTGTTCACGATGTTTTTCCGCGCCATGGCGGTTGAGATCACTTCCGCCGTACCCAGGAACTTCGCGTTGCCGCCGCTGTGGTCTTCGTGATAATGCGTGCTCAGAATGTATTTCACCGGCTGGGCGGTCACGCTCTTGATGTGCGCCATGATCGCGTCGTGATCCTGATCGTACTTGTCGTCCACCAGGATGACGCCTTCGCTCGTGATGTAAACCGCCACATTGCCGCCATCGCCCTCAATCTCATACAAATCGTCAGTGACCTTATTGAGAGTGAGTTTGGGTGGAGCCGGGTTCTGGGTGTAGGCGAACCAGGCCACAAACAGGAAAAGGAGAACTGCGGTCAAACGGGAGAGGATTCTTCGTGACATGGTCGAAATCATACCAGATATCGCGCTAAGCTTCTACCAATGTCACATCCTGCCGTTTTCGCCGTCGCCGTACTTGCCGCATTTCCGGTTCTGGCACAGACGCCACCGCCCGCCGCGGGCAGACTGATTCCAAGGGAGATTCTGGCGCCGGTTCTAACGCCGTGGGAAATCACCCCCACCACCAACGACAATGCGCCATTCCCCGGCCACAAGGTGATCGGCAACGTTTATTTCGTGGGCACCGCCGACTATGCGTCATTCCTGATTACCTCCGATCAGGGTCATATTCTGATCAATCCCGACTTTGAGGATTCAGTGGACCTGATAAAGGCCAGTACGGAAAAGCTGGGCTTCCGCTTCCGCGACATCAAGATCATTTTGATCAGTCATGCCCATGGCGATCATGCGGCAGGTACGGCAAAGATGAAGGAAATGACCGGTGCGCAGGTTATGGTGATGGATGCGGACGTGCCCGCGATGGAGCATCCTCCCGCGGGGCGCGGCGCTTACCCTCCGGTGGTGATCAGCCGTGTTCTGCATAACAAGGATGAAGTGAAGCTGGGTGGCAACACGCTGGTAGCCCACCTGACTGCGGGCCATACAAAGGGCTGTACCACCTGGACGCTGCAGGTGACCGAGGGCGGCAAAACGTACGACGTGGTGATTGTGGGCAGCATTGGCGTGAATAATGCCGGCGCGCTGGTGAATAATGCGTCGTACCCGAATATTGTGGATGACTATCAGAAGGCTTTCCGTGATTTGCGTGCCATGCCATGCGATGTTTTTCTCGCGTCACACGGGAAGATGTACGGTCTGAATGAGAAATTCCCGAAGCTGAGCCAGGACGGTGCCAACCCGTTCATCGACCCGGAGGGATTCCATGCGCATATCAAGCTGATGGAGCGGGCGTTCTACTACAAAATGGATTGGGCTGTACGGCAGTGACCGATGGCCCAGCTGCCAGGAGGCAACCTGGAATCAGCCAAGGCCATTCCGGGGTTCGCTCGCATCGCGGCGAACCGGGGACACTGTCTGGAAGCATTCCGGTTGGCGCGTCAGGCATACGTTCGGGGCGTGCCTGAGAGAGTCCGGGCCGGATGCCTTCACTATAATGAAAGCGCTGGGGCATTCCACGGATACGCTTCTCAACCGTGAATTGATGGCGGCGTTGAGGCCGGGCCGACTCCCCACAAACTACCCCACAGTGAATCAGGGGCAAGTCGCGGTAACCTGAATAAGTTATTTTTGTTTGCAACGTGCCCGGGTGGCGAAATCGGCAGACGCAACGGACTTAAAATCCGTTATCCGCAAGGGTGTGCGGGTTCAATTCCCGCCCCGGGCACCAAAACGACCGAGCACTGAGGCAATTTTAGTTCCCTGCGGGCAGGTGCCGTCACCGATTTCAGCGTGATTTTTTAGTCTTTCCCTGGTGGTCGCGCCGGCAATCACGAGATTGGTTTCGGTGGCTGGCTTCTGGAGTTCCAGTTCACCAGACCGGGAATTTCCAATTGCGATACTCATCGCGCGGCCGCGTTAAACCCGACGCTGCCGGCAGAGACAGAGCGCTTTCAGGTGCTCAGTCTGGAATCACCTTTCCACCCATCACGATACCTTGCAACCCAACCCCAGGGCTGCATTAATGACGATCTGCACATCCGCGACGTTGACTACACCGTCGCCATTAACATCGTGCACGGCCGGGGCCACCCCGAGAGCTTCGTTGATGATGATCTGCACGTCGGCCACGTTGATATTGCCGTCGCCATTGATGTCGCAAGCGGGAGCGCCGGTTTGAGTGACCGCAAAAGTCTGCCCGCCCATCGTGAGCGTACCCGTTCGAGACGTACTGCCCGGGTTTGCAGCAACCGAGTAGGCCACCGCGACGGCTCCGGAAGCCGCGCCGGACGTAACGGTAAGCCAGGGAGCGCTGGATGAGACGGAACTGACACAATCGGACGGGAAAGAGGAGATATTCAACGTGCTGCTCCCGCCTCCCGCAGCCGCGGTGATCGAGGTCGAGGGAAGAACGACTGCACACGCGTTAGCGGCTTGGGTCACGGTCACTTTTTGGCCAGCGACGATCACCGTGCCGGACCGGGGCAATCCCGAGTACGAAGGTGCGACGTTCAGGGTGGTGGAACCATTGCCGCTAAAGACGCCTGGCGTCGCCGCGGTAATCCAACTGGTGTCCGGCGAGACAATCCACCGGCAACCGGACCCAGCGGTCACAATCAAGGAAACGGCGGCTCCGGAAATCGGCACGGTCGCCGGAGCGGTCGTCGAGACCGCGTATCCACAGGTTGTAACCTTCGGCAGGGGATTGACGTTTTGGCCAATCACCATCTCCGTGTTCCACCTCAGAGTCACAAGATCGGGTTTGCCGTCCTTATTCAGGTCTCCGGCATTCAATGACGGTCCGAAGTCGAACCAGCTATCGCTAACGATGCCGGTGGGCATCAGGTCCTTCACGTCGACAAATTGTCCCCGACCAGTATTCAGGAGGATGGTACTACTTCCAAAGTTTCCCCGGACCAGAAGATCAATATAACCATCGCCATTAAAGTCGATCGGCTGGACGAATTTGATCCAGTTCGCTGACACTGGCGAGGGGATCCAGTTTGTCGGTAGGTGGTTGGTTGCATCGCGGAACGTGCCATCACCGTTATTCAGAAGCAGTTGCAGGCTCGAATTGGTGTAATTGGGTCCGATCTGGACGGCTAGCAGATCCGGCCAGCCATCATTGTCAAAATCGGCAGTCGCATATCCGATGGCGTTAAACAAAGTGGTGGGTTTGCGGTTTGGCATTGCGTTCGCCGGCGCAGGCGTGAAATTACCCTTCCCATCGTTCAGCAGCAGCACGTCACCCGGCTGATCCGAATGATTCGGGTCACCTGCCAGCACCAGGTCCAGACTGCCGTCCTTATTCACATCGATTAACTGCGCGGCGTACGAGCCCTGCGAGCAAGTCAAAAGGGACGCCGGGAAGCCGCTCTGGGTTCGCGTGAACACTCCGGATCCGTTGTTGAGATACGCGGCCACTCCGCAGCCATTGGAACTGAATGCCTGCGCCATCACGTAATCGGTCTTCCCGTCGCCATTAATGTCGCCAACCGTCACATAATGCGAATAACGAAGTTCCTGCGGGATGTTCGCTGAAGTCGCGGACGTAAGGGTGTTTGTCGCCGAACCGAGCAGTAGCTCGCTCTGGCCACCCGGAAATGGGGGAGCGTCTGTCCCGTGGTCGGCGATGATCAGATCCGGACGGCCATCGGCGTTGAAATCGGCTACTTCAATCCGCCGCACATGCTGAACCTGTGGCGACGCAGGCAGGAACGTGGATGTGGCATCGGTGAAGGTGAAATTGCCGTTATTGCGATAGGCCAGCACTGGCGAAAAGGTTCCTTCCGGCGAAGCCAGCGGCGTGATCACATAATCCGGGTAACCGTCGCCGTCGATATCAATCAACTGCGCATCGTTGTCTGAGATAGAGCGCCCGGTGCTCTGACGGGTGAAAGTGAAATACACGGGGGCTCCGGTGCCAGCCTCTGCAACCGTGAGCGTCTGACCTGCAATGGTGATCGTTCCGGTGCGTGCAGCACCTGTGTTGCGGGCTGCGGAAAAAATTACTTTCGTGGGGTCGATGCTGGACGGATTCTCCGTGATGGTAAGCCACGAACCTCCGGTGGAAACCGCGGCGGACCACGCGCACACCACCGGGGAGGCAGTGACGGTCACTGTGGTGGACGCACCGTCGGCCGATACGAAAGACGAAGGCGAAGACAGAGTATAGGAACAAGTGGCGGCCGGCTGGTTGAGCGTAAACGTCTGGCCCGCGATCGTAATGGTTGTGCTGCGGGCAGCGAGTGTGTTGTTTGCGGCTACGGTATATGC
The DNA here is from genome assembly GCA_038229475.1 of Bryobacterales bacterium. Lineage (GTDB taxonomy): Bacteria > Acidobacteriota > Terriglobia > Bryobacterales > Bryobacteraceae > BOG-234. The sequence goes on along the minus strand of JBBROK010000003.1, from coordinate 206,214 downwards.
CACCAATCCGGAACCGGTGCCCGCCTGGCCGGCGTTGAGAGTGACCCACGGCGCCGCTGTCGTGGCAGTCCACTGACATCCGGCTGGTGCAGTTACGGTCACGCCGCCCGCTCCGCCCGGAACCGGAGCGCTTGCGCTCGACGAGCCGGGCACGTAGTTGCAGGAAGCCCCGGCTGCCTGGCTGACTGTAATTGTGCGGCCCGCGATCCAGAGCGCCGCGCTGCGTGCATTTGGGGTGGGGTTGGGCTGAATCGTATAGCTCACTGAACTATTCCCGATCCCGGGGTTGCCACCCACCAGACTGATCCATCCTGGGGCTCCAGCGGCCAGCCACGCGCAGCCACTTCCAGCGGTTACCGCGACGTTTCCCAGTCCACCGTTGCTGCCGACACTGATTGGCGCCGAAGATGCGGAATACTGGCAACTGGTATCGGCGAATTTCGCGAGGAACACATTATTCCACCCGTTAAGCGTAGTCTGGAAAGCGCCAGGAGTGGTTGGCAGATTGGGAGCAATGGTCTGTCCGGTCCAGCCTGCAACGTAGGCGTTGCCGGTAGAGTCAATCGCGATTCCGTGGGCTTCGTCGTAAGGCGCAAGGCCGCCAAACCAGGTGGAATACAGCAGCGCGGTTCCGGTCACATTCAGTTTGCCTACAAAACTGTCCTGGCCGGCATAGAAACCCGCGTAGAGTATCGACCCGGCCGCCGTGAGCGCGCGCGGAGGATTTCCCAGTCCGCTACCGGCCAGTGCCCACGTTGACCCACCATCTGTGCTCTTATAAATCCCCGGTGTGTCAGTGCCCACATAGAGCGTACCGCCAATGGCCACAAGGCCTCCCCCCCAGATACAGGTGTTCGGTATACCGCTGGAAGCGGAGGCCCACGATGCGCCGGCGTTGGTACTCTTAATCACCGCGCACACCTGGCCCGCGTAGAGCACCGAAGGGGCACCGGGCTGAATCAGGAGGGCCGTAGTCTTCTGCGGCGTCACCCCCGTGTTGATCGGATTGAAAGGCCCGCTTTGGGTGCTCTTGTATATTCCGGCGTCCGTGCCCAGATAGATGGTGGAACCAACGGTTGGATCGATGGCGATGGCATTGATATTCGTGGCCAGCGACGTCGTAATACTGGTCCACGAAGAATCGCTGGTTCGCGCTTTATAGAGAGATCCGTTGTTGCCGGCTGCGTACATCAAAGCCGGATTCGTGGGGTCAGCCAAAAGTACGTAGATGGAATTGCCCGGAACCAGGCCATTGCTGAACGGGCTCCAGGTGGTACCGCCGTCGGCGCTTCGGGCTACACCGTTGGAGCAGGTACCAAGATAAATGTAATTTGAGTTCGAGGGCGCGATCGCCACTGAGTTGGCACAGGAATTAGCATAACTTCCCGTGTTCACCGGCGTCCAGGTTTGGCTGGCGTCGAGGCTCAGGTACAACTGGGCATATTGGCCGATGGCGAAGATCTTGTTCGGGTTGGTGGGATCGACCGCGATGCCGGTTACCGTCTGTCCGAGTATCCCGGCGCTGATCGGTGTCCACGCAGCACCGCCGTCGGTGCTCTTCGCCGCTTTCACGCCGTTGCCCTGGATCGCCGCCTGGACGGGACTGACCGAGGGAAAGTCATTCGAAGTAGTCAGGCCTGTTACATGGGCGTTGCCGATGGCATCGACGGCGATCGCCCACGGGATGTCTTCACCGGTACCAGCGAGGAAGGTCGAATAGACCAGTGAGGTTCCGGCGGGACTGATCTTGCTGACAAAGCCGTCATTGGCGTACTTGTAGATAGCGCTGAAAGCGCCGGGTGTGGTCGGGAAGTTTGCCGAGAAGGTGGAGCCGGTTACATAGGCCGCGCCAGTCGCGTCCAGAGCAATGCCGTGCACTTCGTCCCACGAGTTGCCCCCAAGATAGGTGGAGTAAACCAGAGCAGTGCCAGCAGCGTTCAGCTTGGTAATAAAACCCGTGCGTGCCCCCTGGATCGCGGCCTGCAGCGGAATGGCGAGTGGAAAATCGGCGGAAGAAGTATAGCCGCCGACGTAAACGTTGCGGGCGGAATCCATGGCTACGCCATAGGCGTAGTCGATAGCGCTGCCTCCCAGGTAGGTAGACCACTGCAATGCCCCCGAGGCGAAACAGGCGACGAAGGCGTCTCCGCCCCCCACGGAGGAGCCCTGAAACGGGTTGAGTCGGGGAAAATCCGAGGACTGGCTGCCGCCCGTAATACAGGCGGTTCCACCAGACACCGCAACTGCCTGAGCCACGTCATCGGCCGATCCGCCCAGATAGGTGGAAAAAATCAGCGCGTTGCCGGCAGCGTTTAGTTCGGTCAGGAAAGCGTCCGAGCCGCCACTCAGGTTCCTCTGGTAGGGCGATTGAACAGGGAAATTCGTCGACCTCGTAGACCCCGTCACGTATGCATTCCCCGAGCCATCGACGGCAATTCCGTAACCGGTGTCGTCGCCGTTCCCCCCGAGATAGGTTGCGTAAACCAGCGAATTCCCGGCGGAGTTCAACTTGGCCACGAAAGCATCGGACCCACCACCGTTCAGGGCTTGCAGCGCGCCCTGGACAGGGAAATTGCCTGCCATCGTGGTGCCGGTGACATAAGTATTGCCGGCAGCGTCCACGGCGACGGCGTAGCCACGGTTGTCCGTGTATCCGCTCAGATAGGTGGAATAGGAGAGGACCGGATCGATGATCAGAGATTTATCGTGGTCATAGGGGCCAACCGTAAATGAAACGGTCCGGTTGCGCCCCAGGCGATACGATGCCGGAACAGGCTGCCGCTGTCCGCCGCTGAGTTGGTACGCGAAGGGTTTATGCTGCCGGACCTGGTTATGATCGACTTCCATCACCAGATCGCCGGCAGCGTTCACAGCCAGTGACTGTGCGCCTTCAACCACAAAAGCGATTCGTGCGGGGTTCGCACCGGGCCGGACAATGAAATCATATTCGAGACCCTGCTCCCCCGAGTAGTAAGTCTGATCGATTCCGGGCCAAAGATCCGTGCGCCGCACCGTACGATAGTGCGGAATGCCAATCTTCCAGTGGTTTTGATCCGCGCCGGAAAGGTAGTTGCTCTGACCGGGCAACGGCTCGCCACCTTGGGGGAGTTCGCCCACGGCGCCAGTATAGGCGAACCGTACCGTGGATGGTGCGGAGCCGGGACGCCCCTGAAACAGCAGCTGTGTACCCGCGCGTTCAATCAGCAGCCGGTGGCGGGGGCCGGGCGAAATGAACAGGACGCCCGGCGCGGCCTGACCCTGATTCGGCTCAAACCAGGCACTTATGGTGTTGCCCTGTGACGGCTGGAAGGGCAGAAGGTGGGGCACCGCGGCCATGGCTAAAACACAGAGCCGGAGCCAGGGTGATATCGATAAGCACTTCCTTGTGGTGGGAGTGGAGCAGTAGCCGAACCGCCTGCGGAAAGAGAGTAACTTCATGGTATCAATTAGCCTCGCTCGATTTGTCGATAGTAACAAATCGTAATAGTTCAGGCGTTACTGTTGGAATGCGGGAGCAACGGAACAGGCTGTGCGCTGCGATGGGCACGAATGGCCAGGGCGAGGTAGTCCAGAAAGTTTCGATTCTACATGTGGCAGGTACGGGCTACAGTAAGCAATCAGGCCATGGCAACTTCGCCTTCCGGACTACGACTGTAGAAACTGGATTTGCGCCACGCACGGCACAACGCAGCGCACGCTCCGGTAGAACCTGTGGCCGCCAATCTCCGCGATAGCCCGGCCTGCGCCCACTCTTTTTCCTGCGGCAACGTTCGCGCTGCTCGCCGGCAAGCCCGTCCGAATATGGCGGTTCGATTCCCTCAAATATCTCCATTGCCAGGCTTTGCAGCTCAGATCCAGAGCAAAGCACTAATTCTTCGATATTTCTTTTCGGGCTGCCTTCACGACCCGCCTTACCCCACCTGAACAGTGACGTTCATCCCGTGTCCTTCTGTTCTGACGACCGCCTCAACAGGCAGTGCTTCAAAAAGGCTGGCGAAGTAGTCCGCAAAACCCTGCCGCACACCGACCCAACCATCGACATAGTACTTGGCCGAAGCCGTCTGAAAGACTCCCTGGTTTTTATCAACCGTACCGTAAAAGATGCCGTTGACGTGAAAGTCGGTATCGAGGCTCACCTCGAACAGCTTCAGGGTCCCGTTCAGGTCTTTCCCGAAGGACAAGGCCAATACTGGAAGTGGCGGAGAGGGGGGGATTCGAACCCCCGGTAGAGTTTTTGACCCTACGACGGTTTAGCAAACCGCTGCTTTCGACCACTCAGCCACCTCTCCGCGAGGCGAACAAATCAGTGCCGACGTGACGATGTTACCACGCCCCGGAGACTTTTCTGCGCTAGAATCGAAGTGTGCGCGCCCGTAGCTCAGCTGGATAGAGCGTTTGCCTCCGGAGCAAAAGGCCGTAGGTTCGAATCCTACCGGGCGCACCATGCAACTAGCTGCATCACGGCCAGCGTACGCAGAACGCGGGCGTCAGATGTTCCCGGCACACCACTTGCCCCGCCGCGTCCCGGCCAAGCACGGCCAACATATGCGTCGGCTTTATCCGTCCGGAACGAATCCCGGCCTCGTCGAATGCGTGGACACGATCAATAAAATTGCGGTCCCACTCTTTGTCAGCGTCGAAGTTCGGGCCGAAACTCCGGTCGATAAACGGATCGGTTACATTCGAGAAGCCATAAAAGAACTGGAATGGGAATCGCTCCAGCAGCAGCGGAAGAATGTCCTGGCAGCGGATCCCCTCGAAGCCATCCACGGCACAATCCCAATCCGGGTACTGATCCTCTTGCCTCTGCAACTGGCGATTGTAACGGTAGTGTGCCGGCAGTTCGCTCCAGAATTGCTGCACCGGGCCAAGCGCCTCCGGCCACCGTCGATGGCCATTGCGCCCAATCATTTCGGACACAATCAGCACCCCGTTTGGCGTTAGCGACTCCCGAATCGCGTCCAGCAGTGTTTCAAGGCTGGACACGTGATGCAAGGCCTGGTTGGCGAGCACCGCATCACAGGTGCCGCTCGGTTGCCAGTGGTTGAGGTCGGCGACCACCGGGTGGATGTGCGCCCCGAGGCCGCTGGCCGTCGCTGCCACCTTGCCGCGTTCCAGCATGGCCTCGTTCAGGTCGAGGCACTCGATGACAAAGTCCTCTGCGCCGGATTCGCGCAGCGCCTGGGCAAGCCGCACTTCAGTGTCACAATTGCCCGCGCCGATACTGACGAAACGCCGCTTCGGCTGTTGAGCGCGATCGTAGGCGCGCTGCAGATTGCCGATGAAAAAACTGTCGGCATCCGCATACCCCAGGCGGGAAAGCTGCGGCAAAATGTAGCGGTTCAGCCAGTAGTGGCAGATGGGAGGCAGGTCGTGGACTTCGGTATTATTTTCGAAGGCACGGCGCTCTGCGTCCAGGCGCCGCGCGTATTCCTCATCATGGCCCGCGGGCATGGGAGCGAAATCAACCGGCCGCGGTAACGGCCGCCTCCCGTGCCCGCCGCGCTTCGTAAGCCTTCAAGTGCAGATACGCCATCTGCATCAGCGGAGACTTGTCCGCACCGCCACCGAGGCGAATCATGTCGCCCACCACGTGGTCGGCTTCCACCGGACCGCCGCGCTCGATGTCCCGCATCATAGACGCCATGATGGGCGATGCGGCCTTGGTGACAGCGGTTTGGATCCAGGTCATTTGCGCCTGCGCCACAGGGTGGCCCTGGGCAACCGCGACCGCGCGGCATTCCTCCACGAAGCGCATGGGAAATTCAGGTCCGGCCGCGTTGACGACATCGCCCACTGTAGAGCGCATCAGACAGGTCAGGGCCGCAAGAGGCGCGAGGAAGACCCACTTGTCCCACATCTCCTGCATGATGTTGGCGCTGGGGCGGGAGTCCATCTTTGCCGGCTGAATGGCTGCCGCCAGGGTTTCGGTGCGCGCGGAGATGCCGCCGGCGCGTTCCCCGAAGACGATACTGTGTTTGTCGTTGTGATGGAGAATGCGGCCTTCGGCATCCAGCGAAGCCGATATCAGGCACAGGCCGCCCATGGTCCGGTGCGCGCCGAAGCGATTTTCCAGGGCGTTTAGATGACGGATACCGTTGAGTACGGGAATGATGACGGTCTGCGGACCCACGGCCGGCACAAGGGCATCCAGCGCGCTTTCCAGATCGTAAGCCTTGCAGCTCAAAAGCACGGCGTCATAGGGACCGCCGGGTGCTTCCTGCGTGGCCACCGGCGCGGGCAGCGAGACGTCGCCAAACTGACTGCGGATCACAAGGCCGGTTTCACGCAGCTTCGCGGCGCGCGCGGGGCGGACGAAGAATGTGGTGTCGATACCCGCTTCCAGAAAGCGGCCGCCGAAATATCCACCGGTTGCGCCGGCTCCGAAGATGAGAATTTTCAATGGCTGAACCTCCAACTATATGAGAGTAGCGCCAGAGGCGGCGCGACCTGGCTACACTAGAGAATATGTCTCAAGACGCGGCTTTGCCTGCGCACTCGCAGGCTGGTCTGGACGTACCACAGGGTTGGCGGGTCGCGCTGAACTGGACCGCTGCCATTCTGATCTCCATTGTGTTTCTGGTTGCGGGGTTGTGGAAGGCTTCCGATCCCCTTGGCGCCGCAGTCCGTCTGGCGCAGGCCAAAGTGCCGGAAATGCTCAGCGTTCCGGCGGCCATCGGCTTCGGCATTGTGGAAACCACCTGCGGCGTGCTGCTGCTGATTCCGCGCTTTCGTCAATGGGGTGCGTGGATTGCGAGTCTCCTGCTGGTGGCGTTCATGATTTTCATTGGCATCCACTACAACGAACTGGTGGGCGCGGAGTGCTCCTGCTTCCCTTGGGTGAAGCGTGCCGTGGGGCCGCAGTTCTTTGTGGGCGATGGCATCATGCTGCTGCTGGCAATTGGCGCCGGAATGGGCGCGCGAAAATCGGAAGGCGTTCGCCCGGTGGCACTCATCATGGGCGCAATGGCCGTATTCGTGCTCACCTCGTACGGAATGGCGTTGACACGCAACACCGGCACGAAGGCCCCGGACTCTCTGACGGCACTGGACGGCAAGCAGATTTCCCTGTCCGAAGGGAAGACCTTCATTTATTTCTTCAACCCCGCGTGTTTGCACTGCCTGGAAGCGGGCCGCAAGCTGGCGGCGCTCAACTGGGGCGATACACATTTTGTGGGCGTTCCCACAGAGAACCCGCAGTTTGGCTCGTTCTTCATGGGCAAGGCGGGCCTTGAAGGCCGTGGGCCGCTGGCCAAAGATCCGGATGCACTAAAGAAGCTGTTCCCGTTTGATCTTCCGCCCGCGGCTGTGGCCATTGAGAACGGATATCAGAAGGCCATGTTGTTGCAGTTTGAGGGCGACGAACCGGCGTCGACACTGAAGAAGCTCGGATTTGTTCATTGAGGAAGGATCTCCAAAAACCATGAATCAGCTACGCAAGTATGCACTTCTCGCGGTGCTCGGATTCGCGCCCGCACTAACGGCGGCCCCGCGACTTGGATTGAGCACCGTTGCCGTGGGTCCCGTCTATGTGAGCCCGGGAGCGAACGGTCAGGCGCAAACTGTGGAAGCGTTCAACGTTGCGGACGGAACGCTGAACCTGAGCGCTGTCACTTCTGCCTCTTGGCTGGCGGCCACAGTAGGCGCGTCGCGCGCCTGCACCACTCGCGCCGGTAACTGCAATCCGATTGTCATCGCACTGAGCACGTCGGCACTGGCAGCCGGGACCTACACGGAGTTTGTGACTCTCAGTGATCCGGCCGCCGTGGATGCGCCTGTGGATATTTCTGTCACCATTACTGTGGCGGGCGTACCCAACTCCATAGCGTTTTACGCCACACCTTCAGGCGGCACGCTGCCTACTGTGGCGACGCCGGTTTTGCTTCCAGCGCCGTAACCGGTGCAGCTACTACCCAGACCGGCGGGAAATGGCTCTCGTTTTCCACGGGAAGTGCGGCCAGCGTGAATTTTCTGCTGCCTTACAGCATCCAGGCCGCGGCGCAGATTGGGCAGCTACCGGGTAGTTACACCGGCGCAGTCGTCGTCAGCGGATCCCGGACACCATCCGAAAATAAAACTGTGGCGGTCACGCTCAATGTGACCTGCTCTCCGATTCTGGCAGTGAATAACTCCACCATTCGCCTGAATGGCACGCAAGGCGGTTCGATTCAATATGCGGTGGTGAGTTTTTCCAACCTCGCGCAGGGGACAGGCACGGCAGCGGGCTGCACGCCCACTCCCCTGGCTGTCACCGGTGCAGCGGCAGCGGGCGGCGCCTTCCTGTCGGCATCGCTGGCGGGAACGACCGGCCTTCTTATTGGTGCTGATCCGACGACTCTTGCGCCCGGAAATTACTCCGGCACTGTGACCATCACATCCAATGCCGCCAACAACGCGCAGGTTTCAGTACCCGTTCAGTTGTCCGTGGCGCCCGCGGGCAAGCCGCAGATGTCTGCCGGGGGCATTGTGAACATCGGGAATTTTGCCCAGGAATCGGTAGCGCCTGGAGGTATTGTGGCCATCTTCGGCAGCCAGTTGGCAGATGCCGCCGCCCAGAACCCCGGTCCGCCGCCGCTGGCTACCAGGCTTGGCAACACCCAGGTACTCGTAAACGGAGTGCCCGCGCCGCTCTATTACGTCTCGTCTTCTCAGGTCAACTTTCAGATGCCGTACTCGGCGTTGGGCACCGCAATTGTTCAGGTGGTGAACAACGGCAGCGCGGGTAATTCCCGGTCGATCGCGATCACCGGCAATGCACCGCGTTTCCTGATTTGGCCGACATCACTGGTGGCCGGCGGGTACGCGATCGGAGTGAATGGCGACGGGAGCCTGACGCTACCTGCAACCACCGTTATTCCGGGTTACCCCTCACATCCTGCGAAGCCGGGCGATTCCATCGTGATCTACGGTGTGGGCTTTGGCCAGACTTCGCCTGCTGCGGTAGATGGTGCCCCGGCTACCAGCACGGCACCTTTACAGACCATCCCCGGGCCGCCCACGCCGGTCACTTTTGGCGGCGGCTTCCAGGGAAGGCCAACTACGGCAAACGCGTTGTTCGTGGGGCTCACCCCTACCGCGGTAGGCCTCTATCAGGTGAACGTCACCATCCCGCTGGATTCACCTCTGGGTGCGCTGGTGCCAGTGACGGCGACGGTCAATAAAGTGAACACCACCATCGCTTACATCGCGGTTTCCGCGACGGGCAAATAGATTTGGCGGATCGCCGGAGGTCTGCTTCGCCTGAGACCTCCGCCCCCGCTGCCGGCTCGGCAACTAATCTTCCAGAACCAGCGCTTTTTTAAACGGAAAGCGGATTTCCAGCAGTTTTCTGTCTACCGCTTCAGGATCGTCCCAGGAAATTACACCCTCGCTGCGTTTGTCATCGGTGGGAATGATGTGAGCGGGCAGCAGCCACCAGCGGCGGTGGGTGATGAGGGCCTGATCTTCAATGCACAGCAGATCAACGCCATCGGGATTCTCCAGCATGGTAAATTCCCAGGTGCCTGGACCCAGATGAAAGCCGCCCGCGCGAAAGGGCCGTGTGAGGTACTTGCGCGCATGGATGGTGGCTGGTGCCCGCACAATGCGACGGCGCAGTTCCGCACGAGCTTTGTCGACATCCAGAACCGCAGTGCCGGCTTGCAGGAAGCGGGCTCGCAGTATGGGGCGCGTCCCGGTTGCAAGGGGAAAGATGGCGACATGCTCTTCGCTGCCGGGGTTCGACAGGACGATGAGGTAGTCGGCCTTCGCGGACGGGGCCTGACCACCGCTGATGCTCAACGGAGTGGTTAGGCCGGTGAAGAATTCATCCATTCCGTCGTTTTCACGCAGGTTGGTCCGGATCAGCATAAAGCGGGTAGAGGAAGTACGCAGAACCTGGTGTTCGCCGCAGGGAAAGCTTAGCTCCCGGTCAGGATCCGCGGTTAGAGGCGGGCAAAGCAGGGCACGCGGCGGGGCTTCCGGCTGCGCGGAGGCCAGCATCGGGAGCAGAACTGCGAACTGAAACCAGGGGCGCATGGGCCTGGAGTCATTATCGCGGTGCCGCTGTTCCTGTAACAAAATTTTGATGGCACCGCAGTGTTATTCTTGAAAATTCCGTATAGTGGATTATCGTTAATTCTGCCGGAATTGGGGAGTGTTGAAATGTTGGAGTCAAAGTCGGTAACGGATCTGGTTCGGGCCGCTGCGGGTTTCCAGTGGGCGATGACGGTTTATGGAGCGCGACAACTGATGGCGGCCGTGACCTCGGTGGATCCGAAGAAAGAACAGGAGACGGCGGCAAACTTGTACCGGCTCGCCACCAAGGCGCAGGAAGAGTTCAATGGAGACGCCAACTTCTTCGCCACCTTTGCCATGGGCGATGTTGCCCAGGGGTCGTTGATCGACCTGGCCGAAAATACAATTAACCTGAAGATTCTTGACCCCTCTTTCCTGCAGGGCCTGACGGAATCGATTGCGCGGGGGGCCGAAGACCTGCAGACCTGTCTGGATACCCCCGATGCGCGGCGGTTAACGATGGACCGCATCAAGAACACGTTTACCGTGGTGGGACTGGTCACTCAGTTCGAGGCCCCCAACACGTTGAGCCCGGATGGTACCTACCCTTTGGCGGATTCAATTGAGAAGGCCTATGCGTTGGGCGACTACCCGGCCCTTTGGGCGGTAGAAGGCCTGGGCAAGAATTACGCCTACGCTTACTACAAGGCAGGCAAGCCCATGGTCGACCTGATGATGAACCACGAAACGCAGTCGCTGCCGGAAAAGACTCTGCTGATGATGCATGCCGGGCAGGGCATGTGTTTTGCGAAGACCCAGGTGGCCAACCTCACCCCGTTTTCCAGCGACAGCGAATTCGATACGGCCATTGAAAAATTCCTGAAACTTTGCCGGGATAATTCCCGCGAGGGATTTTTTGGACCAACGGCGGAATCGCTCGGGCTCTGCTGCCGCACCTGGTACCGGCGCCTGCTGCCGAAAGTGTCGGAACGGCTTGCGCTGATGGACCGCGAGGGATATGAGTTCTTTTGGCACGGCGCGGGCCGGTCCATGTTCTTCTCGCCGCTCAATATATTTCCGGGTTCGCCGCCCTGGTATTCCACCGAACTGGAGCCGCCGGATGACATCGCGCGCCGCAACGCACGGTCAGGCGCGGCATGGGCATTCACCGTCGTCAATTCCCTGCAGCCGGAGATTATGGCGAACTTCCTTACCCGCCAGTTCAACCTTGTATCCAGTAATGACGCCTTCATTGAAGGCGTTACGTCGACGCTGATCATGGCGGGCGATATGTACCCGGGACACAAGTACATTCCGTTGTTCTGCAACTACCAGCCGGACAAGAGCAAGCCGGAGATGGTGGCGGCGTGGAACAAGAATATCGGCCCGGGTTTCTTCGACAAGGTCAATCGCTACCGCGAAGTTTTGCGCAAACACAACAAACTGGGTGAGGTCTTCCGTTACAAGCCGCTATCGGAACTGATTCCGCAGCTGGAAGCGCAGGAAGCCAAAGCGTAGGTCAGTGCCGGACGAATCCCCTCAAGCGGCTAACGCGGTTGCGCGCGCGGCCCGAATGCGTCACCTGCTGGAGACGCTGCAGAAGCTGGAAGACAAGCTGCGTGAAGGCGGCGGTGTACAGCGCATCGAGAAGCAACACCGTTCGGGAAAGCTTACCGCCCGTGAGCGGATTGCGCGTTTGCTGGACCCTGGCACGCGGTTCGTGGAGATTGGACTCCTGATCGCCTATGACCGTTACGATGGCCAGGCGCCGGCGGCGGGCGTTGTCACCGGCATCGGCAAGATCGAGGGACGGTCCGCCGTGATCGTGGCCAACGATGCCACCGTAAAAGCCGGTTCGTGGTGGCCGGAAACCATTACCAAGATTCTGCGCGCCCAGGAAGTGGCCATGCGCAACCGGATCCCCATTGTTTATCTGGTGGATTCGGCCGGCGTCAACCTGCCCTATCAGGATGGCATTTTTCCCGGTCAATATGGCGCAGGCCGGATTTTCTATTACAACTCGCTGATGCGGCGCAAGCTGCATGTGCCGCAAATTGCGGCGGTGATGGGGCCTTGTATCGCAGGCGGCGCCTATCTGCCCGCGCTGAGCGACGTCATCATCATGGTGGAGGGAACCAGTTTCATGGGGCTGGGTGGACCTAATCTGGTGAGGGGTGCCACGGGGCAGGTGATTGACCAGGAAGCTCTGGGCGGGGCTCACCTGCACAATACGAAAAGCGGTGTGGCGCACTTCATGGCGAAGAACGACGCGGACTGCCTCGACATGATTCGCGCGCGCTTCCGGCAGATGCCCGAAGCGCGGCATGCCTTAGCGGCCACAGCGCCCAAACTTCCGGCGGAAGGCCTGCTTGCAGCACTTCCGGCGGACCACCGCCTGCCCTACGACGTGGAAGACATTCTGTTCCGCATCCTGGACAGCGACGACTTTCTGGAATTTCAGCCCGGTTACGCGCCGGAAATGCTGTGTGCCACGGCGCGGCTGGGCGGGTATCCGGTGGCGGTGATTGCCAACCGCAGGGGATTCCTGAAACCGCGCATCGGCGGCATTATCTATACCGAAACCGCGCGCAAGGTGGCGTACTTCGTCGAACTGGCGGAGCGGCAGGGAACACCGATTATCTACGTGCAGGATGTGTCCGGATTTATGGTTGGAGCCGAGGCCGAGCTTTCAGGTATTATCCGGGCCGGGGCGGAAATGGTGGAAGCGATGTCGTGCGCTTCGGTGCCGCGCCTTGTACTGGTCACCAACCACGCTTCGGGTGCGGGCTACTACGCGCTTTCCGGCCAGGGTTTCGACCCCAATTTCACCTTTAGCTGGCCCACTGCGCGCATTGGCGTGATGGAAGGCGATTCCGCCGTACAGGCGTTGTTCTCGGTGGAACTGGAAAAGGTGAAAAAGGCCGGCCAGTCAATGCCCGAAGATCTGGAAAAAGCCGTTGCGCAAACCCGCGCCGATTACGACCGCTGGCTGGACGCGAAGTACGCGGCGGCACGCGGGCACTGCGACGCGGTGATTGACCCGACTGAAACCCGTCAGGTTTTGATCGCCGCTTTGGAAGCAACACTGGGACGAGCCAGAGCGCAGGCGCTGGCGACAGAGATATTGTGACCAGGTCAGTGACCGGCTTGAGCGGCGGGTGCCAGCAAACGGCCCAGGTCGGCGGCGGATAGTTCGGTCTGCTCCTGCGCCACCTGAAGGATGGTGCGGCCACTGCGATGGGCCTCAAGAGCAATCGCGGCTGCGCGCTCGTACCCTATGGCCGGCACCAACCCGGTGACGCCGGCGAGCGATTTCTCCACATATTCCGCGGCCCGTTCGCGGTCAGCCTCCAAACCTTTAACGCAACGCTCCGCAAAATTTGCGCTGGCGGCGGCGAGTAGTCCAATGGAATCCAAAAGGTTGTAGCCCAGGAGCGGCATCATCAGGTTCAGCTCAAAAACTCCCGAAGCGCAGCACCACGAGATGCAGGAGTCATGGCCGATTACCTGCGCACAGGCCATCAGCAGGCTTTCCGCAATAACGGGATTGACCTTTCCCGGCATCATGCTGGATCCGGGCTGAACCGCGGGTAAACGAAGCTCACCGAGTCCGCAACGGGGGCCCGATCCAAGCCAGCGAATATCGTTGGCAATTTTCATCAGGGCAATGGCGCACGCTCGCAGAGCGCCGCTCAGGAAACCCGCCGCATCCCTGGCGGCCTGGGCCTCGAAGTGGTTCCCCGCTTCGCGAAATGGAAAGCCGGTGTGCGCACTGAGCCATTCAATCGCCAGTCGCGCGAAGTCTTTCGGGGCGTTCAGGCCGGTGCCCACCGCGGTTCCGCCGAGCGCCAGTTCCAATAGTCCTTCGGTGGCCAGTTCCACGCGCCCGATGGAGAGCTCAACCTGTCGGGCATAGCCGCTGAATTCGTGGCCCAGACGCATCGGAACCGCGTCCTGCAAATGGGTGCGGCCAATTTTGAACACATCGTGAAATTCGGCCGCCTTCTCATCGAGTACGGCGCGGAGGCGACGCAACGCGGGCACCAGTTGGCGGCGAACCCCGGAAACCGCGGCGATGTGAATGGCGGTGGGGATCACGTCGTTACTGGACTGGTGGCGGTTTACGTGATCGTTGGGATGAATCTCGCCGCCGGTACCCAGGCTGGCAAGATGGGCGATCACTTCATTGGCGTTCATGTTGGTGGAGGTGCCACTTCCGGTTTGGAAGACGTCAACCACAAACTGACTGTCGTGGTCCCCCGCCGCGACTTGTCTGGCGGCTTCTTCGATCGCCTGCGCCATGTTTTCCGGAATTTCACCGAGCGCGTGGTTGGCCCTGGCCGCGGCAATTTTGATCAGGCCCAGCGCCGCCAGAAACTCACGCTGAAGCCGGAGCCCGCTGATGGGAAAATTGTCCACGGCACGCTGCGTTTGGGCCCCATATAGCGCATCCAGCGGGACCCGGATCTCCCCCATAGAGTCATGTTCCAGCCGAAATCCATCAGTGGTAGTCGCCATACCTGCTCTAAACCGGAATGATTTCAATGTGATCGGCCAGCGATGATCCGCGCGGAATCAGGTGCCCTATTGCCTGATCGAAGGTGGCGAGGCGACCGCCGTGTTTGATGGCCAGATCAAGCAGCACGGCATCGCTCATTTGCCGCGGGCCCATGATGCGGACCATAAGCTCTGGCGCAATGGCCCCAACCTGCTCATCCTGAGGCCAGAAATGGTGCTGGGGCTGGCTGGCGCTACGCTCCATAGCGGCAATTGCCTCCACCGGTGTCATGGGGTCTGGCACCACACCCCGCGTTGCCGAAAGCCGTACGAAACCAGACTGCGTGGCGGGACAGGTTGCCCACCCTTCGCTGCGTATTTGCCCGAACCAGCGATGCGCCAGTTCATGATGCAAATGCGAAGGCCAGGCCAGTGCCAGCAGAACATTAATATCGAGGAGCCGGATCATACCTGGGGCTTGAAGAAAGCCCTGGTGAATTCAACATCTTCCTCGGCTAATGCCTTCTTCACGTCTTCCGGACCGAACTGTCCGTGTGTCGGCGTTGCCTCAAAGACCACAAACCCGTTGCGCTCCCGATACGGTGATCGGTAGGCTAAGCCACGGCGAACCAACAAGCCCACGGCATCACCCAGGGAGACACCCTGCTGGTCAGCCAGATCACGGCAGGTATCCAGGATTTCGTCCTCGAGATTTACGGTGGTGCGCATGCAGATATATGGTGCCATATTTGCAAATCGATGTCAATAGTCAGTTGCGGCATCATATTCAGTAGCTGATCCGTCAATAATTCTGATCGCCCTGTTACATTTAGATGAACAGGCGAGGGTCAGTTGCGAGCGTATCAGTCCCAAATTCCCAGTCAAACAGGTTGGTCCGCAGCGGATTGTCTTGCGTCGGGATGGCTCCGCTTTTCCGCGATTCTACTGCTTATCTATGCGCTTCCGATCACGCTGCTAACCACCGGAGTGATCCCGTTCGAATTCCGATTTCACGTGCTGGTCGCGATGGCCGCAGTAGCTGCGGTAACTTCCTTCGCTTCTGGCCACACCTTGGCGCAACTGGGAATGCGCCTGGGTAACTGGCGAACTTCGCTGGCCTGGAACGCCGGCTTTGCGCTGGTGGCGCTGCTCGCGCTATGGGCGATCCGTGGCATCGGGGGATTGCAGCGGTTTGGCAACATCCCCACCCCCGGATTCTACTTCTTCTACGTCCTTATCTCCTGCCCGTGTCAGGAATTTCTCTTTCGGTCTTTCCTTTGGGCTGAGCTTGGCAACTTGAAATCCAGGTCCATCGTTTTGCAGTTGTCGGTGCTGATCATTCCCTACACCCTGGCCCACCTCGTCCATGCCGACGTGTGGAGTTTGCTAATTGTTTTTATGGCGGGCGCTGTCTGGTCTGTGATGTACCGACGGATTCCCAACTTGCCTGGAGTGACTTTGTCACATTCACTGGCCGGAGCTGTGACGATTGCCTTTGGCCTGATTTAAAGGCGGCTTTCGATGCTGTCCAGCACGTGGTCCAGATCGCCCGGCAGGGAAATCGTGTAATGGGCACCCGCAGCCTCGAACCGGCGACGTACACGGTCGCGGATGTCATGCTGATCTGCGGCGTTGAGGCTTCGCCATTCCCCGACACGCAGGCCAACTTCGTTGCTGCTATCGATTACGCCAACGGTCAACATTCCCGCGTTGAGCCCCTCTTCGATGTCTGCAATGGTATCGCCCACCTTCACACAGGCCTTGGGCGGGTACACACCCAGCCGCGCCATATTGGTGAAGCACATCCAGGGTTCGGGACGGCCACCCCACGATTCTTCCGGAGTGACACAGGTATCGGGCGCGTAACCCTGGGCGGCGGCGCGGGGCAGCAGCAAATCGAGCATGGCTCGCGTGTAGCCGGTGGAGGAGCCAATCTTCAGATTGCGGGCGCGCAGCCGGGTCACCAGATCGGGCACGCCCTCGATCACATCCGACAGCTCAACAATGGTCCGCATCTGGAGGGGGACGAAGAGGCGGTAAAGATGATCGACCACGTCTTCACCCGGCAGGTGACCGTGAGCCGTTTGCCAGGCCGCTGCGACGCGGGGCATTTGCAGAATCTTTTCAATGTGGGCACGCTTGGGCAGGCCCATGTCCATACGGGCCTCGCTGGTCATGATTTCTACTCCGTTGCCTTTGAAGACTTCAGTCAACACGGCCACGGGCGCGTGGCAGCCGAAATCGACCGTGGTTCCGGCCCAGTCCAGAATGACGGCGCGTAGTTTGGTCATATCCATTCACTCCAGGTTTTTTGCGCGACACCGAAGGAAAGAGTCATACCTGCGCCACCAAGGCCGGTCACAATTCTGACTCGCTTTTCCGGTTCGGCAAGGAAAAAGGGGGCAGCGGGATGTTTGGAATAGATGCCGTGCCAGCGCTCACGAATCTGCGGATCGGGCAAGTCCAGAAAGGCACGGAGATACTGCAGAATCAAGTCTTCAATCTCCGGTTTATCGAAGATGGAAATATCGGCGCCATATTCGTGTGAATCGCCAAGGGTAATCTCTCCGGCTGGTGTTTCAGCGGCCATCACGTGGATACCGAAGCGGTCGAAATCAGGCATCTCATGCGCGATGCGCTGCTGCAGCGCGGGAAGTGAAGGGCAGATCCCGAACGAGGTATAGAAGCGCAGCGTGAGGCCCGAGGCGAGCGCGGTTCCAAGATGGAATCCCGCCGGCTGGGGGCCCGTTCGCATCATTTGCAGCTTGCAGCGGATGAGCGGACTGGCGGCAAATACAGAGGGATAAAGCGAGGCGAAATCGTCGCCGCCGCAAACCACAATACGATCCGCTTTCCAGCGTTCTTCCGGCGTGTGTACCTCTGTACCCTCAATTGCGGTGACGGCGCAACCGTAGCGCAGGGTGACGCCGAATTGCTCTGCCAGCCAGAGTGGCAGTGTGCGGGTCACCTGGCGGGGGTCAACCACAAGTTCGGTATCGCTGTAAAGTCCACCCAGCAATCCATCATGCCGGACTGCCGGGCAACGCTGCAGAACTTCCCGCGGCCCCATCCAGCGGCAAACGTAGCCGTGGCCGGTAGAGAGCGCGATGAATTCGCGAATGACGGCCTCTTCGTCGGGGCGGTAAGCGAGATGAATGGAGCCCTCGCTCACCACCGGCAAGCCCGTAGCCTGCACAATCTGCCGCCAGACAGCCTGACTGGCAAGCGCGAGATGCAACCTCTCTCCCGGGGGCTGGCCAATGGGCCAGATCATGCCGAAGTTGCGGATGGAAGCACCCTGAGCGGCGGCGTGGCGCTCAAACAAGGTGACGGAATATCCGCGGCGCGCCGCTTCCCAGGCATGGGCGAGTCCGACGATGCCGCCGCCCACGATGGCGACCGATGTTTCAGGCATTTAGTTGTTTTCCGGCGCCGACCGGCACCAACCTCACTTTCTCGCGACCCGATTCGAACGCCAGGGTGGCCGCGCCCAGCAGCGCGACACCGACAAAAGCCGTGAACAGATTGTCCCATTTGCCACTGCGGGTGAGGGCCGCCACCAGCAGGGGCGACAGGAGTTGACCGAGCGAGCCGAAGCCGTTGACGAAACCACCGGCGGTGGCGGCGATTTCAGGCGAAGACGCATCCTGGGTGGCGGGTCCGGCCAGCAAGGTATCGGGACCGAAGGTCAACGCGCCCGCCAGACCGATGGCGATGATATTGCCAGCGCGGCTCATGGCACTGAGCTGCGGAAACACGAGACACGTCCCGGCCAGCAGAAACATCAAACCCGAGGCGGCAGGAAATCGCTGGCCCCCAAGAAGCTTGTCGGACACGTATCCGGCTGCGGGCACACCGAGGAAGCCCACAACCTCATACATGGAAGAAGTGTAGCCAGCCTCTGCCGGGCTGTAGCGCAGACGCTGGACCATATAAAGCGGGAGCCAGAACAGAAAGGTATAGCGCATCATCTTGAGGCAGAAGTAGGCGATAGCGATGGCCCACAGGGGCCGCGACTGGAGCACTTCACGCCAGACGCCAGCCGGAGTGCGGCGCTGCTCGCGGGACGGGTCGAGCCCGGAACTGGCGGGCACCAGCACAAGAAACAGGATCGATATGAGAGCGAGCAGCAGCGCCGGTCCCCAGGCAGCCCGTTGCCAGCCGAGGGCCGGCAGCAGCGGACCGGTGGCAAACCATGTGGCGAGGATAGTAGCGGCGAATCCGCCTACCACCATGTTGGTGCTCCACCAGCCCATGGTGACGCCACGGCCTGCGGGACTAAATTGCGCTGAAGTGATTTTCAACAAGCCGGGCCAGCCGGTGGACTGCGCGAACCCATTGACGAGTTGAATGGTCAGCAACAGGGTGACGCCCGGCGCACCGGCGATCAGGGCCGAGCAAGCGGCGGAGACTGCCATACCGATAGCCACCAGAGGCCGGGCGCCAAAACGGTCGGCAATCGAGCCGGAAAGAAACTGCCCTGCCGCGTAAGTGAGGCTGTATGTAAAAACCAGATCGGCGAGAGTGGCGTTGGAAAGGCCGAGTGAACTTCCCAGAAACGGCATGAGAACGCTGAAGTTTTTGCGGCACAAATAGAGCCCGGCATAAGCCAGCCAGGTGCCCGCAAACACCATTCCGAATCGGCTTATTTTCATGCTGGCCCAGGCCCCGCTATGGCCCGCACCAGCATGATGCGGTAGTTTTCCAGCGGCGGAACGGGAAGACCCGGCTGTTTGGCCTGCTCATCCCACACCCGCAGACGGAGCTTGTCGTTGAACCTCGGGTCGGCGCGGAACTCAACTATTTCCGCAGCCTTCATGGGGCCGCCCTGTTGCGCCAAAGTCATCCGGCTGGTTTCGGAGAGATTGGCGTAATACGAAGGAGTGGTGGCGGTAAGGTAGCGCTTGGCCTGGACATGGCCGCCAATGAGCTCACAGACCCGTGGAGAGACACCGAGGCCAGCCAGCCAATCGGCGCCAATACGATCGTGTTCGGGGTGCCCGAGCCCGTCCTGTTGTTCGATCAGGTGGCCCACGTCATGCAGTAATGCTGCGACCACGACGTCTTCGCCGGCCTCGGCGCGGGCGGCAAACCAGGCGGTCTGCAGAGCATGCTCCAGCTGCGTGACCGGTTCGCCAAGGTAGGCGCTATTGGCTTCAGAGAGCAGCGCGATGATCTGGTCAACCTGGTTTATTGTTGAGGTCACACACCAGTTATCGCAAAACAGTGTTAGAAGACGATGACGATCTTACCGGCCGCCAGCCAACTCTTTCACCATCAGGTACAGGAACTGCTGCCCTTCGAAAAAGGACTTCACGGGCATCCGCTCGTCACGGCCATGGGCGCGGGTATCATCGCGCTCATTGAACAAACCCTGCACACCGTACGACTGAATGCCCGCTGCACGGAGCGGCTTGCTGTCGGTGGCACCGGTGGACATGAAGGGCAGCACCTCCACACCGGGCCACATGGTGTCTGAGATACGCTTCATCGCGCCCAGAACGTCGGGTCGCATGGGCGAGGCCGGAGCGCTGTCGTGCTCCGGACCAACCGTAATCTTCACCTGATCATCGGCCGCAACTTTATTCAGAGTGGCGAGAACGTAATCCAGACCGTCTTCGGGAAGCACCCGGCAGTTGATGTTGGCTGCGGCCAGCTGGGGCAGCGCGTTGTTGGCGTGACCGCCTTCGAGCAGGGTAGCCACACAGGTGGTCCGCAACATGGAGTTCCACAACGGGGATTCCGCGGCGATCCTCTTCGTGGATTCCGCCGAGCCTGCCGCTACCCCGGCAAGGTCTTTCTGTAACGGACCTTTTTCAATTTTGGCTTGAGCGGCGAAGTAGGCTTTCGTGATTTCGTTGGTTTTGAGCGGAAAACCGAATTTCGCCAGTCGATCCAGTGCACCGGCCAGATGGTAGATCGCATTATCGGCCACCGGCTGTGAGCTGTGGCCGCCCTTGTTGCGGGCTTCAAAGCGAAAATCGACATACCACTTTTCGCCAACCTGTATTTCATTGGCCAGAGGCTTACCGTTCACCAGTTCTCCCTTGCCCCCTTCGTTGAGACCAAACTCGGCGTCGATCAGGTTGCGGTGGTGTTCCAGCAGCCAGGTTACGCCGTTGTACGGCCCGCCGCCTTCTTCATCCGCGGTGAGCGCCACAATGATGTCGCGCTCCGGCTTGTAGCCTTCCCGCTTCATGCGGATAAGGTTGGCGACCCAGATGGCGGCCTCGGCTTTATCGTCAGCGGTTCCCCGGCCGTAGAAGAAACCGTCTTTCTCGATGAACTGAAACGGGTCTGTACTCCAGTCCTCGCGTTTGGCTTCCACCACATCGGTGTGTGCCAGCAGCAGAATTGGTTTGCGCGGGCCAATGCCGTGATAGCGAACCACCAGATTCGCCTTCTTTGGAATTGCGCCGCCGACGAAGATATCAGCTTCGGGAAATCCTGCGGCCTTGAGCCGGGCACGGGCGGCTTCGACGACGGGAGTAGTCGAGCCGGTGGTGAAGCCGGACTTGATCTCGATGAACTCTTTGTAAATTTCGCGGGCCAGTTTCATGTCCGGTTCAGGGGGCATGGCCGCAGACAGCGTGCCAAGGGCGCAGAAGGCCAAAAAGATCGTCTTGTTCATTTAAGAAGATTGTGCCACGCGCACTCACAACAACATGTGGGAACCAAAACCGATGAGCCAGCCCAACAAGCCGCCCGCCACCACATCGCTCACGTAGTGCAAACCCAGCAATACCCGTGACAACGCAATACTAATCGCGGCGAACAGCAGCGCTGCGAATAGCCCCGGATACGCATACCCGATTGCCACCGTGAACGCAAATGCCGTCATCGCGTGGGCCGAAGGAAAGGAATAAGGGTCGGGCGGCGGAACGTTGGCCCAAACATGTTTTTCGCTAACGCAGGGCCGCTCGCGCGCCACCGCGATTTTGAGCAGACGCGAAATGCCCTGGGCCGCTCCAACCGCAACTCCGCCTGCCACCATCACCTGGTAGCGGTGCCGTCCGCCCCAAAGAAGGATGCCGAAGCCGATGCCCCACCACAGCCAGCCATCGCCCAACCGGGACGCCACAAGCATCCACGTACGCACCCACCCCGGTGCCTGCCAGAGGTTTGCCCGGCGCAGAATTTTTCGATCTGTAGCGTCCAGCCAGTTAGCCATCGTTCCTCTTGATTGTAGGGATGGCATGTGGCGAGCCACAGCTTTTCAGGGATCAAACACCCAAAAATCGTGGGCGACTTAACAATTGTGCTGTAATTAGGGGTTCCGCAGATCAGGAGGTTTTTCAAAATGAAACATAGAATTCCGGCGCTGTAGGCAGCTCTGCTTTTGGCCGCCGCTTCGCTCTCCGCTCAAATCAATGCCACTGGCACCCTCAAGGGAGTGGTGTACGACAGTTCGCATGCGGTGGTCCCCAATGCTGAAGTCAGCCTTGTGAATGCCGCCACTGGTTTCAAACGTGTGGCCAATACCGGGGGAAGCGGCGAGTACAGCCTCAATCTGGTGCCCGCAGATTCCTACCAGTTCACCGTGAAGGCTACCGGGTTTACCACAGCGCAGTTCAGCAAGGTTGATTTGCAGGTGGGTCTTTCCACCCAGCTCGACGTCACGCTCACGGCTGGTGCGCAAACCGAAACGGTTACCGTGACCACGGAAGCGTCGCAGATTGATACCGCCAAGACCGAAGTCAGCATGGCCGTCACACCCGCCGACGTGCAGAACCTGCCGCTCAATGGCCGTGACTTCGCCAACCTGGCATTTTTGGCGCCTGGCGTGAAGCCGGTTAATTCCTATGACCCCACCAAGAATCGGGTGGCCGTATTCGCCACCAACGGTTCCAGCGGACGCAATGTCAACGTGACCATTAACGGTATTGACGACAAGGACAACAGCGTGGGCGGCCCGGTGATGCAGATGCCTCTCGAAGCCGTGGCGGAGTTCAGCATTTCAACGCAGCGCTTTTCCGCCTCCAATGGCCGCACTTCCGGCTCTGCTGTGAACCTGATTACCAAATCCGGCACCAATCTGCTGCACGGCTCGCTGTTTCTCTCCGAACGCGATACGTCGCTCAATGCCAATGACTATTTTTCGAAGCAGAGCAATCAGCCGACGTCGCCCTTCAGCCGCCAGCAATACGGCGGATCGTTTGGCGCGCCGATAAAGAAGGATCAGACGTTTGCATTCTTCGCCCTGGAACGGACGCGCGAAGTAACCGAACTCCCAATTAGCGCAAATGCCTTCAATCAATTGACTATCGCGAAACCGCTGGGCGCGGTTCCCGTCAATTCCATCCCCACGCCTTTCAGTGAACAGCGCTACAATGCGCGTCTTGATCACCGCTTCACGCCCAACCAGAGTTTCTCGGGTGTCTACACCGCGCAGAGCAATACCGCGCTGAACGATCAGGCCGCGTCGACCAACGACCTCACTGCGGGCAACTTCACCACCAACAAGATGATCCTGTCGAGCGCCAACCTGAATTCGGTCATCAGTCCGACGATAGTGAATTCCTTCACCGCCGGTTACCAGTACTGGAACAATCTGATCGATTCCAACAACAAGGTGCCCTACGTCAGCTTCCCCAGTGCCGCCTTCGGCACCAACCCTTCCGTGCCGCAGCAGTCTTATCAGGTGAAGTGGCAGATCAAAGATGACATTTCCATCAATCGTGGCCGCCACACCATGAAGACCGGCTTCGACCTGGTGCTGGAACCCAAGCTGGGTGGTTTTTTCCAGACGCCCTCTACGCTCAACGTGACCTTCCTCGATGACCCCAGCCTCATCACGTCCAATGCTGCAAAGTACCCGAACGGATTCTCCACTCCCGGAGCCGTAACGGCGATGAGCGCGTCGGCGGGTAATCCTTATTTCTCCAGCGCCGATGCCAAAATGTTCGGCTTGTACTTCCAGGATGACTGGAAAATCAACCGGCGCCTGAATATCAACATGGGCCTGCGCTGGGATCGCGACTACAACCTGCATGGCGGCAAGACCCAGAACCTGGACCGAACTTACCTGGCACTCAAAGCGGTTAACAGCCTCTATGCCGGAGGCCTGCCGCAGAATGACAAGAAGGATATCAGCCCTCGTATTGGTTTCGCCTTCGATCTTACGGGTAATGCCAAACATGTGCTCCGCGGCGGCTACGGAATCTATTTCGATCAGATCTTCCAGAACATTCCGCTGTTCAGCGAGCAGCAGGAAAACGATACTGTCTTTACTCAGGTTCTGGCGCTTACCAGCACTGGCCCGGGCGACCCCAATGCCAGCGTGGTTCCGGGCGTGGGCAAGATTCTCTCCCAGTACCGGTATGGCGTAGACCCGCTGCCCACCATTCCGGCAGCATCCAAAGTTCTCACTCCGGGCGCGGTTGGCCGCCTTGTCGATCCCAACTATCACAACCCCTACAACCAGCAGTGGAACCTTGGCTACTCCTGGCAGATCACTCCCACCGATGTTCTGGAAGTGGAAGTCATCCATACTCTGGCACTCCGCGAATCCAAACGCCAGAACATTAACTGGATCAGCTTTGCCACCGGCAAGCGCCAGTTCGACGACGCATTCGTGGCCGCAGGTTTGCCCAAACTGGCTCAGATTGTCATGGAATCTTCCATTGGCCGTTCCCGCTACGATGCGTTCAATATTGCGTATCGCCGGCGTATGACCCGGCACTTCAGCATCAATGCCAACTACGTGCGCGCCCGCGCCCTGGCCTATGTCGGTGCCGCCGCAGCGTTTGGCAATGCCGCCATGGACCCTACCAAACTGTTCACAAAGAGCGATTTCGGTTATACTCCCAGCGATGAAAAGCATCGTGTTCTCTTTAGCGGCGTCCTGCAGGTCAAATGGGGCATTCAGGTGGCACCGATCGCGCAGTGGGCTACCGGTCGTCCGTTGAATATCACCGAAGGTCTTGATGTGTACGGTTTCGGCGGCAGCAACGGGGCATGGCGCGCCGTGGTGCCCGCCGCCGACCAGACGAACTATACGGCCACGAAAGCTTTCGCCGCCGCCCAGTTACGCGCCGGGTTGGGCGATGGCTCTCTGGTCACCCTGCCCTACAACGCATTGCGCGTGGCCCGCTTCTTCCAGGTTGACATGCGCGTGAGCAAGTCGTTCAAGATCCGCGAACGCAACAAGATCGACGTGATCGCGAACTTCTACGACCTCACCAATCATCAGAACTTCGGAACGCAGTACGGCACCAGTATCCGTTCTTCCACGTTCCTGAAGCCGACTGGTTTCTTCTCCACCTCGGGCGTGATCATTCCGCATGCTTTCTCGGCCGAGATGGGCTTCCGCTACTCGTTCTAAACGACCGCGGAAGAGACTACATAACCGCTTCGCCGACCAGTGAATTCGGGCCGGCGCGCGTTACACGAACATTCACGTAACTGCCCAGCAGCCCTTCGTTGCGGGGATGGGTGAAATTCAGTGTCTGGTTGCGGCTGGTATGCCCGATCCACTGCTGCAGAGCCTGTTGCCGGCCCTCCACCATCACTTCTTCCACCTGACCGACCAGTTCCGCATTGCGGCGAATTTGAATCGCCCGCTGCCGCTCCAGCATGATCATGATGCGGCGGGTCTTCTCTTCTTCCGGAATATGATCTTCCAGCTTCAGCGCCGAGGTATTGGGTCGCTGTGAATATTTAAAAGCGAATACGGAATCGTATTGGACTTGCTCCAGCAGGTCGAGTGTTTCCTGGAAATCCTTCTCTGTTTCGCCGGGGAAGCCAACAATAACGTCAGTGGTGATGGCAATCTGCCGCCTGGCCTGCTTCATCCACCCAATCCTTTCCATGTATTGCTCGCGCGTGTAAAGCCGTTGCATGCCGCGCAACACGTTGCTCGACCCGCTTTGCACGGGGAGGTGGACGTGGTTACAAAGAATCGGGTTGGCGTCGATCGCGTCGATAATGGGCTTCACGAAATCGCGCGGATGCGAAGTGGTGAAGCGGACCCGGCGGATTCCGCCAATGGTTCCCACTTTGTCCAGCAGCGTGGCGAAGTCCCATCCGGCCGGCGAGGGATCGCGATAGCTGTTCACGTTCTGCCCCAATAGCTGGATTTCGGTGTAACCGGTATCCGCCAGCCGCCGCGCCTCTTCCATCACGCTGGCACTGGTTCGGCTGCGCTCCGGCCCGCGGGTGAACGGAACCACGCAGTAGGCGCAACTCTTGTCACAGCCTTCGATAATCGTGATATAGGCCCGATGTGCGTTGTCGCGCCGGGTGAAGGGCGTATCGAAGGTTTCGTCGGTATCGAGGCTCAAACCGGTGACGCGCCGGTTGCCCGCCTCCAGCTGCACCAGCATCTGCGGCAGCTTCGTATAGCTGGCCGAGCCTGCAACCAGCGACACGTGGGGAGCACGCTCAAAGATCTTCTCGCCTTCCTGTTGGGCCACGCAGCCGATGACCGCGATAACCTTGCGCTCACCGTCCGCGTTCCTGCCGCCACCCTGCTTAAAGTGTTGCAGGCGGTTGAAGACCTTTTGTTCTGATTTGTCCCGAATGCTGCAGGTGTTGTAGAAGATGTAGTTGGCGGCTTCCGCTGTTTCCACCTGCGCATAGCCCTGCTGCATCAGCGTGCCCACAACTTTTTCCGAGTCGTGCGCATTCATCTGGCAGCCGAAGGATTCAATGTAAAACGTCTTTTCCACTTAGCCCCTATTGTACCGGCATAATGGTAGTTCCATGTCCCTGTCACCTGCCATGGTCCGCGAGGCGGCTTCGCGGATCACCCCTCTTGCCAAACGCACGCCGGTGCTCACTTCGCCTGATCTTGACTCTCTCACCGGTCTCAATGTCTACGTCAAGTGCGAAAACCTCCAGCGGGGTGGCGCTTTCAAGATTCGCGGCGCATCCAACCTGATCCTCTCGCTGTCGCCGGAACAGTTACGCAACGGCGTGGTGGCATTCTCCAGCGGCAATCATGCCCAGGCCACCGCCATCGCGGCCAAATTTGTCAACGCGCCTGCCACCATCGTGATGCCGGAAGACGCGCCCCGCTCCAAGATGGATCCCACCCGTGCCCAGGGTGCCCGGATTGTTACTTACAACCGCTTTACCGATGACCGCGAGGCCATTGCCGCCGGAATCATGAAAGAGACCAACGGTGTGCTGGTGCCGCCGTACGATCATCCAATGATCATGGCGGGGCAGGGAACTGCAGGGTTGGAACTGATGGAAGATTCGCCTGCTTTCGACGCGCTGGTGGTGTGTGTTGGTGGCGGCGGATTGTTCTCCGGGTGCTCCACCATCGCGAAAGACATCAATCCTGCGATTCGCCTGTTCGGCGCGGAACCGGAACTGGCCAATGATACCTGGCTCTCACTGCAGAAAGGTGAGCGCGTCACCATTGCGCCGCCCGATACCATTGCCGATGGTCTGCGCTCGCCCTCGCCCGGAAAATTGACGTTCCCGGTGGTCCAGAAAAATGCCGAACAAATACTGCTGGTTACCGAAGAGGAGATCCGCTCTACCATGCGCTTTGTGATGGAGAAGCTGCACCTTGTGGTGGAGCCTTCGGGGGCGGTGGCACTGGCGGCTGTGATGCACGGCAAGCTCCCTGCTGGCATCCGTACCGTGGGTGTGATTCTTTCCGGCGGCAATGTGGACTTCGATTTTCTGAAGACACTGTAGCCCGGATTGCGCTAGAATCGCAGGGAAATGACTCAGTCTGTTTCCCGTCGCAACTTTCTTCTTGCTTCAGCCGCCGGCGCTGCTGCCGCCAGACTCGCTGCGCAGCCGAAGCCCGTACTTCCGGTGCGTGAACTCAATCACATGACGCTCACGTGCTCTGACGCGAAGCAGTCGCTGGATTTCTATCAGGGCCTGTTCGGTATGCCCATTCAGACCCGGCAGGGTGTGATGCCGCTGTTGCGGGTGGGCGAGGGTCCAACGTTCATTGCGCTGGGTGCCGCAGGTCAGCTGGGCAAGCCGGGCATCAATCATCTGTGTCTGAATACCCCTGGTTTCGACGTGGACAAGACGCTGGGGATTCTGGCGGCCTACGGCGTAACCAAAGCCGAACCGGGCGGGCGTGGCGGCGGGTTAAGCGGTGGTCCTCTGAAGGCCCGCATCCGCATGCGCGAAGGCACGCCGGAACTGTACTTCGGCGATCCCAATGGCCACGTAGTACAGATTCAGGACACCAGCTATTGCGGCGGTTCCGGTATGCAGGGCGAGATCTGCAAGCCCGAGGCCTCGCCGAAGAAGGGCCTGCTCAACGCCCGCTTCATCAGCCACTTCACCATGATGGTCCACAATCTGGATGAGCAGGTCGCGTTCTACAGTGGTCTGTTCGGCATGAAAGCTCAGGCGTATCAGGGCAAGGCACCGTCGCTTGGGGTGGGCGCGGGACCGGAGTTTCTTTTCTTCATGCAAGTGCCGGCCACGGTAACGCCGATCATTCACCATGTCTGCCTCGCTATTCCGGATTTCAATCCCGACCGCGTCATGAAGACCCTGGCGGAGTTCGGCATTCAGCCGCGTGGCGATATGGCGGGTGCCGCGAAGCCCCTGCAATCGTGGATCAGCCTGCGCAAAGAAGACCGGGGTGGTGCGAAAGAAGGTACGCCAGAACTTTACTTCACCGATCCGGATGGCATCAGCGTTCAATTGCAGGATGTTAAATATTGCGGTGGTGGCGGCGCGATGGGGGAAATCTGTAAAGGCTGATTCCTTTACGCAGGGCAGAGAGCAGGTGCGGGGCGGGGAACTGGAAAGAAAAAAGCGGCAACCTGCATTCGCGTTTCCGCGGGTGCAGGTTGCCGCTTAAATTACTACATGGTACGGGGCGGTGTTGCGGCCGGGGAGGAACTGGACATCGCCTTCTTCTTCTTGGCAACCGGCTTCTTTGCAGCGGGCTTCTTTGCGGCAGGCTTCTTTGCAGCAGCCTTGGCGGGAGCCTTCTTCGCTACGACTTTCTTCGCAGCAGCCTTCTTCGGCGCAGCCTTTTTCGCTACGACTTTCTTCGGCGCAGCCTTCTTCGCTACGGCTTTCTTCGGCGCGACTTTCGGCGCGGCCTTCTTCACTACTTTTTTCTTTGCAGCCATCTTGGTTTTTCTCCTATCGAATTGGAACACTCTTTTGAGGGAGTGTTACCAGTCTAAACCAAAATTGGAAAAGTACCAATCATCATCTTTGGTGCGCAACGAAGAAATCAGCCTCCGCCGCGCCGCCGCGTCGCTCCCGGTTACCAAACGAAGTGCTTCGCCAAATCCCGGATATGCCCGCAAAGCCCCAATACAAAGGGTCAAACGCTCATCGTTGAAATGTACAAAGGCCAGGCGCAGACGATTGTGCAGATACTGAGGCCACCCCACCGGGAACGGAGAATTTTTTCGAAAACGATGCCGCACCATCACTTCAGGCACCACCATGAGTCGATAACCGAGTAACCAGAGCCTGACTGAAATCTCGTTATCCACGTTGCCGCGTTGCAGTAAACCCTCATCCCAGCTCCCGCCGGGGCACTCGAAAACGGTGCGGCGCATCGCCAGTGTACAGCCTGGCAAGATGGGTGCGGGCGATGCGTGGCGGGGCTTGCGCGCGTTCCACGCGACTTCCATGGCAGGTCCGCGGAAACGCAGTCCGTAGCCCGGTTGATGCAGTGGTGTCATGCCGCGAATACCCGGAGCGACACCTCCCACGGCGGGATCTTCCAATACTTCCAGCAGCGGTTCACACCACCCCGCCGGCAGTGTCAGGTGCGCGTCCGCGAAAAGTAACACCTCGCCTGACGAACGCTTCGCGCCCAGATTGCGCGCCCGGGCCACTCCAATGGCGGGCGTACGCAGCAGCCGTACGCGCGGCCTTCGTTGCGCGAGAAACCCCGCCGAGCCATCGGTTGAATCGTCATCCACCACAATGATTTCCGATCGCGCAGGCAGAGTAGCTTCGAAATTCTCTACCGTGCGCTGCAGGAACTTGCCTTCGTTGCGGCTGATGATGATTACGCTGAGAGGGGCTGCCATGCTTCCATCTGCAAGTTTACTTGCGGTGGGTGGATTCTTTGTGTCATGCCCTGGGATGGGCTTTGTCGTAAACCCGCATCAGGTCTTCCAGCGATACCTGGGTATACTTCTGCGTGGTCGAAAGACGCGCATGCCCCAGCAGTTCCTGAATGGAGCGCAAGTCCGCACCGTCGCTGAGTAAATGAGTAGCAAAAGCATGGCGCAGCGTGTGCGGATGAATGGAAGAATCCCCCAGCACATACGTCGAATAAAATTTCACGATGTTACGCGCTCCCCGGTCCGTCAGCCTCCCGCCACGGTGATTCAGAAACACAGCCGTGGCGGGAGGGCGATCCTGCAGATAGTTCTGCAGCGCCTCCGCGGCTTTACTTCCAAAGGGCACCTGACGTTCTTTGCGACCCTTACCGCGGATGCGGAGCCAGCGTTCGGAGAAATCGATATCTTCCGGATTCAACCCCACCGCTTCACTCACCCGCAGCCCGCAACCGTAGAGAAGTTCCAGCAACAGACGGTCGCGTTGCGGGTGCGGACGATCCATATCCAGCAGTTCAACACCATCCACCAGGGTATTGGTGGCTTCGGCATTGGGTACCTGTGGCAGAGTTTTCGGCATTCGCGGCAAGCGCATCAGTCGCGCCGGGTCGCTTGCAATCCGGCCCTCGCGCGCCAGGTAACGAAACAGCCCGCGCACCGAAGCCAGCTTGCGCCGGATGGTGGGGGCCATCAATTCGCGGTCATAAAGGTACGCCAGCCATTCGCGCAGCGCCAGCAGATCGAATTGGGCCATGGCCGGCGGGTTACCGTTTTCGCGTGAGAAATATTCGAGAAATTCCCGCAGGTCAGCGCTGTAGTTCCGTATGGTGTGCGGCGAATCGTTGCGCCGCAGCAGTTCGCCTTCGTAGTCGCTTATCGCCTGAGCGAGTTCACACATGGGAGGTCATGTAAGCCTGCAATGCCGTAAGCGCGCGGTCCGTCACCATGGTCTGGCGCTCTTTGCGATCTCGTGGCGCGGGGTCTGGCACAGGCAACAAATCGAACGCAATGTTGGCAGGCTGATAACGCTTTGCGTCCGCGTGCGAGATGTAATGGCAGAGTGACCCAAGAGCGGTTTCGCGTGGCAAAGCCACGGGCACTTCGCCCGCAATCCACCGGGCTGCAAAGCGTCCCGCAACCAGACCGGTGGCGATGGATTCCACGTAGCCTTCCACACCGGAAAGCTGCCCGGCGAAGAAGACATTGGGATGAGCCCGCAGTTGCAGCGTGCTGTTCAGCAACTCGGGCGCGTTGATATACGTATTGCGATGAATCTGACCGAAGCGCAGGAACTCCGCGTTCCCCAGGCCCGGAATCAGACGCAGAATTCTCTTCTGTTCCCCGAAACGCAGATGATTCTGGAAGCCGACCAGGTTGAAGCTGTCGGCCCGCAGATTCTCCTGGCGCAATTGCACGGCGGCCCAGGGGCGGCGTCCGGTGCGCGGATCGGTCAGACCCATCGGCTTCATGGGGCCGAAGCGCAGAGTATCACGACCCCGGCGCGCAATTTCTTCAATGGGCAGGCAGGCTTCGAAATAGGGGACATCGTCAGGGACGTGCGCTTCCACGGCCTCTGCCGCAATCAACTGATCGAGGAAGTGCTCGTACTCGGCACGGTTCATCGGGCAGTTCAGATAGTCGCCTGTGCCGTCCAGCGACTTGTCGTAGCGCGATGCCGCGAACACAATGGATCGGTCCACGGTGGTCGCGTCCACTATGGGGCTGATGGAATCGTAGAAGTACAGCCGCCCCGTGCCAGTCAGCCGGCCAATCTCCGCCGCCAGCGCGCCGCTGGTGAGCGGGCCGGTCGCGATGATGGTGACTTCCGCCGGATCAATGTGGGTTTGTTCCTCGCGCCTCACTTCGATGAGAGGGTGATTTTCCACGGCTTCGGTGGCGCCCTCAGCAAAGACCACGCGGTCAACCGTGAGTGCCTGCCCGCCGGGAACACGGGATTTCGCGGCTACCGTGGTCAGCAGCGAGCCCATCCTGCGCAGCTCTTCCTTCAATAACCACGAGGCGGAAGGCGGCTGGTCGCTCTTCAATGAATTGCTGCAGACCAGTTCGGCGAGGCGGTCTGTCTGGTGCGCATCGGTAGTCTGTACCGGGCGCATCTCAAACAGTGTCACGGCAATGCCCCGCGACGCAAGTTGCCATGCGGCTTCACAACCCGCAAGGCCTCCACCGATTACTATCGCTCTTCGTTGCAACCTTGAGTTTAGAGCTTCTTTTTCGCTGCTGGTGCCGGAGCCGGTTTTGGCCGCTGCTCAATTGCCCTCAGGCGCAGATAGCCGGCTGCCGCACGCAGCTTCACCGCTTCATTCTGGTCGTCCACCAGCGGAGCGATTGCAGCCTTCAGCGCCGGGTCATTGTGCAGCGCCAGTGAATGCACGGCCGCCGCCCGCACCGACCAGGTCTTGTCTTGCAAGGCGTCTTTCAACGCTTCCAGTGTCCGCGGATCAGTATCCGCCCCCAGCAGCAGGGCGGCGCTGGCCCGGCCGGAAAGCCCAGGGTCGCTCATCAGAGATTGCAGTGACGATATACCTTCGCCCAGCCCCGGCATCGGAATGAATCCGACACCCCCCCGCAACGCCGTCATGAAGGTGGTTCGCGGCGTGTGCATCATGCGCAGCGCTTGTCTCTTCTTTTCGCCGAAGATACCGGAGGAAGATTTCGATTCGCCTTCCAGCACCGAAAGTAACGCGGTGCGGGCGATTGGAACCTTCAGCTCCCATAGTGCTTTGGCCGCCGCGAAGCTCACTTCGGGAACCGCGTCGTTCATCGCCGCCTCCAGCGCATCCGTCGCTCGCTTGTTGTGCAGGTCAAACAGGCTCGCGATCACCGCCAGGCGGACCTCGACGTCTTTATCCTGCAGCAGTTTCACGAGCGTCAATTCCAGGGCTTCGTTCGCTCCCGCCAGGCTCAACGACACTGCCGCCAGTTTACGCGTCTCCGGATTTTTTGCCGCCAACGCCTGTTCCAGTGCCTGTATCGACTTCACTTCAACCGGGTCAGGCGCAACCGCATACATTCCGGCGGGAAGAAAAGCCAGCGCCGCAATCATTAGCCGTACATTTATTAGTAGGGTATCCATTGAATTCAATAAGGACATCATCCCACTTCTCATGAACCTTTCGCACTTCGACTACGCTTTGCCCGACGAACTCATCGCGCAGCAGCCGCCCGAAGCCCGCGATGGCGCGCGTATGCTGGTGCTGCACCGTGAAACACAGCAATGGGAAGACCGCACATTCCGTGACTTTCCCGGCTACCTGCGTAAAGACGATTGTCTGGTGGTGAACGATTCCCGCGTGATTCCATCGCGCCTCGCGGGACATCGCAAGCCGGGCGGCGGGGCGGTGGAAGTGCTGCTGCTGGAACCGGTGCCCGGCGTGGCGCGCGAATGGCGGGCGCTGGTGCGACCGGGCCGAAAAATGCAGACCGGACAGGTCATCCATTTTTCCGATACCTTCGCCGCCGAAGTCATGGCACGGGGCGAACGGGGCGAACGAACCCTGCGCTTTCTGGGCGAAGAAGACATCGATGCCAATCTCGACCGCCTGGGCCACATGCCATTGCCGCCCTACATCCGCCGCTCTGACGCCGCTTCTGACCGTGAACGGTATCAGACTGTATTCAATCGCGAGCGCGGTTCAGTCGCCGCTCCCACTGCGGGCCTGCACTTCACCGGTGAAATTCTGGAGCGTTGCCAGAGCGCGGGTGCGCAGGTGGCACGCGTCACGCTGCACGTAGGTCTGGGCACCTTCCAGCCCATCGACCGCGAAGACTTCGAAAACCACGAACTACACTTCGAACGCTACGCGATCTCGGCTGATGCGTGGGCATGCATCCAGTCCGCGCCGCGCGTTATCGCCTGTGGCACCACCAGCGTGCGCACGGTGGAATCCGCTGCCGCCACCGGGCAACTCAACGGGTCAACAAACCTCTTTATCCGGCCCGGCTACCAGTTCCGCCGCGTCCAGGCGATGCTCACCAATTTCCACCTGCCCCGCACCAGTCTTTTGCTGCTGGTCTGCGCCCTGGCCGGTACGGAGTTCACGCTTGCCGCCTACCGTCATGCCGTGGAATCCCGCTATCGTTTCTTTTCCTACGGCGACTGTATGCTGATTTTGTAAGATGGAACTTACCCCGCAATGACCATTGACGAACTAGCCCGCCAGTACAGTACGCTCCGCGAACAGGCATCTGCCGTGCGGAGCTATCTTTGACGCTCCCAAAAAGAAACAGGAGCTAAGCCGGACCGAGGCCCAGGTCGCCGCCCCCGACTTCTGGTCGCAGCCCGAACGCAGCCAGAAAATCATGCAGGAGCGCAAGCGTCTGGAAGAGGGCATTGCCAACGACGAACGCATTGCGGGCGCCACTGAAGATCTGGATACGCTCTTTGAACTCGGTCGCGAAGGCGAGTCGGTGGAAGCCGATATCGCGCGCGATCTGAAAACCTACGACGAAATCCTTAACCGTCTGGAAACCCAGATGCTGCTCTCCGGCGAAAACGACGGACGCCACGCGCTCATGACCATCCACCCTGGCGCCGGCGGGACGGAATCGCAGGACTGGGCCGAAATGCTCATGCGCATGTACCTGCGCTGGGCAGAGCTGAATGGCATGGGGATTCTGCTCACAGACCGCCAGGAAGGCGATGGCGCGGGCATCAAGTCCGTGACCTTCGAAGTCAACGGCCCCAACGCCTACGGTCTGCTTTTCTCCGAGATCGGCGTGCATCGGCTGGTGCGCATATCTCCGTTCGATGCCAACGCGCGCAGGCACACTTCGTTCGCTTCGGTCTTCGTCTATCCGCAGATTGACGA
Source organism: Bryobacterales bacterium (assembly GCA_038229475.1). GTDB lineage: Bacteria > Acidobacteriota > Terriglobia > Bryobacterales > Bryobacteraceae > BOG-234. The sequence goes on along the minus strand of JBBROK010000003.1, from coordinate 171,872 downwards.
CGAAATCAGGATCGAAATTAAGGACGGCGATCTCCGCATCGATACCTTCCGCGCCGGTGGTGCCGGCGGCCAGCACGTGAATATGACCGATTCCGCGGTACGTATCACGCACTTCCCCACGGGCATTGTGGTGCAGTGCCAGAATGAACGGTCGCAGCACAAGAATCGCGATACCGCGATGAAGCAGTTGCGCGCCAAAATGTATGAATTTGAGCTGGAGAAGAAGCGGGAAGAATCGCGCAAAACTGAAGATTCAAAGCTCCAGATCAACTTCGGCAGCCAGATCCGCAGCTACGTCCTGGCGCCTTATCGGATGATTAAGGACCATCGCACCAAGCTCTCCATCGGCGATATCGATAAAGTGCTGGACGGCGACATCAGCGAACTGATCCACTCATTTCTGGTGTTCCGCAAGACCGGTAAGACGGCCGGGTCGGATGATCTTCCCGAGTAGCCCGGAAAACATCCGGCACGCGGCGGCCTGGCTGCGGGCCGGACGTCTGGTGGTGATGCCGACGGAAACCGTGTACGGCCTGGCGGCGAATGCGCTGGATGAAAACGCAGTTCGCGCAATCTTCGCGGCCAAGGGCCGCCCGGCGTCGAATCCCTTGATCGTGCATGTGACGGATGCGGAGATGGCGCGGAGCCTGGCATCGCAGTGGCCTGACCGGGCCCAGGCGCTGGCGCAACACTTCTGGCCGGGGCCGCTGACAATTGTTGTGCCAAAGAACAGCGCTGTGCCCGATCTGGTTACCGCCGGACTGGGCAGTGTCGCTTTACGCAGTCCGGCGCATTTGGTGGCGCAGGCGCTGCTTCGCGAAACCGCCCTGCCTCTCGCAGCGCCCAGTGCCAATCGCTTCACGGAGCTTTCCCCCACCATGGCGGCGCACGTCCCGGCCGATCTGGCGGGGATGATTCTGGATGGTGGCCCGTGCGCAGTGGGTATCGAAAGCACGGTAATTTCGCTGGCCACGTTGGTGCCGTGCATCCTCCGCCCGGGCATGATCACACGCGCGCAGATTGAGGCAGTGATCGGACCGGTGGAAGTAGGGAGTGGCGCGGAGTCGCCGGGCCAGCATCCGAAGCACTACAGTCCGCGGACTCCGGTGGTGCTGGGCGAAAGCCCGCTGACTGGCAGGGGCGCGAGGCTCGACCTCGCCGCAATGCCGCATGACCCGGCGGCCTATGCCGAAGCGCTGTACCGAACCCTGCACGAGTTGGACGTAAAGTGTCTGGACTGGATCGCGATAGAGCCACCGCCGGACGGCCCGGAGTGGGCAGGTATCCACGACCGGCTGCATCGCGCCGCCCACATCTGATAGGCTAAAAGCCGGGTCGTGGCGCTATCGTCTAACGGTTAGGACAGAGCCCTCTCAAGGCTTAAATACGAGTTCGATTCTCGTTAGCGCTACCATATTTTCGCCGTCCGGCTGCGTACTCACGCATCGCCCGACACCTCGCCTGCCGGATATGGCCTCACACATGTCTGCAGAGTTCGATCCCCGTGGAAGAACTGGACCACCTGTTGCACGTGGTGCCAAAGAGCCGCTGTTGCGGATTGTGTAAATACGGTCCTCGGGTGAGTAGGAGGATAGAAGAACCGAATGACAATCAGAAAAGAGTTGATGGATGAGCTGATCGCCACGAGGCGCCGGAAGCGTTCTCTCAGCCGCCCTTCAAAATCCCGGTCACAACGATTTCCCGCTCATTCTAAAGCTACTTAACCTCCCCGCCATCCACAGCTGTTGTAACCTTTTATCGAGGCAACGAATATGCAGGCCCTGCCAAACCAAGTGCTGCCAACGCTCCACTGCGACACGGAAATCCACCGAGCCTTTCCCCGCACGCAAAACGAAGCCAAAAAAACACATGTTCGCACGAATTTCCCGCCCCGCCTCCAAACGCAACCAGCACAAAAAAAAGACCCGGAAGGCTCGGTGGGTCCGTTTTTGCGAATCACCCTTTTCGCTGATGATTACGAAGCGCCCGGTTCAGGACGCAATTACCCACAAGGGGGTTTGACTTGCACCTTTGAGCCTAATATGATGTAACCGTGCCAGTACAGCACTCGTGTACCTTGGCACCCCTGTACTCTGGGATGGAATGTTCGGTGTGCGCCGGGCTGGAGATGTGGATGAAAAGTGCTCTTCTATCAATTTTCGCGGGCCTGGTTTTGGTCGCGGTCGTCAATGCCCAATCGGCCAACCTGACCACCGCCGCCATGGGCGATCTCACTAAGCAGTACTGCGCCGGTTGCCATAACGACCGCCTGAAATCCGGCGGCTTCTCCTTCACCACCATCGACTTCGCCCATCTGGACAAGAGCGTTGAGCAGGCCGAAAAGGTTATACAAAAAGTCCGCGCCGGCATGATGCCTCCCCCCGGTGCGCCCCGCCCCGATGCCGCCGTTCTCACCAATTTCGCCACCTCGCTGGAAGCGAAACTTGATGAGTTTGCCGTCGCCCGTCCCAACCCCGGCCGCCCCGCGCTGCACCGCCTCAATCGCACCGAATACGCCAATTCCATTCGCGACCTGCTGGGTCTTGAAATCGACGTCAATTCCCTGCTGCCCGCTGACAATCGCAGCCAGGGTTTCGACAACATCGCCGACGTTCTCACCATCTCTCCCACCCTGATGGAAGGCTACGTGCGAGCCTCCGGCAAGATCAGTCGTGCCGCCATCGGTGATGCCGGCATGAGCCCGCTCGTTGAGACCTATCACATCCCCCAGGCACTGTCCCAAACCCGGCACATTGACGGCACCCCGTTCGGCACTCGCGGCGGCACCGTCGTCAACCACATCTTCCCGGCCGATGGCGAATACATCTTCAAGATGACCTTTTATTACTCCAGCATCGGCCCCATGTTCGGGGCCAGTCAGACTGGTGAACAGATCGAAATCGCCATCGATGGCGAGCGCGCCGCTCTTCTTCCCATCAATCCCCATATGAAGGTGGATGATGACGTCCGTACCGTCCCGCTCAAAGTGACGGCCGGCCCGCACACCGTCTCCGCCGCTTTTGTCACCCGCACTACAGGCCCTGTAGAAGATTTCGTTATGCCCTTCAAACAGGCGCTGGCCGATCTTTCCACCGGCCATATTCCTGGCCTCACCGGCGTGCCGCACTTGCGTGACATCGGTATCAACGGCCCTTACAGAGCTACCGGTGTTTCGCAAACCGTCAGCCGCTCGCGAATCTTCACCTGCCGCCCTTCCACTCCGGCCGATGAGTTCCCCTGCGCGAAGAAAGTTATTGGCAGCCTCGCCCGCCAGGCTTTCCGTGGCCCGGTTTCCGACGCAGACCTCGAAACTCTCCTGAGCCTTTACCAGGCCGAGCGCAACAAGAAGCGCGATTTCGAAGGTGGTATTCGCATCGTTCTCCAGGCCATCCTGTCCGATCCCGAATTTGTCTTTCGCTTCGAACGTGCGCCCGCTGGTGTCGCCCCTGGTGCCAACTACCGTCTGCCCGATCTGGAACTGGCGTCCCGCGTTTCCTTTTTCCTGTGGAGCAGCCCGCCCGACGAAGAATTGATCAAACTCGCCGAGCAGGGTAAATTGCACGACAACAAGGTTTTGGAAGCCCAGGTCCGCCGCATGATGAAAGACCCGCGCGCGGAAACCCTTGCCACTAATTTCGCCAACCAGTGGCTGCACATGCAGAACCTGAAAGACGTGCAGCCCGACGTTTTCCTGTTCCCCGATTACGACCGCAATCTGGCCGACGCCATGAAGCGGGAAACCGAACTGCTGTTCCTCAGCATTCTTCACGAAGACCGCAATGTGATGGACCTGGTGAATGCCGATTACACGTTTATCAATGAGCGGCTTGCACAGCACTACGGCATAAAGAACGTGGTGGGTGACCGGTTCCGGCGCGTTCCGGTGGTCGAGGAATACCGCAAGGGCCTGCTCGGGCAGGGCTCTGTTCTAACTCTCACCTCACTCGCCAATCGCACCTCGCCCGTCTATCGCGGCAAGTGGGTTATGGACGTGATGCTGGGTACACCCCCTCCCACACCTCCGCCCAACGTTCCGCCGCTCAAGGAAAATGGCGAAGGCTCCAGTACGCTTTCGGTTCGCGAACGCCAGGAAGCGCACCGCGCCAACGAACCCTGTGCCTCTTGCCACAAGATGATGGATCCCATCGGCTTCTCGCTGGAGAATTTCGATGCCACCGGCGCGTGGCGTCTCAAAGATTCCGGCTTCCCCATCGATCCTTCCGGTCAGTTGTTTGACGGGTCGAAGGTCAATGGACCCGCCGGTTTGCGCCAGGCCATCGTCAACCATTCCGATGCCTTCCTGCGCACGTTTACCCAGAACCTGCTCACCTACGGGATGGGCCGCACCCTGGAGTATTACGACATGCCGATGATCCGGGCCATTGACCGGGATGCGGCAAAAAACGGCAACCGCATGTCGTCCTTCATAATGGGTGTCGTGAAGAGCACGCCGTTCCAGTGGCGTAAAGCCGACGAGTCGCTAAACGCGGATATTGCGCAACAGTAATCAGGAGATCAGAAAAATGCAATTCATTACGAAGCAACACATTTCACGACGCACCATGTTGCGCGGTGCCGGCGTTGCCCTCGGCCTGCCGCTGCTCGATTCCATGGTCCCCGCGCAGACCGCCATCCGCAAGACCGCGGCCGCTCCCCGCACCCGCTTTGCCGCTATTGAGAATCCCCACGGCGATTCCGGTTCCTCGGCAGACGGTTGGACCAAAAATTACTGGTCCCCGAAAAAGATCGGCTCCGATTTCGAGATCACGCCCACGCTGAGCCCGTTCGAACCGTTCAAAGACCACCTTACCATCATCAGCAATACGGACCTGCGTAATGCGATGTCGCTCGCGCCCCCTGAAGAAGGCGCGGATCACACCCGCTCTGCCTCTGTGTTCCTCACCGGCGCGCACCCCAAGCGCACTGAGGGTTCCGACATTCTTCTGGCGACCTCTATCGACCAGCTCTACGCGCAGAAGTTCGGTCAGGATACGCCGCTGCCTTCCATTCAGCTCTGCATTGAAGACGTTGGCTCGCTGAACGGCGCTTGCGGTTACGGTTATAGCTGTGTCTACGCCAACTCCATCTCCTGGGCCGGGCCCACTACCCCCCTGCCCCACGAAATGGACCCCCGCGTAGTATTTGAACGCCTCTTTGGCGACGGGGGCACGCCCGCGGAACGTGCCGAACATCGCAATTCTGATCGCAGTGTGCTCGATGCCATTACCAGCAAGGTGGCCCGTCTCCAGAAGGGTCTGCCCGCCGGCGATAAGTCGCGGCTCAACGATTATCTCGAAGGGATCCGCGAAATTGAGCGCCGCATCCAGAAGGTCGAAGCTTACAATTCCAGCAACGGAACCCGCACTCTGCCCACCGCGCCAGTAGGCGTTCCCGATTCCTTCGACGATCACATTCAGATCATGATGGATCTGCAGGTGCTGGCTTTCATGGCCGACATCACCCGCGTCTCTACGCTCATGATGGGTCGCGACGTCAGTTCGCGCGTATTCCCCAATTCCGGCGTCAAGACTCCGTTTCACGCCCTGTCGCACCACGGCGAGAATCCGGAAAAGGTTGCCGAGTTCGCCAAACTCAACCGCTATCACGTCAGCAAGGCCGCGTACTTCATTGACCGGCTCAAGAACACACCCGATGGCGATGGATCTCTGCTCGATCACACGCTTGTCATGTACGGCAGCCCGATGGGCGATGGCAACGTACACAACCACAAACGGGTTCCCATTGTCCTGCTCGGCAAGGCCAGCGGCAAGGTGAAGGGCAATAACCACATCATGACCAAAGACGAAACGCCCATGGCCAACGTCCTGCTCAGCGTTGCGCAGAAGCTTGGCCTTCAGGTGGAAAGCATCGGCGACTCCAACGGAACCGTAGCGATCTAGGCAGGGGGTGCCATGAATTTAAAGCGAATTCCTTTACTGTTGTCAGCCCTCGCGGTCGCGGGCGCGCTTCTTCTGGCCGACGCCACCATTCAGGGTGGCAAAGATCTCCGCGTCGCCAATGCGGCCTCGCAGGGTGACCGCGACGCTGTCGCCGCTCTCATTAAGCAGAAAGTGGATGTCAACACCGCACAGGGCGATGGTATGACGGCGCTCCACTGGGCAACTTTCAAAGACGATCTGGTCCTCACAAAGATGCTGCTCGCCGCCGGTGCCAACGTCAAAGTCACCACGCGTAACGGTGCCATCACGCCTCTCAACATGGCAGCAAAGAACGGTAATGCAGCCATGGTTTCTGCCCTTCTGAAGGCCGGATCCGGCACCACGGAAATCACCGCCGAAGGGATGACGCCTCTGATGGCCGCTGCGCTTTCCGGCAGCGTCGATACCGCCAAAGTTCTCCTCGACGCCGGTGCCGACGTCAATGCCCGCGAAAAAGCTCACAGCCAAACCGCACTGATGTTCGCCGCCGCCGAAGGCCGCGCCGATGTCATCAAACTCCTTGCCTCCCGCGGAGCCGATTTGAAGGCAACCACCGAAGTCGTGAAGCTGGAAAAGGCCCGTTTCGATGATGATGGCAATCCCATCCCGGTTCGCCCCGATGAAGCAGTCGGCGGCTCTACCATTACCGGTGGCAACACCGTCATGGGTGCCATGAACGCGTTGCTTTTCGCCTCGCGCGAAGGTATGCTCGATGCCGTGAAGGCGCTGGTCGCTGCCGGTGCCGATCTCAATCAGCCCAGCGCCGAAAAGAGTACACCGCTCATCATCGCCATTGCCAACGCCCACTACACCACCGCGAAGTATCTGGTGGATGCCGGTGCCGATGTCAACCTGGTCAACTCTGATGGCCTCACACCTCTTTACGCCACCATCAACATGCAGTATGCACCGGTGTCCTGGGCACCGAATCCACTGCCCGATCAGGAAAAAGTCTCCCACATCGAACTGATGAAAGCTCTGCTGGATAAAGGCGCCAACCCCAACGTGAAGCTCAGGAAGAAGCTCTGGTTCAGCCCTACTTCGCACGACCAGCAGTGGGTCAACCCCATTGGTGCCACTCCTTTCTGGCGCGCCGCTCAGGGTGACGACGCCGTTGCCATGAAGCTTCTCGTTGCCCATGGTGCCGATTACAAACTCACCAACAGCACCGGTTCCACCGCGCTGCACATGGCCGCTGGTCTTGGCTACTCCGGCAATTTCTCGCAAACCAACATGGACCAGTGGATGGATTCCGTGAAGTATCTGGTGGAAGACCTCAAGATGGACGTCAACACTGCGGACAATCAGGGCTATACCCCGATCATGGGCGCGGCCTGGCGTGGCAATAATAATCTGGTTCAGTATTTGGCCGATCACGGCGCGAAGCTCGACGCGCGCAACAAGCGTGGCTGGTCCATTACCGATATGGCCAACGGGCCGGCACTGCGTTCCAGCGTCCCCATGATCCATCCCGAGACCATTGCGTTCCTCGTGAAATTGGGTGCGCCGGAACTGACGAAGGTCGAAGGCGAAGCGATTCTTGGTTCAGGCCGCGGTCGTGGCCGGGTACTTCCGCCCGCCGCTAAAAAGGATGAACCGAAAAAGTAAGCTGGCTGCGGCGCTCTTCGGCTGCACCGCGCTCGCCACGGCTGCACTCGATCAGCTCCTCTACCAGCCGGAGATTCCGCTGCATCATCCGGCGATTCGCTACTATGAAGCGCCTCTGGATAATCCGGTCACCCGGCTGATGGGTACCGGGCTTGAGTTTAAGCCGGGCTTTGGCTACCTGCCAAGCGTGTTGCAGCACCTCGGTATCGCGCTTGATACCCAGGCCCTGGTCTTCTCCAAAACCAGCTTCCAGGCGGCGAAGATCGGTCCGCGCAACCCGCGCGCGGTTTACTTCAACGATAACGTCGCCGTGGGCTGGGTACGCGGCAGTGACGATGTGGAGATTGCCGTCAGCGATCCCAATCAGGGCGCGGTCTTTTATGCCTTAAGAAAAGGACCGGACGGCAAACCCGTATTTGATCGCAACGAGGCCTGCCTCAAATGCCACCAGGGTCCGCAGACCATCGGGGTTCCCGGTATGTTCATCAGTTCGGTTTTCCCCTCGGCCAGCGGCATGCCCGAATCCGATCGACAGTCGGCCATCATTACCGACCATCGCACGAAGTTCGAAGAACGCTGGGGCGGCTGGTATGTCACTGGCCAAAGCGGTGAGCAACGCCACCGCGGTAACGCCATTGCGCCCAACCCGGCGGAGCCGAAGCAACTGGAGACATACGGCACCATCAATCTGACCAACCTCATGCGCAAGTTCGACCCCGCTGGCTACCTCACACCCGTGAGCGACATGATTGCGCTCATGACCTTTGAACACCAGACCCAGATGGTGAATCTGTTTACCCGGCTCAACTGGGAAGCCCGTATCGCCGGAACGCCCGTGCCGCAACTGGATTCCCGCATTGAAGACGTGGCCGACTACATGTTGTTCCAGGGCGAAGACCAGTTGAAAGAGCCCATTGAAGGCGTTTCGACCTTCACCAAAACCTTCCCTCAACAGGGGCCCCGCGACAAAAAAGGTCGCAGTCTGCGGGACTTCGATTTGAAAACCCGCCTGTTCCGCTACCCGTTGAGCTACATGATTTACAGCCCTTCTTTCGATGCATTGCCCGCCTGGGTGCGCGCCAAAATTCATACCCGCCTGCTGGAGAAGTTGAAGAATCTGCCTGAAGGCCAGGCCATCGCTGAGATTCTGCGCGACACCAAGAACGATCTGGCATTCTGATAGTTCCCACCATGGAACTTGCAACCCCGGAGCAGATAGCCAAATACGAACCAGTCATCGGACTGGAAGTGCACGTCCAGCTGGCCACCAGTACCAAGATTTTTTGCGGTTGCCCCACCAGCTTTGGCGCAGCCCCTAATACCAATGTCTGCCCGGTTTGCCTGGGCCTGCCTGGCGCGCTGCCGGTGCTGAGCCGTGAAGCGGTGGAACTGGCCGTGAAGGCGTCGCTGGCGCTGAATTGCACGGTACGGCCCCTGTCGCGCTTTGCCCGCAAGAACTACTTCTATCCTGATTTGCCCAAGGGTTATCAAATCTCGCAGTTCGATGAGCCTGTAGCGGAACACGGCTGGGTGGATATCGTGGTCGATGGCGACGCGCGGCGCATCGGCGTCACGCGCCTGCACATGGAAGACGACGCCGGCAAGAGTCTGCACGATGGCTTTCGCGATTCCGACAAGTACACCTATGTGGATCTGAACCGCACAGGAACACCTCTGGCGGAAATTGTCAGCGAACCCGACATGCGGTCTTCATCAGAGGCCTTCACCTACCTCACGGAGCTGAAGCAGATGATGCAGTTTGTGGATGTTTCCTCCTGCGATATGGAGAAGGGTCATTTACGGTGCGACGCCAACGTCTCGGTTCGTTTGAAGGGCGCCCCGGAGTTTGGCACCCGGGCCGAAGTAAAGAATCTGAATTCGTTCCGCTTCCTGAGGCTGGCCATCGACTACGAGATTTCCCGCCAGGTGGCATTGCTGGAATCGGGTGGCAGAGTGGTGCAGGAAACGCGCTCCTGGGATTCCGATGCGGGCGTGACGCGCACCATGCGCAGCAAAGAAGACGCGCACGATTACCGCTATTTTCCGGAGCCCGATCTGGTCCCTCTGCGCATCAGCGTGAAGTGGCGCGAACAGATTCATGCGTCCATGCCGGAGCTGCCGCAGGCCAAGCGCGCGCGCTTTATCGATGTCTACGGACTCAAGGAATACGATGCCCAGGTGCTGACTTCCACCCGCGCTCTGGCGGAGTATTACGAGGAAGTGGCCGACGTTTCCAAAGAACCCCGCATCGCAGCTAATTGGGTGATGGGTGAACTCGCGGCATTGCTCAAGGCCGCCGGACGCGAGATTGGCGATTGTCCGGTGCGCGCGAAGCATCTGGGGGAACTGGTAAGCCTGATCGTGACGGGCGAACTCTCCGGCAAATTGGCCAAGGACATTCTCCCAAAAATGCTGGAAACCGGTGAAGCGGCGGCGACGATTATTGATCGCGAGGGCCTGAAGCAGATCAGCGATACCGGCGCGCTGGAAAAAATCGTAGATGAGGTGCTGGCCGCGAATCCAAAGCAGGTGGAGCAGTACAAGGGCGGCAAGACCACGGTCATCGGCTTCCTCGTGGGCCAGGTGATGAAGGCCTCGCGCGGTCAGGCCAACCCGGCAACCGTCAATGAGATTCTAAAGGCTAAATTATGAGCATCCTCAAAGAAGGCGATCAGGCACCACTGTTCACAGTAGCCACGGATAAAAACGAACAGTTCGATCTGGCTGAGCATCTGCACGAGAAAATCGTGCTGTTCTTTTACCCGCGCGCTGATACACCCGGCTGAACGGTGGAGGCTCGCGAGTTTCGCGACACGATCAAAAAGTTCAGCAACAAGGGCGTGACGATTTTGGGTATATCGCCCGATACCAGCAAAGCGCAGGCGAAGTTTCGCGACAAGAATGAGCTTAATTTTACGCTGCTGGCCGATGACGCCAAGGCGATTTGTAAAAAGTACGACGTCCTCAAAGAAAAGAACATGTACGGCAAGAAGGTGATGGGTGTAGTCCGCACGACTTTCGTTATTGAAAACGGCTGTATCGCGAAGATCTTCCACGACGTGAAATTCGAGGGACACGCCGCGCAGGTTCTGGAAGCGGTGTAATCGTAATTCAGGGTTTGAGTACCTCGGCAAAGAACTCCACAGCGCGGCGATCCTTTGACTGACCCAGCCAGAACATGGCCTTCTTTTTCACTGCCAGGTCGGAACTGTTCTTCGCCAGGTCAATGAGTTGAGGCACGCCTTCTCCGTTGGGGATTTGGGAGACGGCGAAGATCACCTGCTCGCGAACTTTGCGGCTGGGGTCGGAACTCAGCATACGTTCCAGAACGCGCAACCCCCCGGCACCGCGGGAGTTCCCCAGCCAGAACGCGGTACGCCCGCGAACCTTATCCGGCTGAGTGGGCGCGGTGAACTCTTCCAGCGCACGTGTGCCTTCCGGCCCGGCATGCAGGGCGATGGCGTAGATGGATTGGTCGTGCCCCGTAGCCGTGACCTGAGTCTTCAGCCAGGAGATGCTCTCCGCGGCAGGCACGCCGGTGATCCAGTGGAAAGCGAGGCCGCCGGCGTCGATGAGGCAATCGGGTGTTGCCGTGCGGACGCGGCTCGCCGCTCCGTTCTCGAATCTCACGAGGATTACCAGCGTGGTTGGTCCCTCCAGACGAATAGGCGTGCCCGCCGCGCGGGCGTCTCCGCGATTGCCTTCTGACCAACACATATCACCGCGCTGGCCGGGAATCATCGGTTCAGACCATCCTGCCCACCAGGGGCCGGTTCCGAGTTGCGTGAACAGCGTGGCCAGCGATCCGGCAAAGGCTCGGGTTTCCAGCTTCGCGTTTTCGATTTTCGGCTGCCGGGCGGCGGCGGCAAAGGCACTGAGTAGCAGGAGTATAGCGGTTTTCATTTCAGCAGCTCCATCAAATAGTCGGTTGCTTCCTTGCTCTTCATGGTGGCAAGGTTACTCACGATGGATTTCTTCAATTCCGGGTTGGTTTCTTTGCGTGCGATGTCCACCATTGCTTTGGCATCGTTGGCACCGCGCAGGGAGCGCACAATCTCCTGTTTCACTTTGACCTCTGCTTCCGACCCGTAGAGTTGCGCCAGTTGTTCGGAAGCGCGCAGGCTCCCCAGCAGACGGATGGATTCGCCGCGCAGGTCGACGTCTTTTTCTGACTTTGCAATGTTGAACAGGGCATCGCGACTGCGTGCAACCATGAGTGCCCGAAGTACTTCACGCTTCACTTCCGTGTCACTGGAAGAGCTATAAATGGACGATAGCTGCTGCCGGGATTCGGTATTGCCGGCCATGCCCACATAGCGGATGGCGCGGGCCTGCAAATCGGGGTTGCCGGCTCCTTTGGCGTAGTCGGCGAGAATTTGTTTGGCGCGCGGCGAGTTGCTTTGGGTAATTACGAAGAGGGCCCGGTCTTTCAGACGCGGCGCTGTAGTGCCTTTCAGCAGGCCTTCCAGCAACGGCAGGGCGCGCTCAGGGTCGGCGGACATGAGTCCATTGATGGCCATGAGCTTCAGATCATCATTGGCTTCGGCTTCGGGAGAAACGCGTTGCCCGGACCCTTGCCTGGCTTCCGCCTCCAGCGCCTGGGCATCATTCAGCCAGCGGCTGGAAGCGTAGTCTTTACGCAGTTGCGCAAGAGCCTCCAGCGCCTCATCGCGACGCCCCAGGCGATTGAGGGCATAAGCCTTCCAGTAAAGAGCGCGGTCGGCGCGAGACGTCTTCGCCACGACGACGCGATCGAAGCGCGCGATGGCGTCATCATAGCGGCGCTCGTCCAGCAGGCGTGTGGCGGCATCGTAAAGGTCATCGCCGGAATCGCGGCTCCGGCTGCGGCCGATGTCAATACCGACTCTGGTCTGCATGGCTATACCGGGCATGGCTCTGACGATGGCGGCATCGGCCCTGGCGAGGGCTGCTTCCACGCGTGGTCCGATGTCAGACAGAATGTTATCCGGGTCAAGATCAAGCGGGGCAGGCGGTGCCAGTGCGGCAAGCGGCGCCAACGGAGCGACCGGAGCGGCCGGGGCGACCGGAGGGACGGGCGGCGTTTGGGCTACAGCGGTAACGGCAACGAGGGCAAGCAAGAGTACACTTCTCATATTTTGTCTTCCTTTTGACGGAGATTGGATTGCAGAATACGGACCTTAAACAGAAGAGATGCCTGGTTGATTCGCCCGCGCCACTGCGCCAGTTGAACCGCGGATTTGTTGTCGGGTGAGTTGGCAACGTCGAGCATGAAGCGTTCTACTTCGTCCAGCAGTTCCCCGGTGGCCCCGGTAACGCTTTGCCGCAGCAGGCGGCCTTCACTCACCAGGTCACGGGCCCGATCACCCCCCACGGCGGGGTCGGCACTGTTGGCGATCTCGGTGAGCAGCAGTTCCGTTCGGTCGAGGTGGTCTGCCAGCGTGATGGTGAGAATCCGGGCGCGGGCTTCCTGTGAGAGTCCCGCCACAACCACTGGCGGTTGCCGGGAGGCTCGTCCGGCAAAGAAGGCCACAGACAAGATGACTGCGGCAGCGGCTGCCAGCCAGGCAACGCGGGATCGACGCGGCGCAATGTCCACCACTTTCGGCGTAATGAAACGGGGCAGGCTGGCCAGAAACGCGGGATCCGGCTCGGGCGGCTCGAAGCTGTTGCAAATATCCAGGGTCTGGCGCAGCGATGAGAATGCCTCCCGGCAGGTCGAACAAGCCGCGAGATGAGAGCGCGATTCCGCAGCCGCGGGCTCGCTGTAATAAAGCAAAACGAGATCTTCTTCAGTCAGGTGATTCATTTTGTACTCATTGCCGGTTCCATGGCCCGGCGAATCTTCTGCACAGCGCGAAAAATCGCGTGTTTCGCGGCACCCTCGCGGATGCCCAAAGCCTGCGCGATCGACTCTACCGGCACGCCCTCGAAGTGGCGCATTACAAAGGCGACACGCTCCATGCCGCTGAGTTCTTCCATTGCCGGGCCCAAACGCGCGGCAACCTCGGAACTTACCGCCAGCCGCTCCGGCGAAGGCTCAGCGGAAGCGATGCGGTTGAAAATCGCTTCATCGTCGATGCTCGCGGGCCGGCGGCCTGTGGAGCGGTGATGATCGAGCGCGCAGTTTGAGCAGATGCGGTAGAGCCAGGTGGCGAAAGTGGCCCGGCCATCGAATCGGCCAATGTGTTTCCACGCCCGCAGAAAGGTTTCCTGCGTCAGATCTTCCGCGTCGTGTTGGTTGCCGCTCATACGATATGCCAGTTTGTAGACAGCTCGGGTATGTTGCTCCATCAGGAGACGAAAGGCTTCGTGATTGCCTTGCTGCGCCAGTTCCATGTTGGCGTCGTGCGCATTATCCATTTTTTGCTGTCAACGGGTTAGACTGGAAGTAACGGGCTCGGTTAGCTGGTCAGCAGGGGATTTTGAGCCGTAAGGGTGACGGCGAGACATGTGCGGTATCGCGGGATTCGCGCAAATTCAATCCAGGATCGACGAACCGGTAATCCGGCGCATGACTGCGTCACTGGTGCATCGCGGCCCCGACCAGCAGGGCTGCTACACCGGGGACCATGTCGCACTGGGCGCTGTGCGTCTGCAGGTTATTGACCTCGATGGCGGCGAGCAACCCATTCTGACCGAAGACGGACGCTTTGTCATTGTCTATAACGGCGAGATTTATAACTTCCAGGAATTGCGCCGGGAATTGGAAGGGCTGGGTCACCGGTTTCGTTCCAACTGCGATACCGAAGTAGTCCTGCAGGCCTTTGCGCAGTGGGATACCGGTTGCTTCGAACGCCTGCGCGGTATGTTCGCGGTGGCCATCTGGTGTGTACGCGAGCAGCGTTTGGTGCTGGTGCGAGACCGGCTGGGAATCAAGCCGCTGTACATTCGCCAGGCGGGCGGAGACCTGATTTTCGGTTCCGAACTGAAGGCATTGCTTGAGCACCCGTCTGTTACGCGGCGGCTGGACCGGCGTGCGCTCCAGGATTTTCTTTCGCTGAACTACGTGCCGGCTCCACGCACACTGGTGCAGGGCATTGAGAAATTGCCCGCGGGCCACTACCTGGAATGGCAGGGCGGCGAAGTGCGGGTTACCGCCTACTGGCAACTACGGTTCGCGCCGGACCACACAATTACGGAAGGCGACGCGGTGGCGGAACTGGATGATCTGCTGCGTCGCGCTGTGAAAGAAGAGCTGGTGAGCGATGTGCCGCTGGGCGTTTGGGCGAGCGGCGGGGTAGATTCCAGCGTGCTGGTTCACTACGCCGCGGAGACTGGTGCAAAGCTCAAGACGTTTTCGATGGCGTTCGAATCGAAGTCGTGCGATGAGAGCCCGTACTTCCGGCAGATCGCACAGCGCTATGGCACAGATCATCACGAATTCGAATTGACCGCCCGGGCGGAAGTGATGGACGCGGTGCACGATTTTGCTACCTATTCGGATGAGCCGGGTGCGGATGCGGGCGCTTTGCCGGTGTGGTTCCTCTCGAAAATGAGCCGGGCACACGTCACGGTGGCGCTTTCCGGCGAAGGCGGCGATGAACTGTTCGGCGGCTACATGACGTATCAGGCTGACCGGCTGGCGCGCCCTGTACGAACGCTGCCGCGAGCCCTGCGGCGCGGTGCCCTTGCGGCGGCGCGGCTGCTGCCCGTTTCGAATGCCAAAATCGGCTTTGAATACAAGCTGAAACGCTGGCTGGAGGGCTCACTACTCCATCCGGATGAAGCGCATTTATTCTGGAACGGGTCGTTCTCTCTGGCGCAGAAGCAACGGTTGCTGAGCGGGCAGGCGTCCGATCATCTGCGGGCTTTGTACGATGGTATTCCGGATGCAGAGCAGCTGGGTTTCGTGAACCGCTACCTGCTGGCGGATCAACGCTACTATCTGCAGGACAATCTGTTGTGTAAGGTAGACCGGATGAGTATGGCGCATTCGCTGGAAGTGCGGCCGCCACTGCTCGATCACCGCATTGTGGAATTTGCCGCACGCCTGCCGGAGCACTTCAAGGTTCGCGGCAGCCAGGGTAAGTGGATACTGAAACGTGCCATGCGCGGCAAGTTGCCGAAGGAGATTCTGAACCGATCCAAAGCCGGTCTCGACATTCCCGCGCACGAGTGGTTCCGTGGCCCGCTGGCTCCTCTGTTCATGGACACGGTGACTCCGGCAGCCGTGCGCGCAACGGGCATTTTCTCCGAAGACGCGGTGGCGGAGTTGATGCGGGATCATAAGGAGAAGCGGATCAATGCGGGATATCAATTATGGGGCCTGCTGACGCTATTCCTGTGGATGAAACGCTGGAACATCGAAACCTCTCCGGAGCCGGAAACGGCGGACGAACTGTTGCGCATCGCCGTGGCGAACTGATCGTCCTCGTTGTCGCCGCCGTCATTTTTCTCACTTCCGTTATCGCGCCGCCCCGTCTGATGGACGATGTGGACGCCGTGCAGGCGCAGATTGCGCAGAACATGCTGCACTCCGGCGATTGGGTGACGGCGCAACTCGATGGCGTCCCGTATCTGGAGAAATCGCCACTCAAGTACTGGATGATGGCGGTGTCGTTCGCCGTCTTCGGCACCCATGACTGGGCCGCGCGCGTGCCCATGTCGCTGGCCACTATTCTGCTGGCCTGGCTGGTGGCGCGCATGGCGGGTTCGGCGCTGGGCGCGCAGGCCGGCATGTACGCGGGGCTCAGTGTGGCCACCGGACTCGGGCTCTGGCTCTTCACGCGCATCCTCATACCAGACGTTATTCTGACGGCGGCGATTGCCTTCACTCTGTGGGGCTTCCTGCGGGCGCTGGATCGCGATGAGACGCGGCACCGCTGGTGGGCGCTGGGTGGGTGGGCTTCCATTGGCGCGGGGATGTTGCTGAAGGGACTGATCGCGGCGGTATTTCCGTTGGGGATCGCCCTGCTATTCCTGCTGGTGACCGGCGAATTTCGCAAAGGTGAGGCGTGGCGGCGCCTGGCGATTCTGCCCGGAATTGGCGTCATGCTGTTGATCGCCGCCCCGTGGCATGTGATGGCGACGCTGCGCAATCCGCCATATTTTGATTTCACGATGCACAGCGAAGCCGGCAACTACCGGGGCTTCTTCTGGTTCTATTTTTTCAACGAGCACATTCTGCGGTTCCTGAACCTGCGCTACCCGCGCGACTACGATACGGTGCCGCGATCACTATTTTGGCTGCTGCATTTTGCGTGGTTTTTTCCGTGGAGCGCCTTCTTTGTGCGGGCCGTCGGGCTGCGCTATCGCGGCGAAGATCGCGGGGCGCGGATGCGACTGCTGGCCCTGTGCTGGATTGGTGTGGTGCTGGGCTTCTTTTCGTTTTCCACCACGCAGGAATATTATTCGATGCCGGCGTATCCGGCTTTTGCAATCCTGATTGGGTCTGCGATGGCAGACGCTGGCGAGCGGGCGTGGAAAATTTCTCTGCGCATCACCGGCGCGGTAATTGCAGTGGCGTGTGCGGCGATCATCACGTTGCTGTGGGCAAGCTGGGGCTACGCCGCGCCGGGTGACATTGCGCAGGCGCTGGGAAAGCATCCCGAAGCCTACACGCTATCGCTGGGACATATGGGAGATTTGACCATCCGGTCGTTCGCCTACTTGCGGCTGCCTCTGGCAGTGGCGGGTTTGGCAACGCTGTTGGGGGCCATCGCGGCCTTTGCATTCCGCGGACGTAAGGCGGCGCTCGGTCTGGCCGTCATGATGATCCTCTTCTACCAGGCGGCGCGGCTGGCGCTGATTGCCTTCGATCCGTATCTGGGTTCGTACGCCCTTGCCGACGCGCTGAACCGATCACCGAAGGGCGGGCTGATCGTCAATAATCCGTACTGGGAGTTCTCGTCGGTCTTCTTTTACACGCAGCGGACCGGGTTGCTGTTGAACGGACGGCTAAACAATCTGGAGTATGGCTCCAACGCGCCGGGGGCACCGAATATGTTTATCGATGACGCGGGGTTTGTGACCCGATGGAAGGGTGCCGAACGGTGGTACATCGTTTCGGAAAACGAAAAAGCACCGCATCTGCGGGACCTGGTGGGAGAGCCCGCGCTGCATGTTGTGACCGCTTCGGGAGGGAAGACGCTGTACGTGAATCAGTAAGGGGCACCATGTTCTCCATGAGCCACCAGCACTTCCTCAGGACCGACAGGGTAGATTTCAACAAGTATCATGCCAATGCTCAACGATGTCCGTGTCATCCTGCGCTCTCATGAGCCTGAACTGCGCGGTCTCGGAGCCGCCCATGCCGCCGTCTTCAGCTCAGTGGCGCGGGGCGAGGCCACCGACGAAAACGATATCGATATCCTGTTGAACCTTCTCTACGAGAAGATCCGGCTCGTAGAGTTCGCCGCGGATCCAAACTCCCACACCCCTACAAATACCGTTCGCGCAGCACGCCGAGGTGATGTTCCACATGGCCAACCGTAATCCACGCGAGCGCACGGACGCTGACCGGGTTATTGCTGGCCGTACCCATGCGGGTCCATGCAGATTGCGGGAGAAGACCAAAGAGCGCAATTGTCGATTCCCTCACTGCGGAAAACTCCTGCACCAGATCATCCCAATTCGCGGCGTCGGCTTCCGATGCGATCACGAACGGGTCCTGCTCAAATCCCGGCAGTGATGTCTGGTCACCGCGAGCGATGCGGAGTGCGCGGTAAGAGAAGATGCGTTCGGTGTCGGTCATATGCTGGAGCATTTCCTGAATGCTCCATTTATCTTCTGCGTAGCGGTAAAGCCGCTTGACCGGGTCAATGCCGCCGAGGAAGTTGGTGCAGTCCTGGAGTTGGCTTGCAAGGCGTTCGACCGGGTTGTCAAACTGTCCTGCCTTTGAAATATATTTGCCGTAGTATTCGGCAAACTCGCCGGGTTGCGGCTGGCCGGGAAGGAAAGAACTCATCACTTATTCTGCCTTGCCCGCAACTCCCGCAGGGCATCGGCGGCGATCCAGCGGGCGGGTGTTGTGTTCTGTGCGCGGATGCGTTCGGCACTGGCGATGGCCGCCACACACAAAGTAGCGTTGCGCTTGCCGATGGCGCGGAGGGCCCAGTTCACCGCTTTGCGCACGAAATTGCGGTCGTCGAAAGCGTATTGCTCAATCAACGGCAAGTAGTCGAGGAAGACCTCATCGGGAGCCCCTTTGTCGTGCATGGTCTTGCCGGCCATGATCGCAAAAGCAGCGCGGCGGACAAATTCGCGCCGGTCCTTCGCCCATTTACGAATCTTCGATTCTGCCCAGGGAGTGCTGTCGAACAACTGGTAACTGCAGGCGTCGCAGACATCCCAGGAACTGAAGTCGGCGGCCCAGCGATCCATGGTGGCTCGGGAGATTGTGGCCGGATTGGCAACCAGGCTGGCGAGGATCCTTGCGTCGTGGATTCCGCTGTGCCAGAGCTCTTCCGCCAGTTGCTGATCGCAGCCAATGGTGCGCGCAATCCGGCGGAGCTGGGGAGTACTCAGGCCAATAGCATTGGTCGCGATGATGCCAAAACGCTTCATTCCGGCGACACTTTCCGGATTGCGCAGAGCCAGAATTTCAGCGATCACGGCATTGAGACTAGCCACGTGCCGCCCTGGCAGCTGCGATTGTAAGGCCCACATGCCGCATGCCGTGTTCCACAATGTGAATCGCCAGGCTCACTACAGTGGTCTGTAGCCGCTTGCGTCCAATCTCGCGAAGGGTTCCGAATTGCTCCGGTCGCAGTGCGCGAATCAGGCCGTCGTAATGGTCGAAGGCCTGCGCAATTGCGCTCAGTAGTGGGGCGGCGGTTTCATGACCCGCAGATTCAGCGCCCATCGCCACAATTTGCTCCGCGCTCAGTTGCTCTCCTATCAGGTAGGTGCACAGCCGCAGGGTACTTCCCGCCAGATGTTTCGCCTGGAAACCGGCGCAGGTCACGCCGTGGGCCGGCGTCCATAATTCGGCTGCGCTCAGCCCGCTAATCGCGGCCTCCATGTCTTCACGGATGTGTTGGCTGCCGTGCAGCAGGTGCCCGACGACAGGGTCGATTCCGGGTTCAACGCCACGGAGCCAGGGTTCTGGTTGTGCCATGTCTCAATTTTCGCAGGTTTTTTTGGTGCTAAACTTCAATCAGATATGAGACTCAGGTTCACACTCATGATTCTGGCGATTGCCATACCACTGGGGGCGCAAACGCGACCGTACACGGCGGCGGCAGGACCCCGGCCCGGTACCATTCCTTCTGGCGCCTACGTGCTCCAGCCGTCGGGTGCGCTGGGCGGCGCGTTCGCGGGGAACGCAATGTCACGGCCTCTTGGTGGCGGAATCGTGGTCAATGGGCCCGGTGGTGCCTCCATTCCGGCAGCCAATCACGGATATCGCAATACCGGGCAGTTTCGTGGCATCGCCTACTCCAGCTATGTGCCACAGTACGTGGAAGTGCCGGTGGAGCTACCGGTGGCGTCTCTGGCGCAGCCTGTGATCATTAATCAGTACTTCGCTGCGCCTGTACCTCCGCCCCCGGCACCTGCGCCAGTGGCAGTGGCAACGCGTCCTCTGACACCAGGCGATCTGCTTGCGCCGCCCGAAACCTACTACCTGATTGCCTACCGCAACCGTTCCATGTACGCGGCGATCAGCTGGTGGATGGAAAACGACACGCTGCATTACGTGACCACGCAGAACACGCATAACCAGGCGTCGCTGGATTTGATTGATCTGGATCTGACCAGAAAGCTCAATCAGGATCGCAACGTGCCCTTCGCTACCCCTGGCCGTTAAGCCACCGCAGAAAGTCGACGTCGCCTTCCAGAAAATCGTAACCGGCCAGTTCTAGGCTGGTAACCCACTCCATACGTTCGAAGATGTGGTTCACGATCGCACCGTCCCAGCCGCCGACTTCCAGAAATACCAGAAGAATAGCCTTCTTGCCAGGGTACGAAAAAGTGTAGCGTGTGAGTTCCACAGGGGGCCCGGCTTCAATGCCGAGTTCCTCTCGAAGTTCCCGCACCAACGCTTCAGCCGGTGATTCGCCGGGTTCCAGTTTGCCCCCGGGAAATTCCCATTTCAGGGCGTGATCCTGTGAGGCGCGACGCTGGCAGATGAGAATTCTGCCGTTGCTGCGGAGAATTCCAGCGGCAACAACTGTTGACGGCGCTTCACTCAACGCGATAATTCGGGGCTTCCTTCGTAATCACCACATCATGCACGTGACTTTCGCGCAGACCGGCGGTCGACAGGCGAATAAACTGTGCTTCCTGCTGTAGTTGCGGAATGGTGCGGCAGCCGGCATACCCCATACCGGATTTCAGCCCCCCCACCAGCTGGTAAACCAGATCAGAGAGCGGGCCCTTGGAAGCGACGCGGCCCTCAATGCCTTCGGGCACCAGTTTCTGATTGGGGTCGAGGGCATAGCGGTCCGTGGTGCCGCTGCTCATTGCGCCCAGCGAGCCCATGCCGCGGTAGGTCTTGAACGTGCGTCCCTGGAAAAGAATAGTTTCGCCGGGGCTCTCATCGGTGCCCGCCAGCAGGCTGCCAATCATCACGGAATCCGCGCCCGCCGCGATGGCCTTGGTGACGTCGCCGGAATACTTAATGCCGCCATCGGCAATCAGCGGCACATTCGCTTCTTTCGCGGCACGGCTGCAATTCATCACCGCTGTGAGCTGTGGAACGCCCGCGCCGGAGACGATGCGGGTGGTGCAGATGGAACCCGGACCAATGCCTACCTTGATGCCGTCGATACCCAGCGCGATCAGTTCCCGCGCCCCTTCATAGGTGCCGACATTACCCGCGATCAGCTGCACTTCCGGCATAGTTCGTTTGATCGTCCGAATGGCATCGATCACGCGCTGGCTATGACCATGCGCGGTATCGATGGCGATTACATCCACCTTCTTGCGCACCAGTTCCTGGGCACGCTCCAGAAAATCGCCGGTTGCCCCGATGGCTGCGCCCACGCGCAGACGCCCCTGGGAATCCTTGGCGGCATTCGGATACTTCAGCTTTTTCTGAATATCCTTGACTGTGATCAGCCCCTTCAACACAAAGTTGTCGTCCACCACCAGGAGTTTTTCCACGCGGTGGCGATGAAGAATCTCGCGAGCTTCGTCGAGTGTGGTGCCCACCGGAACAGTGATGAGATTCTTGCTGGTCATCACGTCGGCCACGGGCAGGTCGAAACGGTCCTCAAAACGCAGGTCGCGGTTGGTCAGAATGCCAACCAGCTTGCCGTCTTTCGTCACCGGAACGCCGGAGATGCGGTAGCGTTCCATCAGGGCCAGCGCATCGGAAATTTTCCGGTCGGGCGCGATGGTGACAGGATCTACAATCATCCCGCTTTCACTGCGTTTGACACGGTCTACTTCTTCCGCCTGGCGCTCGATGGTGCCGCCGCGGTGAATGAAGCCAACACCGCCCTGCTGGGCCAGTGCGATGGCGAGGTGCGACTCCGTTACCGTGTCCATTGCCGCGCTGAGAATGGGAATATTCAGCGCAATGCCGCGGGTGAGCCTGGTTCTGGTGTCGGTTTCGCCGGGCACTACTTCACTGCGTGCCGGGATAAGGAGGACGTCGTCGAAGGTGAGCCCTTCCGGGATCGCGTTCGGGATCATGGGTTTTTCCAGTGTAGCGTGCCACTGAATTTTCGCCGGAGGGCGGGGCGACGGAGGGACGTCACGCCCGAAGGCGGCGCCGTTTTTACCTGTCAAGGCCTCTGTGCTGTCGGCTATTCGCATTGCTTGCGCACTGGTCGAATGGATGCCGTTCCGATGGATATGGACAGCAGGTGTTTAGCCGGAGAAACCCATGCGACCTGTTGAACCGCGCAGCCGCAAGCATCCGGCGTGCCTCAATGCGCCAGGATTGGCGACGGACCTAGAGGCTTGTTTTCGCGAATTTACGCAATTCCCTCCGGTCCGGGAACCACCACGTTATCGTTGCCGGAAGTTGATCGGGCCAGGGCAACATTTAAGCTTGCGTTAGGGCAGGTGCCGTCTCTGTGGCAGTCGGAAAAGGAATGACAGTGCCGGACGCAGGCGCAATACCGGTTTCGCCGGGCCAATGGCTGGGCATTGATGTCGGTAGTTCCCGCAATAAGGTTTTCAATTTCTGCTTGATCCAATCCGACGGTCAGGGACAGGTTGAAGTGCTGTTTGAAGCAGGCAAGGCTCGCGGCGAGTTTCCGCGTAGCGATGCCGGCAGTTTTGAAAACCTCGGACGGGCAACGTGGCTTTCAGAAGCGGCAGAAAGCGGAGCGGTGCAGATACTGGACGAATCGGCTCTTGTGAAGACCTGGAAGGCGGCGCAAGCATGGGGGAACGGAGTTTTTGGCGTCTGTATTGACGCTCCGTGTGGCTTTGCTATGCCGGGGTTCGGTCGGCGGGACACCGAAAGTCAAATGGTGGCATCGTTCCCCACGCCGCCCCTCGCGGTGTTCTTGGAGGATCTGCGGAGATTTAGTGCGGACGGAAATGAAACGCCGCTGCGCCAGAGATTTTTTTGGAAGCTTGTCGGGCTGGTGGCCTTCCGGTATTTTGTAGCCCAGACCACCGGTCGTCCCTTCGACATGCCGATTGAAGAATTGACACCGTTGTGCACGGGTAGCGATAAGGTGCGCGTTCACGAGGGTTTTCCGAGCGACACCTACAAGCGGGCGAATGGGACAGTCGGGGTTTTGGAACCCGCTTCCCGTAGACTGCTCCTGCGCCTCACCCGGGCAAAATGGTCAGGTCAAGGCAACGATTTCAAGGGTCGCCCGTCGGTCCCACGCCCGGCCCGCATGTCGTCTCTCCTCGCGCATCAAAAAGGCCTCATGGCAGATCTGGAGCGTGTGGATTCGCGGGGTATCCAGGCAATGCGGAAGATATCCAAAGACCCTGCCTGGGCCGATCTTTGGGACGCATTCACTTGCGCATTTGCATCATGCTGTTGTGCTCAGGGCTGCGGCGGTTTCTTGTGCTCAGATGTCGCTCGGGGTCACCTCGAAGGCGCCATTATCCGGCCAGACTATTGCCAGCATTCTTTCCTGTAACCCGACACGGCGTCGTTTATGGAAGAAGTGTAGGCTGCCGCGGGTTCGGGAAATTCTTTTATTACAACGCATCTGGTCGAACGCCGCACCTTGATTGCATCGCGGACACATCGCTCATCAGCCAGCACCATTGAGGCGACTTCTTCACCGCTTTTGCTTCAGTTTTTCTCTGGGCCTGAGTATCAGTGACACCCTGGCCGAACACAGTCGCAATGGTCAGAACAACGGCGATTCGCGTATGATTCATCCGGTTGCAGGGCGATCTTATGGCAGGACTGCGCGGGGAACTGCCGGCTGTCTTAACTCCTTCAAGTATTGATCCGGTACCGGAAGAAAGCTGGGGCCATATCGTGAAGATAGCAGCAGCACAGCTGGATTGGGGCCGTAATTAGGGCAATAACGAATCGGCGCGGTAGGCCCCCCCCTGAGGGGATATTATTTTTTCTTTCATCTCAAGCGTCGCGGAATAGGCGTGCGGTATAAACGAGGTTAGCTATTGCCCTATGAAGGCGATCCGGCAGGAGAAGTGGAAAATGAAGGTTGAGCGGGAAAACAAACGCGCGAAGGGGTCGAAATGAGCAGTACACAAGCGGTACAGGAAGCGCGAGATAACGCCAAGCGTGAGTACCAAAAACGCACCGAAATAGAACTCCTAACGCCGTCTGGCCACATTAGTGAAGAGTGGCTGGCGCAGGAAGCAATATTCAAGGTCGCGCTGAATCGAATGATTGAGTTGTCAAGTAAGTTATTGCCGTAATTAGATATATCTTGAACTCACAGATCACGTAGCGCACTACCGTGCCAGGTCCGAATACACCGTCTTGCCCCCCACAACCGTCATCAAAACCTTCATTTGCGCGATGCGCTTATCGGGAACAGCCATCAGATCTTCGGCCAGCAGTACGAAGTCGGCCAGCTTGCCGGGTTCGATGGAACCTTTGGTGTCCTCTTCGAAAGTCAGATGCGCATTTCCCCTGGTGGCGATGCGCAGGGCTTCCGCCCGGGTGATGCGCTGGTCGCCGCCCAGAATACCGCCGCTGATGGTATCGCGGGAGATGAAGTGATAGAGCGTCCACAGGGGCGGGTAGGGCACCACCGGAGCGTCCGTACCGGCGGCCACATCCACGCCATGTTGGAGGTAGGCCTTCACCGGAGTGGTCCAGGCGGCGCGCGTTGCGCCCCAGTAGTTCACCAGACTGGGCCCTGCGATGTAGAGATGATTCTGAACGGTGACGGTTAGGCCAAGGGCCTTGATGCGCGCGAAGTGTTCCTCGGCCGGCATAAAGCCGTGCTCAATCGCCCAGCGTTTTCCCACGATGGATTGTTCGGCGTTGGCTGCCTCGTACGCGGCCAGTACCTGATCCATGGCGGCATCGCCCACGGCGTGAGTACCCACCCGCCATCCCATGCGATTCAGTTCCTTCACAATGGCGGTATAGCGATCGGCGGCTATGAGTTGCAGGCCACGGAAGGTGCCATCTTTGCCGAAGGGTTCCGCATAGGGCTGGCGCATCCAGCCGCCTTCAAAGCCGCCATCCACCACCAGCTTCATGCCCACAATGCGCAGTGTGTCGTCGCCTTCGCCAGGCTGGATTCCCGACGTTTCGAGGAAACTCCGCACACTGGCGGCCGTGGCATCCGGTGGTGCTGAGAGCAGAGCGTTCACACGAACCGTGAGTAAGCCCCGCTTCTTCATCTCTTTCAACATTTCGTATTGAGAGAGGCTGATGCCGGGGTGGCGTACGCTGGTGAGCCCGGCCTCGTTCATCTTGCGATACTGCGCAGTCCAGAATTCAATTTGCTGTTCCGCCGTCTGCCTCACAATCGGTAGGGTTACCAGAGTACGGGCGCGGTCAATCAGTTCCCCGTTGGGTTCGCCATCGGTATAGCGGCTGATCTGCCCGCCGTCGGGGCTTTTCGTCGCTTTCGTTATGTTCCAGCGAGCCAGAGCGGCGGAATTGAGGATGTATTCGTGGCCGCCACGCACAAGGACAACCGGATGGTCGGGCGAAACGGTGTCCAGATCGCGGCGCAGGGGCAGGCGTTGCTCTTTGAGCTGGGCTTCATGCCAGTCGCTGTTGGATACGATTAACTCCCCTTTTGCTGAAGAGGCAACGCGGGTTCCGATAGCGCGAAAGATATCGGCGAGGGTACGCGCCGCGGAGAGATCGACGCCGGGGCCACCGCCTGCGGAGTGAAGATGGCTATCCTCAAATCCGGGAATAACGGTGCGGCCTTTGAGGTCGACAATTTGCGTTGTGGTGCCGGCCAGTTTGCGAATTGCAGCATTGCGCCCCACGGCGGTGAATTTATTGCCCCGTACCGCGAAGGCTTCGGCGGTAGAAGAGCGCGCGTCCACCGTCAGGACGTGGCCGTTGACGTATATCGCGTCGGGTGCCTGGCCGTTGGCGACAGCCACCAACAGCAGAAGCAGGGTAGAAAGTTTCATGATTCGGTCCACTTGCGGAGTTGCTCAAAAGTTGAGGCGAAGTCAATTCGTCCGCGGCCGATTTCATGGGCGGCGCTTTCCAGCAGCATGATGCGGACAGGGCAGGGTATCGCCGTTACCGCCTGGGCAAGTTCCTCAGGCGTACCGAATTTGTCTTTCGTGCCGTGAATAAACAAGGCGGGCGTGCGCAGCGCGGGAAAGTGAAGGGTGCGAAGGTCTGCTGGTTTGTCCGGAGGATGCAGTGGATAAGAGAGCAGCAGAAGCGCGGCCGCCACGCCGTATTCTTCAGCCGCCAGCATGCTGGCCTGTCTGCCGCCGTAAGAGTGGCCGCCCAAAAACACGGGGCCCCTCACCACACCTCTTAACGTGGCGGCGGCATTGTGCAGGCCTGCCCGGTCCGTTTCCGCACCCGCCGGCAGCGGTGGACCATAAGCGCGGCGCTGGCGGAAAGGGAGGTCGCAACGCAGCACGGTGATACCTGCGGTGCACGCGGCCTGGGCAATTTCCACCAGCAGCGGGGCCGCGCAATTGCTGCCGGCACCGTGCGTGAGCACCAGACCTTCGCCAGTAGGCGTGTCGGGCCAATGGAGGAATCCGCGGACTCCACCTTCGTTCAATTCAGTTATGCGGGCCACGATCCATAGCATAATGTTTTTGAACCGCAATCCACAAATTTATGTGCAGAAGCATCAAAGTTCTTCGCCGCCCGGAGGAAGTGGCCACGCCGGTGGAGATCACTGCGGCATCCCTGCAATTCGTGCGAAAAGTGAGCGGATTTCGTGCGCCATCCAAAGCCAACCAGGCGGTGTTCGATTGCGCTGTCCGGCAAATTGCCGACGTGACCGCGAGGCTGCTTGCCGACCTGCGTCACGGGGCAGCAAGCGCTCGCCCGATATAGTAGTAATGTCAATGAAAATGCTATTCCCGCGAATCTTTCTGGTTGCCGTAGCCTTCGCTTTCACCCTTGCTGCGCAGACGAACTACGAGATCCAGGTGTACCCTTCCGAGACCCTGGAGAAGGGCGTCACAATGCTGGAATTGCACAGCAATTTCACCTTCAAAGGTTCCAAAGTGACTGACGACGGTACCGCTCCCACCAATCACGCCTGGCACGAGACTATCGAAATCACGCATGGTTTCACGGATTGGTTTGAAACCGGTTTCTACATTTTCACCAGCTACAACCAGTACGGTACCGGCTACGGCTGGGTCGGTGATCATATCCGGCCGCGGGCGAGAATTCCGGCAAGCTGGCACTGGCCGGTAGGGGTGAGTCTTTCCGCTGAAATCGGCTATCAGCGGGCTCTGTATTCGCCGGATACCTGGTCTTTGGAAATGCGCCCCATCATTGACAAGACCATTGGCCCCTGGTATTTGTCTTTTAACCCCACCCTCGATCGCTCGTTTCATGGCCCCGGCGTCGCTTTCGGTCTGGTCTTCTCGCCCAATTTCAAGCTGGGATACGACGTGACGAAGAAAGTGAACGTGGGGTTTGAGTACTACGGTTCTGTGGGTCCGGTTACCGGTTTCGATCCGCTGCGCGAACAACAGCAGCAATTGCTTCCCTCCATCGATCTGACCCTGAGCAAGAATTGGGAATTCAATGCAGGGGTTGGCGTGGGCATCACGCAGGCGACCGACCATCTGCTGGTGAAGTTCATTCTGGGCCGCCGCTTTGAGTTCGGACGCAAGGCACCCGCCGACAAACACTGAACCTGCCGTAGGCCGCTATAATTAAATCTGATGGACGTTTTTGATGAGCTGGTACGCCTGCGTTCGCTGGGGCAGAAGTGCGCGCTGGCAACCATCGTGGATGTGAAAGGTTCCATCCCCGCCTTCCAGACCGCCAAAATGCTGGTGCGGGAAGATGGCTCCCTGGTGGGAACCATCGGCGGCGGTTGCGTGGAAGCCGAGGTGTGGAACGCGGCGCGGGAAGTGATGGCGACCGAAAAGCCGCGCACCATGTCTTTCAGTCTTGGCCAGGACGCGGCCTACGACAACGGCCTCATCTGCGGAGGCCAACTGCAAGTGTTTGTGGAATGCATCAACCCTCAGCCGGTGGCGCTGATTTTCGGCGGCGGGCATATTTCACGGAGTTTGTCGAAGGTGCTGGATCTGGCGGGTTTCAAAGTGTCCATTGTGGACAACCGCGAGGCCTATGCCAGCCGCGAGCGCTTTCCGGAAGCCAATGAAGTCTACGCCGAAGAATACGAAGAAGTTTTTCCGAAGCTGGACGTCAATGAATCCACTTACGTGGTAATCGTTACCCGCGGTCACCGCGACGATATGCGCGTGCTGCGCTGGGCCATTGGCACTCGCGCCCGCTATATCGCGATGATCGGCAGCAAACGGAAGACCATCGCTGTCATCAAAGAGCTGGAAAAGGAAGGCATTCCGCGGGCTCAATTCGAACATGTCTTCGCCCCGATGGGGCTGGAGATCGGGGCCGTATCGCCGGAAGAAATTGCGGTTGCGGTGACAGCGGAGATGATCGCGGTGCGTCGCGACCCGGAAGGCGGGTGGCGCAGCCTGTCGAAATCGGTCTTCACAGATGAGCATCTGCGCGCGCTGTTGAAGTGACCACGGGCGCCATTATTCTCTCTGCCGGTGAATCGCGCCGGATGGGTCGGCCCAAGGCCTTACTTCCGTTGCGGGATGGGACGTTTCTTTCGGTGCTGGCGGAAACTCTGGCAAAATTCTGCAATCCCGTGCTGGCGGTTTTTGGTGCGCCCGGCGTAATGGAGCAGGCTCCGGGCAACGTGACGCCGGTGGCCAATCCGCGCTATCAGGAAGGCATGTTGACGTCGCTACAGGCAGGCCTGCGTGCCCTTCCGCCGGTGGAACGGGTTTTGTTTACACTGGTGGATCATCCGGCTATCAGGCCAGAGACGGTGGCCCGGCTGCTGCAATCAAACGCTCTCATTGCCATTCCGCGCTGCGCGGGCAAACGAGGACACCCGGTGGTCGTCTCGGCTGCCATCGCGGCCGAATTTCTGCGTGAGCCCGCAGAGGCCGAGGTGCGCGCCGTCATCAACCGTTACGGACCTGTCATTGATTACGTGGAAGTGGATGACCCCGCCATTCATGACGACGTGGATGACCCGGCGCTGTATGCGGCCTTATTAACACGGGAAGCGCTAATACGGGAAGCCACGCCGTGATCAAACGGATTCTGCTGGCGCTGGTGGTTCTGCTGCTGCTGGCAGCGGCGGTGACCTACATCAATGGCGACCGGTACCGCGTACCGGTGCAGGTTGCTCTGGAGAGCGGTCTGCATCGGAAAGTGGAGATTGGCAGGGTCGGATTCCGTCTGCTGCCCACTCCTGCGCTTACCATCAGCGACGTCACCATCGGCGAAGATCCGGCCATTGGCCGCGAGCCGGTGGCTTATGTCACCACCTTGCGCGCCATGCCCAGACTTCTGTCCCTGATTTCGGGTCCGCTGGCCTTTTCCTCAGTCACTCTGGATGAAGCGAGTCTCAACGTCAGCCGAACCGATCGCGAGCAGGGCGGGGTGCAGTGGAACTTCTCTTCACTGGCGCGCTCCGGCGTGCTGGACGCCTTTCCCAGCATTCACCTGCGGGGTGGGCGCATCAACTTCAAATCCGGCGATACCAAGTCAGTCTTTTATCTGCTGGAGACCGACATTGACCTGTGGCCGCCGGACACCGCGAAGGGTCCATGGACCCTGAAAATTGCAGGGCAGCCTGCCCGTACAGATCGGCGGGCGCATGGCTTCGGCAGTTTTGTAGCGCGCGGACAATGGCATCGGGAAGACAACACGGTCACCATCGACGCGACGCTGGAAAAGAGCGAATTGAGCGATATGCTCACCTTGTTTGAAGGCAAACAATCGGGATTGCAGGGGACGGTGCAAGGCAATGTGCACGTGGCCGGGCCGCTGCGAAATGGCGGAATCGCGGGGCGCGTCAACATTGCGGAACTGCATGGCTTCAGTAACCCTCCGCCGGGCGGCAAGCCGTGGGTTTTCGAGATTGGCGGCGCGGTCAATGTGCCGGGTCAAACGGTGGAACTACGGGCGGTGCTGGGCGGCAAACAACAACCTTTGCTGGATATTCGCTACCGGATCAGCGAGTATCTGGCCCGGCCCAATTGGGGCGTAACGGTTTTGTTGGGTGATATGCCACTTGGTCCGCTGGCTCCTCTGGCGCGCAACATGGGCGTTGATTTGCCGGACGGTCTGGCGGTTGGCGGCGTGGCTCACGGAGCCTTCGGCTGGTCTGTTCCGGCGGGCGTGCCGCAGATGAATGGCGCGGTTCGTATCTCAGGCGTCACGCTGGCAACCAAAGGTACGCAGCCGTTAAGGGTCGCCGTGGCTGATCTGAAATTCGCGGGATCAACCATCACGCTGGAACCTGCTGTCATCGCGAGCGGCGACACGGAGACGGCGAATGTTGCGGGCAGCTATGATTTTTCCTCGCGCGCCCTGCGGGCTCGACTGGCAAGCGAAGGCATGAGTGTTGCTGCTGTGCGTAAAGCAATTTCGGTGGCCCGGGTCCCGCTGCTGGGCGAAGCCACCGCGGGTATATGGAGCGGTGAAATTGATTACCTGCCCGGCGGGTGGATGGGTAATCTGAAACTGCGCGACGTCGACGTCCCCTTCGAGGCCTTCTCCGCTCCGCTCCATGTGACCTCAGCGGAAGCGCAACTCATGGGCCGTTCCATTAACATCAAACACTTCAATGTCAACGTGGGCAACGTGGAGGCCCAGGGTGAATACCACTATGAAGAGGGGGCGGACAGTCCGCATAAGTTCCGCCTGATTCTGCTTCATGCCGATGCTGAAGATCTGGAAAAGCTGCTGCAACCGGCGCTGCATCGCGGCAGTCTACTCAACTATGCCTTCAACTTCGGTCGCCCTCCGCAGCCCGAATGGCTGCGCGATATGCATGCATCGGGCACCATCCAGGCGGGCACTTTGGAACTGGGCGGCACGACGTGGTCACGGGTGAAAGCCAATATTGTGTGGAATGCCATGGATGTGCGTCTCACCGGTTTGGAGGGGCAGGCCGGGCCGGCAACGATGAAGGGCGAGGCCGCAATCGATTTGGCACGGCGTGAGCCTGCCTACGAACTCACCGGAACGCTTGCCGGCTTCGCGTGGCGAGAGGGAACTTTGGCGGCGGAAGGCACTTTGAGCGCCTCCGGTGCCGGCCGCGATTTACCCAACAGCCTGAAGGCACGGGGTGAATTCCGGGGCCGTACCATCGATCTCGGGTCAGTGGGTCGCTTCCGTACGGTTGGCGGGCATTTCGAGTGGGCGTGGAACGGCCACAGCCCAAAGCTCAGTCTCACGGAATTGAAACTGCAATCCGAGGGCGCGACCATGACCGGCGGTGCCGAAACCCGGGACAACGGCGAGGTGGTTTTGCAGGCAACCGATGGTACCCGGCAGATTGTCGCCAGCGGGGCCTTGATGCGGGGTGAACCGCTCAAAATTGTTCCCTGAATAAAAAGTCGTACAATTGGACTACAGAAACGCCATCATGAAAACTTGGATTTTCGCCCTCGCAGGCATCGCTTCTGGCCTGTGTTTATTGGCCCAGGACGGCCCACAGCAGGCTGGCAGCCAAACTGTCGCCCGCCCGCGCAAGAAAGCCGATCCCTCGGCGGGTGCCACTACCGGTGCCACCGCTACGCCCGTTGCCCCCGCCACCACGGACCTGCCGAAGATTCCATCGAAGTTGAGTCCGAAGAACCAGACCGAAGCCGAAGAGCAGGCCGCGGCCAGCTTTAGCGCTGAGGCAAACATCGTCACCGTTGAGGCCGCCGTAATGGACGCCAGGGGACGTTTCATCCCGAATATTCCGCGAGGTAATTTTCGCATTCTGGAAGACACGGTTCCGCAGACCGTAACCCAATACTCCATGGGCACCACACCCATGACGGTGGCCCTGGTGGTGGAGTTCAACGCCGCGTTTCAATCGTATTGGAGCCGTGGCTGGCAACAGACGCTACAGGCCGTCTATGCCTTCCGCAGCACGTTGAAACCGGATGACTATCTGGCGGTGATTGCGTACGATATCAGGCCCACTATTCTGGCGGATTTCACCAACGATCCGGCCAAAATCGAAGAGGCGCTGGGGCGCCTGCGCATTCCCGGATTCTCTGAAAGCAATATGTTTGACGCGCTCACCGATACCGCTGATCGCATGAAGAAGATTGAAGGCCGCAAGGCCATTCTGCTGGTGGCATCCGGCATTGATACGTTGAGCAAGCTCACCTTCGACAAGGCCCGCAAGAACCTGCAGGAGGCTGGCGTTCCCATCTACACCGTCAGCATTCTACAGGCCGAGCGTGACATGGCCGATGCATCGGGCGCTATGGGAGCCATTCAGCGCATGGATTTCCTGCAGGCCGACAATGAGCTGCGAACCTTCGCCAAAGATACTGGCGGCCAGTCTTTCTTCCCCCACTTTCTGGCGGAAATGCCGCAGGCGTTCAACGCCATCGCCCAGGCGTTGCGCAACCAGTATTCACTGGGTTATTCACCTTCCAATCAGAAGCGCGACGGCAAGTTCCGCAAGATTACTGTTCAACTGGTGAATCCGGCCACCAATGAGCCGCTCAGGGTCATGGAGAATGGCAAGGCGATCAAGTACACGGTGGTGGCCAAGGCCGGCTATACGGCGCCTTTGCCGGTGCAGTGATCTTCCACACGCCCAGACATTCTCCGTTGTCAAGAACTGGATTTCCAGTTCTTTCAGTCGGATGCATAGCCATTGACAGTGAGGTGACAGCTCTGTTACCTTCATGCGGTCCCCCTGATGAAGTACAACTCCTCACTTTCGGCTGCCCACCCCACTGCCAGAATTCTGCTTATCGATGGCAATCCGAATGGCCTGACCGCGCGGGGCATGATTCTGCGCGAGCAGGGCTACACGGTGGAAACCGCCGCCACGGGTGAAGAAGCATGGGAACTGCTGCAAATTTCGCACTTCGACGTATTGATCGCAGCCTACGGGCTGAAGGGGATGAACGGGGCGGAACTGATTTCCCGTTTGCATGCGGTGGAGTCTCCGGCGCGGGTCATTCTGGTGTTGACGTATGCGGAATCGCTCAGTCTGGATGCAGCAAAGATGGGAGCCGACGAAACCGTCTCCAAGAGCAACCGGGAAGTGGCCGAATTACTGCGCGCCGTGCGGAAACTGGTAGATGGAAAGCCGAAGCGACGGCCTCCTACAGCGCAAAAGATGGCAATTGTACGGCGTCGCACGTCTGGAAGTACAGCGTACGAGTGACGCTCCGGCCGCTCGCGCTGATGGCCGCCCTGGCTGCCGTGATGGCGCCGCTACTGCTTCCGGCACCCGCCAAACCTGCTGCCAGGAAAACGGCTGCCACCGCCCGTCCCGCCGCACTTAAAAACTCTCCCGAAAAAGCCGTAGCCACGCGCTGGCTGCAGGCGATGACTCCGCGGCAAAAGGTGGCGCAACTTGTGGTGGTTGGTTTCAGCGGCCATCCGCTCAATACACGTTCCCGCGAGTACCGCAAATTTATCCGTCTGGTGACTCAGGATCAGGTGGGCGGTTTGATTCTGGTGAATGTCACCAACGGGCGGACGGTGCAGAAAGCGGATCCTCTGGAAGCGGCCAGCTTCATCAACCGCATGCAGCGTCTTTCGCGCGTACCGTTGCTGGTGGCCGGGGATTTTGAGCGTGGCGCGTCCATGCGCCTGGAATCCACTACTGTCTTCCCGCATGCGATGGCGTTTGCCGCGGCTGGTGACCCCGGGTTCGCGCGCCTGGAAGGTGAGATTACGGCCATGGAAGCGCGTGCCATCGGCGTGCAGTGGCTGCTTTTTCCGGATGCCGACGTCAATAACAATCCGGATAATCCAATCATCAACATCCGTTCCTACGGGGAAGATCCGCAGGACGTGTCGCGCTACGTATCGGCATTCGTGCAGGGTGCGCATGCGGCGACAAAGACCCCGGTGCTGGTGACGGCGAAACATTTTCCCGGTCACGGCGATACCGCGACAGACAGTCACATGAACATGGCAACCATCAGCGGGGACCGCGAGCGCCTGGAGCAGGTGGAATTCGCTCCCTTCCGCGCCGCCATTGCCAGCGGTACAGATTCTGTGATGACGGCCCATCTGGCGGTTCCGGCCATTGAGGCAGCCAACCTGCCGGCTACGCTTTCAGCGAAGATTCTGCAGGGAATCTTGCGCGACGAGATGAAGTTCAAGGGAATTATTGTCACCGACGCGATGGAGATGGGCGGGATCGCCCAGGGATTCTCGTCCGGCGACGCTGCGGTGCGGGCCGTGGAAGCCGGTGCTGACGTCCTGCTGATGCCTTCAGACCCCGAGGCTGCCATCAACGCAGTGACGGCCGCCGTGATCAGCGGACGCATTTCGCGCAAACGTCTGGATGAGAGCGTCATGCGCGTGCTCACTGCCAAGGCCCATCTGGGTCTGGCAACGCACCGGATAGTGGATCTGGATGAAATCAACTCCGTGGTCAATTCCATGGAGAGCAACGCGGTGGCGCAGCAGATTTGCGATCGCTCCGTTACCCTGGTGCGCAACAACGATTCCTTCCTGCCGCTCCGTTCCACCGACAAGACTGCATTTTTCCTGCTGGCTGAGGGGCCCGCTTCGAATGAAGGCCTGGCTTTTGTGGCGGAACTGAAGAAGCGCGCGCCCCAGGCGAAAGCGGTGATTCTGCATTCGTCCATGTCTGAGACCGATCTGGCGGCGGCCGCAACCGCTGCTGCCGGGGCTGGCAATTATGTGGTGGCTGCGTTTGCCAACTTCGCCGCCTACCGCGGCACGGTGGCGTTGGGTGGAGGCTTGTCGGGATTTGTGGAGAGCCTGATTGCCAGCGGAAAACCAGTGGCACTGGCAGCCATGGGGAACCCCTACATGCTTCGTTCTTTCACTGGCGTTGCCGCATATCTGGCGCTATACAGCACGGTTCCGCCGTCTGAAGTGTCCGCGGTGAAAGCGTTGTTTGGCGAGATTGCGATTTCGGGTAAGCTGCCGGTTTCCATCCCTGGCCTGGCCCGCGTGGGTGATGGCATCAGCCTGGCTGCGCGCACGGCCAGCGGCCAGTAGTTTGACGCCGCGATAACCCCAGTAGTATCATGGGCTTGTGATCGCCAGGGGGTTTCTTGATTAAGCTCGACATCATCAATGAAGTGGTGAGCCGTACCGGCATCACAAAAACCAAGGCGGAGATGGCCGTGGAAACGGTCTTCGAAAAAATGAAGCGTGCACTGGAACAGGGCGACCGCATTGAACTCCGCGGCTTTGGTGTGTTTACGGTGAAGCCCCGCAAAACCGGCATTGGCCGCAATCCGCGGACAGGCGCGGAAGTCTCCATTCCTCCCGGCAAGGCAGTTCGCTTTAAGCCCGGCAAGGAACTGCAGACCCTGCAATAGGTTCTGCCGCCGTGAGCGGAGTCCCCCTTGTTTCCTGAAGATCTGCTGGAAAGCGCGCGTCGAACTCCCGGCGAGCAGTTTGCCTCTGTCACCATGCCGGAGTCCCACTTCGTGCACCACTCCTTTGACCCTCCTCCCCGCCGCCTGTGGCTGCATATTCTGCTTTTCCTGGCCACGCTTTTCACCACCACGCTGGTGGGCGCGCACATGCAGTACAACTTCACCCACAATCTGCCGTTCTTCGATATTGAACGGATCGCTGAAATCTTTACCATCGGCCTGCGCAGTCCGGCCTCGTTTCTAACCGGGCTCCCGTTTTCCCTCACCCTGCTCACCATTCTGATGGCGCATGAGATGGGGCATTATCTGGCCTGCATGTATCACGGCGTCGATGCCACGCTGCCGTATTTCCTGCCCTCGCCCATGCCGGTGACGGGAACTTTCGGTGCTTTCATCCGCATCCGCTCCGCTATTTACAACAAGCGTGTTCTATTCGATATCGGCATTGCGGGCCCGCTGGCCGGTTTTGTATTTCTGGTACCGGCTCTGGGTGTTGGCCTGGCGTTTTCCAAGATACTGCCCGGCATCAACCATCAGGGGACGCTGCAACTGGGTTTGCCGGCGCTGCAGTGGATGGCGCAACGCCTGATTTTCCCTGGCACCAACATGGACGACATTTACCTGCACCCCATCGCCCGCGCCGCTTGGGTGGGCATGTTCGCTACCGCCCTGAATCTGTTGCCGGCCGGGCAACTGGACGGCGGGCATGTGGTTTACGCCCTGTTGGGACGCGCTCACAAGTGGATTACAAATATCTTCCTGGTGTTGCTGATCCCCATGGGAAATCTGTGGAGCGGCTGGTGGTTCTGGGCGGTGGTACTGTTCCTGTTCGCTCGCAAGCACCCACCTTTGTACGATCCTTCCGCGATTGGTACCGGTCGTCTGAAACTCGGTCTTGTCGCACTGGTGATTTTCCTGCTTTGTTTTTCGCTGGTCCCGCTGATTGAGTAAGCCCCTCGGTTACTCTATGATTGAATCGAGTCCCGGTATGTTGAAAAAAATTCTTCTTGCTGCCCTCTGCGTTGCGCCTCTTGTGGCCCTGGCTCAGACTGCCAAACCCACAATCGACAATGACCGCGTCCGGGTGTGGGACGTGGACTGGACCACGGGACCCGCGCCAGCCATGGAATTTTCCAAATACGACGCGCTGATCATTTTCACAACCGGTGGCCAGTTGCGCAAGGTTTCCACCGTGTCTCCCATCACAGTTGTCACCCACGCTACCGGTGAAGTGATGTTTCTTGAGCAGGCCGCGGTGGACAAACTGGAAGCGCCCGCCGGCAGCAAGGCGCACACGGTGATCATTTTTATGAAGGACGAACCGCTGCCACCGCTGAAGAATGAATCGGGACATCCCGCCGCATTCCCCCGACCGGGCGGCAAGCGGTTGATCAACAATGCCCGCGTGTCCGCCTGGGATTATTCGTGGACTCCAGGTCAGCCCACCTCCATGCACTTTCACGATAAAGACGTGGTGGTGATCTATCTGGAAGACGGGTCGCTAAAATCCACCACTCCCGATGGTCAGGTGACAATCAACGATTACCCTGCGGGCACAATTCGATATAGCGCGAGGGACCGGGTTCACACTGAGGAACTGTCCAAAGGCAAACAGCACGCGCTCATTACCGAAGTTAAGTAGCCCGATTGGGCACGCGACTTCAGGCTCGTCATTGAGCGCTGACTTTAGACGGAGCAGTGTCTTGCGCCGGGAAGTAGCTACCGACCCCGGCCTTCGGGCCGTGGCGCAGGGGGCGGCGCCATCTCGGCGGTAATGAACCCGACGTTCGTCCGTTTCGACAACATGCTGAAGAACAGGAAGACCCTCTCCATATGGTTCGGGCCGCGGCGAATCCAGAATTCATGATCCATCCCCGGGAACTCAAGGTAGACGTGCGGCGCGCCAACTGCCTGTAGCGCCAGCACGGCCCGGCGCGACGTCACAACCGGCACGATCGAGTCTTTGTTGCCATGCATGATCAGCATCGGAATCGCCTTGTAGCGCTCGGCTGCAACGGAATCGGCGATCCCGCCCGCGCCCGCTATCGGCGCGAGGCCGGCCCAGATGTCGTTGTACTTCCCGCCCAGATAATAGGTGCCCGCGCCACCCATCGAATGCCCCATCAGGAAGATACGATCAGTATCGATCGTGTATTTCTCGCGGACCAGCTTCAAAGCGGTAACCGCGTCCAGCTCAGAGAGTTCGCTGGCCGAATAGTGCAAAGTACCGCCAGGCTTTATCCCGGCCGTCTCAATCGGCGGTCCGGTACGCCCGCCCCAGCCCCCTGACACGCTGTACCCCATGGGCGCAAGCACAATGAATCCATACTTTTCCGCGAAGTCGGTCGTACCATCGAACAGGATCTGCTGCAGGGGGGTAATATTCAGGCCGTGGAGGTCGACAACAAGAGGCATCGGCATCCTGGGATTGTAGCTCGAAGGCACAAACAGCGTATACGGCATGTCTGCATTCGCTTCCGAAAATCGGTAAGTACATTCCTCTACGCGCCGTTGCGTCGCCGTGAGCGTGGGCTGGGCAGAGCGCGGAATACCAGAGAATCCGCGCGATATGTCCGGCGCGGTTGTGCCCGCGAGCGGCGACCCGTCGTGGTTGATATTGGGTACTCCCGCACTCGCGTCGGCGTGGGCCTGCGTTAGCAGCATGCAGGTCGGGCCTGGGGAAGTTTGCTGGGCAATCCCCATCACGGGAATGCACAGGCACACAAGGGCTAACGAAATCGCGCCGCGTGTTTTCATGAACAACATTCTCCCACCTGCCCGTAATCCGGGAGGTGGGTGAGAATTTGGTGGAGGCGGGGGGAATTGAACCCCCGTCCGAAAAAGCCCGAAATGTAGAGACTACGTGCGTAGCCTGTTCTGAATTTTCGCCCGCAGCCAAAGAGCTGGCAAGAAAGCTGCGAACTAGTCCGATTGATCTCGGATCTCGGCTCCGGACCGAAGCCTGCACCCTATTCCGCTAAAGATGACACTCACTGGCAGGCCCGCGGAATGACCTGTTGGAGCGACGCAACTTAGTGTTTAATTAAGCTGCGTAGGCAAACTGCGTGTTGGCAGTTTTGTTTTTCCGATCGTTTTACGGGAGCTCGGAACCCGGCACGCCTCACCATCTCGATTCAATCCCGTCGAAACCGTTGCGCCCCCTCACCATTTCCATTCTAGCAGCTTTTCGGCAGAACCCGCGTCGGCATGCGCCCGCCGCGTTTTCTTTGGCTGATGGTAATCCGGCGGACGTCTCCGCATCCACCTGTTCAGAACCAGACACGAAAACCGCGTATTCCGCACATCGAAGACGGGGAAGACGATCACGGCAGATAAAGTTAGCCGAATTTGGTATTTCGGGGTGGACGAGGAGATTAATGAGAACAGGTAGCGCAGCGATTGTTATGAGCCTGGTGGCGTTTTTCGCGCCGCTGGCGTCGGCCAATTTGATTCAGGTGAAGGCCACCGGCAACATCAGGGGTACGTCCCTGAAAACGGCTTTTCCTGACGGTCAGTTGGTGACGCTGACGTTCACTTTTGAATCGAGCGGGTTGCCACAGTTCACTGGTGGTGACACGCCGGGGCGTCCAACCGATCGTGCAGGGTTTTATGTGGATCACATCCTGTCACTCAGTTTAGTGAGCGGGAGCTATAACAGCTCTTATAGCGCAGCGCCATTCGGCCAGCTGGCTAAGGGGGTCCAGAGTATCGCCCTGGACTTCCGCAGCGATGGCAGCCTATACCCGTATACCAATCCGAAGCCGCAAGGAATGAAGTTGGCGTCGGTGGTGGACAGCGGCGTGACCCAGACATTCGTCTCCGGGTCGTTTTCGCTGTCAAGCATATCGCCCGTCTGGAATGACTACAATCTTCCGGTGACTTACAAACTACCCGGGTTGATTTACAGCACGATTGTCCTCTATTTCAACGGCGGAGCATTTAGCGCGACCAACGGGACTGTAGTGGTGACCGATCTGACCGCGTCCCGGGTGCCGGTGTTGACCAGTATTTCGCCTGCCAACGGCTTCGTTGGGCAACCTTTGACCCTCACCGTCAACGGGTCGGGATTCGCTGCCGGCGACAGCGTCTGCTGGTCACCTCCCCTGGGGACGGCCGATTGCACTTCGGCAACAACGTTTGTCAGCGCAACGCAGCTCACAGCCACCATTCCGGCCAGCCTGAATACAGTGGCCGGAACCGGAAGTGTGCAGGTAGCCACTGCACTAAAAGTTTTTTCGGCGCCAGCCAACGTCGCAATAGCCGTATTTCCAGCCATCAACTCGTTCACGTACACCCGGGCAATTGGCGGCGCTGATTCTGTGAGCGCGGGTGAACCGGCTTTTGGACTCGGCGTCTTCGGGACCGGATTTACAGCCGGTGCGGTTGTCCAGTGGAACGGTAGCGCACGCCCTACACTCCAGAAAAACCAGACGCTTTTAGCTGACATTACGGCAGCCGATATTGCGACGGCCGGCACAGCCCAGATCACCGTTGCCAACCCGCCGCCTGGGGGGACATCCGCTGCAGTTAGCCTTACTATCGGGCCCGCCAAACCCGCGCTCAATCCCTTTCCCACAGTCTCCAGCCTTGCGCCATCATCCATCCAGGCGAGGTCGGCGGCATTTTCTTTGCTGGTTAGCGGAGCAGGGTTTCTTTCTAATTCCGTGGTGCAGTGGAATGGCACGGGGCGCGCCACCAGTTTTGTGAGCGCAACTTTACTGGCGGCTTCGATTTCAGGTAACGATGTGTTAAATGCGGGTACGGGGTCAGTCACGGTGGTGAACCCGGCGCCGGGCGGTGGTGTCACACCGGTTACAGCCTTTACGATTACCAACCCCGCGCCCTTGATCACGTCCATCGCGCCAGCTGCGGGCACAGCCGGGGGCAACGGCATCACCATGGCTGTGAACGGGCAAAACTTCGTTTCATCCTCCAACGTGCAGTGGAATGGCTTCAGCAGGGGAACCAACTTTGTGAGCTCCACGCAGCTTACCGCCGTTATTCCGGCCAGCGATTTGTTGAATGCCGGAACCGTTCCGGTTACGGTTGTGACTCCATCGCCAGGCGGGGGCGCGTCGAATGCTTTCGGCTTCTCCATTGGACCGGCCTCGGGGGGGAACGGGATTCCTGTGATTACTTCCGTTTCTCCAACCACCGCGCCTGCGGGAAGTGCGGGCTTCACTCTAACCGTTAACGGCGCGAATTTCACCCTTGCCAGCGTGGTGCGCCGCAATGGCGTGAACCGTAGTACCGTTTATGTGAATTCCACATTACTGTTGGCGTTCGTTTATCCCGACGATCTGCTGGGAAGCGGTACCGGTCAGATTTCTGTCTTCACGCCGCCTCCCGGTGGTGGGGCGTCGAATCTTACTTCGTTCACGGTAGGCGCCGCGGTGGCTAACCCTCTGCCCGCCATCAGCGTCCCGTTTCCTTCTCTGGTGTATTCGGGAGTTGGCGGCTTCACGCTCACTTTGGCCGGCAACGGGTTTGTTCCTGGCTGCGTTATTCGATGGAACGGGGTAGACCTGCTCACCACATTCCTTTCCGCTCTGTCGGTATCGGCTGTGGTCCCCGCCAATCTGGTAGCGGGCACCGGCAACATTGATGTGGTGGTGTTCAGCCCTGCGCCCGGGGGCGGCATCTCGCAGACCTTCACCGTAAGAATTGTCTCCGCGCCTTCATCGAACCCGTTTCCCCTGGTGACGTCGTTCTTTCCGGGAAGCTGGACGGCTGGCGCTTTGGATTTCATCCTGCAGGTTTCCGGAACCGGCTTCGTACCGGGATCCACCGTCTTCATCAATGGCAGGGCACACGCTGCGAACTTCGTCAGCGACATACTGCTCTGGGTCAACATGACACTTGCAGATTCGGCTCTCGCAGGGTCCCTTCAGGTCACGGTATCGAATCCATCGCCGGGCGGCGGTGTCTCGCCCGCTTTGCTCTTCCCGGTGCTGGCTGCACCTGTGATCAACAGCGGCGGAATCAACAACGCTGCCAGTCTCGATCCCTCGCAACTCAGCGCGGCGGCGGGCATCGGCACACTATACGGCTTGAATTTTTCGGCCGGCACACTGCTGACGTCCACAGTCCCCTGGCCAACTAATTTGGGAGGACTGAATCTGCAGATTAACGGGGTTCTTGCGCCCCTGCTTTACGTGACGCCGCAACAGATCGGCTTCCAGTTCCCGGCGGAAGTGACGGGCTTGTCGAAAGTCACGGCGCAGGTTGCGCTCAACGGGGTGAGCAGCGCGGTGCAGACAATTTCGCTGAACCCTTTCAGCCCGGGCATTTTCAGCATGACGCAGACCGGAAGTGGCCAGGGCGCGGTGTTAATTGCGGGAACCGCAACCCTGGCCGCGGCACCGGGCAGCGTACCCGGACAGGTTTGCCAGCCGGTCGCGAAATCAGGATTCATTGCAATATTTTCCACCGGACTTGGTCCGGTAGAGAATCCTCCGGCCAATGGTGCGGCCGGGGGCGCAGACCCCTTATCGAAAACAGTTACGCTGCCGACGCTGACGGTTGGCGGGGTCGATGCTGAAGTTCTGTTTTCGGGGCTGGCACCGTTTCTGGTGGGCGTGTATCAGGTAAATGCAAAAATTCCGGTAACCGCGCCTTCGGGAAATGCGGTACCTCTTACGCTGCGCATTGCGGGAGCTGCGTCGAACACGGTGACAA
Source organism: Bryobacterales bacterium (assembly GCA_038229475.1). Taxonomy (GTDB): domain Bacteria; phylum Acidobacteriota; class Terriglobia; order Bryobacterales; family Bryobacteraceae; genus BOG-234. The sequence goes on along the minus strand of JBBROK010000003.1, from coordinate 129,750 downwards.
TCGCGATTCAGTGAACGCTGCTTTCAGGGCGTCATCAATTCCCAATTGCGGTCGATGTGCCATCATTGGTCACAGTCCGTGGCCGGTTCTCTGATCGGCCCACGAAAGTTTCGCAGAGGTCAGGAGCAGCAAAACCAGATGACGACAACAACGCCACAACACCATTCACATACTCTTAACAGGATTCTCGCCGGCCTCCTGGCGGGTTTCGCGCTCGCCGCGTCCGCGTTCGCCCAGGGCACCACCGGTAGCTTTATCGGCACCATAACCGGTCCCACGGGTGCGTCCATCCCCTCCGCCAACGTTGTTGTTCACAACACCGGCAACGGCCAGACCCGATCCACCACCTCCAACAATAATGGTGACTACGAAGCGCCCCTGCTGCCTCCCGGGGCCTACGAAATTTCCGTCGAAGCTTCCGGCTTCGCCCAATCCCGGAAGACCGGTATCGCGCTCCTCGTCAACCAGGTCAGCCGCGTCGACTTCCAGCTCCAGATCTCCAGCGTCAGCGAAACCGTTACCGTCGAAGCCAACGTCTCGCTGGTCGATACCTCCGATAGTTCTGTTCGCCAGGTCGTCATGGAAAAGCAGATCGTCGACCTTCCGCTCAACGGACGCAACTTTCGCTCGCTCGGTCTTACCGTTCCCGGGGTGGCCGATATGTCGCAGGGTTCCAACCTCGCCTCGCGCGGCGGTGGTATGAACATCGTCGGCGCCAAGGACATCCAGAACAACTTCCTGCTCGATGGTTTCGACAACAACGACCCCACCACCGGTGAAACCCTCACCTTCCCCACTGTCGATTCCATTCAGGAATTCGGTATCACCGGAGCCAACTACGGTGCGGATACCGGCTTTGCTTCCGGCGGCATTGTGACCCTCGTCACCAAGTCAGGCACTCAAATTCTGCACGGCGATCTCTTTGAATTCATTCGCAACGATAAGCTCAATGCCCGCAACTTCTTCGCTCCCAACATCCCGGCCCTGAAACGCAACCAGTTCGGCGGCACCATTGGCGGTAGCATTCCGAAGACGGCTGGCAAACTCTTCTACTTCGCCGGCTATGAAAGCACCGTGGAACATGCCGGCATTACCGCGGCTGCCACCGTCGCTACGCCCGCCATGCGCGGCGGCAATTTCACCGGTATCAGGGCCATTACCGACCCTTTCAATGGCAATGCACCTTTCGCCAACGCCACCATTCCTGCGCAGCGGCTCAATAAGATCGGTTTCGACATGCTGAACCAGTTGTTCCCACTGCCCAACCAGAACGGCACCACCAACAACTTCGTCTCCAACCCCAGTGTGCCCAACAATCTTCAGGTTGGTACCGGCCGCATGGATTATTCGTGGTCGGAAAAGAACACTTTCTTCGGTCGTTACGCTTCCTACTGGCAGACCACTGACGACACCACTACCGGCCCATTCCAGATCATCTATAACCAGCTCATCAAGCACAACTGGAATATCGGTGGCGAGTGGACCCACGTCTTTGGCCCCCGCACGGTTTCTGAAGCCCGCTTCAGCTTCGGCAAGATCGACAACGAAAAATGGGCCAAGAACCAGCAGAACTGGGACAAGATCCTCGGCATCTCCGGCCCCACCTTGGGCCTTGACCAACCCAACCAGATTTCCGGCGGCCCGCCCATCATCAACCTCACCGGTTACAGCGCCCTCTCCACCAACAGCAACCAGTTCATCCGCCTGCACTATCTCTATCAATACGCATACCAGGTGTCCCATCAGATCGGTAACCATTCACTGCGCATCGGTGAGGAAATTCGCCACTACCGCATGGATATCACTAACTCCGCCAACCCGCAGGGCACCTTCACCTTTACCGGAATCTACAGCGGCGGTAATGCGGTGTCCGATTTGCTGCTCGGTGTTCCCACCACCACACAGAACCTGATTGGCCCGCAGATCAACGATGAAATCAACTGGGAACAGGCAGCCTATGTGCAGGACAACTGGCGCGCCACCCGCAAGCTCTCCCTGAACCTCGGTTTCCGCTACGAATATCAGTCGCCGGATACGTCTTCAAAAGACATCCTGGGCGGCTTCGTGCCCTCTCTCGGCAAAGCCGTTCAGGTCGGCACCAACGGCCTGCCCCGCGGCTTCCGCAACAATTACTACAAGAACTTCGCTCCCCGCCTCGGCTTCGCCTATGATGTCGGCGGCAACGGCAAGACCTCTATTCGCGGCGGCTACGGCATCTACTACCAGGCCCTCACACACAACGTGTTCCAGCCCTCCGGCTTTACATCGTTCCCCATCTCGAAAGCCGGTGTCTTCACCAATAGCGCGCTTCTCCCGGGTGGCTTCACCGCCACCGATCCACCCACTGTCTCGCTCAACAATCCCTTCCCCGCGGCGCTTGCTTCCAGTACTTTCGCGGCCAGCGGTTACGACGTAAATTATCATGGAGGTCGCACTCAGCGGTGGCAAGTCGGGGTGCAACGCTCTATCGGCAGGAAAGGTGTTTTTGAGGCTACTTATGTCGGCTCCACTACAGAGAACGAAGTGCACGCCTACCCTCTGAACCAGCCCAAGGCAACGGTAATTACCCCTGCCACGCCTAAGCTACAGGATCGCCGCCCTTTCAACACTTACTCCAATATTACTTTTAGCGATGGTACCGGCGCAGCTCGTTATAAAGGTCTGCTCACCAAGTATGAGCAGCGCCTCGCGGGCGGTCTCCAGTTACTTGGTTCCTACACTTTCTCCAAAGCCACTGCCAACAACGAGGTATCCAATCAGGATCCCGATAACCGTGCCGCCGATTGGGGTCGCGCTCCGTTCGATACCCGCCACCGGTTTGTGGCCAGTGTCATCTATAGCCTGCCATTCAAGAACCTGCTGGCCCGTGACTGGCAATTTGCCACCATCACCACCCTCGCCGCCGGAAACCCCTTCACGCCCATCCTGGGCTTCGATAACGCCGGCACCGGTACCAACAACAACCAGCGCCCCAACCTTACCGGCGATCCCAATGCCGGCGCGCACACGCCCACCCTCTGGTTTGATCCGTCCCTCTATAGCCGCCCCGCAGCGGGTACATTCGGCAATGCCGAGCCCTTCGGCATCACCGGCCCCGGCGTGAAAACCGTCGATATCTCACTGAAACGCACGTTCAAGTTCTCTGAGCGCCTGAACATGGAGATTCGCGCCGAAGGCTTCAACATGATGAACCATGCCAACTTCAATCTCCCTTCGGCCGTGTTTGCCACGGCGGCGTTCAACGCCGCTGGCCAGTACAGCGGTTTGCCGGGCACCACTGGCCGCATTTCACAGGCGAGATCACCTCGGGAATACCAGTTCGGCGCAAAGTTCCACTTCTAACCGGGCACGCGACTTTAGTCGCGTCTGCTCTGTTACCCGCGCACCTTCGGCAGCAGAATCATATTCCAGATACTCGGCATGGGCCCGCACGGCACGTGAATCAGCACGGGCCTGTTCAATGCGAACGCCCGCGGAATAGCAGCTCGCAACTCGTCCGGCGTCTCTGCCCGGAAAGCAGCGACGCCAAACGATTCCGCCATCTTCACAAAGTCCGGGCTCTTCAGGTCGCACGCAATCAGCCGTCCGCCGAAGTTATTTTCCTGCAGTATCCGCACGTTCCCATACGCGGCGTTATCAAACACCACAAACACCACGGCGATGTTGTGCAATACAGCTGTCGCCAGGTCCCCCACCTGATACAGGAATCCGCCGTCCCCCGCAATAGCCAGCACCGGCTTATCGGGACGCGCACACTTCACTCCCAGCGCAGTCCCCAATCCCCACCCCAGGTTGTCCTGATAACCCGGTGAGAAGAATGTCCGCGGCTTCTCCACCGGATATACCAGCCGATTCGCAAATCCCACCTGCGTCACCTCATCCACATACAGCCCGTCGGCAGGCATCGCAGCCTGAATCGCCCGCGCCCACGTCAACTGTGGCTCCAGCTTGTCCAGCGTCTTCGCCACCGTCGCTTTGTGTGCGGCTATCTCCGCATCCCGTCTTGCTCTCGGCACCTTCGGCAGATGCCGCAACACCGCCGCAGTCCCCTCTTTCGCCTCCGCAATCACCGCCGCAGCCGGCTTGCGGAAACGCTCCGGCTCTTCGGGGTCGATATCGATCCGCACTTCCCGCAGGTCGTTATCGAAGCCCCACATTGCATGCTGATAAACCAGCCGCGTGCCAATCCCCACCACCACGTCCACATCTTTCCAAAACTCATGCGCCGTCGGCATATTGATGAACAGTCTGTGCGACCCCGGAATCACCCCCTGTCCCCGCCGATACGCCATCACCGGCGCCTCCAGCGCTTCCGCCAGAGCCAGCACTTCCGCCGATGCCCCCAGCGCCCCGCCGCCCACAATAATCAGCGGCTTCTTCGCTGTGCCCAGAATCTTCGCCGCCCGTTCCGCCGCGTCTTCATCCACCGGCGGCGACGGAACCTTCTCCGCTGCCGGCAACAATTCCACCGTCGATTTCCGCCCCCACATATCCATCGCGCATTCCACGAACACCGGTCTCTGCCGACCGCTGGTGGCCTGTCGGATTGCCTCCGTCAAAATGACCGGCGCTTCATACGGCGCATTGATCCGCGCCGCATACTTCGTGATGTGTGCCGCAATGCCTTTCTGATCGTGAATTTCATGCAGGTGCCCGTGCGCCCTGTCGATATCTGCCTGCGCGATCTGCCCGGCAATGCAGATCACCGGCGCGTTCATCGCATATGCCGTCAGCAGCGCCGCCGAGGAGTTCAGAAACCCCGGCCCCGGCACTACGCAGTAGACTTGCGGTTTGCCCGTCGCCAGCGCCGCGCCCAGTGCCATATATCCCGCCGCCTGCTCGTGCCGCGTATGCACCACGCGGATTTTGTCGCGCGCGTGGTACAGCGCGTCAAACAACGGATCATTGTGATATCCCGGCAGCCCATAGACCGTATCGATCCCGTTGCGCACCAGCGTTTCCACCGCAGCTTCGCCTGTCGTCATGAATGGCATGGCTCCTATTGTGACAATAAGGTTTGGCTTCCCCGCCCACATTCTTTGTCCAGAACTTCGGCTGCCGCGCCACGCAAGCCGACGGTGCCGCGCTCGACGTCCTTCTCTCTGCGCGAGGCCTTTCACCCGTAACTGATCGCGCTGCCGCCGATATCGTTGTCCTCAACACCTGCACCGTTACCGCTGCCGCCGATAGTGATGCCCGCTCCACCATCCGCCGCGTCCATCGCGAGAATCCTTCCGCCCGCATTCTGGTCACAGGCTGCTATGCCCAGCGCGCTCCTGACGACCTCGCCAAAATGCCCGGCGTCGAATGGGTCGTCGGCAATTCCCACAAGACTTCCATTCCAGACGTGATCGTCGGCATCAACCCGCAAATCCTCACCGGCGACATCTTCGCCGTTACCGATATTCTTACCGCCCCCGTTGCCGACGCGGGCACCGCCGAAGGTCACGCTGGAGCCATTGGTGACCGCATCCGCCCCAACCTGAAGATTCAGGACGGTTGTCACAATCGCTGTTCCTTCTGCATCATTCCCTTCGTCCGCGGCAAGAGCCGCTACCTTACTGGCGATGAAGTCGTCGACCGTGTCCGTGGCCTGGCCAGTAACTATACGGAGATTGTTCTCTCCGGCATCAACCTCGGGCGCTGGGGCAGGGAAGCCGGCAGTACCCTGCGCCTGCCCGATCTCATCCGCCGCATCCTCGACGAAACGACTATCCAGCGGCTACGCCTCAGCTCCGTCGAGCCCATGGATTTCTCTGACGACCTGCTTGGCCTCATGGCCGCTGAAACCAGAATTGCCAAACACGTGCACGCACCGCTGCAGTCGGGTTCCGACACCATCCTGCGTAAAATGCACCGCAAGTACCGCCCGCGCCACTATGCGGATCGCCTCGCGAAGGCCCGCCAGTGGATGCCCCACTCGGCCATCGGTGCCGATGTTATGGTCGGCTTTCCCGGCGAAACTCCGGAGCTCTTCGAAGAATCGCGCGCCTTCATCGCGTCCATGCCCTTCACTTACCTGCACGTCTTCACTTACTCAGAACGTCCCGGTACGCCCGCGGCCTCTATGCCCGGCTCCGTGCCGATCCCCGTGCGCAAAGACCGCAACCGCATCCTCCGCGAACTCGCGGCTGCGAAGAACGCCGCCTTCCGCGAATCCCTGCTTGGCCGCGAATTCACTGCCGTCACGCTCGACCCGCCCGGCGCAGCCCTTACTGACAATTACGTCAAGGTCCAGCTCGACCTCCCCTTCGCGCCCAATAAACTCGTGCGCCTGCGTCCCCGCTCCCTCACGGCGGAAGGACTGCGCGCCGACCTTCTGTCCTCCGTATGAAGATCGATCCTGTCAATACGGCCATTGAGCAGCTCAGCGCCACGCAGCCTGAAACGCCGGAAGGGCACAAGCTTTTCGTCGCTGCTCTGGCCAACAAATCCAACCGTCTGGTGGCAAAGGCGGCAAAGCTCGCCGACCATTACCGTGCCACCAGCCTCTGCCAGCCCATGGCTGATTCGCTCACCCGTCTGCTTAGTAAAGCCGAGGCTGCTGACAAAGGCTGTGTCGCTATGCTGGCTCTTTCCCGTGCGCTGGTCAATCTCGATCATGACGACGCCGCGCTCTTCCTGCTCGGCATGAAGCATGTGCAGAAAGAAGCCTCCTGGGGGCCGCCGGTCGATACCGCGGTCGATCTCCGCGGCACCTGCGCCATGGGTCTGGCCAACAGTCTGTACCCGTCGAAGATGAAACCGCTCATCGATCTGATGGTCGATCCCGAATGGGGTGCGCGTGGCGGAGCCGTTCGTGCTCTGGCCGCCATCGGCACAGAATCCGCATGGCTCCTGTTGCATTACAAGGCTCGCATCGGCGACGACAATCCGGAAGTCATATCGCAGTGTCTGGAAGCTTTGCTCGCCGGCGAAGGCGCTGCGGCCCTCTCACTGGTAACCGGTATCGCGGAATCTGCCGGTGCCGAAACCCGCGAAGCCGCCGTGCTCGCCCTCGGTGCCAGTCGCCGTGACGACGCCATCGCCTGGCTTATCCAGCGTTGCGATCGGTCGCCCCGCGAGCGCGACCGCCAGTGCCTCTATCTCGCGCTCTCCAGTTCCCGCACCGAAGCGGCGCTCGATTACTTATTCGGACTCCTGCGTACCGCAAGTCCTGCCACTCTCGCCCTGGTCAACGAAGCCCTCGCCATTCATGGCCGCGACCCGCAACTGAGCGAACGCATCGCCGCAGCGGGCACGCGACTTTAGTCGCGTCCTTCCGCAATCACCACTTCATTCGCCCAAACAAATCCGCCGCGGCGCGCACTGCGGATTCTGCCGCGCCACGGTCCGGCACTTCGTTGTCCTCGTTATAGCCGGTCATTTCGCCGTTGCCTACATCCTGAATCACAATTCCATCACGCCGCGAAACGATGTTCAGGTTCTGGTAATTCAGCCCGTACGTCACTTCCGGCTGAGGAATCAGCCACGCGATCTGCCCCCGCACCGGCACCAGGGTCTCATCTTTCCAAAGTGCCCTCGCGCCATAACCGGTCGCATGAATCACCACCTTTTCCGTTAAGCGTGTCAGATCGGCGGGCGTGCGGAATTCCATCGTCTCAATCCGGCCACCCGCTATCAGAAAGTCCGTCACCATCTGCCGCGAATAGCTCGCCACATTGAACTGCAGGCTGGAATTTCTCCGTGCAAACTTCGTAGGAAACGGATGCGTGCCCGGTGGCAGTTCCTGCGCGAGCGGCGTGATGTCGGCAATCCGGTCCTGATACCGTCCGAACTCCAGCGAACCCGCCGCGCCGCCGCGTCCCCGTGAGGGCCCGGCCGGAGGTCCGTCCGACAGCGCGTACCGGTCTATCCACTCCACCGGATTCCCCGCCATTCCCAGATAGCTTTCAAACATGTGGAACGAGGTCCGCGCCATCTTCTCCCACAGGGCCGGAAAATCTGCCGCAGCCGACTTCGCCAGCGTAATGCGCGAATCCGGTGTCCACGACCCGGTCGCCCGCGCGGAGCGGACATCGGGCGGCCGTTCCTTCGTATAGATGGTGACCCTCGCGCCCGCACGCTGCGCCAGCAGTGCCGATGTAAGGCCCAGCACGCCGCATCCGATGACCGCGATGTTCCGGTCCCCGGCCGCGGCCGTCATCGCTTTCTCCACCGCGATGCTGCTGGAGCCCCACGAAAGCGACCACCCGCTGCCGCCATGCCCATAGTTATGTACGACGGTGTGTTCGCCCACCCGTTCCACATCGAGCCGCGGCCCCGCAGCGCGGAAAGGCCGCACGCACACCGTCACGCGGAAGATGCGGTCCACCTGCGCGCGAATCGGCATCAGCTTCGGGAGAATTCCGTACGGCGGCAGGCCCGTGGCCGCCATGCGCACCATGTTTTTCGGAGCGCAGCCAGTGAGCCCTGCCAGCGCCGCGCCACCCAGAAAACTTCGTCGGTTCATCGGTTCACGTAGTTTATCAGGACGCGCGCATCAGCAATTTCAGTCCGCAACCGCCTTGCAAATACCTGATATTTCCTGTAATTCTGATCAATTGAGCGGCTAAGATGAGAACCAGTATGACCATACGTATCGCTGCCTTCGTTCTTCTGTTGCCGCTCTCCGCCCTGGCTCAGGTGGGCAATGTGGCGGATATTCTGGCACGCAGCAAAAATTACACCGTACTGGTTCCTGGCGAACTTGCAACCATCTGGAATTATGGAAGCGAACTGTTCGCCGCAACCGCCACCGTCCGCCTTCGGCCTTCCGGTCAGGAAAGTACAGTATCTGCGCGGGTGGTCGAAGCCAATGGTGCCCGCATTACCTTCCTTGTACCGCAAGTGCCTGTGGGATTTGCTCAGCTGATCTGGGAGACGGAAGGTAACTCAAGCGAATGGAGCAGGGTTGAAATCGTCCCCTCTGATTTGGCGCTCCTGCGCACCGGAAATACCGGGCCCTTGCGCGCCCAGAATATTTCTCCTTCCGGCAAGCTTGCCACGCATGGTCTTGCCTCACCGGCGCAACCCGGCGACAGCGTCGTCCTGTGGGCCACCGGATTGGGTTCCGCCCCGCCCGATTCTGTCAAAGTATTGCTCGGAGGGGTCGCACAAGCCATACTGTTCGCGGGTCCGGCACCCGGCCAGCCCGGAGTGGAGCAAATCAACTTTCGCGTTTCGTCCCCCGTGACCGAAGGTTGTTACGTACCTCTCACCGTGCAGACGCCAGCGCGTACTTCCGATTCATTTTTGAGCATTACCGCTAACGGGCAGCCCTGCAGGCATCCGCTCCTGCTTTCGGATAGTTCGCTGTCCCGGCTCGATGCCGGCGACTTGCTGCCACTCTCTCTGCTGAAGTTCTCCACGGCACTCGATGCCGCCTCCGCTGACAAGACATTTCGCGAGGAGACGATTGGATTCTACAGCTATCGGGTCGCCGCCGATTGGCTGGCGGAGCTTTATTTCATCTCTCCTCTGGCGGCAGGGTCCTCTTGTACGGCCATCCCGGTTCCGGTAATCGGAATTGGAATCTCATTGGTGCTTGTCCCGGGTCAGTCACCAATCTTCACAGGAACTCCTCGCTTTCTGGGCGAGGTGCGCCCCTTGAACGCACCGGCGACTTCTGTGACCGATCCTCCCGCTACGATTCTTTCCGCGGATGCCCCCCTGTCAAGGCCCGGCGTGCCTCTGGTGCAGGGCGGCTCGTGGACGTGGACGCCCGCAACCAGCGATACCACCGGCGTCTCCAGCTTCGATTTCAGGCTGCCACCCCCGGTAACACTGTCCGGAGGAAGTCCGGTGCGACTCAGGCGAGACCGCGACCAGCAAATCGTTTGGAATGCCGTCGACGTCCCTGTGGGCTTCGCGGCGAAATTGGCCATATACGACCGTCGTGGCGGTCGCAAAGTCATCGAATGCAACATTTCGGCAATGCAAGGATCGGTCACACTGCCTGCCCCCTTGATGGCTGGTTTGCAGCCCGGTCAGGGTGCCTCTATGACGCTCGAAGTGACTGGAACAATCACGGCGACGCCGCACTCCGGCAGCGGCATGGCCACCGCGATTTCCTGGCGCAGCAGCGATACGCGGCCCATGGACGTGCAATGATGCAAATCCGCTACCTGGCTGTTCTTACGCTTGCGCTGTTCTCCTCCGGCGTCTCTTTTGCGCAAATAGCCTTTATTCAAAACTCTGCGTCTTTCCCCGGAGGGATTCCGGACCCTGAATTCCTCCAGCGCATCAGTTACTTTGCGAGTCCAGGCCCGGGACAACTCGCTCCGCGGATGCTCGCGGTGCTTGCGGATCCGACATTGGTTTCCCGCGGGACTTCATCTGGTGCCAAAATCATTGCTCTTGTGCCCGACCGCGCCACTCTTTCCATTCGCCCCATCAATTCCGATGTCGCGATCCCGGTAACGAATGTGACTCCGTTTCCCGGCGGCGTCAGGTTTATCGTTCCGGCCGGCGTTCCCACGGGAGATGCGGAATTGATCTATTCCCTCGGTTCCGGGCCAACCCAATGGACTCATGTGACAGTGCTCCGCTCCAGTTTTGCCTTTTTCTCTGACTCTTTCTCTAACCGGCCGAATATTGAGATTCCGGGCACCACAGGCCCCAACCGGCGGGCTGGCCTGGCCAGCCCGGTGGTCCCCGGCCAGATCATTCGTTTGACTGGCTCTGGCCTCGGGTATGGAGCCTCGGTATCCGCTACCATCGGTGGAGTTGCAGCACCCCTCATCTACGCGGGCCCGGGGACCGGGCTGGGCGGCGTGGACGATATTCTTCTGCAGGTTCCGCAACTCGACGCTGGGTCCTTGGGATGTTACGTCCCCCTCGCGATCAGGGTAAACAATTTTTCCGGAACAACCCCGCTCAGCGTCACGCAGGATGGTGCGCCGTGCCGGCATCCGCTGGGATTTTCTGTTGCCGATCTCGGCAAACTCGATACCCGGAGATCTGTTCCGTTTATCAGGATTGGAATTTGGACAATGGTGCAGGCTCAGGTTGCCGGGCCAGCGTATCTCGGTCAGTTGGTATCTTCCACACTCGGCGAACTGGCAGTGGAGAATCTGGCCGCGTTATTCACAACCACTCCCCCGGGCGATGCTGTTACCTGCAGTTCAGACTATAGCGGCGCATGGTTCGCCGCCGATATTGCGCCTGGCTCCGTTCTGCAATCGCGAACCCTGGCCACTGGCGGTGGTCTGGATATCGGCGAAGTTAGCCTGACCCAGCCCGGCAGGCCCGCAGTGATGCTGCGGAGGATAGGCGATTTTGACTTTCAGTTGAAAGACGAACGTAGTTTCACTCTTGCGAAGGACGGAGGGACGGCCAATCTTCCCACCCTCCTCTTGCAACCGGGTGGGGTCGTCTGGCAAAACAGCGGCGGCAAGGATTTATCGGCGGGGCAAATACGGCTTGAGATTCCATCCCCGCTGCTCTTGAAAGGCGGTACGCCTCTGTTCACAGCAACGGGCGGAGGTCTGAAAGTGGATTGGGACGGGTCAGCCTTTGACGCACGCACGCGGGTTTCCCTCCAGTTCAGAGAAATTCCGACCTACTGCCGCGGACAAGCCCGTGCAGGCTCTATTTCGATGCCCGCCGGTTTTCTGACTGAAATTCCCAAAGGACTAATCGGCGTAGTATCGGCCTCAGCTTCAGCCTACAGACCAATCACCGTGTTGCGGCTGGCGAACGGCGATCCCCTGGTCGTTCTATTCGATTGGTTTTCGACCGACGACCGCACTGTAGATTTCCGCTGAGACCAAACTACGTCGGAAAGTCGTTGTCGCCCGTGGGCACGCGACTTTAGTCGCGTCTGTCTTGGCAGAACCGGGTGATTTCTCGCAAGCTCCGAAGGGCCTTCACGGTGCGAGCTCACTAAATGCACGCAAGAGCGGTACGTCACCATGACAAAGAAAATCCCGGTTCATGGATTTCTTCCAGCACCGCGTTTGACACCCGGAATCGCGCCTGACGCAACAGATCAACCGCTGCTTCAAAATCAGTCAAACCGGCCCGTGCAGCTTCGTCCGGCACCGACAGTGTGCCGGCAACCCGCAATCCTCGCCTCTTTGCTTCCAGTCGCGCCGCCCGATGATCAAGCAGTACAACGTCCGCCGCGGCCTCTTCTGCAAGGGTGATTGCTGCGCTCTCTCACGCATCCAGCCGAACCTCTCATCCCCTGGTATGGCAGAATCTGCACCCCAAATTACGCCATCCTTTCCCGGTCACTACGATTTTTCGCTGATTCCAAACAACTTAACCTCGGCGTCACAACACCCTCGTCGTATACTCCGGGCAGGAACACTTCCATGCAACCACTCCATCCCCATCTCGCCATCCCGTTGGCCGCTCGGGCCCCGCGCAAAACGAAGCATCATTTTTCCCTCATCCGCCCTCTGCTCCTCCGCAATCTCCACAAAACACGCAGCCTCCACCCTGTGGGTCTGTTTTTGCGAATGACCCTTTTCGCGCCGAATTCCAACCCGTCGCCCACCCTCTAAACGCCCCGGCTGTTAACATTGAAGTCTCCTCAACCCTATGGCACTGCGTTTCTACAACACGCTCACTCAACAGGTGCAAACCTTCGAACCGCTCGACGACCACGTGGTGCGCATGTACACCTGCGGCCCCACCGTCTACGACTTCGCCCACATAGGCAACTTCCGCACCTTCATCGTGTATGACCTGTTGCGCCGCTGGCTCCGCGCCTCCGGCTACGCGCTCGATCACGTCATGAATATCACCGACGTTGACGACAAGATCATCCGCAATGCTGTCGCCGGCGGTAAGACTCTGGCCGAATACACGGGCATCTACACCCAGGCCTTTCTCGAAGACTGCGCCACGCTTCGACTCGAAAAGCCTGAGCGCCTCGTCAAGGCCACTGACCACATCAACGAAATGGCCACTGCCATTCAGAAACTGGAAGACGACGGTTTCACCTACCGCAGCGACGGCTCCATCTACTTCCGCATTTCCAAATTCCCCGAATACGGCAAGCTCTCCCACAACGATTTCAGCGGCATGGTCGCCGGCGCGCGCGTCGATGTGGATACCTACGAAAAAAATGACGCCCGCGACTTTGCCCTCTGGAAAGCTCCCAAGCCTGGCGAGCCCGATTGGGAAACTGCAATCGGACCCGGTCGCCCCGGCTGGCACATCGAGTGCTCTGTCATGGCCATCCAGTACCTCGGTGCCACGCTCGATATTCACGCCGGCGGCGTAGACCTCGTCTTTCCTCATCACGAAAACGAAATTGCGCAATCGGAAGCTCTCACCGGCAAACAGTTCTCGCGCTTCTGGGTACATTCGGAATTTCTCCTGGTCGATGGACAGAAGATGTCGAAGTCGCTCGGCAATTTCTACACCCTTCGCGACATCTTCGCCAAAGGCCACTCTCCCGAAGCCGTCCGCTACCTGCTGGCTTCGGTGCCCTATCGCAAAGGCTTGAACTTCACCTTCGAAGGCCTGAACTCTGCCCGGACCGCCATTGAGCGCGTGCGCAATTTTCAGTCGCGCGTGGAAGCAGCGAAGCTTCCCGAAGGCAGCAACCAGCACATCGCGCAGCGCGCCATCCAGGCTGTGGATGAATTCCGCGCTGCCATGGATGACGATCTCAACACCGCCGAAGCCCTCGCCGCCGTGTTCGAATTTATTCGCGAAGCCAACAGTGCGCTCGACGCCGGTGAACTCCGTGCCGCCAATCTTGCCGGTGTGCGCGAATTACTTGCCCTGTTCGATCTCGTCTTCGATGTGCTGCAGCCAACCCGGACCCAGGGTGGCATCAGCGAGGCTGAAATCGACGCGCTGGTCACCGCCCGCGCCGCTGCGAAGAAAGCGCGCGACTTCGCCAGGTCCGATCAAATTCGCTCGCAACTCCTTGAAGCCGGCGTCATCATAGAGGACACCAAAGACGGCGTCCGCTGGAAACGGAAATAGATGAAACTCAACACCATCGCAGTCCACGCCGGCGACCGTAAGCGTCCCTCGAAAGACCAGTCGCCCTGGGTCCCTGTCACCACCCCCATCTACACTGCCACTTCGTATTTTTATGAGGACGCGGCTGAGCTCGATAAGGTGATGGGAATGGAAAAGCATGGCCAGAGCTATGCGCGCTACAACAACCCTTCCAACGACGCTCTGGAAGAACTGGTCAACGCTCTCGAAGGCGGCTTCGGCGCGCTCGCCTGCTCCACCGGCATGTCGGCTCTCTTTATGGCGCTCAGTTCCGGTCTGGTGGACCGGCCCGGTGTCATCCTCGCCGCCAATCTTTTATATGGCGCCACGCTCAGCATGTTGAGCAAGGTATTCGAACTCAACGGTGCCCGGGTCGTCTTTGCTGATTTCACCAGTGAGGCCGAGGTCGCGAGCGCTATCGCCGAATACAAGCCCAGCGTGCTGTTGATGGAGACCATCGCCAACCCCACGCTCCGCGTCCCGCCTCTTGACCGCATCGCCGGCATGGCCCGCGCCGCCAAAGCCGTGCTCATTGTCGACAATACGTTCGCCACGCCCATGATGAGCAGGCCACTACTGGAAGGCGCACACATGGTAGTCCACAGCCTTACCAAATATCTCAGCGGTCACGGTGATACCCTGGGCGGCGTCGTGATCAGCGACGAAGAGCACTATACCCCGTTACGCGTCCTGTCCCGCACCATCGGCTGCGGTCTCGGTCCGTTTGAAGCCAACCAGGCTATGCGTGGCATCAAGACTTTTCCGCTCCGCTTTGAACGCCAGTGCCTGAACGCGTGCGAAGTCGCGAAATGGCTGGCCACGCACCCCGCCATTGACCGTGTCATTTTCCCCGCTGATCCGCGGCATCCCGACGCCGAAAACATCGCGCGTCTCTTCACCCCGGGCCTCTTCGGCGGTATCGTTACTTTTGAAGTGAAGGGTGCCGATAAGCAGGGCATTTTTCAGGTGATGAACGCGCTGCGCACTGTAGTGCCGGCGACTTCACTTGGTGACGTCCACAGCATGGTTCTCTACCCGGCCATCTCCTCGCATCGCGACCTTTCGCCCAAGCACCGTCTGCGCCTCGGCATCCCCGAAAATATGCTGCGCCTCTCGGTCGGGATCGAAGCCGTGGAAGACATAATTGCTGACCTCGATCAGGCCCTGCGAACCACTTAAGAACTGCCGATCAGAATCCCCGTTAGAAATACCAGTGCGCCGCCCAGGCCCACTTGCAGCGCCGCAGCCAGCGGCGGCGTGTCCATGTAACGATGTCGAATCCACGTGATCGCCGCCAGTTCCAAAATCACGACTACCATCGCAGCCGCCATCGCGTACCGGAAGTTGGGAATCAGGAACGGAAGCGTATGCCCAATGCCGCCCACCGTTGTCATGAGCCCGCAGATCAGGCCCCGCATCCACGGATGCCCGCGGCCCGTAAGACTGCCATCGTCCGAAAGTGCCTCGGCAAAGCCCATGCTGATGCCCGCGCCAATGGAAGCCGCCATACCCACCAGAAATGCATCCCAGCTCTTCTGTGTCGCCAGCGCCGCGGCGAAGACCGGGGCCAGCGTAGAGACCGACCCGTCCATTAGACCCGCCAGCCCGGGCTGCACAATCTGCAGGACGAACAGACGCCGGTTTGCGGCCTCTTCTTCCGCGCGAACGTCGTGCCCCAGTTTGTCTTTCTCCAGTTGTCCGGCGCGGTTTTCGTGCGAGCGTTCTTCCTGCGCCAGGTCGTTCAGCAACTGCCGGATGCTGGCGTCTTCGGTGCGGGCAGCAGTTTTTTCATAGAATCGCCGCGTCTCAATCTCCATTGTGGCTGCCTGCGCGCGCACGGCTTCCAGGTTGAGCGGTTGTTGCAGCCAGAGCGGGTTTCGCTGTACGAAGCCCCTCACATCCTGTTTGCGGATCAGAGGGATGTGCTCCCCAAATTTCACCCGGTACAGTTCGATAAGCCGCCGCCGGTGGTCCGATTCCTCCTCCCGCATACCGTCGAAAACCGCCGCTGACCCGGGGAAACTCTCCCGCAGGCCTTCCGCGTAATCGGCATAGATGCGCTCGTCTTCTTCTTCCAGCGAAATGGCCAGGGCCAGGGCTTCGCGTTCCGAGAGACTATCGAAATTCCTCATACCCCGATTGTGGCAGATACCAAAAAAGGCCAGCCCGCGGGGGCCGGCCTTTTTTGCACAGCAGCTTGAATTTACAGCGTTTTCAGGTAAGCCATCACGTCCGCGCGCTCCGTGTCCGAGAGCACGTCCTTGTACGAGGGCATTCCATTGCCGCCGCTGTTGATCTTGTCCAGCACGTTGGCGTCGTTCGGCACCTTGCCGGTCGAATCCATCTTGGCCTTCTTGAACAGGCCCTTCAGGCCTGGGCCCATCTTGCGCTCGGCGCTGTCGGCGTTGTGACAAACGCCGCAGTTGTCCTCAAATACGGCCTTGCCTTTGGCGACATCGCCCTTTTTCTGTCCGTACAGCGCGATCGAGCCAAAAGCCAGTGCGCAGGTTACGGTAAGGATTGCAGTTTTCTTCATTCGTCGGGAAACTCCTGATGCTTCCAGTTTACAGGACGTGGCATGCGGATAATAGAGGTTCGGCAAAATCGTGAAATCGCTTTCACGTTAATTCGGATTCACCTTTTGAATAAATTTCGCTCCTGGCTGATTTCACTTCCTCCGATCATACTGTCCACCGTGCTCCTGGCCACGGTGGCCCTCATCAGTTCGCTTTGGGATAAATCAGGCCGCGCGCAGCATGCCGTCGCCCGTGCGTGGGGCCGTTTCCTGTTGAAAGTCTGCTTCGTCCCGTGCCACGTGTATGGCGTGGAGAAACTTGATCCGCGGGGCAGCTACGTGCTGGTGTGCAACCACGCCAGCTACTTTGACACCCTGGCCATTTTGAGCTCTCTTCCCCTCCAGTTCCGCTTCTTTGCCAAACGGGGGTTGTTCTCCGTTCCCTTTCTCGGCTGGTTTCTGGGTCGCGCCGGACACTTGCCTGTAGACCTTGGCGATGCCCGCAAGTCGCTTAAATCCATGTCCCAGGGTGCGCGGATCATCAAAGAGCGTGGCATCTCTATGCTGCTGTTTCCCGAGGGCGGGCGGACCCTCACGCAAATGCGCCCTTTCAAAGAGGGAGCGGCATATATTGCCATCAAGGCCGGCGTGCCCATTGTCCCGATTGGCCTGTCGAATACACGGAAAATTCTGCGTATGCACACCAGCGTGATCTACCCGCATTTGATAGACGTAAGAGTAGGCGATCCCATTCCCACGGCGGGCATGACACTCAGCGACCGCGGGCGCTTGAATACAATACTCGAAGAGCAGGTGGCGCTGTTGGCGGGTGAACCGCCCATCGACCACAATCAGAAGGACCTGGATGACTAATGCCCGCTGAGACCATTCCGCAACTCCTGCGCGAGACAGCGCAAAAATATGGCGAGAGGCTCGCTCTGCGGCAGCCCTCCGGCTCCACCGTTCAAACGTGGACCTGGGCCGGGTATCTGCAGGCGGCAGAAGAGATTGCCGCCGGTCTGAAATTCCTCGGAGTGGGGCGCGGCGACCACGTCGCGTTGTGTTCGGAAACCCGAGCTGAATTCTATCTGGCCGATCAGGGCGTTCTCATGAACGGTTCCGTGGCAGCCGCCCTCTATCCCAGCTATCCGCCGGAAGAACTGAAAAAGACCATTCGCAATTCCGATGCCCGCGTCCTCTTTGTGGAAGACCCGAAGATGTTCCGCAAGCTGCAGGATGCGCCGGTTTCCCATTTCATTTTGCTCACCGGCGAAGCGGAGGGCGCCATTTCTCTGGCCGCGCTGCGCACCCACGGACGCCACCAGGGGGAAGTCGCACCCTCTGATAACGCGATTCTATATCTCACTTCCGGTGCCACCGGCGAGCCCAAGATGGTGATGGTCACCCACTTTTCCCTGGTCTCCAATCTGCGTATGGCACCTGCTGTTCTGCCCCTCACGTACGAGGACATCACCGTCGCCTTCCTGCCCTCTGCGCACATCGCCCAGAGACTTGTGGTGGAGCTGATGCCCATTCCCAGCGGTGCCGCAGTCTCGTTTTGCGAAGGCCTGTTGAAGCTGCAATCGGAAATTCGCAGTGTCCGTCCCACGTTCTTCCTCGCGCCGCCCCGCGTGTGGGAACGGGTTTACACCACCATTCGCACAGAGATCATGAAGAAGCCCGCTGTGCTGCGCAAAATCTTCTTTGGCGCGCTCGCCATGGGGATTGCCGCGGGACGCTACAAGCGGCGCGGAGAGCCCGTGCCGGCGCGCATTCGTATACCCCTGGAACTGGCGCACAGGCTGTTCTTCAGTAAGATTCGCGCGCGCTTTGGTGGTCGCCTGCGGGTGGCCGCATCCGGCGCAGCGCCGCTGGGCGCTGAACTGGCCGAGTTCTATGAGGCCATCGGGATGCCGCTGGCGGAAGGCTTCGGTCTCACAGAAGGCGGCGTCGCCATGCTAAATCCCCTGGATGGCCCGCGTCCGGGCAGCGTGGGAAAACTGCTGCCCGGCGTTGAGATTCGTTTTGATGAAGAGGGCGAACTGCTCATCAGGAGCCCCAGCCTCTGTAGCGGCTATTACAAAGACCCGGTGGCCACGGCGGAGGTTCTGCGCGATGGCTGGCTGCATACCGGCGACATTGGCCATCAGGACGCCGATGGTTTTGTCTACATCACCGGCCGCCGCAAGGAATTGATTGTTTCCTCCAACGGCAAGAAAGTGTTTCCGGCGCGCGTGGAACGCCTGTTCCAGAGCGAACCGTTGATCAATCAGGTTCTGTTGGCGGGTGACCGTTTGCCGCACCTGGTGGCGCTGTTTACGCTTTCCACGCAGATTGCAGAGGCGCTTCCCGGTGCCAAAGCCGAGGGCGTTCCTTTACACGAATCCAGGGTCGTTCTGAAAGAAGTGCAGGCGGTAGTGAATCGCGTGAACAAGCAGTTGGCACCCTTTGAACAGGTGAAGCGCTTCCGTGTTCTACACCGCGAATTCACCATTGAAAACGGTGAAGTCACGGCCACAATGAAAGTGCGCCGCAAACAGGTGATGGAGCATTTCAGTGCCGATATCGACGCCCTCTACGGCCTTAGCGCTTCGGGTCGCGGCGGTGAGTAAGCCAGTATTCCACGACCGGTGCCAGCTTCGCCCGTAACCTGGCAGGGTCTTTGGTGTGGCATTCCCACACCTCGAAAACCCGCCAGCCATCGCGCCGTAAGGCCGCCCGATTGCGCCGGTCCCGCTCCACGTTACCGCGCCGCTTATCGGCCCAAAAAGTCTTGTTGGTCGCCGGTGCGGGCTTGCCGAATTTGCAGCGGTGCATGTGCCAGAAACAGCCATGGACGAACAGCACCGCCCGTGCGCCGGCGAATACCAGATCCGGCTTGCCGGGTAACCCCGGTCCGTGTAGCCGATAGCGCAGGCCCAGCGCATGCAGCATTCGCCTCACGCGCAGTTCCGGCTGTGTGTCACGGCCCGCGATGCGGGACATGTTGAAGCTGCGTTGCGCGGGAGTGAGAACGTCGGTCAGGAAATCAATCTTAGCCGATGCCAACTGAGTCCCAGGCGATAATGGGCAATTGAATCTAACGATTGACAATGAAAATCGCATCCTCCAGCTAGAGGAAGGCGGCATGTACCGGGATCTTCCTCTTTACAGCCGCGAGGCATTTGAACTCCTCAGCCGCGAATGGGTGCGGCTGGGCTGGGCATTGCAGTATTACAATACGTTTTCCTGGTTGGGGCAACCCATCCTTCAGTTGCCGGAAGACCTCATCCGGTTGCAGGAAGTGATTGTCCGTCTGCGTCCCGACGTCATCATCGAGTGCGGGGTCTGCGATGGTGGCTCTCTGCTGTTTCACGCGACATTAATGGAGGCGCTGGGCGTGGGCCGCGTGGTGGGCATTGATATTCAAATACGCCCGGGGGCTCGTGCCGCCATTGAAGCCAGTCCCCTGCGAAAGCGCATTGAACTGATGGAGAGCGATTCGGCGGAGCCCGTGGTTGTGGCCCGCGTCCGCGCCGGCATCAAGCCCGGTGAAACCGTTATGGTGATTCTCGATTCTGATCACACCCGCCGTCACGTGGCGCGCGAACTGGACGCGTGGGCAGCCGTGGTTACGCCGGGTTGCTGTCTGCTGGTGGCCGATGGCATCATGCGCGATCTGGCGGATGTCCCTGGCGGAAGCCCTGGCTGGCTGGACGACAATCCAGCCGCCGCTGCCCGCGATTTCCTGCTGGCTCACCCCGAATTCGAGCTGCGCCAACCGGAGTGGCAGCCCAATGTGAGTCCCCTGGAAAACAACGTTACCTACTTCCCTGATGGCTGGCTGTGGAAGAAGGTGGCCGCATGAGTCCGCGCGAAATTCGCCAGGGAATTCAGGATCTGGCACCCTGGTTTTATCCGTTCGATTTCGGAGATGGATTGCAAACTGTTTCCGCTGTTCCGCCCGAAGTCACCGCCATCTTCGATACTCGCTTGCGTATGGTGGAGGAAGCCGTGCAGGGGTACTTCGCGCACCGGGTTCGCGGGCTCGAATGTATTGATATCGGTTGCCACGAAGGCTTTTACTCACTGGCGATGGCGCGGCTGGGGATGCGCGTCACCGGTTTGGATGCGCGGCAGGAAAACCTCGCGCGCGCCCGCTTTGTGGCCAACGGCTTGAATGTTCGCGGCATCGACTACAGAATTGGCCACGTGGAAACCCTGGCGGACGAAACCGGTCGGGACTGGCCGCTCACCCTGTTTCTGGGCGTACTCTATCACGTGGAAGATCCCATGCGGTGTTTGCGTCAGGTGGCTGCTGTGACCAGTGAAATGTGCCTGATTGAAACCCAGGTAGTGGATGAAGTGGAGGGCTACGCCGAGTGGGGTGCCAGGCAATGGACCCGGCCCTACCAGGGCATTCTTGCTCTGATTGATGAGTCCGGGGAATTCAATGCCGGCAACCGCGAAACCGGCGTCACACCCATGGCCACCTGCCCTTCACCGCGGGCGTTGCTTTTTATGCTGCGTCAGGCCGGTTTCCGCCGCGCCGAAATTCTGCGGCCACACGAAGGCGCCTACGAACAACACGCGCGCGGTAAACGTGTGGTGTGCGCGGCCTGGAAATAAAACGCCATGGATGCTGCTCAGTTTCTGGATCGCAATGTGTCCTTCTGTGAGCGGGCGCGGCAGTTGGGCCTGCCTGACGTCAGCCACTATTACTGGTATCACACAATCGATCTGGGTGAGGGGCTGGTAACGCCGGGCCTTTACGACTATCGTGAAACCGTCTCCGGCTTCCCGTTCCCTCAGGATATGAGTGGTATGCGGGTGCTGGATGTGGGCCCGGCGACCGGCTTCTTCTCCTTCGAATTTGAGCGGCGAGGGGCGCTCGTTACCGCCACTGAACTGCCGTCGCTGCGCGATCTGGACCGGTTCCCCGGACAGTCCGTGGAGAGTTCGCTGGGGCGTATCGAGCGCATGATCTTTCCCGACAGCGTTGAAGGATTGCAGCAGAAACGACGCGGCGATAACGACCGCGAAGTGTACCGCTGTCTGCTGGAAGCACCGTTCGAGTTTTGCCGGGAGCGTCTGGGGTCGCGGGTGGAACGGCGATTCTCTTCGATCTACGATTTGACTGCGGAGAACACGGGCGCGGGAGACGGGTTTGACATGGTTTTCGTGGGCGACGTTCTGGTGCATACTCTCTATCCGCTGAAAGCGCTGGCAGCATTGGCGCCACTGTGCCGTGGCTCACTGGTATTTGCGCAGATGCTGCCGGCCGGGCCCCAGGAACCGCCCGCCATGCTTTACACAGGCGGCGATGACCCCAACGAAGATGAAGTCTCGTGGTGGTTGCCCAACAAATCGTGCCTGCTGGCGATGTTGAAGAAGCTGGGGTTCGCCACGGCTGGTGAAACCGGCTATCATCGCGGTGTGGTGGAACCGGGTGCGCACCCCTTCGAACGAATTATTCTGGAAGCCCGGAAACGCGCGTGAACGCGGTTGAGGCAACAGGGCTTTCGAAAACCTACCCGCTGGTAACCGGTGCCTTTAGCCGGTTGCGCCATATGTTGCACCGCGATCCGGAAGATGGTATCCACGCGTTGCGTGATGTGACCTTCCACGTCCGGCGCGGCGAGGCCTTTGGCATTGTCGGTTCCAATGGCAGTGGCAAAAGTACCCTGCTGCAGATGGTTGCCGGAATTCTGCGGCCTGACACGGGCACGCTGGCAGTGCACGGACGCCTGGCCGCGCTGCTGGAACTGGGCTCCGGCTTCTCGCAGGAATTCACCGGACGCGAGAATGTCTACCTGAACGGATCGATTCTGGGGCTCACGCGGGAGCAGATTGCCGAGCGGATGGAGTCGATCGCGAAGTTTGCCGACATCGGGGAATTTCTGGACCGGCCCGTGCGCACTTATTCCAGCGGCATGGTGCTGCGCGTCGCATTTGCGGCGGCGGCGCACACCGATCCGGAAGTATTGATTGTGGACGAAGCTCTGGCGGTGGGGGACATCGGTTTCCGCCAGCGCTGCATGCGGCGCATCCACGAACTGCGGGCGCGCGGCTGCACCATCCTGTTCGTCTCCCACGACACCGGCGATGTGAAAGCGTTGTGTGACCGCTGCCTGTGGCTGGACAAAGGACGGGTTCGCGAAATGGGCGAGTCCGATGAAGTGGTGGCGGCCTACCTGCGATCAACGCTGGAGCGCGCAGACACCATGGAGCCGACGCGGGCGATTGCAGGGCACGCCGTGGCGAACCAGCCAGGCAGCCGGTTTGGGGATGGCCGGGCGCGGATTGCGGCAAGGGAGTTATTGGGACGCTGGCGCGGTGGCGCGAATCTGACGTTGCGCGTAGCGGTGCGCGGCGAGGCACCGCTGGCCAGACCCATTGTGGGTTTCCTGTTGCGCAATGAACGCGGCGAAACCATTTTCGGGACCAATACTTCAAGGGAAGATTACCCGGTACCCGCGTTTGCAGCAGGCAGTGAATGCACGGTTGATTTCCACTTTGCCGCACCGCAGCTGTGCGCGGGGCGCTACCGGATTTCCCTCGCGGTGAGTGACGGCACAATGGAAGATTTCGCCGTGGCGGATTATTTGGAAGATGCCCTTGAAGTGGTGGTGCCGGAGGGCGGGGAAGCGGTTCGCGGTTACCTGCGTTTGCCCTGCGAAATTACGGTACGTCAGTAGGAGGCACGCGGGCACGCGACTTCAGTCGCGTCATGCGCCGCAGTGTAAAATCGCAAATGCGAAAAAAGATTTGGCTCATCAGGGTTTGTAGTGGGTAAGGCCTGAAAGTGGGGGGATGCAGGACAGAGACCTTTACGCGCAGATTCTTGGGATTGGTGAACCGTGGATTGTGGAGCGGGTTGAACTGAAACTGAAGGAAGGGGAGGTGCATGTCTGGCTGACGCACGACACTTCTGAAAAGTGGCTTTGTGCGGAATGCGGGAAGGCATGTCCTTTGTACGATCATCAGGGTGAGCGGCGCTGGAGACGTCTGGACACGTGCCAGTACCAGACGATTTTGCATTCGGCACCGCCGCGCAGCAACTGTCCGGAACACGGTCCGCGCACTGTGAAGTTGTCGTGGGCTGAGCCCGGCAGTCACTTCACGGCATTGTTTGAGAGGTTGGCGATTGACTGGATGCTGGCGGCCAGCCAGAAAGCTGTAGCGGAGCGGCTGCAGCTGAGTTGGGATGAAATGCACGCCATCCAGGAGCGTGCAGTGAAACGAGGCATGACACGTAGCAAGGCGGAGCCGGTGGAACGACTGGGAGTAGACGAAAAGGCGTTCCGGCGAGGTCATGACTACGCTACGCTCGTCAACGATCTGGACGGCAAGCGTATCCTGTTTGCCACTGAGGGCCGGACCACGAAGAGCCTGGACGAATTCTGGTCCTCGCTCTCAGCCCCGCAGCTGGATGCAGTCAAAGCCGTGGCCATGGACATGTGGGACCCCTGTGTAAACTCCACGGTGAACCATTTACCCGACGCCAGGAGCAAGATTGTTTATGATAAATTCCATATCGCCAAACACCTTTCCGAAGCCGTAGACCAGATTCGCCGGCGTGAGAATAAGCAACTGCGGGCCGCTGGTGATGACCGCCTTACCGGTACCCGTTATGACTGGCTCCGCCACCCGGCGCACATGGACCCGAAGGACCGCAGGGAGTTTGCCATACTACGCGACAGCAGTCTGAAGACGGCCCGGGTCTGGACTCTGAAAGAGACCCTCATGGCCTTCTTCGAATACAGGTACGAACGCCCCGCCATCAAACACTTCAACTGGTGGTACAACCGGGCTGTCCGCAGTCGTCTCAAACCCATGGCCGGGAAAGCGCGGATGCTCAAACGCCGCTTCGCCAACATCCTCACCTATCTCCGGCTCCGCGTCACCAACGCAGCCAGCGAGTCCATGAACTCAAAGATCCAATGGGTCAAGTACACCGCCCGCGGTTTCCGCAATAAATCCAACTTCATCACCGCTATTTACTTCCACTGCGGTGGCCTCGACCTTTTGCCGTCCACCCACTGAAAACCCCGAATGCCCGAAAGTATTGGTCATGGCAACGGTTCTGGCTACGGCCGGCACCCTGGCCGCTCAGAATCTGATGCCCGCAGGAACTCTGCGCGCCGTCTTCCTGGGGTCGAACCCGGTGCAAGGCAGGATCGATCCTAAAACCGGCGAGGCGTCCGGGCCCGTGGCAGAACTAATGCGGGAGCTCGCCCGGCGGTTCGGCGTTCCTTTTTCCCGTCGCGGAGCGGCCAACGTGAAAGCGGTAATCGATGCGGTGCAGAAAGGTGAAGCGGACGCAGGATTCCTCGCCCTCGACCTGTCGCGGGCCTCGGACGTTGCCTTCTCGCGCGCCTGGTATCTGGTCCAGAATAACTACCTCGTGGCTGCGGGTTCGCCGTTGACAAACACGGATAACATCGATCGTGAAGGCGTGCGGGTAGGAGTGGAAGGCGGCATCTCGGCTGATTTATTTCTGACCCGGACGCTCCACGATGCCCGATTAGTTCGTACAGCGGCGCTCCCGTCTGAGCAGATTCTGCAGATACTTACAAGCCGGGAGATCGATGCATGGGCGGCCAACAAACAGCGACTGGTGGAGATGACAGCCGGTAAACGTGACTTCCGCGTATTGGCAGATCCTTTCCTCAGCGTCGAGCAGTCGATGATCGTAGCCAAAGACAACCCACAATTGCTGAAGGCGGTGGACAGTTTTCTCGCAGAGGCTCTGGCTTCTGGTCTTATCCAGATCGTGCTGGACCGCGCCGGCTTAAGTGGGGTTGCAGTAGTGCGACTTCAATGAGGGCGCCTTCCGACCCGGCGGCCCAGCGCAAACATCAAACCGCCAAAGGCCAGCGCAACGAGTCCGGTATATAAATTGACCGGCAGATCCGTCAACGGCGCGCCCGCCGATGGCATGATTACCAGGATCAATCCCAACAAGAGAAAGAAAAGACCGATAGGCGTTCTGAGATCGTTCATTGTTTTCCTCCCTACCAGAACAGAAAATTCAGGACAATCACTGCCGCGCCCACAACCAGTGCCAGCGCAACCGGCCGGCGATACCACGGCTCATGTCCATCGTCCGGCATCACGGTGAGGCCATAAACCAGGCCAGCCAGTTCCGATGCGGGCCTCGCGGTCGTCGCCAGACTCACCACAATCGAAATCACAAAACATGCAATCCAGGCAAAGATCGCCATCCAGAGATTCTGTGCCATGGTGGAGGGGAACTGATGCACTGCGCCCAGCCATCCGCCCTTGCCTTCGGCGATACTCAATCCATGGGTCAGCGCGGCTGCGGCAGTGCCTGACAACAGCCCGGTAAAGGCACCGTGGCCGGTGGTCCGCTTCCAGAACATGCCCAGCAGGAAGGTCGCAAACAGAGGGGCATTTACAAAGGAAAAGACAAGTTGCAGAACATCCATGATGTTGTTGTATTGCTGTGCAAGATACGCAGCGGCAATGGAAAGAGCGATGCCGCCTAAAGTGGCCAGGCGCGCCACCATGAGATAGTGCGAATCGGGCGCCTTCGGTCGAACATAAGTCTGGTAGAGGTCGTAAGTGAAGACCGTATTGAACGCCGTAACATTGCCCGCCATGCCGCTCATGAAGGATGCCATCAGCGCGGTAAGGCCAAGCCCCATGAGTCCTGAGGGATAGAACTGGGCCATCATTGTGGTGAGCGACTGATCATAGTCAAAGCCACCATCCTTCATCGGCAGCGAATAGCCGATATTCATCTTCATCAGGGCCATGGCGGCAATACCCGGCACGATGACGATAAACGGCATGATCATCTTGGGAAATGCGGCCATAAGCGGTGTTCGCCGCGCGGCGGACATCGATTCAGCCGCCATGGCTCGCTGCACCACAAGAAAGTCGGTGCACCAATAGCCGAAAGAGAGCACGAAGCCAAGCCCGGCCACCATGCCGAACACTTCAATCCCCATGGGGTTTTCTGAAGGCGTTCCCAGATATTTCCAGGCGTGGGTCATCACCGGATCCAGCCGGCCTGCCATTCCGCTCCAGCCCCCGGTCTTCATAACGGCGAGAATCGCCAAAGGAGCGAAACCGATCACGATCAGGAAGAACTGGAGCACCTCGTTGTAGATGGCGCTGGTCAGGCCGCCCAGAGAAGTGTAGACCAAAACGATAGCGGCTGAGAGCAGGACGCTTTGCGCGAAATCCCAGCCGAGAACCAGTTGGAACAGCTTGCCCAGGGCGTACATGGAGATGCCTGACGAAAAGACCGTCATCACTGCGAAGCTCAGTGCATTCAGGGCGCGCGTCTTTTCGTCGAAACGAAGCCGCAGATACTCCGGCACGCTGCGGGCGCGGCTGCCGTAATAGAACGGCATCATGAAAACGCCCACAAACATCATGGCGGGGATTGCGCCTACCCAATAGAAATGGAAAGTCATGAGTCCATACTTGGCGCCGGAAGCGCACATGCCCATCACTTCCTGGGCACCCAGGTTGGCGGCGATGAAGGCCAAACTGGTAATCCAAACCGGCGCGGAATGGCCAGCGGTCAGAAAGTCCGAACTGGACTTTACTTTGCTTCGGGCCATCCAGCCGATACCAAGAACAAACGCAAAATACAGAATCAGGATGAGATAGTCCACTGCCTGCAGATGAAGGGTCACTGTCGCCTATTGTTTTGTCTGGGTGGGTTTACCCGCCGCATCGAAGAATTCCTTCTGCAGACGCGGCCCAACCTGGTCGGCCTTGATGGCGCGAATAGCCGTCTCAATGCCATTGGCACGCTGCTGCGTCAGCGCCTGACCACGCTCCGCAGTCGCACCCGCCGCGTCACCCTGGTAGTGGTTGGGGTACCTCGCATACCACCAGATTCCGGTGTAAACGTTCGAGGGAACGTCCAGCCGGTTCTGGTCGGCGCCCGATTCGGTTGAGGCACGCTCCGGGTGCGCCAGATCGGGCCGGTGCGCCATTACACTGGCTATCTCCGCCTCGCCGGCATGCCCATCGACACCCGGTTTGGATGGCTGGCCTCCGGGAAGAGGCGGGCTCTGATTATTCAGGATGGCGTACACCACATAGTCTTTGGGCGTTTCCAGCGTGGTTTGAGCGAAGAACTGAATCAGACTCGTGTTTCCGCCGTGGCCGCTGATAATCACAACTTTTTTGCAGCCGTTCCGCGCCATCTCAGCTGTCGTCTCCTGCAGCAACTCGAGTTGGAGATGGGTGCTGTAGGCAATGGTGCCGGGCTGGTGTTTCGCCTCGAATATCTGGCCGAAGTAGTATTCGGGGAAAACGATCGCATATTCGTTCTTTACCGCCGCGAAGGTGGAGTAGCGAACGTTCATCAGGTCGGTTCCCATGGGACCGCTGGGGCCGTGCTTTTCGATGATGCCGAAAGGAAGTAAACAAACGCCTCGTGCAGAATCGAGCGCTTTGACGAAGTCTTCCGCCGTTAATTCTTCCCACTTCGGAGAGAGATTCTGGGCTGGCAGCGACGCGGTCAAAGCTGCTGTAATCGCGAGTGTACGAAGGATTCTCATTTCAGTTCCACCTGTATTTCCATTGCAGTTTTTTCGCCGATGTTCTCCGTCTGGTGCGCCAGGCGATCACGATATCCGATTTCACCCGGCTTCCGCGGATTATCAATTTCCCGCCCATCCGCCATCTTCATCGTAGTGTGCAGATCGGTTAGGTATACCACTACATAGGAGGGATGTTCGTGCATTGGACTCTTGATGTGCGGCTCCAGGACGGTGCGGATGGCGCGGACACGATCGTTTTCAAACGAAACAGAATGATAGTGCGGATCGATCCTGATCGGGTCCAGCGTAACCGGAGCTTCTTTCACCCGCTCCGCCTTCAGTTCGATGATGACTTCTTCTGTAGGGTGGTCGGTCAGATTCTCCACGCTGTACCGGCCCGGTTCGATCCACCCAACGTCGCCATACTTGTGCCGCACTTCCTTGACCTTGCCATCGGGGCTGGTCACTCGTTCGTCGACGTCTGCAAGGTAGACGATGCAGGAACTGACGTAGTCGCGCAGGGCAAGCGTGCCGTGGCCCTGCAGCCGGGAGCGATAGACGCGAACAAACCTGTTATCGACTTCGAGTTTCTGGCCTTCCGGGCCTACCGGCGTCTGAGCATGCACGGGTGCGGTTAGCAGGGTAAGACCCAGGCAGGCAATGAATTCGTAGATGTGGGTATTCGACCGGAACATCACCAGAGTCTCTCTTTTCTAGAACTCGAAACGTACTGTCAGTTGGCCGGCTCGGGCGGCCTGTCGATTTTGGCCGCGGAAAATACCGTCCGGGCCGTACGCGAAGTTAGGGCTGCCAATCTGGTTGCTGCCGGTGCTGGCAGTGGTGGTGCTGCCTCCCAGAAATTCCTGCTCCGTCCCGCGGTTGGTCATGTTGACGACACTGAATGCAACTTCAAATTTGCGAGACTCACCGAGGGAGAAACTACGCGCGACCCGACCGTTCCAGGTGGCCAGCGTTGGGGACTGCAACTGTCCTTCGCCACGGTTTGCGTAAGCAAACCGAACGGTGGTCGCAAGCGGGTTGGACACAACCCGGCCATTGGAAAGAGTAAGCGTCGCGGGTCCAAATTGTGGGTCGGGGGCGCTAAGGTATTTCACGATGGGCCCGGTGTAAGGACCCGAAAGAATGTTCAGGTTGCTCGACAGCTTGATGCCCCAGGGCGCGTTGTAGGAGCCAGCCAGGCGCAGCGTGTGCTTGATCCACATCGGATTGCGAGTCTCCGCGGTACCGGAAAGACTGTTGTTTTCGTTACCCCGAATGGTGCCGATCCCACGATCGTCCGCAAATGCGCCGGGCTGGAGGAACGCTGCCGGATCGTCCGGCTGCCAGGTGCCGTCCAGGTGCTGGAGCGTGCGCGTGTACCCAAAGATGAATTGGGACTTGCTGGTGCGCTGCGAGCCAACGAATTCCCAACCCGTGTAGACCGGCGTATTCCACTTGTTGTTGGTTTGCAGCAGGATCGCGTTCTGGGTCACATCGATGTAGCCAACAAACTCGACGTTCTGGTAAATGGCATTGACGTTGATCTGCGCGGGCATATCGCGGTAATAGCGGCGGACAAAAGTAGCATCAACGCTGATCCGGCCGGGGAGTTGACGGCGGAAGCCGGCGAGGAACTCATCGGTATGCTCCTGATGGCGGTCCGGATCGATGCGTCGGTTAGCGGCAACCTGCGACTGCGCCGGAGTGATTAGGGACGTAGAGAAGCTTCCGTTCCGCAGAGGATCATACAGGTCCGTCAGCGTGACCGTCACCGAACCACCCAGCGACGGCAGAAAGGCCGGCTCCGGCTTGGCCGCAATGCGGCTGAAGGTGGCGTGAACGATATTGCGGCCATCTTTGGTGAGCGTGTAAGTGACGCCGATGCGCGGCTGCAGCTCGACGCTCGACTGAGTCTGAACATGGAACTGTTCGTCGATCGCTACTACGTTATCCACGCGGAATCCGCCGATGATGGCCAGTCCGCGAACCGGCTTCCAGCTATCCTGGATATAGCCCGCGTAATTTTTGGAATTGCTCCGGGCAGTCGTCAAAGCCAGTTGGCTCTTGTCCACATACTGACGGTGGAACGGCACGTAACCGGAAGTCAGATCTCCGGAAACACGCAATGCCGCTTCTTCCAGAATGAACCCGCTGTTCAGGTAGTTCTGATCGGTTTGAAGGTGAAGGCGGGGCTGGAAGAAGCCGCCGCTTTGTATTTCATGCGAGCCGGCAAAACCGGTCCTGAACCAGTTGACATCGCCCTGAATGGTCACTTTGTCAGAAGGTGTAACGCCAAAGTTGGTGTTATTGCCGGTGGTCACCAGCAGACCGTTTCCGACCAGACGTCCGGCCGAAGTATTGAAAGAGTTGTACAGAAGCAAACTGGGTCCTCCATAGTCCAGGCCATCGAAAGCGGATAGTGAAGCGTTGGCGGCGATGTTGTTGTAGGAGACGCCAACGCTGGAGGTGAGCGTATTCGTCCATGCCGAGTAGATTCGGCCAGAGACGCCGATACCGCTGATACCGCCGGCTGATAACGGCTTGATATTGGTCGACTGGTTCCCCTCTTCATGTCCGGATTCACGCAGGAAAAATCCGCTCAGCTGATGCTTGTCGGAGAGCTGAACCGTGCCTTTGATGAACATGGCGCCGGTACGGCTTCGATTGTCAAACGGCTGCCAGCCGGGCTGAACGGCGCGAAGGTTTGTCAGCTGAGTTTCGCTGCGGGAAATCTGCGAATTTCGGTAGAGATAGCGATAGGAAGCAAAGAAAAAGGCTTTGTCTTTACGGATGGGTCCGCCGATGGCAGCCTCCGGCTCCATGCCATCGGCGATGGTGGGAACACCCTTCGGGTCATTGTTCGCGTTCCAGGATCGCCGCTGGTAGCTGAAGCCCGCCGTGCCGTGCAACTGGTTGGTGCCGGATTTGGTGGCGACGTTGAGCACAACACCCAGACCGATAGGCGCGGCAGCATCGGCCCCGCCTGTCTTCACCTGGGAGTCAGCGATGGTGGCGCTGGAAAAGTTGACAAAATCCGTACGGCCCTGACGTGAGGAGCCCATGTCGGCGCCATCGATCAGCACCACGTGCTGTTCCACATCTGTGCCCCGCAACATATAAACCTGCGTACCGTTGTTCGATATGAATGTCCTGGCGGCCACACCGGGTGTCACCTCGAGCGCGTCGGTGAGGTCGTGGCGCGTGCTCAGCGGCAGATCCCGCTGGAAGTCACCGGCAACGTTCACCGACTGGATGGGTTTTTCCGTTTCGAGAAGCGGCGCCTCACCGGTAACGGTTACGGTTTCCGTTACTGCGCCCACTCGTAGCTGAATATCTACGGTCAAATTCAGTCCGGCTCGCACTTCCACGCCAGCCTGGACAGACTTTGAAAAACCGGCCTGCTCGGCGGAAAGCTCGTAAATTCCGGGCCGGAGGTTCAACAACCGGTATTGACCATCGCCCTCGGTTATGGAAACGTGGTTGCCGGGTGCGTTCGGGCTGGCTGCGCTCACAGTAACACCGGGCATAGGCGCGCCCTGCTCATCGCGCAGCACGCCGCGGATGGTTCCTTCCGTAACTGTCTGTGCTACGGCGCTAGCCAGAAGCGCCAAAAGCAACCCTGCGGATCTTGTGATTTGTTTTCGATTCATTGTTCCCCTGGGGATTCCATGGACACCGTCAGTTTAGGGCGATGCCCCGCCGAAAGGATATGCACGGCAGGCGATTCGCCGGTGAGTCACACGCGGAATCAGTCTCGTAGTGTAGTGAACGATAAGGTTATCATGTGATCCAAGGACGGTGTCTCACGATATAATGGCGGCTAATGGTCGTCCAGGAAGACGTCGCCTTGGCTCAGGTGGAGAGAGTCCTCAACAGCGCTGCGCTGCGCAACGCTGAGGTTCTGCGCCGTCTGCTGCGATTTCTTGCGGAAAAATCGCTGGCTGGCGAGGCAGATCAATTAAAGGAATACAGCGTCGGTATTGACGCTTTAGGCAAGCCTGAGAGCTACGATCCGCGGCAGGATTCGGTGGTGCGCATCCAAATCGGTCGCCTTCGCCACAAACTCTCCGACTACTATCTCACCGAGGGCAAAGACGATCCGATCATCCTTGACCTTCCAAAAGGACACTTCAAACTGAACTGGCAGCCGCGCGCCGTGCCTGCCGCTCCGGAACCGGCGGTCTTTATAGCTCCGCTGAAGCCGGCAAGAGAAGCAATAGAACACGGCTGGACATGGAGCCAGGTGGCCGCGATGGCGGTATTGGGACTTTGGGCGCTGGCCGCGACGATGATTCTCTGGAAGGAACACTCCGGTAATGCACCCTTCCGGGAGGCGTGGACCGCGGAGTTACAGGAACTGTGGCGGCCTTTCCTCGAATCCAACCGGCAGCTTATCCTTGCCACCTCCGCACCGTTATTTATAGGGTTCCAAGGCAGGGGATTCTACCGCGACCAGACGCTGAACCGCTGGGAGGACGTGTTGGTCTCTCCAAGGGTCCAGGCGATTCGCAGGGCCCTGGACAATCCGCCGATGGAGCCACGCTACTACTACACCGGCTCGGGCGAGATGAGCGCCGCACTTCAACTCGGGAAGTTATTGAATTTTACAGGGTTAAAGATCTCCACCGTCCGCAGCAGCCAGCTCTCCTGGCAGCAGATGGTGGACAACAATATCTTATTTATAGGTGCCCCGCGCGTTTTTGGCGATCAGTACCATAAGCTTCCGGTGGATGTGGATCTGGTGATGAGGGACGATGGAGTACACGATCTGAAGGCGAAGTCCGGAGCCATGGACTTCTACGCCGACAATTACCCGTTGATTCGGGCAACTGAATCCCCTGGAGCCTCCGACGATGGCGAGATCTATGCAATGGTCAGCCACACGCCCGGCGTGCAGGGAAGCGGGGATGTGCTGACATTTGCCAGCAACCATAGTCCTGGCGTCCTTGCCGCGGTCCAATGGTTCACCCATCCGGTTTTCGCCAAGGAGATCGCTACCCGGCTAAGAAAGCCGTCTGGCGAAGTCGCGCGATATTATCAGGTGCTGCTGAAAGTAAAGTACCGGGATGCGGTTCCAACCGAGATTTCGTGGATTACTCATCGCCAGGTGGAACCGGTCAGAGCGCCAGATGGACGAAAGTAGACGGTGAGTCACCCCATTTCACCGCGGATCGCTTTTGCCTGACGGCAAATCGGCTAAGCTTATCGTGCCGGACAGCGTATACAAATCATGCCCGATCAATTAACAGCCCAGCAGGTCGTAGAGCGGATTCAAAAGAACATCGGCGGTCCATGGAAGGCAAGTCCGGCTGACACCGTTGTCACTGGAACGCCGCAGACCAGAGTAACCGGCATCGTGACGACTTTTGCGCCGAGCTTCGACGTTTTACGCAAAGCCGTGGCAGGCGGGCGGAATATGATCGTCAGCCGCGAGCATCCTTATTGGGAACGTGGCATGTCAGTGGCCGGCTATTCCGGCGCCGGCGGAAGGGTCAAGCTGCAAGACCTGGAGCGTGACCCAACCTGGCAGGCCAAGCGCGATTTCATCGAGAAAAACCAGCTTGTGATCTTCCGCTTGTACGACAACTGGAATGCGCGCAAAGCGGACGCGCAACTGGCCGGTCTGGTTAAGGCCCTCGGATGGGATAAACAAGCCTCAACAGCGGGCGGTCAATTCGTAAGCGTCAAGCCAACAACTCTCGAACAGCTCGCACGAAGCGTGCGCGATCAGCTGAAGATCCGCGGAATTCGCGTAATTGGCAAGCCGGGAACACTGGTTACTAAGGTGGCTGTCAGCCATGGATTCTTCCTGGTTCCGCAGTTGCAAAACCTGCTGAAAGAGCAAGGGGTGGACGCGGTGATTTGCGGTGAGCCGGTGGAATGGGAAGCCGGGCCTTACTTTAACGATTTGGTGGCCGCAGGCGAAAAAAAAGGGATGATCGTCCTTGGTCAGGAAGCATCGGAAGAACCCGGCAGCAATGAAATGGCGATTTGGCTGAAGAGTTTTGTCAGCGAAGTTCCAGTCGAATTCATTTCCACCGGCGAGCCATTCTGGGTCCCGAAAAAAGTATAGGAGCGCAGATGACCAGCTATTCACGAAGAGATTTCGCGAAGGTGGCGGGCGCCACGCTGTTCGTGCCCGGCGTACTTCCGGCCGCCAGGTCTGCTCTGACGGCGAGCCAGATAGTGGAGCGGATCAAAAAGAACGTGGGTGTGCCGTGGAATGAGAAGACTTACCGCGATACGTTCAAAGTCGGTAATCCCGAAGTCACGGTGAAGGGGATCGCTTCTACTTTCATGTCCACGCTCGATGTCCTGCAGCGGGCCAACGCGGCAGGACTGAACATGGTGGTGACGCATGAGCCAACTTTCTGGAGCGACGAGGATGCACAGGCCAATCTGGCGGGCGATCCGCTCTACAAAGCGAAGGTGGCCTTCGTCGAGAAGAACAATATGATTGTTTGGCGCTTCCACGACCATTGGCATGCGCGTAAACCCGATGGCATATTTGAAGGCTGGAACAAGGCACTGGGCTGGGAAAAGAACATGCCGAACCCCGAAGACCGCTTCTGGGTTATTCCGGAAACAACCCTGCAAGCGGTGGCTGACCATGTTCGCAATTCCCTCAAATCCGACAGTGTGCGCGTGATGGGCGACCCGGCGCTGCGCGTTACCCGCGTCGGCCGCGGCGGCCACAATCTGGGTAACAACCTGGCCATGATGCCGCGCGTGGACATATTGTTGGTGAGCGAAGCCCGCGAATGGGATTCCATCGAATTTGTCCGCGATACGATTCTCTCCGGCCAGAAAAAAGGAATGGTCCTGATTTCCCATGAGGCCGGTGAAGAAGCCGGGATGGACGAGTGCGCAAAATGGATGCGCACATTCGTATCGGAAGTCCCCATTCAGTTCATCGATTCGCACGATCCCTTCTGGAGGCCCTCCTGAGTATGCACCGCATGCTGCAATTCGCAGTGACAATCGCTTTCCTCGCACCGGCCGCGAGCGCTGAAGACTGTGCGAGCTTATCGACACTAAAACTGCCCAACACCACGATCCGTTCCGCAAGTCTGGCAGCGGCCGGTGAATTCACGGCTCCCGGGCGCGGCGGGGGACGGGGAGGCGATGCGCTTTTCAAGGCTCTGCCCGCTTTCTGCCGCGTCGCGCTGACCATTGCGCCTTCCTCCGATTCCGAAATCAAAGTAGAAGTATGGTTGCCGGCATCCGGCTGGAACGGAAAACTTCAAGCGGTGGGCAATGGCGGCTGGACCGGAAGCATCGGCTATCCCGCGCTGGCGCGTGCGCTTGCCCGGGGTTACGCCGCAACGAGCACGAACACCGGCCATGACGGAGACAGTGCCGCGTTTGCCATGGGCCACCCGGAAAAGCTGATCGATTTCGCCTGGCGCGCCGTGCACGAAATGACTGTGCAGTCGAAAGAAGTGGTCAAAGCGTTCTACGGCAACAAGCCAAAGTACTCCTACTGGAACGGCTGCTCTTCCGGCGGCAAACAGGCTTTGAAGGAGGCGCAGCGCTTCCCTGACGATTTCGACGGCATCATCGCCGGTGCCCCGGCCAACAATTGGGTACACCAGAAGGCCGCAGTGATCGCGGTTTCTCAGGCGGTCCATAAGGACGAAGCCAGCTTCATACCGGACTCGAAGTATCCCGTAATCCATAAGGCGGTCCTCGACAAGTGCGATGCGCTGGACGGCGTGAAAGACGACATTCTGGAAGATCCAACCCGCTGCGTCTTCGATCCCGGCGCACTGGAATGCAAAGGCGCGGACGGCCCCGCATGCCTTACCAAACCGCAGGTAGAAGCGGCCCGCAAGCTGTATGCTCCGGCACGCAATCCGCGAACGGGCGCGTTTCTTTTCCCCGGACTTGCGCCCGGCAGCGAACTGGCATGGGACGTTCAAGCGGGCAAAGACCCGCGCACCGTTGCTGTCGATCTGTTCATGTATGTGGTGTTCCAGAATCCGAAATGGAACTATATGACGCTCGATTTGGACAAAGATGTCGAACTCGCCGACAAAGTTGACGACGGCCAAATGGCGGCAACCGACCCCAATTTGAAGCCGTTCTTTTCCCACAAAGGCAAGTTGCTGATGTATCACGGCTGGGCGGATCCGAACATTATGCCGGGCAACAGCATTAACTACTACCAGAGCGTACTCGACACTGTCGGCTACAAGACTGCGGCCGATTCGATTCGCCTGTTTATGGTGCCCGGCATGGGTCACTGTGGCGGGGGAGAGGGCCCCAACGATTTCGAAATGGTGAGCGCCCTCGATCAGTGGGTGGAAAAAGGCAATGCTCCCACCCGGGTGATCGCCGCGAAGAAGAGCGCCGGCGCCGTGGTGCGGACGCGTCCGCTGTGTCCTTATCCGCAGGCAGCGGCATACAAGGGTTCGGGCAGTACTGATGACGCTGCCAACTTTACGTGCGCAGCGCCCACCGGTTCCCGGGCAGACGCACCAGCAGGACAGGCGGGCCCGAAATAGAGGCAGCGCTCGGGTCACTTTAGGCAAGTCAAAGATATTGGAGAAGTTACACCGGTGACTCACCGTGTTCTTACCCTCAACACCTTGCGTTCCATCCTGGGTCTATGGAATACAGGGTGAAGCTGCGAGAATGTTCACCGGAGCGATCGTCCTCCGAAGGGGTTCCATGAAAACAAACGTGCGTATGCAATCCTGGCCTTCGCGTCTGGGTCTGGCTTTGCTGATTTTGGGTTCTGTAAGCCTGCCGTTAGCCGCCCAAAGTTCCTACGGTTCCATGGTGGGAACGGTGGTGGACGAGAGTCAGGCTTCAATGGCAGGGGCCGAAGTGGCGCTGACGAACACTGGCACCTCCGAACGCCGCACCATGCAAACCGATTCCTCCGGCAACTATCAGTTCGTGAACCTGGTTCCGGGGATTTACCGGGTGGATGTCGAACGGCAGGGATTCAAGCACCTGACGCGCGATTCGGTCCAGGTAGCCGTGCAGAGCGTTGTCCGGATCGACGCGGCGCTGCAGGTGGGCGACGTAGGACAGAGGGTCGAGGTGACGGAGCAGGTGCCGCTTCTCCAGACCGAGAACGCCTCTGTGGGACAGGTTGTGGACGGCCGGCTGGTGACAGAAATGCCGTTGAACGGGCGCAATGTCATGAATTTGATTGCGCTCGCTGCGGGCGTAGTCCCACAGGGGCAGGCGCTCGGTCGTGGGTCGAATCCGTTCTCGTGGGGCAACTACCAGATCTCGGGTGGCCTCCCAAACCAGGGCGCAACGCTGGTGGACGGCGCGTCGGTCAACACGACCTATATCAACCTGACGACATTGTTGCCGACGCAGGACGCCGTGCAGGAGTTCCAGGTGCAGACCAACAATCTGATGCCGGAGTTCGGCGGCACAGCCAACGGGGTGGTGAACATCGCCACGAAGTCTGGCACGAATCAGTTCCACGGGACGGCTTATGAGTTTCTGCGCAACCGGTCGCTGAACGCGAATACGTTCTACGCGAATCTGGCGGGCCTGCATCGGCCTGCGTTCACGCAGAATCAGTATGGAGTCACGCTCGGCGGTCCCGTGAAGAAGGATAAGGTGTTTGTGTTTGGGACCTATGAAGGGTTCCGTCTCCGCAATTCGGTCACCAGCACCAGCAGCGTACCGACACTGTTGCAGCGCAGCGGGGATTTTTCCAACACCCGGACGGCCGCCGGCGCACTCATAACCATCTACGATCCGGCGACCACCTGTGGTGCGGTGGGGAATCCTGCATGCGCTCCCGGCCAGGCTTTGCGGACGCCCTTCGCGAACAATGCCATTCCCGTCTCGCGGGTGAACAACACATCGAAACTTTTGCAGGACTACTGGGCTCTGCCGAATGTAGCGGGAACCCCGTTCAGCCAGACGAATAATTACATCGTCAACGCTGGAACCGGAACCGACAACGATCAATGGGGAGTGCGCGGCGACTACAACATGAGCGAAAAGCAGCGCATCTTTGCGCGCTTCACGCGCTGGGACTGGCACGGTCTGCCCACCGATCCGTTTAATGTCGGGGGCGGCAACACTCTGACGATCGTGACCGACCAGGCCGTTCTGGCCAACACTTATACCATCTCGCCAACCACGATTCTGGATGTTCGGGTGGCGTACCTGCGCAACTTTTACCTGTCGCTCGGCCGATTGAATGGCACCGATTACACCACTATCGGGTGGCCCGCGTTCCTGAATTCGCAGATCAATCCGCGTCAGCTTCCGGCTGCCGTCGTCACCGGGCTGACCAACAGCGCGAGCAACGGACAGTTTATCGAGGCTGTTACCGACAGCGAACTCATCTCGGGAAGCCTGACCAAAATTCTGGGACGTCACACCATCAAGACCGGCGCAGAGTTCCGCCGGCTGCCGAACAGTTACGGGCAGACGGGTGGAGCCGGCAACAACCAGTTAACTTTCACCACAGCGTTCACAGCTCTAAACCCGCTCTCTCCGGGCAGCACCGGAAGTGCCTATGCTTCCTATCTTCTGGGCCTGGGGAATGGCGGCCAGATGGTGAGCGTGGGGCTTCTCGCGGGTACCCAGAAGTATACGGGAGCGTATGTGGGAGACACATTCCAGGCAACCAAGAGCCTGACGTTGAACTACGGAGTGCGGTGGGAGCTTCCGGGCTATTGGACGGAGCGCTTTGACCGCCTTACGGTGTTCCAGCCGGGGGCGCAGAATCCGGTATTACAGGCGGCCGGGCTGAAATACCAGGGGGATGCGGTACTGGTGAACTCGCCGCGCTTCCAGGACCGGCACAATATTTTGCCTAACTGGAAGTTGTTTGCTCCGCGCCTGGGCATCGCATACCGCGTGAACGACAAGACGGCGGTTCGGGCTGGTTTTGCCATCTCGTACTCACCTGGCGATATTGAACAGAACGCTTCGCCGTACGCCGCTCCCATCAACTCGGCAGTGACGCCGTGGGTGGCGACTCAGAACGGCGGTTTGACCCCCGTCAATTTGTTAAGCAACCCGTATCCGAACGGCGTTCCTCTGCCGGTTGGACATAATGACGCTTATGAAGGAATTGTGCTGGGAACCAACCTTGTGACGCCGTTGCCACAGGGCGACCCGGCCAGTTACGTGGAGAACTGGAACTTCAGCATTGCGCGGCAATTGGGCAGTGGAGCGGCTCTGGATGTCGCCTATGTCGGATTGAAAGGCAATCACCTGCCCATGGGTGGAGGAGCCACGGTGAACGGAATGGGCTATAACCAGATTCCAACACAGTATCTCTCGCTCGGCTCGCAACTGCTGCAGCCGGTGACGAATCCTTTCTATGGCCTGGTGAAAAACGGCGCCTTGTCGACGCCAACCATTCCTGCTGGGCAGCTGCTCCGGCCTTACCCGCAGTTTACCGGGGTTTTCTCGCCATCGGCGAAGGCGTTCACCAGCGAATATCATTCGCTGCAGGTGAAATTCGAGAAACGGCTGGGATCGGGCGGCAAGCTGCTGGTTGCCTACACTTTCGCCAAGAACACCGGCAATGGCGATACCGCCACCGGCTTCCTGGAAGCGATTAACAACCCCGCGACTGTCCAGAACTTTTACGACCTCAGGAGCGAACACTCGCTGTTGAGCTTCGACGTTCCGCACCGCCTGTCGGTGAGCTATGTAGTGGACCTTCCAATAGGCAAAGGAAAGAGATTTCTCGGCAACGCCTCAGGCATAGCCGATCGCCTGATTTCCGGCTGGGCCATGAACGGCGTTACCACGCTGCAAACCGGCTTTGTGGCATACTTCCTGGCACAACCGACGGTGCTGAGCACTAACCTGGGCGGTGGACCTCCGCGGCCGAATGTCGTCGCCGGCTGTGACAAAACAATCGATGGTTCGTCCCAATCGCGACTCAACAAATGGTTCAATACTGCGTGTTTCACAGCGCCATCGCAATATGGGTTCGGAAATGAGAGCCGCACCGACCCTACCCTGCGCTTTCCCGGAATCGCCAATTACGATTTCGCCCTGTTCAAGAACACGAAGATCAATGAACGCTTTGGCCTTCAGTTCCGCGGTGAGTTCTTCAATATCTTCAACCGGGTGCAGTTCGGCCCTCCCGGTAACGTACAGGGCAGCGCCACATTCGGCCTGATCAGCAGCCAGTACAACAGCCCGCGGCTGGTGCAGTTTTCGTTGCGGCTAAACTATTGACCGAAAAAGGTGGGTTGCTGAATGAAGACATCGAGGGTGCGGAGCTTGGCTACATTGGCTCTGCTGATTTCGCCTGCGTTTGCTGCGGAGCAAATGGGTCCACTGCGGGCGGGCGCGGCTAAAGTCGACATCACGCCTCCCAAAGAGATGTTCCCGATACTGGGCAATCAGACCCTGGGTGGCGTGCATAATCCGCTTTATGTGCGTGCCCTGGTCCTCGACAACGGGTCTACCAAAGTGGCGCTCATCAGTGTCGATACAACCGGCCTGCGCAATGGCGCCGATGTCGTGAAAGCGATCTCGACGGAATTGGGCGTTCCGGCCAGTCATCTCAGCATCTCTGCGACTCACGATCACAACACGCCAACATTCGGAGGCGGCGCCGCCAGACCCGGCTATGACGTCGGACCGTATCTTGCTTTGATGCTGAAGGGCATTGTGGAGTCAGCGCGGCAGGCCAATGCCCACCTGCAGCCGGCGCGCATTGGTTTCGGGACCGGGAAGGCGTACATCAACACTAATCGCGACCAGAAGATCGGGGACTCCTTCAAGATGGGTTACGCCCCGGAAGGCGCTTCGGACAAAACTGTCGCGGTGATGACGGTTATATCTCCCGCGGGCGATCCGATCGCGGTGTGGTCCAACTATGCGGTCCATGGCGTTGTGATGTTTCTTTCGAAGACGCGCGATGGCCAGTCGGAAGTCACCGGAGATATCGGCGGCGCGACTTCGAGCTATGTAGAGGACCGTCTGAGGAACGCGATAGCGGTATGGACGCCGGGCGCTGCGGGCGATCAGAATCCGCTCTTCATGTCTACCTACAATCAGGACGCGCCCGACGTGCATGACGAAGGCGCAGCGGGGTGGGCCATTCTCGATGTCCAGGCGCGCCGCCTCGGGGAAGAGGTTGTGCGGGTGGCGAAGAGCATCCAGAACAACACCGATCGCGCTGTCCTGTGGGGTACAACCGGTTCGGTGACGTGTCCGGGGCGGCGGCGCGCCGGGCCGGAAGCAAATACTGTGGGGATAAACAACTCGGGATCACCGACCGCCGCGCGAAGCAACGCACCAATGGTGGACGGCGATCCGATGAACATTCCGCTGGGTCTGCTGATGATCAACGACATTGCTCTGGCGAACGTGACGGGCGAGGTTTTCACCGATATCTCGCAGAAGCTCAAACGGGAGTCGCTGTTCGACCGTACCGCGATGGTGACGCTGAGTGGCGGCAGCAGTGGCTGCATTCCCAGCGAAAGTTCTTATCTCCTTCCCTCTGCGATTGCCGCGAACAACGTCATCAAACCGGGCTGTGCGGAGCGCTCCATCGTCGACGCCTTCCTGAACATGGAGAAGGAATACATTCCGCTCTGGAAAGCAGCGCGCTGAGCGAAAGGAAACCTATGGCGATTACCGCGCAACAGATATTAGACCGGATGAAACAGAAGCTGACGCCTGGCTGGAAGGACTCCCCGGTCGATACCTTCCTCGCCGGAAAACCGGACAGTGAAGTCAAAGGCGTTGTGACCACCTTCGCGCCCAGCTTGGAAGTCCTGCGCAAGGCAGTCGGATCCGGGAAGAACATGATCGTCAGCCGCGAATCGCCCTTCTGGGTGCGTGCGGCAGGTCAGTCTCGCCCGGGCACAGGCGCTAACGGCGGCGGCGCGGCCAATGGGGGCGGACGGGGTCAGGCGTCTATGGACAGCGATCCCGTCTATCGCATGAAACGCGACTATATCGCCGCGAATAACCTCATCGTGTACCGGTTCTTCGACAACTGGAACGCGCGTCCGCAAGATCCGCAACTGCAGGGCCTGGCCAAAGCATTGGGCTGGGAGAAATTCTATAAGCCCTCCGGCGGCCAGCCATGGGCCATCAACAATGGCTTCTTCGCGATTCCGCCGGCAACCCTCAGGGTTACGGCACAGAACATCAAAAAGACGCTGAATATGAAAAGCATTCGGGTCGGGGGCGATCCAAACATCCAGATCACCAAAGCGGCGTTATCGCACGGCATGTATTGGATCGCAGACCTGCAAAAGCTGCTGGCGGAACCGGGCGTCGATCTGGTCGTGCTGGGCGAGCCGCAGTGGGAGAACGAACTCAGTCTCTACAATTTCGACCTCCATGCGGCCGGGCAGAAGAAGGGCATGATCGTCCTGGGCCAGGAAGCTTCAGAAGAACCCGGCTGCGGCGAAATGGCGGCCTGGCTCAAGTCGTTTATCGGCGAAGTTCCGGTGGCATGGATCTCCACGGGCGAACCCACGTGGATGCCGTAAGGGAGAACACATGAATACTCTATCGAGAAGACAATTTGCGCTGATGGCCGGAGCTGGTCTGGCGAGCGGCAGCCTGGCTCTGCCCCAAAAAGCACGGGCCCAGAAGGGCAAACTCACCGCCGGAGAAGTTGTCGAACGAATCAAAAAGAACATCGGGATCCCCTGGATTGATACCGGCTATCGCGACACGTTCAAGATTGGCGGTCCGGACTCGATGGTGACCGGGATCGCAACCTCGTTCGGGGGAAACCTCCGCGTATTGCAACTGGCGCAAAAGACCGGCCTGAATATGGTTATCGTCCATGAGCCCACGTTCTACAGCGACGCCGATCGGATCGATCTGGTCAAAGACGACCCGCTCTACAAACTCAAGCTCGACTGGGCTAACAAGAACAACATGGTGGTGTGGCGCATTCACGATAACTGGCACGCGCACAAGCCGGATGGAATTCGGGCCGGCTGGACGAATGACATGGGCTGGGCTAAGTACGAAGTCGTCGGCAAGACCGGACTCTGGGACATGCCGCCCACCACGCTCAGCGAGTTCGCCAGGTCTCTTGCGAAGACTCTCGAATCACGCAGCGTCCGCGTCATTGGCGATCCAAACCTGCGTGTGGTCAGAGTCGCGTACGGTAGCCATAATCTGGCGCAGAATATGGAAGCCATACAGAAAGCCGACTGCACCATCGTGAGCGAGACCCGGGAGTACGACAGCTTCGAATACGCTCGCGACGCCGTTCTCACAGGCGCCAAGAAGGGAGCGATCTTTATCTCGCACCAGGCCGGCGAAGACATGGGCATGGATGAATTCGCCCGTTGGGTCAAGCCTTTCGTCCCCGAACTGCCGGTGCGGTGGATTCCCACCACCGACGAATTTTGGACGGTTTAGCTCGCTTTTTGGGTAAGCAACAAGGCGGAGACGTTATGCGGATTCTCATCGACAAGATGGTCGTCGGCGGATTGTGCGCGCTCTTCACGATCTTTTTTCCGGCAGGGGCGGCGGAGACCCCCCTCCGGTCACCGGAAGTTACCCACACCGGAAAAGGTCCCACCGGCTACACGGTGACCTTCCGCTACGCGAACCCAACAGCGAAGAAAATTGGCTCATCAGGGTTTGTAGTGGGTAAGGCCTGAAAATGGGGGGATGCAGGATAGAGACCTTTACGCGCAGATTCTTGGGATTGGTGAACCGTGGATTGTGGAGCGGGTTGAACTGAAACTGAAGGAAGGGGAGGTGCTGAAGCGGCTTGCATAGCGCCCGGAGACCTACCGTTATGACTTCATTTTCCGTTGTATTTAGCGAGTAGCATCAAGCTACTTCTTGTTGTTCCTGAAAAACTCCAGTGGCGTAATGTAGCAGCCAATGGGACTTGTGCGCGAAGATTCTACCGGTTTGCCCGAGAGGACGGCGTCCAGAACGTCGCGCAGATCGTGAACGGTGGGCTGCTGACGGGCGCGACCGAGTGCGACGTATTTGTTATCGATGCGGCCACGGTAGGCGATCTGGCCGCCCGGCAGGACGACGACGACTTCCGGGGTTACCTGCGCGCCAGAGGCTTTCACCAGAGCGTGTTCGGTATCAATAACAGCCGGGTAATCACCGTGATTGTATTCGGTGAAGTGTTTAGCGACGGTTTCGGTGGAGAGTGTCGGATCAATGTAATCGAGCGTGCAACTGGCCTTGCCCTTGTACGCTTCGCAGATGCGGCGCATTTCCTGGGCGTAGCCGTTGGACACCGGGCAGTCGTTGGTGACGAAGAAGACTACCGCCGCGGTATTCGGTGCCGCGAAAAATGGCTTCCGCATCTTGCCCTGGGTATCACGGACAGAGATGGCGGGCGAGACGCGCACGGGGTCTGCCTCCGCTGGCGTCGCCGCGTTGAGGGCGAGACTAACGAACAGCGACAGTAATGCCTGGTTGACTCTTCGCATCGCCTACCTGAATTTCTACCAGCACATCGCCGGAGGGCGCATCCGCCGGGATTCTTGCGTTGACCTGCATGAGCCCGGCCACAGCACCGGGGGCGGCACCGTAATAGAGGACTTCGGCCGGAACACCGTTGACGCGCACCTGCACGTTGAGGATGGGTTTCGCATAGGTTGGACCGGAGGCCAGCTGGCCGTCAATGCCGCCGGGCGACGTCTGGCCTTCGCCGGTCGCGTAGATGGCGATGATCGATCCTTTATTGGCTGGTCTGGCGGT
Source organism: Bryobacterales bacterium (assembly GCA_038229475.1). Classification (GTDB taxonomy): domain Bacteria; phylum Acidobacteriota; class Terriglobia; order Bryobacterales; family Bryobacteraceae; genus BOG-234. Next base: position 85,113 of record JBBROK010000003.1, on the reverse strand, counting down.
ATTGTTTACGCTGGAATCCTCATTGAGAATGGCACCCTGGCCGCTGCCGGTGTAGTCCACCGAGAAGATGGCGGGGGCGGCGGGTGCAACCGGCAGAGCGACCGGGTCTGACGTGAGCCCGTTGGCCCTCACCTGCACCTGGGTTCCCTTCTTACCGTCGACGGAGTAGGGAACAACCGCACCCAGTTGGCCATCCGAGGTGTAGAGCAAAGGCGCGGGTACGGAATCGAAAAGCACCTGCGTGCCGGCCAGCATGTTGGTCAGTTTCCCGTCGGCGTATTGGGCAGCGGTGAGGCCCGCAGGTGCCAGACGCTGCCCGTAGAGCACCACAATTTTGCCCGGCGTCACAGTGCCGGGTTGGGCGCTGGCGGCATCCACCAGGCCGGAGCTGATAAAGAGCGGCTTGTTGCCCACTTGCGGCGCGGGGAAGATGCTGTACAACACGATGGCGTTTTGCAACGACGTGTACAGGCTCTGACTCTTCGGCGTAACGTTCAGAATCAAGCTGCCCATTTCATCGGTGGTCTGCTCGCCCCACTTCACGCGTTTCGGCGGCGAGTTGGGGTTGAACGGATTGTTGGCGGAGTTATCGTAGGAGAGTTCGCCATCAAGGCGGGTACCGGCGGGAAGCGACAGCAGTTCCTTAAACGGGTAGGTACTCTGCCAGCGGAAATCCCATTGCCGAATCCACAACAGAATTCGTACTTCGCCGGAAGGAAGTGTGGCCGTGAGTTTGGCTTCTTTGCCCAGATAGTGCATGTGCGTCTGGATGCTGATGGCGTCGATATCCACCGGCAGTGTGAACGAGCCGCGCACCTTGTAATCCGCCGCGCCTGCCGGGATATCAATGGAAGACTGGATGCCGAAGGCAGCCGGAACCTGCACTTGAATGACGGTTCTGTCAGGTTTGGGGCCGAAGTAGAGGCCGATAACGGTCTTCTCTGATTGAGCGATGCCGTTGGGATGAAAGTGAAGCTGGAGCAGCAGGTCGGCGCCCTTGGGTAAAGGTATGCCTACGCCATTTGGCAGAGGCTGGGGAACGGTGCCGGGAACCCAGCTGCCCAGCCCGCCGGTGAGCGCGGAAAGGCTGGCACCCTGCACCGTGAATACCGCGCCCAGGCCGGGAAAACCGGGTTTGCCATCTTTACCGTCGATCAAGCGGGCGTTACCCGTGGTGTCGGAGAAGAACAGCGCGTGGTGGACAACGGCGCGGGCCAGCGGTTTCATTTCGACGGCCTTCACCCACTTGTCTTCGGTGACTCCGGTGGGGATAACGAAGTTGCGGTACTCATCGTCGCCCACGGCATTGACCGGATAGGCTTTCGGCATTTCCAGAATCAGGTCGGGTTTACCCAGTTGCCAGTCGTCGGCGAAGGTGGGCGTGGGCGGCGCTTTGGAGGGCTCGCCTTGCGGCGCACCAGCCGCCACCCACTGCTGGATGAGAGAGACCTGATCGGCAGTGAGCCGGCGTTCGTCGAGATAAGAAGCCCAGCCGCGCTCGGGTTTCCACGGCGGCATGTAGCGCGACTGGGTGACGGCACCAACGGTGCGGGAGTGGACCAGAGCGTCGTTGTAGGTCAGCAGAGAGAAGGGGCCAATTTGCCCGGGCCGGTGACAGGAGACGCAGTTGGCGTTGAGGATGGGGGCGATGTGTTCCGAATAGTTGACAGTCTGCGCGGAGGCTGCGGCGGCGCAAAGAAGGATGAGGACGGCGATCTGCCGGGGAGGGCGCATCAGCACTATCATATAGGGCATGCGATACCTGTTGCTGCTGACTTTCTCTCTGGCTGCCTTTGGGCAGGAAGGTCCTTACAAGATTCTGCAGACCGTGAAGGTGGGCGGTGCGGGCGGATTCGATTACGTCACTGCCGATTCGGTGGCGCGAAAGCTGTACGTTTCGCGAGCCGGTGCTGGCGCGCGGGTAACGGTATTCGATCTTGATACGCTGGCCCCGGCGGGCGAGATTCCCGGTGTGTCGTCACACGGCGTGGTGGTTTCCACGAAGACCGGACACGGGTTTGCCAGCAGCAAGCCAGTGGTGATGTTCGATTCGAAGACTCTGGCGCCGATCAGGAACATTGAAGTGGAAGGCAATCCGGACGGAATGCTGTACGACGCATTCAATGATCATGTGTACGTGCTGAGTCACAGAGAGCCGCATGTCACCGTGCTGAACGCCGCGGACGGCGCGATTGTGGGCACGGCGAACATTGGTGGCGCGCCGGAACAGGCGGCCAGTGACGGCAAGGGGCACATCTACATTGATGTGGAAGACAAGGCCAATGTGGCGGTTCTGGATGCGAAGACGCTAATGGTGACGGCGCACTACGACGTGACCGGCAAGGGCGATGTGTGCGCGGGGCTGGCACTGGACGTGAAGAATAATGTTTTGTTCGCGGCCTGCCGCAATCCGCAGAACATGGTGATGCTGAGCGCAACCGATGGCAAAGTACTGGCGACGCTGCCGCTGGGTGCGGGCACTGACGGCGCGGTTTTTAATCCGGCGACTATGGAAGCTTTTAGTTCACAGGGCGACGGCACACTCACCATTATCAAAGAGAACGGCCCGATGAACTTCGTGGTGGAACAAACGCTGAAGACCATGGTTTCGGCCAAAACAATGACGCTGGACGAGAAGACCGGGCATCTTTATCTGATCGCGGCAGAGTTCGGCCCTGCACCCGCGGGCGGTCGCGGGCGGGGACCGCTGGTGCCGGATTCGTTTACGATTTTGATAGTGGGAAAATAATGTTGCTCCATGGGCACGCGACTTGAGTCGCGTGCCCATGAACAGTTAAGGCTTCGGTCGCCAGATCGCATTCGCCTTCCATGCCGGGTGGCTGGGCTGTTGCGCTGCGCGGTAGCCGACTTCCAAAAGAATCTGCAGGTCTTCCACGGCTCCACTAAGATCCCAATCGGGCTTCACCACGTCTGAAGCTTTGTGGTAGTCGTTACGGATATATTCGGTACGCTTCGTGGTGCCGAAGGTAGCGGGTTTGCCGATGTAGTCGATGCCCGGACTGGTTTCCAGTGAAGGCACGCCCACCCGGGCAAATTCATAATGATCAGAGCGGTAGTAGAAACCCTGTTCAGGAGCGGTGTCGCCGGTGAGAGTACGACCCTGGCGTTTGACCGCATCCGCAGTGAGATCGTCGAGTGTGGAATTACCGATGCCCACGATGCTGAAATCCTTCGTGCGTCCCCAACCCCAGTTGCTGAAGTAGTCGAGGTTGATATTGGCGGCGGTGGCGACCAGCGGGTACAGAGGGTGATCCACGTACCAGCGGGCACCGAGCAGGCCTTTTTCCTCCGCGGTGGGCCAGAAGAAAATCACCGTGCGTTTGGGCGCGGGGCTGAGTGCGCGAAAGGCCCGCGCAAGTTCGAGAACGCCCGCCGTTCCCGCGGCGTTGTCACTGGCACCGTGGAAGATCTGGTCGCCATCCTGCCCGTGATGATCCCAGTGGCCGCTATACACGACGTACTGGCTTTTCAATTGCGGGTCGCTGCCCTCGATCTTGCCCAGCACATTCTGAGATTCAAACTGGCGCACCTGATTGGTAACGCTGAGGGTAACTTTGGCATTCAGGGCGTTGGGGCGGAAGCCGGCTTTGACGGCGGATGCGGCAGAGGCCTGGAAGTCCGCACCGGCAGCGGCAAAAATGGCAGTAGCCTTTTCCACGGTGAGTGATGCCTGCGCCTTCACCTGATTGCGCTCCCGACCGTCGCGCAGCGTCATGTTCTCACGCGTATTGTTTTGCGGCAGCGGAGCGCCGGGCTGCTGGGCGAGATTCACGGTGAGAACCGCGACGGCGCCGTGTTTGAATGCGGTGTCGGCCTTGGTTCCGCCGCGCCCGTAGACGGTGAGTGCCCGGCCGAGGAACATTTGTTCGTCGAGTTTATTCGGATCCTTCGGGTCGGTGACGGGCGGGTCGCCACTTAGAATGAGGACGGTTTTGCCTTTCACATCAATGCCGGCGTAGTCATCCCACTTGTACTCGGGCGCGACCACGCCGTAGCCTGCGAAAACCACGCTGGAATCGCGGATCACGATTTTCTGATCCGCCAGGTTCGACCAGATGACAAAGTCCTGAGCGGCAGCGAGCGGGATGCTCTTGCCGCCCGCCGATACCGCGATGGTTCCGCGCGAGCGCGTACCGAGGAGTGGCACTTTCTGAATCCACGTGCCTGTAGGCGTGCCGGGTTGCAGGCCGATGGCGGTGGCCTGGGCGACCACGTACGCAACGCTCTTCGTTTCGCCAGGAGTTCCGGGGAAGCGCCCGGCATAGGAATCGGAAGAGAGTTCGGTGATATGGCGCAGCAGGTTAGCGGCCGTGATGGCGGCAGCAGCCTGTTTCAATTCCGGCAGCGTGGCGGTTTGGGCGGACAAGGTACGCGCGGCGATGACGAATACGAGGGCGGTGCGGTTCTTCATGAGATCTTCTCCAGGTTGCGAAAGACAGGTTAAGGCGTGGCAGCGATTTCGCCGATGTTGGCCACTGTATCGCCCTTTTTCATGGATGGTACTGCGCCCACAAAGACCACGATACCGGTGAGAGGCGAGTGGATATCTACGCGGTTGCCGCCGGCGAAGTCGGTGATGTAGCCCACCACTGCGCCCTTGGGAACGTAGGCTTCGGGGACAACCAGCGGGTAGAAGATGCCATCCTGGTCCGCACGGATGGTGGTGATGTCGCCAATCCAGACGGGATTCTGCACGGGCGCTGCCTTGCCCGGAAGCATCTGCAAATGGCGCATGACGTTTTGGATGCCGTCGACCAGCGACTGAACGTCACCGGCATCGGTGGTGCCGGCGTGACCGGCTTCGGCAATGACGGTGGGTTTGCCGTGATCGGTGGCATAGCGGGACAGTGTGACCGCGGTGGGATTAGGCGCGCCCACCTGGATGATGATGTGATCGAGTCCGAAGGCCAGCACCATGGCGCGTGATTTGGCATCAAGCGCGGCATTGCCGGTCTTCGGCCAGTAGGAGTAGCGGCGCAGGTTCTCATCGAGATCACCACCGTGGAGATCGATGACGTAATCGGCCTTCGCGACCACTTGAGAAGCGACGGCGGCGGAGATACGTTCGGTTTGCGTGCCGTCGGCTTTGCCCGGGTAGAGGCGGTTCAGGCCTTTGCCGTCCACCGGATTAATGTGGGGTACTTTTTGAGTGAACGAAGCGATGTTGAGAAGGGGGAGAATGATCAGCGCGCCGGACATGGAGGCCGGGTCAGCCGACTGGCCCAGTTGTTCCAGCGCAATGATGGAGGCGTATTCGGTGCCGTGCGCCCCGGCGACGAGAGCCATGGTGGGGCCGGGTTTCGCGCCATTGACGACGATGACAGGGACGTCAGTGGCGGCATCCGAGCCGGCCGGAATCCTGATGACGCCGGCGACACGCTGCCCCGGATGGGCGGTGGCGGTGCCGACAGTAACGTCAGCGGCGAATGCGAAGGTGCTGACGATAGAGCCGAGGAGTGCGAGTGTCAGGCACTGGCGATGAGGTGACATGGTTTCTTGATTATGCTACTGATGGGTGGTCCCTGCGCGAGGCTTGATAAAAACTGCGGCAGGCCGTAATCAACTTCGTAAGGCGCGCCGGGTACCGCGCGCTAAAACTGTGATTGCTCATGATCCGGAAGGTGTGCCGCGCACGTTGGCGAAGTTTGGTCGTCCTGACGCTGTAAACTGACGGTCATGGTGCGAGCGTCCTTCCTTGTTATTGTGGCGGCTCTGTCGTCCGCCGCAGCTGCGGAGCAGCCCCTGATTCCCGCCCGGATTGTGGGCAACGTCTACTACGTGGGCGAGAACGACCTCACCAGCTTCCTCATCACTACGCCCAAAGGCAACATCATCATCAATACCGGCTTCATCTTTTCTGTGCCGGAGATCAAGGCCCGTATCGAGAAACTGGGCTTCAAGTACGCCGATACGAAAATTTTGCTGGTGACCCACGCCCACAGCGATCATGCGGCGGGTCTGGCCCTGATCAAAAAACAAACGGGTGCGCGCATGATCGCGATGGAACAGGAAGTGCCGCAACTGGAAACCGGTGGCAAGACCGATTATCTGTTCGGTAGTTCGGGCTGGTTTGATCCGGTGAAGGTGGACCAGAAAATTAAAGATGGCGACAAGATTGAACTGGGCGGTACCGTCATCACGGCTCATTTGACCCCGGGCCACACCCAGGGTGCCACCAGTTACACCTGGGATGCGCAGGACGGCGGGAAAACTTATCACGTTCTGCTGGCCAATCTGCCCACCATGAATGAGGGCACACGGCTGTACAAGAATGAGGTCTACAAGACCATCGACAAAGACTTCGCAGGCACCTTTGAAACGCTGGCCAGCCTGCCCTGCGATGTTTACCTGACGTCACACGGCGGCCAGTTCGGCCTGATGACCAAACTGCACGCCCACAGCGGGTATAGCCCGGAACGCTTTGTGGACCACAACTACCTGCCGTACATTCTGGGCCGGCTGGAGCAGAAATTCATTACGCAATACGATGAAGAAGTACAGGAATATCAATCGTACAAGGATCACTTGAAGTTCAAGGATCCACCGCGTTAGAAGCCGGAAAAGCCGCAGTTCTAATACTTCCAGACTATTTCCGTCCAGGGCATCTGCTTTTATCATGGACAAGTATGTCTTTGAAACTGCATTTTACGCGCGCGGTCATGGTGCTGCCCTTCCTGCTGAGTTTCGCGGCCCGGCCGGCCGCTGGCCAGGGTTGAGTCGCCGCAAGGGGCGTGCCCGGGGTTGGCGCGCTAATCGATCAGGCTTGCAGTCGTGATGAACATGCCAAACCGGCGCCGTGGACGGTCACGGTTGCCTACAGATATCAGCCTTCGTCGCGCCATTTCATTGGCACGGTGGAGCAGGTGCAGCGTGAAATCAATGGCAACCAGATCCAGAACATTTACCATTTCTGGGACATCGCGGTAGATCGCCAGTTGTCTCCCCGCTTCAGCGTGAGCGGCAGCCTTCCGGTCCTGTTTGCTTACCGGAATCAGCTCTACGCGCCAGTGGCCAAATACAACGTGCGCGGAATTGGCGATGCGACGGTGGGTGTGCGGGCATGGATTTTCAATCCACAGTCGGAAACCACGCGGGACAATATCTCGGTAGGCCTCAGTCTCAAACTGCCGACGGGCAAGACGGACTCCACAGCCACGGCAAAGGACAGCAAGGGCAATACGGTAATCGCCACCGCTGACCAATCGATTCAGGCCGGTGACGGCGGCACCGGTATCGCGGTGGATATTCAGGCCTATCACCACACGTACTTCAACACCTTGCTCTACTTCTCGGCCAACTACTTGTTCAATCCGCGCGATACCAACGGGGTGGCGACGTTCCGCACTACGCCGGGCGAGCAGGTGATGTCGGTTACCGATCAGTACCTGTACCGAGGTGGTTTGGCACACGCAATTCCACGGGTTCGTGGTCTGGCTGTGAGCGTGGGCGGTCGTATGGAAGGCGTGCCGGTGCGCGATGCTTTCGGTAAATCGAATGGCTTCCGCCGTCCGGGTTACGCAATTTCGGTTGAGCCCGGTGTGCTGTATGCCAGGGGTAAATACACCTATGCGGCAACTGCGCCGCTGGCGGTGGAACGAAACCGCAAAACCAGCGTGACCGATTATCAGAATCACAAGCATGGTGATGCGGCGTTCGCGGATTACTCGCTGGTGTTCAGCGCGTCCAGAAGGTTTTAGGGTGCGCTTGAAGATCACGGTTGCGGCGCTGTTGGTTATCGCAATGGGGGGGTCGGCAGCGGAGAAGCCCCGCAAGCCCGCGCCTGCCTTCTCACTCAAAGACGCGAACGGCAACGCGGTTTCTCTCTCCAGCTATAAAGGCAAAGTGGTCCTGCTCGATTTCTGGGCCACGTGGTGCATACCCTGCAAGGCCGAAATTCCCTGGTTCAACGAGTTTGAAGGCACGTACAAAAGCAAGGGATTCGCCGTAGTGGGCGTATCGCTGGATGAAGATGGCTGGAAGGTGATTACGCCCTACATCGCGAAGATGGAGGCGAAATACCAGATTCTGCTGGGCGATGAAGCCACGGCCAAAGCTTATGGCGGCGTGAAAGATCTTCCCACTACACTGCTGATTGACCGCGCCGGCAACATCATCATGACTCACCGGGGCTTTGGTCCGAAAAAGATGTTTGAGAAGGCTATTCAGCAGGCTCTGGAGTAGTATCGGCGTCTTCGCCCGACTGGTGCGCCAGTTCGGCAAACCAGCCTCCGGCAGCAATCAGATCCGCCGGCGTACCCTGCTCAGAGACTACTCCTTCAAGCAGAACGTAAACCCTGGCAGCGTCTTTCATCATGGTGAAGCGGTGCGCCACCACCAGGATTGTGGCGGGTGGCGACAGGTGCGCCAGTGCCGCGCGCACTTCCTGCTCGGTTGCGTAGTCCAGATTTGCGGTGGCTTCATCCAGCACCAGTACGCGGGGACGATCCACCAGGATACGGGCGATTTGCAGACGCTGCCGTTCGCCAACGGAAAGGCCGACACCGCGCTCACCGATTTCCGTGTCAAGACCCTCGGGAAGCCGTTCCAGTAGCCGCGTGAGTCCGGCGGCCTGAGCGGCTTCCAGAACCTCGGCATCGGTGGCTGAGGGGCGCTTGTAGCGGATGTTGAAGGCGAGCGTGCCACGAAACACCGCGCCATCGGTTGCAACCACGCCGATGGCTGCCCGTACGCCGGAGGGGTCTGATTCCCGCAGCGGTTGGCCGTCGATGAGGATCTCTCCGGAGGTGGGCTCGAAGAGCTTCAACAGCAAATCCGCCGCAGTGGTTTTCCCTGCGCCGGAAGGCCCGCAGAGGGCGGTGATTTTTCCGGCTTCCAGGGTCAGGCTCAGACCGCGCAGTATTTCGCGCTCCGGTGTATAGCCAAAATGGACATCGCGAAACTCCACGCGTCCCGGCCCTGCCAAAAGGGGAGCGCCGGGCGGTTCCACCGGGCCCGATTTCAGCAGACGCATGGCGCGGCCGAGCGAGGCAAGGTTTTCCTGCAGGGTGACGGCGAGGCCGTTCAGCGCGTCGATGGGAGAGTACAGGCGGTCGAGGTAGGCGGCAAACATGACCACGTCGCCGGGCGTGAGCTGATGCCGCATGACCAGCCAGCCGCCGTAGCCCAGCACCAGAGATTTGCTGAGATTGCTGAGAGCGCTTTGCGAGATGTAATAGCTTTGCGAAGTGCGTACGCGATCAAGGTAGATGCCATAGGCCTTCGCAGCCTCGGCGCGCAAAAGGTCTTCTTCGCGGCGTTCGGAGCCGGAAAGTTTCACTGTTTTGACCGCGCCAATGGCTCCGGCGATGCGGCCGGAGATGTTCTCCCACATTTCGTACCAGGGGTCGAGGTTGGATCGGGTGCGGATGGCGCTGCGGCGGGCGATCCACATATAGGGCGGCAGCATGCAGATCGCGACCAGTGCCATTTCCCAGTTCTGCGTCAGCATGATGACGCAGATACCAATCAGGCGAATGATTTCCGGCGCAATCTCCTGGGAGAAGGCGTGTACCACGGGCGCCACCTGATCCGACTGGTCGATGCGTTTGGCCAGACCAGCACTGGCCTGGCCGGAGAAGAACGACAGCGGTAATCGCAGGACGTGACTGAAGGTGTCGCCGATAAGCCCGGCTTCCATCTTGCTGGCCACGCGCACGCCGTAATAGGTGGCGCGCAGAGAGCAGACGTAGGAAATGAGGCTGACGAGGAAGAGAAGGGCGACGGCTTTAATCAGAGTCCGCAGGGTTTGTTCCGGCGTGCGGGCCGACACCACGCCCGGGCCATGGGGTTCGGCATGGGCGGGAGCGGGGTCATCCTGCGTGACGAAAAGGCCGGCGACATCATTGATGGCAACGCGATAGATCAGTGGCTGGGCGAGGTCGAAGCCGGTATAGAGGAATGAATACAGAATGACGAGGAAAAATTGTCCGCGGTACTGCCGCGCAAGACGCAGCAGCGTGCGGATCACATAACCTTGTGGAAAATTGCCCTGTTCAGTCTCTGTCATGGCGCGCGGCGATTATAATTACCCTACATCAATGACGATATCCAATCGCTTGCTGTGGCTGCTGGCGGTGAGCGCGACCGCCGGGTGGGCACAACCCGTAATCACCGATGTTTTTCCGCCCGAAGAATACGCAGGCCGCCGGGCGAAGGTCTTTGCAGGAATCGGCAACGCCATCGCGATTCTGCAGGGAACCACCGAGCGGCCGGGTGAGCAGCCACTGCGGCAGAGCAATCAGTTTCACTACCTGAGCGGTGTGGTGGAACCGCGCGCCATTCTGGTGCTGGATGGAATCACCAGGCACACCACGCTGTTCCTGAATCCGCGCAATGACCGGTTTGTCAATTCCATGTATGGTCCGGGGCTGGAGCCGGGAGTTGAAGCCGCGCGGAGTACGGGTGTTGATACGGTGCTTTCGCGCCCGGAGTTCGCGGCGGTGTTGGCCGCAGCGGGGCGCGAGGGCCGGGTTATTTATACACCGTTCCGGCCGGAAGTACTGGAATCCGCTTCGGCGGAAGGGCCAGTGGCTCTGGCCCGACTCAACAAAGCGGACCCCTGGGACGAGCGGGGCACCCGTGAGGAGGCTTTTCAATCGAAACTGCGGGAGGCTGCGCCGAAGGCGGAGTTGCGGGATCTGGATCCGATCCTGGATGAGCTGCGGGCCATAAAGAGTTCCCGCGAAATTGCCGTCATCCGCGAAGCCACACGCATTGCCGGTCTGGGCATCATGGAGGCCATGCGTGATGCCCGCCCGGGCATGTTTGAATACGAACTGCAGGCCGATGCCGAGTTTGTCTTCAAGAAATATGGCGCGTACGGCGCGAGCTATTTTGCCCTGGTGGCCACCGGTCAAAATACCTATTACACGCACTATCACAGGGCTACGGCGAAGCTGGCCAAAGGTGATCTGGTGCAGTTCGACTATGCGCCGGATTATCACAATTACCAGTCCGATGTGACGCGGGTTTTTCCCGCAGATGGCAAGTTCACGCCGTGGCAGCGCGAATACTACCAGATCTATCTGCGGCTGTACCGTGCGTTGCTGACGTCGATCCGTGTACACGCCACGGCCCAGGAAATTATTCACGACGCCGTAACGAAGATGGATGCGGCAATGGCGTCGTACCAGTTCACCGACCAAAAGATCGCCCGAGCCGCACGGACGTTCGTTGAGGGCTACCGCAACAGCAAGGCAACAGGTCTGGGTCATGCCGTCGGCATGGAAGTACACGATGTGAGGAATCCGGTGCTGACGCTGGAACCCGGCTACATTTTCACCATCGAACCGGAGATGCGGATTGAAGAATTGCATCTGGGCATGCGGCTCGAAGACATGGTTCTGATCACGGAAAAGGGCTATGAGAATCTTTCGGCGTTTGTGCCGATTGAGGTTCGGGATATTGAACGTCTGATGGCGACTGGACCTGGCTTGAGTTCGATGCATGGAAAACTTCTGCGACGCCTCCGGATCGCGCGCGTTCGTTGAGTGCCATATGCTATCTGAATACTTTATTCCGTTCGATGGATTGATCCGGGAAACCACGCGGATTCCCCGCCGAACCCTGATGCGGATGCTGCCTCTCGGGCTGGGCTTATCCCACCTCCCGATGGCAGTGCAAGCCGGGGCGCCGTCACGCCGGTCCGGGTGCCAGACCAACGCCTGGCCTTTTGAGGCCGGAATTGCCGGTCTGGTTCCGGTTCTCAGGACAATCCGGTCTTTGGGGATTCAGGGGTATGAAACCTCTTTCCGAAACGTGCGCGACGCGTTTTCCAGCCCAAAGCCCGCCCGCGCCCAACTGGAGGCAACAGGGCTGCGGTTCATCGGTATGCACATTGCTGCACCCGACCAATACACTGCCGAAACTTCGATTCCTCCTTTGGACTTTCTGCGGGAAATGGCCGATGGCGCCAGCGCGCTGGGTGCCGAATTTCTCATCCTTAGTGGCCGGGGTGTAGCGCTCAATGGCTCGTTGGACCCGGCCGCGCTCAATCGAAAACTCGCTGCTCTCATTCAGGTTGGGCACCACTGCAATTCCAAAGGCATCAGGTTTGCCTACCATCACCATGAAGACGATTTTGGCCCCGGCGGACGGGAGATCGATGAAATCCTCAGCCGCACCACCCCGGATGTGATTAGCCTGTGGTTGTGCGTACTGAGTGCACAGCGATCCGGGGTCAACCCGACGGAATATTTTGCGCGCCATCAGCAGCGTATCGCGGGTATCCACCTGAAAGACCTGTTGGGCAACCGGCAGGTCGTACTCGGAAAAGGAAGCTTCGATGGTCCGGCATTGGCCCGGGCAATCAAAAGTGCCCGGTGGAAGGGCATACTACTTCTCGAAGAGGAGCGGGGCAACGGACGTGCGGAATTTCCCGGCACTTCCGCTGTTCGGGAGTCCCGGCAGTACTTGAAGAATACATTTGGAATCTGAGGTGGCGTGCGGTTGGTATTCTAAATGCCACGGTCCCTGTCTGTCCGGTTTGGAGGAGTTCCTCGATGAAACGATTGATCCTGCTGCTCACAGCAGCCCTGTTTGCGAGCAGTCTTTTCGGACAGAGTGGCAATGCCACTTTGACTGGCACAGTGGCAGACGCCAGCAGCGCCGTGATTGCGGGCGCGCAAGTAGTTGCGACCAACAATCAGACCGGAGTGGCGAAAACCACAAAGACCACTGCCTCGGGTCTGTACGTTATTCCGGAGCTAACGCCGGGGCGCTACACGGTGGAGATTGAGGCTGTCGGCTTTGAGACCAGGCGCTACGCGGATGTAGCGCTGGATGTGGCACAGCAGGCCCGCATCGACGCGTCGATGCAGGTGGGCTCAGAAAAGCAGGTGGTTTCGGTGACCTCAGATGTGGCCGCGCTTCAGACGGTAGAGGCCAGCGTTGGCACCGTAGTGAACAGTCAGAGTGTCGTCAGCCTGCCGCTGAACGGCCGATACTTTACGCAGCTGCTGCAGCTATCGCCGGGAACTGTCCCCGCCATCCGCGATATTCCGTCCGGCAACAACTTCCGTAACGGGGTGCAACGCAACGGTATGCCGGCCTTTGGTGTGAACGGCCAGAGCGGCGCGTACACGAATTTCCGCCTGGATGGAATTGAAAACACCGAGCGCGAATTTGGCGGCGCCAACATTGCGGTTTCGGTGGACGCCATCGCTGAATTCAAATTACAGACGGCGAATTTTTCCGCTGAGTATGGACGCAGCCCGGCGCAGGTGGATGTGGTAAGCAAGGGCGGTACCAATGAAATGCACGGATCGCTGTTCGAGTTCCTCCGCAACGACAAATTTGACGCCAGCCAATGGTCATTCGCAGGGCCGCATACGCCACCGCTGCTCAAGCGAAACCAGTTTGGGGGTGCCATCGGCGGGCCGATCCGAAAAGACAAGCTGTTCTACTTCTTTAACTACGACGGCACCCGGGAAGTATTTTCCTTGCCACAGACTACTTCGGTAATTCCCGGCGCACAGCGAAACGGTGTGTTCCCGGCGGGCAATCCGATCTTCGATCCGTTCAGTGGCCTGCAGTTCCCGGGCAATGCAATCCCGTCTTCGCGCCTCGATCCGATCGCGGCCAAAGTGCTGAAGTTAGTTCCAACACCGAACATCACGGGTAATACAGACATCAACCGGGCCGGGCAACCGATCGGCGAATCCAATAACTTCCTCTTCGTACCGCGCCACACCACACAGATCGATCAGTTCAACGTCCGCGGCGATTACGCCTACTCCGCCAAAGATACATTCAGCGCCCGCTACACGTTCAGCACGAATCATCAGGTTGGGGATGGTCCGCTGGCAACCAATATCCAGGGTTCGCTGGTGGGAGCGGATGTGGCCGACATTGGAGGCCAGAATCTGAGCGGCACCTGGTATCACAACTTCGGCCCCGCAACCATCAATGAAGTTCGTGCCGGATTCCTGCTGAATCCGCAAAACTACGCCAAGAGCGACAACACCGACTATGCCGCGCAGTTCGGCTTGAGTTCCGCGCTGGCATCCAACGCCTACAAAGGTCTGCCGCATTTCAACATCGGCGCGATTGTGTTGTCGTCGGGTGATGCGCGCCCGCTGATCTCCGGCGATACGAATCGGGAGATTGTCGATAACTTGACCCTGATTCGGGGCGGTCACAATCTGCGCATGGGTGCCAGCATTCGCCTTACTACGCTGACTACCACGAACAGTAATTTTTCCACGGGAACTTTTTCGTTCAACGGAGTGCAGACCAGAGACCGGCGGACGGTTTCCATAAACGGTACAAATACGAATCTGGGTGCGACCGGCACTTCGAACTGCCCCGGTGGCAGTGACCCCACCGCGTGCCCTGCTGGCAGCGCGTATGCAGACTTCCTGCTGGGTTACCTCAGTTCGTTTTCAACCAATACACTGGTTCCCCTTACTACCAAGTTCACCTATGCGTGGGCCGGTTATATACAGGACTCCTGGCGCGTCAACCGGCAGTTAACCCTGACCCTGGGACTGCGCTATGATTTCTACCGCCGTCCAGTCTCTGACCCGCATTCCTATGCCCAGCCCGAGATTCAAAACGGACAGTTCACCGGAAGGCTCGGAGTGGCGGAGGATAACGGTAACCTGTCGTCCCGCGCACTGCCTCAGGCCCTTGCCCTGACGCCCGGTGCCTTTGTAGGCTGCTCGAAACTGGGACTACCGGCGGACAATTGCCTCCGTTCAGAAAAGAATGACTTTCAGCCCCGGGTTGGCTTCACCTGGCAGACCGATGAGAATACCGTAATTCGCGGCGCCATTGGGACATTCGTCGGGCGCTGGGGCGGGAATCAGGAGACGGAGGTTGGCACCAATAACTACCCCGCCACTCTGCCAGTTGCCACACCAACCTACACGGCCGCGCCTGCCGGCTCAGCACCACCGCCGCTCTTGCTGTCAAACCCCACCGCCGCTCTTGCCGCGGCCGCGCCCAACCTCAGCGGACACGATCCGGACCGGCGCCTGCCGCAGACCTATCAATGGAACCTGACCATTGAGCGACTGCTGCCGGGCAGCGTAACCACGTCTCTCGGTTACGTATCGGTATTGGGCCGACACATCGCTGACGGCGGAGTCTGCTGCGTCTACAACAGCCTGGATCCAACCGGAGTGGTGCTCGCGCCGGGCCAGACCCAGAAGCGTGTCGATCCCCGATTCTCCCAGGTCACCGTCACCCGCAGTGAGAACACATCGGCCTATCAATCCCTTCAGGCCCAGGCTGCCAAGCGCTTTTCCAATGGCTTCACCTTCACCGGTGCCTATACATGGTCAAAAAATACCGGCGTGACCGTCGGGTTGAGCGATCCTCGTTTTCCCGCCATTGACCGTGGCCCTCTACAAACTGACCTGCGGCACAACACGGTACTCTCTTCCGTTTGGGTGCTGCCGTTTGGCCGCGGACAGCGCTTTCTCAACGTGAAGGGTTTCGTGAACCAGGTGGTGGGTGGATGGCAACTGAACCAGATCACCAGCTTCAGGAGCGGCTTCCCGTTTACCCCGACCCTGGCTGGCACTGACCTTCTGAACGCGCGAGGCGTGGGTAAAGGCGCCGACCGGCCGGACAGCATCTGTAACGGCAAACTGAACAACCCGACTGTCTTCAACTGGTTTGACAAGTCATGCTTCAGACTTCCGGTCGAATCCACGGTGCCGGGTGCGTTGCTGCGACAGGGAAACTCCGGTTCCAACATTTTGTACGGACCAGGCGGCTTCAATCTGGATTTAGGCGTCGCCAAACAAATTTCGCTCAGCGAGCGCAAGGCGCTCGACTTTCGCGCCGAAGCGTTCAATGTTCTGAATCATCCGACCTTCAACTTGCCGGACAGCAACATCAGCCCGTCAGGTGCAAATACACCGGCTCGCATCACCTCCACCGTTTCGTCGCCCCGCACCTTGCAATTGGCGCTGAAGCTGCGGTTCTAACTACCTTCCGGCGCAAATCTCGCATTGTTGGACCCGGGTCAGATATCATATATTCGCAAGGCAGGGCACCGCAATGATTGGTATCGGCGAAAAACGGAATGCTGCGAGACTCCGCTTTCCCTGGAGAGCGGTTCTGCTCGCCGGCACATCAGGAATCATCGCAGCCGGACAAACGGCAACGCCGACTTTTCAGCACGACATTTTGCCGCTTGTAACCCGGCGATGTGTATCCTGCCATGGCGAAAAGCCTTCCGGCGGTCTGGACCTGCGCTCACTGGAATCTGTGATGAAGGGCGGCTCCAGCGGAAATGCCGTTGAACCCGGCAAACCTGACTACAGTCTGCTGTTCAAACGGGTAGATTCCGGCCAGATGCCAATGGCGGGAGAAGAGCTGACGCAGGCCGAGAAGCAGCTGGTTCGTAACTGGATTGAGCGCGGACTGTTTCCGGCTCTCCAGGTAAAGGCTAACCTTCCGCCGGAAGCCCGCATCAACGATGAAGCCCGCAAGTTCTGGTCTTATCAAAAACCCGTCGCTGCTTCCGTGCCCGCCGTGAAGCGCAGCGACGCTGTTCGTACGCCAATCGACGCCTTCATTCTGGCCCGATTGGAAGTCAGGAACCGAACCATGAATACTGCGGCGAGCCGGGAGACGCTCATCCGCCGGGCATATCTCGATATTCAAGGCACACCTCCTGGCCCGGAAGAAGTAAAGGCTTTCATCAACGACAAATCGCCCAACTCTTATGAGGCCGTGGTGGATAAACTGCTGGCTTCACCCGGATACGGTGAACGCTGGGCTCGTCACTGGCTCGATGTGGCCGGCTATTCCGATTCCAACGGGTACCTCGGCGATGAACCCAGACCTTATGCATGGCGATACCGCGACTGGGTGGTGAAGGCTCTCAACGTCGATATGCCTTACGACCAGTTTCTGATTAAACAGTTGGCTGGTGATCAACTCACGTCATGGCGCATGGGCGAAAAGCTCTCGCCGGAAACTGTCGACAACCTGGTGGCCACTGGTTTTCTGCGCTCTACGCCGGACGCCACCGACAATCAGCCGATCTATGAAATCGACAAACAGTTCGATACCCTGCATGCCGTAACCGAGGTTTCCATTAAGGCAGTAATGGGAATGAACCTCAACTGCGCCCGCTGCCATGACCACAAGTTCGATCCTGTCCTCCAGAAGGACTACTTCCGTATCATGGCCCTGTTCCGCCCCGCCTACGACCCCGACGATGAATTTCCGAAGCCAAAGGACCAGACCAAATGGCTGCCCGGCAACATTGGCTGGGGAGCGTGGCCCATCCGTCTGGTTCCCAACGCCACCGCGGCAGAGATCGAAGATTACATAAAAGCCAACGCCGATCTGGAAGCCAATCGCAAGAAGAACGCCCGGCAAACCGCCCAGGTCTACGCCGCAGCGCGCGACCGCTGGCGCGAAGCGCAGTATTCAAAACTGAACCAACCCGCCCGCGGCGAATTGCTCCAGGCTCTGAAGACGCTGGCCAAAGATCGCAACCCTGGGCAGAACAACCTGCTGAAAGAATATGCAATAAAATTCCAGATCGATGACGAAGACCTCGTCGCAATCGATCCGGAAGTAGCCCGTCTGGAAGCCGTGCAGGAAGTCGAAAACGAAAAACTCCGCAAGGCCAAACCAGAAATGCTGTGGGCCACGTGGGACGTCTCAACCAACGCCCGGACCAGACTTCTGATGCGCGGGAATTACGAAACTCCCGGCGAACCCGTTGCTCCCGGAGTGCCGCTGATTCTGGACAATCCCGCCAACCCGTTTCACATACCGGAGCCACTGGCGGATTCGCCCCACACCGGTCGTCGGCTGGCGTTCGCCCGCTGGTTAACCCAGAAGGATCACCCGCTAACCGCCCGCGTGATTGTGAACCGTGTATGGCAATACCACTTTGGAACGGGCATTGTCAGTACTCCCGATGATTTCGGTTCTCAGGGCGCGCGCCCATCCCATCCGGAACTTCTGGACTGGCTTGCGGTGAACTTCGTGCAGCATGGCTGGAGTCTCAAATGGCTGCACCGGCAAATTATGACCTCAGCCGTTTACCAGCAGTCTTCCACGGTCGCGACGGAATCATTCCGTGAAGACGAAAGAAATACCCTGCTCGGTCGCTGGGGTGTGCAGCGGATGGATGCGGAACAGGTCCGGGATTCTGTGCTGAAGGTGAGTGGTCAGCTGAGTTCGGTGATGTATGGGCCGTCCATCGCAATGTGCACTCTGCCCGATGGCAGTTATTTCACCGACCCTTCCGGGCGTGTAGATGACAAAGTGGAAGGCCACACCCGCTGGTTTCCGCCCCCCTGCGAGAAGGCGGGCGCAACCTCTGATGCCGCCAGACAACCCACCCGGCGCAGCCTCTATGTGGAAGCGCGCCGAACTTATGGCATGGGATTTCTGGGTGCGTTCGACGCACCGGTAATGGAAACCAACGCTTCCAGCCGGTTCAGCACCGCATCGCCTCGCCAGGCGCTTTCCATGCTGCACAATCCGCTCGTGCTGCAATCGGCGGAAAGGCTGTCTGCCCGCGCCCAATCCGATGTGGGTAACGATATCGTGGCACGGATTCGGCGCATGATTGAGCTGACTTATTCGCGGCCGTCCACCGAAGCGGAGGTAGCCTTTGGGTTCGGGGAAGTGAAGAAACAGCCAGACACGGAAACCGGTTTGCGCCTGCTGGGCCAGGCGTTGTTGGGTTCGAACGAATTCCTTTACATTTACTAGGAGCTTCCTGTGCATCATGCCGAATTCCGATCTGGCGAATTGACGCGTCGTGAGGCCCTCGTCCGCAGCATGGGTGGCTTGGGTAGCGTGGTCCTCAGTTCCCTGCTCCAGGACAATTTGCTGAAGGGTGCCGATGGTATTCCGGTCTACGACCTCAAACCGCGTGCACCGCATTTTAAGGCCAAAGCAAAGTCGGTTATTTTCCTGTTCATGCCCGGCGGCCCCAGCCAGATGGACCTGCTCGATCCCAAACCCATGCTGACGAAGTACGACGGTCAGGACAGCCCCATAAAAGTGGTGTCGCGATCCTTCGACGCGAAGCCAAAGATCTGGGGAAGCCCGTTTCAGTTCGCGAAGTATGGCCAGTCCGGAATTGAAGTATCCGAGTTGCTGCCAGGACTGGCATCGGTCATTGATGACGTAGCGGTAATACGTTCAGGCGTCACCGAACGGGTGGACCACGATACCGCGACCTACCACTACCTGACAGGCCGCAACACGGCGGGATACCCTTCGTTTGGAGCCTGGACAGTTTACGGACTAGGCAGCGAGAACCAGAACCTGCCGGCTTATGTGGCGCTGCAGGATGGCGGCCTTCGGAAATTCCAGTCCGGCTTCCTCCCGTCGACTTTCCAGGGAACACTGATGGAGCCGGAGGGCGTGCCGCTGCCCGATCTGCAACGGCCAAAGTCATGGGGGCCGGGCGACGAGCGCAGTGTCATCGACATGGTAAACGGGCTGAATCAGATCGGCAGAATCGGGCATCCGGAGCTGACCGAACTCGACACCCGCATCGCCAACTACGAACTCGCGGCCCGCATGCAGGTTGAAGCCATGAGTCAGGTTGACTTCTCCAAAGAGAGCGAAGCCACCAAACGGATGTACGGCCTCGATCAGCCGGACCAGAGATCCACAGGTTTGCGCTGTCTGCTGGCGCGGCGTCTGGTGGAAAGTGGCGTTCGCTTTGTCCAGCTACAGCTAAGCGCCTGGGACCATCACAGCGGCCTGACCAATGGGCTGCGGAAGGCGTGCCGCGAGACCGATGGGCCGATTGCCGGGCTCATCCGGGACTTGAAACAGCGCGGTCTGTTGGATACTACCCTGCTGGTTTGGGGTGGCGAGTTCGGAAGATTGCCCACTGTGCAGGTGAAAGACGGTCGCGACCACAACATCAAGGGATTCACTACCTGGATGGCTGGCGGCGGAATCAAGGGTGGGCAGATCTATGGCGCCACCGATGAATTCGGGTACGAGGCAGTGGATAATCCTGTATCCCACAGCGATATGCACGCAACGATCATGCATCTGCTCGGCATGGACGTGCGCAAGTTGACCTACGACTACGACGGAAGAGTGGAAACACTCATTGGCGTGAACCCTGCGCGTGTGCTGAAAGAGATCATTACATAGTGCTGCGGGTTGCGGGTTGCCCGCTGGGGGCCTGCACCCCCGCAAACAGGAGCGCGAACCATTCGATGGGGGTCCTCAGGGTTTGCCGGCTTGAAGCGATCTGCCATCATGTGGGGATGAGTTTTCGTCTCCTGGCCACAGGCTTGTTCGGCGTTGGTCTGCTCGCGGCGCAAGTGCCGCCTCCGTTTGAAGTTGCAGAGGCCACCATCGCCCAGGTACATGACGCGATGCGTGCCGGAAGGCTCACCTGTCGCGGGCTGGTCGATTCCTACATCCGGCGTATCAACGCTTACGACAAGAACGGCCCGGCCATCAATGCCATTGTGATCATCAATCCGGAGGCCACCAAAGAGGCGGATGAGAAAGACCGCGGGTTCGCGCAGTCGGGCGTAAGAGGTCCGCTGTATTGCGTGCCCATGATTGTGAAAGATAACTTTGAAACAAGGGGGTTGCAGACCTCGGATGGCGCCCTGGCATTTGCCGGTTATCAGCCCAGGGAAGATGCGACGCAGGTGGCGCGCGTGAAAGCTGCGGGGGCGATAGTGCTGGCGAAATCCAACATGGCGGAGTGGGCCTTCAGCCCCATTGAGACGGTGAGTTCCATTCTTCCCGGATACACGAAAAACCCTTATGCGCTGGACCGCGTGACGGCGGGCTCCAGCGGTGGCACAGCGGCCTCCATTGCCGCGAGCTTCGGTCTGGTGGGGTTCGGCAGCGATACGGGCGATTCCATTCGCGGACCTTCCTCGCACCAGTCGCTGGCGGGCATCCGTTCCACCATGGGTCTCACCAGCCGGGCGGGCGTCTTTCCGCTCAATATACGTGCGGATATTGCAGGCCCGATCGCGCGCACCATGGAAGACGCGGTGAAGGTGTTTCAGGTGATTGCGGGAGAAGACCCGCGCGATGCGGCGACGGCTGCGGCGAAAGGCCGCGTGATTCCCGACTACAGCAAATCGCTGGATCGCAATGGCCTGAAGGGCGCTGTGATTGGCGTGTTGCATGAGGCCTACGAACGGGAGACGACCGACCCTGAGATTGTAGCCATCTTCATGAACGCGCTCGAAGACTTGCGGCGGGCCGGAGCCACGATTGTCGATCCGGCGAAAGTTGCAGGTTTGGATGTGCTCCGCAGGCCGCAGGGCCTGGGCCCGTGCATGGGTTTCAAGTATGATCTGAACCACTTTCTGGCCGAGCGGAACGGGCAGGTGCCGATCATGGATCTCACCGCGATCATCCAATCCGGCAAGTTCCATCCGTCCACGCAGAAGCGCCTCGAAGATGCGGAGAACGGTCCGTCCAATGGCCCGGATTCCGAATCGTGCAAGGCCGATACGGTGTATCGCGAGCAGTTCCGGTCTGCCGTGGTGAAGACCATGGACACGCTGAAGCTGGATGCTTTCGTGTATCCCACGTGGAGCAACCCGCCGCGGCTGATCGGTGATTTGAATACGCCGGGTGGTGATAACAGCCAGGTGTACTCGCCCACCTCCGGTTTCCCGGCGATCAATGTACCCATGGGTTATTCGCGCGGCGGAACCCTGCCGATTGGCATCACGTTCTATGGGCGTGCGTGGTCTGAGGCGGAGTTGATCAAGCTGTCCTACGCGTATGAGCAGGCGACCAGGCACAGGCGTGCTCCGGTATCCACTCCACCGCTGCGGTAGTTACCGCCGCACGCGGCGCCGCGCGGTGATCACGCCGGTGTTCAGTCCCACGGTGGAGAGACCGCCGAAGAAGCGCGCATGTTCAATCTTCATGCAGCGATCCATCACCACTTCGAGGCCGGCTTCGCGTGCCCGCGCCGCGGCTGCAATGTGGATCACGCCCAACTGCATCCAGATTGCCTTCGCGCTTGCCGCGATGGCTTCTTCCACAATGGCGGGCACGGCGGAAGATTCGCGGAAGATGTTCACCACTTCCACCGGTCCGGGAATGGCGGCCAGATTGGGATAACAGGTGCGCCCCAATATCTGTTTTTCGCGCGGATTCACGGGAATCACGTCATAACCTTCCGAAAGCAGATAGGTCGCAGCGAAGTAACTGGGGCGGAACTGGTTCGATGACAGCCCCACCATCGCAATGCGGCGGTAGCGTTCCAGTAACCGCAGACGTTCGAACGAGGTTGTTGCGAACGGCCCGAAGTTCACGGGCGAGTTGGCGCTCACGCCGTCCTGGAAACCGCTGCCCGGTATCAGGCACTGGTCTGCGTGCTGGCTTGAAGTGCCTGGTTCAGATCCCATAGTATGTCCTCCACTTCCTCTAATCCCACGGAAAGTCGAATCAAGTCATCGCCTATGCCGGCGGCTTGTTTCTCTTCGGTTGAAAGCTGCTGGTGCGTAGTGGAACCGGGGTGAATCACCAGGCTGCGCGCGTCCCCTACATTGGCCAGATGCGACAGCAGTTGCAGGGATTCGATGAATTTGCGGCCCGCTTCCAGACCGCCGCGAATACCGAAGGCCAACATGCCGCTCTGGCCCGCTGGAAGGTACTTCTTCGCCAGCGCCGCATACGGGCTGGAGGCCAGCCCAGGATAGTTTACCCACGTCACCAGCGGATGTTGTTCCAGAAACTCCGCTACGATCTTCGCGTTGCGCGAATGGCAATCCATACGCAGCTTGAGAGTATCCACGCCCTGCAGGAACAGGAAAGAATTGAACGGACTGAGCGCGGGACCGAAATCGCGCAAACCCTCCACGCGCGCCTTCATGATGAAAGCGATGTCGCCGAACGATTCGTAGAAGCGGATGCCGTGATAGCCGCGGCTGGGCTCCAGCAGTTGCGGGAACGTGCCCTTGTCCCAGGGGAAACGGCCGCTGTCTACAATCACGCCGCCAATGGAAGTGCCGTGACCGCCAATGTATTTCGTGGCCGAGTGCAGAACGATATCGGCACCGTGTTCAATGGGTCGGCACAGGGCGGGGGAAGCGAAGGTGTTGTCGATGATGAGCGGAATATTATGTTCGTGCGCGATGTTGGCCACTGCCGCGATATCCAGCACATTCATCTTCGGATTGCCAATGGTTTCAGCGTAGAGTGCCCGGGTGTTCGGCGTGATGGCGCGGCGGAAATTCTCCGGATCGTCCGGATCCACAAACGTGGTTTGAATACCCAGGCGGCGGAAGCTGATATCGAACTGGGTGTAAGTGCCGCCGTAAAGATCGCGGGATGCCACCATTTCATCGCCGGATTGCAGCAGGCTGCTGATGGCGATGAACTGGGCGGCCTGTCCACTGCCCACAGCCAGCGCGCCTGCACCTCGTTCGAGCGAGGCCATGCGCTCTTCGAAAACCGCCGTGGTGGGGTTGCTGATGCGGGAATAGATATGGCCGAAACGCTGGAGATTGAAAAGTGCCGCGGCGTGCGCCGTGTCTTCGAAAACGAAGGAGGTTGTCTGGTAGATGGGCACGGCACGGGAACCGGTTTCGGCATCAGGCCGATGGCCGGCATGAAGGGCGCGCGTGGCAAATCCGAACACGTGATCCGGTGAGGACATAAAGTTAGTTTAGCGGTCCGTCATGGAAGCTCGGCAGTGAGCTTCGCCAGGAGCGCGACGCGGTCGGGAATGCGGTCAATCAAGATGCTTTCGTGGGTCGCATGCGCTCCTTCGCCCACAGCGCCCAGCCCGTCCAGCGTGGGGATGCCAAGGGCCGCGGTGAAGTTACCGTCGGAACCTCCGCCGGTGGAGGATTCCTGCAAATCTATGCCCAGCTCGAAGGCCAGGGATCGGGCCATCTGAAACAGGCGGATAACGTCTTTTGTCCGTTCCATGGGAGGACGGTTCAAGCCGCCGGTGAGTTCCAGCGTGCAGCGTTTGTCCAGTGGCCGCAGTGATTTGAATTTCTTGTCGAGGGTCTTGAAATCACCCAGTGTGGGCACGCGGATATCCACGTGCGTGGCGGCTTCGGCGGCAATCACATTGGACCGGGTGCCGCCGGTGATTACGCCGGGGTTCACGGTGACCCCCCGCTTTACATTGGTAAAGTCCGCGATGCGATCAATCTGGCGGGCCAGTTCCACCACTGCGCTGGCTCCCTTGTCGAAGTCGACACCGGCATGCGAGGCGATGCCCCGCACCTTAAGGCGATAGTCGCCGATGCCCTTGCGTGCGGTCTTGACCTTGCCTTCGAGTCCGGTGCCTGGTTCCAGCACCAGAACTGTCTTGCTGGTGCGCGCCAGCTTTTCGGTTACCTGGCGTGAGATCCGGCTGCCGGTTTCTTCGTCGGGATTGATGAGCAGTTCAACTTTATGGGGGACGGGTATTTCAAGGTCGCGCAGTGCGCGCATGGCGAAGACGAAGAAGGCCAGGCCGGCTTTCATGTCGAGCACGCCGGGTCCCCACAACCGCCCCCTGGCCCTGCGGAAGGGCATGGTGGCAAGGGTGCCCAGCGGCCAGACGGTGTCGGAGTGGCCCAGCGCGAGAATGCCTTTCTTCGCGGCTGGTTTGCCACCCGGTGTGGGCAGGAGGAACTGGCAAATCAGAATACGGCCAGCGCCTTTATCTCCCGGCAAAGTGCGGCAAACCGCGATGTCACGTATCGCTTCCGAGAACAGATCGACGAAGCGGTTTACGTCGGCGGCGGAATCGCTGGGCGATTCGCACTCTACCAGTTGCCGGATAAATTCAATGAGAGCGGGCCGTTGCTTGCGTGCCCAGGCCAGAGTGGCGTCCATAAATTCAGATTACGCGCGAGGTCTTTGCGGTGCCGCGCAGCAGCCCACCGCGCAGGTTGGCGCGGGCGCATGCAGTGCCGTTTCCACCAGTTCCCGGATACCCCGAACAAAGCGCGGGTGAGTGCCAACGGTAAGGGCGCGGACAAATTCGATGCCCATTTCTTTCGCCAGCTGCGCCGCTTCGGTGTCGAGATCGTAGAGGACTTCCATATGATCAGAGAGGAAACCGACGGGAACCACCACCATTTTCCTGCTGTTCGAAGTCCGCATGTAGTCCGTGATGTCGGGTTCCAGCCAGGGCTGGCCGGGCGCGCCGCTGCGGCTCTGGTAGACCAGTGTGGGGTCGCCCAGCCCCAGTGCCCGGTTTATGGTCTGGCACACGGTAAGCAATTGCTGCTGATAAGGGCTGGAGCTGGCCATGGAGACCGGAATGCTGTGCGCGGTGTAAATCACCTCAGCACCCGGCAGCTTATCCAACGCCTCCCGGACGCGCTCAATCATGGTTTCGACGAAACCTGCGCGGTCGAAAAACGGTGGGAACTTGTCAATCTCAGGGGCACCGGGAACGGCGGCGCGGGCGCGCTCAATGTCTTCCCGATACTGGCGGCAGCCTGAGTACGAACCGAACGCCGAGGTGGCCAAAGCCAGCACTCTTTTCACGCCGGCATCGCGCATCTGTGCCACGGTTTCTTCCAGCAGGGGATGCCAGTTGCGATTGCCCCAATAGATGGGAAGGTGGATGCCGCTGGCAGCGAATTCGGTCTCCAGTGCCGTGATGAGCGCCCGGCATTGGTTGTTGATGGGGCTGGCACCATCGAAATGGTGGTAATGTTCGGCGACCTCAAGCAGGCGTTCGCGCGGAACGTTGCGCCCCCGGAGGACGTTCTCCAGAAAGGGAATGACGTCTTCGTGTTTTTCCGGGCCGCCAAAAGAAATTAAAAGAAATGCGTCGTAGTGCACCCCTTTAGTGTATCGGCGCTCAGTTCAGGGAAAGCGGCCCATCGGAACGGGAGAGTTCGAGCAGCATCTTTTCACGGTGAACATTTGACGCCGAGACGGCGGAATCGAGGCCTGCCCAATAAAAAATGCCGCCCACGATAGTGGCAATCACGAGCAATCCGCCGAAGACAATCTGGCTATCGAAAACGGAGCGGGCCCAATAGGCCAGCAGCAGAGGTGCCAGCAGAAAGGGCGCGCCCAGTATGGTAAATGCCTGCATTTTGTTCGACATCTGGTTCATCTTGTCCGGGTCCATGGCGCGAGGCAGGCGGACGGAACAGATATTGCCCAAACCGAACCAGTAGAGCGACGCAATGCCGATGACCAGCAGCGCTTCTGCGATCTTGCCGGGAGTGACGCGGACGCCGGCAGCCCATCCGACCACAGACACCAGAAGCACCTGGGGCACAAGCAGCATCAGGACGGTGAGATTCTTGCCAATCAGCGCGTCGCGGAAACGTATCGGCCAGGAAAAATAGCCCTGTACGGCTGCACGATCAAAACCAAACGAATTCCAGTAGCTGATCTGGCCCAGCATGAGCAGGCCGTAAAGCGCCATTACCGGCAGGGCATTTTCCGTGAAGAATCCGCTTCGTCCCCCGCGGCGCGGCAGGAAAACCACCAGCCCGAAGAAGCAGGACATTGCATAGACCATGCGAAACCGCGGGATGCGGGTGAGGGTGCGCAGTTCTTTTTCCACCATAGCGGCCAATGGATCGGGCAGGAACCGCTCCGGCAGGCGGAACAGCCTGTCGGTGACGTTATCGTAGCGGGCGGCTGCCACGGGCACCGCGCTCACAACACCATCAAAGCGGAGAGATCGCTCAAATTGATTGCGGCTGAACCACAAGGCGAGGCCAAGCCATGCAATAAGGATGCCGGCGCCCAGTGCCGCAGGGTCACGCAAAATCAGGTGTGCGGCCGAGGCCCAGGGCCACCCGATCTGCGCCGGTGCCAGGCGCAGCATGATTTGCCGGGGTATTCGAAACGCCACCACAAACCGGGGAAGCAGCGCAATCAGGACAAAAATCAGAAAGAACACTTCCTTGAACCGGGTCCGCAGCAGGAACCGCTCAAGCAGATTCCGCGAACCGGCCGCCAGCAGAATATTCAGTGCGGCGAATGCAATTACACCGCCCAGAATTTGTGGTGCGGAGCGGAATCCGTAGAGAGGGTTACGCAGAAGTCCGGCGGCAAGGCCTGCCAGCAGCAGGAACATTTCGGCGCTGGTGGTGATGCGCAGCAAGACTTCGATCACAAATAACTGCGAGCGCGGAATCGGGTAACCCAGCAGCTTGCGCAGGTCGAGCGAAGCGCCAAAACTGGCCGAGATAACGGGTGCGAGCTGCCAGTAGAGCATGACGAAAAGCAAACCGCTGGAAAGTGCGGGCAGGAAAAACTGGCTGTCCGGCAGGGAGAAATACAGCATGATGGCCCAACCGATGAAAGCCCAGAATCCGTAGAAGACCGCACCGGTGAGAAGGGAAAATACAGCTCCGCCCTTACGGGTCCGCACCCGCGGCCGCAGGGAAAGAAATTGCGCGCGAAGAATGGCGCCGATCAAATGGGGAGCCTACTTTCCGGCGTGCGGACGGATAATGTCCGAGAGCAGATCGGGGCGGGCCGGATCGCGCTCCAAGTGAGGGTATTGCTCGCCGCCGTGGTAATCGATGCTGTGAATACTGTAAAACTCACCATCCTTCATCAGCAGATTGATCATGCCCGGATCCTTCACCGCATCCGCGATCGCGTTGCGCAGCAGCGAAAGGCTGAATTCACGGCCATTCACGGCGATAATCTTACTGGCCGGCGCAACGCCCGCGCGGGCGGCCGGCGAACCCAGTTTGATATCCGCAATCTCACCGGTTTCACGTACCCGCAGCCCGATTGAATAAGCGAGGTTGGCAGACTTACGCACGCCCTCAGCGTTCTTCGAGAAACCGGAGCGCTCGCCATTGAACACCAGTTTGTAACCGCCACCGGTGATGCCACCGAGCGGGGCGTGACCGTCAGTGGAATGGATGCGGTCGTTCAGGAACTTTGCCCAGTCGAAGGGCTGCACCGCGTTGAGCGTGCGCACCACATCGTCGAAGGTATAGGTCTTGAGATCAGGCCCGGAATTCGCGCCGCCGGCCCAGAGTTTGCAGAAATCGTCGAGCGTCTTTGCGCCCTTGCTGAGAGTGCGGATGGTGACGTCGGCATCCAGCCAGATGAGTGAGCCTTCGGGATAGTAATCCACGCCACGACGGAGGTCGCTGTAGTCGCTGCGGGCGTCATACAGAGTCTGGGCGGCCACGGCGGTGTCTTCCAGGGGGCGCCACTTACGGCCCTCGTTGCGATCCAGCGCGGCGGTGTTGGCGGCCAGTTCGTCCAGATAATCCTGGGTGGAGGAGAGTCCGCTGCGCGGCGTGAGAATTTCCCCCAGATAATTCGTCAGGCCCTCGTAAACCCATAGCAGAGCGCCCTCCATGGGCTGACTGTAATCGGCCGTGGCAAGACCGGCAGGCCGGCGAAACTTGCCGTTCCAGGAGTGGACGAATTCGTGTGGCAGAAGGCTGGCGGAAAGCCGGCGATGGTCTTCATCGATCAACGCTTCTTCGTCTGTGCGGTCGTCGGACGATTCATGATGTTCCAGTCCGAAATGCGCCACGTGATCGCTCAGCGTGTAAAGGAAGTGATAGCCGCGGTAGTGGCTGGCACCGAACAAAGTGGTAGTTTCCCGCACCAGATTGCGGTACTGCTTTGTCACGTCATCGGGAATGCGGGTCGCACGTTCGCTGTCGGCGGCGATGTGAAGGTAGTGCTTTGTGACCTCTCCGGGGCTGAGGTCGATGGTCTTGTAGAAAGCTCCCATCTGTACCGGAGAATCCACCATGGTGGTGAGCGGCGCAGGCTTGAAAGTGATCATGTTGCCCGATTCGCTCTCGATGGGCAGGGCAGTGCCGTAACGCCAGCCCACCGGCACCTTCAGCGTTGCCTGCATCTGAATCTGATCACTCGGCGTCCCCTTGGGGTAGAGCAGCATCTGATTCCAGCTGAGAACACCCAGTTGCGAAGTGAATGAACCGCCGGAAGAGAAGCCGCCAGCCTCGGGCGGCGAGATGAAATCGAACGCCACGTTTAAAGTGGCGACGCCTTGCGGCACATCCACGTGGAATTCGAACATGTTCTGTGCGTCGCGTTTCCACGCAATGGGCTGGCCATTGCCTGTGATCCGCAGGCCCACGAAATCGGCCACCGGACCGGTGGGTCCGTGCTCACCCGGAATCCACTTCGGATAGAGTAGCGAGAACGGCCCGGGTTTGACCGGAAACTGCATGGTGGCGTGGAACAAACGGCGCGTGGCATCGGTGGCATCCACATTGAGTTTGATGGGTTGTTGCGCCGGGGCCAGCGTGGCCAGGGTAAGAAAGATAATTGAAGCGAAGGGTTTCATTTGAGCCATTCCAGTTTCTCGTATTGACGTCCGGCGCCGACCGTACGCACGAACATTTCTTCCAGCGTTTCCGAGCCGGCGCGGAGTTCGTCCATGCTGCCTTCGGCTACAATGCGACCGTCGTTGATGATGGCGGCGTGGTCGCACAACCGCTCCACCACTTCCAGAACGTGTGAAGTAAGGAATATGGTCGCACCGTGCCGGACCTGGTCAAGCAGGATATCTTTCATCAACCGCGCGCCCACCGCGTCTACACCTTCAAAGGGTTCATCCATCAGGAACAATTCGGGACGATGAATGAGCGACGCCGCCATGGCCACGCGTTTGCGCATGCCCTTCGAATATTCGGCGATGAGCTTGCGGCGTTCACCGCCCAGCTCGAATAAATCCAGCAGCTCCAGGGCGCGCTCGCGGGCGAGCGTGGGGGCGAGCGAATAGATACGGCCCACAAACTCCAGGAATTCGGCACCGGTGAGCCGGTCGAACAGCAGAGAATCATCGGGAACCAGGCCGATACGCCGCTTGATTTCCAGTTCCTGCGCGGGCATGGGCAGGCCCAGCATTTCGATGCTGCCGGAGGTGGCGGGAATCAGCCCGATGAGCATACGGATGGTGGTGGACTTGCCCGCGCCATTGGGGCCGAGAAAGCCAAAGAACGAGCCACGCGGCACGGTAAGCGTGAGGCCATCCACGGCTGGTTTACCGTCATAGACCTTGCGCAGATCGCGAATGGCGATGGCGGGAGATTCCGCAGTCATCAAATGATTATGGTAGCGAACCGGGCGCGGACTATACAGGGCGGTCAACAAAGAAGGCATAATCTGGCGTAGGGTTGAGATACGCGAAAGAAGGCGGAAGATTACTACAACCTAAAGGACGTTATGTTGGCGAATGGAACTTCACGCCACGGGTTCGGAGATCGTCCAGCATCGTTATCAGGTCGCGCAGGCTGCGGCCTGGACGGTCGAGCTTCCAAACGATCAGCGTGTCGCCGTATTCCAGCTTCGTCAGACTACGCAACAGGGCAGGAAGCTTGGTCGTGACTCCCGATAGACCCTCGTCCTGAAACACGGCCTGGATCCGGCTTTCTTCAAGGCTGCAAGCTACAACGCAGGGTTCTGGTCGTCGATCGAGACGCGGACATAGCCGTATTTCATATCCGCTATTTTGAAACTGATATTTGACACGAGTCAACCGCGCGATTGGCAGGGCATCCAGCGACGTGTCACCAATTACCCTTTGTGAGACTCCCCGGAAACTGGTCCACCGCCTGTCTCACTGCTCCACCTGGAATTGAATCCTGGATCCGTCCGCCCCACCCCGGTAAACGTGCTGTGTGGCTTTGACGAAATCTGTCCCCAGCGCATCAGGAATCTGCATGAATTTCTGCGGATTCCGGTCGGTTAGCGGGAACCAGGAACTCTGCACCTGCACCATGATGCGATGCCCGGCGCGGAAGGTGTGGGCCACATCCGGCAATGCAAACGTAACCCGGTCTGGTATTCCCGGCTCAAACGGCACGGGCTTCTCAAAACTCCGCCGATATTTGCCGCGGAAGGGCTCACCGCGCACCAGTTGCTGATACCCGCCCATTGGCACTGTGGCTGGCGCGGCAGCCGGATTAGTGTCCGGGAAATCGTCGGGATACACATCGATTACCTTCACCACAAAATCGGAATCAGTGCCGGTTGTTGAAACTTTCAAGTCCACGCTGATCGGCCCTACCAAAGTCACGTCATGGTCCAGGACATCGGTCTTGTAGACCAACACGTCGGGGCGCCTCGAAGCGAAGCGCTGGTCTTCCACCATATACGTGTTGACCATGCCGGGGGTCACGAAAGAGACGTACGGTACCGGTTTATCCGGATCAGAAAGATACTCATCAAATCCTGTCGCAGGGGGCCGTTGGAAGCTGAGTTTGCCAGCCTGATCGAAGAACAATTCCCCGGAACGCGTGTTTTTCGGTGGCCATGCGTCAAAACGCCGCCACTGATTTAATCCGGTCTGGAACAGCCAGGCCTTGGGAAACCTGCCATCGCCCCTTCCCTTCAGGTAATAAAGGAAGAACGGAAGTTCAATCTGCTCGCGATAGTACAGCGCCGTTTTCGATCCAAAGTCCATGTTGCCCAGACGGTCGCCGTCGCCGCGCGCAAACCCGCCATGATTCCACGGCCCTGCCACCAGCATGTCGTGGGGCGGCGAGTTCTGCTCCATAAAATGATACTGGCGGAACAGGCCCGCCGGGTCTTCGGTGTCGTACCAGCCTCCCACCAGCATCACAGCCGGTTTGACGGCTTTCAGATACTTCCAGATGGCGCGGGATTGCCAGTATTCGTCGTAGGTTGTGTGATTGATGTGCTCGGTCCACCAGGGGTTCCTGCGCTGAAAAAACTTCTCGTCGGCGTTGCCCAGCGACCCCATCCGCAGGTAGAAATCGTAGCCATCCTGGGTGCCCTGATCGAAGCGCAGCGCGGGAATGGGTGGCGTGGGCTCGCCCTCCCGGGGACGGAATCCCATATAGAAACCGAAGTTCGCGGCCAGCATGTAGGCGCCGTTGTGATAGTCGTCGTCGCCCATGAAGTAGTCCGTCACCGGTGCTTGTGGCGACACCGCAAGCAGGGCCGGGTGGGCGTCAATCATGCCCGCCGTGGCATAGAAGCCGGGTTGCGAAATACCCCACAGGCCAACCTTGCCGGTGTTGCCGGGAACGTTCTTCACCAGCCAGTCAATGGAATCCCAGGTGTCGGAACTCTCGTCCACATCCTGGGGTGTCTTCTTGTTGGGATTATGCGGGCGAATTGTGATATGGTCGCCCTCACTCATGTAACGGCCCCGCACGTCCTGGTAAACAAAGATGAACTTCTCCTTCTCGAAGAATTCACTCGGACCCACGCCCGCGCGGTAGGCGTCCGCCCCATAAGGGGCGACGTTGTAGGGCGTGCGCGTCATCACCATCGGGTAGATCTGGCCGTCACTGAAGACATCCTTGGGCACGTAGACAGACGTGAACATGCGTTTCCCGTCGCGCATGAGGATGCGGTATTCGAATTTGGTGTAGTTGGCCCGTACCGCCGTCGTGGCCTCGGCGGGCGTGCGTTGCTGCGAGCAGACGGGCACCACGAAAGCGATCAGTAGAAAGAGGATGCGGCGGATCATTGTTCGTTATATTGGCTCAACGATGGCATGGGATGGCGGAAATGGCCAGCGAAAATTTCGCGGAACCGCTCCGTGGTTTCGTTGTGCAGGAGTCCGTTGTCGGCCAGCAGATGCGGCGCACCCACATGGTGATGCGGCGCGCCTTTCATATCGGTACAGGTGCCCCCGGCTTCCTGAACCAGCAGCTTTCCCGCCGCGATGTCCCATGGGTTCAGACCGATTTCCCAGAAGGAATCAAGGCGTCCCGCGGCAACTGATGCCAGATCGAGCGCTGCGGAACCGGCCCTTCGCACGCCGTGTGTCGACATTGCCAGCTGGTGGTAGAAGTGAATGTTCGGATTCGCCAGCCGGTCATGATTGGGAAAGCCTGTGACCATCAGCGCATCGGCCAGAGTGGGCGTTTTTGATACCCGCATGCGCGCGCCGTTCAGATACGCGCCGCCACCCTTTTCCGCTGTGAAGAGCTCGTTACGCATCGGGTCGAAAGTCACTGCCACCACCAGTTCACCCGCTTTCTCCGCCGCCAGTGTGACGCACCAAACGGGGTAGCCGTGGGCAAAATTATTGGTGCCATCCAGCGGGTCTACATACCAGCAATAATCGGATTCCGCAGGGTTGCCACTGCCTTCTTCCGCCACAATACCGTGGCCGGGGTACTGTGCGCGCAGCCTTTCCACCACCAGCTTTTCCGAAGCCTTGTCGGCCTCTGTCACCAGGTCGAAGCCGGCCTTGTATTCAAAGGCCACCTTGCGCTCGAAGTAGTGGCGCAGCATGGAACCGGCGGCCAGCGCGATCTCAACCGCCTCGTCTACTTCAGGCGACTTCATACAAATACTTTATGTCGTGCTTGAAGATGAACAGATTGGGCGCACCGGTGCGCGTGATCCGCAGGAATCGCTGGTCATAATACTCCACCAGTCCCCGCACTTCCTCATTGCCGGTAAGCTTCACGCAGACCGGAATTTTGGCCTCAATCAGGTGTTTCAAATAGCGCACTTCTTCAAGCGTTTGTTCGCCGGGCCGGGCTGCCTTGCCTTTTGGTTCGGGCACTTTGTGGTTAGGGTCCTCTGCCTTTTTTCGTTGCGGGTGGAACTGTTTTATGCTGCCGGATGGTTTCGTCGGCGGGTCGCGAGCCAG
This sequence comes from Bryobacterales bacterium, assembly GCA_038229475.1. GTDB lineage: Bacteria > Acidobacteriota > Terriglobia > Bryobacterales > Bryobacteraceae > BOG-234. Next base: position 51,587 of record JBBROK010000003.1, on the reverse strand, counting down.
TGCTGCCCGGAACGGAAGTGGGCGCACGGTTATCGTCGAGCGCTTCTCCATAGTATCCACTGCGGGCGGCAACGCGATGGCCGGGCCGGTCAACGCCTACACCCAGCCGGTGAAACCGGTCTGTGGTGAGCGGCACATCCCGGGGATAAAAGCCGATCACGAATTGAGTGCGGAGGTCGCGCAGAATCTGGTCAAACGCCCGATCCATGGCGGCCCCTACGGTGGGTACAAAAACTCTGCCTCCGGTGCGTTCCGCAAAAGTGGTCAGGGCGTTTTCGCCGCCCGTATTCCTGCCCGCATCGTTGGTGATGGGCACCACCAGAATCGGGTAGATTACGGCATCGGCCAGTTGCGCGGCTTCCACGGCCTGGTTAAAGTTACTGCGGCTCACGGTATCGCCGCCATCGGTGACCACGATGAGAATCTTGCGTCCTTCGCGCTCCTGCATGTCGCGCGACGACAACAGAATCGCGTCATACAGCGAGGTCCCGGCTTCGCCGTGCAGCAGCCGCAGCGCGCGGTCGATGCCTCCGGTATTACGCGTGAAGCCCTGTTGCTTCACCACCTCCCAGTTGAAGCTGTATAGTGCTGCCGCGTCCTTTGGCTGACCTTCCCGAATCAGCGCCCGCGCGAACCGGTTCACCGAATCCACCTCATAACGCAGATCTTTGGCCGTGGAGCCACTGGTGTCGATAAGGATGGCGACGGAGAGCGGCATTTCCGTTTGCCGCTCAAATACCGCGATTTCCTGGGGGGCTCCGTTGTCGGTTACGTTAAAATCCGTCTTTGCAAGGTCGCCTGTCAGTTGCCCGGTGGCATCCTTCACGGTTGCGATGATGCGCACCAGACGTACGTCCACACGAATGGTGGGCTCCGTTTGTGAAAAGGCGAACAGCGCGAGGGCGACGCTACTCAGACACAGCGCGCGGAGTCTTTTCATCCCAATCGCCTTCCACCCAGATTTCACCGTCCGCAAAAAACTCCTTCTTCCAAACCGGCACTGTTTTCTTCAACCGGTCAATCGCTTCCAGCGCCGCCTCAAATGCCGCGCGCCGATGGGGCGAAGTCACCACTACCACTACGCTGGCTTCACTCACTTCCATCATGCCCAGCCGGTGGACGATGGCGATCCGGCTGATCTCAAACTGCGCGGCGACTTCACGACCAATGGTTGCCATTTCCCGTAAGGCCATTGGTTCGTAACAGTCATAGTCCAGCCTGAGGGTTCGTCTGCCCTTTGTATTGTTACGGACTACGCCGAGGAAGGTTACAAGCGCGCCGTCAATTCCCTGCAAAAGACGCGACTCCAGCTCTCTCGGGTCGATCGGGTCGCGGGTGAGTGCAAAGTAATGGCCTTCCGGGTCGGTGATCGCAGGGCCCAGCGCGCCACCGCTCACAGGCGGCAGCAAGGCAATTTCATCGTTTTCCGCCAGTTCCGTTTCCGGACCGGTGAACTCATGATTGCGCGCCAGAACAATACTGCGGGCCATGGCCTGGAGTTTAGGAAACCGCGCCGCATAATGGTCGAAAACCGTGCTGGCTCGTGAGCCTGGCGGCAGGTCCAGTTGATCCTCAGACTGGCCACACACGTCCCTCAACTGCCCGAAGAAAAGAACCTTAATCTGCATCGCGAAAGCTACTGGCAGCTTAGCAGAAGCCTGTTTTGTGAGCTAACCTGTTAAGGCAATGCGAATGACATTTCTGGTTCTGGTGCTGGCGCTGGCCGGCTGCTCTACCGCTCCGCAGGCCAAGGTTGCCCCGGGGCTCGATACCATCAAGGCCGAGGCGTTGATGGCGGATATCAAAACACTCTCGGCCGACGAGTTCGAAGGGCGAGCCCCCGGCACTGCCGGCGAAGAAAAAACCATAGCCTGGCTGGAGAAACAATTCCGCGAGATCGGCCTGCAGCCGGGCAATCCCAACGGCACCTACCTGCAAAATGTGCCGCTTTCCGGCTCGATTTCCACTACCAGAGAATCCATCACCGTCAACGGCAAGCCGGTGAAGATGAACCCGCATAAGGATTTTGTGGTCGACTCCACCCGCTATACCGGGAAGGTGGAAGTGAAGGACTCGCCCATCGTTTTTGTCGGCTACGGCGTAGTGGCACCGGAGTACAACTGGAACGACTACAAAGACTTTGATGTCAAGGGCAAAACCATCATCATGCTGGTGAACGACCCCGCCATTCCAGACCCGGCCGACCCTGCCAAACTCGATGACAAAATGTTTAAGGGCAAGGCCATGACGTACTACGGCCGCTGGACCTACAAGTATGAGATTGCCACTGAGAAAGGTGCCGCCGCCGCCATCATCGTGCATGAAACCGGACCTGCCGGATATCCCTTCGCGGTGGTGCAGGGCAGTCCTGATGAAGAGAAATTCGGCATTCAGCGCCCCGATAACAACATGGGCCGCGTCCCGGTGGAAGGCTGGATTACCTATGAAAAAGCCGCGGAACTCATGAAGGCCGCAGGACTGGATCTGGCGGCGCTGAAGAAACAGGCGCTCAACCGCGATTTCAAGCCGGTGGAATTGAAAGGCGGCAAGGCCAGCTTCACGGTGGAGAATAAACTGCGCAAGATCGAGTCCCACAACGTAGTGGCGAAGCTGCAAGGCAGCGACCCGAAGCTGAAGGACGAGTACGTGATCTACACCGCCCATTGGGATCATCTGGGTCGCGACAATTCCCTGACGGGCGATCAGATTTTCAATGGTGCGCGCGACAACGGATCGGGAACGGCCGGATTGCTGGCGATGGCGCGGGCCTGGAAGAAGCTCGACCCTGCGCCGAAACGCTCCATCCTTTTCCTCGCGGTAACCGCGGAGGAGAAGGGGCTGTTGGGCTCGGCATATTACGCCAACAATCCGCTTTATCCGCTCAACAAGACACTAGCCGATATCAATATGGACGAACTGAACGTTTTCGGCAAGACCAAAGATCTCACCATTATTGGCCGGGGCAACTCAACGCTGGATGATCTGGCCACCGAAATTCTGGCGGCGCACGGGCGCGTGACGCGCGATGACCCCGAGCCGCAGAAGGGCCGCTTCTACCGCTCCGATCACTTCGAGTTCGCCAAGCGGGGCGTGCCGGCTTTCGACCCCGACGCGGGCATCGACTTCATCGATAAACCGGAGGGCCTCAAGGCTCTGGAGGCTTTCGACGAGGCGGATTATCACAAGGTGTCGGACGAGGTGAAGCCCAATTGGGACCTCTCCGGCGAAGTGGAAGACCTTAAGATATTCATGGAACTGGGCTTTCGCGTAGCCCAGGGCGAGAAGTTTCCGGAATGGAAGCCTGGCACCGAGTTCAAAGCCAGGCGCGAAGCCATGATGAAATAAGAGACTTCCATGGCCATTCATTCCCTCATCTATTACAACGGCGGCATTGTGCCCGCAACTGCAGCATTCGGCCACGCTGGCCAGGTGGGGCTGCTGTCCGGTTGGGGAGTATTCAGCACGTTGCGTATGATGCAGGGGATTCCGTTTGCTTTTGATCGCCACTGGCTAAGGCTATCGCGCGATGCGAAATTGCTGAATGTGAAACTTCCTTCTGAGCCACTCCGGCTGGAAGCAGATCTTCGTCGCCTTGCCGCTGCCAATCATGCCCCCGACAGTACGCTCCGCCTGGCGGTGGTTCGCAACGGGGGAGGCATGTGGACGGGTCCCGGCAGCGGCGAGGAATCTGATGTCATCGCGATGACTGCCGATTCCAAAGACTGGGGCGACCGTGCCCGCCTGATGGTGCAGCCCAACGGACGTTTTGCGGCGGGCGAATTCGCCGGCGCGAAGATTTTATCCTGGGCACAAAATCTCACCTGGGCCGAGCGCGCGTCTCAGGCAGGTTACGACGAAGCCGTTCTGCTGAATGAGCACGGGCGCGTTTCCGAGTGCACTTCCGCGAATATTTTCGCCGCGTTTGGCGACGACGTTTTGACCCCACCCCTTTCCGACGGCTGCCTCCCGGGAATTACACGCGAGGTTTTACTGGGAGAAATTCACGTTCCCGGCATTCGTGTGCTGGAACGCGGCCTCACCCTGGATGATCTTTATCAGGCGGATGAAGTTTGTATAACCTCCACGACACGGGACCTGCTTTCCGTCAGTGAAATCGGTGGTCGCGCGCTGCGCCGTACCGGTGGCCTGCGCGAAAAGCTGACAGCGGCGTTTCGGGAATTTTCCGCCGCATGGATCGCTGGCCGCGAGCGCGAGGGGCATTGAGCGGATGGAATGCCCGAATTGTGGCAGCCGCTTTCTGAGGCCATCCCGTCCCCGTGATCTCAGGGAAAAGCTGCGCAGCTGGCTTTTTGTGATGCCGGTGCGGTGCGACCACTGTCGTACCCGCTTCATCACCGATATGCTGGGTTTGGCCTATCTCCGCTTTGCCAAATGCCCGAAGTGTGAACGGATGGACCTCAACAAGTGGACGGGCGAAACCTTCCAGCCCAGCGGAAGGACGAAGTGGAAGATCGCACTGGGCGCGAAACGTTTTCGCTGCGAATACTGCCGCCTGAACTTTTCCAGCTTTCGCAGGCGCAGGGAGATCTTCAGCTTTAGCCGTTGGAGAAAAATCGAGGCGGCGCGACTGGCTGCCGCATCTTCCATTCAGCCGGAAGCTCCCGCGGATAACCCCTCGCCTGATCTGCCCAACGACTGAGTTGCCGTGCCCCGGCGCAATAACCCTGCGCCGGCCAGGCACAACGCACCTCCGGCTATGGCAAGTCGGGGGACTTGTTCACCCCGCACCACCACACCCAACGTGAACGCTACCACCGGAATCAGAAACGCGTTAGCCGACGAGCGCGTGGCTCCCAGCCGGCCTGCCGCAACCGCCATCACCACGTTGGCAACCGCAGTCCCCAGTACTCCCAGGGCCAGTACCGCAAGAAAGGGACGCAGCGCCCACTTTGCGGTAAGAAGGGCGGGTATACCCAGAGGTGCGGTCAGAACCAGGGCGACTCCCAGTGCGCGCCAGACAACCGGCAATGCTCCGTTGCGCTGCTGCAGCGGTCGGGCCAGGTTGATGGCGATGCCGTAAGAAAATAGTGCTGCGGTGATGAGAAGCACTCCGTGCGCGCTGTTGCCTCCCGCGCCCAGACCCGGTATTGCCATCAGCACCGCACCTCCGAAGCCCACCAGCAGCCCTGCCACAGCGGTGCCAGAGGGTAGTTTGCGCGCCATGAGTGCAGCCACGCCCGCTGCAATTAATGGAATTGCCCCGTTCAGCATACCCGTGAGCGCGGACGTAACGTGCTGCTCAGCATGCGGGAACATGCTCATGGGAAATGCCAGCCACACAATGCCAAGCCAAATGATTCCGCTGCGATCACTTCCGTGCACCGGGCGGCGCGCACCGGGCACCAGTGACAGCGTGAGGAAGCCGAATACGAACCGCAGGAAGGTAATACCATCCGGTGCCAGCGCTGCAAGACCCTCTGCAATGAAAAGAAAAGAAGCGCCCCAGATCAGCCCCGGAATCAGCAGCAGTGCCCATTCCACGCCGCGGGATGATGAACTCGACAGCTGGATCGCGGGCGAAACTGTTTCCACTGGATGGGGTTGACGGGGCGGGAAAAGCAGGGCAAAAATACGTCCAGGGTTTACGGTACGATTCAGCGAACCACTCGCATGCCGAGTGTTCGTTCCGCAGCAAAATGCGCCTTTTCTTGTCCGCCCGGTGCTCACCGTTGCCGCTTTTCAGCCTGCCACGGGTCAATGCCCCGAACGCTTTCACTGGCTTTCGCACTTTACCGGAGCCGGAGTTTCGGTGCGGCCTTTCGCTCGCCCGCAACAACGCTTTCGCGCCATTTCGGGGTCAACGCTCCTGCCCTGCACCTTCAACTCCGCGCCGAACACCTTCGCGAGTCCGTTCGATCACAGGCTCCTTCGCTCCGTTCGGTTTCGAGGCCGATCCGGGGCGTTCTCATCGCCCGATACCCGTTTCCCGCGCCGATTTCCGGCGCTCTCGTGGCTCCCCCCGACCTCCACTCCCCTTTGGGCTCTTTCGCGCCCTCCGGATCAAAGCGTTCAGCCGGCTTCCACCACGTGAAGCTCGTCTCACTGGACTCCGATTCCCGTTTGCTCCCCGTCGCGATCTCTTTCGATTTCGCTCCGGATCACTGCTCGCGGCTCGCTGCGTCCCGCTTAACTAATCGTTCCGTAAACCCTGGAACTGAGACGATGATGCACCCGGCAGCCCCTCTCCGTCAAATGAAAAATGCAGTGTTTCCGAAGCTTTCAACAGCTTTTTCCAGGGTTACTTTTCAGTGACTTGCGGACATGAACAGGTGGAGATCTTGTGCATAAACCAGCGGCCCGCAATCCTGTTTTCCCGTTAGTTGGTAACCAACTCTGTGTTTTGTGAGTTTCAGGGCCGTGCACGACCAATTGAGCCCTGGCCGAAAACCACCACGCTGGTGCGCCCCGGCCACGCCAGATTCCGCAAGCTTGCTTTATATTCAAGAGCTTGCAATCGGAAAAGAGAATGGCCCCACGCTTGCTATCAGCGTGGCTGTATGAAACGCAATTTGATTCCAGTCTTCACCCTCGCCGCGTTCTTCGCCCTCGGCGCTGTCTCCGGAGTGTTTGCCCAATCCTATCCTCCGGACGATCAGCAGCGACCCCGTGACGAATACGGAAATTCCCGCTACGGTGCGGCACCACGCCCCTTCGAGCCTTCTTTGCCCTCGTTGCCCTCGCGACTGACCGTGCAGGCGGGCACTTACGTTACTGTGCGCATCAACCAGGGGCTATCTTCGGACCGCAACCAGCAGGGTGACTCTTTCTTCGCCAGCCTGGCCTCCCCGCTCGTGGTGAATGGCATTGTTGTAGCCCAGCGCGGCCAAACGGTCGCCGGTCGCGTGAGCGCAGCGGAGAGGGCCGGACGCGGGCAGGGCACATCGCGCCTCGGCCTGCAACTGATTGAACTCACCATGGCAGATGGCCAGCAGGTTGGCATCGAAACGCAACTGGTGAACCGTAACGGTTCCTCGTCAGTGGGGCGTGATGTTGGAACGGTTGGAACTACGACTGCAATGGGCGCGATTATTGGCGCAGGCGCGGATGGTGGCAGGGGTGCTGCGATTGGCGCAGGGGCTGGCGCTGCCGCCGGAATCATCGGCGTATTGCTCACGCGTGGCAATCCGACCGTGGTTTACCCGGAAAGTGTGCTCACGTTTCGGCTGGAACGCCCACTCGATATCGATACCTCGCGCAGCGGCCAGGCATTCCGCTATGTGGATTCACAGGATTACGACCGCCCTTCTGCTTCCCGTAACACCTACAACGATGCCCCTCTGCCTTCCCCGCAGCCCTACTATTACGGCCAGGCAGGCCCTCGCTACGGGCCGGGCTGGGGTGGCTACGGGCCGCGCTGGGGCGGGTACGGGCCGGGCGTCTCCCTCTACCTTGGCGGCGGTTATCGCGGCCGATACGGCTACCGCGGACGCCGCTGGTAACAGTTTTTTTACGATTTCTCTCACAGCGCCTGCCCCTTTTGTGGGCAGGCGTTTTTTTTTGCTAACCTCTGCCTCGTTTCAGACGCCTCTATATTTTGCAGCCCTCCGCTAAACTATTTGTAGACGAGTACTCGTCCGCCCTCCGGTTCCTCTGCCGCTCCCATGTGGATTGTTAACCTCGCGCTTCGCCGACCCTATACTTTCGTGGTAATGGCCATCCTGATTGCGGTGATGGGTGGACTCTCCGTGGCTTCGATGCCGCAGGATATTTTTCCGTATATCGATATCCCTGTTGCCAGCGTGGTTTGGGCCTACAACGGAATTTCCCCCACCGAAATGGCCAACCGAATCACCACCATCATTGAGCGCGCTTACACCAGTACGGTCAACGATATTGAACATTTGGAATCCACTTCACTGAACGGGGTTTCCACTATCCGGTTCTACTTCCAGCCCAATGCGCGGATTGATCTGGCGCTGGCCCAGCTGGTCTCCATCAACCAGACCCTGCTGCGCCCCCTGCCGCCGGGCATAACGCCGCCTAACGTGGTGAAGTACGATCCTTCCGGTGTTCCCATTCTGCAAATCGTGATTGGCAGCAAGAGCCTGAGCGAACAGCAACTCTTCGATTTCAGCCAGAACTTCATCCGCACGCAACTGGCGTCGGTGCAGGGTGCAACCATCCCTTTGCCCTATGGCGGCAAGAGCCGGCAGATTATGGTGGATCTCGACCCTGCGGCGCTCTACTCCAAGAACCTTTCGGCCACCGACGTTACCACCGCAGTTACCCTGCAGAACCTGATTCTTCCCGCCGGCGATGCCAAAATTGGCGACCGCGACTACTTTGTGCGTCTCAACAGCAGCCCGCTCAGCGTGGAAGCCATGAACGATATGCCGGTGAAGACCGTCAACGGCGCCACTATTCGGCTTCGCGATATCGCTCAGGTTCGTGACGGTTTCGCGGTGCAGAGCAATATTGTCCGGCAGAACGGCAGGCGCGGCGTTTTGCTGACCGTGCTGAAAAACGGTCAGGCGTCTACGGTCGATGTAGTGAACCGCATGAGGGCCATTCTGCCGAAGGCGCTGGCCGGGCTGCCGCCTTCGCTCACTGCGACTCCTTTGTTCGACCAGAGCCTGTTCGTGCGCGCGGCCATTCGCGGTTTGGCCCGCGAAGGTCTGATTGCGGCCGGTCTCACGGCTCTCATGATTCTGATGTTTCTGGGAAGCTGGCGCAGCACCCTTGTGGTTTGCACGTCGATTCCGCTCTCCATTCTGACGTCGTGCATTGTCTTATGGGCGCTGGGTTACACCCTCAACGTAATGACGCTGGGTGGTATGGCTCTGGCGGTGGGCATTCTGGTGGATGACGCCACCGTGGACGTGGAAAATGTGATCCGCAATATGGGCCTGCTGGAGAACGGTCTGCCCAAGCCCTTTACGAAGGCTATCCTCGATGGGACGCAGCAGATTGCGTTGCCTTCCCTCGTCTCCACCCTGGCAGTGTGTATTGTCTTTCTGCCGGTACTGCTGCTGACGGGCCCGGCACGGTTCCTGTTTACGCCGCTGGCGATGGCTGTGGCTGTGGCTATGTTGATGTCGTACCTGCTGTCGCGAACCCTGGTACCCACCATGATTCATTTCATGCTGCGTTCCGAGGCCAGCATTTATGCGTTGGGCGAAGCGGGCATCGCGCAGGCCAAAGGTGCAATCTGGCGCCTGCATCACCTGTTCAATCAGCGCTTCGAAAAGATGCGCCACGGTTACCGAACCGCTTTGGGCTGGTGTCTGCATCACCGCATTTGGATCTCGCTCCTCTATGGAGCATTTGTACTGGGGTCTCTGGTGCTGGTGAAGTACGTGGGTACAGACTTCTTCCCTTACGTGGATGCGGGGCAGTTGCGTCTGCATGTTCGGGCCCCGGAGGGAACGCGTCTGGAGGAGACCGAGCGCGTCTTCGCCCGCGTGGAAGAGACCATCCGGCACAATCTTGACGCCAGCGAAGTGGAAAATATCATCGATAACATCGGCCTGCCCACCAATCCGGTCAACCTCGCGTTTGGCGATTCTTCCACCGTGGGCAACTTCGATGGCGAAATTCTGGTGGCGCTGAATCACGAACACCACCGCCCTACCCAGGAAATTGAACGGCGGCTCCGTTCCGTTTTTCGCAAGGAGTTTCCGGCGGAAGTGTTTTTCTTCCAGGCAGCCAACATGACCAACCAGATTCTGAATTTCGGAGTTCCCGCCACCATCGACGTCCAGGTTATTGGCCGCGATGCCGAAGGCAATTACAAGCTGGCCCAGGAACTGGAACGTCGAATCGCCCTTGTCGCGGGCGCCGTGGATGTGCGCGTCAGCCAGCCTGTGCATACCCCCGAATTGCAATTCGATGTGGATCGCTTAAAAGCTGCGCAATCGGGCCTGACCCAGCGTGATGTAGCCAACAGCATGCTGATTTCGCTCAACTCCAGCGGTCAGATCGCCCCCAACCAGTGGCTGAATCCGGCCAACGGCGTAAGCTACTTCGTGGCCGTGCAGACCCCGCAAAGCCGGATGGATTCCATCGACGCGTTGCGCAGTACGCCCATCACCACGCCGGGTGGCGGTAATACCCAGTTGCTGGATAACCTGCTGCAGCAAGTGCGGCGTACTTCAACCCCGTCTGTTGTCAGTCACTACAACGTACAGCCGGTTTTCAACGTTCTGGCCAATACGGACCAGCGTGATTTGGGCTCGGTTGCAGACGACATTCGGGTAATTATCGCAGACGTTTCAAAAAAGCTTCCCGGAACCACCACCGTCATGATGCGCGGTCAGGTGGAAACCATGCAGAACTCGTTCCGCCGACTGGGCCTGGGCGTGATTTTCGCCATCCTGCTGGTATACCTGCTGATGGTGGTGAACTTCCAGTCGTGGCTGGATCCGTTCATCATTCTCACCGCGCTGCCGGGTGCCTTCGCCGGAATTCTCTGGATGCTCTACGCCTCGCAAACAACCATTAACGTCCCGTCGCTGATGGGCAGCATTATGGCGATTGGCGTCGCTACGGCCAACAGCATTCTGGTGGTCACCTTCGCCAACGATGAACGCAGGGCCGGCCTGAATGAAGTGGAAGCCGCGCTCTCAGCAGGATTTACCCGTATCCGCCCGGTACTGATGACCGCGCTGGCCATGGTGATCGGGATGGTACCAATGGCGTTTGGTTCGGCAGAGGGGTCGGAACAGAATGCGCCGCTGGGCCGTGCCGTCATCGGCGGACTGGTTTTGGCCACCTTCAGTACACTGTTCTTCGTCCCCGTGCTGTACAGCGTGTTGCGCCGCAAGACCCCGGTTGATATGGACCGTCAGATTGAACTGGAAACCCGCCAGCCGCAGCAGGGTAGCGCGCAATGAACGAAACCAACCAGCATCCCATCTCGCCCCTGAAAGTCATCCTGGTCACGCTGTTGCTGGCGGGGGTGATTGCGGCGCTCGCTCTGGTCGGCTATCTGCCCCGCCTGAAGCAGGAAACTGCAGCCCGCGCCATGGCGGATGAAATGAAATCTTCCGTGCCCGTAGTAGTGGCGGCGCGGGTTCGCCGGGCACCGGAGCAGTTGGATATTTTGCTGCCCGGGACCAGCGCGGCACTGGTAGAGGCCTCTATTTTCGCGCGCGCCTCCGGCTACGTAAGCCAGCGTTATGTGGATCTGGGAGACCGGGTTACCGAAGGCCAGCTGATGGCCGAGATTGAAACTCCGGAACTGGACCAGCAGGCGGCTCAGGCACGCGCCGCCGTGGCCCAGGCACGTCAGCAACTGGGCCAGCAGCGCGCGGCGCTTCTGCAGGCCCAGGCGCAGCGCGACCTGGCCAAAATCACCTGGGAGCGTTTCCGCAATCTGGTGGCGAAGGGCGCGGTGGCCCGCCAGGATGCGGACACGCAGGAAGCCGGTTTCAAATCCGCTGAAGCCCTGGTGGCTGCGCAGGAAGCGAATCTGGCGGCAGGTGACGAGAACGTCCGCCAGGCCCAGGCAAATCTGGATCGTCTGGGGGCATTGCTGGAATTCCGTAAGGTGAAGGCACCTTTCGCCGGGGTCATTACGGCACGTAACGTGGAGACGGGTTCGCTCATCTCTCCTTCGGGTGGCGGTCAAGGCGCATCCCCGCAACCCGGTGCATCCAGTGGGGGGGCGGGCGGGAATGAACTCTTCCGTGTGGCCCAGACCGCAACTCTGCGCATCCTCACCAGCGTGCCGCAATCGAGCATGCCGTTTATTACGGTGGGAATGCCGGCTCAGGTTTCCTTCAACGAATATCAGGGCCGTATGTGGGAAGGCAAAGTGGTTCGCATGTCCAACACGATGGACACCAATTCCCGCACTATGCTGGTTGAAGTTCACGTTCAGAACCGCGACGGCAAGCTTTTTTCCGGCATGTATGCCGACGTCCACTTCAGCGCGCACCGTCCCCACCCGCCGTTGATCATTCCCGGCGAAGCCATCATTGCGGGTAACACCGGCCTTCAGGTTGCTTTGCTGCAGGAAGCGGCGGGAACCTTCAAGGTGCACTTACAGGCGATTCGCACAGGGCGCGATTACGGCACAGAGACCGAGATCGTCGAAGGTCTGGAAGCCGGCAGTTTGATCGTTGTGGGTCCTGGTGATGATGTGCGCGAAGGCGTCATCGTGAAGGCGGAAATCCAGAGCCCGGGCCGTGGTGCCCCGGGTGGTCGCGGCGCGCCAGCCACCACCCCTCAGACCGGAGCCAGCAAGAAATGAAAACCAGGAAATGAAAACAAAGAAATGAAAACCAAGATAGCGGCCCAGGCCGTGGCGATCACCCTTTCCTGTCTGCTCGCCGTGCCTCTGCAGGCGCAATCGGCAGGCGACCAGACACCCCGTGTGGAGTACAACCCCGGCTTCAAAGGTGCCTACCGCCCGGGTTCGGTATCGCCCGCTGGTTTTGCCGATACCTCGCGTGTAAACGACCTGATTCGCGCCGGGCAATTGTATCTTTCGCTGGATGACGCAATCGCCCTGGCTCTGGAAAATAACCTCGATCTGGAACTCCAGCGTTTCGCCATTCAGCTGGCCCGTACCGACGAACTGCGCGCCCGCGGCGGCGGCAATCTGCGCGGTGTTCAGTTGACGGTTAATGAGGCCCCGGCGGGCGTGGGCGGCCCCGGCAGTCCCCTCAACAATTCGGCCGCCGGTGGCGTCACGCCACAAACCGCTGTACCGCTCAATGTGACCGACACGCAATTGATCGCGCAGTCGGTGAACAATCTGGCGATCACGGGCGCTTTTGCGCCTGTCAACGGCCCGGCGATTCCGCTATATGACCCCACTTTTACGGGCTCATTTCTCGCCCAGCACCTCAGCTCTATTCAGACCACCACTACCGCTACCGGCTCGCAGTACCTGGCTACCAACAACTTCAATACCAATCTTGGTTATTTGCAGGGCTTCAGCCTGGGCACCCAGGTAGCCGGTACATTTCAGAACCAGCGCATCACGCAGAACGTGTTGCGCAATATTTTCAACCCCTACGACATCACCAGTCTCGGTTTCACCGTCTCGCAGCCACTGCTTCGGGGCTTCGGCAAAGAGCTGAATCAGCGCTTCATTCGCATAGCGAAGAACAGCGGCAGAATCTCTGATTTCGTCTTCCAGCAACAGGTAATCAGTACCGTTTCCGGCGTGGTTCGGCTTTACTATGACCTTGTGAGCCTGAACGAAGACTTCCTTGTGAAAACGCAGACTCTGGCTACCGCGCAGCGGCTCTACGAGGATAACCAGAACAAGGTAGAGCAGGGAACTCTCGCCCCCATCGAACTCACCCGCGCCCAGGCGCAGGTGGCCGCGGCCCGTCAGGATCGCATTAACGCCGAGGGCTTTGTGCGCCAGCAGGAACTGATTTTGAAGAACTTCCTTACCCGTAACGCCACTCTCGATCCCCTCATCCACGATGCCCGCATTGTTCCCACCAGCCCACTGGTGGTGGAAGATCAGCCTACCCAAACCATTAGCGAACTGGTCAAACTGGCGATTGTCAACCGTCCCGAATATCAAACCGCGCAACTGCAAATTGAGAATGCCAATATCAGTCTGGAAGGCGCGCGTAACGGCCTGCTTCCGCAGTTGGATCTGCTGGGATCAATGACCAATACAGGCTTCGCCGGCGAGGCCAATTCTCTGCTGCCGGTGCCTGGATCGGGCGCTTACCTGGGTCTGGGCGGAGGCGTCGGGTCTGCTCTCGGTCAGATATTGCGCCGCGATTACCCCACCGCGACCGTGTCGCTCAATTTGACCTTGCCCATTCACAACCGCACCGCCCAGGCCGACCTGGCTCGTGATGAAATCCAGCTCCGTCAGACTCAGATCCGGGCCCGCCAGCTGGAAAACCAGATTCGCGTGGAAGTGGAAGATGCGCTCATCGCCCTGCAACGTACCCGGGCCGCCTACGATGCGGCTCAGGAAACCCGTCGCCTGCAGGAACAGTCCCTGGAGATTGAACATGAGCGTTTTTCGTCTGGTCTTTCCACCAATTTTCTGGTGATCCAGTACGAATCTTTTGTGGCCCAGGCACGCTCTTCGGAAGTAGCCGCCCGCGGTGCCTGGGCCAAGGCCCGCAACCAGTACGAACGTGTGCTGGGCCTCACCCTGCGTAATCACAACGTCTCGGTGGACGAAGCCGTCCGGGGTCAGGTTTCGCGCCCCTCCACGCCGGCGATACCGAAGAATTAGAATAAAATCCGATGCTGAAACTCGGCAGTATCCGCTGGCGCGGAAAATGCTCCCGCCACCCTGGGTTCGATCCTTACACTGATGGCCGCGGGGCAATCCGTGGCAATTGCGAGAAATGCGCGATTCTGGCCGATATCCATGAAGCCCATCAGCGCATGCTTGTTCTGATGCGCGGATTTGCGCCACCCCAGGCGAGACGCCGTTTGAAGGAAGCAGTTCCCGATCTGCAAATCAATCTGTTTGACGGTCTTTAGAAAAAGAAATGAGAAAAGCATGAAAGCCAGGGTTTACGTTACGTTCAAGCCGTCGGTGCTCGATCCTCAGGGGCAAACAATTCACTCCGCGCTGCGGGGCCTGGGGCACAAGGGCATTGACGAAGTCCGGCAGGGGAAGTTCTTCGAGATTACGATGCAGCCGGGCGAAGATCTGGACGCCATCGCCCGTGATGTACTGAGCAACCCCGTGATTGAGGACTACAGTATCGAGTACCTCAAATAGAAAAGGCAAAACCGCTTCCTGACGGGCGGTGCCCGTAAAGGATTTAGCGCGATGCCGCGCCGGGTTTCACGGTCAGCTTCTGCACCCGCCAGTTTAGAATCTCGCCCACCAGAACTTCGTTCTCGCTGACGCAGGCCATCTCGTGGATCCAGCCAAACTGTTTCGGCTGCCGACCGGAAGTGCCCATGGACCCCAGCACCTTGCCGTCCAGCGTCAGTTTGTAAACGCGACCGGGCAATGCATCAGAGCTGTACAGATATTGGGTACCGCTCGCGTTCGGCGGCGTAATGCAGATCGACCAGGGGGCGCCATTCTGCGCCGCGGCCGCTTCCGGAGTGGGCATATTGCCCATCCACGGATGGAAAACCGCAGGCATGGGAACGTCAATCTTTATCTCACGCAGCAAGCCGCCATCCGGATTGAAAACCTGTATACGGCGGTTGCCACGGTCGGCCACGAAGATGTTGCCCTTCAGATCGGCTGCAATGCTGTGCGGCGTATTCAGTTCGCCCGGGCCACGGCCCGGACCGCCCCATTGCTTCACCCAGTCGCCATTCTTGTCGAACTTGGCGACACGGGCATTGATGTAGCCGTCGCTGATGAAAATGTTGCCCTCCGGATCCCAGGTGACGTCGGTCGGCTGACGGAACTGGCCATCCACTGCCGGGCGCGGCGGGTTCACGCGAGTCCATGCCCCGGCCTCATCGGATGCTTCTTTTTTACGACCAAACACCATCACGACCCGGCCCTGTGGATTGAACTTGACGATCATATCGGAGCCCTTGTCCACCGCCCAGATGTTGTCGTCCTTGTCGATGCGAACGGTGTGGGCAAACGACCATGCATACAAATTCTTGCCGATCTCCCGGATAAATGTGCCGTCCGGCCCAAACTCCAGCAACTGCGAGGCGGTCGCTCCATACGCCGGGCCAATGGTGTTGCCGCGGCTGAAGACAAAAATATGTTTCTTTGAATTCACCGCTACGCCCGACGCTTCGCCCATATGCAAATCGGCCGGCAGCTTCAACAGATTGACGTTGCCGTCAAAGGGAATTTCGGGAACCTGCGCCAGCGACAGGCCGCAACAGGCGAATGCCGTCAAGAGTATATTTTTCAAGTGACCTCCCCGGTCTCCCGTACAATACCAGATTTCCGCAGCTCGTTCACAATACCCGGGCGCGCTGGTATGATGTGGAGCCATAAGCTGTCCATCCAAAAACTCCGGAGTCGGAATGTCACGTCGTAATCCAAAAATCATCTTGTTCACAGTTGCCTTGTTAGGCCCGTATTTGCTGTCTGCCCAGAACAGCACCTCCGCCAGTATGAACGGCCGCGTCACCGACGAATCCGGTGCTGCGATTCCGAATGTCACGGTGACCATCACCAGCCCGGCGCTCCAGGTGTCTCAGCTAACCGCGACTACCGACGCCGAGGGCAACTACCGCGTCCTCGACTTGCCGGCGCCGGGTTCCTACAAGGCGTCATTTGGCCTCACTGGTTTCCAGACGATGGTGCGTGACAACCTGAACCTCAGCGCGGGCTTCGCTGCCCGTGTCGATGTCTCCATGAAACTGGGCCAGATGGAACAGACCATTGAAGTGGTGGGCGAAACCCCGGTCATCGACACCACCAATACGGTGGGTGCGACCAGTCTTCAGGCCGAGGAAATCGCTTATGTTCCCAAAGGTGGCAATATGCAGGAGCTGTTTCCCATGGCCACCGGCGTCAGCCAGCAGGGCAAGCCGGACGTGGGCGACAGCAACCTCGCGGTAAATTCCCGCGTTGTCACGTACGGTGCATTTTTACAGCCCACCATGAACGTGGAAGGCATTAATATTGCCTCTGCCCACAACCTCTCCACGGCTACGTATTTTTCCACTTACGATATCGCCGAGGCTGAGTTCAAGACCAGCGGCAACACTGCTGATATCGCCTATCCGGGTTTCGCCATGGAAACCATTATGAAATCCGGTGGCAATACGTTTCACAGCACGCTGCTGGGCGACCTGGAGAATGCCGGCTTCCAGGACGGCAACCTGAACCCAGCACTCATTGCCCAGGGCTTTCGCGGCACCAATCCCGTCTATCGCTACTACGACTACTCCGGCGATCTGGGTGGTCGGCTGATTCGTGACAAATTGTGGTTCTACGGCGGCATCAGCAAGCAATATTCAGCTTCCGGCCAGATCGGCGTCGTTTCCGGTCCCAACGCGCAGGGCTGCTGGACGTGTGGCGATGCGCCCCAGGGGTCAATTGTCACCGCGCTACTGCAGGAAAATATGAAGTTGTCCTTCCAGCCCACCGTCAAACAGAGGTACATCTTTGCCTGGCAACATGCGCTCAAGTACCTTTCCGCCAACAGCGCGTCGTCCACAGTGCCAATTTCCGCATCGCTGAACCAGCATCAGCCCATCGATATATGGAAGGGCGAAGTCCAGTGGACTCCGACCGCTCATCTTGTGGTGGACGCCCTGTTTGGCTACGGCGGCTATCGCGTTCGCTATACGGACCAGCCAGGCACCGATGTCAAGGGCAATCCCTCCAGCCAGGAACTTTCCACCAGTTTCTTCACCGGCCCCCACACCTTTAATGGCCAGGGAACGTATCGGCCACAGAATCGCTATGAGGGGAAGATCAATGCCAGCTACATTACTTCCCGTCACCAAATCAAGTTTGGTACGGAGCTCAACTGGGAAGAGGGCGATACCAAGATCCTGATCAACAAACAGAGCGGCAATTATCTGCTGCAATTCAATCGCGGCGTGCCCTCTCAGATACAGACCTTCAACTGGCCGGTGGATCCCGTCAATCGCCTGTACGCCCAGTCCGTCTATGCCATGGACACGTGGCGTCTGCGCCGCCTCACCGTGAACTTCGGGCTGCGCTTCGACCGCTTCCATTCCTTCTATCCCGATCAGGTAAAGGAAGCCGGTCAGTTCGCTCCCGCCGCAAAGTTTCCGGGTGCCGATCTTCTCACCTGGAAAGATTTTTCTCCTCGTGTGGGTGCCGCCTATGATCTGTTCGGCCGCGGCCGCACTGTGGTGAAAGGTTTCTTCGCCATCTTTGGCGACACCATGGGTGCGCTCTGGGGCAATACCTTCAATCCCAATGCAGCCGTTGTCGCTACCTATCGCTGGGCCGGACCCTGCCTGGCTACGCCTTATCGAAACGTCTCGTTCAACAACACCACCTGCGACGCCGATCCGGCTACTCTCGCCGGGCTCACACCTGCCAACCCCGGCTTCTTATCTGCCACCGGCGGTTCCAACCAGGTGCTCAACCCCAACCTGAAACAGAACCGGACCTGGGAGATGACGGCGCGCCTCGAACAGCAATTGATGCCCAACGTTTCCCTTTCGCTCGGTTTCATTCACCACCGCGTTTACAATCTCTATGAATCGCTGGTGGGCACCACGGTCGCTACCACCACCGGCATCAATATCCGCCGTCCGTCATCCATTTACACTGTCCCCGTCACCCTGCCTGACGGCCTTACCGGGCAGCCTGTGGGACTGTTCACTTATCCCTCTCAGTTCGCCCCGTCGGCCTTCAATCTGTTCCAGCAGACCAACGCGGTAAGCGACCGTCAGGACACCTTTTCAACTTATGAGATCGTGCTGACCCGCAAGTACACAAAGCGCTGGAATGCCCAGTTCTCCTACTGGAGAACCAAAGACCATCAGTGGATCCAGGCGGTCAGCCCCAGCCCCAATTCCGACGTGTTTGCCCTCGACAATACGTGGAACTGGGAGGCTCGCGCCTTCGGTGCCTACACCTTGCCGTGGGGATTCCAGATCTCCGGCTTCTACCGGTCGCAATCGGGTTTTCAGGGACAACGAACCCAAACCTTTACCAGTCCGTTTTTGCTGCAGGGTGCGGTGACCCGCCGTATGGAAGAATATGGCGCCCAGCATGGCCCCATCATTGGCATTACCAATCTGAAGTTGTCAAAAACGTTCAGGGTGCGGGAACGGTATCGGGTGGAAGTCAATGCAGAGGTATTCAATGCATTGAATCGCAGCGCGGCCACCAGTATCAGCTATTTGACCGGCCCCACCTACCAGCACATCACGGGCATCGTCTCCCCGCGCATTGGCCGCGTGGGTATGGTGTTGTCGTTCTAACCGCCACGGTCCGCTGCCGCGTGAGAGCATATATCTCATGACAACTGCCCAGGTGGCGCGGTCGTTTACCAGCGACCGCGCTTCCCTCTTCACCGAATCCGTGATTCGCGAGATGACCCGCCTCGCGCTGCGGCACAACGCCGTGAATCTTTCCCAGGGCTATCCCGATTTCCCTTCGCCGGTGGACCTCAAGAAGGCCGCGATGGCCGCCATTGACGGGGACTATAACCAGTACGCCATCACGTGGGGCGCGAAGCCCTTCCGCGACGCCATCGCCAGCCGCTACCAGCGCACTTATGGCCTTGAGCTCGATCCGGAACGCGAAATCACCGTGACCTGTGGTGCCACCGAGGGCATGATGGCATCCCTGCTCGCCACCACCAATCCGGGCGAAGAAATCATTGTCTTCGAGCCCTTCTACGAGAACTATCACCCGGATGGCATCATGTGCGGCGCAACCTCCCGCATGGTCAAGCTGCGTGCGCCGGACTGGAGTTTTGATCGCGACGAACTCCGCCGCGCCTTCAGTTCCCGCACCAAAGCCATCATCATCAACACGCCCAACAACCCCACCGGCAAGGTGTTCTCCCGCGACGAGATGATGTACATCGCTTCCCTTTGCCAGGAGTTCGATGTCCTCGCCATTACCGATGAAATCTACGAGTACATCCTGTACGACGGCGAAGAGCATGTGCTGATGACCAACCTGCCGGGTATGCGCGAGCGGACCATTCTCATCAACAGCATGAGCAAGACCTTCTCCGTCACCGGCTGGCGCGTAGGCTGGGTGATTGCGCCGCCTGAGATCAGCAACAATATCCGCAAGGTCCACGACTTCCTCACCGTGGGTGCGGCCGCACCGCTGCAGCAGGCCGGTGTAATGGCGCTGAATCTGCCCGACTCGTATTTCCAGGGCCTCTCGGCAGAGTATGATGCCCGCCGCCAGTACGCCGTGAAAATGCTGCAAGATGCCGGCTTCGGCTGCCAGGCGCCCAAAGGCGCGTATTACATCATGACCGATATCAGTGGCTTCGGTGCGAAGAACGATGTGGAATTCGCCCGCTTTCTTATCGAGGAAATAGGGGTTGCATCGGTGCCCGGTTCCAGCTTTTATCAGAACGCTGCCGACGGCGCACAGCAGGTTCGCTTCTGCTACTGCAAGACGTTTGAGACACTGGATGCCGCCAACCAGCGCCTCTCGAAGCTGGCGCGAGGTTAGGCCGCCTCGCTATAACCGCTCACAACCGCTTTTAAGGAGAACAGTCATGGAAGAACAGAATCTCAAGAACCATACAAAGTTAGTACCTGCGTTTCACTTTTTTCTGATACCGCTGCTATTGATTACCTTCATCGGCTCGCTGGTGAAGCTCTACCGGGCGATCAGCAACGCTGGCCCCATCAACACCGCGGCGCTGCTCGCGATGTTGTGTTTGGGTGCGTTGATGGCGGCGTTTTTTGCCCGCATCTTCGCCCTCCAGGCGCAGGATCGCGTTATCCGTGTGGAAGAGAATCTCCGCCATCAAACATTGAGTGGCAAGCCGCTGGATTCCCGCCTGACCAGAGGTCAGATCGTCGCCTTGCGCTTTGCGTCTGACGGCGAATTTGTGGCGCTGGCCGCCGCGGCGGCCAACAAAGGGATGGCTTCCAAAGAAATTAAGCAGGCAATCAAGACCTGGCGCCCTGACAACTTCCGGCTCTGAAGGCCGTCCCTACCTCACAAATTCAGCATTTCCCGCAGTTGCCGGCTCTGTGCCCGGCTCACCGGGATCTCCGTACCCTTCTTGTCGTCCATACGCAACTGATAGGTGGATTTGAACCACGGCATCACTTCCCGTATGCGGTTCAGGTTCACTACCCAGGACCGGTGCGCCCGCCAGAAGATGTCCGGGTTCAACGCCGATTGTAGTTCCTCCAGCGTCCGGAAACTCGATTGCCCTTCCGTGCCGGTCGCGATCAACGTGATGACGCCCCCGCTGATGGTGGCATAAATCAATTCCTGCGGGTCGATGATCAGATTGCGCGTCCCGGAACGAACCAGCAACCGCGAAGGCGCGGCGTTTCGGGTTGCCGTAACCGGGGAAGCATCGGTTGGCGCTTTATCCAGTACGGCCCGGCGGGCGCGCACCAGGGTCTCGTCAAGCCGTTCCCGCTCCACCGGCTTCAGCAGATAGTCCATGGCATCCAGCCGAAAGGCCTCTACCGCGAATTGATCCCACGCGGTGGAAAAGATGACATGGGGTAATTCGATCTGGCTCTCGCGCAACCGCCGCACTACACCCAAACCGTCGAGTCCCGGCATCTGGATGTCGAGAAATACCAGATCGGGCTCCAGTTTTTCGATCAGTTCCACAGCTTCCAGGCCATTGGATGCGGTTGCGATGACTTCCACTTCTCCGGTCTGGCCCAGCAGAAAACTGAGTTCCTCACGCGCCAGTTGTTCATCGTCGGCCACAATGGCGCTCATCATGGCGGAGCCAGCCGCGTTGGCCGGGGCGGATGCACTCGCGCTTTTTCGCATGAACTGCTATTATAGCGGGTTGGCCCGTAACCCTTTTTATGGGTGGGTCAAAAGGAGCTAACTTCTTTGTCTTCAATGCAGGAGAGCGCACTTCGAGCAACCCCTCACCTGAAGCCCGCTGAGGGAAAACTCGGGGTTCTCATCCCCGGTATGGGTGCCGTCACCACTACCTTCATCGCCGGTGTTGAGGCGATCAAACGGAAGATCGCCAAGCCTATCGGCTCTCTCACCCAGCTTTCCACCATCCGTCTTGGCAAGCGGACTGAGAACCGCACCCCGAAAATCAGCGATTTTGTACCGCTGGCCTCGCTGGAAGATCTGGTCTTTGCGGGTTGGGATATCTTCGACGACAACTGTTACGACGCCGCCGTTCACGCGGGTGTTTTACAGTCCACCCTGCTCGATCAGCTGCGGGAGCCGCTGGAGAAGATCAAGCCGATGGCGGCAGTTTTCGATACCAGCTTCGTCAAGCGTCTCAACGGTCCCAATCTGAAGCCGAAAGGCTCCAAAATGGACTATGCCGAAATGGTGATGGACGATATCCGCCGCTTCCAGAAAGATACCGGCGTTTCGCGCATGGTGATGATCTGGTGCGGCTCAACCGAGGTCTACCACAAGCCAGCCCCGGTGCACCAGACACTAAAGCATTTTGAACAGGGTCTGATCGATAGCGATCCCGAAATTTCACCCAGCCAGATTTACGCCTATGCTGCGCTGAAACTCGGTATTCCCTATGCCAACGGTGCGCCCCACCTTACTACTGACAACGCCGCGCTTATGGAACTGGCGCGCGACCACAGCGTTCCCATCTGCGGCAAAGATTTCAAGACCGGTCAGACGTTCATGAAGACTCTGATTGCGCCGGGACTGAAGTCGCGTATGCTGGGCGTCTCCGGATGGTTTTCCACTAACATTCTGGGCAATCGCGATGGCGAAGTTCTGGACGATCCGGGCTCGTTCAAATCAAAGGAAGAGTCCAAGCTCTCCGCTTTGGAACAGATTCTGCAGCCCGACTTATATCCCGATTTGTACTCCAAAATCTACCACAAAGTCCGGATCGAATACTATCCGCCCCGCGGCGACGACAAGGAAGGCTGGGATAACATCGATATTTTCGGATGGCTGGGCTATCCGATGCAGATCAAGATCGATTTCCTGTGTCGCGATTCGATTCTGGCGGCACCGCTGGTGCTGGACCTGGTGTTGTTCATGGACCTGGCTCACCGGGCCGGCATGCGCGGCATTCAGGAATGGCTGTCTTTCTTCTTCAAAGCGCCCATGACGGCGCCGGGCCTCTACCCGGAACACGATATCTTTATCCAGTTGATGAAACTGAAGAACACTCTTCGCTGGATGAAAGGCGAGCCGCTGATTACCCATCTCGGACTCGAATATTACGACTAATCATACCTTTAAAGGGACCAAATTGAGGCAAGCCGAACCATGCACGTTCTCGTAATTGGCGGGACGCTGTTTATTGGTAAATTGTTGGTGAAGCGCTTGCTGGCAGCGGATCACGAAGTCACCATCCTGCACCGGAAGAAAGATCATCCTTTCGGGCGGAAGGTGCGCAACGTGATGGCTGACCGCAACGACGCAGCGGCGGTGCGCGCCGCCCTCACCGGGCTGCGTTTCGACGCAGTCTACGATATTGCCTACGATTGGGAGCGGGGCACCACAGGCGCTCAGGTGGGTGCCACCGCACAGGCCATTCCCGGCGATATCTCGCGCTACATCTTTATGTCCAGCGTGGCCGCCTATGGCGATGGTCTGAATCACGCCGAAGATGATCCTCTGGCGTCGGATATTCATGCCGATGCCTATGTTCGCAACAAGGCCGGCGGCGAACGGGAACTGTTCCGCCTTTGGCACGAATCCCGTTTTCCTGTAGTCACCATGAGGCCCCCGTTTGTTTACGGCGCGGAAAATCCCTTCTATCGCGAGGCATTTTTCTGGGACCGCCTGCGTCTGGATCGCCCCATTATTATTCCCGGTGACGGCAATCGTCTGATGCAGTTCAGCTACGTAAACGATCTGGTGGAAGCCTGTTTTCTCTCGCTCACCCGTCACACCGCACCGGGCAGGGCGTTCAATATCGCCGACGAGAAACCGCTCACCCAAGTGGAGGTCGTCACCGAAATGGCGAAAGCGATCGGTAAAACGCCCACCCTGGTCCGCGTCCCCCGCGAACTGATTCAGCGCCAGGGTGGCAATGCCATGGCTCCACCGTACTACTTCGGTCAGTACCTGGACATGCCGCCCATCACCGAAGCCGTGGGCCGCGTCAAGCGCGTTCTTAACCTGGCTCTTACACCTTTCGCGACCGGCCTGAAGGAAAGCTGGAAGTGGTACCAGCGCCAACCGGAATCGAAAAAGAAGATAGACTTCTCTTTTGAAGACACACTCATCAAAACCGCCCGCGAGCTTAGCGCAAAAAATTAATGGAACCTTCGGTTCCTTCCTCCGGGAATACCGTCAGAAACCCATGAGGGGTTTCCCGGATATGATTCGTGCCGCCGTCCTGACTCTCGCGCTCGCCCTTCCAGCCGCCTTTGCCCAGCAGGCACCCATAACCTTTGAGGTGGCCTCCATCAAGCCCTCAGCCCCTTCTCCGATGGGTGAACATCGCGTCTCCATCGGTATCGCGCCCGGCGGACGATTCACGGCGCAGGGTGTAAGCCCGCGCATGCTGATCTCGATAGGTTTCGGCGTCAAAGAACACGAGATTGTCGGCGGCCCGTCGTGGCTTGACACCGAACGGTACGACATCAGCGCCAAGCCCGACGCCGGCGCCTTGTCTGGCCCTCTCACCCAGGAGCAGATGAAGCCCATGATTCAGGCTCTTCTCGCTGAACGCTTCAAACTCGCTACCCATCCGGAAAGTAAAGAGGCCACCATCTACGTTCTGGTAGCAGGCAAGAACGGCCTTAAAGCTCCTGAATCTCAGGCCAGCGGTCCCGCTGCCCGATCCATGCGTATGGGCAATGGCTCCATGAATGCCACCGGGGTGACGGTTCAGTTTCTTGCCGATTCGCTATCCCGCATTCTGAATCGGACGGTGGTCGACAAAACCGGATTGAAGGGCCTCTACGATTTCAAACTGGAATGGACACCCGATGATTCCACCAGTTTGCGAGTGCCCGGCCTGCCCGCCCTTGGCGGCGACGCCCCTCCGCCCACCGACGCCAAAGGCCCGTCGTTGTTCAACGCTCTGGAAGAGCAACTCGGTCTCCGTCTGAACAGCGAAAAAGGTCAGATCACCACCATCGTGATCGATCACATTGAAAAGCCCTCGGCGAACTAACCCCAGGTTTCCATGCGAATCTTCAGAACAGGGTTGCGGTTGCTACTGCCAATCCTGGCGGTGGGACGTCTCGCCACCGCTGCTGATACCTCTGGCACTGTGCGCTTTGGTGGATTGCCTGTTCCCGGAGCAACCGTTACAGCCAGCCAGGGCGACCGCCAAGCCGCCGCGATTACTGATGAGATCGGCGCTTACCTTCTTACCGGCCTCGCCGATGGTGCGTGGACATTGCGCGTCGAAATGTCAGGCTTCGAACCCGTCACCCGCGAAGTGGCGGCTGCATCCGCCGAAGTATTCGAACTGAAGATGCTTCCCTTGCTGCAGATGAATGCTGCCGTGGCCCCTCTGGATCCTCCGCCATCTCCTGTCACCACAATCCGGCGTGGCCGCAACATCGCGCCGCAGCCCGCATTCCGCAAGACAGAAGGCGTTGCCGCCCCCGCTACCGATAACGATGCCCCTCCCGCCACCAACGACAACACCAACACCAACGACGCCTTCGCCATCAGCGGCAGCGTCAACAACGGTGCCGCCACGTCCTTTGCCCAGGCCGGAGCCTTCGGTAACGCCCGCCGGGGACGCAGTTCCATGTATTCCGGCTCAGCCGGTGTAGTGGTGGATGACTCTACCTTCAACGCCAACTCTTATTCGCTCACCGGCCAGGCGACGCCCAAACCCGCCTACAACCGCACGCAAGCCGCCTTATCCCTGGGCGGCCCCTTGACCATCCCGCATCTGATGACCGGCTCTGGCGCATCGTTCTTTGTCGGCTATCAGTCGATCCGCAATCGCAATGCGACCATTCAATCGGCACTGGTGCCCACCGCCGAACAGCGTGCGGGGCAGGGAATCGCACCCAGTCTGTTGAGCGCGCAATCGCAGGCCCTGCTGCGTCTCTATCCATTGCCGAATTTTGCGGCCAGTTCCCGCTATAACTATCAGGTACCTCTGGTCGGTTCCAACCATCAGGACAGCGTGCAGGCCCGCGTAAATAAGTCCCTCAACCGGAGCAATCAGGTTGCCGGCGATTTCGGCTCGCAGAGCACGCGTTCCGATTCCACAAACATCTTTGGCTTCCTCGATGCCACCAGTAGTCTGGGCCTCAACGCTTCCGCCGGATGGACCCATCGCTACAGCCCGCGCACTTTCGCCAACTTGCGCTTCCAGTTCAGCCGTCTGTCGACAATTGTGACCCCGTTTTTTTCCGGCCACACTGATATCAGCGGTCAGGCCGGTATCGCCGGATCCAGCCGCGATCCGCGCGACTGGGGTCCGCCGACGCTCGAATTTGCCTCTGGCATCGCGGGGCTTTCCGATGCCCGCGCCTCCACCAGCCACGATCAGACCGGCATCATCTCTTACGACTTTTACTGGTCACGCAATCCGCACAGCCTCAGTTTCGGTGCCGATTTCCGCCGCCAGCAATTCAATCTTCTCTCGCAGCAGGACCCTCGCGGCACCTTCTCTTTCACCGGCAGTGATCTCTCCGGCTTTCTGCGCGGCGTGCCCGATACCGCTGCGCTCGCTTTCGGCAATGCCGATAAATACCTGCGCGCTTCCGGCGGTGACTTCTATGCCAAAGATGATTGGCGTGTCAATCCGGGTCTTACTCTCAACCTTGGCCTGCGTTGGGAATACAGCGCCCCCCTCAAGGAACGTTACAGACGCCTTGTCAACCTCGATATCACCCCGGGTTTTGCGGCTGTAACCCCGGTCATCGCTTCCAGCCCTCGCGGTTCGCTCACCGGGCGCGACTATTCCGATTCACTGCTGCGGTCCGACTACAGCGCCCTCCAGCCGCGCATCGGTTTTGCGTGGCGACCCATCGCCGCCACGTCGCTGGTGGTGCGCGGCGGCTATGGTCTTTATTACGACAGCTCGGTCTATCAGCCCATCGCGCTGCGTATGGCGCAGCAAGCGCCGCTTTCCCGCAGTTTTAGTATTCAAAGCACTGCGGCCAACCCTTTGACTCTGGCCACGGCATTGCTCTCCACCGCGACTAATCCGAACACTTTTGCGGTCGATCCCGATTTCCGCGTGGGCTTCAATCACACGTGGCAACTCTCGGTACAGCGGGATCTTCCGGCGTCACTGGTTTTCATCGGCACCTACATGGGCTCGCGTGGCGCCCGGGGCCGTCAGCAGTCTTTGCCCAATACTTACCCCACAGGTGCCGTGGGCCCCGCCGGTTTCACCTACCTTGCTTCGAACGGCGATTCCAACCGCCAGTCCGGCGACATCCAGTTGCGCCGCCGTCTGCGCAAAGGCTTTACCGCCAGCGTGCAGTACACCTGGGCGAAAGCCATTGACAACGCCGCGCTGGGCGGTCGCGGCCAGTCTTCTGCCTTCGTCGCACAGAACTGGCTGGATCTGCGCGGCGAACGTGGACTCTCTAATTTCGACCAGCGCCACCTCGCCAACATCCAGATTCAATACGGCACCGGAATGAGCATTCGTAACGGCTGGCGCGGAGCAGCGGCGCGCGAATGGACTGCTACCACCCAGATCACCGCAGGCAGTGGACGGCCACTCAACCCTGTCTACTTTCGCGCTACGCCAGGCACCGGCGTCACCGGCAGTATTCGCGCCAGCTTCACTGGCGCGCCGCTCTATGACGCCCCCGCCGGTTTATATCTCAACCCCGCTGCGCTTGGTTCGCCTGCTGCCGGCCAGTGGGGCAATGCCGGACGCAACACCATCACCGGGCCCGGCCAGTTTTCACTCAATGCTTCGCTGGCTCGCACCTTTCGGCTCAAAGACCGCATCAACGCCGATTTCCGCATTGACGCCGCCAACGCGCTCAACCACGTTACTTTTCCCTCGTGGATCACGGTCTCGAACAGCGCGCAGTTTGGCCTTCCGCCCGGGGCCAACCCCATGCGCAATGTGCAGACTACCTTCCGGGTGAGGTTCTGATGAGTATTCGCCACATTGTTGTGTTCTCCACCGCCGCTGCCCTTTGCCTCGCTCAACAACCGGTTGGGGAAGTCACTTTTTCTTCCAGCACCCAACTGGTGGTGGAAACTGTTACCGTTCGCGATAAGAGCGGTAAACCGGTCGAAGGTCTCACCGCGAAAGATTTTACTGTTACCGAAAACAACGCCGCCCAGGAAATCCGTTTTTTTGAATATCAGAAGCTGGATGAAGTCCCGCCGGAGCCTGAATCCACGATAGGCCCGGTGCTTCCAGTCAATACCCTGGGCCGCACCTCCATCGCAGCCGAACGCCCGGGCGCAGTCCACTATAAAGACCGCCGCCTGCTTGCCCTGTATTTCGACATGACAGCCATGCCGCCGCCCGATCAGGGGCGCGCGCTGGATGCTGCCCGCAAGTTCATCCGCACTCAAATGTCGCCCAACGACGTAATGGCCATCATGCGCTTCGAAGGTTCCGCAGTGCAGGTGTTGCAGGATTTCACCGGCGACCGCAATCGGCTTCTCAGCATCGTGGAGACCCTGATTGTCGGTGAAGCACAGAATCTGGATGAGCCCGAAAGCGACGCCAGCTCTTCCGATACCGGCACGCCCTTCGGTCAGGATGACACCGAGTTCAACATTTTCAATACGGATCGCCAACTGGCTGCTATTCAGACCGCCGCTCGTATGTTGGGACAACTCAGCGAGAAGAAATCGCTCATCTACTTCGCCTCTGGCCTTCGCCTGAATGGCACTGATAATCAGGCGCAGCTGAACGCTACCGTTAACGCCGCGATTCGTGCCGGCGTCTCGCTCTATCCCATCGATTCCCGCGGCCTGGTGGCTACCGCTCCGCTGGGCGACGCTGCACAAGGCTCTCCGGGCGGAATTGCCATGTATACCGGTGCCGCGGCCAGTGCCGCCAGTGGCCGCTTCCAGCGCTCGCAGGACTCTCTCTACTCGCTCGCCGCCGATACCGGTGGCAAAGCTCTTTTTGATTCCAATGACCTCGGCAGCGGCATGCGCGAGGCACGTAAGGGCATCACCAGCTACTATCTGCTCGGTTACTACACCACCAACCAGGTCCAGGACGGCAAGTACCGCAAAGTCAAGATCACTTTGAATGGCCACCCCGAGGCCACCGTCGAATACCGCCAGGGCTATTTCGGCGGTAAGGTCTTCACCAAATTCACCGCGGCTGACAAAGAGCGTCAGCTGGAAGATGCCCTGATGCTGCAAGACCCCATCACAGAACTCACCATCGCTATGGAGGTGAACTATTTTCAGCTGAACCGCGCTGAGTACTTCGTGCCGGTAGCGGTGAAGATCCCCGGCCGGGAACTGGCGCTGGCCCGCCGCGGTGGCGCCGACCATACACTCATTGATTTCATCGGCGAAGTCAAAGATGAATTCGGTTCTACTGTGTCCAACGTCCGCGACAAAGTGGACATCAAGCTCACCGGCGAAACCGCCGCCGAACTATCCAAACGACCCATCCAGTACGACACCGGCTTCACCCTGCTGCCCGGTGCCTACACCATTAAATTCCTCGCACGCGATGCGGAAACAGGACGCATCGGAACCTGGCTGCACAAGTTTACGATTCCGAATCTCAACAAAGAAGAGAAGCGCGTCGCCATCAGTTCCGTGGTCCTCAGCAGCCAGCGCCTGGATATGCGCGATGCCCTGTTTAATGCCAAAGACAAGCTGGGTGCCGCCAACGTCAACCCGCTTCTGCAGGACGGTCGCAAGCTGATCCCCAGCGTGACCCGCGTCTTCAGCCGCGCCCGCGAGATGTACGTTTATCTGCAGGCTTACGAACAGAACGCGGCCAATACCGAGCCCCTGGTGGCCTTCGCGACGATCTATCAGGGTGACCGGAAGGCGTTCGAGACCACGCCCATCCAGATCACCGAAGCATGGACCAACCGCGTGAAGACCATGCCCATCGCATTCAGCCTTTCGCTGGACAAGCTACCGCCGGGTAAGTACAACTGCCAGGTAACGATTCTGAATCCCGCCGGACAGAAGGCGGCGTTTTGGCAGGCACCGGTTGTTTTGGTGCCATAAGAGAGAGCGGATAAACACCCATCCCCCCGCTTCCGCTAAACTGAAGCTTCCGCATGACCCCAACCGAAGTTCTGCAATTCGCCCGCGAAAAAGGGGCTCGCCAGCTCGATGTCCGCTTCGTCGACATCCCCGGCCTGCAACACCACATTTCTTACCCCATCAAAGAACTGACCGAAGCCTCCTTTCACGATGGCTTCGGTATTGATGGCTCCAGCATCCGCGGCTGGACCGCCATCAATGAGAGCGACATGCTCCTCATTCCCGATCCCGAAACGGCGTTCATGGACCCCTTCATGCAAACGCCTACCCTCGTGATGATTGGCGATGTCCGCGATCCCATTACCAAACAGAACTACGAACGCGATCCGCGCTGGATTGCCCGCAAAGCTGAAATGTACCTGGCCAACAGCGGCGCGGGCGATACCGCTTACTTCGGCGCCGAAGCTGAATTCTTTATCTTCGACAATATCCGTTTCGACCAGAACGCCCACTGCGGCTTCTACTTCATTGATGCCGAGGAAGGCCGCTGGAACTCCGGTCGCGAGAACAATAATCTCGGCTACCGTCCGCGTTACAAGGAAGGCTACTTCCCGGTTCCGCCCACCGACCACTACCAGGATTTGCGCTCTGAAATGGTGAACACCATGGAGCGCTGCGGCCTCGATATTGAGTGCCACCATCACGAAGTCGCCACCGCCGGCCAGTGCGAGATCGATCAGCGCTTCAACACGCTGCTCAAATCCGCGGACAACATGATGCTCTACAAATACATTGTCCGCAACACCGCCAACCAGTTCGGTAAGACCGTGACGTTCATGCCCAAGCCCATTTTCGGTGATAACGGCAGCAGCATGCACGTGCACCAGTCGATTTGGAAAGACGGCCAGCCGCTGTTTGCCGGTGATGATTACGCCGGCCTCAGCCAAATGGCGCTGTACTATATCGGCGGACTGCTGCGCCACGCCCGCGCCCTTTCGGCTATCATCGCGCCCACCACCAACAGCTACAAACGGCTCGTACCTGGCTACGAAGCGCCGGTGAATCTGGCCTATTCGCGCCGCAATCGCTCGGCCGTCTGCCGCATCCCCATGTACTCGTCGAATCCCAAGGCGAAGCGCGTGGAGTTTCGTCCGCCCGATCCCTCGGCTAACCCGTATCTGGCCTTTTCCGCGTTGCTGATGGCGGGCCTTGATGGCATCCTCAACCGGATTGAACCTGGCGAGCCGCTGGACAAAGACATCTACGATCTGTCGCCGGAAGAAATGAAATCGGTGCCTTCGATGCCCGCCAGCCTGGAAGAGGCGCTGGATTGTCTGGAAGACGATCACCAGTTTCTGCTGCGTGGCGACGTCTTTACCGAGGAGTTGATCGAGACCTTTATCGATTACAAACGCCGTAACGAAGCCGAGGCCGTTCGCCTGCGACCGCACCCTTACGAATTCGCGCTCTACTACGATATCTGAGGGCTTGAGTCGGCCGGTCTACTGCGTGGACGCCATGTTGAGCCACCGTCCTACTCCCGAAATCCGGTCTTCGATTGCCGGGAGTCGGTTTTGAGCCGCGCCCCGGTTCCATTCCAGCCCGGCCACGCGATTATTGTAGCCTTGCGCGTAGCCGAACATAGTGTAAACTCAAGGTGCTGTTCTGTGGCGGAATGGCGGAACTGGCAGACGCAACGGACTCAAAATCCGTCGAAGTTCACTCTTCGTGAGGGTTCGACCCCCTCTTCCGCCACCACAACTCAAACTAGAGGACCGGTCGCCGCCCTTGAATCACCCGAATGAGTACGGTGATAATGGCAACCACCAGCAGGATGTGGATGAAGCCAGACATGGTGTAAGACGTAACCATCCCAAGCGCCCACAAAACAAACAGAATAACGGCAATGGTCCAAAGCATTTGATAAACGCTCCTTTGCGTTCGCAACCCACCTGCACGCTGAGTGCCGTTTCTCTTTGCCGAAGAAAACCGTAGCGCCCCGGAAACACGCGGGCCCCCCTGTGGTCATGCGACGGCGGACGGTCAGCGGGATTGGGACCCACAGTGTTAACCTGCAATTTGCTCATTGAAAAGCTCGTCTACGGCGGTGAAGGGTTGAGCCGTGTGGATGGGGAAGTAGTTTTCACACCCTTTGTCCTCCCCGGTGAAACCGTGGAAGTTGAACGCACTGGTGCCCGCCATCATGTCCAGCGTGCACGCATGGTGCGTCTGGAACAGCCCTCGCCCAACCGCGTGGATGCCCGCTGCCCTCAGTTCCAGAGCTGCGGGGGCTGCCAGTATCAGCATGCTTCCTACGACGCCCAGCTTGGCTACAAGCGCGAGATTCTGGCGGAAACACTGCGCCGCGTCGGCAAGATAGAATTCGAGCCCTCCCGTATAGAGACTGTTGCCGCCGAGCCCTATGGCTATCGCAACCGTGTCCAGTTCCATATTGAAAACGGACGCATCGGATTCCGTGCCATGCATTCGAAAAGGCTGGTGGCCGCACCCCAATGTTCGGTCGCTTCTCCCAAGCTGAACGAGGCGCTTGCCACGCTCAACCGTCTGGTACGGGATCGTGCGTGGCCGGAATTCGTCAAGTCGCTGGAAGTCTTCACCGACGAACGGCACGTGCAGTGGAACGTAATGGAAACGGAGCGGCCCGTGGCAAAACGCTTCTTTGACTGGGTGGGCCATGAAGTGCCCGGAAGCGTGGGTGGTCCGCTGGACTACACCGTGGGCGGCGATAAGTTCCGCGTCAGTGGCGGCGCGTTTTTTCAGGTGAACCGATTCCTGCTGCCACAACTTGCAGCGCTCGTTTCGGGTGATGCCTCGGGCGAAACCGCGTGGGACCTGTACGCCGGGGTTGGATTGTTCTCCCTACCGCTGGCGCGCAAGTTTCGTCAGGTGCTGGCCGTCGAATCCGGGTTTTCCGCCCTCGCCGACCTGGCTGTGAATGCCGAGCGCGCCGGGCTTTCCGTGATGCGCGTAGAGCAACAGGTGGAAACGTTCCTGATGGAAGCCACCGAGGCGCCCGATTTCGTGGTTGCCGATCCGCCTCGGGCCGGTCTTGGTGCCATCGCTGCCGCCCGCCTGGCCGAACTTCACCCGAAGCGTCTGGTGATTGTGGCCTGCGATCCGGCGACGCTGGCGCGCGATCTTGCTGTGCTGCTTCCGGCCTACGATTTGGAGCGCCTTGTGCTGGTCGATCTCTTCCCGCAGACCTTCCACATCGAAGCCGTTGCTTCCCTTGTAGCCCGTTAGGTCAAAAACCGCGCTTCTTCTGCTGGTTGTAACGGGTCACGGGCCGCTCGCGTGCCGATGGGAAGCAGGACCCGGAACGTGCTTCCCACGCCCACACTCGTAGTGACTTCGATTGCGCCATGGTGACTGCGCGCAATACCCAATGCGGCCGCCAGTCCCAGTCCCCGTCCGGTGAATTTGGTGGTGAAGAAGGGATCGAACAGGCGGCGACGCGTCGCCTCATCCATGCCACAACCGGTGTCCTGAACACGGATGTAGGCATAGTTGCCCGGCAGCAGGTTGTTGTCATGCGGGGCGTTCAATTCCACCGCGCCCGTAGCAATATCGATCCAGCCTCCGGCCTCTCCGATTGCTTCTCCGGCATTGATAATCAGGTTCATCACAATCTGCTGGATTTGCGTCGCGTCGGCTTCCACCAAAGGCAACCGGGGACTCAGTTCCAGGCGGCATTGTGCGCCGCGGGGAAGTGAACCCGTTACGAATTCCATGGTCTCCCGCACCAGCGACGACAGATCCACCTGACCGATTACAAACTGACCCTTGCCGGCATACGCCAGCAATTGCCTGGTTAAGTCTGCCGCTTTTTCGGTGATGCGGATCGCGTGCATCAGCAGTTCCCGTGTTTCATCGCCCACCGGCAGGCGGTCCGCGGCCAGCGACGTGTTGCCCAGAATACCGGTCAGCAAATTGTTGAAGTCATGAGCCACGCCACCAGCGAGAATACCCACGCTTTCCAGCTTCGCGGTTTGCCGCAGCCGTTCTTCCAGCCGTCGCCGCTCGGAAAGATCCAGCACCCACACTACCCAGGGCGTCCACGTGCCGGGGCCGGCTGAAACCGCGCCCATCAGTATGGGGACTCGTCTTCCGTCGCGGGCAAAATATTCCTTCTCGTAGGGATCGCAGAATCCTTTCTGCATAACCTCAATCTGCGCTCTCTCGTCACGGGAAGCAAATTCCGGTGCGGTGATTTCATCCCAGCGAATCCCGCTGGAAAGGAATTCTGCCTGGCTGTAGCCCAGCATCGCCAGAAACGCCGGGTTGGCGTTGGTGATATTTTCGCTTTCGCCGGAGATAATGCCCATCGACGGGCAGTTGAACAGGTAACGCAGGCGGTGTTCACTGGCTACCAGAGCAGCCTGGGTGGCGCGCAGCGAAGTCACATCGGAGAAAGTTGCCAGTACGGCGCGGACGCTTCCGTCGTCGGCCTTCAGGGGAATGCAGTTGGCGATGAGCGCGAAAGTCACGCCATCCCATCGCTCGTACTCTATTTCCAGATTGGACAGCACAGATCCTTCGCGCAAGGTCCGCATCACGGGCCCTTCCGAAGCTGCCAATAGCCCGCCTTCCGGGGTGCGCAGCGTGCCGGTCCTGATCACCCGGAAATCATCGCCACGCTGGATCTCGCGTCCGAACAAGGCGTTGGCTCGGGGATTGGAAATCTCCACCGCCAGATCCCGCGAAACGATGAGTACGGCAGTCGGAATTTGATTCAGAAGCGTGGCTAGCCGCTTGTTCTCGGCTTCAATTGCCCCTTCTGCGTTCTTGTGTGCAGTAATGTCGCGAACGAAAAGATGGACGCCGCTCCCGGCAGGGTAAACACTACACTCAAACCACTGGTTGCGGGGTGCGTCGAATTGTTCAAAACGCTTTGGAGTAGCGGTTCGCAGCGCTTCCAGCAGAGCGCTTTCCGCCCCACCTCCACGCAATGCCGGGAAGAGTTCCCACATGCTCTGACCGATAATTTCCGTAGCCTGCCGACCCGCCAGGCGTGCGGCGTTCTCGTTCACGTATACACAGCGAAATTCACGGTCCAGCGAAGCTACCGAGTCCTGGGTACTCTCCAAAACCGCCTGGAGGGAACGTTCGGCTTCCTGCGCCGCCGTGGCGTGTTCCTCCGCTTTGCCGCGCGCCGTCCGCAACTCCCTCACCACCATACAGATGGCGATGGAGGATATTGCGAAGGCTGTCAAAGTGATTTCCTGGGAGCGGCGGTTGGTGCTATCCGCGGAATCGAGGCTGGCAATACCCGCCAGCATCAGCAGAAGGGCGGTGGACATACCCGGCAGAAATCCCCCATACCAGGCACTGAAAACGACAACCGGAATAAACAGGGCCGAGGGCGAAACAGAGCCGAATACCGAGACCAGCGCCAGGCGTAAGGCCACACCTGTCGCTGCGGCTACTACTGCGAACGCGTAACTGCGGAAGTTGGCCTTGCCTTGCATGGAAACCTGCTCCCGCAGGATAACCCGAGCACTATCCGTGAATCTCCATCCGAATCTTACGCGGCAGCCGGTCGTGGATGAGATCGTAGGCTCGCCGCAGCCGGACCGTGATTTCTTTCGCGGGCAACGCGTCCCATGTCTCCAACGACACCCAGTATGCCCGGGCCAGATACGGTGCCGGAATAATGCCTTCCATTTCGATCAGTTCGGTGAACTCTTCCACGGTGCATTTGAACGACAACCGGTTGCCCCCGCCCTCCAGATTGGCCATGGCGAAAATCTTGCCGCCCACTTTGAAGACCAGGTGCTCTCCCCATTGCAGGCTCTCCGTTACCGCGGGCAGCCCCAGGCAGACTCTCCGCACCATTTCAGCCGGCAATATCAGTTCTCCTGAAACCCATGATAGGTTGATACGAAGGCGACCGGGAAGTTCAGGCAAAGAGTGGCACTTGAGGCGATCAATGTTGTGGATAATAGTTATCAGCAGCCTGACGAAGAACGGCGAAAGCGAGGGGTTGGATGGAACTCAATACTATAGAACAGAAGCAGCACGCTCATGTGATGATCGATCTTCTGGGGCCGGAAAAACTCACGGCCGTCGTCAGCCTGCTCGAAGTCATGTTGGATCCGGTTGCACGCGCACTTGTCCACGCTCCGCTCGAAGACGAAGAGATCTCCGCTGAAGAGGAACAGGCCGTGGCCGAGGCCCGCGAATGGTTCAAGGCCAACCCGGGGATTCCGTTCGAGCAGGTGGTAGCGGAACTTGGATTCACCATGGAGGAAGTGAAGAATTACCGGGACCCCGCATGACCAAACGCGTCGCGCTGTCTGCCCAGGCGCGGGCCGATCTTGCGCACGTGGACCGGGCCATCGCGCTGCGGATTGTCAGCGCTATCCATCGCTTCGCGGAAACAGGTGCAGGCAACATCAAAGTCTTACGGGGCATTCACCCGCCCGAATTTCGTTTGAGGGTGGGCGACTGGCGCGTCCGCTTCCACGACTACGGCGACTGGATCGATGTTCTGCGCATCCGCAACCGCCGCGACGCTTACCGGTCGTGATGACCCGGAGTTAATGCTGATGCATCAATCCCCGCCGCATCTGGGCCGGGTCACCAGCGCTGGTCGCCCGATCCGGCCCGGTCTCGCGTTGACAATTGCAGGAGAAATCGGCTCGATTCCTCCCAAGTGGTTTTCTTGATTACCCCAAGGGGGCTTGGAAATCGAACTCGACCGTATCGATTGCGCGTGCCAGTTCTTTCAACATCCAGCCGAGCGCCCGCCCGCCGGCATATTCTATCCGGTCGTCTTTGACACAATCTGATAGTAGAAGCTACCGGCGCATTCAGGGGGAGCCGTTCGGTGAAGATCTCGTATTTGAGATTAAGGCTTTGTTCTGTGATCCTCTGGGCTTCAACCTACGCAATGAACCTGCCCACGGCCTCCTGGACATTAGCGTCTGCCAGTCAATGGCCTCCGCTTATGCGTGGTGGTTTGCATTCAAACTAGTATTCAAAGCTTTCTGGAACGCAAGACGATGGGAAATTGTCGAAGAGGCGCCGGCGTCTCAGCAGGCTGCTGAAAAACGCTTAAAAACGATAATATTTGTCTTGTAGACTGTTGATTCCGCGTTTCTCCAAACGCCAGAAAGTTGTTTTTTCAGTAGCCTGTTAGAGGTCGCACGAGCACGCGTGTTAGTTTTGCCGCGCATTGTTCAAGTCATCAACGGCGGGCAATCAACGATCGGGACAGAGGCGTCTCCCACACCGTTTCCGCCTCATCACACCGGAAGGGGTATTTTGCGATGACGGACCACTACGTTTAAGGCATCATCCGAATCGACGCACCGAATCAGGCTGATCACCGGTGATCAGTCGGCTAGTTGCCCTGGAATTATCAGAAAAAAGTGACCGGCCCGCCGTTTTGCGCTGCCAGCACCTGAAACCCATGATAGGTTGATATTTGCGTGGTGTGACCTTTTTCTGAGGTGCGCGTCGTATACAAGTGTGGGAAACGCGACCGGAACCGCTACGATGCCTTTTGCCGTGGGAACCATAAGTGCCAGAGTGGCGGCAGCACCCGACGAATCTGACCTGATTCGTGCAGCCCAGGCAGGTGATCAGGACGCCTTCGAACGTCTGGTGCGTGCCTACGACCAAAGTGTTCTGCGTATTGCGATGAACCTGCTTCGTTCCCCGGATGAAGCGCGCGACGTTTACCAGGAAGCCTTTCTCAAAGTTTTTCGCAATCTCCATTCCTTCCGCTTCGATTGCTCGTTCCATACCTGGTTGTACCGGATTGTCACCAATATCTGTCTCGACCATCTGCGCCGCCGCAAGGTACGCAAAGAAGAATCCACCGTGGTGGAGACCGTGGATGGTCCTATGGACCGCATTGGCCAGGTGCCCGAGCGCAGCCCGCACTCGGACCCTGAGCGGTGCCTGTGGAACACCCGGTTGGCGGGGAAGATAAACGGGGCGCTGGAAGCCCTGACACCGCGCGAGCGTACCGTTTTCGAGTTGCGTCACTATGAAGGTTTGCGTCTCCGCGCCATCGGCGACATGCTGGGCACCACGGAAGAAGCCGCCAAGAATTGTCTGTTTCGGGCCACCCAAAAGATGAGAATGAATCTGGAAGCGTTTGTATGAGTTGCGAAGAAACCATTCAGGAAATACCGTTGTATTGCTACGGCGAAGTGACTGCCGAAGCCGAAGAGAACGTTGAAGCTCACCTTGCGGGCTGCGAAAAGTGCCGCCTGGAACTGGCGCGGTACCGCGTCTTTCTGCAGGCGCTGGATGCGCGACCGCAGATTGCGGAAGCGGGTTTGCTGGCCGGGTGCCGGGCACAGCTCCGTGTGGAGCTGGCGCGGGATACCGATGGCCGCGCCCACCGTTCGCCGTTCCGCGCCTGGGCGGAAACGCTGCGGGAATTCTCCCGCATGCACATTCCGTTCCGCGTGCCCGTGGGTGCCATGGCTTTACTGGCGCTGGGCTTCTTTGGTGCCCGTTTTACGCCCGAGCAATTCGGCGGGTTGGGTGCCAGTGTCGCAGGACCCATGTTTTCCACGGTTCGCTCCATTGAGTCTGACGCCACAGGGAATGTGCAGATCGCCGTGGATGAGGTTCGCCGCCACATGGTGAGCGGCAAGCCGCGTGATCCGCGTGTTCAGGAGTTATTGCTGAGTGCGGCCCGCGAGGAATCCAACCCTGGCCTGCGCGTGGAATCCATCGGAATGTTGCAAAACAATTCCGATTCCCAGGCAGTTCGTTCCGCCCTGCTGGACGCGGTGACCAAAGATCCCAACGCCGGTGTTCGGCTGAAGGCGCTGGAGGGCCTGAAGTCTTTTGCCGGGGAAGAGACTGTCCGTCGTACCCTGGCTTCCACCCTGTTGCACGATGAAGACCCGCGCGTGCGGATGCAGGCGATTGATCTGTTGACCGCCCATCGCGACGATGCTCTGGTGGGTGTATTGCAGAACGCGGTGCAGAAGGAAGACAACGATTACGTCCGCGCCCGCTGCCGCCGGTTGCTGGCAGAGATGAAAGCCTCTTTGGGGACATTCTGATGCAAACCGTTAAAAAGATCGGATTTTCGTTGCTGGCGGTCACCCTGGCGGGATTGCCGGGCGTTTCCCAAACCCCGCCTGGCGCGCCCCGCGCGCGCTCCGCCACTACGCGCGTGATGCTGCGCCGCGGTTACCTGGGCGTGGGTGTGGTCGATATTGCGCCCGACCGTGTGAAGGCGCTCAACCTCAAAGACGATTCCGGTGTGGAAGTGAAACGGGTAGATGAGAACAGCCCCGCATCCAGGGCCGGTATTCGCGAGAACGACGTCATTCTGGAACTCAACCGCCAGAAGATGGAGGATGTGGTGCAGTTCGTTCGCTCCATCAGCGAGACCTCGCCGGGTACGAAGATCGACATGGCCGTTTGGCGCAATGGCGCGAAGCAGAATCTCACCGCCACGCTGGAGGCCCGCTCCGCTCCTATGGCGCCCTGGGATCCGGATCTCCCCATGCCACCGATGCCACCGATGCCGCCAACTACCCCGGATGGCGTTCCCTTCTTCATCGTGCAGGCACCTGGGATCGGAATGGAAGGTGAAGCGCTAACCGGACAACTGGCCGATTTCTTCGGAGTGAAGAGCGGTGTGCTGGTGCGCTGGGTCTCACCCGGGACACCCGCCGCCAAAGGCGGCCTGCGCGCGGGCGATGTTGTGACCAAAGTCAATGCCATGACAATAACCAGCACTCGTGAAATTCAGGCGCTGGTGCGCGCCAGCCGCAGGAGCAAAGTACCCTTCGGAGTGGTGCGGGAAAAGAAAGATCTCACGCTCGAGATCGAAATCCCGCAGTAGTCCGTGCCACACTGATTTCTTGCCTGGCATCCTGCTCGCGGTCATTCTGCTGATCGTCTACGGTTCGCTGTATCCGTGGGAATTCCATAGCTTCACGGGTTCGCCTTTCAGCGTTTTGTTGAGCAGTTCGCAGGTGGATTTAGACCGCTTTGGTCTGCGCGATATCGCGGTCAACCTCGTTCTTTACATGCCTCTGGGAGCCACCGCCTGCCTCGCCTTTCGGCGGTCGCGATTTAGCTATGTTTATGCCGTGCTCGTTGGTGCTTTGCTGTCCACGGCTGTAGAGATCGCCCAGGTCTACACGACCACCCGCAAGCCCAGTCTGATGGACGTGGCCTGCAATGTGGGCGGCGCAGCACTGGGGGCCTTGCTGGTGGGCCTCTTTGACCTTCATGAAACCAGACCACACGCCGCTCAGCCCGGCGAACGCGGTGCCAGGGTGCTGCTGATTATCGGCGCTGCCTACTTCTTGTTCCCTTTGTTTCCGGTACTCGGTCGGGCGGCGCTATACGAAAAACTGCGCGTCATTTATCATCTGCCGGTGCTGCAGAAAGAAATTGCGCTTTCCTTTGCTGCTGTGTGGTTCGCTCTGGGGCGGCTGGGCTGGAAGGCATGGCCGCGGCTGCCCCGCTGGTGGCTGGCCGCGAGCATTCTACTGGTTCCGGTGCAGCTATTCATAGTGGAACGCCAGCCGCTGGCTTCGGAACTCATTGGAGCCGCGGCAGGTGTCGGTGTATTTGCGCTGTGCGGCCAGCGTCGCCAGACCGCCACCTGGTTTGCCTGGGTGTTCGCTCTGGTCATCCTGCTGCGGGGTCTGGCACCGTTTCACTTGCAATCCGTTCCCCAGGACTTCAGCTGGGTGCCTTTCGGCGCCTCTCTCGGAATGGAGTGGCAGGCGGCGATTGCCATACTACTGGAGAAAGTGTTCTGGTATTTCACCGCCATCTGGATTCTGCGCGATGCCGGTGTGCGTTGGCGAACCGCCACCCTTGTAGCCGCCGAGCTGCTCGCTGCCATCGAAATTGCGCAAATCTGGCTGCCCGGCCGCTCGCCGGAAATTACTGACCCTTTGCTGGCCGTGTTGGGTGGCACCGTGATGTGGCTGCTGCGGGCAGAGCCCGTATAATGGCCATAGAGCCATGCCTATCTACGAGTACGTTTGCGAACCCTGCGGCAAGAAATTTGAAAAGCTGGTACGCCGTTCAGCTGACGGCGACGCCGTGGAAGCAGATTGCCCGGCCTGCTCCGGCAAGAGCCGCAAACAGGACTACTCCACCTTCGCGGCGCATTCCTCCGGTGGCGCCTCTTCCGCCGCCGCGCAGAACATGGGCTGCGGTGGTGGCATGTGCGGAAGCCCCGGCATGTGCGGACGCAACTAAACTACTTCGGCACTTCGAACGCCAGCAGTACGTTTCCGGGCATTCCGCCAAAACGCGGATAACCCGAATTCACATACAGCATCCCGTTCACAATCACCGCTCCAGGGCCATCCATAGACCCGCCGCGCGCCTTGGCGCCGTTGACCGTCTGGAAGTCGCGCGCGGTGTCGAAATCCCACAGTACTTTGCCATCTTCGGCGGAAAATGCCCGCATGTGCCCATCCAGTGAGCCGCTGAACACCGCTCCCGGGATGGCCGTCAGTGCAGCCGATTGTGCCGGGCTGCAACCGGGTTTGGGCGGATCGCAAGGGGTGCCTTCCATGTGCCACGCGGCGCCGCCGTCGTTCATGCGCAGCGCCGTGATGCCACCGCCTTGTTGGGGGTCGAGGGCTCCGCGAACCCGTACCGTATCAGAGACCGACGCGTAAATTCGCTGCCCATCGGTTGCCATGCCCCACTGCACGCCACCGGTCGCCGACCCCCGACCAACCCGCGCCTGCCAAAGAATCTCGCCCTTCTTGTCCGGGTCGAGAGCGTAAACTACGGCTGACTTCTGGCCCGCAAAGAGCGTATCCCGACCGTTCACCTGAGACAGAATCACCGACGAACCGTAATCGAAATCCGGTCCTTTTTCTTCCGGGCAGCTCGGCCCGCCCGGCCCGCACGAAGAATTGTACGCGTCGTTCGGCGTGGTCTGTCTGGACCATGCAATCTTTCCGGTCTTCAGGTCCATGGCAACAATGGCGTCGCTGGTTTGCGTTGCTGGGGTGGAGTAATTGTCACCGGTCGCCACATACAGCACGCCGCGCTTCGGATCGATCGTTGGGGCCGCCCAGATGCCGGCGCCGGAAGGTCCGTACATCTGCGTCCCCACCTTGTTCTTCGTAGTGGCGCGGGGCGGGTCAATCATGTATGTCTTCCACACCACCGATCCATCCTTCACCCGCAGCGCCGTCAGACTGCCGCGGAAGGTGCAGCACTCGTACTCGGCGTTGGTGGCGCGGGTTTCTTCCCAGGAAGACGCGGGAATAAAAACCACATCGCGATAGACCACCGGTGAACCCGTGAGGCGCGTGGCTTCATGGTCTTCAATGCGCTTCTTCCAAAGCTGCTTGCCGGTCTCGGCTTCAATCGCATAGACCCAGCCGGTCTGGTCGCTGAACATCAGGGCATGCCTGGAGCCTATGGGTGCCGAAACCAAAGCGGTGCGCACCGGTCCGTTGGCTTCGTAGAACCAGTGAATGCACCCAGTGGAGGCAGAGAGGGAATAGATGCGACCGCCGGCGCTGCCGGTGAACAGATAATCGCCAATAATGGTCGGCTGCGAGAATGCCGTCACGTCACCGTCGAACCCAAAGGCCCATTTTAGTTTCAGGCCCTTCAACTGGTCCAGACTGATACCGGCGGCGGTGGAGGTCTGGTAGCGGGCATTGGTGAGCGTCGGGCTCCAGCCGTTCCAGTCGGAAGGCGCAGGCGGGCCCAGTTTCACCGTGCGGTCAGAGCAGAAAGCCGTGGCAGGCGGAGGTGCTTCCTGCGTCTTTGTGCCCAGGTATCCGGCGACTGCTTCGCGTTCATCCCGCTTCATTGGATAAGCGATGCTCATCATCACACCGAAATCCAGGGTGCGCATAATGCGCGTTGTGGAGAGTCGGTTCAGAGTGTCCTTTGGAGGGGTACGACCATCG
The DNA here is from genome assembly GCA_038229475.1 of Bryobacterales bacterium. Classification (GTDB taxonomy): domain Bacteria; phylum Acidobacteriota; class Terriglobia; order Bryobacterales; family Bryobacteraceae; genus BOG-234. The sequence continues at coordinate 9,089 of JBBROK010000003.1, read as the reverse complement.
GGGTGGTCATGACACTGGGCGCAGCGTTTCTGGTACACCGCATCTCCGCCACTTTGAGCAAGCAGGCACGGGACGACGAACACGGCCATCGCAAGGAATTTCCTGAGCATGGGCCTATTCTATGGCCTGCAGTGTTATGAATACAGGTAGCTGCAACGTCGGGCGAACGGCGTTCGTCTACGAGACACGGTAACGGGTGAGATGAAGAAATTTCTGATTGCAATATTGGCGTGTGCGCTGGCTCCGGCAATCCTGCCGGCGCAGCGTTCCCGCATCGGCAATATCGATAATCAGAAGCGCCATATACTGACAGGTCACCTTCAGTCCCAACTGGCCGACGCCACCGACCTGGGCCCGGCCGCCGATACTCTGGAAATTGTGGGTTCGATGCTCCTGCAGGCCTCTCCCGTGCAAACGGTGGCACTCTCGGGTTTTCTGGAAAGATTACAGGATCCCACCTCCCCGGACTTTCATGGTTGGCTCACACCGGAAGAGTTCGCTGACCGCTATGGCCTCAGCGAAGAGGAAATACAGATCACCGCCGACTGGCTGCGCAGCCAGGGATTGACCGTGGTTTCCGCTGCGCGGGCTCGCAACCGAGTTACTTTCCGGGGACCGGTTCGAAGTGTGGAGAATGCTTTTCAGACTCGCATCCGCCGCTTTGATGCAGATGGCGAAATCCACTTCGCCAATGCCCGCGAACCCTCGGTTCCGGATGTATTTGCGGCGGTTGTTCTGGCGGTAACCGGCTTGCATGATTTCCGCCTGAAACCGCGTGTTGCCCGTAATACATCCGTCACCTCGGGACGCAACTTTTTGGCACCGGATGATATCGCCACCATCTACAACCTGAAACCTCTCTACGCGGCGGGCACCAACGGGACCGGTCAGAAGCTTGCCGTGGTTGGTCAGACCCAGATCAACCTCAGCGATATTCAGCAGTTCCGCTCCGCCTACGGTCTCCCCGCTAACGATCCACAGATTACCCTGGTGCCGAACCTTCCCAATCCGGGCACAGTGGCGGGTGATTTGCTGGAAGCCGATCTCGATCTGGAGTGGTCTGGCGCGGTGGCGCGCAACGCGACCATCCTCTACGTTTATTCGCAGAATGTTCAGGACGCCTTGCAGTATGTGGTGGATAACAACCTCGCGCCGGTTGTAAGCATGAGTTATGGGCTGTGTGAGCAGGAGACAGGCAGTCGCACACTGGCTGCGCTGCGGGCTACCGCCCAGCAGGCTGTGGCGCAGGGAATTACATGGCTGGCCTCTTCCGGTGACAATGGTGCGGCGGACTGCTTCTCGTCGCGCGGCCGGAATACCAGTCCGCTCGCCGTGGATGCGCCCGCCAGTGTACCGGAAGTCACCGGCGTTGGCGGCGCTGAATTCAACGAAGGCACGGGCACTTACTGGAACCGGACCAACGATGCCAACCAGGCCTCTGCAATCTCTTACATTCCGGAGACGGTCTGGAATGACAGCAGCCTTACCAGCCCGGCAGCGGGCGGCGGCGGCGCCAGTACATTGTTCCCCAAGCCTTCCTGGCAGGCAGGGCCGGGCGTGCCCGCCGATAGCGCGCGCGATGTGCCGGATGTTTCACTTTCCGCCTCCGCAGGTCACGATGGTTACCTCTACTTCTCCGGAGGTCAGCAGGGCGCGGTAGGCGGTACCTCGGTTTCGGCGCCTGTGTTCGCAGGCATGGTTGCCCTGCTCAATCAATTCCAGGTAGCCAATGGCCTGCAGGCAAAGCCCGGCCTGGGCAACATCAATCCGCAGCTTTATCTGCTGGCCCAGTCCGCGCCCGCCGCGTTTCATGACATCACCTCGGGCAACAACAAAGTCACGCAATGCGAGCCCCACGCCACAGGTTGCACGGCGGGCTCCATTGGTTATGACGCCGGCCCCGGCTACGATCTGGCAACCGGGCTCGGCTCTGTGGATGCCTTCAATCTGATCACCGCCTGGGGGAAGAGTCCGCTGGGAGCCAAATCCACCGCGACGCTGCTTTCCAGTGTGCGTGATACCATCATCGCTTTCACCGCCAGCACGGTGCTCACGGCTACGGTCAACGGTGTGGGTGGCGTAACCCCCACCGGGACCGTGACCTTCCTGCTGGGCACTGTGCCTCTGGGTGCAGCGCCGCTCTCCGGCACAGGCGCGAAGGCGACTGCCACGCTGACAATTCAGGGAACACAACTTACTCCTGGAACTGTATCCATCGCGGTGCAGTACAACGGCGATTCCGCCTACAACCCGGCTGTTACCTCGGTCTTGTTGGTGGTGATGCAGCCTCTGGTGCTTACCGTCACCGCGTCCACCAATGCGGCGTCGTTCCGGCAGGTGTACGCGCCGGGAATGATTATGTCGGTATTCGGGGCTCTGCTGTCCAACTCCACACAAAGTCCTGCCGTGCTGCCGTTACCCACCCAATTTGCCGGCGTTAGCGCGACGGTCAATGGTGTCGCCGCCCCTCTCTATTACATTTCGCCTTCGCAGATCAATCTGCAAGTCCCCTATGCGACGGCTGCGGGCACGGCCTCTCTGCGTATTACTTTCAACGGGCAGACTTCGGTCACGAATATCACCGTTGCTTTCAACTCGCCCGGCATTTTTACCAATCCCGCCAATGGCGCGCCTGTGCCGAATCAGACCGCAAAGCGCGGGCAGACCGTTACGCTTTACATCACCGGGGAAGGTGCCCTCACGCCGCAGCCAGTCACGGGCTCTTTGCCGCTACCGCTACCCAGCCCCACTCCCGTACCGACGCAGCAGGTCAAGGTCTCGGTGGGAGGAGTCACCGCACCCATAATCTACGTGGGCGTGCCTTCATGGTCCATCGGTGCCACACAGATCAACTACACGGTTCCTCTGACCGCTCCGCTGGGTGCGCAGCCGGTCATTGTGACCGTGGGAACCGCCGCCAGCGCTCCGGCGACCATTACCGTCACGCCATAGCTCAGGCTTTTGCCACTGCCGTTGCCGAGCGCAGCGTCAGCGCGACAAACGTCAGCGTCCCATTGGTGCAGCCGGCATTGGGCAGAGTAGGAGCGCCCACCACGAAAAGATTCTCGTGATCGTGGGTGCGGCCAAAACTGTCGGTCACGCTCGCCGCCGGGTCTGTTCCCATGCGGCAGCCGCCAGTCGGGTGATCCCAGTAATCGCCTTCGTCGATACGCAGAATCTTACCGTTATCATTCTTCGCCAGGCGATCAAAAAGGCCCAGAAGGTGCACCTTCGTTGCACCTTTACGCGCCCGCGAGGCGGCATCCGGCCGGTGTGCGATCTTCGGCATCGCATCGCCCCATTTATTCTTTCGCGAAGTATCCAGGGTCAGTTCGCTGTTCCGGTCCGGGTGCACATCGTAGTAGCCGCGGGTGCGGGCAACGCCGCGTTTGGAGCGGTTCCGCCAATCCGACACAATATCGTCGCCCAGCAGCAGCTTTCCCTTTTCGTCGCGCAGACGAGGTCCACCCCGATTGGCCTCCCACAGGCGCAGATCATTGCGAACATACGGGTCACCCGGCTTGCAGCGGAAATATTGCCGCGAGATCAGCCCATACGAGGGATTCATGTTGGGGATGATGTCCGCATCCATTTCCATAAAAGCCTGTATGTAGGCGTGACCGCCCATATACTTGCCCACCAGGCCCGATTGATTTGCGATTCCGTTGGGGAAACGCGAGTTCCCGGAAAGCAGCAACAGATGCGAACTCCATGTATACCCGGAAGCCACCACGAATGTCTTCGCACGGTATTCCACGGTGTCGCCTGGCGCATCGCCGTGCACCCCGGTAGCCGCCACAATGGTGTTGTTCGTGTCGTGCATGACCAGCTTGCGAATCAGCGTCCGGTCATGCAGGGTAATCTTCTTATCGGCCAGCAACTTCCTGAACGTATAGTCAGGGGAATAGCGCGCCCCAGTGGGGCAAATGTCGCAGGTGCCGCAGCGGATGCAGGCGGCGCGGCCATCGTAGGCCACCGTATTCTTGGCCTGCGGCGTAGGCTGGAACGGCATGCCGCTCTTGTTGCCCCATTCACGCAGGCGATCCATTCCCCAGGTGGTGGGGATGGGCTTCATCGGGTAGGGTTCAGACCGCTTGTCGTCGGCAAACGGACTGGGGTCGCCGCCCACGCCCATCCGCCGCTCTGCCTCGCAGTAGTAGCGTTCCAGTTCGTCCCACTCCAGAGGCCAGTCGTAATACAAACCGAACATCGACTTCAGCCGCAGATCTTCGCGGGAAAAACGGTTGCAGGTGCCGCCCCAGTGCAACGCCTGACCGCCTACAGCCATGGTGTTGGAAATACCGCCTTCGGCTGACTGGCCTTCGATGAAATCGCCGGGCCACGGGTTTTCGTTGTATCGGAGAGCGCGTTCGCGGTACTGGAAGCGATTCTCCGTGTCGAACAGGCTCTGGCCGGCATCCACAATGTTGATGTGAACTCCGGGGCGAAGCTCAGCCAGTTTCTGTGCCAGCATGGCGGCGGAGATTCCCGCGCCGATAATGCAAATGTCGCTTTCATAGACTGGCATTAGAGTGTCAACCTCGCAGGGCGCGCGGCGGAATCACCCAGACCACGGCAATCGTCCCGCCGGATGGCCAGACCGTAAAGCACGTCTTCTCCCGCCGGTGAACTATAGAAGTGGGCCAGTAAATCGCTGGCCACATGCCGTCCATCCGGACGGTGCGGAATGCGCTCCACCTTCGCTTCGGTGAGCGCGGCTTCCACCGCGCTGCGCTTGTCGCCTTTGCCGAATGCAGCGGCCAGAGCCTCCAGTTGTTTCACATACCCGCGCGACGGATTCACCGGGATGGTCTGCGTGCGCGGATGCCCGTAACCAGACGCCATATGCGCGCCGTCGCGGTACCCGCGAATCCACTTAAGAAAATCGTCGGCCACCTCGTCGGTACCCTTGCGGCCGAGGCCCGCGGGCAGTGTGACACTTGCCAGATCCCGCATGGTGTCGGCGGAAATCGATTGCCCCCACGCCCATTGGGGTGCGAAAACTGCTGCAAGGCGGAAGAAGTGTCGTCGAAGCATGGGTTTTCCTGATTCTACCGGATGATGAAGGAAGATGGAAGCAGTGGTATGCCGATTTGCAGCGCTGCCGGTGCGCCCGGCTTTGAGAGATCCCGGCCCGCCGAAACCGGATGAGTCGTACCGCAGTAGGAATTTCCGGGTGCACTTAGGCGGAATCCGCTTTACCTTGGCAGGAACGGCCGCACATAACCCAAACTACAATTCCAATCAAAGGTCAAATCGTCAGGCCGCCGACTCCGGAGAGGTCGAGTTGTGCATGAGCTGGATTAACGTAGCGGAGGCGTTCTACATTTTAGCCAGGCGCGTCAGCCCAACCGTTGCCGGGGAATTTATCCACCGCTTGCCTTCCTTGCCAATCCGTATTGTACTTTCGGATGAAGAGGGCATCATGGCGGTCGCTCGCGTCAAAGCAGCCCATCCGATTGCTTTTGGCGACTCTTTTGCAATCGCACTGGCGCAAGCCGAGCAAGCCAGTGTCATCACCGGTGATGACGAAATTCGCCGGTGCGGGCTAGTGCCGGTCGACTGGATCGGCACTTAACTGTTTGTCCACTTCTTGGCAGAAAATTTTGCTTAAATTGGCTCAGCCCAGCCAAACGCTGCCACCGCAGCCAGCAGAATGTATCGGCTGCCCTCAAACTCACCGGTTTCAATGGCCAGAATCGCGTGGTGCAGGAAGTCAGACAGCCGCCCATAGTCTTCCAGCGGAATCCGCCGGCAGCGCGTCCAGCCCACCCGGAGGAGGGAATAGGCGGCTCCGGTTTCACCCTGTTCCAGAAGTTTTGCACAGTTCCGCAGCAGGGAACGGTTATCTTCGAAACGTGGCATCACCAGCAGGATCGCGCCCGGTCGGGCACTCTTCCCTTGTGGTACTGTACTCCCCGACACACCAGCTTCCGTGGACATTTCCTGACTCTCCCACATTTGTAGAAACCAGGTCCATGCTGATTTTAGTTAATGTTTGGTCGCACGTGCTACTCTTTCTGTCACTGCATGCCTCCATTTCGCTGCAATATCTGCGGCCGGTCCAACCACGGAAATGCCGAGCCTCCAGACCGGGAACGCCCGTCCTGCGGCCACTGCGGTTCCAATATCCGGGTTCGCGGGCTGCTTCACGCCCTGTCCACGGAACTGTTCGGTACCAGCCTGGTCTTGCCGGATTTCCCTCGTGCCAGAAGCCTTCGCGGCCTCGGCACAAGCGATTCCAACAGTTATGCGCTGCTGCTGGCCGACCGGCTCGATTACCGCAATACTTTCTTTGACCGCGAGCCCCGGTTTGACGTCGCCAACCCCCCGATGCATGACCTTGGTCAGTATGACTTCATCCTGTCCAGCGACGTCTTTGAGCATGTGTTGCCACCCCTGCAAGGGGCCTTCCGCAACTGCTGGCAGTTGCTGCGCGATCCTGGGCTTCTGGTGTTCACCATGCCCTATTCCATTGAGCCGGAAACGCTGGAACACTACCCCGATCTGCATCAGTTCGGTTTCACGCAGATCGCGGGCGAAACCGTGCTGGTGAATCGCACGGCGGCCGGAGTGTGGCAGGTCTTCGAACGCCCGGTTTTCCACCGCGGTATTACCGGCGAGTCGCTGGAAGTGCGGGAGATCAACGAGGTGGAGTTAACGCGGGTACTGGCGGCCGCTGGTTTCAGTGAGGTGCATATTTATTCGGAAGGCTATCCGCCCTTCGGAATTGTGCAGGCAGAGAAATGGTCGTTGCCGGTGGTGGCGCGCAAAGGCAAGTTCACGCTAAACCCGGCTGCTGTGCGGGACATTGTGGAAGAGTGGCAAAGACTGGCGGAAGGAACACGAAACCTGAAAAATTCGTTCTGGTTTCGCGCGGGCAGGGAATTATTTCGCCTTGGTCGGAAGGGTGGTATTTTCCGCGATCCCGGCGCCGGCTAGTTTCTTACTTGTGCTCTCCGCCGGAGAGCAGGCAGGCGTACTTCAAGTGGAAACACCGAAGCGGGGCAGCAGCCAGCGCGTCACAACGATCCACGCCGCGATTGCCAGTACGAAAGTGAGCCATTCGGGCATACCTGATTGTCTCACTGTCCAAGCGGGCGGAAATACGGCGGCAAAAGAAAACCCCACCTGTTGCCAGGTGGGGTGGTTGGAAAATTCCGGGGCTGATCTTTAGACGACGTCCACGCCCATGGAGCGCGCCGTGCCTCTAACCGAGTTCATCGCCGACTTTACGTCGAAGCAGTTGAGGTCGGGCATCTTGATTTTGGCGATCTCTTCGATCTGCTGCATCGTGATCTTACCGACTTTAATCTTATGGGGTTCGGCCGAGCCTTTGGCCAGGTTTACCGCGCGCTTGATCAGCACCGGCACCGGAGGTGTCTTGGTGATGAACGTGAAGGAGCGGTCCGAGAAAATGGTGATAACCACCGGGATGATCAGACCTTCCTGATCCTTGGCCGATGTTCTGGCGTTAAACGCCTTGCAGAATTCCATGATGTTGACGCCCTGGGGACCGAGCGCGGTACCTACGGGAGGCGCGGGAGTCGCCTTGCCAGCCGGAATCTGCAGTTTTACACTGCCCGTTACTTTCTTTGCCATACGAAAAGAAAACTTTCCTTTCCAAAAAACTCTCTGTCAAACGCCAAGTCTGGCTTAGCTGGACTTCTCTACCTGCAGGAAGTCCAGTTCCACCGGAGTAGCACGTCCAAAAATTGTAACCAGAACACGCAGGGTATTGCGTTCGGGGTTGATCTCGTCCACCTTGCCCTGGAAGTTCGCGAACGGGCCTTCGATGATTCGCACCGTTTCGTTCTTCTCGAAATTCATCTTCGGACGCGGACGTTCGGCGCTGCTGGTCTGGCGATAGAGCATCTTGTTGATCTCATCCGCGCTCAACGGCACCGGTGTTTGCCCGCCACCCACGAAACCTGTGACCCGGGGAGTTTCCTTCACCTGGTGCCACATTTCGTCGTCCATATCCATCTGCACCACAACGTAGCCGGGATACAGCAAACGCTTGCTGGTCACCTTTTTGCCGTTGCGCAATTCCACAACTTCTTCTTCCGGTATCAGGATCTGCCCCAGTTTGTCCGCAAATCCAAAAGCTTCGGCGCGGGTCCGTAGCGACTCGGAAACCTTACGTTCAAATCCGGAGTAGGTGTGGATGATGAACCACTGCTTGCTTTCCTCTACAGGGAGTTCCGCCACTGCCTCTTCTAAAACCGCACCCTCTGCAACAGCTTCGGCGGCAGGCGACGATTCGACAGCTGGATCTCCGGCCACTGGCTCTTCGCCTGCAGCCTCCATCTGACCCGTAAGTAGATCTTGATCGCTCATAGCGTCTTATTTCACCAGCGCGGAATAGGTGCGCTGCACCGTATTCTCAATTATGTAGTCGATCACGCGGAAGTAGGCGGCGAAGGCAAAGACGCTGAGCACAACCACCAGCGTGGTGGATTCCACCTGCGCCCGGCTGGGCCATGTAACCCGCTTCATCTCTCCGCGCACGTCATGCACGTAGCTCCGGGCGTTGACCAGGAAACTTTCTTTTTTGACTTCGACTTCGCCGGGCATGTTTTACCTTCTCAGTTCCAATCTTCACGCGACATTACAGAGCTTCGCCATTCGATCCTGTTTTCGTAATTCAGGAGTTTGGCAGGGGCGGAGGGATTCGAACCCCCAAAAACGGTTTTGGAGACCGTCGGTTTACCGTTGAGCCTACGCCCCTTCCCCATGCAGGGACCTGCAACTTCAGTCTAGCCTATTTGATTTCCTTGTGCGCGTGATGCTTCCGGCAATGGGGGCAGAATTTTTTCAATTCCAGGCGCTCCGTGGTGGTCTTTTTGTTCTTGGTGCTGGTATAGTTCCGGTTCTTGCACTCCGTGCACTGGAACGTAATGATTTCTCTTGGCATTTCCTGTACTCCTTAAATCAAGACTGACCGGAACTAATCCAGAATTTCCGCAACCGTGCCGGCACCAACCGTGCGACCGCCTTCGCGGATAGCGAAGCGCAAGCCCTTGTCCATGGCGATCGGCGTAATCAGGTCCACAATCAGCTCCACGTTATCGCCCGGCATCACCATC
>JBBROK010000002.1:0-464594 GCA_038229475.1 Bryobacterales bacterium | reverse complement strand
CCTGAACGCTTCGTCCGCAAACCGCCCCAACCCCTTCCCGCACCCACGGAGGTCTGGATCAACAAACCACAACTAACGCCAGAAAATAAACTTCAGTAAATTATGCTTCGAGGTGTCTCAAACACGTTGACACGCACCGGGGTTCCAGCGTCGGCTCCCTCGGCTACGAAGAGTATTTCACCTTTGACACCGCCTACCGGTATTACCGCTTCAAGTCCAGTTCGCTCGACACAAACACAGGTGAGGGCGAGACGGAACTCTCTGCCGTCGGCTTCGCCGCCCCGTCGCAGGTCATTATTGACACGGCGTCGCCGGAGCCTGCGTCCTGGTTCCTGGCGGCTGCCGGAATGGCTGGACTCGCCGGATTTGCCCGCCGTCGCCGCAGCACTCTGAGTGCGAATTAAGCGACCATAGTTGCAGACTAACTGACTCGGGGGACTGCGACAGCAGTCCCCCGAGTCAGTTTTTCGCCTGCGTTTGCAAGGTAGCGGACAGCGTGTTCGTTGAGCGCGGAGCGCAAAAAAGTCCTGACCCGCGTGCCATGCCCCAGCCGTGCCTTCGGCTTTGGGCAGCAACTTCTACAGCAACTGCATGCCGGAATCCACGAACAGCACGTTACCGGTAACTCCACGGCTCAGGTCACTGGCGAGGAAGACCGCGGTGTCACCCACTTCCGCTGGTTCGGTGATTCTCCTCAACGGCGCGCGTTCCTTCGTCATCTCCAGCATGGTGGAGAAATCTTTTACCGCACGCGCAGAGGCGGTTTTTACCGCTCCTGCCGAAATCGCATTCACGCGAATCCCCTGCGGGCCAAGGTCGTTCGCCAGATAGCGCACGCTGGCTTCCAGCGATGCCTTGGCCACTCCCATCACGTTGTAGTTGGGGCGCACGCGAATAGAGCCCAGGTAGCTCAGCGTCATGATCGAGCCGCCCGCCGTCATCAGCGGCGCCACCTGGCGCGACATCGCCACCAGTGAATACGCGCTGATGTTCTGCGCCAACAGAAAACCGTCGCGACTGGTCTGCACAAAAGGATTTGACAGGTCTTCCCGATTGGCAAATGCCAGGCTGTGTACCAGCGAATCGACGGGCACACGGAGTGCGCGCAGGCTCTCGCCGAAGGCATCCAGATCCTCATCCTTCGCCACGTCCAGCACCAGCGTCTTCACCACGTTGAACCCGCCGGTGATGGCTTCCATCCCGTCGCGCAGCTTTTCAGTGGGCGCAGTCAGCACCAGTGAAGCGCCCTCGCGGCTGAATGATTCCGCGATGGCGTAGGCAATGCTCCAGCGGTTCGCAATGCCGCTGATAACGGCAGTTTTTCCTGCAAGAAGTCCAGACATGATCTTTCAGGTTAGCTTGCCCGGTTCTGCCCAGGCGCTAAAATTAAGAAACATGTCCGAAGCCATCGATCGCTATATCGCAAAAAACGAGGGGCGCTTCCTCGACGAACTCAAGGAATTGCTGCGCATTCCCAGCATCTCCACCTCGCCCGACCACAACGCTGATACCCAACGCGCCGCCGAATACAGCGCCGCAAAGCTGAAGCTGGCAGGGCTGGAGAATATCGAAATCATCCAGACCGCGCGCCATCCCCTGGTCTACGCCGATTGGCTCCATGCCCCCGGCCAGCCCACCGTTCTCTGCTACGGACATTTTGATGTCCAGCCGCCCGATCCGCTGGAACTGTGGGAAACGCCGCCCTTCGAGCCAACCGAACGCAACGGTAACCTCTACGCCCGCGGTTCAGCCGACGACAAGGGCCAGATGTACTCCCACATCAAGGCCATGGAAGCTCTGCAGGCCGTGCATGGCAAGCTGCCGGTGAACATCAAATTCCTCCTCGAAGGCGAGGAAGAAGTTGGCGGCATCTCGGTTGCCGAATACGTCGCAAAGAATCCGGTAAAGCTGAAGGCCGATGTCGCGCTCGTGTCCGATACCGAAATGTATGAGGACGGTCTGCCCACGCTCAACATCGGACTGCGCGGCCTCGTTTACATGGAGATTGAAGCGCACGGTCCGGCCCGCGATCTGCACTCCGGCCTCTACGGTGGTGCGGCGCCCAACGCCGTCTTCGGGCTGATTGAACTGCTCTCGAAAGCCAAGGCGGCGAACGGTCGCATTCTGATCCCGGACATTTACGACGACGTAGACCCTCCCTCCGCCGAAGAGAAGGAAAGCTGGACCCATCTGCCCTTCAATGAGGCCGAATATCTGGCTCAGGAAGTTGGCGCAACGGCGCTCACAGGCGAATTGGAATACTCTGTCTTTGAACGTACCTGGGCACGGCCAACCCTGGAAGTCCACGGCATTGCAGGCGGTTTTACGGGAACTGGCGCGAAAACCGTAATTCCCGCCAAAGCAGTGGCCAAGGTCAGCATTCGTCTGGTGCCGCATCAGGACCCGGACAAGATCGTCGCATCGGTGAAGCAGTTCGTGGCGGATAATGCCCCCCGCGGCGTACAGTTCGAAGTGCGTGTTTTGAGCGCCGGACCCGGCCTGATGGTCAATCCCGATCACCACGCCATTCGCGTGGCAGCCAGGGCGTTCAGCGACATCTTTGGCCGGCAAACGGTGTTCATCCGCTCCGGCGGTTCGATTCCGATTGTCGGCGACTTCGCCAAACATCTGGGCATTCCAACCATCCTGATGGGCTTCGGCCTGCCCGATGACGGTCTGCATTCGCCCAACGAAAAATACAAAATCGGCAACTACTTCGACGGTATCCGCACCATCGCGCACTTCTTCGAGGAACTGGGCCGGAGCTGATTACAGCGTCCGGGTGACTTTGTGCAGCGAACGTGGCTTGTCGGGATCGAGGCCTTTTTCCACTGCCAGCACGGCGGCGAAGATCTGCGCCGGGATGATGTACGGAATCGGGGTGTAGATTTCCGCAATACTGGCGGGAATGCGGATGATGCGCGGCGCGGCAGCAGCAGCCTCGCGGTTCCTCCGATCCGTGATCACCACCGCTTCCGTCTTCATCTCACGCAGACGCAGCAGCGTTTCCTGTAAGCCTGGCCAGCCTGGTCCGTGGGGAGCGAAGGCGAACACCGGAAAGTTGGGGTCAACCATGGCGATGGGGCCGTGCAGGAAGTCGGCGGACGAAAACCGCTCGGCCACTACGTAACAGGTCTCCATCAGTTTCAGCGCCATTTCAAAAGCGTTGGCGTAATTCAGGCCACGGCCCACCACCACGGCGTGGTCCATGAAGCGAAAACGCCCGGCCAGTTCCGTGACCTCGTCTTCCAGTTTTAAAGCGGTGGCGGCAAGGTCGGGGATGGCCTCCAGATCAGCTGGTCGCAGCGCCGCTCCCAAAGCTTTTGCCACCAGATACAGCAACAGTACCTGACCGGTATAGGTCTTGGTGGCGGCGACGCTGCGCTCTTTTCGCGCGCCCACCAGCAATACATGCTCCGCCGCTTTTGCCAGTGCGCTGCCGGGCTGGTTGGTAATGCCCAGGGTAAGCGCTCCGCTTTCGCGGGCTTTTTCCACCACCAGGTTGACGTCGGGCGATTCGCCCGATTGCGACACACCGATGACCAGCGCGTTGCGGTAATCCATCGTGGCACCGTACAGAGTCTGAATGGAGGGCGCTGCCAGAGAGACCGGCAGGCCAGTGGTCATTTCGATCAGGTAACGGCCAAACTGTGCGGCGTTATCCGACGTCCCTCGCGCCGCCAGCACGACCAGGCGCGGCTTGTGGAGGGTCACCGCCCGTTCAAACTCCCTGATCCGCCGGGTGGCCGAGGCCAGCGTCCGGCGCAGCGAATCGGGCTGCTCGCGAATCTCCTGCAACATGCGCGACATTTGTGCTCAGTGTACAAGCCCGTGGGCACGCGACTTCAGTCGCGTCTTCGCAGTGCTTTAGAAGTTTCTGATGTGGGGCAGGCCCTCGGCCTGCGCGGGGCTCCCAGCCCCGCCTCCCGGTCCACCCTTTGGTTATTTAACCGCTTACTCGATCCTGGAGGTCGCCCGCGATCGCGCCGCGTGTGAGCCGATATTGAACACCGCAAAGACCTTGTTGCCCATCCGCAAAATGGGGCCCTGTTTCCTCGGGCTTAAACTATGACACCTGGTGCTATAGAGTCAAACCGGGCGTACCGTGCGAATCTTCCAGTCCAGATGGTTTCAACGCCTTTCCAGAAAGGAAGGAATCGCGGATGCCGCCTTTCGCGATGCCGTTGCCCGGGCCGGAAAAGGCCAGATCGATGCCGACCTTGGCGGCGAGGTCATCAAGCAGCGGATCGCCAGGCCGGGAGAGGGAAGATCGAAAGGCTACCGGACCATCATCCTGCTCCGACGCGGCGAGAGGGCATTCTTCGTGTATGGGTTCTCCAAAAGCCAGCGGGCGAACATTAAGCACGATGAGGAGCACCAGTTCAAGGAAGCAGCGAAACACGTCCTGGCATTGACGGATAACCAGCTCGCCGACCTGGTGAAGAGAGGCGATTTTACGGAGGTGAAAGCGAATGAACAAAAAGTATCGAAGTGACGCGATGGCGGCCATTCATGAAACGATGGAAGCCTTGCACGATGCCGGTGCCATCGGCAAACAGACGATGCGGCGTTTCGATAAAGCCTGCCTGACGCCGATCCGGCTCTTGCAGCCGAAGGAGATCAAGGCGATCCGGGAAAAGGAACACGTCAGCCAAACCGTTTTCGCCAACTACCTGAACGTGACAACCAGTTTGGTGAGCAAGTGGGAACGCGGCGAAAAGAAGCCTTCCGGTGCCTCGCTCAAGCTGCTGTCGCTCGTCGAGAGGAATGGTCTTACCGCCGTTGCGTGATCGCAGTGGGCTGCGGTTGACACCCTGATCAAGGGAGCCGTACCATCCATTTATGGGTTGTAGTGCGCAGAAATATCGGCACGTCGTCCGTTCGGCGTCCGTTCGAAATGGCAACCCCGCAGTGGAAGGAACACGGATTGCCGTCCACGATGTCATCGGCCTGCTTCAGAATAGCGAAACGGTCGACACTCTAACCGTGAACTGCTTCCCGCAACTCACCAAATCTCAGGTGTACGAATGCCTGGCCTGGTACGAAGACCACCGGGGAGAGATTGACCTGCTGGTTGCCAGACAGATGTCGTCGGCTTCCGTGTGAAGTTCTTACTCGACCCTGACCTCTTACTTAGTCCAGCTGGATCGTCAGGCGCCGTCCGACTATCGCGGCGGCGCGTTGCAGGCTACCAAGCGGAATGTCGTTCTTTGGATCGAGCAGGCGGTCAACCCGGGTGCGGCTCGTCTTGAGCAGCGCGGCCATCCTGACCTTGGAGATATTTTTCATCCTCATTGCTTCGGCGAGTTGCCACGCAACTACCTCTTTGACCGCGAGCACTTGAGCCTCCTCAAAGATGCCCTCCTCCCTCAGGAAGTCGTCAATGCCGGAACCCATATTCTTTTTGCTCATCGCTCCAACTCCTTTTGACGCCTGCGTGCCGTCGCCAGATATTCATCTGGCGTGGTCTGGGTTTTCTTGATGAACCCGTGTAGACCTACCAGGTGGGCCCGGTAAAGGGAGAGCAGCACGCGCGCAGTCCGCTTCGTCGGCAGGTCCGTCCGTATTTCCCGTAGTCCGTTTCCCATCGGGCCACATAGAGGCATACCCAGCGGCCATTGCCATTGGGCCTGCAATAGATCCATCCCGATCGCATGACGCTCCGTTTCGCCCAGCCCCTTCAGCCACTCCCTGACCGGCTCGCTCCCTGCCGCCGTACGGTAAAAAATGAGAGGAATTTTCTGCGGCGGCGAGGCACCCGGCCTAGTGTACTTTTTTAGGTACACCGTACCACGCAATGTGCATCGAAGGCATTGCTCGCCTTAACCTATTCCTGAAATCCGTGAACAATCTTTTCCCGTCAGTTTGCACGACGACATTCGTGCTGGCGTTCGCGTCGCCCGCCAGTTGGAATTGTGCGTGACCCGCTGGCAAAAATGTACCGCGATCTGAAGAGACTATGCATGGCGATGCGCGCCTAGCACCTGAATAAACTCCGAACTGGCGCGCCGCCTGGGCGTCAGCGAGCGCGTGATCCGCCCGGAGTGGACGTACACCAGCCGACTCAGCAGGAGTAATGTCCGTACAGCATTACACTTGGGTCGTAATGGCTTTCACTGTCGTGCCGCTTCACAATCTGAACCTACTCGCAGGAACGGTCATTCCCTTTGGCAAGTTCGACATTCGAGACGTACCAGACTGGCTGCGAAACGAGTCACCGCTCAAGAACCTCAGCGAACGTGACCGCCAGAGTGTTCACCTCGCAAAACATGCCCTCGTGTCTGAGTATGAGGCGTTGTCGTACGGTCATCCTGATCCCGAGTGGACAGGCCGGCAGCCCAAGGGAATTCAAGATCTCCGATGGCAATCTGCTTTACTCGCCAACATGTACATGTGGAGGGTCGGGCCCTCGTCGGTGTGTCTCACGGTTGGTTTTCACGTAATGACCCGCATTGACGGGCACCCGAAACCCATCGATCCCCCGTTCATTCAAGCCACAGAGCGGGAGACACCACTCTTCTGCCACGAACGAGATTCCTACAATGTCGTCGAGCCTGAACATCTTTTGACGGCAGCCCGACTATTCGAAACGCTTTCAACGGTACCCCGGAAGAGCGCGGTTTGGCCAGCCCTTCGAGCATTTTGGGGAGCGCTCACGTCGTATCCCGGCGACATGCGGTATCCGCTGTTCTGGCAGGGTCTTGAGTCCCTGTTTGGCTCCGATGAAGAGGCATTTGGCGTGAGCAAGCGCCTCCGCGACCGGATCTCATACTTTCTGGCAATAGACCGGAAAATGCAGCAAGACCTCCACGATCGGGTGAAGGCTTGCTACTCAAAACGGTCCGAGATTGTGCACGGCCGATGGGAGGACAGCGAAGATTTTCATAAGGTGCAGATGTACGATACTGAGGCTATCGTCAGAACCGTAGTCCGGCACATCGCCGACAAGCCAGGTATGCTCGGCGCTTTCCTTTCGCCGAAGCGCGATGAGTTTCTTGAGTCATGGGTTCGGGCGAAGGCATTTGCACCTCCGCCAGTGCCATTTTAGGAAAGCATGAGGCACTACCATGGACTCGCGACCCGGGTTTCCCGCCGCCTTCACGTTTGGGCTGGCTCACCTCTACCATTATCAGGATTTCGATCTCGACAGCCGCGATAATCATGTCGGGAGGCTCACCGACATTCTGAAGAACCATCGCATCTGGTGTTCTGATCCTACGACTTTCAACGATCCATGGGACGGAAAGCCGTATTTTGATACGGCCCATTTGGATGACGACGAAATTCGTGCGAAGACAGTCGAAGCGCTTACTTCGATCAGACCCCGAGGTGCCGAACGTGACCACCTCGAGGTGTTGCTGCGAAGTAATCCGAGGGTTATCAAATCCATGACTCACAAATTCTCATTGGACTTCACTAGGTACGTTGCAGTTCACTGGGCGATCTACTGCTTGGCCCCCGACCCGTCGGCCAACCTGATGTGGTCGCATTACGCCCGGAGCCACAAGGGAATGTGCCTTGAATTCGCGGTCCCGAACACGAAATTCGCATGGGCACTTCAGGTGGAGTACCACAAGAAATATCCTCCGTTTCTGCTTTATGATCAGCATGACTATGGGATACTTCTCGCCAAATCCGAAGATTGGGCCTATGAAAACGAGTTCCGGTTGATCGGCCTTCGTTCCACCGAGTCTCCTACACCAATGGTTTTGGATGACCACTACCTTCAGATCGGCGACACCGATCTGAAGGCGATCATTTTCGGCTGTCAGATGGAAGAGCGTGCGAAAGCATCCCTACGAGCAATTGTCCGCGAACATGCGCCGAAGGTCGCAATTCGCCAAGCGTTCAGGTCACTTAAAGAGTACCGTCTGGGCATCAAGCTGGACGCGGAAGCCATGGGCACTATTTGAACACTATTCGGATCGGAAGGAAATTTAGGCCGAGAAATCAACGGTAAACGTGGGGACATAACTCGCGCAAGGCGCCCCTGTCTCCGTGTACCGGCCGGATCGTCGGCCACTCGGAGAATGTACCGACCGGGCCTTCGCCGAAGATTACTCCCGTGAAGTCCGCTTCACGTCATTTGGCCGTCCAACGCCCTACCCGTAGATGCCTTCGGTTGATTGTCTCCAAGTTCGACTCTGGCAACATTGCGCTCGATGGATCCGAGGCGTTTTCGTGCGACCCGAGCCCGGATTCGAACCACACGAGCGCCAGTCTCCCCGGTTCGCCTGACGTCATTCATCCGGCCCTCGGGGCCCCGAATCCTGCCTCGACGATTGTTTAGTCACACCGCCCTCCAGAAATCTAAAATTCCCCACCCAACCCCCACATTCCAAACCAAATAAACTTCCACAACCACTCCCTTTCCGCCCCCCCCGCAAACCCGCCTTTTCCCGCCCTCATGCTATAACAAAACCGACAGAACCAGCCCCGCCCCCCACGCCCTCACTGGCCACGGGACGGGGCTTTTCCATTCCCAGTCCCGCACCCAGGAGACCACCATGTCCACCACCATTTCCCCGGAACAACTCGCCGCCAACCGCGCCAACGCCACCCACTCCACCGGCCCCGCCACCGCCGAAGGCAAAGCCATCTCCTCCCGCAACCGCACCACCCACGGCTTCCGCTCCTCTACCGTGTTGCTCCCCGGCGACGACCCCGCCGAATACAACCAACTCCTCGCCGAACTCGAAGACCATTTCGGCGAACCCCAGGATATTGCCGAATCCCGCTTCATCCGCGAAATGGCCGACGCCGAATGGCGTCTCCGCCGCGTCCGCGCCCATATGGAATCGGCCATCGCGCGCCACATGGAAACCCTCCCGCCACTCGACGCCACCGACCTCCAGTCCCGCGCCATCGAAACTCTCAGCCAGACGGGCTGCTCCTACGGCACATGGTTGCGCTACGAGGCCAAGTTCGAACGCCAATACGAACGCGCCTGCAACGGCTGGACCCGCTATCAAAACGAGATCCGCCGCGCCGCCGCAACCGAAGCCAAAATCGCCATTGATGAAGTACTCGCACAGGCCCTGGTGGATCCCGAAATGGGTTCGAACGTGCAAAATCCGCCGATGCAGCCTGTTACCAAGCCAAGTGGGGCAGGCCCCCGGCCTGCAGCGGCCTCTCAGGCCGCCCCGCCATCCGTTCCCCCAGCTTCGCCAGTTCAACCTCAATCCCATAAACTTCGAGCCGCCTAATATAAAGACCACCGTAATCCCCTTGCCCCCGGAAGGTTTATACTCTAAGTAGCGAACTATGAATACCCGAGCCCGGTACTTTATCGTGATGTGCTCCACTGCCGTGGTCGCGCTGCTGCTGCTGGGCGGCGTAGTGACCAAAGGCGCCGAGAAGACTTCCAACGACAACGTTTACAAACACCTCTCGGTGTATTCCGAAGTGCTTTCCCGCATCAAGAGCGAATACGTGGAAGAGCCGGATATGAACAGCGTCACCCTGGGCGCGCTCAACGGTCTGCTGGAAGCCATTGACCCGTATGCCAGCTACCTCAACGCGGCACACTACAAGGAGTACCTGAAGAACTTTGACACCTTCAAGGGCGATGTGGGCATGGTGCTGGCCAAGAAATTCGGCTACATCACCATCGTCTCGGTCGTCCCCGGCTCCCCGGCGGATAAAGCCGGACTCACCACCGGAGATTTTCTGGAAACCCTCAAGGGCGTGGGCACGCGCGATATGCCGCTGGCCTATGCGCGCCTCCTGCTGAAGGGTGAGCCCGGCACCGAAGCCGAAATGACGGTGCTGCGCCGCAAGCCGGAACCGCAAGCCCTGAAGCTCACCCGCGCCGTCCTGACGTATCCCCCGGTCGAATCGAAAATGCTGGCCGATAACGTTGGCTACATTAAGGCCGCCTCGCTGGTGAGTGGCCGCGCCAAAGAAGTGGGCACTGCCGCCGCGGGTCTGGCCAAACAGGGTGCCCAGCGGATTGTTCTCGACCTTCGCTTCTGCGCCACCGGTGATCCGGAAGAAGGCATCGAACTCGCCAACCAGTTCCTGGACAAAGGTCTGATCACCTACACGATGGGTCAAAAATACCCGCGCAAAGATTTCAATGCTGACCCGAAGAAGATGGTCAGCAGCCTTCCCCTGGTGATTTTGACTAATCGCGGCACCGCCGCCGCCGCTGAAGTGGCCACCGCTGCGTTACAAAAGAACAAGCGTGCCGGAGTGGTGGGTGAGCGCACCTATGGCGAAGCCTCCATCCTGCGCCCCATCAACATGGAAGACGGCAGCGCCATCATCCTCTCGGTGTCGAAATACTACTCGCCCGATGCCAAGTCGATCCAGGACAACGGCGTGACCCCGGACGAACTGGTGGCCGATCCCGATGCCGCTGGCGGTGGATCGCCCGACGATGACGACGACGCACCCGTGGCGACGCCGAAGAAAGCTGTGACAGGTGACGCGGTTCTGGAAAAAGGCATCGAAGCCGTCAGGAAGCGGAGCTAGTCTCGCCTCGTGCATATTGACGCGTTGCCCGCCGACCGGGGCAGGCGCCTCGACGCTCTCCTTCATGAACGCCTGCCGGAGTATAGCCGGTCTCGCCTGCAAGGCTGGATTCGGGATGGCAGGGTACTTGTAGGCGGCGCGGCGGCTAAATCATCCCACCTGATGCGCGGCGACGAACAGGTGGAAGTTGATCCCGCGCCCTTGGCTCCACTGCGTGCCCTGGCCGAAGATATTCCGTTGACCGTACTTTACGAAGATGCCGGGTGCATCGTGATCGATAAGCCCGCCGGTATGACGGTACATGCCGGCGCGGGTATCCGCAGCGGTACCGTCGCCAATGCGCTGGTCCATCACTTCAAGACGCTTTCCACCGTGGGCGGCGACGAGCGCCCCGGCATTGTCCACCGGCTGGACCGTTTCACCAGCGGTGCCCTGCTGGTGGCAAGGACGGACGCGGCGCATCTGGAACTGGCCCGCCAGTTCGCCAGCCGGGAGGTGGAGAAGGTTTACCTCGCGCTGGTTGAGGGCGACATGGTGGGCACTGGCCGCATCGAGAAACCAATTTCGCGCGACCCGAAGGTCCGCACACGAATGACCGCCCGCCTCAAAACCGGGCGCACGGCACTCACCGACTGGGAAGCCATTGAGCACTTCACCGGATTCACTCTGCTGCGCGTCCAGCTGGGTACCGGTCGCACGCACCAGATCCGCGCGCATATGGCGGCGGTGGGGCACCCTGTGGCCGGCGACAAGTTGTACGGAGCCAAAGAGCAGGCCGCTGGCCGTTACTTCCTGCAGGCGCACCGGCTGGGATTCCGCAGCCCGGCGACGGATCAGGCGGTCCTGGTGATCTCTCCGCTGGCGCCGGAACTGGAAAAGTGGCGTGGCGAATTGATACCCGCACCGGCTCGGAAGCGCTAGAATGGCACGTATATGAGGATTTGGGGATTCGCCGCCGCAGCCATCATGTGTGCCGGGCTCACGCTCGCCGGATCGGCTCTCGTGGCGCAACAAAATTCGGCGCAACAAAAGCAACCCAGGGTGAAGACGCCCGCCGCCCCTGAGCAAAACCCTCCTGAAACCACCATCTCGGTTGACATTACACGGGTCAATATTCTATTCACCGTCACAGACAAGAAGGGCCGGTTCATTACAGACCTTGTCCAGGACGACTTCGAAATCGCCGAAAAAAAGAAACCGCAATCCATTCGCCAGTTCACTGCCGAGTCTGACCTGCCGCTGCGCATCGCCGTGCTGGTGGATACTTCCAACAGCATCACAGACCGCTTCCGTTTCGAACAACAGGCCGCCATCCGCTTCATGAACAGCGTGATGCGCCCCCGTCAGGACCTGATGATGCTGGCCGCGTTTGACAGCAATGTCGAAATGGTCACTGATCTCACCGACGACCTGAAGGCGCTGGAGACCGGCATTCGCGGCATGCGCCCGGGGGGCGGAACTTCACTCTACGATGCGATCTACTTCGCGGCAAAGGAAAAGTTGATGATGGACCAGCCGCGCGACAAATTCCGTCGCGCCATGATCATCATTAGTGACGGCGTTGATACTTCCAGCGACCGTACCCGCGACCAGGCCCTGGAAATGGCGCAGAAGGCCGATACTGTGATCTACGCCATCTCCACCAACATCACGCGCGAGGAGAAAGACGGCGACAAGGTTCTGAAGTATCTCACCGAAGAAACCGGTGGTCAGGCATTCTTCCCGTTCAAGGCGGAAGACCTGGATCAGTCGTTTGAGAATATAGCGAATGTGCTGCGGCACCAGTACAACATCTTCTATTCGCCCAATCCCATGGTGCAGGACGGGTTGTATCACCCGGTGGGTCTGAAGGTGAAAACACGCAAGGATCTGGTGGTGCGGGCCCGCAAGGGCTACTACGCTC
This sequence comes from Bryobacterales bacterium, assembly GCA_038229475.1. Taxonomy (GTDB): domain Bacteria; phylum Acidobacteriota; class Terriglobia; order Bryobacterales; family Bryobacteraceae; genus BOG-234. The sequence goes on along the minus strand of JBBROK010000002.1, from coordinate 452,215 downwards.
CGCGCGCCGTCACGGCACCATAGCTGTTCTGACGCCCCGTGGGCACGCGACTTTAGTCGCGTCCTTTTGCAACGCAGCTGAAGCTCCCCGCGTCGTTGCTGTCGCCCGTTCCCTTGTAGTGCGCCGTTTTCGGATACACGCACAACGGCCGGGTCAAAGATTTTCCGGTGCCAATTAAGTGGTCCGGCGCAATTCCCTTCTCAACCCAGCGATCCAGCGCCGAGACCAGATCGCGCTCCGGATCGGCAGTTGCGCCAGCCACCGTGGCCCCGTTGCCAAATACATTCGCCCCCCCTCCGCCGCGGCAATGTCCCATACCAGGGACCATGAACAGGCGATAGAAATCTTCCACTGGCTTCGAGCGGTCGTTTCGGGCATCCAGATACTTCGTCATGAACGAGCGCACGAGTTCGTAATAATCGATGGAATTCTGCGGGGGAATTGCCGTGTCGCCCCAACCGTGGTACTGGATGAGTTTGCCGCCATGGGCGCGGAACGAGCGCAGGTCGGGGCTGGATGAATTGAGGACGAGGCCGGCTTTCTGGTCTCCATAGGCGACGTCGGTATCGAAGTTGAGCTTACGGAAATCCCAGTTCGGATCTTCAAACACGGCCTGGCCATAGTAGGTATTGGCGAAGCCGAACTGCAGCGAGCCCACCGGGCCACCGGGCACAATCCACGCGGCCCAGGTATCGGGCGCACCCTCGGCACCGGGCGAATAGCCAGGATGAATTTGCTCGCCGGTCCGTGGATTCCTGGGGCCTCCGTAGATCTTGCGCAGGGTTGTGACCTGAGGCGCAGTGAGGCATTCGGGGCCATCTGCGCCTTTGCACTGGATCACCGCAGGGTCGAAGTGGCAGGCACGGGGATCTTCGATGAGGCCATCCTTCACGCCATCCAGCATGTCGCATTGGTCGAGAGCGGCCTTTTGAATGAGGGGAAGTTTGCCAGGCGGAATCATGCCCGCAGGATCGTCCAGCAGCGCGCGTTCGTTCCACAGATGCCCGGTGATGGTGTGCGACCAGTTGTTGGCGGGTGCGCCCGCAATGATGCCGTCAAAATCATCGGCGAAACGCTGCGCTTCCATGAGCGCCTCACGTCCGCCATCGGAGCAACCGACAAAGTAGTTGCGCCCGGCTTCCCTGCCATAGAAAGCCTGTATGATGGCAGCTGATTGCAGGCGGGTTTCATGTACTGCGCGGTAGCCGAAATCGACCAGTTTTTCGGGATGTCCCATGGCCCATTCGGCGGTACCGCCGGTGTGGCCATCGTCGGTACCCGCGGTGGCGAAGCCCCGGCGCAGGGGTTCCGCCAGTGCCGCCAGCGGGATGTTGCCGGCCCAGCCGCCGTTGCCCACCTGCTCATACTTGCCGGTCCACGCGGCAGCAGCGGGCAGCCAGAGTTCGAACTGGATGTTCGAATCCGTTGTTGGGCGAGCGGAGGCCTTGACCGCGCAGTGCGCGGGAATGTTGCCGGTCGCCGCCACCGACACCGCCGAAATGACGGCCGTATGCGGAAGCTTCAGTGCGGTGAGACTCTCGCATGTTTGCTGCGCACCGAGTGGCGAGGCACAGAGGAGGAACAGACAGAATTTGCGTGTCACGGCTTCAGATACTCCTTAAACCAATCCATTTCATTGTGATAACGGTGTACCATATCCCAGGCTGGCCAGCCGCCGTGATAGTTGCCTGGATACCGGATGAATTTCGCCGGCACCTTCTGCTTGGCGAGCGCGCGGTACATCTGCTCGCCCTGTTCAATGGGCACTCTCGCATCGGCCTCGCCATGCACAAACAGGGTGGGCGTTTTCACGTTGCCGGCGTGGGTGATGGGCGATGACGCCAACATGCGTTCGCTGGCTTCGGCCTGCCACGGTGAACCGTAGAATTCACTTTCCTTCGTGCGCGGGATATCGGCCGTACCGTAGTCGCTCAACCAGTTGGAAATGCCGGCACCGCTCACGGCCGCGCCGAAGCGCGTGGTCTGCGTAATCACCCAATCCGTCAGGAACCCGCCGTAGGAGTAGCCGGTTACGCCCAGCCGCTTGGGGTCCACCGGATAGTGCGCCACGGCATAATCCACGCCCGCCATCACGTCCTGATAATCGAGTTTCCCCCACGAGCCCCAAATGCCCCAGAGGAACTTCTCGCCATAGCCGGTGGAGCCGCGCGGATTGGTGTAGACCACAGCCAGACCATTCGACGTGAGCCACTGGAATTCGAAATCGAAGTGGCTGCCATAAGCGCCGTGCGGGCCGCCGTGCATGGCGAGTACCAGCGGCGGCGGGGCACCGGAGGACTTCGGCAGCATGACCCAACCTTCCACCGGCGTACCATCTTTGCTGGCGAAACTAATCCGGTCGGCCTTGTTGAGATCCACTTCGGCGAGGAACTTCTGGTTGAAGGCGCTGAGTTTGATTTCACCCGATCCATCGGTGCGCGCGGCAAAGGCCTCGGCGGGATGCTGCGCGTCCTGAGCGGCGAAGGCCATGCGCTCATACGTTGGGGTGAAGCTGAAACCGGCCAGTGAGCGGTCGCCGTTGGTAAGGCGCTGGGGTTTGCCGCCATCGGCAGTCATACGGAAGAGGTGGCCATCGCCGCCAACTTCGGCGGTGAACCAGATATTGGATCCGGTCCATGCCGGCGCGCCGGGAATGAGGTCGAAATCGGGCGTCAGATTTTTCATGGCGCCACCGGCGGCGGGCATGCGGTAAATGTCCACCGCGGCACCGTGATCCTGATGCCTGGCGATCACGTCGCTCAGACTCTGGCGGCGGCGGAAGATGAGGCTCTGACCATCGGGCGACCACGCAGGGGAGTCGTATTCAAAGCCATCGTCAGTGAGGCGCTTGGTCTGCCCTTGCAGATCAGTGAGCCAGAGGTCGGCGCGTTCGTAGGAGGCTTCATCGCGCTGATGCGTGTCGGCGGTGAAGGCCAGCGCGGAGCTGTCCGGCTTCCACGCGAAACCGGTGACGTCCACACCGACTTTGGTGATCTGACGCGGGGTGCCGCCTTCGCGCGCCACAACATAAATTTCGATGGGTGGAGTCTTCTCGGGATCGTTGGGGTTGGGCAGGTAGCCGCGTCCGTCGAAGCGATAGTTGATCCACTCGATAACGCGCCCTTTGAAGCGCTGATCCAGTTGTTTGTCGAGAGCGGACTGGGCTTTGGCGGCGGGCGGGGGCGGCGTGCGCTTCGTAAAAGCCATCCACTTGTTGTCGGGACTGAAGACGGGCATACCGCCAACGCCGGGGATCTGGAAGGCTTCGCCGGTGGGCTGGTCCATGCGCAGGAACCAGATGTCGCCTTCGGCACCGGGCACTTTGCGGGAGGAACGGAAGGCGAGGAGTTTGCCGTCGGGCGACCAGCGGGGGGCGGTGGCTTCAAAGGCCGGGGTGGTGATACGGAAGGCAGGGGCGCTTGAGTCGGCGGGGCTCATCCAGAGTTCGGAATGGCGTTGATTCTCGGTTTCGAGCGTGGTGTTGTGCTGCATGACAACCCATTTACCGTCCGGAGAGATGGCGGTGGAAGAGACGGTTTCGACGCGGTAATAGTCGTCAAGGGTCAGGGCGCGGCCCGCGAAAAGCAGCGGAACGGCCACCAGCGGGAGACAAAGAGCGAGACTGAACTTCATGGCGGAGATTATAGCGGAAACTTCCGCCACCCCGCCACGCCTAAAATAAAAAGACCTATGCGAGTCGCTGCCTGCCAACTCAGTTCCGCCTCTGATAAAGAAGCCAACCTGCGCGCTGCCGTGGCGGCGCTCGACGAAGCCGCAGCCGCGCGCGCTGACCTCGCTGTGCTCCCGGAATGCGTTGAATACATGGGCACGCCGGAAGGAGCGCGCGCCGTCATTGAACCGCTGGATGGACCCACCAGCCAACTCTTCGCCGCCCGTGCCCGACAGCATCGCATGTGGGTACTGGCAGGTTCCATCCGCTGCACGCACGAGACGGACGACCGCGCTTACAACACCAGCATGTTGTTCAATCGCGAGGGAGAACGAGTCACGGTCTACAGGAAGCTGCACCTCTACGACGTCGAAATTCCCGGGCGCGTGAGCGCAAAGGAATCCGCTGTGGTGGCAGGCGGGAGTCAAATTGTGAATGCGGATATGGAAGGCATTGATCTGGGACTTTCCATTTGCTATGACATCCGCTTCCCGGAGTTATACAGGCTACTGGCCCTGCGCGGTGCCAGAGTTCTGCTGGTTCCCGCCGCCTTCACGCTGTACACCGGCAAAGATCACTGGGAGCTTCTGCTGCGCGCCCGTGCCGTGGAGAATCAGTGCTTCGTGATCGCCGCCGGGCAGATCGGGTCTTACATGCCAGGAAAGGCCTGTTACGGTCGCAGCATGATTATCGACCCGTGGGGCGTGGTGCTGGCTTGTGCGCCCGATCGCAATTGCGTGATTACCGCTGATCTCGATTTTTCTGCCCAGGATCGCGTACGGGCGGAGTTGCCGGCGTTCGCCAACCGCCGTCCCGATGTTTACGATCTGCGCGGGCTGTAAATTGGTTTACCGATTGGGTACGTAGCGCATCAAACGCCGCGGGCCCACTTCCGATCCATAAATATTGCCCAGGGCGTCAATCGAGACATCTTCCGGACCCGTCGTCACCGACTTGCGCGGACCGTTCGGCTGGTACCAGCGGGCGTCAGAATCCGGCGAGGCTTCCGTATCGGGAATGAATTGCGAAACCACGCCGGTTTTCGCCGAACCAATGCGGATGCCGCGCAGCCAGCCGGGATTGGTCTTCGCGTTGGAATCGGAGTCGGCGACCAGCATTCGGTCGTCAGCGGTGATGTAGATGCCGCTGGGGCGGCTGAACTGCTTCCACTCTTCAAGGTATTTGCCGTCCTGATCGAAGATCTGGATGCGGCTGTTGTTGCGATCGCCCACGAAGAGGCGGCCGCGTGAATCCATGGCAATGGTGTGCGGGACGTCGAACTCACCCGGCGCCGCACCCTTCCTGCCCCAGGCCTTGATGAACGTTCCGTCTTTCGAAAATTTCACGACGCGATTATTGATGTGACCATCGGCAATGAAGATGTCACCATTGGGCGCGGTCACAATATCGGCGGGGCCATTGAATTTGTCCGGCGCCTCACCGGCAACCCCTGCGGTGCCCAGCGTCAGAAGAACCTTTCCCTGCGGGCTGAACTTGAAAACCTGATGGCCTTTGCCTGCGCGTCCACCGGAATCGGAAACCCAGATGTTGCCCTCGCGGTCAATGTGGAGGCCGTGGGGATTGATGAACATGCCCTGGCCAAGTGTTTGCAGAAGCCTGCCGGAGGCATCGAATTGCATCAGGGGCGGTTCGGCGCGGTGGAAGACCCAGAGATTACCCGCCGCATCGGGATTCGCGCCAATCACCTGACCCCACTGGATGGTGTCAGGAACCTGCGCCCAATTCTCCACGCTCCGGTAGGGATTGGGATAACCATTGGGCTGCTGCGCAGACGCTGCCAGCAGCAACACCAGCGCGGCGGGGATGACAAGGAAGTTTCGCATGACCTGCTGTGAAGTTTACACTGAATGCCGCCGGCCAGTACGCCGAATCTGGTAGCGCGTTATCCTTAGGTTGACGGGAGAGATCAGCTTCACCGCTGGCGCCGAAGGAGCAACCGCCCCGGAAACTCTCAGGCAAAAGGACCGTCACGGACCAACATCTGGAAAGTAGCGGGCCTTGCGGTCCGCTCGCCGACGGGATAACGTTCTCAGGCACAAGCGACAGAGGGGGCAAGTTCCTTTTTTGGAAAGGTGCCCCATGCCATCCCCGCAGCCCGCCACTACTTTCGAACGCCGCCACATTGGCCCGTCGCCATCTGACATTGAAGAGATGCTCCTCGTTGTGGGCGCAAAGTCGCTCGAAGATCTGATGAGCCAAACCTTGCCCGCCTCCATACGCCAGGCCGAGGCGCTTGGTACCGGTGCTGCTCTGTCGGAAACCGAGGCGCTCGATTTCCTGCGTGGCATTGCTGCGCGCAATGAAGTGCGCACATCGTTGATCGGTCAGGGCTATCACGCCAACATCCTGCCTGGCGTTATCCAGCGCAACATTCTGGAAAATCCTGCCTGGTACACGGCCTACACGCCATATCAGCCGGAGATTAGCCAGGGTCGGCTGGAAGCGGTACTGAATTTCCAAACCATGATTTGCGACCTCACTGGTCTGGACGTGGCCAACGCTTCCATGCTGGATGAAGGCACGGCCGCCGCCGAAGCGATGGCCGTGGCGCAGCGCTCGGCGAAATCGAAAGCGACCAGTTTCTTTGTGGATCGCAACGTACACCCGCAGACCCTGGCCGTGATTGAAACCCGCGCCGAACCTCTGGGCTGGTCCGTTGTAACTGGCGATCCATTCCACGATCTGCAAGGCGGTGATTACTTCGGCGCGCTGTTCCAGTATCCGGGCACTCTGGGTGACATTCACGATTTCCGTGGCCCGATTCGTACCGTGCAGGCCATGGGTGGCCTGGCGATTGTAGCGGCTGATCCGCTGGCACTCACGCTGCTTACCCCGCCAGGAGAACTGGGTGCCGACATCGCCATTGGCTCCGCGCAACGCTTCGGCGTGCCCATGGGTTTTGGCGGTCCGCACGCGGCCTATCTGGCGGTGAAGGACGCTTATAAACGTTCGCTGCCAGGGCGCCTCGTAGGAGTCTCCATCGATTCCAAAGGGAAGCCGGCATATCGTCTGGCACTGCAGACGCGCGAGCAGCACATCCGGCGCGAGAAAGCGACGTCGAATATCTGCACCGCGCAGGTGCTGCTGGCGGTGATGGCGTCGATGTACGCCGTATATCACGGGCCCGAGGGGTTGACTTATATCGCGCTGCAGGTGCGGAGGCGCGCAGCGGCGCTGGCAGCGGGATTGAAACAGCTTGGCTTCAGCATCCTCAACGCCTCTTTCTTCGACACCGTTTCAGTCGCAGTGGGCGACCGGCAGGCTGAGATTCTGCAACGCGCCGCTGCCGAAAAAATCAACCTGCGTGTAGTTGGCTCCAATACTCTGGGCATCTCGCTGGATGAGACCACTACGCCCACAGTGGTGGAAGCGGTTTGGCGAGCGTTCGGCGGAACGATTCCCTACTCTGAGTCGGATGTTCCGGCGCTGCCGGAGGGCCTGAGCCGCACTTCGGCGTTCCTCACCCATCCGGTGTTTCATCTGCATCGCTCCGAGACCGAAATGCTGCGTTACATGCGCAAGCTGAGTGATCGCGATCTGGCACTGGACCGTGCCATGATTCCGCTCGGCTCCTGCACCATGAAGCTCAACGCCACGGCCGAAATGATTCCCGTGACGTGGCCGGAGTTCGGCGCGATGCATCCGTTTGCGCCGGTGGAACAGGCCGCCGGTTACCACGCGATGTTCCGCGACCTGGAAGAGAAGCTTTGCCAGATCACCGGTTACGACGCCATTCTGTTGCAGCCGAACTCCGGCGCGCAGGGGGAATATGCGGGCCTGCTGGCGATTCGTGGTTATCACCGGAGCCGCGGTGAAGGGCACCGCAATGTGTGTCTGATTCCCTCTTCGGCGCATGGCACCAATCCGGCGTCGGCGAATATGGTGGGGATGGAAGTTGTGGTGGTCGCCTGCGACAAGATGGGTAATGTCGATCTCGCTGATCTGGAGGCGAAGGCTGCACAACACGGCGGCGACCTTGCTGCGCTGATGGTGACGTATCCTTCCACGCACGGCGTGTTCGAAGAAGAGATTCGAAGGATCTGTGCCGTGGTTCACCAGTACGGTGGCCAGGTTTATCTGGATGGTGCGAACCTCAATGCGCAGGTGGGGCTGTCACGGCCTGGGGAATACGGCGCCGATGTTTCGCACCTGAACCTGCACAAGACCTTCTGTATTCCGCATGGTGGCGGCGGCCCTGGTATGGGCCCCATCGGCGTGCGGGCGCATCTGGCACCTTTCCTGCCACAGCATGTTTCGGCGGCTCCATACGGGTCTGCGTCGATACTCCCCATCTCGTGGATGTACATGCTCATGATGGGCGCCGAAGGCCTGCGCAAGGCGACGGAGGTGGCGATTCTCTCCGCCAACTACATTGCGGCACGGGTGGATTCTTCTTTCCCGGTCTTGTACAAAAATGAAAAAGGCAGGGTAGCGCACGAGTGCATCGTCGATCCGCGGGGATTGAAAGATGTCTGCGGCGTCACCGTGGATGATATTGCCAAGCGCCTAATCGACTACGGCTTCCATGCGCCCACGATGAGCTTCCCGGTGCCGGGAACGCTCATGATTGAGCCCACGGAATCGGAATCGAAGGCGGAACTCGACCGCTTCTGCGATGCCATGATCGCCATCCGTAAAGAAATTGCGGAGGTGGAAAACGGACGGTTCGGCATTGCCGATTCGCCGCTCCGTCATGCCCCGCACACGGTCTACGATCTGGCTGAAGACAACTGGACGCGGCCCTATTCGCGCGCCGAGGGCTGCTTCCCGGCGGGATCGCCGAAGATGGACAAATACTGGTCGCCGGTGGGCCGTATCGACAACGTATATGGCGACCGCAATTTGGTCTGCTCCTGCCCGCCGATGGAAGAATATCGCTAACTTACACGAGGGAGTTTCTACCTTCGGAAGGACCTGTCTGCTGAGGCTGGTGGGGCAGGCCCCCGGCCTGCGGTGGCATCTAACTAAGGCCTTCCGGCGCTCGACCACGAGTAATCTTCCTGAAATTCCGCCAGTCCCGCACGGACTGGATTGTTTTCGATATACCGCTTGATCCGATTGAATTCCTCTCCATTGCGAACCAGATGGTCGTAGCTCTCATCCTGCCAGAAAGGCCGCCCGGTTCGTCCCAGGGCAAGGTTGGCTTTTTTGGCGCTGGCGGACTTCAGCGACCCGAGTAATTTGGAAACGCTCACCCGGGGGGTAAGGAGCAAATGAACATGATTTGGCATGATGACCCACGCGTGGAGTTCATAGTGCCCAATGCCGGCGCCATGCTGAATGGAAGTCAGTACCTCGCTGGCAACCGCCGCTTGTCTGAGGAATGTGGGTCCGGTCCGAACCTCGTCGAGAAGGCGATCCATGGCGGCGAACGCCTCGCCGGAAGTGGAGGTTTGGCTCGGGAAGACGCGGTGCGGTGGAAGGCTGTCGTGCAGGCGGAAGGTGACGAATAACGGCTGGCCTATGACATACAGATGCGGTAGCCGGCGCACACTGACCGGCACATGAGGATTGTCGCATCCCAAGGCGGCCTGAGAGGCCGCCGCAGGCCGGGGGCCTGCCCCACTTTCGTGGTCGTCATCCAAACGCTTTCCGAACCGGAAGGAATTGTCCATAGGCGGTTATGCTGGAACGTATGGGTCCTGCGAAACTTACGCTTCCTCTTCTTGCCGCGGTAGCCCTGGTTGCCGCGCCGCCTGCGCCCAGGGGGAGCATCACCATTGACCGAATTGCTGAGATTCGCTATCCGACCGATCAGCAATGGTCGCCCGACAGCAGGACGGTTGCGTTCCTGTGGGACTCCGCCGGCAAGCAGGATCTTTACGTTGCGGAACCGGGCAAGGCACCGGTTCGCGTTACCGATTTCCCGGTGAATCCGAACATGCTGCAAACCGACATTGGGCGATTTGAATGGGCGTCTTCGGAACAGATTCTTTTCCTGCATGAAGGTTCGCTGTGGTCGGCCAACGCTGCGACGCATAGAGTGGCGCGTGTGCCGGGCTTTGAGACGACCTCTGGTTTCTCGCTAACGCGGGACAAACAACAACTGGCGGTAATACGCCGCGGCCAGATTTGGGTAGCCAACCTGAAAGCACACACGGAGCGGCAGGTTACGCACCTGCCGGCGGAGTCGCGAATTACCGGTGTCTCTTTTTCGCCCGATGGCAGTTCCGTTGCCTTCAATGCGGCGCGGGTGGAAGAAGCTCCCGACCCTTTGCCTTTTAACGGCGAGCGAATGAAAGTGTTCCGGCAGAACGCATGGGATACCCGCCTGGGAATTGTCTCCGCCGTGCTGGGCGACCCGGTGCTGGTGCCGGTTTCCGGGGGCGGCGGTGCCGCGCAGTGGGTGGAAACCGCTGATGGCCCCGGCGTTGTTCACTCGGAACTCACGCCTGATCGCAAGACGCGTGACATTGTAGTGACTTCGCCCAAAGGCGACTCACGCACCATCTGGAAAGATCACGACAACGCCTATTTCACGCCTGGCCGCGGTGCCAATCCCGTCAGTTCGCCGGATGGCAAGTGGGTGGCCTTCGTCAGTGATCGCCCGGGCTGGCAACATATTTACCTGATTCCCTCGAACGCCACGGCGGAAACGCAGGCGAAGCAGATCACGAAGGGAAATTTCACTGCCGGTTACGTCAACTGGTCGCAGGATGGCAAGAAGATATCCTTCGCGCACGCGGCGGAGGGACGTCCCATGGAACGGTTCATCTCGGTTTTCGATGTTACTACCGGCAAGATCGAGCCGATTGTTACCACAAGCGGGATGAACTTCGATCCCGCATTCTCACCCGACGCCACGAAGATCACCTACTCACGCAGCGCAGTGGATCACCCGATGGAGGTTTACACCGTTGATGCAAAGGTCGGCGCCACGCCCGAGCGGATTACGCATTCTTTGACCGATGGCATCGACGTTGCCGACCTTACTCCGCCGGTTGCGGTGCACTTTCCCAGCAGGGCTTCTGACAAGAAACAGGTGCCCGGATCGCTCATCGTACACAAGTCCCTGGACAAGACGAAGAAGAACCCGGCAATTGTATGGATCCACTCCGACGGGCCGAATCAGAACTACCTCGGCTGGCACACCGATTCCTGGCGCATGTATTATTCGTTTCACCAGTATCTAGCGCAGCAGGGATATGTAATTCTAACCGTGGATTACCGCGGGAGTTCGGGCTATGGCCGCGATTGGGCAGTGGGCGATTACATGGACATGGGCGGCAAGCCGACTGCAGACGTGGCTGCAGGCGCTGACTACCTGAAGACGTTGAGTTATGTGGATCCGGATCGGATTGCCGTTTGGGGCCTGAGCTACGGTGGTTACATGACCTTGCAGGCGGTGGTGACCACACCGACGCTGTTTCGCTGCGCGATCGACGTGGCGGGTGTGGGCGACTGGGCCACATGGAACCCGGGCGCGTATACCGTGGCGCGACTGGGAACGCCGGTAACCAACCCCAAAGGCTACGAAGAATCGGCTGCGGTAAAGCACCTCGACAAACTGGCCATACCGCTCATGATCTTGCAGGGTACTAACGATACCAACGTTGGTCTGTGGGAGACACTGACGGTCGTCGACACCCTGGAGAAGCTGGGCAAGCCGTTTGAGATGGCTTTCTATCCCGGTGAAATTCATTACTTCCGGCGTGCGTATGTGTTGCGTGATGCATGGCGGCGTGTGGAAGAATTTTTCGATAAGAACCTAAACCACTGATCATGGCAAAGCAATCCGTTCGCGTCCACATCTTCAACCAGTCGTACTCCCTGCTGACCGAGGGCGACCCGCAGGAAACCATGGAACTGGCGCACCGTGTGGATGAACTGATGACATCGATCGCGAACCGCAGCGCTTCCGGCGACGCTGTCCGCGCGGCGGTGCTGACCTCTCTGCACCTTGCCGATCAGCTTCGCGAAGCTGAAAAACGTCTGCGCGCAATCTCTGAAACCCTGGCAACTATTGAATGAGTCCCACATCTCTTGAAAAGAACCGCATCCGCATCCTGCTGCTGGAGGGCGTGGATACCAGCGCCGTGGAGGCGTTCCGCCAGGACGGCTATACCGACATTGAGTTTCACGAAAAATCCCTGCCGGAAGAGAAGCTGATGGAAGCGATCTCCAACGCTTATCTGATCGGTATCCGCTCCAATACGCAATTGACGCGGCGTGTTTTGGAACAGGCAGGCAAGCTGATCGGCATTGGTTGCTACTGCATCGGCACCAATCAGGTGGATCTGGACGCGGCGCAGGAATTCGGCATTCCGGTGTTCAATGCGCCGTTCTCCAATACCCGCAGCGTGGCGGAACTGGTGATTGCAGAGACCATTTTTCTGATGCGCGGCGTGCCGTGGCGCAATGCGGCGGCGCATCGCGGCGAGTGGGCCAAGACGGCGCACGGCTCGCATGAAGTGCGCGGCAAGTGTCTGGGGATTGTGGGCTATGGACACATCGGTACCCAGGTTGGTCTGCTGGCAGAGGGCCTCGGTATGGAAGTGGTATTCCATGACATTGAGAATCAGTTGGCGCTGGGCAATGCGCGGCAATTGCCCTCGCTTGATGCCGTGTTGCAGCGGGCCGATGTGGTGACGCTGCACGTCCCGGAAACGCCGGAGACCAAAAATATGATCGGCTCAGCCGAACTGGCTCTGATGAAGCCGGGTGCCGCGCTGGTAAACGCCGCGCGTGGAACTGTGGTGGATATTCCCGCGCTGGTGGAAGCACTGCAATCGAAGCACATCGGGTCGGCCGCGCTGGATGTTTTCCCGAAAGAACCGAAGTCAGGCGAGGAGTTTGAATCGCCGCTGCGGCAGTTCGATAACGTGATTCTCACGCCGCATATCGGCGGCAGCACACAGGAAGCGCAGCGCAGCATCGGTCGCGAAGTGGCGGTGAAGATGGTGCGTTACAGCAATACCGGGTCGACTCTGACCGCAGTGAACTTCCCGGAAGTGTCGCTGCCGGAGCAACGTGGACGGCATCGCCTGATGCATATTCACCGCAACCAGCCGGGAATGATGTCGGCGGTGAACACGGTCTTCGCCAGCAGCGGCATCAATATCTGCGGGCAATATCTGGAGACGAACGCAAAGATCGGGTACGTCGTCATCGACGTGGATTCTGATGAGCGCGCCGAAAGCCTGCTGCTGAAGCGGGCTCTGGATGCGATTCCGGGTACGCTGAAGACGCGGATACTTTACTAACGGGCATCCGGCAGATTCAAGGTCTTCGCCATGCACCCCGCGCCGATAGGGCACAGGGGCATGGGGTTGCTCACAACCTACTGCTGCTTCGAACTTACTACAGCTTCCTTTTCCGGCAGTGGCTTGCGGGGGAACATTTCCGGCGCGTTTGCGGCTTCGTAGACCATGGCGGCAATAACAGCTGAGGCCTGCATGACGTCGGCGGGCATCATGTGGTCGTAAGTATCCATACTGGAGTGGTGCGTGATGGTGCTGTAATCGAGCGGGTCCTGAATGAACTGGAAACCGGGCAGTCCAACGGCGTCGTAAGACTGGTGATCGGTGCCGCCGGTATCGCGGATGCTGAGCGTGGTAACGCCCATATCGCGGAAAGGGGCCATCCATTTTTCGAGGATGGGGCGGGCTGCGTCATGACCCTGCAGATAGACGCCGCGGATCTTGCCGCTGCCGTTATCAAGGTTGAAGTACACGCTCTGTTTCGCGTGTTGGGTGGTAACAAGGCCCTTTGCGGGATCGCCAAAGTGTTCCTTCACGTAAGCTTTGGAGCCGAGCAGCCCCTGCTCTTCGCTGCCCCAGAGGGCGATGCGTACGGTGCGGTCGAGCTTCGGTTTCAGCACGCTGAGAATGCGCATGACTTCGATCATGACGGCGGATCCGGCAGCGTTGTCAGTGGCTCCGGTGCCGCCATGCCAGGAATCGAAGTGGGCGCCGATCATGACAATTTCATCTTTCTTCGAACCGCCGGGGATGTCACCGAGAATATTGACGGTGTTCAGATCCTGCGGGCTTACGGTAGCTTCCAGGTCGAGCCGGACCTTGACCGGTTCCTTCATTTCCACAAGGCGGGCAAGGCGGTTGTAGTGCTCTTCGGTGATTTTGAACTGCGGGACCGAAAGCGGGTACTTCGCTTTGGGTGAGCCGGAAGATTCGGCGAAGACCATGCCCTCATGCGAGCGCCCGTCTTCCACCAGCATGGCGACGGCACCTTCTTCGCGGAAGAATGCAAGACGCTTTTGCGCCGCGTCCGTGCGGCGTTCGCCGAGTGCCTCGCGCTGTGAAGCGTTGAGGCTGGCGGTGTAGTCGCGGGCTTCCTTCGGGTCTTCGGGAATGTCGTCGCCACCCTTGAACCTGGGGGTAGCTTCGGGGGCGGGGGATTTCGCGATATCGGCAAGCTCTGCGTCGGTATAGCGGTGCAGCATGGCCGTCTCGCCCACGTGGCTGACCACCGGTTTGGAATAGAGCACGATCTTGCCGCGCAGCTTACCGCGCCACAGCGTCTTGTATTTTTCGAATTCTTCATCGGTCTTTTTGAAATTCTGCGACGAAGCGGTGAAGGGTGCGAACACCAGGTCAGCGGTAGTCTGCCTGACGGAATCGCTCCAGGCGAGCGGCATGGCATTCAGGTGGGAATAGCGCGGCTCGGTCATTTCCACCGAGTAATGCTTCAGTGACCACTGTCGCCCAAACGGCCCCCACGTCTCCGCATGTACGTTGGCCACACCATAGCTTTTCAGACGCTTCTGCGCCCATTCCACAGCCTCATTGAACTCGGGCGAACCGGCGAGGCGCGGGCCATAGCGATCTGTGAGGAAGGCCAGGTGGTCCATCACCTGGGAGTTTTCGAACGCCTCGTGTTTGATGCGGTGGACGATGTCGAGGTCGCCCTTTTCCTGCGCGGCGAGCGTTAGCGTCAGAGCGCCCGCGAGCAGCACTGCAAGTTTCTTCATAGTGGTTATTATCCGTTATTCGTAGCGCAGAGCTTCGATGGGGTCGAGGCGCGAGGCTTTTAGAGCAGGCAGAAGGCCGGCGACGAAGCCGATCAGTTCCAGCACACTGGTGGAAACGATGACTGCGAACCTTGTGATGTGGAGGTGAATGTCGCCGTCGGCGTTGTCGGTCTTCATCATGGAGCTCAGAAAAGGGAGCGTATCGATACCGGTGGTGACGAACCAGCTCAACAGGATACCGAGCAGGCCGCCAAGAGTCACGATAGCCATGGCTTCCAACATGAATTGCCCGAGGATGGCGCGGCGGGTGGCTCCGAGTGACTTCAGCACACCGATCTCTTTTGTGCGCTCTGTGACCGACACCAGCATGATGTTGGCAAGGCCCACGCCACCGATAGCCAGGGTCATGGCGCCAATGAGACCAAGCAGTAGCTGGAGCGCCAGATTCATGTTGTCGATCATCCGCATGAACTCGTTGAAGACTGTTACTTCGACGGCCCGTTCATCAGTGGGCGAGAAGTTGTGAAGCCGGGCAAGAGTGGCACGCACGTCCTTCACGGCCTGGGCGCGGAAAGTGGGGTTGACCGGAGTCCAGACAAAGTCATCGGGCTTCCTGAGGTTGTGAAAAAGGCTGGCGGTGGTGTAGGGAATGAAAAGGCACTGGTTATCCGGCTTGTTGTAGTTGGAGATCTGCGACTTGGTGCGCAACATACCGATGATCTGGAACTGGACGCCATTGATGGTGACCAGTTCACCCTCTGGCGGAATTTCGCCGAAGAGCTTTTGTGCCACCGTTGAGCCGATGACGGCTACGCGCTGATGGTTTTGCAGATCTTCGGCGGAGATCCAGCGGCCGGAAGTGACCGCCATATTGCGCACGATGCCGTAGCCGGGTTCCACGGCCCGAATCATTGAAAGTTCCTGCCGCGCGCCACGGACGATGTTCATACTGCCCAACATGAGTTCGGGAGAGATGGCACGGATTTGCGGGACGTTGTCTCGAATCGCCTGAATGTCGTCGTAGTCCAGCGTGACCTTTCGACCGGAACGTTCGCCGCCCGCTTGTTGAGAAGTTTGGCCGCCGAAAACAAGGATGAGGTCCTGGCCAATGGATTTGAAGGAGCCGGAAACTGCCAGGCCGAAGCCATTGCCATAGGCATAGAGGATGACGAAACAGGCCACGCCCCACGCGAGGCTGGCGACGGTGAGGATGCTGCGGAGTTTGTTGAACTTTAGGGCGGCGAAGGCCTCAGCGAAGATGCTACTGGCGTTCATGGCGGAGTGCCTCCACCGGAGTGAGGCCGGCGGCGCGCCAGGCGGGGATAAGGGTTGATGCGATGGCGACCAGGGTCAATGCGGCGAAGGCAGTGAAGGTTGTTGAGCCGGAGACGGGCAGGCCGGGGAACACCTCGGGCATCTCCACCAGTTTCAAAGCGCTGGACATGCCGAAGGCAATGCTCCAGCCGATGGCACCACTGAGGAAAGCGAGGACGCAGCCTTCAGCGAGGAAGTCGACCAGGATGCGCGCGCGGGTGGCGCCAAGAGCTTTGCGCAAGCCGATTTCGCGGGTTCGCTCGGAGACCGTGACCAGCATGATGTTCATCACGCCGATGCCGCCCAATGACAGGGTCACCAGAGCGATGGCACCAAGGAAAGTAGTCATGGAATCGAAGATGCCAGCGATCTGCTGCTGATCTTTGACGGTATCCCAGATGCCGATGGAGCGGAGATCAAGCGCGTCGAAACCATGGGCGCGACCAATGATGCGGCGGACCTGACGTTCCGCGAGATCGAATTCGGCAAGCGATTTCGGCTGGTAGATAATCTCATCGACAAAGCCGGGCGTATAGTTTTTTACCGGCGGCAGGTCGCGCTTCATGGCGGAATAGGGCAGCCAGATGCGCTTTTCATCCTGTCCGGAGTAACTGCTGTTCTGGTTCTTGTTGGCCATTACGCCCAGGATGCGGTAGGGAATGGAATTAATGGCGAGCGTGGTGCCCACAATGTCGGGCCGGTCGGCGAAGAGCTGCTTCTTCACGTCGGCACCGATGATGCAGAGGCGAACGCCCGCCTGCTCTTCTTTCTGGTTGAAGAAACGGCCATTGGCGATGGGGATGGTGCGCATGGCGGGGAAATGCGCTTCCACGCCGCTGACTTCGAATGCACCACTGTTGAAGGGGCTGGTAGCGCGCACGTTGCCTTCCAGTTCGCCGGCGACGGATTTCACCAGATAAGCTTCGTGCCGGATGTTCTCCACGTCGGAATAGTTGAGGTTGATGCGGCGTCCGGCGCGCTGCCCGCCAGCCTGGAATTCGGTGCGGCCGCCGAACAGGATGACGATATCCTGGCCGAGACCTTTCATATTGTTGCGCTGGCCTTCTTTGAAACCATCGCCCATGGCAACGATGAGAACGATGGAAGCCAGCCCCCAGGCGATTCCGGCCATGGTGAGGAAGCTGCGCAGTTTATTACGCAGCAGGCTTCCAAAGACCTGACTGAGGAGTTCGATGAGGTAGGCCATGGCTGTGGCTAGGGCAGTACGACCTGTTGGCCCTCGGTGATGCCGCTGAGGATTTCGGTTTTTGTGCCGTTGGAGATACCGGTTTTGATGGCGAGCTGTTTCACCCCTCTTTCCACAGTGGAATCGGGAACGTTGACGGCTGTAGTCTTATCTTTGTTGTAGAGGATGGCACTTTCGGGGATGGCGAGGACGTTCTTGCGCTCTTCCAGCACAATTTCCGCATTGGCCGACATCTGGGCTTTGAGTAACCGTTTTTCATTGGAGATGGAGACGCGGACTTCGAAGGTGGTCACGTTATCTTTCTCCGCGCCCATGGGCGAAATGCGGGTGACGTGACCGGCAAAGATCTGGTCTTTGAAGGATTCCACTTTAATGCGCGCGGTTTGGCCGACATAGATCTTGCCGACATCACTTTCATCGACCTTGCCCTTGACGTAAACCTCATTGAGGTCGCCGATTGCCATGATGAGCGTGGCGCCTGAGCCAAGGACCAGAATGGAGCTGACGGCGGTGCCGACTTCGCTGTCGCGCGAGAGCACTACGCCATCAATAGGAGAGCGAATGGTGGCATTGCGGATGTTTTCTTCGACCTGGCCCACCGTGGCGCGCTGCTGTTCCAGCGACGCCTGCGCCTTGGCGATAGTGGCGGCGGCGGTTGCGAGGGTAGCCTTTGCCGATTCCTGTTTCTGCACGGCGAGACGATAGTTCTTTTCGGTTTCGTCGCGAGCGTTTTGGGCGATGAGGCCGCCGGTCAGCATGGTGGTAGCGCGGTCCATTTCACGCTTCAGAAAGGGAACTTCCGCTCCCTGGGCCTCGACTTTGAAACGTTCGTACTCGGCCTGCACGGAGCGGAGGCTGGCTTCTGAAACATGCAGCGCAGCTTCCTGCTGGCGAAGCACGGGGAGAAGGTCATTCTGATCGAGTTCGCAAATGATATCGCCTTTGTGAACGACGTCGCCGACGTTGACAGGCAGGCGCAGGATAATGCCGCTGGCCTTGCTTTTGATTTCGACCTGCGAGAAAGGCTGGATCTTACCGGTGGCGACGACGGAACGGGCGAGGTCCATACGCTCCGCCTTGACGATCTTCTCAGCATCGGGTTTTGCCGGTTTAGTGCCGAAGGCCTTTAGAGAAAATAGGGCGGCACTGCCAAGAACAAGAAGGGTGAGCGTAATCCAGATGAAACGTTTGCTCCGCTTTTTTGTGGCCATGTTGATTCCTGAACGGGTCGTCTATCTCAACCCTCATAAACGCAATACGCGCGGGGAGGGGAAAAGTTCATGGGGGATTCGGCAGTGTCAGCGAATTGGGAAAGCCAACCCACCGGTCACCTTTGTTTCGCCTTTGTCGGATTCTTCGTCGCTCTGCCGGAGGTACTGACGGAGAAGCTTGGCTTCCGAAAGAGCTTTGGCCTCAGCTCTATTGCGGATGCGCTGGAATTCGCAGAGCTGTTTGTAGCTGCGGCGTTCGCAACCGAAGAGGCGTTCGAAGACCTTGGTTTGCCCGACTAAAGCGGGGACGACTTCGATGGCGTAGTCTTGCCTGGTGCCGATGTGGCGGGCGAAGCTTTTGGCGGCATTGCGCTCGGCAGCGGCGAGTTCGGGAGGGAAGTCGGCGGGAGTGAGATCATTTTCCTGGAGGGGTGGGCGGTAGACATCACGTTGCGATGAATTCGTAAGAGCCGGAATCGGTTGAGTTGCCAAACTGGGATGACAGCACCCCATCACGGGGGGAGTCGGACGACGCGTTGTGGGAACTTGAATCCGGAACGCCAAACAAGGAAGAAAAACTCCACCGTCATGGGCTTCGTTTGTGCTCTCGCCCGAAAAGGAATCGGAGGAACCACTCAGCGCGATGGTACGAAAGAGTTTTTGCCGCCGTTCCGGCCGAGATGGCGAGTCCTATAGCCGCTCGAACCGCTCTGCTCCAAGCAGGTTCCGCAGGTGGACAACTGTGACATCCCTGGCGAATGCGAACTCGGCCACCGAGACGAGAGATCCTGCAGGTTGTCGAACCAAACCTGTCGTGCACCGCAAAAACCGCAGTTCCCCCGTTTGACACTCCGCGCCCGAACCAGCTCTCTGAGCCAGGAATGACAGAAACAATTTATACAACATCCCGATGTCAGTGAACTCGCAATAATTTCCATGTAAAAGTAGTTTTCTGTCAGTCGGGCCAGTCGTCGAATTCAGAGGGTGGTGCATCAGGACTGCTTCAGGACAGCCGACGGCGTAAGAATGACGGAATATCGCGGGAGCCTTGGTAACAGCCACGACCGCAATGGAGGGTGATTGTTGGCGGTAAATGATGAGATACCGGCCAACCGGCCAGAAGAGCACAGGAAACTCCGTAAGATCAGCGCGCTGGTGGCCCATTCCAGGCATCCGACCGAGTGCCTCGAAGGCATCGTAGAGCTTTGCGATCCATCTGTCCGCCGCGTCAATGCTGTCTGCGGCGATGTACTCCCAGATGTCATCAAGGTCGAGGGCAGCATCGACACTGAGGACGTACTGGCTCATCCACGCTTTCTGCGTTCTTCCGATTTGCTCCGCAAATTGGCTCTTACAACTTCAGGATCAACGAATTCGCCGCGATCCAGGGAGGCCAGCCGGCGTCCTAATTCCCCATTGAATTCCGCAAGCTGCGCGGCGCGGGCCTGTTCCTGGTCTTCCAACAGGTGAAGAGCTTCCCGGACAACATCGCTGGCCGAATTGTAGCGACCGGATCCGACCCTGGCGCTGACAAATTTCTCCATTTCGGGCGTTAGCGAAACGTTCATATGGGGCTCCCCAACCAATCAATTACCTAAAATCTTACTGTACACTCAATACGAAGTCGATTCGACCCCACAAATGAAAGGACTTTGTATACTTCCATGATCTCCTCTCTCCGTGAGGGAAGATTGCGTACTGCGGGCCTGATCGCCGTCCGGATCGGTGCGGTGATATCGACAGGAATAACGCGCTACGCAGGTCGTCGTAGCCCGTCCCGGTTGCTGCCAGGGCTAATTGCAGCGGTGTTGGCGAGCGGCTATTCAGGGAGTCGAAAAGGGCGGGATACGATGGAAGTATGAAACTATTTGCCGTATTGAGCCTGGTGGCTACTACGTATGCGATGGCTGCGACGGGGAACCGGGAAGTGAGTAAGAATCCGCTGAGTCCGAGTGCGGAAACGCAGATGAAGCTGGCGGGCAACGATGTAATCGTTGAGTACAATGCGCCGTCTGTGCGAAACCGCAAGATCGAAGGTGGCCTGATTCCTTACAATACCTGGTACCGGATGGGCGCTGACGCAGCGACCACACTGACCACTTCGGGCGATTTGATGATCGGCAATCTGAAGGTGCCGAAAGGTGTCCACACACTGTTCCTGCAGGCCGCTGCGACGGGAGACTGGATGCTGATTGTCAGTAACGAGACCAAACAATTTGGCACCGATTACGACAAGACGAAAGACCTGGGACGCGTCGCGATGAAAGTGACCAAACAGCCGAAGACGGTGGAGAAGTTCACGCTGACGCTGAAGGCAGCGGGGGAGAATGCAGGGACGCTTTCGCTGGACTGGGGCGGGTCGCATGCGGAAGTTGCGATCAAGACGCAATAAGCCGACGTCGATTTCAACCGCAAGAAGCGGAGTGTGGAATTTCCGCGACGCTGGTAGTTTCGTTTTCATACCGTTATGAAAACAACACTGAGAACGCAAATGGCCGCGGCGACGGCAGCAGATCCGCGCTGGGTTTCGGTGCAGGCTCGTGACGTCAAAGCCGACGGCCGGTTTTATTACTCGGTGAAGACGACGGGGGTGTACTGTCGTCCCTCGTGCGGGGCGCGGCTGGCGCGGCCGGAGAACGTGGCGTTCCATGCGAGCTGCGCGGACGCGGAGAAAGCAGGCTTCCGCGCGTGTAAACGCTGTAAGCCGGACGGCGCGTCAGCGCTGGAGCAAGCCGCAGGCAAGGTTGCCGCGGTTTGCCGGCTCATTGAAGGCGCAGAGACACGTCCCGGCCTGGCAGAGCTTGCGAAACACGCCGGGATGAGTGTGTATCATTTCCATCGGGTATTCAAGGCTGCGACCGGGCTTACGCCGGCGGCGTACGCTTCGGCGAAGCAGGGCCAGCGCGTACGAAAAGCGCTACAGGATTGCGACACGGTGACGGAGGCTATTTACGCAGCCGGGTACAACTCCAATTCGCGCTTCTATGAAACGTCGGGTGAAGTATTGGGGATGACGCCAACCGACTATCGCGCGGGTGGCAAAGGCGCCGAGATCCGGTTTGCGGTGGGCGAGTGTTCGCTGGGATCGATTCTGGTGGCACAAAGCGAGCGCGGGATTTGCGCCATCTTGCTGGGAGACGATCCGGGGGCGCTGGCGCGCGATTTGCAGGATCGGTTTCCGCAGGCGAATTTGCTGGGTGGCGATGCCGGGTTCGAGCAACTGGTGGCGACAGTGGTGGGATTTGTGGAAGCGCCCGGACGGGGACTGGGGCTACCTCTGGATATTCGTGGTACTGCTTTTCAGCAGCGTGTGTGGCAGGCGCTGGTGCGGATTCCGCCGGGCTCGACGGCGAGCTATACCGACGTTGCGAAAATGATGGGCGCGCCAAGATCGGTGCGCGCGGTGGCTCAGGCCTGTGGTGCGAATGCGCTGGCGGTGGCGATACCGTGTCATCGGGTGGTGCGCCACGATGGCGCGCTGGCGGGATACCGCTGGGGAGTAGAGCGGAAGCGCAATCTGCTGGAACGGGAAGCGCGGGCGTGAGCGTGGCGGCACGAGTGGACGGGCTGGACTGGCAGCGCATCGCGGATGATCTGGACGCGCAGGGAAACGCGATGATCGCCGGGCTGCTGACGGCGGAGGAATGCCGTGGGATCGCGGGCCTGTACCCGCGGGACGATCTGTTCCGCAGCCGGGTGGTGATGGGGCGGCACGGTTTCGGACGAGGGGAGTACAAATACTTCTGCTATCCGCTACCGGCTCTTTTGGGTGAGCTGCGAACGACTGTATATCCGCTGCTGGTTCCGATAGCGAGTCGTTGGAATGAGCGGATGGGGATTGACGTTCGGTATCCGGCGGAACATGCGGAGTTCATCGCCCGCTGCCATGCCGCAGGGCAACAGCGACCGACGCCGCTGCTGCTGCAATATGGCGTGGGCGACTACAATTGCCTGCACCAGGATCTGTATGGTGAGCACGTATTCCCGCTGCAACTGGCTATTCTTCTTTCTGACCCGGGGCGGGATTTCACGGGCGGAGAGTTTGTGATGATGGAGCAGCGTCCCCGGATGCAGAGCCGGCCTATGGTGGTGGCGCTGCGCCAGGGAGACGGGGTTATTTTCGCGGTCCACAAACGACCGGTGCAGGGTGCGCGCGGGTCTTATCGGGTGAACCTGCGACATGGAGTGAGCCGGATTATCTCCGGGCAGCGTCAGACGGTGGGCATCATTTTTCATGATGCGGCGTGAGTGAGAAGCCGCTTCTTCACGGGCGCGGCTGGTGAGAAATGCTGCGGAAACAGTGATGCTAAAAGACGCGACGAAAGCCGCGTGCCCACGGCCGGGCGGGTTTCGTATCTACTTGTGGTCGCCGAGCACGATCTTATTGGCATCGAGCGTGGCACCGGTGGACTGGTCGAGGTTGATGCGCGCCTTCTGATATCCCACAAGCGCTGCTACTTCCTGCGCCTGTGCCGTACTCAAATCACGCTGCTGGCGGATGACATTGAACGATGTTGATTCCCCGGCGGCGAATTTCTTTTGTTCGGCGTCCAACAATTTTTCCTGGAGCATGCGGTTTTGCACCGCGGTCTGGTGGCGGCCAGTTGCCTGCTGCATCGCGATCACCCCATTCATCACGTCGACTTGCGCCTGGTTGCGGTTGCGCGCGGCAGTTAGTTCCTGCTGGCGAAGAGTGAGTCGGTCGATACCGAGGTCGGCCTGCGCCTGGCGGTTGTTCAGTGCCACGCGGCCAAAGAGGCCGATGTTTTCAGTGGGGAAGTTACGGCGGAAGACTTGTCCCAGCGCAGTACCGGTGCCGCCGACGAAATAGGGGTCGGGAGCGCGACCGCTGACAGTGTGGGGCGTGCCCGCAAGACCGGATTGCGAAGTACCGCCGAAGGCTGTTAAGGCGGGTTTGATTTCGCTGTCAGAACCGAGGCCGGAGATCTTTGAGTTCTCGATATTCTCCATTTCAATTTGCAGGTCGGGGCGGGTGGCGAGCGCGAGGCCCACCAGTTCCTTCAAGGACGGCAGGGTTTCGGATTCCGGCACCACGATGTGATCGGTGGGCATGATGGAGACGCTGGCCAGCGCCGGATTGTTGCCGCCGGTGCGGCTAATCAGGTTGCGCAGTTGCGCCTCATCCTGCTGCAGAGTGACACGCGAATTGGCGACACCCAATTGACTGGTGGCGACCTCGCTATCGGACGAGATGATGTCCAGATGAGCGAGGGAGCCGAGTTCCTCGCGGCGGCGGTTATCCTGGAGAAATTTCTTTGCGGTATCGAACGCGGTTTGCTTCGATTTCGGATCTTCATAGTCTCCCACCAGGCTCCAGTAGGCGTTGAGCGTGGCGTTGACGGTGCGGGTAAGTTGAGCGCGAAAATTGATGTCGGAAAGTTGCTGGTTGCGGCGGGCGACCGTGATGTTGCGCGCATTGACGGCAGTGCCGAAACCCTGTAGCAGGGATTGTTGAAAGCTGAAGCTGAGAGTATGGGCGACGGAGGGATTCAGGAGATCGGAAGGGGAGTTTTCATTGAGGAAAGAATCGCGGTAGCTGACGGTGACAGAGCCGCCGCTGAGGAACCCCTGTTGCACCGAGCCGCCGAAATTACGACCGCCCTGCGTGAGGACGGAAGTGATACTTTGTGATGCGTTGGCGAGCGGCACGCTGCGGTGACTGAAGCCGGTGGATTCCTGGAAAGTGGAATCGAGGTTTTGCGTAACGGGACCGATCTGGGAAACGGTGGCGTTGCCTCCGCTGGCGCGGTTGCCGGCATTACCGCCACCTCCTACGCCCGCTGCCGCCTGGCTACCCAGAACACCCTGGCCACTGGTGACGCTGGAGGCCTGGCTGGCGCCACTTTGCACGCCAGGGAGCGCGCCACCGGCTTCGGCGCGCTGCAGGCGCCATTCGAGGAGGGGTACCTGATAGCGGGCGAGTTCGATGTCAATATTGTTATCCAGCGCAAGGGCGATGGCGTCTTGTGCGGAAAGGTAGAGCGTACCGCCGCGGATGAGACTGGCCAGGAGCCCGGAATTGGAGAGGCGGATGGTGGGGACTTCGGCGGGCAGATACGGCCGCTGCCAGATCCGGCCTTCGGGGCGGACGGGCTGGATGGATTGCAGGGGGGCCTGCTGCGCGAGCCCTGCCTGGGCGGCGCAGAGGATGGCGAAGGTTTGGCGCAGAGCCTTCACTGGCGGGCTCCCTTGGGGGCTGCGTTCACTTTGCCGGCCGAAGCCTCTTCCAGAGATACGTGGTTGATTTCGAGGGTGGCTCCAATGGCCTGGTCGAGCGCGATGCGGGCGTGTGTGTAGTTAGCCAGCGACTGCACTTCGGCCGACTGCGCGGCGGCGAGGTCGCGCTGGTCCTGCACCACCTGATAAGCGGTAGAGGCACCCAGTTCGTACTTGCGGCGATCCCCTTCAAAAGTCTGGAGGGAAAGGGCGCGCGCCTGCACGGCGGCATCGTGGCGGGCGCGCGCCTGCTGCAGACCCACTAAAGCATTTTGCACTTCCACGCGGATCTGGTTGATCTGCTTTTGCAGGGTTAATTCGTTCTGGCGGATTTCCAGCTGGCTGGTGACGTAATCGGATTGCGCGGCGCGGTTACGCAACGGAATGTTGAGCGAGATGCCGGCCGAATAATTGGGATAGTTGCGGCGCACGATCTGTCCGAGCAGATTACTGTAGCCGCCTGCCAGGTACCCCACGCCGGACTGGGCAATGCCGAGCGCCGTGGCATCGCCGGTGAGACCGTTGTTGGAGAATTCGGCGAAGGCCTGGAGCGAAGGTTTCAGGGAACTTCTGACACCCTGCAGATTGGTCTTATTGCTTTCGATGTTGATTTTGGCCTGCTGTACTTCCACGCGATTGGCGAGGCCTTCGGTGAGGAGCTGGTCGACGGTGCGCGGGTCGTCGCGGTCGGGAATGGTGATCTGGTCGACGGGGACAATGTGAACCGAAGCGAGTTCAGAGGTGCCGACACCGGCGCGGCTGAGCACGTTTTTCAGGATGGTTTCCTGCTGCAGAAGATTGGTCTGTGCGATGAGAAGATCCTGGCGCGCGGTGTAGAGCTGTGATTGGGCGCGGGTAACTTCAATTTCGGCGAGGGTTCCGATGCGCACCTGCGCCTGATTATTTTTCAGCAGTTGCCCGGCGGTATCCACCGCGCTCTGACGGGCCTTCACTTCTTCGTTGAAACTGACCAGGTCCCAATAAAGGTTGAGGGCGGCGGCCACGGTGGTGGTGACCTGCTGTTTGAACTGGAGGTCTGTAACTTTGAGGTTGTTCTTCTGCACGCGGATGTTGCGGGTATTGACGGCGGCCCCGAAGCCATTGAGCAGATTCTGGGTGAGCGATAAATCGAGAGAACCGCTGGTGTAGGGGTTGAGGCTGAAGAAATTACTGTTTACCCGGGTGCGCGTACTGGAATAAGTCATGGTGGCGTTCAGGCCAGTGGCCCAGTTCTGCGTGTACTGGGCTTGATACGAACGGGTGGTGGCAACAAACGCGGTGGTACCGGTGAGCACGGTATTGCTCTGGGGTGAGGTGGAGTGCTGGAAGTTCATGAAGCCGGAGATGGAGGGATCGAGGGAGGGAATCTGGGGGCCGAGTTGGGTAACGATACCGCCGCCGGAACTGACACCGGATCCGCCGGCCCCCGCACCGCCGGTATTGTTGACACTGACACCTGCGAGGCTGACGCTGGTGGGGCCCTGAGCCACCGGGGCACCGACGCTGCGCAGAAGACCGCCACCTTCGGCGCGACGCAGAACTTCGCGTGCCAGCAGCGGGCCATAGCGCTGGACTTCAATATCAATATTGTTTTCCAGAACCAGAGCGATGACGTCTGGTGCGGAGAGGTAGAGATTGCCGGCGCGCAGCAGGGCGTCGAGGCGTGCCGTGTTGCCCAGATTGACCGGCGGCACGGTGCGCGGCTGGTAGGGACGGGTAAAGCGCGACCAGCGGGTTTCGGGCGCAGGATCAATGCGGATTGCACTTTGGGCCTGCACTGCGGGGGGCAGGGTCAGGTGGCTCAGGCCACACACGAGGGCCAGGACAATAAGTTTTTGCATGGGGACACGGCTGGGGATCTGGACCTTCATCTCTTCCTGTAATAACGTTGCGGCAAGGGCCTGAGTTCAAAAAGAATGCAAAGCAAAAAGACGGTTATTTCTCAATGGTATAGTAGCCGTTTGTGACGCCCCAAAATGAACGTGTTCTGAATCTGTTTGAGGCCACAGGTGCCTACCTGAAGGGTCATTTCCGATTGACCAGCGGGTTGCACAGTTCGGGCTATCTGCAATCGGCACTGGTGCTGGCGCATCCGGCGCATGCGGAATTGCTGGGCCGGGAACTGGCGGGAAAGCTGCGCACCATGGCCCGTCCAGGCATTGGTCTGGTGGTGGCTCCGGCGCTGGGAGGCCTGATTATCGGCCATGAAGTGGCGCGGGCGCTGGGTGTGCGTTTTCTCTTTACGGAGCGGGACGGGGATCGCAAAATGGCGATGCGCCGCGGCTTCACGCTTTCGCCCGGTGAGCGGGTGGCGGTAGTGGAAGACGTGATCACCACGGGCGGCAGCACGCGGGAAGTGATCGATATTGTGCGCGCGGCGGGAGCGGTGGTGGTGGGTGCGGGGTCTATCATCGACCGCAGCGGTGGCCTTGCCGACGTCGGCGTGGCACGAGTGGCGCTGGAGACGCTGGAAGTTCCGGTGTGGGACCCGGATACGTGTCCTTTGTGCAAAGCGGGTGAGCCTGTGGTGAAACCGGGTTCGCGGCCGGTTTAGCGCGTGGCACGCCGCATCCGCATCACGATTTCCTACGACGGAACGGACTACCATGGCTGGCAGGTGCAGCCCGGCATGACCACCATTCAGGGCGTGTTGGAAGAGGTTCTGGGCGGCATCGAAGGGAGCCCGGTACATGTAGAAGGCTCGGGGCGCACCGACGCGGGGGTGCATGCGTTGGCCCAGGTGGGGCGTTTCAGCTGCAAAATCCGATTCCGGCAGACAATCTTCGTCGCGTGCTGAACCGGATGTTGCCGCCTTCGATACGAATCCATCAGGCCACAGAGGTGCACGCGGAGTTCCAGCCGCGTTTTGACGCCAAAGCTAAAACTTACCGGTACACAATTTTTCGGGGCGAGGTATGTCCGCCATTCCAATGGCCTTATCTGTTTCACCATCCTTATCCGCTGGATGAGGCAAAGATGATAGAAGCGGCGAAGGTGTTCGAAGGCGAACACGATTTTTCCGTTTTCGCAGCAAAAGATAATCGGCTGACGAGGCAGGGGCCGCAGGTGCGGACGGTGTTTCTGTCGGAACTGGAGCGGCGGGGAGACCTGCTGGTTTACACGGTGCGCGGGTCGGGATTCCTGAAATATATGGTGCGGAATATTGTGGGGACGCTGATTGAGGTGGGGCGGGGAAATCTCGACGGGCGGAGTTTGTCGAAGAAGTGCGGATCCACGGCACCGGCGCGGGGGTTGACGCTGGTGGGGGTGGAGTATGCCGGTACAGCTACATAGCAAAAAGGCTATACTATTCACAGGCTGATGTCGTGGACTGTAGAAACCCTAAATAGCCCTTGTGGACGCGGAACTCGAAAGACTTCCGGCAGATATGCCGGCTCGCTTTCGATACATTTCCCTGCTGACAGAGGAATTCGGTCTGGACCGGGTTCGGGAACCGCACGTCAAACACTTGCGAGGGCCTCTTTGGGAAATGCGAATGAAGGGCAGGGACGGGATTTCGCGAGCTCTTTATGTCACAGCCGTTGAGCGGCGAGTTGTGGTGGTTCGGGTATTTGTCAAGAAGACGCAGGAGACGCCCGGGCGGGATATTGAGTTGGCCCTGAAGCGGGCAAAGGAGATTTCGTCGTGAGTAAAGTGAGCGAGCTTCATCAGAAATGGATGAAGAACAAGGAATACCGGGCGGCGTATGAAGAACTTGCGCCAGAGTTTGCGCTCGCCCGTGCAGTGATTGCCGCCCGTGTAACCGCGGGGTTCACACAGGAGGAGCTTGCGCAACGAATGAACACCACGCAGTCGGTGATTGCAAGGCTGGAAGGCGGGCGGGCACGCCCTTCCACGCAAACGCTGGAACGCCTGGCCAACGCTACGGGAACACATCTGCGGATTAGCTTTGAACCCATTCCGGTTCGGTAGCGCGGGAGGCCCCGTCTACACCGGGCGGGCTTCGATCACCGAGACCGGCGATTGAGTTGGCGTGATGCTGCTCAGCGCAAATCCGGATGCCGTCAGGATGTGGCGGAACCGGGATTCGGTGCGCTCCATGCCGTTGGGCACGATCATCATGATCATGTCGTAGAGCTTGGAGGGCGAGGGGTCGTTGCCTTCCGGTACTACCGTCTCAATAATGAGCAGGCGGCCCGATGCGGGGATCACCTTGCGGACGTTAGAGAGAATTTTCACGCACAGTTCGTCATGCCAGTCGTGGATGATGTGACGCATGGTGTAGGCGTCGGCACCGGCCGGAATCGAATCGAAAAAGCTGCCACTGCGTAATTCGCAGCGGGATTCGACGCCAGAGGCGCGGATGATTCCGGCAGTTCTTTCGAGCACGTGCGCCATGTCAAACAAAATGCCGCGCATCGCCGGATAGCGCTGTAGCGTCGCGATCATCACGGCACCTGCGCCGCAGCCGATATCGGCCAATGTGGTGATTCCGTCGCAGCTATAAGCGTTGAGCACGGCCTCGGTTTCGCCGCCATGGAAAGAATTCATGGCTTCGTCGAAGATGGCAGCGTCTTCCGGCTTGTTGGGCAGATCTTCAAAGATGGGTTTGCCGAACGCGAGGCCGTATGCGCACTTGCCGGTGCGCACGTTTTCTGTCATGTACGGGTAGGTGGCAGACATGCGGCCCATCATGCGGGCAGCGGCGCGCATGGAACCGGGGACATCGGAGCGGAGCAGGGTGGCAAGCGGGGTGAGGCTCCAGGCCCCGTCCGCGTCCGCGTCGATGCGGAACATTCCGACACTGGCGAGAAAGCGGAGTACGCGATACAGCAGGGAGGCATCGGACGCGGTTGCGACAGCCAGTTGCGCAGTGGTTTGCGGCTGGTTGGCAAGCAGGTCGGCGATACCCAGTTCGGCGGCTACGCTGATGGATTGAGCCACCACGCCGCCGGTTACCATCTGCATCATCTGGAGCGAAAGACCGGGGTCCATAGGAATGAGACTCTCACATAAAAATAAGCTCGGTGGTCATGGCGATGGCAGGTTTCAGGGTGAGATAGACGGGGCATTTATCCGCGAAGAAACCGTGGACTCGCCGGGCGGTCTCATGGTTTTCCGCAGAGGTAGAGAGCTTCAGTTTCACATGAATGCGGCGGATCACAAGAACGGTGCCTTCCAGCTCTACTTCGCCCACTGCTTCCGAGATCAGGCGATCGCCCGATGCATCAATTTGACGCGCCTCCAGCGCGCCTCCAAAGGTTCCGGTGAGTCAACCGGCGGCTGCGGCCACGACGTAGTCGAGCGTAGTGGCGTGAGGTTCGGAGATTTCGGGCGACACATTGTAGTGTTTGGCTACAGCACCGTGGACGCCGAAGAGCACGGGTTCCGACTCCGCTGGAAGCCAGGCGCGGCGCAAAGGGCCTTTTACTCTTTCGATGCGGACTTCGGAGCGGTAGGCGACTTCAGGCATGGGGGGTTCCTTTGTAGTGAGTTTAGCGTTTCTTTTTTGCACTGGCGATTTTCACGGGCGCGAGTACTTCGAGCGCCGCTGCGGTTCGGGGCGAGGCTGCGGCCACAAGGCGCGTGATGTGGGGTGCGACGGCGAGCAGCACTTCGCCCACCGGTTTTTCCCCTTCCAATACCGTTTGCAGACTTTCCGGCGTGAGCTTGCGCTCTGCCTGCAGAGCCGCGAGGCCGGCCAGACCTTCGGCGGCGATGCGGGCGAGCAGAGCCGAGACGGGGACCACGTCGCGGGCCACCAGGCGCTGGCCGATGGCGGCAGTCACCTTCGTATCGTTACTGATCCACAGGTTGAGCCATGTGCGCAGTTCATCGCGGGCTTCGGAATCAGAGTGGCGGTTCAGATAGCGGTCAACCATTTCGCCGAAGTGGCGGGCGACGGTGCTATCGGGAATCACGGCGTCCACAAAACGGTTGAGCGGCGAGGACTGCATGTAGTTGGGGTTCACGCGATGGCGCAGGCCAAGGGAGCCGGGTTCGGTTACATCGGCAAGAACCTGCAGGGCATCAATGTCATTGGAACCGGCCAGGCGTTCCAGCATCTGCCGTGGGCCGGAATTGTGAGTGAGGCCGAGTTGTGTAAGTTCGGCATCCACCACTTCCAGACGCTTGTACATGATGGAGACTTCGCGGATCTCGGAAGGCGACCAGAGGCGTTCGGCGACTGCGGCGGTGCGGGGCCAAATACGGGAATCGACGTTTTCGGGAGTGATGTATTCGGCCCACATACAGACCTCGCCACCCAGAATGCGGGCCTGCTGTTCCGGGGTGAGGCCGGCGGCTTCACCATCCATGGGGTCAACCAGGTAGAGCTTTGACGCAGGGTCCTGATGGTCGAGGTAGTAGCCCCAGGAGAGCAGGCCGGAGAAGCCCTGGCGAGCGGCTTCGGAGAGAGACTTCGCGCCGCGCCATGACTGGACGAGGACGGAACGGGGCAGATCGGGATGGAAGACTTCGTCCCAACCTTCGACGTGCTTGCCCATTTTCGACAGCATCGGCGTGATGCGCTGGTTGAAGCGGGCCTGCAGGGCGGCGGGGTCTTTCAGGCCGTTGGTCTTCATGTAGTCGACGATGCGCGGGCTGGCTTTCCACTGCTTTGCGTCGACCTCATCGCCGCCAATGTGGAAGTATTCGTCGGGGAACAGCGCGGCCATTTCGCCCAACACTCGTTCGAGAAACTCGTAGAGTTCCGGGCGCGAGGGGTCCATCACAGCGGTGGAGATTCCCCAGGTGCGCAGGAGGGTAACAGGGCCAGTGGCGGCGGAGAATTCGGGGTAAGCGGTGAGCCAGCTTTGGGTGTGACCGGGGATGTCAAATTCGGGGACAACGCGGATGCCGCGGTCGCGCGCGTATTCAATGATGCCGCGGATTTCTTCCTGCGTGTAGTAGAAGCCGTCAGACGCCAGTTCGTGCAGTTTAAGCGCAGTTTTGGATTCTACGCGGAAGCCCTGATCGTCTGCCAGATGCCAATGGAAGACGTTGAGTTTAACGGCGGCCATACCGTCGAGATTGCGGCGGATGACGGGGAGAGGCATGAAGTGGCGCGAGACGTCGAGAAGTAAACCGCGCCAGGGGAAACGCGGACTGTCGTTGATATGAACAGCAGGCACAGCCCAACCGGATTCGTTGTTGGTGACGAGCTGAAAAAAAGTCTCCATGCCGTGGAGCGCGCCCAGCGGATTGGGGGCCGTGAGCAGCGCCTGGCCGGGTTCCACAGTGAGCTGGTAGCTTTCGTCTTCGCCGGGTGACTGGACAGCCTTACTTTCCCCGGTAGTGCGAACCAGCAGCGCAGGGCGGGGGGAGGCGGGCGCACCGGGGGCGGGAATGGACATGCCGGTGAGGCGGGCAAGACGGAGGGTGAGGCGGGTGGCGGCGCGGTCGAGGCGGGGCTCGCGATAGCCCTGTAGTTCCACGCGGAAGTCGTGGCGGAGACTGAACTGGCCTTCGCCGGCCTGCACGGACGCGGGCATGGGCATGAGCCGCCATTGCGCGTGCAGGGCGAGTGTGGCAAACAACACCAGGGTAATGGATTTACTGAGCAGCACCGTAAAATGGAATTATGCCACTAATTATTGCCGGGCGCACGTTCCGTTCGCGCCTCATGATTGGAACCGGGAAATATCGGACCTTTGCGGAAATGGCGCGCTGCCACGCGGCGTCAGGGGCGGAGGTGGTGACGGTGGCGGTGCGGCGGGTGAATCTTTCGGATCGGTCGAAGGAATCGATGCTCGATTTCATTGACCGCGACAAGATGTTTATTTTGCCCAATACGGCGGGCTGCTACACGGCCGATGACGCGATCCGGACGGCGCGGCTGGGGCGCGAAGTCGGGCTTTCGAACTGGGTCAAACTGGAAGTAATTGGCGACGAGAAGACCCTGTTCCCCGATAACGCCGGGTTGCTGGAAGCGACGCGGGTACTGGCGAAGGAAGGCTTTGTGGTGCTGCCTTACACGAATGATGACCTGGTGAATGCGCGGCGATTGATTGACGCAGGCGCGGCTGCGGTGATGCCGCTGGGAGCCCCGATCGGGTCGGGTCTGGGCATTCAGAACTTCGCGAACTTGCGGATTATGCGGGAGATGATTACGGAAGTGCCGCTGATTATTGATGCGGGCGTAGGGACGGCGTCGGACGCGGTACTGGCGATGGAGTTGGGTGCCGACGGAATTCTGATGAATACCGCGGTGGCAGCAGCTGACGATGCGGAGAAGATGGCGCTGGCGATGAAGTTCGCAGTGGACGCGGGAAGACTGGCGTTTGAGGCCGGGCGGATGGAGAAGCGGCTGTATGCCAGTGCGAGTAGTCCGTTGACGGGAGTGGTGGGGCGGTAGGAGATTCTTGCGGAGGGCTCTCTCCGCCGCAGGGGGCATTGCTCTGCAGTCGGGTAGTTCGCAAGACTGCAGAGTCGGTTGCGGGAACAGCGGGATTTCTGGTGGCGGCGGGGAGACTCGAACTCCCGACCTGCGGATTATGAGACCGCCGCTCTAACCGGCTGAGCTACACCGCCACGAACTGCCAGTTTACCGCACGCGATAATGGGAATCTTGGCACTCCTCATTGGTATTCATCCCGTAACCGAAGCGCTGCGCACGAAACATCCGCTGGAACGCATTCTTGTGGCCCGGGGCACGGGCGGTCCACGGGTGCAGGAAATCATCGATCTGGCCCGTACAGCCAATGTTCCGGTCCGTTTCGAAGAGCGCGGGGCACTGGACCGCGTGGCCGGAATGAAGTCGCACCAGGGCGTTGTGGCGCTGGGTGCCGCCACCGAATACGCCGACCTCGACACGATTGCACAGACTGCCCGCATGCTGGTGGTGCTGGACGGCGTGGAAGACCCGCACAACCTTGGCGCAGTGGTTCGGACGGCGCATGCCGCCGGCGCCGATGCGGTGATTATTCCCGAACGCCGGGCGACCGGCCTCACTGAAACCGTGGCCAAGGCAGCGGCAGGCGCACTGGAACATCTGCCTGTGGTGCGCGCCGGAAACCTCAACACCACGCTGCGGAGCCTGAAGGATATGGGTTATTTCGTCTACGGTCTGGATGAGCGGGGAGAAACGGATTGCAACGCGGTGAAATGGGCAGATCGCTGCGTGTTGGTGATGGGCGGCGAAGGCAAAGGACTGCATGACCTTGTAAAACGCAACTGCGACATGCTGGTGCGAATTCCGATGGCGGGAAAGATCGCGTCGCTGAATGTTTCGGTAGCGGCGGGAGTGGCGTTATTTGCGTGGAGGTTCAGCGGTAAAGCCGGGTAGCCGAACAGAGCTTGCTACGGAGGCTGTTTTCCCCGATTTATGTCTACGCAGGAACCGGGCGAGTCGCGTCAGTCAAATACCCCGTAAAACGCGACTAAAGCCGCGCGCCCGAACCAGGGAATTGTCTGGTTCATTCCTGGACACTACACTAGCGCCTTGTTGGAAAGACTGCATTCCACCTGCAATTGAGAACCGCTTCCTGACGGGCGCTGCCCGGAAACGGTGGTCTACGATACGGGTGGATGAAGGCCGCCTCCGGACCGGCCAGCAACGTTGCGCGGGTAAAGGGGTACAATCGAGGGTTAAGAAGTTCCAGCGAACGCGGGGCCTCCTGTTACCTTCGGCGGCTGGGGAAAGTCTTCTCATTAACACCTCCAAACCTTTTTGAATGACGACCAATACGCCCACTCACGAAACGCAGCCAATACCCGCCGGGCATGGCGCGATACCACCGGGCGCGTCCGGCAAGCCGAAGAAACGCGGCTGGATCTGGGGTTTCCTGCTGCTGGTGGTGGCTGGCGTAGCGGGCTACTCGGTGTATACGGCCAGCATTCCCGGATTCATCACCCCGCAACAGCAAGGAAAGGGCGGTGGCAAGACCGGCGGCGCTCCAGGTGGTGGAGGCCGGGGCCGGGGTGGTTTCGGGCCAGTCCCCATTGCGGCGGTAAAAGCGCTCAAAACGGCGGTGCCGGTCTATTTGAATGGTCTGGGCACGGTGCAGGCCTATTACAACGTTTTGGTGCGCAGCCGGGTTGACGGTCAGATGATGGCCATCCACTACACCGAAGGCGAGTTCGTGAAGGAAGGGCAATTGCTGGCCGAGATTGACCCGCGGCCCTTTCAGGTACAGCTGGCGCAAGCCGAAGGCATCTATGCGCGCGATGCCGCCAACCTGGCCAACGCGCGGCTCGATCTGGAACGCTACCGTCTGCTGCTGGTGCAGGACGCGATTCCAAAACAGCAACTGGACACTCAGACGGCGCTGGTGAATCAGCTGGAAGGCTCGGTGAAAACCGATCAGGCCAATATTGATAATGCAAAGTTGCAGTTGACGTATGCCCAGATCACGGCGCCGATTCCGGGTCGGGTGGGACTTCGGCTGGTGGATCCGGGCAACATCGTGCGCGCGGCCGATCCGAATGGCATGTTGACCATAACCCAGTTGCAGCCGATTGCCGTTGTGTTCACCCTTCCCGAAGACAATCTGCCCGCAGTAATGAACAAGCTGCGCCAGGGGGTGAAATTGCGGGTAGAAGCCTACAACCGCGACAGTTCACAACGTATTGCGACGGGCGAACTGATAACGGTGGACAACACGATTGACACTTCCACGGGCACCTCAAAGATGAAGGCGGTTTTTGACAATAAGGACAACGCTTTGTATCCGAATCAGTTCGTGAACATCCGGTTGCTGGTGGATACACTTTCAGGGCAGACGGTGATTCCGACGGTTGCGGTGCAAAACGGCCAGCAGGGAAGCTTCGTCTATGTAGTGGATGACGACACGGTTCACATGCGGACCGTCAGCCTGGGCGTTTCCGATCAAAATCAGACGGTTGTGACCAAAGGTCTGGACCCGGGCGACCAGGTGGCGACCGATGGCGCGGATCGTCTGAGCGACGGCGCGCAGGTACGGGTGCGCAGGCCGGGCGAAGCGGCGGAAGAAGCTGCGGCGGATGCGGCGGCGTTGCGGGCCGGCAGAGGCCGTGGCCGCGGTGCAAAAGGCGGGCGTGGCGGAGACGGCAAAGGCAGCAAGCAGTAACCGCGAGGGCAAATGAGTCCGTCGAAGATTTTCATTGAAAGACCGGTCGCGACATCGCTGCTCATGGCGGGCGTTTTGCTGGTGGGTTGGGCGGCATTCCGGCAATTGCCGGTTTCCGCTCTGCCGCAGGTGGATTACCCGACCATCCAGATCCAGACGTTTTATCCGGGCGGGAGTCCGGAAGTGATGACGTCGTCGATTACGGCACCACTGGAAAAGCAGTGCGGGCAGATTCCGGGCCTCACGCAGATGACGTCGATCAGCTCGTTTGGCAGTTCGCTGATCACGCTGCAATTCAACCTGAATCTGGCCATCGACATCGCGGAGCAGGAAGTGCAGGCCTCCATCAATTCGGCCTCCAGTTTTCTGCCGCGCGACTTGCCCAACCCGCCGATTTACAGCAAGACCAATCCGGCCGATGCGCCGGTATTGACGCTGGCCATCACGTCGAAATCTCTGCCGCTGATGGATGTGGAAGAGTTGGTGGAAACGCGCGTGGCGCAGCGTTTTTCGCAGTTGCAGGGTGTGGGTCTGGTGAGTATCGCGGGTGGTCAGAGACCGGGCGTACGGGTGCAGGCAAATCCCACCGCGCTGGCCTCCTACGGTTTGAGCCTGGCGACGCTGCGCTCGGCTCTCGCGAGCGCCAATGTGAACGCCGCCAAGGGTAACTTCGATGGCGCGCAGCAGGCATGGACCATCAATTCCAACGACCAGCTGCAATCCGGGAAGGAATATAAACCGATTATCATCGCCTACCGCAACGGCGCGCCCATCCGGGTGAGCGATGTGGCCACGGTACTGGATGCTCCCGAGAACAAGCGTCAGGCAGCTTGGGTAAATGCCACACCGGCGATTGTAGTGAACATTCAGCGCCAGCCGGGATCGAGCATCATCAACGTAGTAAACAGCATCCGCGAGTTGCTGCCGCAGATTGAAACTTCCATGCCGCCGGGCGTCAAGATTGAGGTGATCACGGACCGCACCACCACTATTCGCGCATCGGTGGCAGACGTCGAGTTTGAACTGATGTTGACGATCGGCCTTGTAGTGCTGGTCATTTTCCTGTTCCTGCGCACCGCGTCGGCGACGATTGTACCGGGCGTGGCGGTACCGTTGTCGTTGATTGGCACTTTTGCGGTGATGTATCAGCTGGATTACAGCGTAGACAATCTGTCGCTGATGGCGCTCACCATTTCCACGGGCTTTGTGGTGGATGCGGCCATCGTCATGGTGGAAAATATTCAGCGTTACATCGAAATGGGCTACACGCCGATGGAGGCGGCACTGAAGGGGTCTGAAGAAATCGGGTTCACCGTTATTTCGCTGACGGTTTCCCTGATTGCCGTACTGATTCCCCTGCTGTTCATGGCGGACGTGGTGGGCCGGTTGTTCCGCGAGTTCGCGGTGACGCTGGCGGTGGCGATTGTGTTCTCGGCGATTGTGTCGCTGACGCTGACGCCCATGATGTCGGCGCGGATTCTGAAACACATCAAGCCGGAAGATCAGGGTTGGTTCTACCGCTCTTCGGAGTGGTGTTTCGTGAAGATCATTGAGTTATATGCCTATTTTTTGCGAATCGTGTTGCGGCATCAGCCCGCCACCATGCTGGTGGCAGTCGCCACGCTTGCGCTGACGGTGTATCAGTTCCAGATTGTGCCCAAGGGCTTCTTCCCGGTGCAGGATACGGGAATTGTACTGGGAATTTCCCAGGCACCCGAAAACATTTCGTTCGCCGCGCTGGGCGAGCGCCAGCAAAGGCTGGTGGAAGTTGTGCGGCAAGACCCGGCGGTGGAGAATGTGGCTTCGTTTATCGGCGTTGATGGCGTGAATACCACGCCGAATGTGGGGCGAATTCAGATTACCCTGAAGCCTCTGGATGTTCGCAAAGCCAACGCGTTGCAAATCATCCGGCGGTTGCAGCCGAAAGCGGCTGAAGTACAGGGCATTCAGTTGTTTCTGCAGCCGGTGCAGGATCTGACAATTGAAGATCGAATCAGCCGCACCCAGTATCAATATGCTTTGGATTCGCCCAGTCAGGACGACCTGGACACCTGGGTACCACGGTTGGTGGAGCGGCTGCGAAAGATTCCCGAATTACGGGAAGTAGCCAGCGACCAGCAGAACAAAGGCGAAGGCATTCGGGTGGAGATTGACCGCGACACGGCTGGACGCATGGGCATTACGCCGCAGAATATTGACGATGCCCTGTACGATGCTTTCGGGCAGCGACAGGTCTCGACGATTTTCACGCAGTCGAACCAGTATCACGTGATTCTGGAGGCCTTACCCGGCCTGCAGGCCGATGCGGACGCGCTGAATTCCATCTATATTCCGATCGGTTCGGCCTCGCAGAATCTGGCCAATACGGTAGCTGCGGCGGGCACCAATACCGCGCTGACGGGTGCCGCCTCGCTGCCTGTGGCACCGCTGCGTTCAATTGCGAAATTCGTCAAAGTCGCAGTGCCGATTTCGATTAACCACCAGGGTCAGTTCCCGGTGGCCAACGTATCGTTCAATCTGGCCCAGGGGTCGTCGCTGGGAGCGGCGGTGGAGCACATCCGCGCGGCCACCAAGGAAGTGGGCATGCCGCAGTCCATCCAGGCTACTTTCCAGGGGACGGCGCGGGCGTTTGAGAAGTCGCTGGAGAACGAATCGATCCTGATTTTCGCCGCGCTTGTGACGGTGTATATCGTGCTGGGTGTGCTGTATGAAAGCTACGTCCACCCGTTGACCATTCTTTCCACGCTGCCTTCGGCGGGGGTGGGCGCCATCACCGCGCTGAACATCATGCACGCCGATATGGATATTATTGCGCTCATCGGCATTATTTTGCTGATCGGCATTGTGCAGAAGAACGCCATTATGATCATCGACTTTGCGCTGGAGCGGGAACGCAAGGAAGGAAAAACTCCGGCGGAAGCTGTGTATGAAGCTTGCCTGCTGCGTTTCCGTCCCATTCTGATGACCACGATGGCGGCGCTGCTGGGAGCTGTCCCGCTGGCATTGGGCGAAGGTGTTGGTTCGGAACTGCGAAAGCCGCTGGGCATCACCATCATCGGCGGATTGATCGTTTCACAGGCGTTGACGTTGTTCACTACGCCGGTGATCTATCTGACCTTTGATCGTATGGCGAAATGGGTGGCGCGTCCCAGAGGTGTGCCTGCGGTGGCGACTCCCGCGGTGGATTTGGCATGAGCCTGTCTTCACCATTCATTGCCCGGCCGGTTGCGACGACATTGTTGACCATAGCGATTACGCTGGGTGGCGGCATCGCCTATTTCCAGTTACCGGTTTCGCCGCTGCCGCAGATCGACTATCCCACCATTATGGTGTTCGCCAATTTGCCGGGCGCCAGTCCGGAAGTGATGGCGGCATCGGTGGCCACGCCGCTGGAGAAGCAGTTCACACGCATCGCCGGCGTGTCCGAAATGACATCGCGCAGTTCGGTGGGCTCGGCCAATATTACATTGCAGTTCGATCTGGATCGCGATATTAACTCGTGCGCGCGCGATGTGCAGGCGGCAATTAACGGGGCGGCCGGGTACCTGCCGGCGAATCTGCCCATCAAGCCGCGATACCGCAAGGTCAATCCTTCCGATCAGCCGATTCTGACGCTATCCATCCAGTCGGATGTGGTGCCTCGTTCGCAGTTATACGATATGGCGTCGTCGGTGTTTGCACAGAAGCTGGCGCAGGTGGATGGTGTGGGGCAGGTATATGTGGGCGGCAGTTCGCTGCCGGCGGTGCGGGTTGAACTGAACCCGCAACCGCTATCGCGTTACAACATCGGTATCGATCAGGTAGCGCAGTTTCTGAATCAGGCCAACGCCAACCGGCCCAAGGGCCTGATTGAAACTGCTGACCGCGCCATTCCGCTGAGCGTTTCGGATCAGATTTTCACCGCCAAGGAATATCGGGATCTGGTTGTGGTGTACCGCAACGGCGCCCCGGTGCGGCTTTCCGATCTGGGTCGGGTGATTGACTCGGTGGAAGATCTGCGCAACACGGCGATTTCCAACGGGCATCCGGCCGTCACTCTGAATATCAACCGTCAGCCCAACGCCAACATCCTGGCGACAGTAGACCGGATTAAGAACCTGTTGCCACAATTCCGGGCGTCTCTGCCACCCAACGTGGTGATGAACATTGATACAGACCGCACGCTGAGCATCCGCAACGGTGTGAACGACGCGGAAACCAATATGCTGATTTCCATTGGCCTGGTGTTCTTCGTGGTGTTCCTTTTCCTGCGTAATTTCCGGGCTTCGCTGATACCCGGTGTGGCGGTGCCCGTATCCCTCATCGCCACCTTCGGGGTGATGATGTTGTTGCACTACAGCGTGGACAATCTCTCGCTCATGGCTTTGGCGATCGCTACCGGATTCGTGGTGGATGACGCAATTGTGGTCATCGAAAATATCAGCCGTCACATTGAAAATGGCATGTCGCCGATGCGCGCGTCAATGCTGGGCGCCGAGGAAATCGGCTTCACGGTGTTGTCCATGAGTCTGTCGCTGATTGCGGTATTCATCCCGATTCTGCTTATGGGGGGCATTCTGGGCCGGCTATTCCGCGAGTTCGCGGTGGTGTTGGCAACGGCGATTTTCATGTCGCTGATTGTTTCCCTGACGTTAACGCCGATGATGTGCTCGCGGATGCTGAAGGTGGAGTCGACCCACGGAAGCCTTTATAACTGGACCGAACGGGGATTTCAGTTTGTGCTGTCGAGCTACGGCGCGGCGCTGAAAGCGGTGCTACGGCATCCGGCAGTTACCATGATCGCGATGGCGGCAACCATGGCCGCATCGGTTTATTTGTATGTGAAGATTCCCACCGGATTCTTCCCGCAGCAGGATTCGGGCCGGCTGGGCGGAAACATCCAGGGTCAGCAGCATGTATCGTTCCAGGCGATGGCGGAAAAGGCTCTGTGGTTCGAGCAGAAGATTCGCTCCCATCCGGCTGTGGCCTCGGTGAATTTGACCACTGGTGGCGGCGGTCCCGGTGGCGGCGGAACCAACAACGCCAACCTCAATATTCAGCTGAAACCCCTTGCCGAGCGTCGTGGCAAGACGACCGATCAGGTGCTGGCCGAATTGCGTGGCCTGGCCAACGGGATGCCGGGCGCGCAGTTGTTCCTGAACAATCAGCAGGACGTGCGCATTGGTGGCCGGCAGTCTTTCGCGCAGTATCAGTACACGTTGCAGGCACCGGATATGAAGCTGCTGGGGGAGTGGGGGCCAAGAATGTTCGCGCGCCTTTCCCGGCTGCCGGAACTGGTCGACGTATCGAGCGACCAGCAGAACTCCGGGCTGTCATCCAACGTGGTGTTTGATCGTGATACGGCCTCGCGACTTGGCCTGACGGCACAGGCGGTGGACAACGTGCTGTACAGCGCGTTCGGGCAACGCCAGGTGTCGAACATGTACAAATCCATCAACCAGTACCACGTTGTGCTGGCACTACAGCCACAGTGGCTGGAAGGACCGGATTTCCTGAAGACGATTTACGTGCAGACGCCACGCGGGGTGAGCGTACCACTTTCCGGATTTGCCAGCTTTAACGAGGGAATTACACCGCTCTCATTGCCTCATCAGGGGCAGTTCCCGGCCACCACCATTTCGTTTAACCTGCCGGTGGGTATTCCGCTGGATCAGGCAACGAAGGCAGTAAGAAAAGCTGAGGCGGATGTGGGTTTACCAACCAATGTGACGGGGAAATTTGCCGGTACAGCGAAAGCGTTCCAGGATTCGCTGGCCAATCAGCCATTCCTGATTCTGACCGCCGTGGGTGTGGTTTACATCCTGCTGGGCATTCTGTACGAAAGCCTGATTCATCCTCTGACGATTATTTCCACGCTGCCTTCGGCCGGCCTGGGCGCGCTGATGGCCCTGGTCTTGTTCCGGACGGAGTTGAGTATCATTGCCCTGATCGGCATTATTCTGCTGATTGGAATCGTGAAGAAGAATGCCATTATGATGATCGATTTCGCTTTGCAGGTGGAACGCGACGAGGGGTTGAACCCGCACGATGCGATCTTCAAAGCCTGCATGCTGCGTTTCCGGCCCATCATGATGACCACCATGGCGGCGCTTCTGGGCGCCATGCCGCTGGCGCTTGGCTGGGGCGCTGGTGCCGAACTCCGCAAACCTCTCGGCATTACTGTGGTTGGCGGTTTGCTTGTTAGCCAAATGTTGACTTTGTTTACTACACCCGTGATCTATCTTTCCCTTGACCGAATGCGTCATCGATTCAGCCGGAAGTCTTCCTTCGAGAACCGGCCCGGCTTCCTTATCCCTGGCGGGCCTTTCCCGCACGGCGCTTCGGAGAGTGCCGATTGACGCGGTGTAGCAAGGCGTTGGCCGCAGCTTCACTACTGCTGAGTGGCTGCCAGATTGGTCCGAAATATGTGCGCCCGACAGTGCCGGAGATCCCGCTGTTTGGCGAACTGAAGGGTAACGACGAATGGAAGATCGCAGGGCCGGCTGACGGACAACTGAAGGGCAAGTGGTGGGAAGCCTTCGGTGACGCCCAATTGAATGAACTGGAGGACCGAATTGCGATCGACAACTTCAGTGTCAAGTTGTCGGAGGCGCAGTTCCGCCAGGCGCTGGCCGTGATTGACCAGAACCGTTCGGCGTTCTATCCCGTTATCACGGCTGGTCCTCTGATTAACCAGGGTGACCGCGGCATCAATTCGGGGCGCGAAGGCCCGACTTCGAGCTTCAACCTGCCGTTTGCCATCAGCTGGGCACCGGATCTTTGGGGTCGTGTGCGCCTGGCAGTGGAAAATACAACCGCGGCGGCGCAGACCCAGGCAGCATTGCTGGAAAATGCACGGCTCACGCTGCAAAGCACTCTGGCGGTGAGCTACTTCGGTTTGCTGGCTTCTGACATGCAGCTTTCGCTGCTGAACGACACCATTGCCGGGTATCAGACGTTTCTGCAGTTGACAATGAACCGGTTCAATGGGGGTGTGGCGTCGAAAGCGGATGTGCAACTGGCGCAAACCCAGTTGTATACGGCGCAGGCGGCAGCCGTGGATCTGGGTGTGGCGCGCAACAATTTCGAGCATGCAATTGCGGTTCTGACGGGCAGGGCACCTTCCAGCCTGACGCTGCCGCGAGGGCGTATCGGCGGGCTTCCACCTCTTATTCCGGTGGCTGTGCCATCCGCGTTGCTGGAGCGACGCCCCGATATTTCGGCGCAGGAACATAACGTGATGGTGGCCAATACCAATATCGGCCTGCAGGAGACGGCGTTTTATCCTACGCTGACGCTTTCAGCCACGCCCAGCCTGTCCAGCCCGAACCTGATCAATCTGTTCACGTGGGCCAGCCGGTTGTGGTCTACCGGGCCTGGCATTTCGCAGACGCTGTACGACCATGGGCGGCGCACTGCGCAGATGCGCGGCGTGGAAGCGGCTTACGATGCCACGGTGGCGTCGTATCGCCAGACCGTGCTAACGGCATTCCAGCAGGTGGAAGACGCGCTGTCCACGTTGCGGGTGCTGGCCGAAGAAGCCGAGTTGCAGGACAAGGCGGTGGACTCAGCCAACCAGTCGATGCAACTGGAGACGGAACGCTACAAAGCGGGTACGTCGTCGTATCTGAATGTGATCACGGTACAGACCATCGCTCTGAATAATCAGCGGACTTCGGTAACGTTGTTGCAGCGGCGTATGACTGCGGCGGTGAACCTGATTGTGGCTCTGGGCGGGGGCTGGGATGCGAAGACTCTGCCCAGCGCGGATGATTTGAAGAATCCCGATCTGCGCGATCCGGCCAATACAAAGAAAGTAGCGGCACCGATCGGGCAGTAGCTGTCTAACCCTGTTCGAGAAAGGTCTTCAACCGAAAGCTGCGGCTGGGATGGCGCAGTTTTCGCATAGCTTTGGCTTCTATCTGGCGGATGCGC
Source organism: Bryobacterales bacterium (assembly GCA_038229475.1). Taxonomy (GTDB): domain Bacteria; phylum Acidobacteriota; class Terriglobia; order Bryobacterales; family Bryobacteraceae; genus BOG-234. The sequence continues at coordinate 408,702 of JBBROK010000002.1, read as the reverse complement.
TCCCGGGTTACCGAAAAGCTCAGGCCGACTTCTTCCAGAGTGTGCTCGTTGCCGTCTTCGAGCCCGAAACGCAGCCGGATGATTTTTTCCTCGCGGGGCGAGAGGCTCTTCAGTACCTCTGCTGTTTGCTCGTGCAGATTTACATTGAACATCTGCTCCACGGGCGAAGCACGGCTCTCGTCGATGAGGAAATCACCAAGGTGGGACTCTTCCTCCGTGCCCACCGGGGTTTCCAAAGAGACTGGTTCCTGGGCGATGCGCATCACCTTGCGGATTTTTTGCACGGGCAAGTCCATCTTCTCGGAGAGTTCGTCGCTGGTGGGTTCGCGTCCCAGTTCCTGCACCAGGGCGCGTGAGATCCGCACCAGTTTGTTGATGGTCTCAATCATGTGTACCGGGATGCGGATGGTGCGGGCCTGATCGGCAATGGCGCGCGTGATCGCCTGGCGGACCCACCAGGTGGCGTAGGTGGAGAACTTGTAGCCGCGACGGTATTCGAACTTCTCCACCGCTTTCATCAGGCCGATGTTGCCCTCCTGAATGAGGTCAAGAAATTGCAGGCCGCGGTTGTTGTACCGTTTGGCGATGCTGACCACCAGGCGAAGGTTGGCTTCGATCAGTTCCTGCCTGGCGGATTCGGTTTCCCGCCATGTGCGGTCCACCAGTTCGCAGGTGCGGCGAAGCTCTGTGGCCGGGGTGCCGAACCGCTCCTCCAGTTCCTGCATGTGGTCGGCCAGTTGCCGCTGTTCACGGCGTAATTCGCGCGTAGTCTCCGGATTACGTCCGGCAATTCCCTCCAGTGCCCGCTGATTTTTGGCGATCTGCTGCTCCAGAGGCTTGATCTGATCCACCGCGCGGTGGAGGGTGACCACCAGTTCCTTCACCACGGAGTTCTGCAGTTTCACGTTGCGGCAATGGCGCGTAGTTTGCGCTGCCAGACGCCCCAACTGCCAGCGCAGGCGGCGATTCTGAGCGGGCTTACTGGTGCGGGGTACCGCAACCAGTTTCTGCCGCATCTGGGCATATTTCTTCCACAACACAGACATCTCCTCGCAACTGTTGATCATCTCCTTCGCGCCAGCATCATGGATTTCCTCGGTGGGGAAGGGGTCGTTGAACAGCAGAATGTCGCGCGCGTGCAGACAGCCGGTGCGAAGCTCGGCTGCCATGCGCATGAATTCCTGCAGGATGATGGGACTGCGCGAAAGCAGAGTTCTTGTGCGGGCCTGTCCGCGCTCAATGCGGCGGGCAAGCTCCACTTCACCCTGGCGGTTGAGCAGTGGGACTGAGCCCATCTCGCGCAGGTAGAGCCGGACCGGATCGTGTGTTCGGTCGAAGGGGTCGATGTCCAGCAGAGCTTCAGGGTCATCCTCGCGGAGGTCCTGCTTATCGTCCCTGTTATCGTCAGAAAGCTTGTTGTCGTCCGCCAGACTTCCTTCGAGGAGGACCTCTTCCGGATCGGGCAGCAGGTCGATCGCTTCATCGAAACGAGCGAGCGCACCATCCCTGTTGTTACGCACAAAAGGATCGATGGCTTCGAAAGTATCTTCCACCAACATGCCGACTCCTGTTAAAACAACTGCGACGTGAGTAGCCTCATTGTACATACTTTTCCGGCGTTGAGCCGAACCCGGTCAGTTCGCCGGTGAGTTTCAGGGCTTCCGTCATGTTGCCCTCACGCTCGGCCGCGCGGATGCGGGCGATCAGCTCGCGGCGAGTGATTTCGTGGTCTTCCCGTTCCAGTGCGGCTATGGCGGCGAGACCATCTTCCAGGCTGACGGAGGAAGCCGCGGCGTCGAACACGAGCGTGGAGAGAACTTCCTGCTGTGCGGTGTTCAGCCGTTCGTGCAGGGCATTGAAATTGATGGGCTCCCCCTGATCATGCATGCCAAAAATGGCTTCATACAGTGGCGCAACGGTGCCCTGGCGAGTGGTGGAGAGGCCACGCAGGCCTTCCAGAAGGCGGTCGCGTTCCACCTCGCGGGAAAGCAACAAAGGAATCAGGATACGATCTGCTTTGCGCGCCAAGTTGGCTGCGGGTACAGCCACCCGGTTGCCGCGATCAGCGGCGTTCTTGCGAAAATGCTCCAGCACCAGACCGGTATCAACGCCCAGGTAGCCGGCCAGATCGTTGGCCACGGCGACCCGTTCCAGTTTGTCGCTCAGGGACTGGATGGCGGGCATCAGGAACTGAAAGGCTTCCACGCGGCCTTGTGACTCTTTCATGTTGAAACGCGTGCGCGCGCGATCCGCCAGCCAGTAGAAGTAGGTGCGGGCACCGGAGACGCGCTCGCGATAGGCTTCCGGGCCGTGCGCTTTGCAATATTCGTCGGGGTCGAGTCCGCCATCGAGTTCCACAATACGGACGCGTACGTTCTCTTCCAGCAGAAGCAAAATAGATCGTTCAGCGGCTTTCAACCCGGCGGCATCGGGATCGAAGTTCAGATGCAGGTTGCGGGAGACCCGCTTCATGGCGCGAATCTGTTCCACGGTGAGAGCGGTGCCGCAGGTTGCAACTGCGTCGGTGACTCCCGCCTGAGTGGCCCCGATGACGTCCATGTAGCCTTCCACCAGAACCATGCGATCCAGATTCATGGCGATCTTCCGGGCGCGGTGCAAATTGTATAGAACCTGCGATTTCCTGTAGATTTCGGTTTCCGGCGAGTTCATGTATTTGGCGTTATCATTCGGGTCCATGGCGCGGCCGCCAAAGGCGATGATTTTGCCGGACTCGCTGTGAATGGGGAACATCAGACGGTTGCGGAAACGGTCGTATAGAGTGCCATCTTCGCGGCGGCCCGCGAGGCCCGATTGTTCAATCTGTTCAGAATTGAATCCGCGTTGTTCCAAAGCGCGCAGCAGGCCGCGACCAGAGGCCTCCGCGAAGCCCAGACCGAAGTCGTCAATGGAGGTGGCGGTGACTGCGCGCTTCACCAGATACTCGCGAACCGGGGCACCGGCGGAGGCCGCGAGGGAGGCGCGGAAGTGGGCGGCGGCGATTTCGTGCATGTCGTAGAGCGAGGCGCGAAGTTTGGTCTTATCGTCGGCGGCCCCGCTCTGTTTGGGCAGGGCGATGCCGTGCTGGTCGGCCAGCTTCTTGAGGGCTTCCCAGAAAGTAAGACCCTCGATCATCATGAGGAAGTTGAAGACGTCGCCCTTGGCATCACAGCCGAAGCATTTGAAAAACTGGTGCTCGGCGTAGACGGAAAAAGAGGGAGTCTTTTCGTTGTGGAAAGGACAGAGGCCCGAGTAGCGGTTACCGAAGCGGCGCAAACGCACGTATTCGCCCACCACACTGCTGATGTCGACCTGTGACTTTAGCTGCTGGGCGAAATCCATGGCGGCACCACTATTATCGCGTCATCAACCGCCGGCCTTCGGTGAGGTCATACCGGCCCGCGCGAAGATTGCGGAAGTCCTGGGTAAGGCCAGAGGGCCACTCCACCACCATGCGATCCGCAGTTTCACGGCGACCGAGGCCGAAGGTGAGCGCGAGTTCCGATTGCGAGAGATAGCTGGACCCGGTCTTCACCATGCGTGATTGTGTTCCCTCGGGAGTGGTGAGGCGCACTACAGCGCCGATGGCGTCGCGATTGGATTTGGTGCCGCGAAGGTTTAAGCGGAGCGAACGATTGCCGCTCGAGACATCATTGCGATACAGCCAGGCGGGGCCGCCGTTGGTGGTGATCAGAAGATCGACATCGCCATCGTTGTCGAAATCGCCCACGGCCAGACCGCGGGCCACTTTCGGAGTGGCAAAGCCGCCGCCCGCTTCCACAGCCACATCGCGAAAGCCGGTCTTGCCGGTGTTCAGGAACAGATGAGGGGGCTGGGCGTAGCCATGGTTGCCGTTAATGTTGCGGACCGTTTCATCAATGTGGCCATTTGCGACCAGCAGATCGAGGTGGCCATCCAGATCGAGGTCGGCGAACAGGCAACCGAAACCGAGGCGGCGCCGGGAGGCCTGACCAACACCGGTCTTCAGCGCGATATCGGAGTAGACGCCGCCCCGGCCGGGGCTGTAGAGAGCCACCATCTCGTCGTCGAAATTGGTGATGGCAATGCCGGGCGCGCCGGAGTTATCGAAATCGGCAACGTCGACGCCCATGCCGGCGCGGGCCTTGCCGTCCTCTGAGAAAGCAACTCCGGCTTCCACCGCGACGTCTTCGAAGCGGCCGTTGCGCAGGTTTCTATAAAGCTTGTTGGGCTGGGTATCGTTGGCGATGAGCAGATCGGGCCAGCCGTCGTGGTCGTAATCGAACATGGCCACACCGAGGGATTTCGACGTGGTGTCGAAGATGCCCGATTTCGCGGTGACGTCTTCAAAGGTGCCGTTGCCGCGGTTGCGGAAGAGCCAGCAGGTTGCGCCGTGGAAGGCTTCCGGAGTGCAGTAGGATTTGTCGCGGCCATCCACGCTGCAGAACACGTCGTGCTCGGCCGACCACTGCACGTAGTTGCAGATGAGGAGGTCGAGCAGGCCATCACGGTCATAGTCGAACCACAGCGCGGAGGTGCCGAAACCGGTGTGGCCCGCGAGGCCCGCTTTGGCCGTCACGTCAATGAAGGAACCCTTGCCCGTGTTGTGAAAGAGACGGCTCTGGCCAACCGCGGTAATAAGAATATCGGGGAAGCCGTCGTTATCGTAATCGGCGATGGCAACGCCCATACCGTAGATTTCGATGTCGAGACCGGCGACACGAGTGACGTCGGTGAAGGTGCCATTGCGGTTATTGCGGTACAGGTGGGGCGTGGAGCGGGTGCGCTTATGGCCTGGCCAGTCCATGCCGTTCACCAGCAGGATGTCGAGCCAGCCATCGTTATCGTAATCGAGAAAGGCGCATCCGGGTCCAAGAGTTTCGGGAAGATATCTGGCACCGAACGCGCCGTTATTGTGACGGAAGTCGAGGCCGGAATTGGCTGTAATATCAGTCAACTGGAAACCGGGGCCGGCCGCTTGCGCCTGCCAGGGCGCACACGCGGCGGCACCCGCCAGAAAGACCCTGCGGTTCACGCCAGACTTACCAATCCGGTGCGAATGGCATGCACCACCAGTTCCGCGGTGTTGTGAATGTTCAGGGCCTGCATGATATTGGCCCTGTGCACGGCGACGGTGTTGGGGCTGACGCCTAGCAGAGCGGCCACTTCTTTATTGGATTTTCCCAGCACGATGAGTTGCAGTACTTCGAGCTCGCGCGGGGTGAGCGTGGCCAGTTTTTCGGTGGATTCGGCGGCTCTGCTGAGGCTGCTGTCGAGCACGATATTGCCGGCGGCGACCTTTTCGATCGCTTCCACCAGTTCCAGATCGAGGGCATTTTTCAGCAGGTAACCGCGGGCTCCTGCATCCAGCGAGGCCCGCACGTAGTTGGGCTCGGAGTGCATGCTGAGCATCAGCACGGCGGTGCGGGGGGAAACGTCGCGCATTTTTTTGGTGGCGATGGCACCGGTCATGCCGGGCAGAGCGAAGTCCATCACGGCAACATCGGGCTGCAGGCCCGCGGCGGCTTCGAGGGCCTCGGGGCCGCTGCCGGCCTCGCCCACTACTTCAATATCGGGCTCATCTTCCAGCATGCGGCGAAAGCCGCGACGGACCAGGCTGTGATCGTCTACCAGCAGGACAGTGATTCGTTTTGCGATTGGTTGATCGATTGTTTTATCCGGCATGTGCCTCTTCTGTTTCGCGGATTATCATGGGCACGGTGATGCGCACCAGGGCGCCGCCCGATGCGCCACGCAGATATTCCAGTTTGGCCTTCATCAGTTCCGCGCGTTCCCGCATGGAGACCAGACCCAGACCGTGTTTTTGGCTGCGGCCAAAACCCACACCTTCATCTTCCACTTCGAGGCGTACGGTTTCCACTTCGAACGCGAGGCGAACGTCCACTTTGCGTGAACCAGAGTGGCGGGCGACGTTATTCAGTGATTCCTGCATCACGCGGTAAAGGTGTATGGCGGCTTCGCGGTCGAGCTCACGGCTCTCGCCGGTCTTGCGGTAGTGGACATGAATGCCGGTCTGCTTCTCGAACGAGGGCAGGTAGACATCGAGCGCGCTTTCCAGACCGGCTTCATCAAGGACTACAGGATGCAGGGCGCGGGAGAGGTCGCGGACCTTATCAAGCGCGGTCTGCACAATGCCGCGGACTTCAGTCAGATCGCCGGCATGGCGGTCTTCGCGCTTCATCATCACGCCGACTGCGGTGAGAATCTGGCCAAATTCGTCGTGGAGCTCCCGCGAGATGGAGCGGAAGGTGCTCTCCTGCATGGAGATCAATTGCTGCGCCAATTCGCTGCGAAGGTGCGAGAGATGCCCGACATGGTCAAACAAGCGGCGGTTGGCGCGCGCGATGTAAAGGCTGGAAAGAACGATGAAGATTACCATGGCCATCAGGAACAGATAGACATTGCGTTCCACGCCCGCATAGAGTTCTCCGGTGCGGCGGGCAGCCTCCTCTTCGCTTTGGTTATTTTCGACGAGAAGACGGGAAACCGCCGTGCTGATGGCGGCGTGGCGGGCCTGCAACGACATGCGGATCTGCAGCCGGACTTCCTTTTCATTGCCCCGCGCGGCCAGATCGAAGAGGCGGTCGAGTGAATCCCAGAACTGGCGGAAGGAGTTGGCCAGATACTGCCGCTGGCCGGGGGTGCGATCCACCACGGTGTATTTTTCCTCGCGTGCCAGCGCGTCTTCCAGATCAGAGCGGAGGCGCCTGAACTGGGGCTGCCATGCGGTGAGCGGGTAGGGCTCGGTGGTATCGAGCATGTCGCGCATGGTGAGCGCGAGGGCATTCAGGCCGTTCTGGATGCGGAGCAGCAGCAGGGTGTCGGTCCGGTTGCGGTCAATGGTTTCGGTTTGCAGGCGGCGGAGCGTCTGTAGCTGGCTAATGGTATAGGCCGAATACACGCCCACAGCGGCGAGAGTCAGCGCGAGGCCAGCGAGGAGCCGGAAGGTGGGGGATTGTTGCGTCACGTGCGGGTGCTATGTTCCATTATTGATGAACCAGATGCTTGCACTCTCGGGCACACAACAGGCGCGGCTGATTCGCGAGGGAGCGGTGTCTTCCCGGGAACTTGTGGAAGCGCACCTGGCGCGGATTGCAGAAGTGAATCCGGCGATCAATGCAGTGGTAGAGACGTTGACGGAAACGGCGCGCGAAGCAGCGCTGGCCGTGGACACTCGCCGGGCGCGCGGCGAGAAATTGCGGCACTTCGAGGGAGTTCCTTTTTCAGTGAAAGATGCCATCGAGGTGGCGGGAACGGTGTGCTCGGCCGGGACGCTGGGATTTCGGAATCGGCCGAAGTCGGCACAGGACGCCGTGCTGGTGGCCCGCTTGCGCGCGGCTGGCGCGATTCCCATTGCCCGGACCAATCTACCGGACTTATTGTTTGCCTTCGAGACCGACAACCTGATTTTTGGGCGGACGAATAATCCCTACGACCTGACGAGGACGTGTGGCGGGTCGAGCGGTGGCGAGAGTGCGCTGATTGCCTGCTGCGGGTCGCCCTTTGGACTGGGGAGCGATGCGCTGGGGAGCGTGCGGGTTCCGGCGCATTGCTGTGGCATTGCCAGCCTTAAGCCGACTTCGGGGCGGCTGGATCGTACCGGGCACGTACCGGGGCCTGCGAGTTGGGTAGAAATGGTGTGGCAGATAGGGCCGATGGCTCGGCGGGCGGAGGATTTGCCTGGGTTGATGCAAGTGCTGTCTGCCGGGGAAGCGGCAGTGCCTGCGGAGAAGTTCGTGGGCGGGCGTCCGCTGCGGGTGGCGTATTTCACCGACAACGGCGTAGTGACGCCGGATGCGGCGACGATTGAAACGGTGCGTCGGGCGGCGCGGGCGCTGTCTGCGGCAGGGCACGAGGTTACGGAGGCGCGACCGGCGGGCCTGGACCGCACGTGGCCGCTGGAATTGCGACTGCTGGGACCGGATGGCGGCGACGGGATTCGCGAGTACCTGCGGAGCATTGGCAGCACGCGCACGCATCCGCTGCTGGATGCCTGGCTGCGAAAGTACGAGCCGTTGCGGACGGATCTGGCCGGATTCGCCGCGGTGTGGGAAGAACTGGACCTGTTCCTTGCGGAGATGCGCGCATTCCTTGCGAACTACGACGCCATTCTTTCCCCGGCGGCGGCGCGGCCCGCAGTGGCACATGGGACCTCGGTGGATGACGATGTGTTCCCCGGCTTCAGCTACACCATGACCTATAACCTGACGGGATGGCCGGCGGCGGTAGTGCGGTGCGGGGAATCGCCCGAGGGGTTGCCGATCAATGTGCAGATTGCGGCGGGTCCCTGGCGGGAGGATATTGCGATGGCGCTGGCCATCACGATGGAAGATGCCCTTGGCGGATGGCAACCACCCTCAGTACACTAGAACTTCGTGCGAATCAATCCAGACAAATGCGTGGCGTGCGGCAACTGCACCTATGTGTGCCCCATGGGCGCAATCTATATCGACCCGGTGATCAAGCGCGCCACCATCAAACGCGATGAATGCGTGGAGTGTTACGCCTGCTTCAACGGGTTGAGCCAGGAACACTTGAACCCCACGCTGGTGCGCACGCTGCGCAGTTTGCTGGCGAAGTTGCGCATCCGTTTCGATCCCGAGCCGGACGTTTGTCCCACGGCGGCCTTTGAGCCGGATGAACTGCAATGGCCGCGGATCGTACGGCGCGCGTTTTCCGATCCCCGCGTGACGCATGAATCCACCGGCGTGGAGGGGCGCGGCACGGAGGAAGTGAAGACCAACGACGTCAGCGGGCGCGTGAAGCTGGGCGAAGCCGGGCTCACCATTGAGTTCGGGCGGCCCGCCGTGGGCGTGCGCTTCCGCGAGATTCAGGAAATGTGCATTGCTCTGGCCCAGGCGGGCGTGGCGTTTGAAAAGAAAAACCCGGTAACTTCGCTCATGACCGATGTGAAAACCGGGATGATTCGCGAAGACATTCTGGATGAGAAAATTCTTTCTGCCATTGTGGAGATCAAGGTTCCGGTGGAACGGATGGAAGAGATTATCCGCGTGGTTTGGGAAGTGGAGAAGCGGTCTACGACGGTAGTGGCGATTGGTGTGGGTGCGCGCTGCGATGCGGCGGGCGAAGACCACGTGGTGGCGCCGATTCTGGAACGGATGGGGTACAAGCTGGAGCGGGCCAAGACCAATATCGGGCTGGGGAGGTCGACGGCGTGACCAATACTTTGCACCGGTACGGCGACGCCGAAAGTTTTCGGGACGATTACGTGGTGTTCGCTATTCCGTCGCGCGGAATAAACGATGCGGATGCGGTGCCGAAGCTCCGGCGATTTCTGCAAATCGCACTGGAATTCAAACCGGTAAATCTGGGCGATGCGCGACATGGCGGGGCGTTGCGGCCCTCGAAAAACATGAATCCGCTGGCCCACTGGGATCGCGATATGACGCCGGATTTTCAGGCGGTGGTGGATGGCGTGGATCACTCCGCAACCTGCGCCGCCGTATTCGATAACCGCACCGCGGCCGAGGATTTCGTTAAACGGATTCGCGAAGAAGACCTCGGCATGAGCGTGAATATCTCGACGTCGATTGACGGTGCCGAGCAGTGCTGCCATCATGCCGGGATTCCGCGGCACAGTGTAGGGTATTCGCTGGGTTTCGAAGGCAATACGGAGAAACTGCCGGATGCCCAGGTGCTTACCCGTTCGACGATGTGCGGTCATGGGATGATCAGCCATTCGCTGGCGAAGAAGATGGTGGATTTTGTGCGCGAAGGGCGGCGGACACCGGAGCAGGCAGTGACATACCTGGCGCGATTCTGTTCGTGTGGGGTGTTCAATCCCGCGCGCGGATGCCGGATTTTGAAAGAGATTCAGGAGCAGGGGCGATAGGGCGGAACAAAGACGATGATCCGCTCGTTCCGGCATCAAGGGTCTCAAGCGTCTGTTTGAGAACGATGACGGGCGCGGCGTAAGCGGCAATCACGCTGATAAAATCGGACGCATACTGGCTCGGCTACATGCTGCAAACCAAATCTCCGATATGGACTTGCCAGGCTACCGCCTCCATCCGTTGAAGGGTGAACTGAAGGGTTTCCACGCAGTGACCGTGCAAGCTAACTGGCGCGTCATTTTTCGCCTTGCCGACGGCGAGGTTACCGATGTGGATTATCTGGATTATCATTAGAAGACGATCATGCGAATGAAGAATCCTCCGCACCCTGGGACTTTGGTGCTAAACGACTGTATTCAGCCGCTGGGGCTAACCATCACCCAGGCTGCTGCCGCATTGCGTGTGACTCGCGGGGCACTCTCGGACCTTGTGAACGGCAAGCGAGGGATTTCGCCTGAAATGGCGGTGCGACTCGAGCAGGTGTTCGGCGGTAGTGCCGAAAGCTGGCTTGTACAGCAGGCGCACTACAACCTGGCTCACGTGAAGCCGCAGGTTGTCAGGTTGCAACGTCTCCAGGTTGCGTGAAACGAAGGCCAAGACCTTGGTTTCCGCTTAAGCCGGACCGGCCTGAGGCTAAATATATTTTTTCAAAGTGGGGATGCCCGGAAAGCATCGATTGATTTCCGCAAGCGCAGTAGCGGTTTCCCGCTCATTGAGGTTGGGGAGCAGAACAAACTCCTCGCCCAATTCCGTTTGGGCATACAAGCCCTCCGGGTCACTCCAGTCGACCGTTGATCTCACTGGCCTGTAAGTGAGCCCGACAACGGATCGGCTGGGCACGGTTCTATGGGGGCCGAAGAACCAACGTCGTTGGGTTGTCAGAAAGCTCAGTTGGGTTACTCGTAACTGAGCAGTCCACACTCGCAGGCCGTGGAAATAGAGGATCAATGCGAGGATCGCGCCAGTGAAACCTGTTACGACTATTGAATTCGAAATGCCGTAAAGTAGGGCGCCTGCCAACACTGACCGGACGCCCGCTGCCACGATTGCCTCGCGCATACTATAGCGCGTGGCAGAAGTAAAAACCAGATCGCCGTGCTCTTCCCGGGCCTCAAACGGATTGGCAACGTTGCCCGCATTGTGTTGAATTTCAAACCGGGACATCCATCAACTTCCGCGTTGGATTGATGAACAAATACAGCGTTGCCGCGATCAGGGAAAGTGCGCCGACTACCAGAAACGCCGCCGGCCAACCGTAATCTCTCACGATGAAAGCGGTAGCGGTAGCGGCGAGGGTACCGCCCAAATTGCCGCAGGTGTTCATCACCGCTGAAACCGAGCCGGCGAACTCGCCGCCGATGTCAAGCGTCAACGCCCACGAAACTCCCACGGTTAATTCGAGGCCAAACATCACCAGTCCGGAGAACCAGACACTGGCCTCCGCGTTGGTCAGATACACCGCGGGCATGATGGCAGTCGCGGCCAACAGGAATCCGATTATCGCCACACCCCGGCGGGCGTTATTGAGATTACCGGTGCGGCGAAACCACAGGTCGGAAGCCCAGCCGCCCAACAGGTCGCCGGCGGTGCCCGCGGCCAGCGGAATGCTGGCGTAGAAACCCATCTTCTGCAGGCTGAATCCCCGCGCGTCGTTGAGGTATTTCGGGAACCACGTCAGGTACATGTTGAGGTTGTAGTTGTAGCAGAAGTACATCACGCAGATCAGCCACAGCGCGGGGGAAGAGAGAATGCGTCCCCAGGGTACGGATTTGCGGATCTTGCCTGCGCCCACCTCACCGGCGATCCGGTTCCGCTCGGCGTCATTGACTGACGCATGTTCAGCGGGTGTATCGCGGTAATACCAGAACCAGATTGCCGACCACAACAGGCCCATCGCGGCGAAGAGAAAGAACGGCATGCGCCAGCCGTAATGGGCGATGAGGAGTACCACCAGCGCGGGCGTGAGTGCGCCGCCCAGGCGCGAACCCGCGTGCGTAATACCCTGAGCGAAACCGCGTTCGGCGGGCAGCGTCCAGCGCACCAGGGACTGGGTTGCTATGGGGAACGCTCCAGCTTCGCCCGCACCGAACAGGAAACGAATTGTGGCCATGGAGGTGGCGCTCCAGGCGACCGTGGTGGCGGCAGTGAAACACGACCACCAGGCGACGATCAGGGCCAGGATGCGTCGGGGTCCGAAGCGATTCCCCAGCCAGCTGCTGGGTATCTGGAACAACGCGTAGGGCAGGTTATAGGCGCCCAGGATAAAGCCCATGGTCGGCAGCGAGAAGCCGAATTCTTTCTGGATCGACGGCACCGCGGTGGACATGATGACGCGGTCCATGTACGTGATGGCATAGGCCGCGACGGTGAGGCCAAGGACGATGTGACGGACGCCGGTGGGTCTGGATGTGGGTTGCGACATGCCCGCGGATCAGGACGACTTTACCACGCGCCGCGCCTTCACACCTTCGCGGCAGCGGCGAGCAGGTGCGAATCCGGGTCCAGGATAATGGCCTACAGCAATAGCGGCAACACCACGGCTGCGGTACCGCGCAGGGCTATGTTGACGGAATCAGAGAAGCCAGTGGATTCCGCGTTAACTTCAATGACTGTGCAGCCACTGCGGATGGCTTGCGGGATCAATCCGGCGGCGGGGTAAACTTGCGCGGAAGTGCCGATCACGAGGAAAACGTCGGCCTGTTCAACGGCAGCCGCGGCGCTTTCCATGGAACCTTCGGGCAGCACTTCGCCGAACCAAACGACACCGGGGCGCAGCATGCCGCCGCAATCGCACCTGGGCGGCAGTTGGGTGAGCGGGCCAGGTTCCACGCGTTCGCGGAGGCAGCAAAGGCAGCGGACGACGAAGATATCGCCGTGTAGCCGGAGAATGTTGTTCGACCCGGCTCGAATGTGCAGATCGTCGACGTTTTGCGTGATCAGCGTGAAGCGGTGTGCGCGTGCTTCCATCTGCGCGAGGGCGTAGTGGCCGGCGTTGGGATGTGCTGCGGCAACCGCGCAACGGCGTTCCTCGTACCACTGCCAGACCATGGCGGGGTCGCGCTGGAACCCTTCGGCGGTGGCCAGATCCTGAAATCGCGTGGTCTTCCAAAAGCCACCGTTGGAGCGGAAGGTGGGGATGCCGCTTTCCGCAGAGACACCGGCCCCGGTGAGAATAGCAATGGACTTTGCCTGCGCGATGGCCGCGCGGGCCAGGTCAACATTCGATGACATTCAAAGCCAGCCCACCCAGAGAAGTTTCCTTGTAACGACTCTGCATGTCGAGCCCGGTTTCATACATGGTTTTGATGACCTGATCAAGTGCGACCTTGTGGCCGCCGGTCTCCTGCATCGCCATGCGGGAGGCATTGATGGCCTTCACCGCGCCAATGGCGTTGCGCTCGATGCAGGGAATCTGCACCAGGCCGCCGATGGGATCACAAGTCATCCCCAGATTATGTTCCATGCCAATTTCGGCGGCGTGTTCCATCTGGGAGTTATCTCCGTTCAACGCTGCCACCAGGCCCGCCGCGGCCATGGAGCAGGCGACGCCCACTTCACCCTGGCACCCAACCTCCGCGCCTGAGATGGAGGCGTTTTCCTTATAAAGAACACCGATGGCGCCTGCCGTCAGCAGATAGCGCAGCAGACCTTCGCTGTCACCGTTCTGGAATTTCAGGTAATACAGACCGACTGCGGGAATAATGCCGGCGGCACCATTTGTGGGGGCGGTGACCACACGTCCTCCGGCGGCATTCTCTTCGTTCACCGCCATGGCGAAGACGTTCACCCAGTCCATTACAGCCAGAGGATCGGAGGTGCCGGTTTGCAAAATGCGCCGACGCAGGCCGGCCGCACGGCGGCGAACCTTCAAGCCGCCCGGCAGAATCCCCTCGGTTTCCAGACCCCGTTCGGCACAATCGTTCATGGTCTTCCAAACCATGGTGACGTAGGCGCGCACTTCCTCTTCCGTGCGCCAGGCGCATTCATTGGCCAGCATCATACGCCACAGGGGCAGGCCCGATTGCTCACCCTGCGCGAGGAGTTCGGCTCCGGAACGGAAGGGGTAGGGAACGGCGGCACGCTGCGGACCGGACTCCGCGGTGTCACCCTCGCGCCGGATGAAACCGCCGCCGGTGGAGTACCAGACTTCAGTAGCAACAATTTCCTGGGCGAAGTCGAGCGCCGTGAAGCGCATGGCGTTGGGGTGGCCGGGCAGTGATTGATCGCGGTGAAAAAGCAAATCGCGGCGCTCGTCGAAGAAAACGCGGCGGCGACCGGCGAGATGGAGCGAACCGTCCTCGCGGATTTTCATCTGTTTCGCGGCGATGGTCGCCGGGTCGATGCCTTCCGGCGTTTCGCCACCAAGGCCCAGCACAATGGCGCGGTCCGTGGCGTGGCCCTTGCCGGTGAGGGCAAGCGAACCGTACAGGTCAGCTTTTATGCGGGTCACGCGGGCAAGGCGGTCATCGGCAGCCAGACTCAGGGCGAAGGCGCGGGCGGCGCGCATGGGTCCCACCGTATGCGAACTGGAAGGCCCGATACCGACGCGGAACAACTCAAAGAAGCTGGTTTTCACGGGAGTTCTATGACCCTAAAAATGCATGCCGCCGGAGCACATCAATAGTTCGCCGGTGATGAAGTTACTCAGTGGCGAACAAAAGAACAATACCGCGTTGGCAGCTTCTTCGGGAGTGCCGGCGCGACCCAGCGGGCAGGCCGCAACCAGCTTTTCCAGAACTGCGGGCTGCACGCCCACTTTGATCTCGCGGCCTTTCACTTCGATCTTCGAAGAGTCGGTGAGCGGCTGCACCAGACGGGTTTCAATCATGCCGTAGCCCACCACGTTCACGTTCACGTTGTAGCGTCCCCACTCTTTGGCGAGGGTGCGCGTGAGTCCAATGACACCGGCTTTACCGGAAGCGTAGCCAGCCTGACCGGGGCCGCCATCGGTGCCGGCGATGGATGTAATGTTGACCACCTTGCGGTATACGCGCCTGCCCTCCGCAGCTTCCCGTTTGGCCGATTCCCGGATGTGAGTGGACGCCGCGCGCAGAATACGGAAGGGTGCCACGAGGTGGATATCGAGCATGGCCTGGAATTGTTCGTCGGTCATTTTCTGGATGACGTTGTCCCAGGTGTACCCGGCGTTGTTGACGATAATATCGAGGCCGCCGAATTCGGCAAGGGTGGCGTCGACGAGGCGCTGGGGAAATGCCGGATCGGTGAGATCGCCCGCCAATTGTGCGCCGCGATTGCCCAGCAGCGCGGCGGTTTCGCCCAGTGGCCCGGCATCAAGATCATTGACCATCACGCGGGCACCGGCTTCAAAGAGTTGCAAAGCGATGGCGCGTCCGATGCCGCGACCGGCGCCGGTCACAAGGGCTATTTTAGTTTCAAGGGTAAACATGTTTGTGTGTTTACTTCGGTGAGATCACCGGAGTAATTTTTTCTCCCGCTTTCAATGTGTGGTCAGAGGGCAGTGCAACCGAATCGCCCGCCTGTAGTCCACTGATGACCTGAATGTTGAGTGCATCCGAAACGCCGGTTTTCAACTCCCGCCAGATGGTGGTGTTGCCGGGGCCCAACATGTAAACGCCGGTTCCATTTTCGCGGCGCACGGCGGTCTTCGGAATGGCGATGGCATTCTGCACCACTGCAGTGAGGAGGAAGGCGTTCACATTGGTGCCGGGCAATAGTTCAC
Source organism: Bryobacterales bacterium (assembly GCA_038229475.1). Classification (GTDB taxonomy): domain Bacteria; phylum Acidobacteriota; class Terriglobia; order Bryobacterales; family Bryobacteraceae; genus BOG-234. The sequence goes on along the minus strand of JBBROK010000002.1, from coordinate 393,150 downwards.
CGGTGGGGTTGCGAATGGTGCAGAGGACTTCGCCAACCTGGCGCGAGCCGAGCGCAATAATTTCGGTGGGCATCTTGTCCACAGCGCCGGTCCATTCGCGGCCCGCCAGAGCATCCCACGTGATGCGCACGGATTGTCCCGGTTTCACGCGACCGAGTTCCGGTTCATCCACATAGACACGGACTTTGACTGGATCGAGAGTGCCGATATTGGCCACCGGTGCGCCTTGCATAAGAAAAGCCCCGGCGCGGGCAGCCAGGCTGTAGACAACGCCGCCCACCGGCGCATGAATGGCGGCTTGCGTGGCGTGGGACTTGACCAGGGCGACGCCTGCCGTGGCTTCCCGCAGGCGGGCTTCCGCGGCCGCTACCTCGGTCTGGCTGGTGAGCGCGGCGCGGCGGGAAGAGAGGGTTTGCATCTGGGCATCGAGATCCCGGATGGCGGCGGCGGCTTCATCGCGTTCGAAAGTGGTGGCAGCCTGTTTCTGCACCAGTCGTTCCAGAGATTCGAGGCGCTTCTGTGCGGTCTCGCGCTGGTTGCGAAGTCGGCTGCGGTTGGAATCCAATTCCGCGATTTCGGCCCGTTGGGCCCCGCCAGGCAGGCTGTCGAGAATGGCTTTGGACTGGGCCTGGCGGGCTTCAGCGGCCTGCAATTCTTCGGCAAGGCCGGGTTGCGACAGTTCCAGCAGACTTTGCCCTTTGGCCACGCGGTCGCCGGCGTTGACGAGCACACGCTGAATGAGACCGGCGGATTCGGCGTGCAGTTCTGTGTAGTTCGCGGGTTCGACCTTGCCGTTGGTGGAAATGGTGCTGGAAATGGTTTGCGTGACGGCGCGGGCAAAGGGAACTCCGGGCGGAGTCGCGTTGGCAACGAAGTAGTACCACGCCCCCGAACCAATGCCGAGCAGGGATACCAGCGATATCAGAAACTTCTTCAACTTCCTAACATAGCGGACCGGGTGGGCGAGCACCGGGATATACGAGAATGGCCATGTGAGAGTTGAGTTCAAACCTGCTGCGCTGCCGGAAGATTTGCGCCGTCTGCGGGCGTTCGACCGCCGCGTATTTCCGCAGGCCGACCTGTTCGACACCGCTTACTGGCGTCAATGTGAGAGTTGGTGGATGCTGGTGGATGGCGTAAGAGCCGGCTGCTGCGCTTTTGAACGCGATGTGGACGTAACCCGTGACGGTGAGCGTGAGCGGAAGGGGTCGGCATATGTGGCGACCACGGGAATTCTGCCGAAGTTCAGCGGGCGCGGGCTGGGTCGGCTCCTGAAGGCCTGGCAGATGGCGTGGGCCGCGCAGAACGGATTTCAGCGTCTGGTGGGTGTGACACGGCGATCCAATAAGGCGATGATCCGGCTGAATAAAAGCAGCGGCTTTCGTGCGGTACGGACCATTCCGCATTATTATGCGGAGCCGGATGAAGCCGGTGTGGTGATGGAACTGAAGCTGCGCAAGTAACGTAATTGCGCGAGCAGGCCCAATAACCTTACTGGCCGGCGGCTTTCTTCTGTGCGGCCAGCACCCGGTAAAATACGGCGTCGTTGGTGTCGATCTCAATGCGGTAGCCTTCGGGATCGATATACGGGTTCGGCCCTTTGCCCACGTTGGGGAACTTCGCGGCCATGTTGTACATGCCGGGGTGGGAACCGAGCGGAACGTCGCAGGGCAGTGAACGGAGGATGGAAAAAGTCTTCACGAAGTCAGCGGCGATGGTGGGGTAGTCGGTATTTCCCACCAGCTTCACGCCAGGATTCACTCCTGCGCTGCCCACTACAACAACGTCGTATGACTTGCCGTTTTCCTGGGTCTTAAAAGTCCAGGTGGTGCAGCCTTTGGTGTGACCGGGCGTCAGATGCGCGGTGAGAGTTGTGCCACCCAGAGTCACGGTGTCGCCGTCTTTGAAGACCCGGTCGATGGGATGGGCCTTACCGCCGGGCTTCATAGCCTGCAATGCGGGGACGTCCTGCTCCATGGCCATCACGCGCGCGCCCGACAATTCTTTGATCATCGCGTCGCCTTCCATGTGGTCCCCATGGGCGTGGCTGCCGAGCAGAATTTTGATGTCGGTGAACTTGAAGCCAAGTTGTTCGACGCCTGCTTTTATCACCGGCACGGTGACTTCGTAGTCGCTGTTGATAAGGATGTGGCCCTCCGGCGTGGTGATGAGAAATGTGCCCAGTGCCTGGGAGCCTACGTAGTAGACGTTGCCGATGATCTTGTGCGGCGGGAAGGCCTTGTTTACCTGGTCGCGCGGGCCAAGGTTGCGGGCGATGAGGTCTTCCGGCGTTTGCGGGATCTGGGCCACAAGGGGGGCAACCGCGAGGGCGAGAGTTAGCGTGATTTGGCGAAGCATCAGTCTGTGAGACTACAGCAATGCGGGATGGAGGTCAATCGTCTCGCGGTGTCAGTTCCGCGCCGTTACGCCTTCTCTTCCTGAATCGCTTCGAGTTCAGCCACGGCTTCCAGACCCTTATGGACGGTTAGGTCAAAACTTCCAGTTCGATGATACCTGTGTGCAGGCCTTCCCATCCGCCGCCGCCGGGAATTTGCCCGAGCAGCGTGCGATCAATGTTCTTCTTAAATAGACTTCGATCACCGGATGAGGGTGCACAGAAGATTCCCTAATCATTAGCCTCTGGCCCCATTCCAGCGCACGCAGTATGCGCCGCGCCAGTTAGCCGCAAGGCGTAAAAGACGGTTCAGGAGGTGAACTGTAGCCTTGGACTTTCACAATCGCGCTGAATCGCGATAATCTTGATCGGGACGCTTGACAATGGTTCAAAGACGCGCCACAATTACCATCACGTTTAGCAGGTAGTTAAAACCTCAGAGAATAGGGGAAATCTAAGGATCAATATGTCCAAAACGGCATCTTCGTTGATGTTCGCTTTCGCGGGACTGGCAGTCGTTGCGGCCAGCCTTTACGGCCAGTCTTCTTCTGGCACCATTGTAGGTACGGTAACTGACGCCTCCGGCGCCGTTGTACCCGCCGCAACCATCACCATTACGAATAAAGCCACTGCCAGTGCACGAAATGCTGTGGCCGATGGTTCTGGCAACTTCAGCGCTCCGGCTCTGCCTGCGGGCGACTATGAGGTAAAGGCTGAAAAAGCAGGCTTCAAGACTGCGGTTCGCGGTGCGTTGCTGCAGGCAGGTGGAGACACCACTGTCAATCTGTCTCTCACGGTCGGCTCGGCTTCGGAAGTGGTGACGGTGGAAGCCGCCACGGCCCAGCTCAATTACGAAAGCAACGCGGTGGTCGGTGTCATCGACCGCGCCGCCATCCAGGATTTGCCCCTCAACGGTCGCAGCTTCCTGCAGTTGGCCGTGCTGGAACCGGGCGTAACCATAAGCAGCGGATCGACGGCCCAGTTCAACGCTTTGTTCACCGTAAGCGTCCTGGGCTCCGGCAACCGCGTCGCGTACACGGTTGACGGCGGGAATATTTCCGACAGTATCGACACCGGTGGCGGTTCGGCCTCCATGAATTTCCCTCAGGACACGGTGCAGGAGTTCCAGCTTTCATCGGTCAATTTTGATATCTCCACCGGGGTCGGCATCGGAGGAGCAATCAATATCGTGACGCGCTCCGGCAGTAACGCCCTCCACGGAAGCGGGTATTTCTTCTACCGCGATCACAACATGTCGGCCTATCCCGGCCTGGCGCGTCAGGCGCTCGCTCCCGATCCTTTCTTTGCCCGGCGTAACCCCGGCTTTACCCTTGGCGGTCCTGTCAAAAAGGAGAAACTGTTCTTCTTTTTCAACTATGAGCACACCAACCAGGTGCAGGCCAACATCACCCAGACCAACACCGCATCGACGTCCGCGCTCAACAACGTCTATTCATCGCCTTATGTCGGCGCGCAGATCACCAACCGTGTGGACTGGCGCCCGAATGGCAGACAGAGTGTTTTTGCCCGCTATTCTCATGATGGCAACCATGGCTTCGGGCAGGTCTTCTCGCCCGGTGCCAACCCTTCCAACTGGGTCCGCAACAAGAATTGGGCAGATCAGAGCATCATTGGTCTCACCAGTATTTTGAAACCCAATATTGTGAACGACGCACGTATCCAGTACATGTACTGGAGCAATCACAACCTGCTGTCCCTACCCTCCGATTGCGTCGAACCCAACTGCATTGGTGGTGGTTTCCCGGCTCTGTTAGCTGTCCTCGGCACCAACGTAGGCTTCGGCGGTGCGATGATCGGTGCCAATCCAAATGCGCCGCAGACGCGCAACACCCGGCGTTATGAATTCACTGACAATCTTAGCTGGCAGATTGGAAGCCACCGGCTGAAGTTCGGCGGCCAGATCAACCGCACTACCAATACCGGCCAGTGGGGCTTCTGCACTCCGTATTGCGAAGGTATCTTCGGACCTGAAACGCTCAACGGGGCTTTCGGCTTCCCCACCCAACTGCGCACCGCCAACGACTACTACAATTCGCCCTTCCTCAGCCTTTCGACTGGCATCTTTACCGGCGTCGGCGTGGGCTCGTCGCAGCAGCCGCCACCCTACAATCGCGACGCCAACAGGGGTGAAAACCAGTACCGCGCCTATATCCAGGACACGTGGAAGATCCGTTCCAACGTTACCGCGAATCTTGGCCTTGCATGGGCGGCGCAGACCGGCTATTTTACCGACTTGCCCGAGTCACCCTTCCTCGCTCCCATCCTGGGCGCAGGTAATCTCGGAGTGACGGCGAACAACACGAAGCAATTCTCGCCCATCGTGGGCATTACCTGGGCACCCCGCAACAGTACCAAAACAGTTATCCGCGCTGGCGGCGGCATCTACTGGGACGCCGTTCCGGGTTATTACCATAACCGCACCTATGCTGGTTCTGGCCCACTCGGCGACGGTCGGGCGACTTTAAGCAGTCAGGCCTTCACCAACATCTATCCGGGAATCATCAACCTCGGTACCGGTCAGCCCCTTCCGATTGGCGCTCCGATTCCGATCGGTGCCCTGACCACCATGACTCTGCGTCAGTTCGATAATATTTACAACCAGCAGATCGGCGCCATCACCGCCAAGCTGGCGCCAACACCCCCGACATCGGGCCCCTTTACTACAACTGGCCTTGATTTGTCGAAGTCGGCGATTCACCTGTTTCCGCCCAGCTATCCCATCGGCCGGAGCTATCAACTCAACTTCGGCATTCAGCGGGAACTGGGTCGTCGCTTTGTTTTGACTGCAGACTACGCCATGCGCCAGGGCGAAAATATCAGCCAGAGCGATCTGGATTACAACCTGAACTCCCGCTACATCAACGGCGTTCAGACGCCCGTAATTCCATCCTGTACCGGAGCGCAGCTGTTCGTGGCGGGTATCTCGTGTTCTGCCGGCCCCATTACCTTTTGGACTCCGCAAGCCCGCAGCCGCTATAACGGCTTGCTGATGAAGCTGCAGAAGCCGCTGTCGAATCACTACCAAATGACGGTCTCGTATCAACTGGCCGAACAACGTGCCAACACCAGCCCGTGGGATTTGACCAACCGTGGCTCTGCCTATGGCCAAACTCTGCCGCTGCATACGCTCAACGTGGCTGGCGTCATCAACATCAAGTGGGGAATTGACCTCACGTTCAATTCCCAGTTCGTTACCCGGTCGCCGGTGAATCCGGTGGTCTCAAACCTTAATCTGCCGGGCACGGTACCAGCCAGCACCAGTGGTGCGGAGCCACTGCCGGGCCTTGATTTTGCCTGCCTCGCCATTACCTGCAGTAAGAGCGATCTTTCCGCCGCCATCGATACGTTCAACACCAAATACGCGGGCACCAAGAACGCCCGACTCGGCACCATCGGTCGGTTGGCCCTGCCCACAAACTACGGCCTCGGTGACAGTATCATTACCCAGGACTTTGCTGTGCACAAAACCTTTACCGTGCAGGAGCGTTACAAGCTTCTGATTCAGGTGCAGATGTTCAATGCGTTCAACATCTCCAACCTGAGCGGATACTCGTTTACTCTGGACGCGCAGAACCCCAATCCGGCCAACCAGACCTTCGCGTTTGGTCAGCCCACCTCCCGCGCCTCGCAGACTTTCGGCTCCGCCGGCCCGCGCGCCGTGCAACTGGGAGCGCGTATTACCTTCTAGCTTTTCAGCTCGGTACGGATCACAAAGGCGCGGCGGAACTTCGGTTCCGCCGCGCCTTTACCGTGTAGCAGATATCTATACAATCCAGTCACAGAAGCTGGTTCCATCTACATCCGGTCCGAATTCATGCTGGACGCCGCCTGTCGCGAGGTGGAAGATGTACGGCTGGATCGGACTCATACTTCGCGGTCGACGCCGGTACGTTCGCGAAATTCCAGGTGTTGCTGACTACTCCGTTGCCGCCAACCGATCGGTTGCGCCGTCTGCTCAAGACGAAAGCGCCCTGGGAAAAATGACGACTGGTGGGCTAACCGAGGGTAACCGGCTAACCAACGGCTAACGCTAACCACCGAAGCCCATGCGCCGCAACACACGCGCTGTCGGAGCCGGCCCGCCGGTTCTATCTTTCGAGAGGCTTTGTGCAGTCGCTGCTACAGCCGATGTCGCTGCTGATAACGCGGGAAACGGCGCGGTTAATTCTGGCCGAGCCAGACTGACGGCCAATTTACTTCAGGCCGGTCTGGCGTTCCCCTTCATCTGCCAGCGCCTGCCAGTCCGCCACAAGTGCCTCTCGCTCCTTCTGCCGGGGCGGTAATGTTCCCGTCGAATCGCCGGCCCGGCGCTTCGGCGAATGCGTTGGCTCAGGCAAAACCGCGCTCAATCGTCTTCATCGCGAGAAACAATTTCTTCGGGTGTCCGGCTACGACGATGAACTCATGGTGCAGGTAGAAATCCCGCGCGGCCTCGTCCCATGCCTCCGCGACCACGCCAATGGAGGCGATCTTCGTCGTATTCCTCCAGCTTCGATAAAGCGCATCCATTAGCAAACGACGCCCGAGGTTTTGCCCGCGATGATGTTGGCTGACCGCGAGCCGTCCCGGCAGCGTTACCGGCAAGACAGGATAACGCGGCAACTTCTGGTGCCGCGACTTCGGTCAATATCTCCGAATCCAGGCATCTCAGGAAGCGAGGCGGAAAGTATTGAGGAACGCCCCATGAAAACGACTGGCGATCATGTTCCCGCAGTGGTTCAAACCGATAGTCGGGACTTGCCGCGGGGATTATTTTAACGGCCAGAAAGCCTTCTGTATTCGCGCGCCGCCTTGCCCAATATTGGCCCGGGCGCGGCTGGCCGAAGAATGGCCTGCACGAATGCATCAGTGGCGACGACGCTCAGCACAAGCAGGGCGCGGTTCTGAATGGTCTGCTCGGCGGCCCGTTCGGCACTTTGCAGTACAAAATCGGTCACGCTCCGGCTCTCCAGATCCGCAGCCCGTTGTATCAGGGCTTTCCGGGCCGTATTCGCAACATGGATCATGTCAAGCCCCAGTTTTATTGTACCGGAGCGAACCGTACAAACAATTCGGCCCCCCGCGGGCTCCGCTCTGGCCTTAGCCACCCACCTTTTTCCCCATAGCCAGAAGTGTCTCAAAATCCGGGGTCTGGCTTTCGTGGTCCACAATCCACGATTGCACTTCCCGGAAACCGGCAACTGCGAGAAAACTGCGTAACTCCACCTCACTAAAGCCCAGCCACGTATCGGCGTAAAGCTCGCGGGCCTGTTCGAAGCTGTGCTTTTTCAGGTCGAGAATAACGATGCGTCCCCCGGGTTTCAAAAGTCGGTGCGCGGCCGCCACCGCCGCCTGCGGATGCAGCGCGTGATGCAGACTCTGGCTGAAGAAAGCCAGATCCACCGAGCCATCCTCCACTGGCGGTGATTCCAGATCCCCCAAACGGTATTCCAGGTTTGTCAGACCGTGCTCCGCCGCAAGCCGCGCACCGTATTCCACCATGTTGGGCGAGTTATCCACGGCAATCACTTTTTCCGCCCGTTGTGCCAGCAATTGCGAGAAGGTGCCTTCGCCCGCTCCCAGGTCGGCGATCACCATGGGTTGCATAAGTTGCAACAAGGTCTCAGCAAGTCCCTTCCACGACCTGCCGGGGACGTAGTTCCGCCCAAATTTGCCTGCCAGCTGGTCGAAGTAACCCCGCACTTTGTCGCGGCGTTTTTCCAGAACCAGGGTGAGGGCGCGTGAATCTTCGGCGGCTTCGGAAACTTCACGCGCGGCCTCGCGGATGATTTCCGCCACTGCTCCGTGAAGCTCATGGCTCTTGAGTCGATAGAGGCTGTTCTTTCCCTGGCGCCGATCTTCCAGCAGACCAGCCTGCTTCAATTGCGCCAGTTGGGTCGATATCCGGCTCTGCCCCATCGCGAGGATTTCCTGCAGTTCCGCCACCGACAGTTCTTCGCGCTCCAGCAGCAGCAGCAAGCGCAGTCGGGACGGGTCGGCAATAAGCTTCAGAGTTTTAAGGATTGACAACGGTCTCGGCCCCTGTGTTATTGTAAAACAGTTGGATCAACAAATTCAGATTTATTGATACGAGGAGTAAGGATGACAGCAACGATTACCGATTTTAAAGTCGCAGACATGGCTCTGGCCACTTGGGGTCGCAAGGAAATCACCATCGCCGAGAAAGAAATGCCCGGCCTGATGGCGATCCGCGAGAAGCACTCCGCCAGCAAGCCGCTGGCTGGTGTCCGCGTCACTGGTTCTCTGCACATGACGATTCAGACCGCGGTGCTGATTGAGACCCTGGTGGATCTGGGCGCGAGTGTTCGCTGGGCCAGCTGCAACATTTTCTCCACGCAGGACCATGCCGCTGCCGCCATTGCTGCCGCCGGCGTTCCCGTGTTTGCCTGGAAGGGCGAGACGCTGGAAGATTACTGGTGGTGCACCGATCAGGCGCTGACGCATCCCGGTGGCCTGGGACCGCAACTGATTGTGGACGACGGCGGCGACGCCACGCTCCTCATCCACAACGGCTACGACCTGGAAAACGGCTCGGACTGGGTCTCTACTCCTTCGGGCAACAAAGAAGAGCAGGTAATCAAGGAACTGCTCAAGAAGATCCACGCGGAAGACAAGACACGCTGGCATCGGGTAGCGAAGGACTGGCGGGGAGTTTCGGAAGAAACCACCACCGGCGTTCATCGCCTTTACAAGATGCATGAAGTCGGCAAGCTGCTGGTGCCGGCCATCAACGTGAACGATTCAGTAACGAAGTCGAAGTTCGACAACCTGTATGGCTGCCGCGAATCTCTGGCAGACGGCATCAAGCGCGCCACAGATGTAATGGTGGCGGGCAAAGTTGCCGTGGTTTGCGGTTATGGCGACGTAGGCAAGGGTTGTTCGCAGTCCCTGCGTGGTTTGGGCGCGCGCGTGATAGTCACCGAGATTGATCCCATCAACGCTTTGCAGGCGGCGATGGAAGGCTTTGAAGTGACCACGGTGGAAGAGACCCTGGGTCGGGCTGATATCTACGTCACCTGCACCGGCAATCTGGATGTCATCACGCTGGACCACATGCGCTACATGAAGGATCAGGCAATTGTTTGCAACATTGGCCACTTCGACAGCGAGATTCAGGTGGAAGCCCTGAATGAATCGGATGCCGTCAAGCTGGAGATCAAACCGCAGGTGGATAAGTACACGTTCCCAAGCGGCAACATGATCTTCATGCTGGCCGAAGGCCGCCTGGTGAATCTGGGTTGCGCCACCGGTCACCCCAGCTTCGTCATGTCGAACAGCTTCTCCAACCAGACTCTGGCGCAGCTCGATCTGTGGGCCAACAAGGACACTTATGCGCCTGGCGTTTACGTACTTCCCAAGAAGCTGGATGAAGAAGTGGCCCGGCTTCACCTGGAGAAGATTGGCGTGAAACTGACCGCGCTCAGCCAGGCTCAGGCCGACTACATCAGCGTACCTGTGGAAGGTCCGTACAAGCCCGATCACTACCGTTACTAACTTTAATTGCTGTTCCGTTTAACCGGCCCTTTCCACCGCTCGCTGTTTGTGCGGTGGCAAGGGCCGGTTGTTTTTACAATGCCTCAAATGTGAAAGGAAAATTTCAAATAAAATTAGAAGGGTGATGCTTCGGCTAATCTACCTTGAACGCAATTACGGGCCGTCAAATTCGGCAGTCGCTGGATAATCCGGCATTGCTGGACGAAATGATCCGTCTGGCGGAGATCCTGCCAGCGTGGTGGACACCGGCCATTGAGGGTGCCGTTCACGCCGGCGTCCACAACGCCGTAGGTAGTGACATGGCGAGCCCAACTCAAGTGCAATTGTCGATGGCTATTCCGTGAAACCGGGGAATTCCTGCACAATGTCCTTGGAGAAACGGGCCGTGGGTTGGATAATAGAACCTTGCCAACCGCAATACGGTTTCGCGTTCCAGGGTCCAGTGCCAATATGGGGCCAGGCTTTGACGCGCTCGCCGTCGCCCTCAAGATTTATCTGCACTGCGCTTTCACGGCTGCAACGCGCCTTTCCATTCGCGTGAGCGGACGTGACGCGCATCTGGTTTCCACCAAAGAAGACAATCTGATTTGGCAAACCGCCCTGGCTACGGCTGCGCGGGCCAACCGGTCGTTACCCGCCATAGAGCTGGAGATCACCAACGAGATTCCCCTGGGAAAAGGACTTGGTTCCAGCGCGGCTGCCATCATCGCCGGAGTCATTATTGCGGAGCGCCTGCTGGACTTGCGCTGGCCTGCGTCGCGGATTCTGGATGAGGGCGCACGGCTGGAAGGCCATCCGGATAATGTAGCTGCCTGCGTATTGGGCTCCGTCACTGCCAGCGCCGTGGAACCGGGCGGCATTGCGCGTTCGGTGCGCCTGCCCATGCCCGGCAATATTGACGTGGCCGTGATTGCGCCAGACTACGCGCTTCCCACCCGCGAGGCGCGCGCCGTGCTGCCGGAGCAATATTCGATGGCGGATGCGGTTTGGAACGTGCAGCGTGCCTCGCTGCTGATTGCCGCTCTGGCGACGGGCGACACGTCGGTCTTTCCCACCGCTCTGGACGACCGCATGCACCAGCCTTACCGGGCCCAGTTGGTTCCGGGACTCAGTGAAATTCTGCGGCTGCGGGCACCCGGACTTCTGGGCTGCGCGTTGAGCGGGGCCGGTCCGGCAGTGATCGTGTTCTTTGAGAAGGGGAGTAATCGTGTTCTCGAAATGGTGCGGCAGGCCTTTGCCATGAATGGCAGCACCACGGAAGTTGTGGCCGAGGGAATTTCCGCGAGCGGTTACGAATTTCTGTAACCGGAAAGTCAGCCGATGCTCTTTCTCTCTCCGGCAATCTACGATTCACGGCAACGAATGTTGCGCGAACTCAACGCCGGCAAAATCACCCCCGGGCTGGCGTTCGGCAAATTGCTGGAGCTTGACCCGGACGATTACGTCGCGATGCTGGGACTGGGCCACGTGCGCTATGACGCGGGTGATTTCGCTGGCGCACAGCAGTATCTCTGGTCTGCAATCGAAACCCATCCGGCGGCGAGTGCTCCCTATCTGGAACTGGCCCGGATGCTCAATCGGGAACCGGAATCGGCTGATCTGGCCAATGGGTTGACTGACCTCGCGATTCGCTGGAGGAGGGATGGCAATGATCTCCTGGAAGATCAGGACTTCTACAGAGCCGGATTCAAGGAAAAAGACCGGCAGAGCTTCAGGAAACTTTCCAGCGCAACAAAGCAGGCGTTGATCTCGCAGGCTTTGCTCGCCAACCGGGAAGACGAACCAAAAGCAGTCACACAACGATTGCTGCACCTTCGCCTGCTGGACCAAATGCGGGAAGAGGGCGACCTCGACCCGAAAACCGTTGACGCACTCGTGGCGGAGGGGCAACATGTGGTGCCCTTGTTGGTGGGTGTGCTGCGGGCGTGGGCCCGCGATTTGCTTGACGACGACGAGGGCGATACCGAAGTCCGAAACGCCCTGGCTCTTCTGGGTGAATCCGCGTCAGCGGCTGAAATTCCGCACCTGCTGGAGTTCGTCGATCTGAAAGATCGAAGTACGGCCGGTGTCGCCGTCTGGGCCCTTGGGCGGATCGCGCAGCGCTGCCCCAGGGAATGGGAGCAGTTGATCGGCTCGATTGCTTCTGGCCTGGGACCAGGTGAGCGGCTTGCCGTAGTCAAACAGGTTCTCAGTAACCGCGGGCTCGACCCGTCCGGGCATCTGCTGGAACGCCTCATCCACGACGTGGGGGCGATGGCAGAGCAGGAACGCGACGGGTTTTTCCCCTTACTGCTTGGTTACATGGCGGCTGCCAAAGGGCGAGCGGGCATCGACCTGGGCCATAAAGTCTTACGGGAACAGGGTAGCCGGATCTCCCCGAAGGCCCGCCGTATGTGCGATGACTTGTTACAGGCCATGCTCCACGGAGGCAGGCCGCCACTTGCGGTGCAGCCTGTCGCGCGGACAGTATACGAAATATGCGCGGGGCAGGCGGTTTGGGATGAGGATGAAGAAGGCGACGAGGAGGAACTGGAAGGCACCCCTCAGCCGCAACTGGTTCGCAAGGCTGTTCCCGGTCGCAACGACCCGTGCTGGTGCGGTAGCGACAGGAAGTACAAGAAATGCCATCTGGACGCCGATGAGGGAAAGGCCAGCCAGTCCGCCCGAAGGGAGGCCCCGGCGTTGTCTGCATCGAACGAGTTCGATGCCCTGCGCAGGCGGCTGGGAGATTTTCTTGGAGAGGTGATGCACGAGCGCGACTTCAAGCGCGCGCTCAAAGAACTCTATGACGACAGGATGCCCGATCCGAATGACCGGGGTTTGTCTATCACCGATTGGATGATACACGACATGGTTTCACCCGGCCTTCGCCGCACCGTTCTCGCCGAGTTTCTGATCCGCCATGGTTCCTGTCTCACCATCCGGGAGCGGGAGATGGCGGAGGCGTGGGCGCAAAGTGTGATGGGCTTATATGAAGTGCAGGAATTGAACTTCGGGACCGGGCTCACCGTGAAAGATCTGCTCTCCGGCGAGGAGTGTTTTGTTCACGATATAAGTATGTCCAAAGGCCTTGCCCTTTGGGACGTCGTATTCGCACGGATGGTACCGGGTGAACGGGGTACAGAGTTTACCGGCGTCGGACTGGGTGTGTCGCGCCAGCACCTTGAGCCACTGCGCCAGTGGATGGAGCAGGACAAGCAGGCAGCCGGCCTGGAGTGGCACGGATATCTGAAGCGCAATTGGGCGCGTATCCGTCGCCAGTCCTTTGAAATTGCCGCTACCTGGATGGACTCGCTGCGGATCTCCAATACCGACGGCGAGGAACTGCTGTTGTGCAAGGTCGTGTACAACATGACGGATACCGCGGCGGTGATTGCCGCGATTCGTCGTTGCCCTGAATTCGAAGACGATGGCGACACGAAAAACGGTGCGCCGTCTTTTGTATGGCTGAACGACAAGAAAACCGTGCTGGGGAGCCTCCGGATCGCCGGGGACGAACTGATTCTGGAGTCTAATTCCAAAGAACGCGCGGCGCGGGGAAAGCGCATACTTACCAGCCAGGCAGGAAAATTGCTGCGCCACCTGCGCGACGAATTCACTACACAAAAGGAACTCCGCCGCAAGGCAAAGGAAGGACCGCCTTCCGCCCGGCCGGATAAAGACGAGCTTCCGCGGGAAGTTCGCGATCAGGCGATCCGACAGTTACTGGAAAATCACTACCGGGGATGGCCGGATACGAATCTTCCGGGGCTGGACGGCAAGACCCCGCGGGCTGCCGTACGCACCGCAAATGGTCGTGAACGGGTGATGGGGATTCTGAAAGATATGGAGAATGCCGAGGCCCGGAAGCACAACGAGGGCGAACCCTCGTATGACGTATTCCGGCTGTGCGCGGAATTGGGACTGGAGCAGTAGTCAGATGCGGCGAAGGGCCACCACAGCGTTTAATCCGCCAAAAGCAAACGAGTTGGAAATCGCACATTCCACTTCCATCGTTCGCGTTTCATTCGGAATGTAATCCAGATCGCACTCCGGGTCAGGCACGTTGTAATTGATGGTGGGTGGCAGGAAGCCGGAAGTCATGCTGAGAATTGCGGCCGCCGTTTCCAGTGCTCCGGCGGCACCCAGGGTATGGCCGTGCATGGCCTTGGTGGAAGAAACCGCCAGCCTGGGGGCGTGATCCCCAAAGGCCTGGTGCAGCGCGCGCGTCTCGGTGACATCGTTCACGCTGGTGCCTGTGCCGTGCGCGTTCACATACTGGATATCGCAGGGTGCCAAACCGGCATCAGCCAGCGCCCGCCGCACCGCCCTGGCTGCACCTTCCGCTGAAGGTTGCGTAATGTGGTGGGCGTCGGATGACATACCAATGCCCACAATTTCCATTAGCGGTGTGGCCCCTCGCGCCAAAGCATGTTCCAGGGATTCAATCACCAGCATGGCCGCACCTTCGCCCAGAATCATGCCGGTACGGTCTTTGGAAAAGGGCCGGCACATGGTGGGGGAAACCACCCGCATCGCTTCCCAGGCCTTCAGAATGCCGTAGCTGAAGGGAGCTTCACTACCCCCGGTGATCACCACATCGGTCATGCCCGAACGCACCAGACTCACCGCCTGGCCGATGGCGTGGGCCGAAGAGGCGCAGGCGGTGGCAATCGTGAAAACGGGTCCGGTGATGCCGAATTCCAGAGAGATTGCGCTGGCCCCCGCGTTGGCCATAGTCTTGGGAATTGTCATGGGGTGGACGCGCGGCTTGCCCGTCTTGTAAACATCGTAAAACCCCTGGTCTTCCGTGCTCTGGCCGCCCACGCAGGAACCCGTGATGATGGCCGTGGTGTCGCGCAGTTCCGGCGTCCACTCGATTCCGCTGTGAGCTACAGCCTCGCGCGCGGCCACCACCGCCAGCTGGGCGAAGCGGTCGATCATGTCGGCCTGCTTCGGGTCCATATGGTCGCTAATGTTGAAGCCGGGGATTACGCCGCCATTGCGAAAGCGGGTGTCGCCCAATACATTAGGGTCAATCTGGCCGATGCCGGAGCGGCCGTAACGCAAAGCCTCGCGAAACTCCTCACGCGTCTTTCCGCAGGCACACAGTACCCCAATTCCGGTGACAACCACGCGGCGCATCAGGCGGATGGAGCCTCGCCGGTTCTGGCAATTCGTTCCGCCACCAGCCTGCGGGCGCCCTCCACCATGTCGCGAATCGTGCGGATGTTCTTCACTTCGTCATCCGGGACGTTGATGTCGAACTCGTTTTCCAGCGCAAAGACAATGTTGACGCCGTCCATCGAATCGATGCCCAGCTCTTCGAAGGTACTATCGATCTTCACCTGATCCGGCTCCTTGCGCTGCGTTTCGGCAATAATGCGCAGGACGCTTCGGGTCAGTTCGTCAGTTTCAGCCGCAACGGGCTCCAGTAGGTTCATTTCGTCGGACATAACAATTGTGGGACGGTCTCAAAATGATAACCCGTTTCCAGCAGCGCGGGTACAATTTGCCGCACGGCCTCAACAGTCCGGGAAACATCAGGGTTTTCGGTGATGCCGAGGCCGTCGTGCAGGCAGATGATGTCACCGGGCTGTACCCGGGAAATCCGGCTCGCGATGGCCGAAGCCGGAAGCTTCCAGTCCAGACCGATGATGGACCACATGACTCCTTGAAGCCGCAGCTTGGCCTGCATCTGGCGGAAGCCGAACCAACGCACACCGTAGGGTGCCCGCATCAGGGTGGGCTGCACTCCGGTGGCCTCTGCAATGCTGGCTTGCGCGCGCGTAAATTCATCTTCAATGAAGCCAGGGTCGCGCAGAGCGAAGTTCGGGTGAGTGTGGGAGTGATTGCCAATCGCATGGCCTGCATGGGCCACTTCGGCAGCGATTTCCGGATGCCTGAGTGTATTCATCCCACACTCGAAGAAAGTTGCCTTAACTTTGTAATTCTTAAGGACTTGCATGATTTCAACAGTGCCGGGGCTGGGACCGTCGTCAAAGGTGAGTGCCAGAGACTTCCTGTTACCCAGGCCACGCCATACGGAAGGGCCAAAAACGGCGGAAGATCGTCCCCGAACTGCCCATGCGGCACCTGCCACACCGGCAGCAGCCAGTAGCGCCGCAGCTTTCATCAGACCATCTCTTCGCGCTCAAAATCCCAGTACACAGTGCGCCGGAGGTGGTAACTTTCCGTGGCCATGCGGCAGGCAATGGAGACGCGGTAGGCGACTTCGAACGGGCAGTTCGGCTCTGTGCCGTTGCGAATGGAATCGAAGAAATTCTGCACGTGGGCGCGGGGGGCAGTGGGGGTCTGGCCCAGGCTTTCCACGCCGTCTGGCAGGTTCATTTTCTGCGGGGTGTAACGAATCTGCTGGCTGCGGGAGATGGTGCCATCGGTACCCAGCACGTCTTCTGAAATGCCGGGGTGGCTGTTGCCGAACCCGCAGTTCCAGCTGAAGAGCAGGTCTGCCACGGCGTGGTCCATGGAGACGCTCATGGTGTCGGGTACTTCGCGACCGTCTTTCCAGAGGTAGATACCGCCGGTCATGGTGACCGCAGCCGGAATTTCCAGGTTCATCACCTTGTACCAGAAAGCCATTTGCTGGCTGAGGTGTTCCTGCACTGCACCGCCGGAGTAATCCTGGAAAAGGCGCCAGTTGATGAAGCGATGGGCGTCAAAGTCGCGCGCCGGGGCGTCACCCAGGAAATCTTTCCATGAGATATTGTCGGGCGTCATATCGGGATAAACCGGGCGGGTCCACTGCGGCTTGCCGCGCGGGGTGTTGCGGAACATTTGTGCGCGGATAGCAGAAATTCTGCCCACCTGGCCGGAGGCGAGGAAGTTGGCCGCGTCGCGAATCTGACCGGAAGAGCAGACCTGGTGGCCAGCCTGCACCACGCAGCGGGGCGCGCGGTTGCGGGCGGTGCGCATGCGGCGGGCGTCTTCAATACTGAAGGCGGCAGTTCGTTCCACATAAACATGCTTGCCGGCTTCCAGCGCCGCAATGAAAGGTTCGGCATGCAGGTGGGGTGGGGTGGCGATGAAGATTGCATCCACGCCCGGAACCTGCAGGAGTTCGCCGAAGTTCTTGTGGGTGGTAACCGCGGCCCCCAGCAGACGGGCTTCTTCCAGCCGGCGTTCGTAGATATCGGCCACGGCGACGATCTCAGTGTCCGGAGACGCGGCAATTTCACGCGCCAGTTGCGCGCCGCGCTCGCCGTAGCCTGCGATGGCAACGCGAACGCGCGAGTTGGCGCCGAGGACCGCTCCTGTGGCAATGCTGCCCAGACCGGTAGCGACGTTGCCGATGAAGAGGCGGCGTGTTTGCATCAGGTTCCCCTTCAGTGTAGCGGAGCGGAGGCGGGGTATTGTGCGATGGTATCCGTATGCGCTCTGTCGCCTTACCCGTAATCTTCCTGGCTCTTGCCGCCACCGCCCTCGCATCCGAAGGGAAATGGACTCCGCAGCAGGTGCTGAAGATTGATCCCGCATGGCTGAAACAGCAGGGGCTGCAACTGCCGGTCTCACGCCTTTGGGACCCGAAGCGTGGAACCGGTTTGCTGGCGGCCACGGTGGCGGTGCCCGGCTGCTCAGCAGCTTTCGTCTCTGCCGACGGTCTGGTGCTCACCAATCACCACTGCCTGTTCAGCCTGATTCAGGAACACTCCACCCCGGCGCGCGATCTGATTACCAACGGCTTCATCGCAAAATCGCGGGAGGACGAACTGCCGGGTAAGACCCTGCGTGTCAACGTGCCGCGGCGATTCACCGACGTAACCCAACAGATTCTGGCCGCCGTGCCCACCGGTGCTTCCGACCTGGAACGCTCCAAATCGGTAGAGGCGGTGCAGAAGACCCTGGTGGCGGGGTGCGAACGGACGCCGGGCGCACGATGCAACGTGGCGGTCTTCGATGGTGGTCTGCAATACACCCTGATTGAAAGCGTGGAATTGACCGATGTTCGCCTGGTCTACGCGCCGCCACGCGCCATCGGGGAATTTGGTGGTGAGCCGGATAATTTTCGCTGGCCCCGGCATGTGGGCGATTTTTCGATGGCCCGCGCCTATAAAGATGGCAAACCGTACCGGCCGGAATTCTTTTTTCCGGTGTCGCGGGCGGGTGTGAAAGACGGCGACTTCGTGATGATGCTGGGCTATCCGGGCCGCACTTTCCGCTCCATGACCAGCGCCGAAATGGACAACGAACGCAAGTTCCGTTTTGAATTGGCGAAGGATATTCTCGGGGAGTGGATCGGTCTTCTCGGGAAGACGACGAAAGGCAATCCAGCAGGGGATATCGCGGTGTCGGCAACGCTGAAGACATATAACAATACCCACACCAACGCAATGGGTCAGCTGGAAGGTTTGGAGCGGGGTCACCTTGTGGATAAGCAGAAGGCAGCCGATGCAGCGGTGGCGGCCTGGGCGCAAGGCAAGCCGGGCGTGCAGGCCGGGCTGAGTGCGAAGAACGACCTGGACCGGCTTGCAGCCGGGCGTGCGAAGACCGCCGTGCGCGACTACCTGTATTCGGTGATTCAGATTGGTTCGCTATCGCTGAAGCAGGCAGCGACCCTGGTCCGTCTGGCCAATGAGCGAGCCAAGCCGGATGCGGAGCGGGAACCGGGCTATCAGGAGCGCGACTGGGCGCGGGTAAAAGCCAGCCTGGAGCGCGATCAGAAAAGCTACTTTCGCCCGGCGGATGAGGCCCTGTTAGCTTCCTGGCTGCGTCGTGCGCAGCAGGAGAACATTCCGGCAGCGAAGGGAGCGGCGGCGGAAGTGCTGTTCGCCGCAACCAGGGTGACTGAAGTTGCCGAGCGCCTGAAGATGTTCGATGAGACCCCGGCGCAATTGAAGGCCCGTAACGACGCGATGCTGAATCTGGCGCTCGCGCTGGAGCCGGAACTACGGGCGTGGAAAAGTTCCGTCGATGCCCGCGATGGGGCAATCGCCCGGCTGCGTCCGGAATGGCGCCGGGCCGTGATTGCGCACGCCGGCAAGCCGGTGGCACCGGATGCCAACAACACGCTCCGCGTAAGTTTTGCCCACGTGAAGGGTTTTGCGCCGCGCGATGGTGTGTTCTACACGCCGCGCACCACGCTGGCGGGGATGATCGAAAAGCACACTGGCGAAGAGCCCTTCGCGGTGCCGCAGTTCATTCTGGAAGCTGCGCGGAAGATTGATGCGACGAAGGTACCGCTGAATTTCATGTCCGATGCCGATAGCACCGGTGGCAACTCCGGCAGCCCGATGGTGAACGGTCGCGGGGAGCTGGTCGGGCTGAATTTCGACCGCCCCTGGGAGAACGTGGCTAACGATTTTGGCTACAACCCGGATGTGGCGCGCAATATCAGCGTGGATATCCGGTTTTTCCTGTGGTTGCTGGAGGATGTGCAGCATGCCGACTATGTGGTGCGCGAACTGGGGCTGAAGAAGTAACAGGCAGGAGGGGAGAAAAAATCTTCGACGTCTAAGGGCGTAACGACCTCCCGTCGGTTCGGGCTGAGAGTAGTGCACCCAATTCCCGTGCGCCATGCACAATACGGATAATTCGTATCGGTTTGGTCTGCCATTCGTACACGACGACGTGGGAATAGAAGTTCCAGAAACGGTACTGGGGCCCCAGCAATTCGTCGTGAAAGTGCCCGATGCCTGGCTGCAAAGACAGAATCCCGAGGCGTTCATGAAATTCGACCCTGATTCGATCTGCAGCAAGCGGGCTGTGTTGAGCGATGCCAAGCATAATTCCCTCAAATCGCGGCGGGCTGTGGGGGTCAGTATGAACCGGGGTCTCACCTCGGAACAGCTTGCGCTTTACGCTCCGCTTCGATCATCTCTTTAAGTTCCTCGAAGACTACATCGCCATCCAGCAGATCACCCCGATTGGCTTCTGCAATGGCGGTGTGGAATTTCGTTTGGAGTTCTAGGAATGCCACGTCTCGTTCCGTTTCCTGCTGTTCCAGCAGTCGCAGTGCGTCCACCACCACTTCGCTGGCCGTCCGGTTCCGCCCGCTCGCCACCCGACTCTGGAGAAACGAATCCAGTTCGGGGGTGATTGAAACGCTGAGCGTCGTGAGTACTGCCATAAGTGGAGGATAGCAGTTTTGAGACCTCGGGCCACCTGCTATTGCTCCGGCCTGAACTTCTGAATCCTCCGCCCACCGCCCGCTTCTCCCACAAAAACATTGCCCCGGGAGTCCGTCGCAATCGTATGTGCCCCGGTGAATTCACCCGCCTGATGTCCCGCGTGGCCGAAGCCGCCCAGCAGCTTGCCGGTCTTCCGGTCCACCATCCAAATCGTCTCGCTGCCCACATCATCCACGAAGATTGTCGATTGCTCCGGGTCCGAAGAAAACGCAATATCGCAAACCCGCATCGCCGATTGCAAATGGTCCGACGGGTCCACCGAAATCATACGTTGCAACTTTCCCAGCTTGTCGAAGATCTCGATGCGGTTCTGGCTGCGGTCGCAGACATACACAAGGCCGTCATTGCCCAGGAGCACGCAGTGCGGGTGCCCGCCGCCATCAGGCGCGAACTGTCCGGGGCCGCTGCCCGCTTCGCCCCATTGCCGACGATACTTTCCCTGCGCGTTAAACACCACGATGCGGTGATTGCCCTAACCATCCACAATATGGATGGACCCGCGCTGGCCAGTCACCGGATCGGCCGCGGGGTCAACCGCTATATCGGCCGGAAGATTCAGCAACGATTGGCTCTCGTTGCCGCCTAACACGCCTTTCCGGCCGATTTGCAACAGCATCTGTTTACCGTTATGGCTCCACTTCTGCACGATGCCATCTGCCGAACCACCAATCCATACATTGCTCTCGTAGTCGACAAAGCAGCCGTGTAATCCAGCGGGCAGTGCACTATCGCCCCAGGAATTCACCACGCTCCCCCCGCGTCGAATTCAATCACCGGCGGCGAAGGTACTGATAACGCCGAGGAAGCCAACGAGGGCGACGCGGGCCTGATGCATGATGGTCTCTAAACTAATTCTTCCACATAACCCATGTGGTCATGGCGCGCTGGTTCTGCACCACCGTTGTCTTCAGCGGATCGGCAAGCTGGCCACCCAGTTCCGCAGTGACCTGCATGAGCAGTACTTCGTCAACCAGATAACGTTCGGAGCCGTCGGGCAGCAGAAACCAGCGTCCTTCAATTGCTGCCACCCGCTGTTCCACTCCAATCAGCGACGCAAGTCGGCAGAAGAACAGACCTCCCGGTTTCAGCACCCGCCACATCTCCCGCACCATGGCGAGGAACTGTGCATCATTGCGGGCAAAGTGAAGTACTGCGCTGCTCACAACGACGTCCGCAAATGCATCGGGAAACGACATGGCTTCCACAGGTTCCACGCGGAAATTTTCCGCCGGCAGATGAGGTGCAAGGTCGCTCGCTATGCAGCGCGTTGCGGCAATTCCCGCTGCATCAGAATCCGCGCCGAAGACCTCATAAGCCTCCTGTAGAAGATACACCAGATTACGACCGAAGCCGCACCCGGCATCCAGAATCCGCATCTGCGGGGTTATTCTTTTACGCAGAATCTGGTCGAAGAGGTAAATGTCGATCTGGCCGAAGTGTTCCTGCAGATTGCTCATTTGGACAGTTTGGCGCGCAGGGCGACGCGGTCCACTTCGGTACCGTGCAGATAAACCCGCCAGATCTGCCGCGTATTGCGCATGTCCTCCAGCGGGTTGGCATCGAGCGCCACAAAATCCGCGCTCTTGCCGACGGCAATGGTGCCCATCTGATCCAGCTTCAACACTTCCGCCGACGTCTTCGTGGCAGCGGTCAGCACTTGTGCGGGACTCATTCCGGCGGTCACCATATCGGCCAGTTCCATATGCACCGGCCAACCCACGGTTTCACCCGAATCGGTGCCGAACGCAATCTTCACGCCCGCCTTGTTCAGCTTTGCCAGGTTGCGCGCCTGCAGGCTAAAGAAATCGAGTGCGCGCTTCTTTGCTTCCGGCGTCTGCCTGGCCGCGGCGTTGGAAAGTTCACTGACGATGGCCTCCGGCAGAGTCTCGCGAAGCCACGCAACATCGGGTGGCGCCCCAGGATTATCCGGCAGGTTGGGAATCACGTAAACAGCGGGGTGCGCCTTCATCATCGCCACAAATTCGTCGTCGATGTCCCTGTCCCGCACCCCATGACCAAAAGCGTCAACGCCGGCTTTCAAGAGGTCTTTCGCGTCAGCCAGATAGTAAATGTGCGCAATCACCTGCAGGCCGTTCTTGTGGGCTTCGTCAATGATGGCGCGGTACAGGGCAGGCGTCAGTTTTTTGACTTTGCCGCCCCGATCATCTACCCAGATCTTGACGATGTCTACCTTCTTCGCCGCCAGTTCCCGCACGGTTTTGCGCGCTTCGGCCTCCGTGGTCACGCCGTAGGCCGTGGGCTTCCAGTATTCCTGACCCGGACCCGCCTTGGGCATCGCCATGCCGCGGCCTGCTGTGCGGAGCAGCGCGGCCCCCACCACCGGGCTGGCGCGCAGATCGAAAGCGACGTCACCAGGATCGATACCCAGGTTGCGCGTGGCACCCACACCGTAATAAGCCAGCCGATTCAAATGGTCGATGAGATTTTCCCGCGTGAAAGTGTCCACGCCGATCTTGCCGGTATTCACGATCTGCCAGCCGAGATGTGTGTGCGTGTCGATCAGCGCCGGAATCACGGTCTTGCCGGTGAGGTCCACTCGCGCGGCACCCTCGGCGCTGATCTCGCCTTTGCGGCCGACTTTGCTGAACTTGCCGTCTTCGATGAGGAAGGCGGACGATTCGATGGGCGCGCCCGGTTCACCCGTAATCAGGCGTGCACCTTCGAACAGAATCACGCCGGGCCGGGTGGGTGTGGGCGATCCACAAGCGGTCAGCAGAATTGCCACCACCGGGACAATGATCTTGAAAAAATGCATGAAAACAGCATGGCATTGTCCACCCGTCGTTGTCGATGGGTGTCCGCTGGCGGACATTGCGGTTCCGCTCCTGAACCAGTCACAACCCGGCTGAACTAAATAACTGTTGAATTATCTGATGTTTAGGGTCACAACGGACTGGTCACGACGTTGCATCTCGCTTATGCTGAAACCAATGGATGTACAACGTCAAGGTGTCGCGCGCCGCAAAACCATCCGGCGCATCATTATTGCGGTGGTATTAATCGGCGCTGCCACGGGCATCACCCTCGGGGTGAGTCGCCTGCAGCCTGCGCTGCCTGCCGTGGAAGCCTCCACCGTTTGGCCCGATACCGTGAAGCGCGGCCCCATGTTGCGCCAGGTGCACGGCCTGGGGTCGCTGGTCCCGGAAGACGTGGTGTGGCTATCTTCTTTGACCGATGGACGTATAGAGAAGATCCACGTTCAGGCGGGCGCAAAAGTTAAGCCCGACACCATTGTGATGGAACTCTCCAACCCCACTCTCACCGAAGCCATGGTTCACGCTCAATTCGACCTCAAACAGGCCGAGGCCAACCTGCGCGACCTGCGTGTGACACTGCAAAGCGCAACCTTTGATAAACAGGCCGTGGCCGCACAGGTGACGTCTGACTTTCAGCAGGCCACCATCGACGCCGAACGTGACAAGCAATTGGCTGCCCTCGGCCTGCTGCCCACGCTCGATGTGCAGCGTTCGCAGAACAAAGCGCAAATGTTGGAGTTCCGCAATCAGATCGAAGAAAAGCGACTGAAAATCATTCAGGATCAAGTGGATGCGCAAATTGGGGCACAGCAGGTCAAGATTGAACAATTCACCGCTGTATTCGACCTGAAGAAGCAGCAGGTGGACCAACTCAAGGTGCGCGCCGGTGTGGATGGCGTTCTGCAGCAACTGGGCACTGCGACAGTGGCTGCCGCGGGTGGTGGCAGCGGGCAGCTCGAAGTGGGGCAGAATGTGCTGCCGGGGGCGATCCTGGCCAAGATTGCCCAAATGGACAAACTGAAGGCCCAGGTGAAGATTACAGAGACCGAAGCCAAAGACGTCGCGCTGGGTCAGCCCGCGTCTATCGATACCCGTAACGGAATTATTCCCGGAAAAATAATCCGCATTGATCCCGCCGCAGTGAACGGAACCGTTCTGGTTGACGTATTACTCACAGGCCCGTTGCCCCAGGGAGCGCGCCCGGACCTCAGCGTGGATGGAACCATTGATATCGAGCGGCTCAGCGACGTGATGTTCGTCGGGCGTCCCACCGTGGGCCAGCCCCACAGCACCGTCACGCTGTTCCGCTTCGACGGGGATGGGAAAACGGCCTCGCGCGTCATCGTGAAACTGGGCCGCGCCTCGGTCAATACCATCGAAGTAATTGAAGGTCTGAAGGTGGGCGACAAGGTCATACTGTCTGACATGAGCGCTCAGGATTCGCACGATCACATCCGTTTGAACTAGGTAATCAGGAGCTTATCAGGAACTATGGAAAATCAGGCCGCCAACTCTCGCGAAGTGCTCATCCGTTTGAACGGAGTCACCAAGGTATTTATCACCGACGAAGTGGAGACGCACGCTCTCTCCGGCATTCATCTCGATATTCATCGCGGTGAGTACGTCTCCATCGCAGGCCCTTCGGGTTGCGGAAAATCCACGCTGCTGGCGATTCTGGGCCTGTTGGATACGCCCTCGGATGGTGCCTACACCCTGAACAGCCAGCCTGTGGCCAATCTGAAAATGCAGGAACGCGCCCGTATCCGCAACCGCGAAATCGGCTTCATTTTCCAGGCCTTCAATCTGATTGGTGACCTGAATGTGTACGAGAACGTGGAACTGCCGCTGACCTACCGCGGCATGCCTTCCGCCGAGCGAAAGAAGGCTGTGATGGAGGCGCTGGACAAAGTTGGCATGTCGCACCGCGTGAAGCACTATCCGTCACAATTATCCGGTGGTCAGCAGCAGCGTGTTGCCGTGTCCCGCGCTCTGGCCGGCAGTCCTTCGGTTCTGCTGGCCGATGAACCCACCGGAAACCTCGATTCCGTAAACGGCGAATCCGTCATGAACCTGCTGAAGGAACTGCATGCCAACGGTGCCACCATCTGCATGGTGACGCACGACCAGCGCTATGCCAGCCTTGCCGATCGCACCATCCACATGTTCGACGGCCGGATTGTGGAAGAGAGTTCCGCGGTTCACTAGCCGCGGCTGCTTCATGGAAACTTGCTCGGCGCGGACCGGTCTGGTGTAGTGTCCATGGTGTTGCGCGATGCCCTCGCGATTGTTGCCGCCGGTCTGGCCCTGGGCGCGCTAATTCTGCTGCTTGTGGCGGCGCTCGCCAGCGTTTTGCCCGCCCTGCGCGCCTCCCGCGTCGATCCCATCACTGCCTTACGCTATGAATAGCCCTTCATGCCCGAACCTCTAATCCAACTCAACAACATCGAGCGTTTCTACCAGACCGGGCCTACCCGCAGCTACGTGCTGCGGCGCATTGATCTCACCATTCAAGAGGGCGAGTTCGTCACCATCATGGGGCCATCGGGCTCTGGTAAATCGACCCTGCTGAATATCCTTGGCATGCTCGATAACGGCTGGGGCGGTGAGTTTCGTCTGGCGGAGCAACTCGTCCATAAACTCAATCACAAGCAGCGCATCGAACTCAACAAACGTTACATGGGTTTCGTTTTTCAGAGTTATCACCTGCTCGACGACTTAACCGTGGCTGAAAACCTGGACGTCCCACTCTCTTATCGCAACGTGAAGAAGGCCGAGCGCGAGTCGCTGGTGGCCGACGCGCTCGACAAATTCCACATGGTGGGCAAAAAAGATCTGTACCCGAGTCAGCTCTCGGGCGGCCAGCAGCAACTCGTCGCCATTGCGCGCGCTGTAATCGCCAGCCCCAAACTGATCCTCGCCGATGAACCAACCGGCAATCTGCATTCCGCCCAGGGCGATGAAATTATGGCACTCTTCCAACGCCTGAACCGTGAGGGTACCAGCATCATTCAAGTCACCCATTCCGAGCGCAATGCCGCCTGTGGACATCGCACCATCCAGCTGGCCGATGGCTGGATCGCGAATCTGCCAGCGGCCAAAGCCGGATTGTAAACTGGTCGCGGCGCATGTCTGCCCCCCGAATTCTTATCGCCGACGACCAGCCCGACGTGCTGGAAGCTCTCCGCCTGCTGCTCAAGCCGCAGGGTTATGAAACCGTCACCGCCAATTCACCGGCCGCGGTATTGGAGCGTCTTGCCGAACGCAGTTTCGATGGCGTCATCATCGATCTGAATTACACCCGTGACACTACCTCCGGTGCCGAAGGTCTCGATCTGCTGGCGGAGTTGCAGGGCCGTGACGCGCAATTGCCCGTTATCGTGATGACCGCCTGGGGCAGTCTGGATATCGCGGTCGAAGCCATGCGTCGTGGTGCCCGCGACTTTGTGCAGAAGCCGTGGGAAAATGACCGTCTGCTCTCCATCATTCGTACCCAGATTGAACTAGGCCGCGCCCTGCGCACGGCGCGCAAACTGGAAGCCGAAGACCGCGTGTTGCGCGCCGTCGACCGCCCGGTCTTTATCGCCGAGTCTTCGGCCATGAAACAGGTCCTGCGAATCATTGGTGACGTGGGTCCTTCCGATGCGAATATTCTCATCACGGGCGAGCCTGGCACAGGTAAGGAAGTGGTCGCGCAGACCATCCACGCGGTGTCGCACCGCTCCGGTCGCCGCATGGTGGCGGTGAATGCGGGTGGACTTTCCGAAGGCGTCTTCGAAAGCGAACTGTTTGGCCACGTGCGCGGCGCGTTTACCGACGCCAAGACCGACCGCGTGGGCCGCTTCGAACTGGCCGATGGGGGCACTCTGTTTCTCGATGAAATCGCCAACATCACCAACACTCAACAGGCGCGCCTGCTGCGCGTGCTGCAAACCGGCGAATTCCAGCGCGTGGGCTCATCCCGTACCGTGCAGGTGGATGTGCGCGTTCTTTCCGCCACCAATGCCGATCTCATCACTGAAGTGGAGGCAGGCAGGTTTCGCACAGACCTGATGTATCGCCTGAATGCCATCGAGATTCATTTGCCGCCCTTGCGCGAACGCCGGGAAGATATTCCACCGCTCGCCAGCTACTTCCTCGGCATCTATGGCCCGCGTTATCGCAAGCACGTCAGTGCTTTCGAGCCATCGGCCATGCGCGCCATGCTGGAGCATGACTGGCCGGGCAATGTCCGCGAAATGCAGCACGCCATTGAGCGG
Source organism: Bryobacterales bacterium (assembly GCA_038229475.1). Classification (GTDB taxonomy): domain Bacteria; phylum Acidobacteriota; class Terriglobia; order Bryobacterales; family Bryobacteraceae; genus BOG-234. The sequence continues at coordinate 366,080 of JBBROK010000002.1, read as the reverse complement.
GCCGTTCTTCTGGCCCAGGGCGAGGCCATACTGCCCGCTGACATGAATCTGCGCGGCCGCACCGCGCCGCAGCGCCTGGAAGATTTGAGCCTGGAGCAAGTGGAGGAATTGCTAATCCGCAAGGCCATGGCCCGCTACGAGGGTAATGTCAGTCGTGCCGCCGCTACTCTTGGGCTCAGCCGCAGCGCGTTATACCGGCGGCTCGACCGCTACGGTATCAAGTAATGGCCGCGCGGCGCCATTGGATCACCTTTGAGCGGCGCCTTCTCCTGCTGACGCTTTGTGCCGGGCTGCCCGCGGTCGTTTGTGCTCTGGTCGTTCTCTGGCTCAATGACTATTCCAATGGCACCCGCTGGACCCTCGCAGTGCTGCTTGTGCTCTGCTGGGTCGGTTTCGCGGCCGCCGTAGAAGAGCGCTTCGCCTACGCCATCCGTACGCTGGCCAATTTGCTGGGCGCCCTGGCTGAGGGCGACTTCTCATTCCGCCTGCGCCAGGATGATCGGGGCGCACTCGGCGAAGTCTACCAGCAGATCAACCAGATGGCCGGGACCCTGCATGAACAGAGGCTGGGTGCCATGGAAGCCGCCGCACTTCTACAAAAAGTGATCGGAGAAATTGACGTCACCATCTTCGCCTTCGATTCACGTGGCCTGTTGCGTCTCATCAATCGGGCCGGCGAGCGCCTGCTGCGCCTCACAGCCAGCCAGGCCATCGGCGAATCCGCCGAACGGCTGGAATTGTCCACTTATCTTTCCGGACCCGCCTCCACCGTCACCCGCGCTACTTTCCGTGGCGGAGCAGGGCAGTGGAACGTCCGCCGCAGCGATTTCCGCGAAAATGGCCAGCCGCATCAGCTCCTCGTACTGTCGGATATTTCCCGTCCCCTGCGCGCAGAGGAATTGCACGCCTGGCAACGCCTTGTCCGCGTACTCGGGCACGAGATCAATAACTCGTTGACGCCGGTGAAATCACTCTCTTCCAGTCTCTTGACTCTCATTGCGCAAGAGCCCTTACCCGGTGATTGGCGCGAAGATCTGCACTCCGGGCTCAACGTGATTTCCAATCGTTGTGAAGCCTTGAACCGTTTCACCGGAGCCTACGCCAGATTGGCGCGTCTGCCGGCCCCGCGTCCACGCGAAGTTGCCATCGTCGCGGTAATCGCGCGAGTGGTGCGCCTGGAGCAACGCCTGGTCGTGACGGTAATTCCCGGCCCGGACTTATCGCTGTATGCCGACCCTGACCAGCTTGATCAGTTATTCATCAATCTGTTGCGTAACGCCGTCGACGCCTCGCTGGAGGCTAACGGCGGCGTATCACTTACATGGCGGCTCTCGCAATCGGGCGTCGAAATTGTAATTGCCGACGAAGGCCTCGGCATTGCCAATCCCTCCAACCTCTTCGTGCCGTTCTTCACCACCAAGCCTGATGGGTCCGGCATTGGCCTGTTCCTTTGCCGTCAAATCGCGGAAGCCCACGGTGGCCTCGTCACCCTGCGCAATCGCACTGACCGGCAAGGGTGCGAAGCCCTGGTGTCGCTACCGCTGCAATAGCTCTTCTGTCCCCATCCGCATTCATCGGCCTTTATCGGCGGTCATTTTTTCCGTAGCGAACAGCATCGCCATTGCTCCGCCGCGCGCATCCACATCCAGAATGGCCGTTCGGCTCAGATATTCGGCCAGGCTTTTCATCTTGCCGGTGGACTCGCAAACGTCTACCAGCTTGCCGTCGGCACCGGTGCGCGCATTGATTGCTGCCCACGCCTTGTCCACCATCGGCTGGTATTCCGCGCCCGGCAGCCAGCCATTGCGAATTCCGCGCAGCATGGAAAACCCGATCATCGCAGTGGCAGTGAACTCCGCATAGCTGCCCGGTTCATCAATCACCTCATGCCACAGGCCATCGCGGTCCTGACGGCGCGCGAGTGCCTCCATGTGGTGCTGGAATTCGGCCAGCATTCCCGCATAGGCGCGGTGTTGCCGCGGCATCTCCGGCAGCGTGAATGCCAGCCCCAGGGCGGGGAAAGCATTGCCGCGGCCCCAGGCGGCTTCGGTCAGCGGCGTGTGGCGGTAGAGGCCGTCGCCGCGCTGCCCCAGACGCGCCATGAAGATGAAATGCCGCTCCGCCATATCGAAGTAACGACGCTCACCCAGCATCTTGCCGGCCCGCGCCAAAATCGGCGTTCCCATAAATACCGAATCCGACATTTCATCGTGATAGGGCATTGCCTCCTTCATTTCGCCACTCGGGGTGAACGCAAGGTCGGCCGCCTTTCGTACCAGAGCCGTGTACCGCTGGTCACTGGTTCGCTCTGCCAGTTCCGCGAACAGCAGGAAGCCCGGCAGCGTGGTTGAGCCCGGCCGCGCCAATGCGTCTTTCATACCGCTGGCCAAGGGTTCGGCGAGGCGCTCGACCTCGTCCAGATTACCCAGGCGCAGTTGCGCAATCAGAGCGACAGCATTGATGTAGTTCACCTGGTCGAGATTGTGTCCGTAAAAGGGCGCCAGTTCCATTGCCATCTGGCGGGGCGTGCGCGCCAGACGGCGAGTGAGTTTGCGATGCGCGTCGGATTCGTCCACGGTCCGGGGGAGAGTAGCTTCCAGAGCTCTGGCGGGGATTTTGCCCATCAGTGCCACGACGCTGGTGTTCAGAGCGTTTGCCAGACCGGAGTCCGCACCGGCAATCAGCACAAGATCAGGCGCGTGCACCCCGATCCAGCGCCACAGGACGTGAGACTCCGTATTTTCGCGGTAGGCCACGCCCGTCGGAGGAAATGCCAGCCGCGCGTTCTCGGGGTTGGCCAATGGAATAGCGATGAGCTGAAAGGGACGTGCGGCCAGCGGTCTTGCTTCGTAGTCTTTGGCGACTTTTTCGACGGCGGTGGAAGAGGCGTCCTTACCGGAGAGCCCACCGACCACGATCACTGTGCGCGCGCCGCCCGTAATGAGGAAGGCTTCGACGTGTATCCCCTTCGCGGACTGGCCGATAATCTGATGGTCGGCCGCGGCCAAAGGCAGCGCGGCCAGGAACAGTACCGTAAGGTATCTCACACCGGAGATTATAGTCGGAGATAAGGCTGTATGACAAACGATATCTGTTTCATGAGCGCTCGCGAGATGGCGGCGCGCATTCGGCGGCGCGAGATTTCGGCGCGCGAAGTGCTGGACGCCCACCTGGCGCAGATTGAGCGCGTGAACCCCCTGGTCAACGCGATTGTGACTCTGGTGGCAGATCGCGCACGTGCCCAGGCCACAGCGGCTGATGCAGCGCTGGCCCACGGTGCGGAGGTGGGGGCACTGCACGGCGTGCCGGTGCTGCATAAAGACCTGACGGATACGGCGGGTGTGCGGACCACCTATGGCTCACCGCTGTATCGCGATCACGTACCACTGGCTGACGCGGTGCTGGTGGAACGCTGCCGCAATGCCGGTGGCATCATGCTGGGCAAGAGCAATACGCCGGAGTTCGGCGCTGGTTCGCAAACTTTCAATACTATCTTCGGGTCCACGAAAAACCCCTGGGATCTCACGAAAACCTGTGGCGGTTCCAGCGGCGGCGCGGCCGTTGCACTGGCCTGCGGCATGACCGCGCTTGCGGATGGCAGCGATTTGGGCGGATCACTGCGCAATCCGGCCTCATTCTGTAACGTAGTCGGCCTGCGACCCTCGGGTGGGCGGGTGCCCATGTGGCCGGCGCTTTCTGCCTGGTTCACCATGAGCGTGGATGGCCCGATGGCACGCACTGTCGCAGATGTCGCGCTGCTGCTCTCCGCGATTGCCGGTGCCGATGATCGCGCGCCGCTCTCTATTCGCGAGGACCCGGCGATATTTGCGGCGCCGCTGGATCGCGATATGAAGGGTGTTCGCGTTGCGTGGCACAAAACTCTGGGCCTGCCGTTTGAGCCGGAAGTGACGACGGCGGTGGATGCGCAGCGCGCGGTGTTCGAATCGCTCGGCTGCGAGGTGACCGAAGACGAGCCGAATCTGGATGGCGCCCACGAGGCCTTTCTGGCTTACCGTGGCTGGATGCATGAGATGCGTCTGGGAGACACGTGGCGGCGTGATCCCGCCTCGGTGAAGGTGACGCTGGCTTCCGACATTGCACGGGGCGCGAAGCTTTCGGCATCGGAACTGGGGCGCGCCGAAATGTTGCGCACCAACGTGTATCACAGCATGCGCCGCTTCTTTGAGCGTTATGACTACTTCGTGATGCCGGTGTGCCAGGTGGTGCCATTCGACATCAATCAGCCGTTCATCACCCATATCAACGGCGAAGAACTGCCCTCGTATACCGACTGGATGAAATCCTGCTACCTGATATCGGTGCCCGGGAATCCGGCTATTTCCGTACCCGCCGGCTTCACGCCGGCCGGTTTGCCGGTAGGATTACAGATTGTGAGCCGACACGCCGGCGAGCGCGGGTTGCTGGAAATTGCTCATGCCTTCGAGCAGGCGGCGGGCTTTACGCAGCGCCATCCACCGCTGGCCGTTGCGGCATAGCAGCGACGAGCTGGCGGGTAAATTCGTGACGCGGGGCGCGGAAAATCTCTGCCGGAGGGCCAGACTCCACGATCTTGCCGTGGTGCAGAATGTCCACGCGGTGTGCCACCGAAGCGACAGACAGAAGGTCGTGCGAGATGAACAGAATCGCCGTGCCCAGTTTGCGGTTGATCTCGGCAAAGAGCGCCAGCACGGCTGCCTGGGTGATCACGTCGAGCGCGCTGGTAGGTTCATCGGCGATCACCAGTGCGGGCTTGTGCATCAGGGCGAGGGCGATGAGAAGGCGCTGGCCCTGACCGGTACTGAGTTCTCCGGCGCGTTTCTCCCGGAAGTCGGGTTCCAGGGGTAAATGCACGTTGGCCAGTAGTTCCTTAAGATATGCGTCGGCGGGGCGGCCCGGCTGGTGCGCGCGCCAGGTCTCATCCAGCAAAGTTCGAACCCGCAGGCGGCCGTTCAACGCAGCCAGTGGATTCTGCGGAACGTACCCAACCCGGCGTCCGCGGATGGATCGCATCTCCCCGCCGGAGAGGCCCATGAGTTCCTGGCCTTCGAGGCGGATGCTACCGGACACCTCGCCACCACGGTATTGCAGCAGACGGAGCAGGGCCAGTGCCAGCGTGCTCTTGCCAGACCCGCTGAGTCCGGCGAGCGCGGCGATTTCGCCGCGCGCAATGCGGCCCGGAATGTCGTCCAGAACCTTTACCGCGCCGTAGCGGGCGGTCAGCCGGAATTCCAGGATCGGGTCGTGTTCACTCAAGCTTCAGCCACTCGATATTCCACCATATCTGGGGCGGCGCGGCGGTGGGTGCCACGCCCTGCAGGGAGGGAGAAATGGCGCACAGGTAGTCCGGGTTCACCAGATACAGAATGGGCTCCTGTTCCATGGCGATTTTCTGCACTTCGTCGATAGCCTTTTTTCGCACAGCGGCATTGCCGCTGGAAGCCTGCTGCATTAGAAGCGCATCAATGCGCTTTTCCCATTCGGTGGACGGCGTCTTTTCGTTGGGCCACCACGGGTGTTGTGCACCGGAACTGAGCCATACGTTCATTTGCTCAGAGGGGTCGATTTCCACATTGTTGAAGCCCAGCAGGCAGGCTTCGTAGTCCATGGTTTTGGTGATGCGCTCAATCAAAGAGCCGAAGTCAAGAGTAACGATATTGATTTTCACCCCGATCTTCGCCCAGTCTGACTGCACCAGCGCGGCCATGCGCTCCCGTGTGCGGTTGCCCGAATTGGTGATGACGGAAAACTCCACCGCGTGGCCCTCGTGGTCGCGCAGTACACCTTTTTGCAGAACGAATCCCGCCGCGGACAGTTCCTTCAGCGCAGCGGCGGAATCGAAAGCAACAGGCTTCACCGCTGTATTGAACCACACCTTGTTCGCAGCGGAAAAGGGCCCGGCGGCGGCGTGGGCATGGCCACGGTAAACCACTCGCGCGATGTCATCGCGGTGTATGGACTGGCTAAGCGCGCGGCGGAACGCAGTGGACAGAAACCACTTTCTTTTCCAGTCGGGCACGGTCTTCGAGGGTGCCTGGTTGAACCAGAGAAACTCGGAATCCAGCGACGCACCAAGGTTGCGGGCAGCACCAGGTTTTTCTTTGGCCACACGGTCAAAATTCTCCGGGTCGAGGTTCGCAATCAGATGCAGCTCACCGCGCAGGAAACGGGTCATCTCAATATCGTCGTTCTGCTGGATATCGATGCGGATGGAGTCCAGATAGGGCAGCTGTCTGCCTGCCGAGTCATGCTTCCAGTAATTGGGATTGCGCGCCAGCTGCACGAACTGGCCGGGACGGTGGTCCATCACATGGAAGGGACCGGCTGTGGCCGGATACTTCGCTGTTTTCTCCGGGATGATGGCCAGTTGATCGAACAGATGATCGAGCCCGGGCTTCACTGTTTTATAGCGGATGTCCACGTCGCGAATCGAAGACGCGGTGATTTCGGGATCGCCAGCGGCCGATCGGAAGGCGTCACCGGCGGGGGAGGCTTCTTTTGGATCGAGCGCGCGTTGCAGAGTCCGCACCACATCGGCTGCGGCGAGGGAAGTACCGTCGGAGAATTTCAAACCGGCGCGCAGGTGCAGCGCGATCGATTTTCCGTCGGTGGATACTGTCCACGATTCGGCCAGTTCGGGCTCTATCCTGCCGCTGGTGCGGTTGATTCGCAGCAAGACGCCGCCCGTGAGATAACGGATGGTTTCGGAGTGGCTTTCGGCGACCTGCAGAGCGTCCAGCGTCTTCGGATCGCCGGCCATGGTGAAATGCAATTCTGCAGCCGGGCCCAGCGCCACGGTAAACAGAATCAAGCCGGTAAGGCCCGCTGATGGTTTCATACAGTCACCTCGTTGTTGGTATCCGATCCCAGAGCTTCCAGACAGATCATGACCAGCATCAGCAGCGCCAGGGGAGCGAGCGCCCATGGATTGGCCCGTATGGTATCAGGATGTTGCAGGTCTTTCAGTAAATTTCCCCACGAAGGCAGGGGCTCGGCGACACCCAGTCCCAACAGGCCGAGGCTGGCTTCGGCAAGAATATACGCCGGAATTAAAACGCGGAATTGCGCGAGGGCAATGCTCCGAAGGTGCGGCCACATATGCACGGCTGCGATGCGCCACGAGTGCATTCCGGATGCCCGCGCCTGCAACAGCCAATCGGCTCCAGCCAGGCTTCGCAGCGAGGCTGAGAATACACGTCCCGCCCAGGCCCATCCCGCAATACCCATGAGAGCGAAGGTGAGCAGGATACTGGTCGCGGGGTCAGTATTGAGTGGCAATTCGGCGCGCAGAATCACGAACAGGAAAATCCAGGGCAGGGAAAGCGAGAGGGTAGTAATGCCCGAGAGCGCTTCCCGCGTCCAGCGGGCGCGGCTCAGGGCAAGCAGTGAAAAACCCAGGCCCAGCACAATGGAAACAGCCGCGGCGGCTGGTGCCAGGGCCAGCGAAACCCGCGTGGCGTACAGCAGGCGCGAGAGGCGGTCGCGGCCAATCTCATCGGTGCCCATGGGAAATTGCGCGCCGGGAGCGGTCGCGGGGAAATCGCGGAACTGCTGATCGTAACGATAGGGAGCGATCCACGGCGCCAATACCGCAGCCAGGCAGACCACGCTGAGAACAATCCAGGCCACCCGGCGCGGCGTTTTCATGCCAGATTTCTTTCACGCGAACCGGATAGCAGATCGCCCGCGGCGGCCACCACGGCGGTTAGTAAAGTAATCAGCAGCGCGATGGCGCACAGCAGAGGCAAGTCACGCGCCAGCGCAGCCTTCCAGGCCAATTGCCCCAGGCCGGGGACATCGCACAGGGCCTCTATGGGGATGATGGCACCGAATGCCAGCACCAGAGCCACGCCCCCCAGGCTCGCCAGTTGCGGTGCCGCCGTACCCACCACATAGCGCCAGGCGATTACCACGGGGCCGATCCCGCGGGCTCTTGCCGTCAATAAATCGGACGACGACCTCAGGTCTGTAAGCAGTGCTCGCAGTGTTCCGAAAACGCGCGGCATGATGGTCAGGGCCACTGCCAGCGAAAGTGGTGCCTGGAGGAAGAAAAACCCCAGCGCAAGCACCGCCGGGGGAATGGCCAGAAGGAATCCGCTGATGGATGCGCTACCCGCCTGGAGTACGCGTTGGCGCGGCCATACGGCCAGCCAGGCAAGCAGCCCGCCACCCAGCAGCCCGCCGATTGTTCCTGTGAACACGAGACTGGCGCTTATGGCCGCCCGCTCGCGCAGCAGTTCCGCCACCGGGGCCTGTAAGCTTTCGGATTTTCCGAAATCTCCGTGCAGCGCCGCGCGCAGATACCGGGCATAGAAGACCGGCAGGCTGGTTTTCTGCTGTCTGCGGGCCTGGAGTGCTTCGGCGGTTGCTGCGCTGATGCGGGGGTTCCAGCTATTCTCGTCCACATCAAAGCCAGGGCTGTAGCGGACGAACGCGGCGGCGGCAAAGCCTCCGGCGAGTACGACCAGCAGCAGGGTAAGAAGGGAAGTCAAAATCCTTCGCCAAAGACGGAGAGGCGTCGCTCTATGGCCGGTCATTGCAACTCCGCAGCCCGGCTCAGGACGCCGCGGCGATGGGTATTTCTTCCACCGGCATCGGTTCCCCAAGAGGCGCGTCCACGGCTATAAAGGAAGCTCCCTTGCGGCGCGCACGCTTGCTCTTATACATGCGGCGGTCGGCTTCGGCGAGGAGTTGTTCCGCCTCCACCCCGTCTTCCGGATAGATGGCAACACCCACGGAGAGGGAAAGGGGGCTGGGCTCCGGCGTGGTGTCTCCGGCTTCCAGTACAACCCTCCGCATGGCATCCACTTTCTGCTCCAGGCTGTCGGTTTCCGGGTTCGGAATCAGCATCACGAATTCATCCCCGCCCAAGCGGGCCACAAAGTCTGTGCCGGTGCAATTTTCGCGAAGACCGTGCGCCACCACCCGCAGTACTTTGTTACCCGTCAGGTGGCCGTAACGGTCGTTAACCTGCTTGAATCCATCCAGATCCGTCACCACAACCGCCAGATGCGTACCCGTCCGTTGTGCGCGGGAAACTTCTGAATCCAGAGTAAGGAACAGCGAACGCGCGTTGGGCAAATTCGTAAGGTAGTCCGTGGTCATCGACGATTCGTGCATCCGCTTGTTGAGCGCGTTCTCCATGGCCAGCGCCACCTTGATACTGATAGCCAGCAGGATGCGCAGGTTTTCCTTGGTGAAGGCATCGCGATCTGCCCGGTAAAGCGCCAATACGCCCAGCAGACCGTGAGCGCCGTTCAACGGCACCGCCAGCGAGGAACGCAGCGTACTGTACCGGGTGGGATCGTTCAGGTAACCTGCTTCCACTGACGGGTTGCCATTCAAAATCGGACGGTTGTTTTCCGCCACCCATCCGGAAAGCCCCTGCCCGATGGGAATCTCCAGAGAGGTGAACAGCCGCAGGTTTGCGCCGCTGACATATTCCGGAATCAGCTTGTCTTCCCGCTTCATGTAGCAGGCGATGGTTTCGTACGGAATCAGGCGCTTCAAGCGGACACCGACAAAGGCCAGGGCTTCCTGCAGGCTAAGCGAATTTCCCAGATCCTGGGTGAGTTCGTGCAGCATCTGCGTTTCCTGGGTGGCGGCCGCAATGGATGAGAGATGGTTGCCGGACAATCCGCTGACGGTTGTTTCCAACAGCGTCGGCGGAACCACCGTTTGGTCATCGAAATCGGTGGATTCGGCGAATCCGGTAGCCGGTGCCAGACCGCGTTCTATCTTCACATCCATGGAAAGCTTGACTTTATCGCTGCCGGCCCCCTGCGCCTTTCTTTCCAGATCCACATAGCGGCGGCTCAGAATGTCTACCACACGGGGGTCAAAGCTCTTGCCGGCCTCGCTCTGCACGATTTCCATCGCCTGGTCGAGGGGCAGAGCGCGCCGATATTGCCGGTCTGAAGCGAGGGCATCCAAACAGTCTACGGCGGAGAGAATGCGCGCACCCACCGGGATCTCTTCGTTGGCCAGGCCGAACGGGTAACCGGAACCATCCCATTTTTCGTGGTGAGCGCGGACGATGGGCACCACCGGATAGGGGAACTTCACCTCTTCCAGAATTTCCGCGCCCACCAGAGGATGGATTTTCATCTTCTCGAATTCTTCCGGCGTCAACTTGCCGGGCTTGGAGATAATGTGCTCCGGCACCGCCAGTTTACCGATGTCGTGCAATAGCGCGGCTGCCTGGAGCGCATCCAGTTCGGTGGGTGCCAGGCCCATTTCCCGGCCAATTTCCATCGCATAGACGCGCACCCGCTGCAAATGGTCATGGGTGGTGGCGTCTTTGGCTTCAATGGCGAGGGCCAGCGCTTCAATGGTGCGAAGATGCAATCCGGCCATTTCTTCGGCGTGACCCTTGTCTTTTTCCAATCGATCCACATACATTCGGTACGTGCGGTAAATGAAAAAAACCAGAGGGAACAGGATCATGGCCGCGTACCAGGCCGTCTGCTTGGTCAGATCTACAATCAACCACGCCAGCGAAGCCGCTGCAAGGTAGTAAGGCGACACCCAGAAGCAGGTTTCGTACCACGTGCGGTGCAACATGCGCCGTTCGGTGAGCGCGATCACGCCTGCTACCAGAATGGAATTGACCAGGAAGTAAACCATGGCCGCGACTATCAGCAACAAGGGGTTTAATTCGCCCATCCAGCCCTTCAAAGGGCCATGGAAAACGCTGTGTCCCGCCATTACGGCGAGACTGATGGACGAAGTACTGAAGGCAATCTGGATAGCCTTGGGGCGAACCCTCGGACGCCAGAGGCATTGTGTGAGTGTGCCAATCGCGCCCAGAATCATGGCCTGTGGCAGGTTGAAAATAACGATTCCCACGAGGATGAACAGGTAGTTCACCGAAAGCGTGGCCATCACCATGGGCAACTGAACCTTGAGCCCGGAAGTCAGGATGGTTACAAGGAGATAGAGCCAGAACTGGGTGGCGTCATTCGGTGCCAGTTGGGCAAGCTGAGTGGCGAAGCCGACGCCGCCGGCCGCCAACACCAGTCCGATATAAAGTTTCGCCCGCAGTGGCATAGGGACGTGATCCTTTAAATTGTAGCATGTACCTTCCCTATCAGCATTTTTTACGGCGTATTTCGGCCCTGGGCTCAAAAGCCTTGCTATCTGATGTTAGCGTTGACAAATCAAGGGGTTACGGGAAAACTGGGAGTGGAGGTGGTCTGACGTGACTGGAACTGCGCCCGCGCCCGAACAAGCCTCTGTTTACGCCACGCCTGCCTGGGTGCCGCCGGCACCTTTCCGGATTGAAGATCTGGATATTTCCGAGACTCTGATTACAGACCTTGTGCTGCGTCACGCCAGTCTCCGCAGTGTGTGCACTATCCACCTGCTGGCGGATTTACTGAAGTTACCCCTGGAGATTACCGAATCGATCTTCCGCCGGCTGAACGATCAGCAGTACCTGGAAGTCCGTCGCATGTCGGGGGACGATTACATCTTCACGCTGAGCCCGAGTGGGCGGCGTCTGGCTGCAGAAAGATCTCTCACCCAACGCTATGCCGGCCCCGCGCCGGTTTCCATTCGCTCTTACAACCAGGCAGTCCGTGCGCAGGCACCCCAGGTGACCATCAGCCGCGACAGTTTGCGCCGGGTATTCAGCGACATTGTTCTGCGTGACCATGTGATCGATTCGCTCGGTCCGGCGCTGATCTCACAGCGATCAATTTTTCTCTACGGCCCCTCCGGTACCGGCAAGACCACTATTGCCGAGCGGCTTATTCGGGTTTATGACGATCTGATAGCGGTGCCCTGGGCGGTAGAGGCGGATGGCCAGATTATCACTGTGGCAGACCCCGCCATTCACGAACCGGTGGAGGTGCCGGGCTTGAACATAGATCCCCGCTGGATGCTGTGCCGCCGGCCGTTTGTGGCAGTGGGTGGAGAACTGGTGACGTCAATGCTGGATCTCCAAAAAGACGAATCCAGCGGAGCCTGGTCGGCGCCGTTGCAGATGAAAGCCAACAACGGTATTCTGCTGATCGACGATTTCGGTCGTCAGTTAATGTCGCCACGCGACCTGTTGAACCGCTGGATTGTGCCCCTCGACCGGCGTGTCGATTTTCTTTCTTTCGGCTCTGGTGGCAAGTTCGATATCCCGTTCGAGATGCTGGTGGTTTTTTCCACGAACCTCGAACCCCGCGAACTGGACGACGAAGCTTTTCTGCGGCGCATCCCGAACAAAATCCTGATTGAGGCAGTGGATGCCGAGACCTTCGACTCGATCTTTCACCTGACCGCCGCCACCGCCGGTCTGGAACACGCGCCCTCAGCAGCCGGGGAATTGCGGGAACTGTGTTTGCGTCACAGCCCCGATCTGCGCCCCTGTTTTCCGCGCGACATCTGTAACGCCATCCGCGCCATCACCATGTATGAAGGGCGGCCGACCATGATCGCCCCGCAGGATCTGGAGCGTGCTGTTGCCGCCTACTTTGTCTAAGTCACGCGATGCAAAGAGTTGAAGAGCGATTCAGGGTAGACTTCCCGGTCTTCCTGAACTGGCAGGATAAGTCGGGCATGCTGCGCCGCACCAGCGCGCGCTGCACAGACCTGTCGGAATCAGGCGTGATGGTGGAGACTATGGACCGGTTGGAACCCAAAACCGTAGTTGTGATCGGTTCCGAACTGCTGGGCCGCCTGGGCCACGCGTCGGTTCGCTATTGCCAACGGGTCAGGATGAAGAACCGGATCGGACTGAAGTTCTCCACACCATTTCGCCTGGGAGACCCTGCCCGGCGGCGAGTCGTGGTGACAATTGCCCACGGCGTGAAACTCGTCGCGAAGATGGATTAGCAGCGTGTGAGCGCGCGATTGCAGGGAGTGGAATAGAGTCTTGCCACGGCGTGACCAAGCAGCCCGGAAAGAACCAGCGTGGAAACGAACCAGACCGGGGCATAGTTGATCGGTGACCTGAGGCGAACAAAGAGCTGCGTTGCCGTTGTCACCACGAACATGTGAGTCAGGTAGACCTCGTAGCTGTTGCGCCCGAACCACTGGACAGGCTGCAGGAACCGCTGGCCGGTGTTCGCACCGATGCTGAGCAGGATCAGCACCACGCCAATGGCCAGCACCGTCACATCGAGACCGGTATGCAACAGGCCCAGCACCCGCGCGACTCTGCGGAACAGAACGCACAAGGCGAGGATTGTTCCGCCGGTGCGGAGGAACCAGCGCAGGCCGGAGGTCGGCTGAAACTCACGGGAGATGAATGCGGCAATGCAGCCCAGCGCAATGGCATCCATACCGGAAAGATACGAGTAATCAGACCAGATATCGTTGAAAGCCAGCTTGGTACGCCCGAATGGCCCCGCCAGGATCAGCGAGGCGGCAACCCCGGTGAGAATCTTCCGGCCTCCGAAGCGGCACAGTAGCGGATAGGCCAGGTAGAAGGCCTCTTCCACCGAGAGCGACCACAAGACATCCCAGGCACCCGGCAAATAGCCAGTCTTCGCTTCCAGCCAGTTGAGGTGGAGCGTGAACGCGGCCAACAACGCACGGGGCAGGGAAGCGCGACCAGCAGCGATGGTGAAACCGGGCACGCGCAGCAGCTCCAGCACGCTGAGAATTGCCAGCAGAGCCAGCAGGCAGGGCACGATGCGGGCGAAACGACGGCGGTAAAAGTCGCGGACATCGACCGCGGCCAAAGATCCCCAGTGCGCAAGTATCGACTTGGTGATGAGAAACCCCGAGATCACGAAGAAGATCTTCACCGAGTAGTCACCGGTCCAAAAAAAGAAGCGGATGGCGAAATCGGGCAATAGCTTTCCGAAGGCGGAACGCACGAACGGAATGCGGATATTGGTATGGTGCAGAACCACGTTCATGATGCAAAATCCACGGATCAGGTCGACTGCCGGGAAGCGTTTGATCTGTTCAGCCTGCACTTCATGAAGGGTACAATGGCCAAACTATGCCCCCGGTAATTGAAACCCAACGGCTTCGGCTGCGATCCCACGTGCCAGCCGACCTGGATGTGTCCGCGGCCATGTGGGGAGACCCCGCGGTAACCCGTTTCATCGGCGGACGGCCGTTCACGCGCGAAGAGGTCTGGGCGCGAATGCTGCGTTACGCCGGGCACTGGCTATGGTTGAACTACGGCTTTTGGGCAATCGAAGAAACAAACACGGGCCGGTTTGTGGGCGAAGCGGGGTTCGGCGATTTCCGCCGGCAAATCGATCCTCCACTCACAGACATTCCGGAGATTGGCTGGGTGTTTGCGCCGCATGCGCAGGGGAAGGGCTACGCCACCGAAGCGGTGAGTGCAGTTGTTGCCTGGGGCGAGGAGCGCTTCGGCCCGGTGCGGACTGCCTGCATCATCGATCCCGGCAATACCGCATCGATTCGGGTGGCGGAAAAATGCGGCTACCACGAGTGGCAGCGCACGGAATATCACGGCTCGCCAACAATTCTGTTTGTACGGAACCCGGGAAGTTTTACAGGAACGTCTTAAATTCCATCACGTCGCCGTCCTGCACCACGTACTCTTTCCCTTCGGTGCGTAGTTTGCCCAGTTCACGGGCGCGGGCGAAGCTGCCGCAGGTGACCAGATCGTCATAGGAAATGGTCTCGGCGGAGATAAAGCTCTTTTCGAAATCCGAGTGGATTACCCCGGCTGCCTGGGGTGTCTTGTCGCCCGCATGGATGGTCCAGGCGCGGGTTTCCTTCTCACCAGTGGTGAGGTAAGTGCGTAGCCCCAGCAGATAATACGCTTCCCTGATCAGCGTGCCGGAGCCGGATTGTTCTACCCCCAGCCCGGCCAGATACTCGGCGCTCTCCTCGGGAGGCAAGGTGCAGAGTTCGGATTCAATTTCTGCGGAAACCACAACGGCGCAGGTGCCATGGTGGTGCGCAGCGTAATCCCGTACTTTCGGCACCCACGGATTGGAGTCGGGGTGGCCCAGTTCTTCTTCCGCCACATTACAGGCAAACAGCGTAGGCTTGGCGGTGAGCAGGAACAGACCTTTCATAACCGCCATTTCTTCCGGCGTCATCTCCATGCCGAAGGCAAACTTGCCCGCATTGAGGTGCGGCTCAAGCCGCTCGATCAGATCCAGCTCAGCCTGGGCTTTCTTATCGCCACCTTTGGCCATCTTGAGCTGTTTGCTGCGGCGCTTCTGCAGGCTGTCAAGATCGGCAAGGATGAGTTCGGTGTTGACCACTTCGATATCGCGAATCGGGTCCACTGAATCCATCACGTGTTCGATGTCGTCGTTTTCAAAGCAGCGGACCACCTGAATGATGGCATCCACTTCGCGGATGTGACCGAGGAACTGATTGCCCAGACCTTCGCCGAGGCTGGCACCTTTGACCAGCCCCGCGATATCGACGAATTCAAAAATGGCGGGCACAACTTTCTGGGAACTGCTGATTTTGGAGAGCACCGCCAGCCGTTCATCGGGAACGGTGACAATCCCCTGGTTGGGTTCAATGGTGCAAAAACGATAATTTGCCGCCATCGCTTTGCGAGTCTGAGTGACGGCGTTGAACAACGTACTTTTGCCGACGTTGGGAAGGCCTACGATTCCTGCACTGAGCATATAAATTTCAGTGTATCGGGAGCCCCTTCATACCGCGGCGCGGCGGTTGATGAACCCAGCGCAATGCACCCAGAAGAACTCTGGTATCACCAAAGAGGTCATCCAGCTCGCGAAGGTCGAAGAGGGCTGGAGGCGAAGGCGGCAGTGAGCGGAGCAAGGCCAGGTCCGCATCACTTCTTTTCAAAACGGCTGAAGAAGCTCGAATCCACGTAGTGCGGGCGACCGGGTTTGTCGGCGACGCGGCGCGCGAGGTCGCCGAGAAACGAGTTGAACTGCGCGGCGGCGGCGCTGTCGACAGGCTGCTCCAGATTGTCTTCGGTGGAGTGGTAGCGACGGCCCAACCAGTCGCGCCAGGCTTTGTATTCGGGTGACCCCGGGGTCCAGCCGAACTTCATGGCGAGGGATGGGACACCGGCCTGCACAAAGCTGTACTGGTCGGTACGAGTGAACGAGTTGCGGTCGGGTTCGGGATCGACGGCGATTTCGATACCATGTTCGGCACCCACGGCGCGGGCGTCATCGGCCAGGGTGGATTCAACGAGGCCCTGGACGTGGAGCTTCTTGAATGCGAACAGGGGCATGAACATGTCGAGATTGAAGTCGGCCACCACGGCGGTCTCGGCAACGGTGGGGCGGCCCGCGAAGTAGCGCGAACCGAGGAGCCCTTTTTCTTCGGCGGTGAAGATGACGAAGAGCATGGAACGCTTCGGGCGGGTCTTGTTCCGGCTGAAAGCCTTGGCGATTTCGAGCACCGAAGCAACCCCGGATGCATCGTCCATGGCGCCCGGATAGACGGTGCGGCCGGCAATCGGGGCACCGATGCCAAGGTGGTCGAGGTGAGCGGAGACCAGAACGTATTCGTTTTTCAAAACGGGGTCAGAGCCTTCGAGCTTAGCCACGATATTAGGAGATTCGACGGAACTGTTCTCGCTGACGACAGAGGCGGTGAGGCTCTTCCTGAGGTCGAAGCGGGGGAGCGGCTTTTGGGCGTCGGCGAGAGTGAGCAGATCAGCAAAAGTGTGGCCGGAACCGGCGAAGAGCTTCTCGGCTTCAGCGGGGTTGAACTGAGCAGAGAACATGGTGCCGTGCAGATCGGCAAGGGCAGGGTGGCGGGTGGCCACGGCGGCATCTTTCGGGTCAGCGGCCAAACGCATGCCGGGCTGAGAGGCACCGCTGGCGACGCGCTCCCAGGGAAAGTCCATCGACTTGGGGGTCGGGATGGAGATGGAGCCGACGGCACCTGCATCGGCCAGGGCGCGTGCCAGCGGTGACGTACGGGCAAAGGACTTGAGCGCGGCGGGCAGGTCGCCGGGGCCACCGTTGATATAGACGACAATCTTGCCTTTGAGGGCGGCGATGGGAAGTTCGGCGGAATCGAAGTCGTCAAATGTTGCTTCAGGAAGATGGAGGCCGTAGCCGATGAAAACCAGCGGCGCGGTAATGGTTTTTGGCTGTACACCGCGAGCACTGAGAATGGCGTCCCGGCCAACCACGAGGGGCTGGGTTCGTCCATCAACCGTGAGACTCATGGAAGACTTGTCACCAGAAACACGGGTGACGTCGAATTTGACGGGCTGGTAATAGCCGTTGGTGCCAGCGGGCTTGAGGCCTGCGGAATCGAACTGCGAAACCACGTAGCGCGCGGCCCGAAGGTAGCCTTCGGAACCGGTGAGACGGCCTTCCATGTTGTCATCAGCGAGCGTCTTGATGTGGAGCCACCAGGCTTGGCCCTTGGCCTGATCCTCAGGGGTGACGGGGCGACCCTGGGCAAAGAGGGCGGGGGCGGCAAGGACGGTGGTGGTGATTGCGATGAGGCGGGTTCTGTTAAGAAGATTCATAAGTGGCTTCCACTCCCGCAGTATTGGGCAGGAGTGATTCTGATGATATCGCGCGCGGGAAAGGGCTGGCAATTTGCGTGCTTGTTGACCATGCCGACCGTTTTAGTAACAAGTTTGAAAATGGGGGTATACCCTGTAAGGAGCGTTCTTTCGATGTGGCAGACGTCCCCACTAACTCTGGTTTTGTGACGCAGCCCCTCGAAGGTAGCGCGCTGGACCTGACGGAGCGAAAAACGTGCAGATGCGATTATCGCCGTGGCGATGGATTCCGCCGGTGTGTGTGCTGGCCCTGGGCATTGGCGGGTACGAACTTTTGCCGCGCTACCGAATGATGGCGATTGAGCGGCAGGAAAACGAGCTGTACACCAGATTCCGGCCCTTCTTGTATCGCTGGCCCGGTGCCCCTCACGCCCCTCAGGCATTCGCGGCCACTCCGGGAAGGCGTGAAATTGATGTTGCCAGAATCGACCTCGGTCTGCGCCAACTGCGCATAGATTTGCCGGACAATCCCGTTCTGCTCCAGTTGAGCGCAAGACTGTCACTGCTGACAGGTCGTTATGACGAGGCAGTCGCCGGATATCGTCGCGCCAGATACCTCGGCTCTCGTATTGTCGATGCCGAACTCGCCGCGGCATTCGCTCTGCGCGCCGAGTCCGAAGGCCGGTCGTCAGACTACGGACTGGCCCTCGAACATGTTGCGCGCGCTCTCGCTGAGCAGCCGCGGGACGCTGCCGTGCTTTTTGACGCTGCTGTTTTGATGGAGAAGACGGCGCTCCTGCGGCTGGCGGCGAGCGAGTGGCGCACCTACATCGCAACCGAGCGCAATCCGGAATGGAGAACAGAGGGAACTCACCGGCTGGCACAATTGACCAGCAGAATCTCGCGGCGAACCGAAGCGGAGAGCCGCCTTCGGGATCCGCGCAAAATTGATCACCCCACCCTCGCCTGGCCGGGTGCACTGGAAGCGGCACAGCAAACAGCGATCACAGATTGGATTGTTCGCGACACCCGCCCCGATGCGGCACAGCAACTTCTGTCCGAAGAATTCGTACGGCGTCATCAGGATCTCTGGTGGCACGACTTTCTTGACGCGCCGGTCTCAGCACAATCCCTGCGTCTGCTGAGCGAATCCCAACGCGCCTATGACGCCGGACATTTCGCTGAAGCGGAGCGGCAGGGGGCCGCGGCCGAAGCAGCCTTCGTCCAGCTTCGCAATCCGGCGGGCCGGATACGTGCACGCTGGCAGCGAATCGTGTCGAGCCATCGTGGTGACCAGCCCGCCACATGCCCGTCGCTGTTGAAGGGATTTGAGGCCGAAGCGCAACAACATTCCTGGAAGTGGCTCCTGGCGCAGTACTGGCTGGATGAAATTACCTGCCGCAACCTGTTGTATCTGGGGACATCTCTGCAGGATCGCGAAACAGCATTCGGGCGAATCGAGAAAATGGGCTTTGAAGGAGTCTCGCTCCGCGCCCTCGCATTTCTTACGGAACCTCAGGTTGCCTCGGGAAGCCCTCTTCGTATCTGGACGAGAGGGTTCAGCGGGCTCACCCGGTTTTGGGCCAGTTTTGTACCCGAGTACAGGCTGCATCATCTGGCGTGGTGTCTTGCCGAGGCTGCGCGGATGGCGGAAGAGCCGGAAGCCGCGGTTTTGCTGGAGCGGGAGAGCGTTCTCAACCTCGGTGACAATCCCGATCACGGTCTGCGCGCGCAGGTCCTCGGGTTTCTGGCTGTAGCCGAATCCCGTGCCGGACTCCACGCCAGTTCGGCCGCTCATTTCAGTGAGGCTGGGCTACCCGGATCAGATGGCGACGCAGGGCTGCCGGATAAGTACTTCTACAACTTAGAGAACAGCCACGCACAGGCCGATATCCAAGCCGGAAAATCCCAATCCGCGGCAGCGCGGCTCGCTGTGGTCATGGGGGCTCATTCCGGGCGTACGCCGCCAAGCGACATGAGCCGGGCGATGCTGGCGAACACGCGAGGTCTGGCACTGCTGCGTGGGGGGCGCTATACCGAGGCTTCCGCGCAATTCGGGGAATCGCTCGCCATCAATCGCAGAATACTCGCCCGGCCCGACCAACAACTGGAACGTGAGTCTGTTCGTCTGCTTTACGAAGGTGCATACCGGGGCGCGACTGAGGTACAACTTCGATCTGCCCGGTCCCCGTCAGCCGCGTTGAAGGTTTGGAATGGCTTTCGCGGCTGGGACGAGCCACAGACGTCGGTGCCGCCGACCCTGACTTTCGCAGCCTTGCCCGGGGGTGTAAGTGCCTGGCTTTCGATTGACGGCACTATAACTCAACGCTGGCTCGACACCGCTACTGTCCGCGATGTCGCACGTAGCCTGTCTGGTCTTGCGAAAGATCCTGAGGTATCGGCTGCGGCTATTCATAAAGCAGGACTGCGGGCGGGTAAAGTTCTACTCGCCCCGTTTGAACCACAACTGAGGGCTCGCCCGGCGATTGACACCTTGTTGATTGACGCCGACAGCATGTTGTCGCACGTGCCCTGGGCGCTGACCGAATTCGGCAACGGAGAGCGCCTGATCCAGCGCTACAACATCGTGATTGCCGGCGCACATCCGGGGCTGTCTAAAGCCCCGAAAGGTGTTTCGGCCGGGTCCAGGGCGATTGTCTTCGCTGACCCGTCCCAGTCGGGGGAAACAGAAAAGTTCCCGCCCCTCGTCGATGCTTTGGCGGAAGGACAAATGGTGGCCCGTCTGTTTCATTCCGCCACGCTCGTACAGGGCGAGGAAGCGACAGCAGCCGCTTTTTTGCGAAATGCTCCCGCCGCCCAGGTTCTGCATTTTGCCGGTCACGGAATCAATAATGGCGGATTTGGGGGCCTGGTGATGGCTGGCGGTGTTCCGTTCCTGGAGGCCCGGCAGATTTCCGGCCTCTCTCTGGCGAAATTGGAGTTAGTGGTGCTCTCTGCTTGCTCCACCGGCTTCGCGGAGGAAACAAGTACCGTGAATGCGGATACGCTGGTGCGTGGTTTTCTGGATGCCGGAGCACTTCGGGTAGTGGCATCCTCCTGGGACGTTAATTCGTCGCTAACGCGGTTATTGATGGGGCGATTCTATGCGCAAGTTATGGCCGGGCAAGCGCCCGCTTCCGCACTGCGCAGCGCCATGCTGTCATTTGCTTCAGTTCCGGCCACATCGCATCCCTCTGGTTGGGCCGCTTTTCAACTCTATGGGACGCCATAGGGCGCTGACCTTATTCACAGATGTGATAGACTCAGCGCCAATATGCCTACAAGTACCCTCTATGTGGTTTTCCACGGCACCGTCTCCTTGATTGAATATTCCGATCACTTTCGGGCAATTTTAATCTCCATGGAGGAGCACCGCGTGGCGGTAGGAAACTTCCTGACGGAGCGGACAGTACCGAAGGGAACTGCCTTGAAGCTGACCGGCGTCGCGCTCGACGGCACCGGCAGTCTTGACCGGAAGAAGAATATTGTCCTTGACGTAAGTCGCCTGGATGAGGTCGCCATCTCGCTATACGGATACGCTGAGATATTCCTTCCTAAACCGAAAAAGATTCATTCGTTGAGGACGGGATTATGGCGTGACGAAGACCTCACGGGAACCACTCGCGGCGAACTGAGGTCAAGAGCCTATTCCGCAGTGCAGGTGTTTGAGTATTCGGTGGAAAGGCTGAAAGATGTCAGGGTGTCCGGCAGGGGCTTCGTGCCATGGTACGGGTCGGCTCCCCGCTACGCCGAGACTGACACTCCTGAGGAGCAGTACTGCTCTTTTCATGTTTTCAGCGAACCGGAAACCGATCCCGGCATGGATCATATGACCGAGGAGTTCAACCGTTGCTCGCGGATTCTGGGAATAGATCTCAGACTGGTCGTTCCGCTTCACTTTCCACAGCTGGAGTCGCTTCCTCCGGGCATGCGTAAGGAAGAAACGCTCAGTCTGGAAAGGCGCGTCATGCCCGTACTCAATTTGGTTGCGGGGATCAATTCAGTCGACGAAATAATCGCAGCGGGCGACAACGAATTTTGCGGGGGTTCCAATGCTGTTTACAGGGGCTGAAAGCTGATCGTTCATGACACCTCCCGCCTGCGCAAGAGCCGCTGACCTCCTTTCGTCTGAACTCGCGGAACTCCACGAACTCTGGAAAAACCGTTATCGGAACAAGGCGACGCCGGGTTGGGCCGGGTTCGGAGTTACGCTCGATTTAACTGAGCCTCAAATCATTCACTTCATTGCCGGCCAGAATGTCCCGGATTGTATTCTTACGGCTCCCCTCGGTGGTCGGACCCCGGCGTTCGTTACCGGAGTCCATTTCCGCTCAATTCCTCCGCGACAGACGTTCGCTCCCGGCTGGACGACCTTAGCCGCTCACCCCGGCTGTAATATCACAGGCTCTGCGGATAGCGGAGCCATCATGGAAGGCGGCACGATAGGCGCCTTTCTGGTCGAATCGGGAAAGTCCGGGAGATGGGCACTTAGCGCGAATCATGTGATTGCCTTCAACGGCGCCTACCCGGACCTGGAGGTAACCATACCCATTGGTCCATTCCTTACATTGGACCAGCCGGTAGCCGTCAAAGTACTAAATGGCTCCGACAATCTTGTGGATGCGGCGATTGTGCGGGTTTCGCCGGCCACCTCAATCAATCCCCGCATTCCCGGCTTACCACTCACTAGTGTGGAATCTGTGACAACTCCGTCGGCCAATGCCTCTGTGAAGAAGGTCGGCTGGTCTTCCCCCAATCCCGTTCCCGGGCGGCTGGCTTATTTTGCCAGGCTCATGGAAATAACCCTGGACCGCGGGACTCTGGGCGACGCCCTCTACTACGAGCTCGCAGATCAGTGGATCATTGAGGGCGATGCCGATTTCGCTGCTCCGGGTGATTCAGGAGCGTTGGCCGTGATCCAATCCGGGACGGAAACCTTACCATTCGGCCTGTTGGTGGCTGTGCAGAGCGAGCCTTCGGCCGCGGGAAAAAGTCTCAGCGTTGTGACTCCTCTGGCAACGATTCTCGCCGAACTCAAGAGAGTCACCGGGAAGACCTTTATGCTGGACCCGGCGAGTATTGGCTAATCGGACAGCCCCCAACAATCCGCAGGGTTTTCAGCCAGTTGGTCGTGCTGAGTGCAGACTTCGTCGATGGTCGAAATATTCCGCAACGGTACTTCGGGCAGCTTGTTGACACAGAGATCTCCTTGCTAATTTGCTCTGTCTGGTAATATGCAGCCGAGAGATTGCATATGATGCCCGCAGACCGGATTGAAAAACATATTGTCCTGCGGGCACTGCGCTTGAGGGCTTGGCAAGCCCTGACCGACGCAACGCAGTTTGCCGCGTGGTTCGGCGTGGAGGTGGAAGGCGAATTTTCGCCCGGTGCGCAGGTGTGGGCCGTGAGCAGCCACCGTGGGTACGAGGGCCGGTGTGAGATGCATATCCTTGAAATGGTAACCGGGCGGCGAGCTCCCGCGCACGACCTGAATGACGAGGGCCGGGGCGCACAGCTCGCGGCGATCGAACGTTATGTTGGGTAAACTTCTGCAAACGGCGGCGATGTTCGCCGCGCTGGGCGATGAGACCCGCCTCGGGCTGCTGCAAAGACTTTTGGCGGAAGGACCGATGTCGATTACCCGCCTCACGAAGAACGCCGGAGTAACGCGGCAGGCGGTGACGAGGCATCTGGACGTGTTGGAGACGGCCGGTCTGGTGCGCAGCCGCCGCGAGGGGCGGGAGCGGGTTTGGGAACGGGCAATCCAGGGACAGTGGGATGTCGCGCTGGAGCGCTTCCGCCAGATAGTGGAGGCAACGTAGGGCTATGCCATTTGTGAGGTTCACGCGGAATATCCAGCGGCATGTTGAGTGCCCGGAGCGGGAAGTCGCGGGCGGTACCGTGAGAGCGGTGCTGGAAAGCTATTTCGCCCTGCATCCGCGGGCACGTAGTTATGTTCTTGATGATCTGGATCACTTGCGCATACATATGGCAGTGTTCATTGATGGCAATCAGGTGATGGACCGCGATGGATTGAATGACGTGACCGCTGCCAATTCGGTGTTGGACATTGTACAGGCACTTTCCGGAGGTTCTTACTGATATGAGTACTCACTGCCATGTGGCGACGCGCAAGGGACTGTTCACGCTGGAGCGCAGCGCGGACCAATGGAAAGTGGCAAGGGTCAGTTTCCTGGGTGATAACTGTACGCTCGCCATGCACGATCCGCGCAACGGCGACCTGCTGGCCACCTTGAATCATGGCCACTTCGGGGTGAAGCTGCATCGCTCGCGCGATGGCGGCGTAACGTGGGTGGAGATGGCAGCACCGAGGTATCCGGCGAAACCGGAGGGCTATGTGCCGAAAGTTCCCGTGGAGGGCAAAGCGGCCGAGTGGTCGCTTCAGTTGATATGGGCATTGACGCCGGCGGGCGCGGACGAGCCGGGCGTGATCTGGTGCGGGACTTTACCGGGGGGTCTGTTCCGGTCCGTGGATGGTGGCGAGACGTGGGAACTGAATCGCCCGTTGTGGGATGACCCGCGGCGCGAGGAGTGGTTTGGCGGCGGCATGGATGTGCCCGGAATGCACTCCATTTGCGTGGACCCGCGGGATTCGAAGCATGTAACGGTAGGCGTTTCCTGTGGCGGAGTGTGGAATACGGAAGATGGCGGGCAGACGTGGGAGTTGACTGGCGCAGGCATGCGCGCCGAGTTCATGCCACCGGAGAAGACGTTCGATCCCAACGTGCAGGATCCGCACCTGCTGGTGCAGTGCCGCGCGAATCCCGACGTGGTGTGGGCCCAGCATCACAACGGCATTTTTGTTTCCCGGGACGGAGCCCGCACGTGGACGGAAATTGTGGACGTTGCGCCTTCGGCCTTTGGCTTCGCGGTGGCAGTGCATCCCCATGACGCCGATACGGCGTGGTTTGTACCCGCCGTAAAAGACGAGAAGCGCTATCCGGCGGATGGCAACGTGGTGGTGACGCGCACGCGGAACGGCGGGAAGAGTTTTGAGCAACTCAGAAACGGGTTGCCCCAGGGGCATGCCTGGGACATTGTTTACCGGCACGCGCTGGCAGTGGACGCATCCGGAGAGGTACTGGTATTTGGTTCCACTACGGGGTCGTTGTGGGCGAGTAATGACGGGGGCGATTCGTGGACTACGGTTTCCGCGAATTTGCCACCGATACATGCCGTGCTATTAGCGTGAAGACGCCACCGCTCAACAGCAGAACCACGGTGCCGGGGACGCGCTCGGTTAATTTACGATTGCCACCTGCGACTCCAACACGACGGCGCGCAAATTCCTGTTTACCAAAACAAAGGACCCGCGACGAAAGTCGCGGGTCCTTTGCAGTGCAGGAGAGTGCCTTTAGAACTGGAAGCGGGCTCCCATCTGGATGAAGCGCGGGAAGTTGCCCTGCGAGAGCACCTTGCCGAAGTTGGCGGAGCCGAACGAACCATTCGGAGAGCGGAAGTACGGGGTGTTGGTTGCGTTCAGCATTTCGAAGCGGTATTGCAGCTTGTACTTGCCCTCCCCGCCAAATCCCCAGGATTTGAAGATCGAGGCGTCCCAGTTAAACTGCTGTGGGCCGCGGACGGGAATGGTGCGGCTCACGTTACCGAAGGTTAATGCGGGTGCGGTGCTGAAAGCCGCCGGATTGGTCCAGCGGTCGTTCACAAGGTCGCCGACCGAGCCGGAAATCTGAGGGTTAGTGCCACTAGCATTGGGGCGCTGGCTGGAGGTGAACGCCGGGCCGCTGTTGTTGTTGCTGCTCTGGGTGATGATGAGCGGGTAGCCGGTGGAGATTACGTTCACCACGTTGAAACTCCAGCCACCCACCAGCGCATCGGCGGCGCGGTTCATGCCGCCGCCGAACTGACGTCCACGACCGAAAGGTAGATCATACGAGCCAGTCATGCTGTACCTTTTGGCGGCATCGAAGATCGAGAGCGCCCATTCGGAGTTGAGATCATACACGTTTTGCGGTGAGGCGCTGCCACCGTTGATGTTGCTGCCCACGCCGCCGGAGCTGCGGTCACGGTTCTTGGACACAGTCAGTACGGCGAGCATACTCAGTCCCCGGGAGAGGCGTTTCTGTGCCTTCACCACCACCGAATCATACTGGGCCAGGTTCTGGTCCGAATTGGCGATGTCGATATTGCCGAAGGCAGGGAAGGGGCGGAGCAACTGTGCCTGGGAAATCTGTTGGCTGCCGATGATACCGGGGCCACCAGCAACGTAATAGGGGTTGGTCACGCGAGTATTGAGCGCTGCGATGCCCAGCGAGAAGTATTTGGGTTCCAGCTGGTTGATGTTGAGATTCGGCGTACCCAGCATCACGTGATAACTGCGTGAGCCCACGTAGGCAATCGAACCGGCAATGCCCCACGGCAGCTCGCGCTGAATGTCGAACGAGAACTGCTGAATCCAGGTACCACGCGAATTTCTGTCGAAGATCGTCAGGCTGTTGCCGAGGCCTGTGGCATCCCCGTTGGCGGTGCCAGTGGGAGCAGTTACTCCATTGACGAAAGGATTGGCCAGGTTGAGATTCGGCGTATTGCCGCCATCGGTCGTGGCAACCGTTGCTGTGGTGGCGGTGGCGCCTTCAGGCGTATAGGGCGAGCCAACAGAAAACGGCGGGGCCCAGAAAATTCCCCAGCCTCCACGAATAACAGTCTTGTCATTTACCTTGAGCGCCATACCAAGCCGGGGGGAGAACTTGTTGTAGATGTAGTTGCCGGTACCGCGCGAGTTACCATTGTTTCCGGCAAACTGTACAGCGCCGCGCACCACTGCCCCGCCCACCCGCGTGCTCAGGGAGTTCAGCGCGCTGGGGTCGAAACCGACGATCAGGTTATTGTTGCGTTCCGTCAGGCCCGTCTCATGCTCCCATCGCATGCCGGCGTTAATTGTTAGGCGGCTGCTCAAACGGATATCGTCCTGCAGGAACGCCGACGTATAGCGGATGTTTTCCCGCAACTTGGTGCCCTGGAAGGCGGAGGCCGCCGCGGGATAACCCAGTAGCAGGGAAGCCAGGTCAGAACCGCCGCCGGAACTGTTTGCGTTCTTACGGGTAAATTGGTCGTTGAAGGTGAAACAGATGGAGCCGCAACCGCCGTCAAAATCGATTCCGTCGTTGCTGATGCTCCGCCAGTCTGCACCGGCCTTTAAGCTGTGGCGTCCGGAGAATTTGGAGACCATACCCACAAGGTTGCGCGAGTAAGGGACGAATAAAGTATTGTTGCCCGCTGCGCCCATCTGGTCTCCCGAGTAGTAGTTCTGAAAGGTGACGTTGGGGAAAGTGGGGCGCTTGAGCGCGGATGCAATGGAAGGATTAAAGCCGAGGGAACTAAGGTTGAAGCCTGCGCTGCGCACGTTGACATCGTTGGGGAAACGGTTGAAACCGTAGCGGACGGCGATGACAGTGGTGGGTCCGGCAATGATCGTGTTGTTGATTTGCGTGGCGTTCACAATGCGATCCAGCAGCCACTGTTTAGGGCTTGAGACCGAATCGGGAAACCAGTTTTCGCCGGGTTCGTTGCTGTGATAGCGCAGAGACGAAACGTTGGCTGTCCACCAGTTGGTGAGCTTGTGATCGAACTTAATCGTGCCTTGACCGGCAATGCTGGGCAAGATGCCGGAGTAGGCCACGTTGCTGGCACCGAACGGAGCGGTGCTGGTGGGTTTGGCGAAGGTCGCCGCAATGGCTGATCCAACCTTATCTATGCGGTTGGCGGGGATGATGTTGTTGGGAAAGGGGATGCGGTCGCCATTGGCGGCGCGGGGGGCCAGCGGATCGTACTGGATCACCAGTGCGCCGGTGCGGTCTCGGCTATTGGAGAAATCACCGCCACGCTCGGCCAGAGTGGGCACAGCCGTGGTACCCGAATTGCCTTGCGTATCACGATATCCTTCGCCTGCAATCCAGAAGAACGTTCTGTCCTTACCGTTGTATTTCGGAAGACGTACGGGGCCGCCGATGGAGCCGTAATAGGTCTTGTTGGGCTGATCGGTGCGCGCAATACCGCCGCGGTTGGCAAAAAAGGCATTGGCTTCCCACTCGGTATTGCGCTTGAGGAATCCGGCGCTGCCGTGGTACTGGTTAGTGCCCGATTTCAGCAGCACATTGAACATCGCACCCCCGGTCCGGCCCACTTCGGCGTCATAAGTGTTGGTCTGCACCTTCATTTCCTGCACAGCTTCGATGGTCGCGATGATCACTGCGCGGTTCGCCATGTCGGTAATCGGCACGCCGTCAAGCAGGTAATTGTTGCTGCGGACAGGGCCGCCGGCGAAGGAGATCTGCGAGGAACCCGACTGATCCTGCATACGCATGTAAGCCGGGTTGCCGACCTGTTGAACGTTCGGGGTCAGCTTGGCCATGATGAATGGGTTGCGACCGGTATTCGGCAGATCCTGCAGCTTCTGGTTGTCGATGACCTGTCCCTGAGAAGCCGTAGCGGTTTCGATCAAGGGAACTTCGGAGGTAACCACGACGCTTTCGGTGATGTTGCCGACTTCGAGGGCCACATCAATCGTGATGGCCGACTGGGTAGCTACATTTACGCCCTTGCGGTCTACCTTCTTGAAGCCCTGGGCTTCCACAGTGACCGTGTAGGTACCGGGAGTCACCTGATTGAAGACGTATTCTCCCTGGCCGGTGGCGCTCTCGGAACGCTGCTCCGCAGTGCCTTGATTGGTCAATGTCACCTTGGCAGCCGCGATGGAAGCACCGCTGGCATCGGTTATGCCGCCGCGAATGCTGCCGTAAATAGATTGTGCCCGCAGGGTTCCGGCGGCCATGAAAATGGCGGCGGAAGCGAGCAGAATGGATAAGGAACCTGAATTCCGGTGACGAAGTACGCGCATGATGTCTCCCCTTTTGCTCTCTCGTTGTGCCCAAAAATCCCGGCAACGTAGCCCGAAAACCCTTGCGACACAGCGAAGGTTGAATCCCGTATCCTGTAAACAGTAAATCAATTGGGACCAGGTGTCAAGCGGTTAATTTCCGCCAGCGCCAGCCAGCCACGCACGCTCGCCGGAATTACTTCACCGCCGCGCGGTCTTCTCCAGTACCAGCGGCAGCACCTCGCTCATGTTCTTCACATAGCGGACCTTCATGCCTTCCAGTTGCTCGTCCTTCAGATCCTCTTTCACGTTGACTTCGTTATCCGCCGGGAGAATCACCTGGGTGACACCGGCGCGTTTGGCCGCCAGCACTTTTTCCTTGATCCCGCCCACCGGCAGAACGTGACCGGCCAAAGTGATTTCACCTGTCATCGCCAGATTCTTCTTCACCCGGCGTCCGGTTAACATCGAAACCAGCGCAGTGGCCATGGTGATGCCGGCGGAAGGTCCGTCTTTCGGGATTGCTCCCGCGGGGACGTGAACATGAATATCGCTGGTCTTGAAGATGGTGGGCGAGATGTGCAGTGCGGTCGCGTTGGATCGAACCCATGTCAGCGCCGCCTGAATGGATTCCTGCATCACTGAACCCAGCTGGCCGGTGATGATGAGACCCTTGCCGCCGCCTTTCATGCGGCCCGCTTCGATGAAGAGCACGTCGCCTCCGGCCGCTGTCCAGGCAAGGCCCACGGCGACACCGGGCCTGTCGAGGCGATTGGCAACTTCGGTATCCGGACGAAAGCGCGGGGCACCCAGAAATTCTTCGATCAGCGCGGGCGTCACCTTTTTAATAACCTTTTTCTTTTCGGCGTGACGCCTTGCCACCTTCCGGCACACACTGCCAATTTCGCGCTCCAGGCTGCGGACGCCGGCTTCGCGGGTATAGCGGCGTACAAGGAATTGCACCGCTTCCGGCAGGAATTCCAGCGGACGGCTGTCATCCAGGGCATTTTCCTTTTTTTGCCGGGGGATCAGGTAGCGGAATGCGATGACGACCTTCTCTTCTTCGGTGTAGCCCTGGAGATCGATAATTTCCATACGGTCCCGCAACGGTCCGGGAACCGTATCCAGCATGTTGGCCGTGGTGATGAACAAGACTTTGGAGAGATCGAAGGGCGTATCCAGGTAGTTGTCGCGGAAAGTGGAATTCTGTTCGGGGTCCAGCACTTCCAGCAGAGCCGATGAAGGGTCGCCGCGGAAGTCGTGCCCCAGCTTATCTACTTCATCCAGTACAAAAACCGGATCGTTGCTTCCGGCCCGTTTGAGTGCCTGAATAATCTGACCGGGCAGGGCGCCGATGTAAGTGCGGCGATGGCCGCGGATTTCGGCCTCATCATGCATGCCCCCCATGGAGATGCGCTGAAACTTACGGTCCAGAGCGCGCGCGATAGAGCGGCCAAGCGAAGTCTTGCCCACTCCGGGCGGGCCCACGAAACACAGGATCGGCGCTTTCTGGCCGGGCTTCAACTGTAAGACTGCCAGGAAATCGAGAATGCGGTCCTTTACCTTTTCCAGATCGTAATGGTCTTCGTCCAGAATGGCTTTGGCGCGATTGATATCCACCGGGGTGGCGGTGGATATGTTCCACGGCAGGCTCGTCATCCATTCCAGCCACGTGCGTGCCACGTTATGCTCGGGCGACATGGGCGTTATTTTCGTGAAGCGGGTGAGTTCTTTCAGAGCCTCCTGCTTCACTTCCTCCGGCATTCCGGCCTTTTCAATCTTTTCTTTCAATTCCTGGGATTCGCGATCCCGTTCGTCCCCCTCGCCCAGTTCCTTCTGGATGGCGCGCAATTGTTCCCGCAGGTAGAATTCGCGCTGGTTCTGCGAGAGTGCGCCCTGCACCTGGGAGTGAAGCTTCTGGCGCAATTCCAGAAGTTCCACTTCGCGCACCAGTTGCGCATGCAAATATTCCAGGCGTTTCAGAGCGTCGCTCTCTTCCAGCACGAACTGCCGGTCAGAGTGGCTCAGACCGGGCGTGGCGCCCGCAATAAAATCGGCCAGCCTGCTGCTTTCCAGAATGTTGGAGGCCGCGTTGGCCACCTCGTCAGAGACGTTGGGGGAAGCCGCAATGATTTGTGTGAAAGCGCTAATCACGTTCTGGCGCAGCGCGGTTAGTTCCGCCGTTGTGTCCGGATCCACTTCCGGAATGCGCTCAATGCGGGCCCGAAGAAAAGGTTCGCGCGCCGTGAACTCCACCGCCTTCATGCGTGAGATACCTTCGCAGAACAACAGGTGACCCTCGCGCATGCGCACGATCTTGTGCACCAGTGCAACGGTGCCGATCTGCCGCAGGTCACCTGGCGCCGGATCGTCGATGGAAGGGTCCACCTGGCAAATTACCGCCACGAGGCGGTTTTCGCCCAGTGAATCGACCATAGCCACGGAGGTGGGCCTGCCCACGGTCAACGGCAACAGGGCGTTTGGGTACAAGACCGTCTCACGAACCGCCAATACCGGCAATTCTTCGAACGCATCCGCATCCGCAGGCGCGGAGGCTGCCAATACCGTATCCACGGGGAGAACCTTCATGCCTTCAGGTTATTACTTTGCTTTGCGGGAAGCACGAGGGCCCAGGGTTGCGGCAGGGAAACTCCCTAGAATGTGCAACGTATCAGCGAGTTCGCGCAGGTGGTTGATGGCATTGCGGCAGGCGGGGTCGTCAACGTGGCTAGCCAGATCAAGGTAGAACATGTATTCCCACGGGCGGCCCTGCAAAGGACGCGATTCAATGCGGGCCAGGCTGATATCACGCAGCGCAAAGGCCCCGAGGGAACGGAACAGGGCTCCGGCAATGTTCGCCACCGTGAAGACCAGAGAGGTCTTATACGGTACGTCGAGGCGTTTTTTTGCTCTCTTTCGGGGACGCTCCAGCAAAAAGAAGCGGGTGTAGTTCTCCACGTTGTCCTCTATGGCCCGCTGCAGAATCTTCGCTCCATAGATGGAAGCGGCTTCAGCCGATGCGATGGCAGCTGCCGCCGGAAGACGCTGTTCCATCAACATCTTGACGCTACCCGCGGTGTCATAAAAAGGCGTTCTTTCCATGGCGGGATGCGAGTCAAAGAACCGCAGGCACTGATTCAGCGCCACCGGATGGGAGTATACCTGGCGTATGTCGGACAACGATGTCCCGGGGGCGGCGATCAGGTTGTGGACGATGCGGACATATGCCTCGCCTGTTATCACCAGGCCAGCCGCCAGCAGCAGATCATAGTTTTCAAGAACCGATCCGTGTAAGGTGTTCTCAATCGGGATCACTGCGGCATCATGTTTTCCATTTGCCACGGCACGGAAAACATCCGCGAAGGTGGGCTGGGGAACAATTCGCGCAGACTCTTCGCACAATAAACGGGCGGCAAGGCTGCTGAAAGCACCAGGTTCGCCCTGGTATCCGACGCGGCGAGGCATTCGTTCTATCTCCTTCCCTGGACCATATGTGCTACCCTCTGAGGTTTTGGCTGTATGTCAACAGTACCGCGACCTTATACATTCTAATATTTCCATTGCGGAGTTCCGCTGCAATTTATTCGTTCTCGCTCGCTCCAATTCAAAGTGGATCGGCCCGATTTGTTTGAAATTAACCACGCTGCGGAAGTTCAGGGAAGCCGTAGAGTAAAAGAAGGATCAGGAAATTGTTGTTCCGTATTTGGAACAGCTCATGTCATTAAATATTGATAAAGGAACGGTGATGGTACTATACTTTCCCTTCGGGAGAACATCGTGGCAAACGCAGGAGGCCTAACCCCTCAGAGACCGGATAATATCACAGATGCGGGGCTACGGCTGCGGCGAGCGCGCGAACGTCTGGACCTCAAATTTCGCGATGTGGAGCTGGCCAGCCAGGGCATCGCCGAGAGGCATGCCAATCAGGAGTTCGTGGTTCTGATCAGCCGGCTTTCCGAGATTGAGAGCCGGGGGACAGTTCCCTCCATCTTCCGGTTATACTCCCTTTGCTGTATATACCGGTTACATCTGGCTGAGGTTTTGGGCTGGTATGGAGTCGGTTTAGATGGCATGGCGACCGACAGTGGCCTCATCCGCATCGGGAAAACCCACGCGGTGGGGTTTCCCGCTGATCCGGGTGCGGAAGTAACCATTCCCATCTCACTCAACCCAGGCATCGACCTGAACAAGACCTTGTTCCTCAGCGAAGTGGTGCAGAGGTGGGGGAAACTCCCCCTTGCCCTGATCGGCGGCGTAGATTACCGCCAGTTTCGTTACGGCTTCGTGGGAACCCAGGACTGGTCGATGCATCCGCTGGTGCCTGCCGGCTCTTTGCTGGTGATAGACGAGAGCAAGCGCCGTATTCAGAACGGTGGCTGGACCAGCCAGGCGACCAGGCCAATCTATTTTCTGGAGCATCGCGATGCATTCTACTGCCGCTGGTGCAGTTTGAACGAGGGCTTGCTCAGTCTGATTGCGGACCCCGCTTCGGAAACTCCGATTTTAAACTTCCGCTACCCGGAGGAGATCGAAGTGGTGGGGCAGGTGGTGGGTCTGGCTATAAGTCTGGATTTCGAGCCGTCACGCCGAAATCGGTCCTGAGGGATTCCAGGACGATTTCCAGATCGCTCAGGAAAAGCGTGCGTTCCACGTCCCGTGATTCGGCGGGAATCCAGCTTCCGCAGGGTGTCACGCGAAGCCAGCTGGCGAGTGTTTCACGCCGGTCTTCGCCCAGCCCTTCGAAATAAAGCTCTACTTCTTCTTTTTGCTGCTGCAGAGAAAAACACAACCACGCCTGAAACGCTTCCATGTGGCTTGCCCGCAACAGCCGATCCACATCAGAAGAGCTGGAGCGCTGGGCCATGCCGAAGTGCTCGTAGCCACCGGTGCTGGTGTTGCGCAGCGAAGCCAGCCACGCCAGCCGCCCCAACACGGTGGGAATTCCGGTGAGTGTCCGGTTCCACGACTCCGCCAGCCCCGCATCCGCGTAATTCATCTGGTTGCTTTCCGCTTCAAATTGTACAACCGTCGGCCCGGACCGATGGGTTCGCCAAAGGATAACCACATCAGCCACACCCCGATTTTACCGGAAATATCCGCCCGTCGTTCTGAATAGGACATGTTTTTCAAAAATGAACCGAAATATCTTTCCGGGGCCATATAGTGGCGATGTACCCGATTCGCCGGCCCCAAAATCTCAAACCCGAATCGAATATCTAATCAAGGAGAATTATCAAAATGCGCAAATTCGTGATGATGCTTACCGTCCTCGCCGCCTCCCTGGCCGTATCCAGTGTTGCGTCCGCGTGGAGCCCGCCGGACTGTAGTCAGGACATGTGGATCTGCAGATAGCTGTTTCCGTGCTTCCAGGAAGTCAGGATTGAACAAGCGGTCGCTCCCCGACCGCTTGTTGTACTTTTACAGTGGTAGAATTTTGACGGCACTGCATGGATCTGACTCTCGGCATGACACTGGCGACGGCAACGGCCGGGACCATTCTGTTGTGCCGCATTCTGGTCGTGAAGCAGGCGGTGCGGTTCGCTGCGCTCACCGTGTACCTCGCACAGCACGTTTTTTGGGGCTGGACACTCACCTTGCTCCCGCGCACTACACGAAGCTATGTCCTGCTCTACGAAGCCTCCAATCCGGTGGAATGGATTGCCGCTACATGGTGCGTGGCTCACCTGCTGGGAAAAGCATTTGCCGGCTACCCTGGAATCAAGAGCATTAGCCGTTGGGCCACGTGGGGTGCCTCAGTCGTGGCGATCAGCCTGGCTCTCGCCCTGGCAAACTACTTCTGGCAGGGTGCCGTGCAGGGGCGGAATAGCTTGTTATACTTCGAGGCTGCGGACCGGTCTGTTCTGCTCGGCCTCGCCCTTGTGGTCATTCTGACCATGTTCTTTTTGTCACGCTACCCGTTGCGCCTTCAGGCCAATACGTGGACATCCCTGATTGCCTTCAGTGCCCTTATTCTGTCCCTGGCGGCGGCGCGATTAGTAGATAGCGTTGCTCCCGTCATGGCCGTCCTGCCCGTCGATATTGCCCAATTGGTTTTTGAATTCGCCTGCTGTCTGGCCTGGGCCTGGGCCTTCCGACGCGAAGAGGAACAGCCTCCGGCGCGCGTTATCTTTGGCCATTCGGGCGGCCATATGGGCGAAGCGGAATTATTGCGTCAATTGGAAGCAATGAACGGAATACTCCGTCGTGTTGGACGGGGGTAGTTCGGGTTTTTGTGCATTAAAGGCACCGTTGAGAATAGTTTTTCTTGAAATTGCCTCCGACATCGGGTATTCTCTAGGTAATTGAATTTAGGTACCCCTCTGCTAAATCTCTCATTGCTGATCGGTCTGGCCGTAGTTACCGCGGTAACCGGCCTCTTTCTTTCGCGGCTCCGAATGCTAAAGTCAGGCCTCGCTGTGGGCGGGCTAATGCCACTGGCAGCTCGTTACCGTCCCATGGTTCGGCTGCTACAGGATGAGGAATTTGCCTTCGCACGGGGAAATCGGCGGTTGGTTCGCCGAATGCAACAGCAGCGACGACAGATTTTTCGCGGTTACGTGCGTTGTCTGGCCAAAGATTACGGCCAATTGCTGACGGGAATTCGCCTTATCATGGTGCAATCTCCCGTCGACCGGCCGGAACTCGCCATCACCCTGCTGCGCTCGCAAACTTCTTTTACCCTGAGCCTCTGTCGGATTGAGCTGCGTCTTTGGTTGTTCGTGCCAGGCTTAAGCAACGTGGATGTCAGTGGTTTGCTGGGAGCGGTAGAGGCTTTGCGCGCCACCCAGGCTGCACTGCTTTCCCCGGCCCTGGCGGCGGCCTAACTTTCTTCCGCCCTTTTTTCTTCTGCCATTGAGGCGGAAATCCCTGATCGCCAGGTGGGCCATAGAATTTTTACGTCCAGTTGGCGGAATATTTCGGAACCATCCACCTGCCGCCCTTCTTCCGGGAAATCCTTCGCCGGGTCCATCACGAACGCCACACCCATTTGCTCCGCGCACCACGTGGCTATTTCAAGGGTGGGGCAGGGAACTTCATCGGCCACCGGCCAGCAGCCTGCTAAATCGGAATCCAGCCCCGCCTCCAGCAGCTGAACCAGGTCATCCACATGGATTCGGCTGGTAATCGCTGTGCCCGCACCCCGCGCGACCCTGCCTTCTCTAACCCGAACATGAACTCCGCGCCCGGGCCCGTAGATGGCTGCCGGGCGCAGGATCAGGCTCGACCATGGCCCGGCACCAAACCACGCTTCTGCTTCAATCCGCCGGCAACCGCGCTCGCTACTGCCGTCTGTGGGGGAGATTTCCGTCACTTTTGTCTGATTTCCATATACTGCTGTAGAGGAAATATAGACTACCCGATGCGGTTGCAGGGTATGAATGAAGTTTCTCAGGGGCAACTCTTCAGTTGGCGAAAGGGGCGGGATGGAATACACCAAACGAGCATTTGGCGGTAGTTTGGCATCATCCAACGCGGTGACCACAATTCCGGCCGCCGCCAGCGACGCAAGTTTATCCGGGTTTCGCGCCGCGGTAAAAACGGGAATATTCCGGGCAACCAGACGTCGTGCAAGGCGGTTACAGGTATAACCGGGGCCAAATATAATTACCGGAGTTTCTTTTGTCACGCGAAAATCCGCTCCAGCTGGCGCAGCAGACCGTCGGGCTCCGCGATACCCAGAGCGACGATTGCTGAGGCCCGGTCCGGGCTATCTGCAACCGCATAAACCCTTAATTCATTGGCATTTCCAGAGGGACGGATATGCGCGATGTCGCCGTTGGTGAAGTGAATACGGACACCGTCGGTGTAATCTACCCGGACGATGGACGAGAATCCATCCTCCGCGGTAAAGATACGGTTCAATAGTTCCGCTATTTCATATGAATGATGGAAGCGGTGGCTGGTGGCGGCGTTCAATTCCCGCACAATGCTCATTCCGGCACTGCGGGGGAAATCACGCAGCAGACCGGCCTGGCTAAACCGCGCGGGCAACCCATCGAACAAGCCCGCCACCGTGGCCCCCCGTTCCGCCGCTGCGCTCAGCACAGCCAGCAGCGGCAGGAAGGCGTCGCGTGTGGCCAGCGGGCGCAGACTCCCGTTCTTGCCTGTCACCGCCGATCCCAGCAGAAATCCGCCATTGGCTTCCCAGCCGCAAACTAAAGTCTTTCCCTGCGCGATAGCGGTTTGCATACCCGCGATTACCCACGGTGATCCAATACGTGTTTTCGGCTGCACCACGGCAGCGAGTTCGCCGCGGTCAATCGCGTCATTGCAACTGATGGGGACTACCGCCGCATCGGCCTTCAGATATCGGGCCACAATCATGCCCACCAGGTCGCCATTGAAGAAGCGTAAGGCTCCCGACTGCGGATCGGGGGCGAGCATCAGGGGCCGGTCACTATCGCCATCCAGCGAGACCACTGCGAAGGCCGGGCCCGCCGCTGCTGCCAGTTGCTGAATTTCAGCCAATTCGGCGCTGCCAATATTCTCCGTATCGATGGGTACAAAAGAGTCGCTGCGACCCATCGGGACCGCCTCAGCTCCCAGCAGGCGCAGAATTTCCACAAGAATGTCCCGCCCCACGGCGGAGTGCTGGTACACCAATATCCGCTTGCCTGCCAGAGCGGACGTACCGAAGAAGCCCGTGTATCGTTTCACCCACGCGGTGCTGGCTTCAGCCGATTCCGGCTCCAGTTCGGCCGGCTGTTCGCGCAGCGCACCGTCGGACGTGAAAAGGGAATCCGCTGCTGCTTCTCTGTAGATTCGCTCCCGAACCGTTGCCACCAGGGCGTTGATGGGGCTCTCGTGCTGTTTCAATAATTCGCCCCTGGAGGTGTTGAGTTTGTAGCCGTTGCGGTCAAATGGAATATGGCTGCCGGTGACCATAATGCTGCCCCGCTGCCGCTCCAGCGCAAAGGCTGTCAGGGCTGGTGTGGGAATTGCGCCCATGTTCACCGGGTGCATTCCCGCTGCGCGCACGGTTTGCTGGATCACTTTGCAGATACCCTCGGAGCTGGGACGCAGGTCGCGTGCCAGGAAAAACTCATCGCCTGAGCGAATTCCTCCGTCGGTCGGGGCCAGTCCCCGCAGGTATTCGATTTCTGCGGAAACGTTAATATAAATCTCCAGCGGCGTCAGATCGCGGATGAGTCCCCGCCTGCCGCTGGTGCCAAAGCCCAGTTCTTGTGGCTGATAATTCAGGCTGGAACGCAAGGACGGCATCTACTTGTAATTTAGCCTGTGGCTTTCAATCTGGCGGGCTGCCGGGAATAGACGGCCCACGCGGCGGCATTCAAGGTTGCCGAGGCGGGGAGGGTCCAACCGAGCCGCCGTTATTTTCGTATCATGGAAGAGAGAGGTTTTGATGAACATAAACATACTCCGTGCCGGACTTGTCCTGCCGGTATTGGCCATTGGCCTGATGGGCGCGGGATTTCCCGATCCCCCCATGGAATCCATTAACCCGGCTGGCGCGAAGACGGCCACCGCCGTACTCGCTGGCGGCTGCTTCTGGGGCATGCAGGGGGTTTACGAACATGTCAGGGGAGTAACCAGTACAACGGTGGGTTACGTGGGCGGCAAGAAGTCCACGGCGCACTACGAAATGGTGAGCTCGGGTAACACCGGCCATGCCGAATCGATTGAAATTGTCTATGACCCTGCCAAAGTGACGTACGGACAGTTGCTCAAAATATACTTCTCTGTGGCGCACGACCCCACCACGCTGAACTACCAGCACAATGATCATGGAACGCAGTACCGGTCTTCCGTCTTCTACAGCAATGATGAGCAGAAGAAATTTGCGGAAGACTATATTCGGGAACTGGATGCGGCCCACGTCTACAAACATCCGATCGTCACCAAAGTGGCGTCGTTGGAGGGCTTCTACCCGGCCGAGGAAGAGCACCAGCACTTCATGACGCGCAACCCCTCTCACCCGTACATCGTGAACGTGGATGTGCCAATTTTTGAGGCTTTCCGCAAGAGTTTCCCGGAGCTTTACAAAAAGTAGGAGGACACAACAATGAATATTGAAAATGTGATTGCGCGTCGTGGTTTTCTGCTGACGCTTACCGTCGGGGCCGTGGCTGCAAAGGTTCTGGCCGCCGCCACTGACAAGCCGCGCAGCGGCAAGACCGTAAAACTGGCTGAGTTCGATGCAGGCGGGAACCGGAAGGGGATTACTGAAGTGGAAAAAATAGTCAAGACCGACGCGGAATGGAAGAAGCAGCTGGATGCCACGCAGTTTGAAGTAGCCCGGCAAAAGGGCACAGAGCGGGCCGGTAGCGGCAAGTACGCGTACAACCACGACGATGGTCTTTATTACTGCATCTGTTGCAACACGCCGCTGTTCGATGCCAAGACCAAGTTTGAATCGGGCACCGGCTGGCCCAGCTTTTACCAGCCACTGGCGAAAGAGAACGTGGTGGAAAAAACCGACATGACCTTCGGCATGCGCCGGGTGGAACTGGAGTGCGCGCGCTGCGATGCTCACCTGGGCCATGTTTTTGATGATGGTCCCAAGCCCACCGGGCTGCGCTACTGCATGAATTCGGCCTCGCTGAATTTCGTGCCGCGCGGCAAAGCCTGATTTAACCCGGTTTCCGGTTTAGCCCAGTTTCCGATTCAAAAGATCGAGCGCCATCTGCGCGGCGAAGGCGCGGACGCGCCTGCGGTCTGGCGCAGGCCAGATCCGGTGCGTTACGGTGGTCTCAGCCGGACTGGAAAGACCCACAAAGAAGTGCCCCACGCCGGCTTCGCTGCCATCGGTAGCGGGTCCGGCGTTCCCGGTTACAGAGATTCCCCAGGTGGCACCGGTCTTTTCGCGCACCGCGCTGGCCATGGCAAACGCTACTTCGGCGCTCACCGGGCCGTGCCTGTCAATCAGATCAGCCGGAATCCCCAGCAGGTCAGTCTTCAACCTGCGCGAATAAGTCACAAAGCCACCCAGGAACCA
The DNA here is from genome assembly GCA_038229475.1 of Bryobacterales bacterium. Taxonomy (GTDB): domain Bacteria; phylum Acidobacteriota; class Terriglobia; order Bryobacterales; family Bryobacteraceae; genus BOG-234. The sequence continues at coordinate 326,885 of JBBROK010000002.1, read as the reverse complement.
GGCGGAACTGCCGGGAACACTGGAAATCCGGTCTGCCAGTCCGCCACCGGTGGCACTTTCGGCTACTGCCAGAGTCGCTGCTTTCGCCAGCAATTTCTGCCCCACAACCGTTTCCAGCGGGTCGGCGTTGCGTGCGTAAATGTTGTCGCCCAGGGCTGCCTCAATCTCCGGGCGAATCTGCTCCAGCAGCGCCAAAGCTTCGCTCCCGGATGCACAGCGGGCGCGGAAGTGCACCTGAATATCGCCGTTGTGTGCCAGCACGGTTGTGACGATCTGGCCATAACGTTTGTAGATGGGCGATATTGCCTCATCCAGACCGGATTCAGACATGCCGGAAACCCGCATGGTGAGCGTACGAATGGCCAGCGGGGGCACCATGCGCTGTAGCCGCGGGTGGATTTCCCGCGTGTACATCGATTCCAGTTCGTAAGGCGGACCAGGCAGCAGAATCACAACCCCGCCTTCTGTTGCCAGCCATTGTCCCGGCGCGGTGCCACGATCATTGGGCAGAATTTCCGCTCCATCAATGACCATGGCCTGGCGGCGATTCGTCTCTGGCATGACTCTTTTCATGCGACGGAATCGCTCTTCAATACCGTTGCCGATGTCTTCGCTGTAGGTCTGCGCGCGATGCAGAGCCATGGCCGTTGCGTCGCGGGTCACATCGTCTTCGGTGGGGCCCAGGCCGCCCGAGACGATCACCAGGTCCGCTTGCTCCAGAGATCGGCGAATTTCTTCGGACACGTGTTCCCGCTCGTCCCCCACCACATGCTTGGCGATCACTTCCACGCCCAGTTGATTTAGTTGATCGGTGAGCCAGAGCGAATTGGTATCCACCCTCTGCGAGGTCAGCATTTCCGAGCCAACGGCGATGATTGCGGCGTTCATTGCATTAAAAGGGTTGATAGCCGCGCACGTCGACATCCACGCGGTGAATCGCATTAGTCGTTGTTACCAGCATGGAACGGGAGGGCAGGAAGGCCAGCCCTACAATTCCGGGGCCAGAGAGGAAGTGGTTGGCCTTGCCTTCCTGGCTGATGCGCACAACACCTTTACGGCCCATCCAGGATGCCGCCGAATAGAGGTTGCCATCCACATCAAACGCCATGCCCTGGGGGCGTCCCAAACCGCGGTAGAACGTGTCGACTTCACCCTTCGCATTGATGCGATAGATGGAATCGTAACTGGAAGTGGTGGGTCCGCTGACGTAAAGCTGATGGTCCGGTCCCCAGGTCAGGTGGTAGGCCGAGATGGAGGGCTCCATGGTGGCGTAGACAAAAATTTGCCGCTCGCTGCTGACCTTGAAAATGGTCCCGCTGCGGTCACCCACGTAGAGATTTCCTTCATGGTCGAAGCAAATTCCGGTGGCCACGCCCATTCCTTCCACGAATACAGCCATATTGCCGCCGGGGCTCACCTGATAAACCATCCCGTCAAAACGGCTGGAAACGTAGACCTGATTGTCAGGGCCCACCGCGATTGCCGAGGCGTTCATCATGTCGGGCACAAAAGGCCGCATATTGAAATTCAGATCAATCCGGTAAACCGCAACCGGCACCTTCTGGCCCCGTGAGCCGCTGAACGTGGTGTAAATATTGCCAATGGAATCGCAGGCGGGGCTGGTGATCGGGTGCAGGTTTTCAGCGATCATCAGGCCGATGTCACAGGTCCACGCCTCGCTCGGGTTGCCGGGGGAATCAACCACCAGTTCACCGGCCTGGGCACCTTCCGGTACTTTCACGATCACGAGCGAGTTGGAACCAATCACGATGGGTGCAACCACTTCGCCGAATCTCACAAGAGGGCGTCCCATAACCGCCAGGCCCTCTCCGCGAATCGCCAGTTCTCCTCCGATGATGGCAGCGCCTGGCTCCACATCAAAGATTTGAGGCTTGTCGGACGGATCGTTACGAGATGTCATGTTCTAACTCTATTTTGCCTTGCCGCTTTCAGTAGAGACCGAACCGACCCGCCGCGGCCAACACCATGGCACCGTAAACGCCGGCCAAAACGTCGTCGAATACAATGCCTGCGCCTCCCGGAATACGCTCCAGCCGGCGGATGGGCGGGGGCTTGTAGATGTCGAAGAGGCGGAAGAGCCCAAGCGCCAGCAGGAACGAATGCCAGTTCAGCACGGTTGCGCCGGCCAGCGTGATCCACTGCCCCAGTACCTCATCGATCACGATAATCTGCGGATCTTTCTTTCCGCAGCGCTGCGCCACGTCGCTTGCCGCCAGGATGGAAGGATAGAGCAAAATCAGCGATAGCAGTAAAAATCCCCAGGGAGGAAGGCCGAGTAGGGCCAGCGGTATCGCGATCAGCAGCGCTCCAACCGATCCGGCGGTACCGGGACCTTTGGGCACATGGCCACAGCCAAACCAGGTGGCCCATAGCCAGACCGGATCAAAGCGCGCTTGTTCACTCTTCATCAAAATCCGGATTACCCGGCTCGAAAGCAGACTGAGCAGGACCCGGAATGACGTACTTTTCCATGGCCCAATTGCCCAGGTCTACCTCGCGGCAACGCTCGCTGCAAAACGGGGATTCCGGGTCAGAAAGGTTAACTGGTTTGTGGCAGATGGGGCATTTCATCGCGCGGGCCATTTCATCGCGCGGGAAGGTGAGCTGGAGACGAGATTTGAATCAACCCCGCCAGCGGTTGGGTAGCAATTTTGATGGGCACCGGCGCCTCCTCAGTGGCGGGGAGCAAGGTTCCTACCAGATCGTAATCATGAGCTGCCGTGATGCGCATCCGGCGGATTTCGCCGGGCCGTGGTTCAATGCCTTCCACGTCGTTAATCAGCACCACGCCATCAATTTCCGGTGCCTGGGTGGACATGCGTCCCTGCCAGAGCAGATCGGTTTCCGCCGAAAGACCTTCCACCAGTACCGCAACTTCACTGCCTACCAGAGCCTTGTTCTTCCGGTTGGAAATCCGCCGTTGCAGCGACATCAGCTTGCGCTTGCGGTTGTTCATGGTACGGCCGTCGACTTTGCCATCCAGCGGGTAGCTCTTGCTGCTGTCTTCATCGGAGTACGTGAAGACGCCCACGCGGTCAAATTTAGCTGCCTCTACGAAAGAGCAAAGTTCGGCGAAGTCGGCCTCAGTCTCTCCGGGGAATCCCACAATAAAGCTGGTGCGAATGGCAACGCCCGGAATTGTGCGCCTTGCTTTCTCCAGCAGCTTGAGGAAAATATCGCCGTGCGCGCCGCGTTTCATACGCTTCAGTACGCTGGCACTGGCGTGCTGCAGAGGCATGTCGATATACTTCGTCAGTGCCGCGTGCTCCGCGATGGTGTCCAGTAATTTCTGCGTGACCCGGTTGGGGTACGCATACAGAAAGCGAATCCATTTTTCGTGTGTGGTTTCAATTCCCGCAAGGCGGGCCAGCAGCACTGCCAGACCGTCTTTGATGCCCAGATCTTCGCCGAAGCAGGTCGTGTCCTGCCCAATCAGATTGATTTCCCGAATGCCCTGGCCGAACATACGGGTCGCTTCGGCGATCACGGATTCAAAACGCCGGCTGCGGAAGGCCCCCCGGTACTGGGGAATCACACAGAATGTGCAGGGGTGGTCGCACCCCTCGGCGATTTTGATGTACGCAAAGTGCCGCGGGGTGGCCAATATCCGCGGCGTCATGTCGTGATAGAGATAGGGCTCCGGGGCGAGGGCGGAAAGGCCGGTCTCCTCCGATCCCCCTTCACCTGCGGCACCTTCGCATGCCTCCACAATTTTGCCGATCTCGTTGGTGCCAACGATGGCGTCCACTTCCGGCAGGTCTTTCCGGATATCGCCGCGGTAGCGTTCCACCAGGCAGCCCGCTACCACCAGTTTCTGTGCCCGACCGGTTTTCTTGTACTCGGCCATTTCCAGAATTGTGTCGATGGATTCCTGTTTGGCCAGATCAATAAAGCTGCAGGTATTCACCACCAGCACGTCCGCCTCGGCGGGCGATGTAGTGAGTTGATGTCCGCGGGCGACTAGTTCGCCCATCATGACTTCGCTGTCCACAAGGTTCTTGGGACAGCCGAGACTGACAAAACCTATTTTCAAGATAATCCAGTTTCACCATAGCAGGATGCGGCGAACTCTGCGCGGGAAGCTCCCGATTGTTACAAGTTCGTGACACCCCGGCTGACTAATTCATAGCCCCGCAACTAACTCATAAGAGGAGGTTTGCAAAAAAATAAAGAGACTGGATGGCGGAAACCACCGGGTTCCTCTATGCTGGTTTAGGCGCATGAAACTTTTTCCCCGCGATGAAAAATTTTTTGATCTTCTGGTCAACCAGGCCTTGTGCATGGTCGACGCCGCGCGGATACTTCACAACTCGGTGAAGATCGGCACGCCCATCGAGGCAGCCCGTGCCGCCGGCGCCATCAAGCGCGTGGAACACGAAGCCGATGAGATTACTCACCAGTTGTTCAAGCGTCTGAATTCGACCTTCGTAACGCCGCTTGACCCGGAAGACCTTCATGCTCTGGGCGCTTCCATTGATGATGTGATCGATTTCATTGAAGATGGAGCATTCCGCCTGGTCGCGTACCGGATCGATCCAATTCCGCCCGCGGTGGTGGAACTGACCATGAACATCCTGGCCGCCTGTGAGCGACTCCTTTCCGCGGTGCAGAAACTGCGTGACGGAAAGAGTACCAGCGAAGACTGCATTGAAATCAACCGCCTGGAAAATGTGGGCGATGAAATGTTCCGCCGCCTGCTCACCGAACTCTTCGAAAGCGGTGCCGACGCGGGTACGCTCTTGAAGCACAAAGACATCTATGAGGTTCTGGAAGCGGCCACGGATCGTTGCGAGGACGCCGCCGACGTGCTCCAGTCCATTCAGGTTAAGAACAGCTAGCCGAAGAACAGAAAATCCACATGACCTTGACCTTCGCCCTGGTAGCGTCGATTGTATTAATCGCGCTGCTGTTCGATTTCATCAACGGCTTTCACGATTCGGCGAATTCCATTGCCACCATTGTGGCCACTCGTGTTCTGCCTCCCTCAGTGGCGGTTCTCTGGGCCGCTTTTTTTAATTTTGCGGCGGCGTTCCTGCTGGGTACAGGGGTGGCATCCAGCATTGCGACGGGCTACATTGACCCCGTCATCGTCACCCCTTATCTCGTACTGGCGGGTCTGGCCGGTGCCATTGTTTGGGATCTCATCACCTGGTGGCTTGGCTTGCCCACCAGCTCCTCTCACGCCCTGATCGGCGGCTATGCGGGCGCAGCCATCGCGAAGGCCGGCTTTGTGGGTTTGGTGGGCGGGAAATGGCTCACCACAATTTCGTTTATTGTCCTGTCGCCCCTCATCGGCATGTTCCTTGCGCATGTTCTGATGCTGGCCGTGGAATGGGGATTCCGCCGCACACCGCCCTCCACCGCAAACCGGTACTTTCGCCGGTTGCAACTCCTCTCGTCGGCGCTGTTCAGCATGGCGCACGGTACCAATGACGCTCAAAAGACCATGGGCATCATCACCGCGCTGCTGATTGCTTCCCGCTATCAACAAGGCTCTAAAATTCAGACCTGGGTGATTCTTTCGGCCAGCACCGCCATCAGCCTGGGAACGCTGAGCGGTGGATGGAAAATCGTAAAAACCATGGGTACAAAGCTGACCCGCCTGCATCCGCGTGGCGGTTTCTGCGCCGAAACCGGGGCCGCGATCTCCATTTTGTTCCCCACTTTCCTGGGCCTGCCGGTTTCCACCACTCATGCAATTGCCGGCGCAATCGCCGGTGTGGGCTCGGTTCACCGCAAGAAGGCCGTGCGCTGGAGTCTGGCCCGTGAGATTGTCTGGGCCTGGGTACTGACTATTCCCTGCGCGGCCTTCGTGGCGGCGGTTTGCTTCCTGATTATTCGCCTGTTCGCACCCGAGGCCTAGTCGCGGGTGCGCGACTTGAAAGTGAAAAACAGGGGCGTTGCATCCGTTGGGAGCCATTCGGCTGTTCAGGCGTTATCCAGCGACCCGAATCCGTCGGCGCCCTGGACTTGACCCGCCAATGCCACCTCCAAAGGGATGTCGTAATCCGGTTTTCGCCTTGCGTAGCCTTACGCTCAGACCAGCCCGGAATTACAGCAACTTCCCCGATGTCTCCGCTTTCTGTCGCACACCCCGTAGACACAACCGCCGTCGCCCCGTTGATCGACCCGTGCTAGACTGCTAGTTTGTGCGCTGCTTCCGGCAGTTCGCACCAGCGTTTTAATCTCAGGAGTTTTAGTCCCATGGCACGAGTTTGTGAAATTTGCGGCAAAGGTCCCCAGTTCGGCAACAAGGTCAGCCACGCGCACAACATTACCAAGCGTCGCTGGAACATCAATTTGCAGTCGGTTCGCGCCGTTGTGTCGGGAGCCACCAAACGTCTCCGCGCCTGCACGTCCTGCATTCGCAACGGCAAAGTGCTGAAGGCAGCCTAACTTACCAGAGTTTGTACCAGGGGCGTTTTGCTGCTGCCTCGTCAGGGTCAGCGCAGTCTATATACTCCCCGGTGAGCGCCGTTCGCGGATAATCCACGAACAGCCGCTCTGCAACACCTTTACCGAACTCAGTGGATACGTGTTGGTAAGCGTGCCGCAGGTCTGGCGGACGCCATTGTGTGTCATGCGCGTCGCTGGCCACGAAATGCACCATGTTCAGTTCCATGAGTTTATGGCAATTGGCCTGAGCCGCTTTGCCGAACCGGCCGCTGAATGACTGGGCCGTCACTTGCAACAGGCACCCAAATCGCACCCATTGCACCATCTCGGGAATACGCTTCATCAGTAGCGCATTCCGTTCCGGGTGCGTCACTACCGGTGTGATGCCACGCTGGTCCATGTCTTTCAGAACACCGGTAATGGTGTCGGGGATGGAATGCTCAGCAAACTCCACCATCAGGTAGCGCTGGCCGTTAATCGTGTAGGGAGTGCGGTCGTGCAGGCAGTTGTTGATGTTGTCAAAATGCAGGTGGAAGTCGCAACCGCGATGAATGCGGATGCGGTCGCCCATGTGCTCTTGTAATTCAGCGATTCGCTCCCGAATCAGGGCGGGCTGGAACTTGTATTTCAGGTCGGAGTGCGGGGTGGCAACAATGTCGGTTGTGCCGCTGTCCGCCGCTATGTTGAGCATGGCCAGAGAGTCTTCCAGCGTGCGCGCGCCGTCATCGACGCCGTAAACAATGTGACTGTGGATATCGACCATCGATCCGTTTGCCGGGCGCCGCTTAGATAAACATCTCTTCGTCCTGCGTTACGTGGTCGATGCTGGGTCGGCCGCCATGGGCCAAAGTGCTCACTGCGGCCCGGACGCCTGCGGCGATTCCGCTCATCTCCCGTACCGGTTTCAGGACGGCGGCCTTCACGGTCTCGCCCGCTTCATGAGCCCGGTCTATCGTGTCGTCCACGGCGGAATCCAGCCGTGACACCTGCGCGCGCGTACGGTCCGCAATGTCCTTCCCCACTTCGGCAAAACGGTGCGCCTGGTCTTTGGCGACGCCGGAAATGTCGCGCGCATCATTGGAAACTTCCCGGGCATTGCGAACAATTTCCGAAATTCGGGAGCTGTTTTCTTCCGTCAAAGCGCCTACCGTTTTCAGGATGGGCTCGGCTTTCTCGCTCAGGCTGTCCACGCGTTCGCGGACCTTGCCCACCGTCTTCAGCATCGCCACGGCCACTATGGCCAGGACCAGCATGGACAGCACGGCAATGCCGACTCCCGTGGTGACAACGATGCGGAACGTATCTTCTGTCATTAAAATTACGTGGTCTGGCCGTTCATCGAATCAACTTTCTCGTGGTAGGCCTGCTTGCCCGCGGCCAGCGCATCGGCCAGGTTGTCCCGCTGACGGTTCAGCACATCGCGGCTCTTGTCGGCCAAATCATCCGCTTTCCCGCGCAGATCTTCGCTTTGACGCTTCAGGTAGTCCTTGCCCTCATCCGCTTTACCCTTGATGAATTCGCGTGTATCTTCCCCACTTTGGGGTGCAAACAGGAGGCCAATTCCGACTCCGATGCCGAGTCCCAGGAAAAAGTTCGCCAGTCCGTCTTTGTTCATTTTTTTCTCCCCGCTCTCACAGTATACGAAACCCTGCCGACAGGCCGCCAAATCAGCTAAAATCCGGAACAGTGCGCAAATCCAGACCGCCGCGAAAACTGGCACCCCAGGAATTATTCGATTACGCCGTTCGCTACCTCGCCGGCAGGGCCGCTTCCATAGCCGAACTGGCCGCGAAACTACGAGCTAAAGCAGCCAATCCTCCCGACGCGGATGCCACCGTCATTCGCCTGCGCGAAATCGGCTACCTGAACGATGAGCGATTCGCTGAAAGTTTTGCCAACTGGCGGGTGGAAAACCAGGGCTTCGGCAAGACCCGGCTTCTCAATGATTTGCGCGCCCGTCGTGTTCCCCAAAATCTGGCCGGGCAGGCGGTGGAACACGCGCTGGAAGGTCGCACCGAATCGGAAATGGTCGACGCCTACGTACTCCGTCGCATGCCCGCGCTGGCCGCCGCGGGCAAGATTGAAGACCAGCGCAAGCTGGCGGCGGCGTGGCGAAGGTTGCGCCGTGCAGGGTTCAGTTCGGGCGCGGCCATGAGTGCGTTGAAGAGGCTGGCCGCCCGGCCGGAAGAACTGGAAGAGCCGGCCGAAGACGAGGAAGAGGAGCAGTAACCGATGTCGATTGCCGTGAAGGTGGAGTATGCGGAGAGCAAGAAAATCCGCGAACGCAACAAGGGCTACTACCGCGTATTGCACTGGCCCATCTGGATATGGGTCTTCTTCCTTGCGCCCGGCCCTCTGACGTTCGATTTATTTGAAAAAGGTTTCAGCGTCGCCAATGTTGCCTGGCTGGCGGTGGTGCTGGTGGGCACTGGTCTGGCGGCCGCGCGCGGTCAGTTACCGGGTGTGGAGCCGAAGCCTTACATTCTGCGCTTCACCGAAGATCGCCCCAACCCTTTATACCGGCGCATCTGCTACACCTTTGCATGGAGCGATGTCATTGCGTTTGCCCTGCTCAACCTCGCCGGCCTGGTTGTTGCGGTCTTCACCGGCGGCTGGTATTTGAAGCAGATTTATCAGTATGCGTACTTCCCGCTCTACGCCTCTACGCTGCTGCTGGGCGCACTGGGCATACTGCCGCGCGTGCGCAAGTCAACTCAGGGCGAGGGCATCGAGCGGCGCTATTTCTACGGGTCGGTGTGGGCCGTGACCATCGCGCAGGCGGTTCTGCTGGCGTTGTGGAAACTGCTGCCGCGTACCCACGAAGCGGATATCATCAAGCTGGCCATTTACATCGTTGTGCTGGTCGCGGCAGGTGCCTGCGCCGCGCTGGGGTTGCTGCCGCGCACCGCGCCCATCGTTCCCGGCGAACTCATGGTGGCGGATTAGCTGTATCCCCTCAGGCCCGTCGACTCCGCTCAATGTGTCAACGAATATACCGCGTAATTCACGCCCAGCCGTATCCCCAGCGCCGAATACTTTTCCGGATACCCGGGGTCGTCAGCCCACTCCCACGAATCGCCCACATCGTTGTTGAAAGATATCGCCACCATCAGCCGTTCCTTGTCGTCATAAATGCCGCGCCAGTGCGGCACCTGGCCATCATTGCGATACGTGCTCCCACGCGCCAGCGCCCACTCCCCCGGAACCTGATAGCGGTCGTCCAGATCGTAAAGAATGTGAAAGATCGAATCCTCGTTCGCGATCTCCACGATGGGCCGGTCCGGGAACACCGCGTGCATGGTTTCATTGAAGCGATTCCATTCCTCGGTACCCCAGAAATCGTCCAGCATGAGAAATCCGCCGCGGTTTAGAAACTCGCGCAGCCTTACAATCTGCTCTGGTGTCAGCTTCCAGTCGCCCATCTCTCCCGCCGCCAGCCACGGAAAGTTGTAGACGTCATTGCCGTCGTCCAGATTCACCGGTTGCTCCACGGAGCGCACGTTGATCCGCGTCAGGCGGCGCATGGCCTGCAGGAAATGGCGGTCGGCACGCGGGTAGTCCTGGGTCCAGCTGGTACCACCCTGTTTCCAGTCGCGCTTGCCACGGAAACCGTACCCTCGCGAGAAACGGGCATTCGGATGTGGTGGATACATCAGTCGCGCAAAAATCCACTCGGAGTTCTCGGCGAAATCAGCGGGAAGCTCCACGTCGTCGTAGGCTTCCATGCTGCGGTACACGCGGAAGGGCAGCGGCTGGTCGCGGTTCGCAGCCCAGGCAGCCGTGAGGAGTACCCCCGCGCAGCCCGTCGCGACAATCCGTTGACTCCAGGTCATGGAATAACTGCCCTCGAACTATACCTGCCCGAGCATACCACCGGCAGCCCTCAACGCATGTACATGCCACCGTTCACGTCGATCGTGTGTCCGGTGATATACCCCGCTTCGTCGCTGGCCAAAAAACGTACTGCGGCCGCCACATCTTCGGCCTTGCCGAACCGGCCCAACGGAATCTGCTGACGTACCTTCTCTTTCCATTCGTCTTTCAGCGCCGCCGTCATGTCGGTCTCAATGAAGCCCGGCGCAACTGCGTTTACTGTGATGGTGCGTGAACCCAGTTCCTGTGCCAGAGACTTGGTCACGCCGATCAGACCCGCCTTTGACGCCACATAGTTCACCTGGCCCGGGTTGCCCGATTGCCCCACCAGGGAAACAATATTGATGATTCGCCCCCAACGTTCCTTCAGCATGGGCGACATCACCTGCTGAATGCAATAGAACGCGCCCGTGAGGTTGGTGGCAATCACCGATTCCCAGTCGTCGCGCTTCATCCGCAGAGCCAGACCGTCGCGGGTGATGCCGGCGTTGTTCACCAGAATGTCGATGCGGCCGAACTCCTTTGCCACCTGCGCGAAGGCAGCTTTGATGGAGTCGTGAGACGCCAGATCCAGTGCCACCGGAAAGGCCTCACCACCTGCGGCGCGTATCTCCGCCGCCACTTCTTCCAGCTTGTCCATCTGCCTCGCAGCCAGCGCGACCTTGCGCCCGGCGCGCGCCAGTTCCAGCGCGCAGGCGCGCCCGATGCCGCGGCTGGCTCCGGTCACCATTGCAATTCGGGTTTGCATTTTTGTATCCATGAGGTTCAACTTGCAATCATAGTAAATACAAACCGCATGGCATACGACGATCTTCGCGACTTCATTCAAGCGCTCGAAAAAAACGGGGAACTGAAGCGTGTCTCCATCCCGGTGGACCCGAAACTGGAGATCACCGAATTTGCCGACCGCTCGGTGAAGAGCGGCGGTCCCGCCCTGCTTTTCGAGAATCCGGTCGGTTCCAGCGTTCCCGTGCTCATCAACGCCTTCGCCAGCATGAAGCGCATGGAACTCGCGCTGGGCGTGGATTCGGTGGAGGAAGTCGCAGCCCGTATCAGCGGGTATCTGGAAATGCGCATGCCGGAAGGCCTCATCGGCAAGCTGAAAATGCTACCGAAGCTGGCCGAAATCGGCGCGTTTTTTCCGAAGATCGTCTCGCGCGGGCCTTGTCAGGAGATCGTCAGGACTGAAGGGTTTTCCCTCCACGACTACCCGGTACTCACCTGCTGGCCCGGTGATGGCGGGCCGTTCATCACGCTGCCCATGGTGTTCTCGAAGAACCCCGAAACCGGTAAGCGCAACTGCGGCATGTATCGCCTGCAGGTCTTCGATGAGCGCACCACAGGCATGCACTGGCAGACACATAAGCAGGGTGCCGAGCACTACCGTCGTCGCATGGCCGCGTCCGGGGGACAACCCCTGCGTATGGATGTCGCCGTCGCCATCGGTGCCGATCCCGCCACCATGTACAGTGCCATCCTCCCGCTTCCACCGGATTTGGATGAAATGATGCTGGCTGGTTTCCTGCGCGGCAAGCCGGTCGAAATGGTGAAATGCCAGACAGTGGATCTCGAAGTTCCCGCCCACGCTGAAATCGTGCTCGAAGGCTACGTGGAGCTGGGCGAAACCCGCCGCGAAGGCCCCTTCGGCGATCACACCGGCTACTACTCACTGGCGGACGACTACCCGGTCTTCCACGTCACCTGCGTCACCCAGCGCCGCAATCCCATTTATCCCACCACCATCGTGGGCCCGCCGCCCATGGAAGATTTCTATATGGGCAAGGCCATCGAGCGGATTTTCCTCCCGCTGCTGCGCCTGCAACTGCCTGAGGTTCGCGATATGTGCATGCCCGCCGAAGGCATCTTCCATAACCTGATGCTGGTGTCGATAAGAAAGTCTTACCCAGGCCACGCGCGTAAAGTGATGAGTGCGATCTGGGGCACCGGGCAGGCCATGTTTAGTAAGGTCATCGTCGTAGTTGATGAAGACGTCGACGTGCAGAATGTGAGCGAAGTCGCCTGGCGTGCATTGAACAACATCGATCCCGAGCGCGACGTGCAATTCACCATGGGCCCCATCGATTCTCTGGACCATGCCAGCCGCCTCGTGAACTACGGCAGCAAGATGGGTATAGACGCCACGAAGAAATGGCCGGGCGAAGGCTTCACGCGGGAATGGCCGGATGTAATCCGCATGTCTGCTGAAGTGAAAGCGCGTGTGGACCAGCTCTGGAAACAAGCGGGATTGTAGCCGATGTCTGGCTTATACTGGAATTGACCATGGCTCAGACCTTAATAACAACGCCTTTTCCGACTCCTGAACAGGTGGCGCGGATGATGAACATTTCTCCGGAAGAAGCCCGTGCCATCGAAAACATGATGTTCGGTCCTGCCAAACCTGCTTCCGGGGCGAGTTCCGGACGCAAACCGGTCAAGCGGAATCTGCCCGGAGTCGGTGTCCGCAAGAGCCTGAAATCCGCGCACTAAGAGCGAGGGCGCACTGCATGCCCGATGCCCCTTGCGCATTCCTGAACGTTCCATTTGACAAGGAATACGAGCCACTGTTTCTGGCTTTGATTGCGGGACTCAGTGGTTTCGGACTGGTGCCGAAGTCGGTTCTGGAAATTCCCGGCAGCCAGCGACGTCTGGATCGCCTTACGCAGTTGATCGCGAACTGCGAATATTCATTGCACGACATATCACGGGTCACATTGAGTGATCGTGTTCCCCGGTTCAATATGCCTTTCGAACTTGGGCTAACGATCGGGATGGTCCAAACACGAAATTTGGAACACCACTGGTATGTCCTGGAGTCTCGCCCTCACCGGGCTCAAAAATCACTCAGCGATCTGAACGGGACCGAAGTCTACGTGCACGGTGCCAGGGCGGTTGGCGTCTTGCAGGTGTTGCGCAACGCGCTCGGCCGGTCCGAACATAAGCCGGAGATGAGGGAGCTTCAGGCGATCCTGCGCGACCTCCGGCGAGTGGCCCGTGAGATTCTCCGGGAACCGGGTGTGCAAACCTTGTACGACACGCGCCCCTTTCAGAAGTTGGTGTACGCTGCCAACCAAAGCGCTATAAAGCGGATCCCCTCGCTTCGAAAATTGACAGGGGCGCGAACTTCGGGCTAAACATGCGAGTTTTTTGGGGCATCTTCGAGTTTAGCCCGACGGCGAACGAACTGCTCCGCAAGGGCGTACCCGTCCATCTGCAAGCTCAACCCGCCCGAGTGCTTGCGGCGTTACAGGCCAGAGCCGGCGAAGTTCTGCTGTATGGTTCTGGCGACGAAAGCTGATCATCGCATTCTACTTTTCGGCACAAATATGGACAATCGCAACGTGGTTCACCTTGCGGGAGTATAATCACACAAAAGGTGACATGGATCTCCACCCTCTTCTGGTCACCGGCATTCTGTATTGCGCGTTTGCCTTCTTTTCGAAGGTACTGCCATGGAAGCGAATTCGTTTTCGAAATATTCCGGGATTGATTTATGTCGCCGATGTTCTTCTGGCGCCACTCATGAAGCTCGGCGCGGAAGGGAAAATCACTCACTGGTGGGACTGGTCGCCGGTTTCGCGCTCTGAGATTGACGCTGCGATTTCCCCATTGGTCATCGCGTCCCCAACCCCCCAACAGCGCGTTTACAGAACCAGCGGATGGCTGGGACAGTACAACTGGGATGGGGTGAGGGATCTTTATAAAACGCTCTTCGTGCTGCGGGAAGTGGTTGTGCTGGAGCCGGATTCATATCAGGGTTTCTGGCGGCTCCTGATTTCCGGTAACAGGTACCAGGACGAAAGACAATATGAAGTCTATGACAAGGTTGATCTGCTGGTTCGCGGTCGGGTAAAAACCCTGCTGGATGGCAGGAAGCAGTTCCTGGGGCAAGCCGAGGATGGGCAATACATCGCCCTCAAACTGACCGAAATCACGTCCCGGGAACAATATCCGGGAATGCCGTTTGTGTAGCCACTAACTTATGAAGGCGATCATGCTGGTCAAAACCGGTGGCCCTGAAGTCCTCAAGGTGAGTATCGTTCCCGACCCCGCGGTGGGGGAACAGGATTGCCTGATACGGATCAAATTCGCCGCGGTCAATTATGCCGACGTTCTTGCCCGTCAGGGTATTTACAACTGGCAGGGTAAGCTTCCCTATATTCCCGGCCTCGAAAGCAGTGGAGTCGTGGAACGAGTGGGGGCAAGAGTCACACGCTTCAAGGCAGGCGATGCGGTGGTGGTGGGATCCAAAGGTGGAAATTATGCAGAGCTGATTGCCCGGCATGAAAATGACGTTCTGAAGGCTCCCGCGGGTTTTACTTTCGAACAGTCAGCCTGTCTCTGCGGAAACTGGCTCACCGCGTGGTGCGCGATGTTCGAAATGGCGCGGGTGCGAGAGGGCGAAATTGCCCTGATTCAATCCGGCGCCGGGGGTGTGGGAACCGCCGCCATCCAACTCGGAATTGCGAATCACATGAAGGTCTATGCCACGGCTGGTGCACGGGTTAAGAAGGATTATGTTGCGGGACTGGGTGCCACGGCGTTGGATTATTCCGATTTTGACCGGGTCCTGAAGCAAGAATGTCCACCCGATTTCATTCTGGAGAGCGTAGGTGGAATCGTGCACAGGAAGAGCCTGCAAATTCTGGCCCCCCTCGGCAGGATGGTCAGTATTGGCGCTTCCGGCATTAAGATCAATAAACTGAACCCGCTGGACTGGTATCGCGCCTGGAGGGACTTCCCCGACGTAAGCAGAAAAGAATTGAACTCGCAGGGTTACATGACACTACACATGGGGTTCCTGCTGGAGGAGGCTCGTGAGAGGATCGACCCGATGTGGTTCCGCATGGTCGGTTTCATGCAGGAGCACGACCTGAAACCCATCCTGCAGAAGAATTCCATCTATCCGATGTCTGAAGCGGGCAAGGTCCATCAACTGCTGGACTCCAGAAAAAATATCGGACGCCTGCTTCTGGATCCCGCAAGGTAAATCGGTTAGAGCTAAACCTTTTTGCCGGCGCGGATCAACTGATCAATACTGACAATCTCCGTCGGGTAATTGCCGGTGTAGCAGGCGTAGCAGTATTCGCCGCGCGTGTCCTGCACCGCCTTCTCCAGAGACGCCAGTGAAAGATACGCCAAAGAATCGGCTTCGATGAAGCGGCGGATTTCATCCACCGTGCTGTTGGCCGCGATCAGTTCCCGTTTGTCGGGAGTGTCCACACCGTAGAAGCAAGGGGAAATGGTGGGTGGGCAGGAAATGCGCAGGTGGACTTCCTTCGCGCCCGCCTGCCGGACCATGCGGACAATCTTGCGGCTGGTGGTACCGCGCACGATGGAATCATCCACCAGCACCACGCTCTTGCCTTCCAGCAGGCTGCGGACCGGGTTGAGCTTGAGCTTCACGCCGAAGTCGCGAATGGCCTGAGACGGTTCAATAAAAGTGCGGCCCACATAATGGTTGCGGATCAGCGCCTGGCGGTAGGGCAGACCGGATTCCGAGCCGTACCCAATGGCTGCGGCATTACCGGAATCGGGCACAGGGACCACAATATCGGCGGGCGCGGGGGCTTCTCGGGCCAGCATGCGGCCCATCAATTCACGCGAGTCCTGCACGCTGCGTCCGAAGACCAGAGAATCGGGGCGGGCGAAATACACGTGTTCAAAGACGCACTGCGAGCGAGGCTTTTCCGGGGAATAGCGCTCCCGTGTGAGACCTTCGGGGCCAACGCTGATCATCTCGCCGGGCTGCACGTCGTAGAGGTAGACAGCGTTGACAAGATCAAAGGCGCAGGTCTCTGACGCGAATATCCAGCCCGGATTGCCGCCGGTGCTTTCCAGTTGTCCCACCGCAAGGGGGCGGAAACCGCGCGGGTCGCGGGCCACAATGATACGGTCTTCGGCAAGGAACACCAGGGAGAACGCGCCTTCAAGGCGCAGCAGAGCTTCGCGCAGTGCCAGCGGTAAAGTCCTCTCCCGCGAATGCGCCACAAGGTGCAAAATCACTTCGGTGTCGCTGGATGACTGGAAGATCGCGCCCTGTGCTTCCAGTTCGGCGCGCAGTTCCAGGGCATTGGTAATGTTGCCGTTGTGCGCCACCGAAATACGGCCCTTATTGCACGACACGGCGAAGGGCTGGGCGTTACGTTCCGCCGTGTCGCCGGCGGTGGAGTAACGGGTGTGGCCGATGGCGAGCGAACCCGGCAGTTGCGCCAGCACAGGGTTGGTGAAGATATCCGCTACGTGCCCCATGGCCTTGGTGGTACGGATGTCTTCACCGTTGCTGGCGGAAATCCCGGCGCTTTCCTGGCCGCGGTGTTGCAGGGCGTACAGGGAAAGATAGGCGAGTTTAGAGGCTTCTGAGTGGCCGTAAATGGCTACTACGCCGCATTCTTCGTGCAGTTTGTCAGTCATGGAGAACCGATGCCAGCAGTTTCGGAAGTGCAGAGACAGAAGTCTCGAACAACTCGGAGGTGGCAAAATCAATCAGCATTGTTGTGCTGTGTATCAATTGCAGCCGACCCTCCATTGTAACGCCAATTTCCGGACATTCCACGTTATGCTTCAGGGCAATTGCGCGGACCCGTGCCCCGGCCCGGGTACTCACCAGAATCCGTGACGGTGCTTCGCCAAACAACTCGAACATATGGCTGTCGGGAACATTGACATGGGCTCCAATCGCAGTGGAACACGCTTCGGCCAGAGCTACAACCAGTCCGCCGTCGCTGAGGTCATGGGCCGAATCGGCCAAACCTTCGGCGGCAATTTCCCGCATAGCTTCGTGGACGCGCTTTTCGCAATCCATATCGAGTTTCGGCGGTGTTCCCCACAATTGGCCGAGGATGACTTTGGCATATTCGCTGCTGCCGAACTGCAGGATATCGGTGATGCCGAAGCCGCCCAGCAGCAGGATGGTCGCGCCAGCGGCAGCGAACTTCATGGGCGCGGGCACGGCGGTCTTCATCAGGCCGATGATGCCAATAACGGGAGTTGGATAGATGCCTTCGCCCAGGGTCTCATTGTAGAGGCTGACATTGCCGCCGGTGATGGGGGTATCGAACCAGCGACAGGCCTCCGCCATGCCTTCGATGGCTTCCACCAGCTGGGCCATAATTTCCGGTCGCTCCGGATTGCCGAAGTTCAGGTTATTGGTGGCGGCCACCGGCAGCGCACCCGTAGTGGAGAGATTGCGGCAACATTCGGCGACCGCCAGCTTCGCACCTTCGCGGGGGTCCAGATAGCAGTAGCGGCCATTGCCATCCAGGGACATGGCAATCGACTGCCCGGTTTCTTTCACCCGCACTACGGCGGCATCGGATCCAGGGCCAACAATGGTATTGGTGCGGACGGTGTAGTCGTACTGCTCCCAGATCCAGCGTTTGGAGCACAGATCAGGACTGGCAATGAGCTGGAGCAGGGCAGTGCCGGCATCATGAGCGGGTAATTCGGTAAAGGGGGGATCGAACGGTGCGTGGCGGTGTGGTTTTAAATGTTGCGGTCGATTGTACTTCGGGGCTTCATCGGCCAGTGCGCGGTTGGGAATGGCCGCTTCCAATCTGCCCTTGTGGCGAACCCGCATGATGCCATCGCCGGTCACTTCGCCGATGGCCGCGGAATCCAAACCCCACTTGCGGAAGACACGATACACCTCTTCTTCGCGGCCCTTCTCGGCTACCAGTAGCATGCGTTCCTGGGATTCGGAGAGCAACATTTCATAGGCCGTCATGCCCGATTCGCGCTGCGGGACTTTGTCCAGATCAATCTCGATGCCCACCCCGCCGCGGCTGCCCATTTCACAGGTGGAGGAAGTGAGGCCCGCCGCACCCATGTCCTGAATGGCGACGATGGCGCCGGTTTTCATGGCTTCAATGCAGGCTTCGAGAAGAAGCTTTTCAAGGAACGGATCGCCTACCTGAACGTTAGGGCGTTTTTGTTTGGACTCTTCGGTGAATTCCGCAGAGGCCATGGAAGCGCCATGGATGCCGTCGCGACCCGTTTTCGCGCCCACGTAGATCACCGGGTTGCCAATGCCCGAAGCACGCGCGTAGAAGATCTCGTCTTCCCGGCAAACGCCGAGGGCAAACACGTTGACCAGCGGATTGGCCGAGTAGCACTCTTCGAACACGCACTCGCCGCCTACGGTGGGCACGCCAAAGCAGTTGCCGTAGTGCGAAATGCCGCGCACCACGCCATCCACAATGCGGGCGTTGTGAGCGGCTTCGGGAACACCGGTGAGTGGCCCGAAGCGGAGCGAATCCATTACAGCAATGGGGCGCGCACCCATGGTGAAAATGTCGCGCAGAATGCCGCCCACGCCGGTGGCGGCACCCTGGAAAGGTTCAATGTAGCTGGGGTGGTTGTGGGATTCAATCTTGAAGGCAATCACCCAGCCACCACCGATGCCGATGATGCCTGCATTCTCGCCTGGTCCCTGCACCACGTACTTGCCTGTTGTGGGCAGCTTTGCCAAATGGAGGCGGGAACTTTTGTAAGAGCAGTGCTCGCTCCACATCACGCTGAAGACGCCGAGCTCCGTGTAGGTCGGTTCGCGCCCCAAAAGGGTGATGATTTTCTGGTACTCGCCAGGCGTCAGCTGGTGTTGGGCGATCAGTTCAGGGGTGATATTCATCGTGCAAAAGCCGGTACGGCGCGCAGCATGGATCGAAAAATTCCAAGGCCTTCGGTGCATCCCAGCAGCGGATCACAGGCGCGTTCAGGGTGGGGCATCAGGCCCATGACGTTGCGGTCGGCATTTAGAATGCCGGCGATGGAGCGGGCCGAGCCATTGGGGTTATCCACGTAGCGGAAAGCCACGCGGTCTTCCGCTTCCAGTTCGTCGAGCGTGCGCGGGTCGGCAAAGTACTGCCCTTCGCCGTGAGCAACGGGCATGCGCAGAACTTCCCCGTCGCCAAGTGCGCAGGTGAAGGGTGAATGAATGGTTTCGGTGCGCAGTGCCACTTCTTTGCACACGAACCGCAGGCCCTGGTTGCGCAGCAGCGCACCGGGCAGCAGGCCCGCTTCCACCAGAATCTGGAAGCCATTGCAAATTCCCAGCACCAGCCCGCCACCCGCGGCAAATTCTGTCACCGCTTTCATCACCGGAGAAAAGCGGGCGATGGCCCCGCAGCGCAGGTAGTCGCCGTACGAAAACCCGCCGGGCAGGATGACGGCATCCACATCGCCCAGGCTGGCTGAATCGTGCCAGATGAAATTCGCCTGGCCGCCCACGTTCCGCTCCATCGCGTACCACGCATCGTGGTCACAATTGCTGCCGGGAAAAACAATGATGCCAGTCTTCATCTTGGGGAACTCGGAATAGCAGCGGGCTTGCGGCTACGCTTTTGAACTGGTACCAGGCATCAGTTCGCGGCTGGTAATCACCCGGTCAACAATGCCATAGGTCACGGCCTGTTCGCCGCTCATGATGTAGTCGCGATCCACGTCGCGCGCTACCCGTTCCACGGTCTGTCCGCTGGCATCGGCGAGAATCTGGTTCAGAATCTCGCGCATGCGCAGGATTTCCTTGGCATAGATATCGATATCCGCCGCCTGACCGGCCAGACCCTGCATGGAGGGCTGGTGAATCATGATGCGGGAGTTGGGCAGGGTAAGGCGCTTGCCCTTGGTACCCGCCGCCAGCAGAACGGCGCCCATGGAAGCCGCCTGCCCCACGCAGATGGTGACGATATCGGGCCGCACGAACTTCATGGTGTCCAGAATCGCCAGGCCGGCGGTGATGGAACCGCCGGGGGAGTTGACGTAGATGGAAATGTCGCGTTCCGGGTCTTCGGCCTCCAGAAACAGCAATTGCGCGATGATGAGGTTCGCCACCGTATCGTCAATCGGCGTCCCCAGAAAAATGATGTTTTCTTTCAGCAACCGGGAATAAATATCGTAAGAGCGCTCGCCTCGCGACGTCTGCTCAACAACCATTGGAACCAGCACAGTATTAACTATTCCTTCCTTGTTCAGGATTCATTTGTACGTTTTATTGATGTAACGGGTCGCCGTGAGGATGCCAGCGGCTTACCCCGAACCACCATCATACGACCGCGATCACGGCGGACGGGCTGCGTTTTCCCCGCGGCGAAACGTCTGCACGCCTGCTAGTCGTGCTGCGTCAATGGTTTAGATGGGCTGTGCGTGGCCGCTGAGAATATTTGTAACGCTTGTGACCGCCGCTCTCTGCTTTGCCGCCGGGGGTACAGAGGACGATTCCCCGGCTGATCTGGCCGTGTCCCTGGTGCGTAAGGCGAAACGGGCGGCCCGCGATGGCGAGTACACGCAGGCCTACCTGTTCTATTCGGAAGCGGCGGCACTACAACCGAAAAACCGCAAATACCGCAACGCGATGGAGGGCATGCAGGCTCGTTCCGCCGGCCAGGCGCGGCCCGTGTTGCCGGCAAATTCCAGGCCGGGCGATTTTCCTGACCGCCAGCCTGACCCATTTGACAGCATCACGGAACGGGAATTGTCCCAGGCCCGCCAGATGTTGCCGCCCCCGCAATTGCGTGGCAAGAGCGGTCGTCTGGATTTCGATCTGAACCTGCCCCCGCGCGAACTGTATGTGGAGATCTCGCACCGTTTTGACCTGGAGCCAGTCTTTGACGGCGACTTTCCGCCAGGTGGCCAGCCGCTTCGCTTTCAACTGAAGGACATCGACTACCGCGAGGCACTGGAAGCTGCCGGGGCTGCCACCAACACCTTTGCCACGCCTCTTTCGCAGCGCGTGTTTATGGTGGCGCAGGACACCACGGCCAAACGCAATGACCTCGAGCAAACCATCGCGATCGCCATTCCCGGTCCCCAGGCGCTGACGCCGCTGGAGTTGACTGAAATTGTGCAAGTGGTTCGCCAGGCCACCAACGTGGAGAAGATTGCGGCCAACACGTCCCGCAATGAAATTGTGCTGCGCGACCGGATTTCACGCGCCCTGCCCGCCGAAGCGTTAATTCGGCAGTTCTTCTCCTATCGTCCCGACGTGCTGATCGAGCTCCAGTTCATTTCGGTTTCTTCCAGCGACGTGCGGAGCTACGGCTTCAATTTAACCAATCAGTTCAAGGCTGTGCCGCTGGGCAACCTGCTGGCCAGCGTGGTCCGTTCTCCGGCGAGCGTGGCAAATCTGGTGACATTCGGCGGTGGCAAGACCCTGATCGGTCTGGGCCTCGCGCAGGTGGAATCGCTGTTCACGCAGTCCACTTCTTCGGTCCAATCGCTGTATCACGCGCAACTGCGGGGCGCGTCGGGGCAAGCCGCGAGCTTTCATGTGGGTGATCGTTACCCGGTGCTGACATCGGGGTATTTTGGTGCTCCCGCGGGTGCCACCGGTACGTTTTTTGCGCCACCACCGTCGTTCACTTATGAAAATCTGGGGCTGGACCTGAAGGTTACTCCGCATGTGCACGGCATGGGCGATGTGACCCTGACGCTGGAGACCAGTTTCGAGATTCTCACTGGACAGGCGGTCAACGGTATCCCGATATTTGGTAACCGCAAGGTTCAGAGTGAAGTGCGGTTACGCAACGGGGAATGGGCGGTGGTGGCCGGGTTAATGGGCGATGTGGATTCGCGCACCACCTCGGGCTTCGCGGGTTTGGCGAATCTTCCGCTGGTGGGTAAATTATTTCGCCATGTCTCCACGGATCGTGAGAAGCCTACCGTTTTGATTGGCATCCGCCCGCATCTTCTTGGGCTGCCGGCCAGTGAGATGGAATCGCTCTCACTGCGCGTGGGGTCTGAAGTGCGGCCTCACATACCGATGTAAGGCTTCGCACCTGCCTCCATATTTTTCGTCGGACACCCCCCTTGACTTCGGCTGCCGGACTCGGTATCCTTCGCTCCCAGTAAGGGAGTCCTTTCATGTCAACAATTGGCATCATGTCCTTGTTTCCCGCCGTATTCACGGCGCTGCCACGCATTTTTCTCGCCGGGGCGTTTCTGTTTCCATTGGCCGGGACCACCGCTTACGGGCAGGCCCCGACGGGTACCATCACCGGGTCTGTGGCCGATTCCTCAGGGGCCGTGATGCAGGGTGCCACCGTGACGATCAGGGACAAATCGACGAACACGATACGCAACCTGACGGCCAACGACAGCGGTTTGTTCAGCGCCCCCGCACTCGCCCCTGGCGAGTATGCGGTGACCGCCGCCATGCAGGGTTTCCGCACTACTCAGCGCGTGGCGCAGGTAGTCGCAGGGAGTACGACCACAGTAGACATGGCGATGACTGTCGGCGAAAGCCGCGAAGTGGTTACGGTGGAAGCCGCATCGGCGCAGATTAACTACGACAGCCATTCAGTGTCCGGCATCATCGGACGCGGAACGATACAGGACATCCCTCTGAACGGTCGAAGTCCGCTGCAACTGGCCGCGCTGGAGCCCGGCGTGACGGTGACTCCCGGTGCCTCGTCGCAATTCAACTCCATGTTCAACGTCACCATTCTGGGCGGCGTAGGCGGCAACGGCGCACGGATCACGATTGACGGCGGCGTGATCAACGACGAAGTGGAAGGTAACAGCTCCATAAATTTCTCGCAGGAAATCGTGCAGGAGTTTCAGCTGTCATCAGTGAACTTCGACGCTTCCACAGGCGTGGGCACCACGGGCACGATCAATGTCGTGACTCGCACAGGGGGGAACGATTTCCACGGAAGCCTCTATTACTACTATCGCGATCACAACATGGCGTCGTATCCGGGGCTGCAGCGCAGCGTTGCGAACCCGAACCCGTTCTTCCAGCGCAAGAATCCAGGCGTTTGGGCGAGTGGACCTGCCATTAAAGACAAGCTGTTTTTCTTCGCCAGCTATGAGCACATGGGTCAGACGTCGGTGATCACGAGCCAGAACGATCTGCCCTCGATGCAGCCGTTGAACGGGATCTTCCCCAGTCCGCTCCACTACAACTGGATTACGACGCGCTTCGACTACCGCCTGAACGAGAAGCACAACATGTTTCTTCGCCATTCGCACGACGGCAACAAGAACTTCGGACCCTACACCGCTACCGGTGCGCCCTCGTCGTGGGTTTACAACACGAACTGGTCCGACCAGACGATTATGGGCGTGACCAGTATTCTGGGTTCCTCGCTGGTCAACGACTTCCGTGCTCAATACCACTACTGGCAAAATGGCGGTCCGAATGCCAACCCCGGGGATTGTAAGGCACCCTGCGTGGGAATCGGTCTGCCCGCGATCATCAGTATGGTGGGTTCGGCCACTTACACGTACGGAGCCGGCAACGACCCGAACGGGCCGCAGTTCCACCAGAACCGCTCGTATCAGGCACTGGACACGGTTAGCTGGCAGAAGGGCGTACACCGTATTCGTTTCGGTATTGACGTTGAGCGCACTACAACCTCGTATACTCCATGGGATAAATGCGATCCCGGCTGCATTTCGCTCTACTCACCGGAAACAACCAGGGCGCTTGGCGGAGCGTTCCCGGCCGGTGCTTTTGCCACCCTGCCTTCACTGCTCCGCACAACGGAAGATCTTCTGAACCTTCCGATCTCTCCCGCGACCGCCGCGATCTACAGCGGTGTCGGTATCGGAAATGGAAGCTTCCCCAACGTTTATCAGCACGACCAGGGCAGGGTGAACTGGCGTAGCCATCCGTGGCTCTCGGATACGTGGAAGGTGTCTCCGAACCTTACTGTCAACGCGGGCCTTTCCTACAATATGGAAACCGGCCTGTTTTCCTCGAATCTTGCCATCCCGCAGTACCTTGCCCCTATTTTCAACGGGCAGAACGGGGGCGTGCCGGGTGGCCTCACCGCTACGCAGCGGAACTCTATGAATTTTGCGCCGATGGCCGGCTTTGCGTGGTCGCTCGGCAAAGACAACAAAACCGTCATTCGCGGCGGTGCCGGCATTTACTGGGATACCGTCAATGTGTGGCAGCAGTTTACCCAGCCGGCTTACATTGGACCCGCGGGCAACGGTCGGTACAACCTGGCCGCGAGCGCGTTTACAAACATCTTCCCCGGTAAGTACGTCCAGACCAGCACCGGCGTGCAGCCGCTGCCGGTCGGGTCTCCGCTGCCCATCGGCCAGCTCAGCAACGTCACTCTCGGAGACCTGCTGAAGATTGTCGATCAGCAGCTTCCGTTGCTGTCGTCAAAGCTTTTCGGCAATACGCCGACGGACGGGCCGTTCGCGGTTTCCGGCGTTCAGGTCGTGAAGCAGGCGATTGAGATTTACCCGTCGAAGTACCCCCAGCTCAGCAGCTACCAAACCTCGATCGGCGTGCAGCGCGAACTGCCGTTGAATCTGATGTTCACGTTCGATTTTGCGCGCCGCAAAGGGATACACTCTCAGCTGGGCGAACTGGATCTGAACCGGTTCGGAAGATTCGCTGTGGACGGAATTGCACCGGTTATCCCCCGCTGCGCGACCACGCCCGATTTCGACCCGACGCATAATTGCTCCACCGGCGGAATCACGGTTTGGAGTCCCGAGGGTGTCACCCTCTACCGCGGACTTCTGTTTAAGTTGCAGAAGCGGTATGCGAATCACTTCCAGGCGCAGGCGTCCTATGCGTTCCAGGACAATCAGGTGTTGGCTGCCACCGTCAACCTCGATAACTACCGCTCCACGTTCGGGCCCAATCTGGCTCGCCATAACTTCAACGTCGCCGGAGTAGTCGATCTGCCGTTCAAGGTCAGGATGAGCATCAACTCCTCCATCATCAGCGCCGCCCCCGCCAGCCCGGTGATAACCGGGATCGATCTGAACGGTTCGGGGAATACCAACTATCCTCTGGTGTTCACGACTGGCCTTGGGTATGCCTGTTTCAACGTGGGCTGCGGCAAGGATGACCTGGTGAAGGCCGTCGATAACTTCAACACCAGCATCGCGGGTACCAGGTCTCGTAATGGTGTTACTGTGCCAAAGATCAATTTGCCCGCAGCTTATGAACTGGGCGCGCCGGTGATCAATCAGGATGTCCGGCTCACCAGGGAATTGTCCTACAAAGAGAGCTACAAGCTGACGGTGTTTGGCGAGTTCTTCAATGCGTTGAACCTGGCCAACAAAACGTATACAAACGTTACCCTCAATTCGAGCGCCTTCGGCAAGCCGAGCGCACGGGTAGGGCAGGCGTCGACGTTCAGTTCGGGCGGACCGCGGGCGATCCAGGTGGGAGCCAGGATCTCATTCTGATTGTCGATTTGCCTCGCGTTTGTGGCAACAATCCGGACCGCCCGGCCGGAAGTGAAGATTCTGCTGCGAGGCGATGCCGGCTTTGGCCGCAATTAACTGATGGACTGGTGCGGAAGCAATCAGGTGAATGATTTGTTCGGGCTGGCTAAAAATAAGCGGCTGAGCCGAATCATCGGAGCCGATCTGCACCCCGCTACCGAACCGTGGAACAAGACCGGCCAAGCGTGAACAAGGCATTGCCACGGAATGAGTCTCGGGCTTCAGGACGCGGCATACCAACCGTGAGAAGTACCATCTCTAACAGACAGTAATATAAACGGTACAAATATGCCGTTTATAGTGTAAAATTGTCATAAGAGGTCGAAAATGACCGATATGAGTGATTTGTCCTTCAAGTCGCCCGCAGAATTGCAAACCCTCGTCGGAGAACAACTTCGAGGTTTACGCCTGTCCAGGAATTTCGACCAGCGTCGCACTGCAGAGAGGGCGGGGGTTTCTGAGAAGGCACTGCGAAACCTGGAAGCGGGGCGCGGTTCTACGCTTGAGACCTTCTTGCGCACGCTCAGAGCATTGGACTCTCTTGAAGGAATCAAAATGTTGGCACCAGACGCGACAGTGAGCCCACTTGCGCTGCTTCGCCACTCCAAAGTCAGGCAGCGAGTTCGCCAATCGGGCAAGGCAAGCGGATGAAGCCAATCCCGGCAATCGAAGTCTCCATCTGGGGCGAGCAGGTCGGAGCGGTCGCTCCCGATCCGGGACTCGGCTGCTATGCGTTCGAGTACAAGCCTGAGTGGAAGCGAAGGGGGGTGGATCTCGCACCGTTTACTTTGCCGATTGCGGACAGGAAGACCGTCTTCGTTTTCCCCACACTGCCGCAAGCAACATTTCACGGCTTGCCGGCAATGCTTGCTGACGCGTTGCCTGACGATTTCGGCAATGCACTTATCAATGCCTGGATGGCGCTGCGTGGCGTCGAAAAGAATTCCATCACAATGCTTGAGCGCCTGGCGTACATGGGGCGTCGCGGCATGGGAGCGCTGGAGTTTCGCCCTGCCCGCGGGTCACGCAATGAAAGTGCTGCGCCCATCGCCATGAAGTCTCTGGTTGAAGAGGCGCGCAGGTTGGTGCATGGCAATCTATCCGTTGATCGCGAGGCCGAGGCTGCTCTGGCGAACATCATCAGGGTGGGCACGTCCGCGGGCGGAGCCAGAGCTAAAGCTGTAATCGCCTGGAATCCTGATACAGACGAGGTGAGAAGCGGCCAATTTGACGCCGCCCCCGGTTTCGGGCACTGGCTTCTGAAGTTTGATGGTGTGGGTACGGACATGGAGTTGGGCGCCGGGGCTGACTACGGGCGTATTGAATACGCTTATTCGCTTATGGCGGGATCTGCTGGAATCAAGATGTCTCCATGCCGGCTGCTTGAAGAGAACAACCGGGCTCACTTCATGACGAAGCGGTTTGACCGCGATGTAATAGCGGGAGAGACGCGCAAGCACCATCTTCAAACACTCTGCGCCATGAATCACCTTGACTTTAGACAGCGCGGAACCCATGCCTATGCTCAGCTCTTCATGATAATTGGAAAATTGGGTCTCGGAGACGAGGCACTCAGTCAGGCATTCCTCCGCATGGTCTTCAACGTAATGGCCCGCAACTGCGACGATCATACGAAAAATTTCAGCTTCCGCCTCAAGCAGGGGCAAGGATGGGAGCTTGCTCCCGCCTATGACGTGACGCACGCCCACAACCCAAAAGGTGAATGGACCTATCAGCACTTGATGAGCGTCAATGGAAAGTTTGCCGACATCACCCGCGACGATCTGCTGAAGGAAGCAGATCGATTCGCGATCCGGCGACCGGTAGAGCTGCTGGCCAATGTCCGAAGCGCACTGAAGAACTGGCCGGAATTTGCATCGCAGAGTGGAGTAGAGAAGTCGTCTCTCGACGCAGTCGCCTCCGATTTCCGGTTGCTGTAGTCACCACACATCAAGACTTTGGAAAAGCGGAATTTCCGCGCACACTTTCCGCTTGGCATAAGTGCCGACGGTCATGCGACGCGATGAGGGCGAAGCGTCCGCCCAGAGGCATCTTCAGCAGCGGGAGAGCGGGCAGTACCGTGCGCGCTTTGCGCAGATCGAGGCCGTCAGCAGCCTTGAGGCGTGCAGTCATGGCTCCGGTCACTTCGCGGTACCGCCGCAGTGTTGTCTCACGGGATACATCGGCCGGGGGCGGCGTATAGGATTTCGGGGCGGGGAAGCGCCGTTTCACCGGGGGTTCGATCAGGGAAATGAACCACCTCGTGAGCAAGCCAAAGTCGTAAGGTCCGGGATGCCGCCAGCCCTTGCTACGCGCCTCCGCAATGGAACGGTCCATATGAGGCAGATCAACTTCATTGATCATGCACAAATGGCTCAGGCATTGCGCGACCGACCATTTTTGCGGTTCGGGGCGCCAGTTGAATGCCGTATCGCTCAACCCCCTGGCAACGGTTTCAGCCCGCGCCCCATTCTGTTCCATTTCTTCGATGAGTCGTTCAATGGCAGGGTTCATGCCGCTGCAGTCTCGTGTTCCGTGGGAAGCCCGGCGCGCGACCACGCGTCGTAGCCTCCCTGCAGATTCAGCAGATTCGTGTATCCCGCGGCAGCCAGAAGACTGCACGCGATGATGCTGCGATAGCCGCCCTGACAATGGACGACGGTTGGGCCGGAATCCGGCTTCGCGGTGATCGCCCGCGCCATTTCGTCCAGCGCCCGCAGTTGCGAATGCGGCAAGTGCCCGTGATTCCACTCCCCCTGCCGCCGCACATCGATCACAGGAACGGGAGTTCTGTGTAACAGTTCGCTCAACTCGGGCGCGGTGATTTGTTCGATCAGCGCCAGCGGCCTTGCGGCGCGCACCCAACCCAGAATTCCGTCTTCCAGAATACCCACTACGCGGTCAATACCCACGCGGGCCAGGCGCATGCGTGCTTCGTCAGCCGCTTTCGAGTCTTCAGCCACCAGAATCACGTCACGGTTCAGGCCGATGATGGCCCCCGCCCAGGCCGCGAACTGCCCGCCCAGCCCGATATTTACTGACCCTGGTACGAAGCCGTTGCAGAACAGATTACCGGGCCGAACGTCCAGAACGAGGGTTCCTTCCAGTTGACGCTGCGCAACCTCGGCGGGGCTCAGAAGTTGCATGGGCGGCAGCCGCGCCAGCGTCGCAGCGCCGGTACGGTTGGCCTGCACATCCTGCTGGAAATATTCAGGGCGCGGGGGCAGGTCGGCGGTCAGGAGTTCCACGAAAGCCTCCCGTGTCATGGGCTGCAGGGCGTAGTTGGTGCGCCGTTCCCGACCGATGGTAGACGTTCGATCGGCGCTGATATTACGTCCGCACATGGAACCGGCACCGTGCGCGGGGTAGACCAGCGTCTCATCCGGTAGCGCCAGCAGACAGTTGTGCAGGCTGTCGTAGAGCATGCTTGCCAGTGCCTGGGGAGTGAACTGATCGGACAGATCGGGCCGTCCGACATCACCAATGAAGAGCGTGTCGCCGGTGAAAACGGCGTACGGGTCCGGGCCTTTCTCGCTGTCAGTCAGAACGATGCAAACGCTTTCCGGTGTATGGCCCGGCGTTGCGCGAAACACCAGTCGGACGGAGCCGAACTCAATGGAATGTCCGTCGCCAACCGGCTGGTGCAGGAAGGTGGCACCGGAACCTTCTCCCAGACAGATCGTAGCGCCGGTCCGTTCCGCCAGTTCCAAATGGCCGGAAACGAAATCGGCGTGCAGGTGGGTTTCAATAATCCAGGCTATATTCAGACCGTGTTTGCGCGCGGTCTCGATGTAGATGTCGACATCGCGCTGCGGATCGACGACGACCGCCAGGCCATCAGAGCCAACCAGGTATGAGGCGTGGGCCAGACAACCGAGGTAGAACTGTTCGAATACCATTTTGAGGGCTCCGCGGCAATTTTAGAGCTGCTGGGTCACTTCGGAAAGCAAGAGTTCGATTTCACCCGCGCGCAGCATGCCATCTTTGGCTTCGGTGAGGGCGGCGGTTGTAGCGATCCAGGCCTGAGGAGTGGAAAGCGCCTGCGGATCGATGATCCAGCACGTGGGTACGCCGATCGAGAAGTAATCCTGGGTGCGGTCCCATATCCTCTTGAGATTGTCGCCGGGAGACAGGATTTCAATGCAGAGCAGCGGCGGCGTGACCACGATTGCTTCCTCCCGTGGCACGCTGGCTGACAGAACCATCACGTCGGGGATGCGGAAGCGCTGGCTGTTGATTCGGAGTCGTACTTCGACCATCGCCCTGATCTTCCAGCGCTGTTCACGGGCCAGCAGCCACGCGAAGATAAGCCCCTGTAGCCTGCCGTGACTTTGTTCACCCACGTTGCGCTCCACCACCTGACCGTCGAGGTAATCGCAATCGGGACGGTAGGTGCTTGTCAGATACTCTGCGGCGGAAATCAGCGTTGCGGTCGCCATGGTTTTATGATACGCCGGAAATGTAGCAGAGCGTCTTGCGCGATTTGTATTACGTCTTGCGATATTACGTATCGTGTAGTATTCTGGGCGGCAGTTAAAGATGACTGATCCCACAATTCTGGTCTTATCAAGCCTTGCGGAAGGGCCCCGACATGGCTACGCCATCATGCAGGACGTGACAGCGTTCGCCGGGGTGACGTTGGGTCCCGGAACCCTGTATGGCGCCATCACACGGCTGGAAGAACGCGGCTGGATTCATCCGGTGGGCCCCGCAACCAGGCGTCAGGCCTACGCGATTTCGGCCGAGGGGATACAGCACTTGAAAGAACGGTTGGCGGGAATGCAGCGGGTTGTGAAAACCGCGCAGACGAGGTTACACAACGCATGAGACGGTTGGGGCGCTGGATGATCCGGCTGTATCCGAAAGTCTGGCGCGAACGCTACGGCGAGGAGTTCTCAGCACTGCTGGAAGATGCCCCGGCGGGTTGGCGCACCACGGTCGATTTAGGGAAAGGAGCCCTGGCCATGCAGTTCGCGATGCCAAATTTCGGTCGGCTGTTGGCGGCCATGGCAATGGTGGGAGCCGCCGCGGGCTTCGCCGGGTCGTACGCGATGACGCCGCGCTACCGGTCCGATACCTTGCTGATGTTGTCGCAATCAGGAGCCAGACCGCCCATGGTGGCCGACCTGATGTTGACATTACTGGATTACCGGGACGAGTTGCTTTCGCGGATTTCTCTGTCTCGCGTCATGCAGGACCCGGCGCTCGACTTGTACCGCGAAAGGCTTGCCAGGGAACCGGTAGAGGATGTGATTGCGGTGATGCGGAGTGGCCTGAAATTCTCCCTTCCCGCACAATGGGCGGCGGGAAACACCACTGGCCTGAACTTTCGCCTGATTTTTGACTACAGCGACCCGGAGAAGGTGCAAAAGACCCTGCAATTGTTGATTACCTGCCTGCATCAGCTCAACGACGCCGCGCAGCAGAAAACGGCCACCGAACCCGGTCGCGATCCTGAAATCGCCCGCCTGCGAACTCGCGTGGCCGAGCTGGAGAAACGGCTCGGTATTGCTGCGAAGGCAAGCGCGGAATCTTTCCCGCGGCTGCCCAATACGGTGGTGCCCGAACAACTGCCCGCATTCGGGCATAAATATTTATTCTCTTTCACGCCCGCCCCGGCGGCCATCGCTTCCCTTCCTTCCGCTGAGGCAGACCCGAACGCCATTCACCTGAAAGTCATCGACCCTCCCGTTCTTTCCCAATGGCCCTTGTACCCGAACCGGTTTCTGCTTGCCGTGACGGGCTGCGCCGCAGGCATCGTAGTCGCTTTTTTGTTGGCGCTCTATTACCGCCTGCGCCATTCCAGCGTGCTCTCGCGGGTTGCGCCGGTAGTCTCGGAATAGCTCTTTACCGGCTTCCACGCTACAGTTAAGAGCAGGACTTTCAGGCTTTGCTGCCAGGCCAACCAGCGCGCTCACTCGCCGACGTTCACAATACGGTTCCCACAGACCACGGGTCTTTCTGGAAACGGATGCTGGCCTTCGCCGGGCCCGCTTATCTGGTGAGTGTGGGCTACATGGACCCCGGTAACTGGGCTTCGGATCTTGCCGCCGGATCGCAATTCGAATACAAGCTGCTGTGGGTTCTGGTGATGTCGAATGCCATGGCCGTACTCCTGCAAACGCTTTCGGCAAGGCTCGGCATCGTCACCGGGCGGGACCTTGCGCAGGCCTGTCGGGACACCTACCCGCGCTTTATCAACGTCACCCTGTGGGTGCTTTGCGAGATCGCCATTGTGGCCTGCGATCTGGCCGAGGTGCTGGGCGCGGCAATCGCCATCAACCTGCTGTTTCATGTCCCCCTGCTGGCCGCCGTGGCCATTACCGCGCTGGATACATTGCTGGTGCTGTGGCTGCAGCGCCTGGGTATTCGTTATCTGGAGGCCGTGATCCTCGGCCTGATTGCCGTGATTGCCGTGTGTTTCGGCGTGGAGATATGGATGGCGAAACCGGAGGCCAGCGGCATTCTGGCGGGTTTGATTCCCCGTGTCGATACCAAAAGTTTGTACATCGCCATCGCCATGCTGGGTGCCACGGTGATGCCGCACAACCTTTATCTGCATTCGGCTCTGGTGCAGACCCGCCGTATTGGGCGCAGCGTGGAACAGAAAAAGATCGCCTGCCGCTACAACTTCATAGACATTGTGGTGGCGCTGAATGGTGCCCTGTTTATCAACGCCGCCATTCTGATTCTTTCTGCCGCCGTTTTCTATCGCAAACATCAGGTGGCCGATGAAATTCAGCAGGCGTATTTACTGCTGGCACCACTGATGGGTTTCGCCCTGGCCAGCAAGCTGTTCGGCATCGCACTGCTCTGTTCCGGGCAGTCGTCCACCCTTACCGGCACCATGGCGGGGCAGATTGTGATGGAAGGATTCCTCAACATTCGTATCCGTCCCTGGCTGCGGCGTCTGGTGACACGGATGCTGGCCATCATTCCCGCCGCGGGCGTGATCTGGGTAATGGGCAGCCACGGAACTTTCCAGTTGCTTCTGCTCAGCCAGGTGGTGCTGAATCTGCAACTGCCTTTTGCCATTATTCCGCTGATCCAGTTCACCGGTGACCCGCAACGCATGGGCTCCTTCGCCAGCGGCTGGAAGATTCGCCTCGCGGGCTGGGTAACGGCGGCGGTGGTGGTGGGTTTGAACGCGTGGCTGGCGGCCCAGCAAATTGGCGAATGGGCGGCGGCTTCGGGCAACTGGGCGCCTTTGGTTTGGACCCTGTGTCTGGCGGTTTCCGCCGGCATGCTGGCCTTGCTGGTTTGGATAACCCTGTTCCCTTACCGGCGACCCGCGGCTGTACCTGCCATCCTCGGTCTGGAAGCCCGCACCACAGACGTGATGACGGTGCAGCGCTATAACCGGATTTTGGTCACCCTTGACCACTCGCGTCTGGACCGCCTGGCCTTGAGCCATGCCGCGGCTCTGGCGGGCTCCAATCACGCGCGCCTGTTCCTGCTGCACGTGGAAGAGGGCGTTACCAGTCAGGTTTTTGGCCAGGAAGCTTCCACCGCGGAAGTGGAGGCCGGACGCCTGTATCTGGATGAACTGGTGGAATCGCTTGGCCAGCGCGAGATTGTCGTGGAAACCGCCATTCGCCACGGCAGTAAACCCAGCCGGGAAATTGTCCGCTACGCACGGGAAATTTCGCCCGATCTGATCGTGATGGGTGCCCACGGACACGGGGGCCTCAAAGACCTGATTTTCGGCAACACCATCAACCCGGTTCGCCACGAGCTGAATATTCCCCTGCTTGTAGTACGACAACCGTGAGACCGGGTGTCCCATTCCTGTCCAGTCCCGTGTCGCAGGGGAACGGGCAGTGGTATTTGTTATTGGTTAAGTGTTTTTGAATCAACAGCAGGGAAACGGTTCTTCACATGCTTTTCCTCAGACGAAGCTGGAATATGTCTCGATGCCTCGCCATTGTCGCTGCCCTGTTCGCTGCCGTAGCAGCCGCCCCGGCCGCAACGTTGCAACAGCTCTCGGTTGAGGAAATGACGCAGAGCGCCACGGCCATTGTGCGGGCGCGCGTTACCGCTTCTGCGGCGAGCTTCACCGGCAAGACGATTTATACCCACTACCGCCTGCAGGTCTCGGAGACCTGGAAGGGGCAAACGGCGGCGGAAGTAATGGTGCCGGGCGGCGTTGCGGGCGGTACCCGGCAGAGTTTCCCTGGCGTGCCCGAACTGTCGAACGGCACGGAATATGTACTTTTTCTGTGGACGTCGCCAGCGGGTATCACTCACCTGATCGGCCTCACCCAGGGGATCTTCGCTATCGCTGCCGGTGCGGATGGCGTGGCTATGGCCAGCCGGCCGCCATCGGGCGAAATGATGCTGGATGCGCGTGGCCAGAAGGTCACCGATCGGCCGGTCCGTATGCGGTTGGCCGATATGAAGACACGGGTGAGCGCGCGGCTGCCCGGCGGGGAAGTCAGGTGACGCTCCGCCTTCGCTGCGCCGCGTTGCTGGCCGCTTTGGTGGCAGCTGTTCCGGCCTCTGCCTACTATCACTTCAACTACTACGTCAACGGCGTGGCTGCGCCAATGAAATTCGACCTGAACGCTCTTCCCGGCAAAACCGTCACATTCTTCATTTCCAACGATGGCCCGGCGGTGTTTTCGGCAACCGATACTTTCGGGTCTGTAGTCAGTCAGATTCGTCAGGCCGCAGCAGCCTGGAATAGTGTTTCCACTTCTGACCTGCGGGTGGCCTTCGGTGGTCTGGAGAACATTGCAACGCTACAGAATACGGCGGGCGGCGATGTGGTGTTCGAAGATCTACCTCCGGGTGTGTATGGCTACGGCGGCCCTGCCGCGAACCTGAATGCAGTGACACCCGCCGGTGGCGCGCCCTTCGTGCCGGTTACCCGTTCGGTGATTCACCTGAACCGCAATTTGACGGTGCTGCCCGGGCCCAGCTACAACGAAACATTTTTTCTCACCGTGGTGCACGAGATGGGGCACGCTCTGGGGTTGCAGCACACGTTTACGTCGTCAGCAATGTCCACCGCGACCACGCGTGCCACCACGTTGAGTCGCCCGATTGATGCTGATGACATCGCCGGCCTTTCGCTGTTGTATCCCAACGGGAATTTCGCCCAGTTCGGCTCCATTACGGGACGCATCACAGCCAATGGACAAGGGGTGCATCTGGCGTCGGTGGTGGCCATTCGCGCCGGTGCCGGGGCCATCAGTGCGTTGACTGCCCCCGATGGCAGCTTCCGCATTGCGGGCATTCCCGCCGGGCAATACTTCGTCTACGTGCATTCTCTGCCGCCGGATGCCGATATCCGCGGACCCTGGAATCCGGATGGCTCCACGGTAGCCGCCTCCGGTGCCATCAGTCCCCGGTTTTATCCGGGCACCACCAACCTGCAGCAGGCCTTGCCGGTTTCGGTGCAGGCCGGCAAGAGCAGTGACGGCGTGAATATCGGGGTAGGCAATCGCTCTTCCATTCCGCTCTACAGTGTGGGCGTGTTCGGCTACTTCAACGACAACACGGTGGCCGTGAAACCGGCCTATGTGAACATGCTGGCTGCGCCTTCCGGTGGACCCGGTGCCACGGTCGTTGCCTCCGGTGCCGGGCTCGGTGCCAATGGACAGGCTCCCGGCCTGAACGCTCAATTCCTGGGCGGGTCGGCGTATTTGTGGCCCAACGGTGTGAGGCCTTATCAGGCTGGCGGCTTTACCTATGTTGCGTTGGACGTGGGCTTCGCCTTCGCGGCGCAGCCGGGGCCGCAGCACATCGTCTTCACCACGGCAGATTACATGCACGTTCTGCCTTCCGGCCTGAACCTGACGCAGAAAGCACCGCCCACCGTGGCCAGCGCAGGCAGCAACGGGGATGGCACCGCGACGGTCACCGGAACCAACTGGGCCCCTGACACGCAGATCTACTTCGATGGGCTTCCCGCCACAGTGGCTTTTCTCGACGCTAAAGCCGGCACCGCAGTGGTGACACTTCCCACCGGTGCGAACGGGCAGACGGCCACTGTTTCCGCCTTCAATACAGATGGCCAGAATTCACAATTCGTGCAAGCAGCCGCGCCCGTGCGTTTTGCCTATGGTGCCTCTGCTACTCCCACAGTGGCCGCGATCAACCCTTCGTCACTGCCCGCCGGCACGGAAGCCACGGTAGAGATCATTACTTCTGGTTTCAATTTCCGCACCAGTCAGGTGGCGGTGGGTTTTGGCAGCACCGATGTGACAGTACGTCGCATCTTCGTCGTCGGGCCGAACCGCCTGCTGGTGAATGTATCGGTGGCCGCGGGTGCCGCGTTGTCCAACCCGGATGTCAGCGTAATTTCCGGATTTCAGCTTGCCGGTTCCCCCGTTGGTTTCCAGATCACGCCGCAGGTCGCCGCTCAGCCTTCACTCATTCCCGCGCTGCAGAACGCGACCGCTGGTCTCAATGGAGCGTGGCCTGGTGCGCAGGTTAGTATCAACGGCGTCAACCTGACGGCTGCCAACACCAGCACAGTAATTACGTTAAATGGTCAGCCGGTCAGCATATTGGCTGCCTCTGAGAGCCAGCTCAGAGTGCAAATCCCGGTGACGGCCGCGATTGGGGCAGGCGTATTGCTGGTGAACAACGGCTTGACTTCCTCCTTCCCGGTTACAGTGAATATTGATAGCTTGCCCGCCTCCATCCTCTCCATTGCCGACAATTCCGGCGTTGCCGTGGGTAGCGGGCACGCGGCTCATGCCGGAGACTTGCTGAACGTGGCGCTCTCGGGCTTTGTTCCTGCCGGCATCACAGTTGCCAACAGCCGTGTGCAGGTATCCATGGGCGGTGTGACGGGAACGTCTTTGCAGGTGACTCCGGGCACCGTGGCGGGAACGTGGCAGGTGAGTGTTCTGGTGCCGCCCGGTGCCGCCATTGGACCCTCTCAGCCGCTGATCGTTTATCTGGATGGCCGCAGCAGTTACCCGGCCTCTATTCCGATCGCGCGGCCGGACGGCTCATTTACTGTCTCTGACGGTTCGGACGGAAACTAGCCCTATGGCACTGGAACTAACCACGCGGGAACGCGAAGGCGTCATCATTCTGGATTTGAAGGGCCGCATCACGGCGGGCGAGGAAGCGGGAGTTTTTCGGGCTGCTGTAGAGGAGGTGGCCAAAGCCACTGACGCCCGATTGGTTCTGAATCTTCAGCAGGTGGACTATATCGATAGTACCGGCCTGGGCGCAATGGTGATGTGCTCCACCCGGTTGCGAAAAGCCGGCGGCACTGCGAAGTTGCTGAATCTGAACCGCCGCGGTCTGGAACTGCTGGTGATGACCAAGATTGATACCATCTTTGAAATATTCGATGATGAGATGGAGGCCATCAACAGTTTTTTCCCGGGCCGCGAAATCCGCAAATTCGATATCCTGAATTTCGTGCAGCAGATGAAAAAGGAAGCGCAGGGATAATGGGGTATGACCTTGCCGGGAACCAAAGCGCCTCACTTCCAGCTCAACGCACTATCGGGAGAACCGTGGTCGCTCACTGATGCGCTGGGCAAGGGTCCCCTGGTGCTGGCGTTTTTCAAGGTCGGGTGCCCCACGTGCCAGTTCACCTTCCCCTTTCTGAATCGGCTGGCGACCGCAGACAGCCAGTTGACCGTGGTCGCGATTTCTCAGGATGATGCCGCGGGTACCGGACAATTTCTCGATCGCTTCGCGCCCGGTTTATCCACCTTGCTGGACAATGACGGCTACCATGCTTCCAGGGCCTTTGAAATCACTCATGTCCCCTCGCTCTTTTTGATCGAAGCGGACGGCACCATTGGCGGTGCCGCCAACGGCTTCCACAAACAAATGATGGAAGACCTTGGTACCCGCGCCGGAGTGGCGCCATTTCAGCCCGGCGAACAAATTCCGGAGATGAGACCCGGCTGAGGCACCAAATCCTGACTCCCGTGCGGAGTCGCCACTTAGAATAGGAATAGAATGGCGAACATTGGTGAAGTCTTCGGCGCTGCCTCTGCCGTGGTGAAGGGTATGGGAGTCACGTTTAAGGAGATGATGTCTCCTACGGTGACCGAGAATTATCCGGATGAACCACCGGTTCTTGAGGAACGGTTCCGTGGAGTCCACGTGCTGCAACGCGATGAGAACGGCCTGGAAAAATGTGTGGCCTGTTTTCTGTGCGCCGCGGCATGCCCGGCCCAATGCATTTATATTGAGGCGGCAGAGAATACCGCGCAGACCCGCATCAGTGGCGGCGAACGCTACGCCAGCGTTTACAACATCGATTACAACCGTTGCATTTTTTGCGGTTTTTGTGTGGAAGCCTGCCCCACCGATGCCATTACCCACGGGCACGGTTTCGAAGTTGCCAGCTACAACACCTCCACCCTGATAAAGCGCAAGGAAGACATGCTGGTGGCAATTGTGGTGGGCACCAAGCCTCCGGTAATCGCGCACGCGGAATCTTCCGGGCACTAAGCGGCATCTTTTAGATTCCGGCCCGCTTTATGTTCGCCTCCATTCGGGAACAGATCGACACCATCTTCCGGGAAGATCCGGCCGCGAAGAGCGTGCTGGAGATTTTCCTTTGCTACCCGGGTTTTCATGCCATTCTGTTGCACCGCGGTGCGCACTGGTTACACCGCAAGGGTCTGCCGCTGCTGGCACGCACCATCTCACAGACTTCGCGCTTCCTCACCGGCATTGAAATTCACCCCGGTGCCAAAATTGGCCGAAGGTTCTTCATCGATCACGGCATGGGTGTGGTGATCGGCGAGACAGCGGAGATTGGCGATGATGTTCTCCTTTACCAGGGCGTAACCCTGGGCGGAACAGGTAATGAGCAGGGCAAGCGACATCCCACGATCGGCCACCATGTCGTCATCGGCACGGGCGCGAAGGTTCTGGGCAGCATTCGCATTGGGAACCACGTGAAGATCGGCGCGGGGTCGGTTGTGGTGGATGCGGTACCGGATAACTCCACAGTGGTGGGTGTTCCCGGCCGCGTGGTGCGCCGCCGCCGTTCCGATGAGGGTACGGGGGATGGGCAACTCGATCACGGTCGTCTGCCCGATCCCGAAGGGCAGGCCATCGCGGATCTCAAGCGTCGCGTGGCAGAGATGGAAGAGGAGATCCGGCAATTGCGCGGTGCTCGGGTGGTAGAGTAAGCGATCAGCGAAAAGGGTGAGTCGCGAGGGCTACAGACCTGTGGGGCCGGGGTCTTTGAGCAGACTGCGAATCTGCTCAAGCAGTGCCGGGATCTGTTGGTTAACGATTCCCCAGATCATGACCGGGTCCGCACCGTCATAATTGTGAATAAGGACATTGCGCAAATCGTTCATCTGGCGCCATGGCAGTGAAGAATGCCGCGCCCTGAACTCAGGGCCGACCTTGCGTGACGCCTCGCCCAGAATTTCGAGATTTCTGCAGGCCGCATCCAGCAGAATATGTTCCGGGGCCGCCCTCTCATCCCGCAGCGTGAGGCATTCGCTCAGGTGCTCGCAGCAGTCGCGGATGTGGAGCAAGTAGACCGTTGGATCGTGTGCGGGCATTTTAGAGCGGAACCGCCTCCGCAAGGATACTCTCCCGGAGGTAGCGCAGTGATCCCGGCGTCACTACCTCGACCTCAGCACCGAGCAGATCCCTCAGGTCGAGCCGTAGCCCAATCAGATCAAATAATGTGCGCGACGCCTCGAAATCCACCAGAAAATCGATGTCGCTATCCTCACGGTTTTGGCCTCGCGCTACCGAGCCGAATACGCGAAGGTTGGAGGCACCGTGTTTGCGGGCAAGGTCGTCAATACGGGACTTGTTGTGGGTTCGGAGGGATTCCAGTGTGACCATCGATTCTATTCTCCTTCCTGCAAACCGGTTTCTACAAATTCCGCTTCAAAAAATTGATAATGTGATATCCCACAATGAACTTGAACGGACTCTCGCCCAACGTGTAATGTCCGCACGGCATCACCACCAGCTTGTGATCCGCCCCTGACAGTCGTATCTTCTCCACGATCGCTTTCGAAAACTCCGGGCGGAAAGTCGTATCGTACGTGGTGTACAGAAAGAACGATTTCTTTTTCATCTCCGCGAAGCGGTCAATATAGTGCACGGGGCTGACGCAATCCCACACCCCGCGCAGCCGGTCCAAAGTGATCTGATCTTCAATTCCCTCGCGGATGTGTTTGGTGGAAAGGCCGGTCCAGACCACATCGGCGAAGGTTGTGGAACAGTGGTTAAAGACATTGGTCTTCAACCGTTCATCATGCGCGCTGGCCAGAAACGCGTAGCAGGAGCCGAGGCTGGTCCCCACAATCCCCAGATCCTCGAAACCCTCTTTTTCCAGCCAGTCCAGGCATGCCCGGACGTCAATCACCGCCTGGCGCGTGGCATTGATGGTTCGCGCCATATTGGCGGACACCGCGAAATCGGCGCGATGCAGTTCCGGCGGCATCCGGTGATCGTGGTACGGCAGGCTCAGGCGCAGGGCCGTAATCCCCAATGCCGCGATGCCTTCGCACAGCCCCACGTGTTGCCCCGCGTGTGCATTCCAGTGGGGCAGCACGACAACCGCTTTCTTACCGCGCTTCCAGCGTTCCTTCGCCGGGAAGTAGCGCGCATGAACTGTGTTGTTCAGACTGTGCGGCGTATCCACCGGAGAGGTGAACTGCAGCCAGCCATTGGTGAGGCGGAAATCGGTGGGAATCTTGTAGTCGAAGAACGGATAGCTGTGCGCCAGAACCTGGCGGTTGAAGTCCAGCAATCGGGATTCCGGGTCGGTCTCCGCAGAGGTGAGGGGCCAGTTCAGTGTCCATTCGTTGCCCCACTCGAAGGGACGAACCACGCGATCCGTGGAACGGGTTGCGAGGAACATCTCCCAGGCGTCCATGTGTCGCCCATACCATTGTTTGACGGCTTCCATTTTGGGATGAAACTTCAGGTTACCAGGCGTCTTCCGGGTTTGTCTTCGCCGCCCGCTTTAACGGCCTGTTCAGGAACTCCAGAAATGGCGTGGCTGCCTTGAGTCTGGTGACCACTTCGTTCACGAAGTCGGGGCTGGTGGCCATGGTGGGGGGAAGCGCCGGATTCAGTACGAACCGCCGGCACTGGATCAGATCGATCGCCGGATGTTCCGCTGCGAAGCCTTTTGGAGGCCGCGAGAGGGGGTTGCCTTGCAGTTCCCCAAAAAGCTCGCGCACCTTCTTCCCGCTGAAAGTCCGGCGGAATTCCACGTGATGTTCGGCTACGTGTTGTCGCACCAGGCGCAACTGGTCGGGCATCGGGTGATAAAGTCCGGCCGCAATCATCGTCTCTTCCGGGGACACCGCGAAATAGAAGCCGCCCCCGGTATTTTTATCCAGATCATTGCGCCACATGTAGGAGCCGATATGCGTTTTGTAAGGCGTCTTGTTTTTGGAAAAACGCGTATCGCGGTAGATGCGGAAGACTGTTTTCGCCGGCTCGCCCACGTAGGCCGGGGCGAACTTCAGCATCTCTTTGTGCACCGCTTCCACCAGGGCAATCATGGGTTGGCGGACTTTCTCTTCAAACTCCTCTTTGCGGGGCGTGAACCACTCGCGGTCATTGTTTTTCTTCAGGGCACGCAGAAACGCCATGCCTGCGACGGGGAAGGTGGGAGCTACGCTCTTCATACAGGTGTCTCTTATAATTAGACCAGTGACCGAGACGATGGTTCGGCTTTCCGCACTTCCCGGAGCAAAACTGGAGCGCGATGAACCGCTTGCCGCCCACACCCGGTTCGGTATTGGCGGACCTGCCGATATCTACTTCGAAACCGCCGATGCCGCCACCTTCGCTCAGGCGCTGGCTGTCGCGCAGCACAGCGGCCAGCCGTGGTGCGTGATTGGCGATGGCAGCAACCTGATTGTGGCCGATGAAGGGTATCGCGGCATTGTGCTGCGCCTGCGCTCCAATGCGATTCGGGTTGCGGGTACCACGTTTTACGTGGAAGCCGGTGCCGTTCTGCAGACGCTGGTGGATTCCACAGTTGAAAGGGGCCTGCGCGGCATGGAAACCATGACCGGAATTCCCGGCTGCACCGGTGCCGCAGTCTACGGAAATGCCGGGGCGTACGGGCATTCCATCTCGGAACGTATTGCCAGCGTGCGCTTTCTCGATCAGGGCCAGGTTCGTGAATTTTGCAATGCCGAGTGCGGATTTCACTACCGCGAAAG
This sequence comes from Bryobacterales bacterium, assembly GCA_038229475.1. Classification (GTDB taxonomy): domain Bacteria; phylum Acidobacteriota; class Terriglobia; order Bryobacterales; family Bryobacteraceae; genus BOG-234. Next base: position 285,252 of record JBBROK010000002.1, on the reverse strand, counting down.
CATCTTCAAACGGAATAAGCACTGGATCATTCTCTCTGCCTCGTTGGACCTGACACCCGCCGACGCTGCCGAACTACAGGCTACCTCCGACCGGATTCTGGATACCCGCAACAGGAAATACCCGCCCACCATGAAGTGCGCCGGTAGTATTTTCAAGAACTTTCTGTACCGTGAACTTTCGCCGGATGTAGCAGCCGCGGTGCCTGCCGCCGCGATCATTGAAGGCAAAGTACCCTCGGCCTGGTTTCTGGAGCAGGTGGGCGCCAAAGGGATGCGGGTGGGCGATATTCAGGTGGCCACCTACCATGCCAATCTCATCTATAACGACGGGCAGGGAACCGCTCGCGACGTTGTCACCGTGGTCCGTGAACTGCAGCGACGTGTGCGCGAGAAATGGGGTATTGAAGTGGAAGAAGAAGTCCAGTACGTGGGCTCTTTTCCGGTTTAGAACGCGATTTTCACCGCGAATTGCATCACCCGGCCATCTCCTGCCGCGCTCAACACCCCAAACAACGGAGTACCCACCGAGCTGCCGGGGTTGTTAAACCGCGGATGATTCAGCAGGTTAAATGCCTCGGCGCGGAACTGCACAGAAAGGCGCTCCCGGATCGGGAAGGTCTTAAACATCGAAAGGTCCTCGGAATGGAACCCCGGACCCCTTACGATATTGCGTCCCTCGTTCCCCAGTTGGCCTGCGTTGGCAGCCAGGGTAAGCCGCTGGAAGCAACTGGTGTTGAACCATTGCGAAGGCGTCTGCGCGCCGCCGCTGTTGGGGTCGCAGCTCACGTTGGGCCGGTTGGTGAGCGAGGTCAGCGACACATTATTGGCCTCGGTCACGGTCAGCGGGAATCCGGTTTGGGCCTGGAAAATCCCGTTCATCTGCCATCCACCCAGTACAAATCTCGCGGCCGCGCCGGCTTTTTCAAAGCGTGGCAATTCGTACCCGAAGCTCCACACCAGGCGGCTGCGCACGTCGAACAGCGCCGAACCCTTCTCCCGCGTCAGCGCGGCCTCAATACTCGTCTGGTTGCCGATATTCACCGGCAGCATCGGTCGCGATTCCCCGCCAATGTTCAAACCGCTCACGTGATCAATCGCATGGCTCCAGGTGTACGAAGCCAGCATGTTGAATCCGTGGAAAGGTCGCATCCGCAGGCTCGATTGCAGTGCATGGTACCAGGATTTCGCATCCGAAAAAGTCGGCCGCACCAGGCCAAACGCCGGATACTTGCGCGCCCCGATGGCGGGCACCGGGCTAATCACCGGCGTGGTCGGGTTTACCTCGATGAAAATCGGCAGATTGCTCCCGTTCGACCCGACATAGCCAACTTCCGCTCCAAACAAGTCGCCCAGCTGCCGCTGCACGTTCAGGTTAAAATGCTGCACCAAAGGCGTTGTGAATTTCGGCCCCCAGCCAATGAAAATCAGTCCGGCCGGGAACGGTGCACCCGCCGGGAAGCCCTGTAGCGGATTGCCAAACCGTGAACCCGTAATCTGCAGCGGGAAGTTGACTTCCGTCAAGGGCTGGAAGGGCGGTGCCAGCGTACCGTTCTGGAAGAAGTCGCCCTGGCCGGGAATCGTGTCGTAGAACAGCCCCCACGCGCCCCGCACAGAGGTCTTCCCTTTGCCATCCGGATCCCACACCATCGCTAACCGGGGGGCGAAATTATTGGTATCGGTCTTGTATGTTCCCCGCGGCAAACCGTTGTCGCCGGGATACACCAGCCCCTTCGGGGCGTTAGGGAATTTGGTCGACTGGATGTCCGGGTTAAACGCTGCCAGGTGATCGTTCTTCTCCACAAATGGCTGGTTCACTTCCCAGCGCAAACCATAGCTTAGAAGCAGGTGCGAGTTGATGCGGAAGGCGTCCTGCGCGTATAGCGAATTGGTGAGCGACGCGCCATTCAGCACGGGGTCACCCGTCGCCTGACGGAACTGGATCGGATACCCCAGCAGGTAATCCGCCAGCGCATTGCCGGTGTACTGGCCAGAGAAGGTGAAATCGCCATTGGGCCGGTTGATATAGGTGACGTTGATCTGATCGCGCCGCACCTCGCCACCGAACTTGAAGAAGTGCCGCCCCTTAATCCACGTGAGGTCGTCGGAAAAAGCCAATACATTGTTGATGCGATTGGCGAAGGGCTGTTGCGCGTCACCCGCGGTGAAAAAGCCGGTTACGTTGATGAACGGCAGTCCGGCGGCTACGGCGTTGCTCTGCGCGTAGTCCAGACCCAGGTTGGAAATTGGCAGACCGCTGGTCACCGTCGGCTTGGCTGTGATGCGGTTCACGCCGCCCCGCAATACATTGATCAGCGTGGGGCTGATCATCCACGTGTCGGAGCCCAGAAAATCCTGAATTTGCGCTTTGGCGATGTTACCCGCCGGGGAAAAGTTTGAGCCGCCCAATGGATCGAAGGCGTTGGTGTGGCCAAACATGTAGCGGCCGAAGATGGAGTGCTTCTCTCCCAAACGCCAATCGCCGCGCCCGCCCAACTGATGGCGCTTGTCTTCCAGCGAAGGCGAGCGCACCAGCCGGTTGCCCGCGGAATTCGGCGTTGGCACAAAAGCCAGCAGCTTGGCCGCGATCGGGCTTAGCCGTCCCGGCGGAATCACCCCGCCCGCAAACGCCGCGTTGTTATTCAGCGGATCGCGCAGCGTGGTCCCGCTAAAGTCGCCGCCGCGTTGCGCCTGGCTCGGAACCACCAGGTTTGAAGTCGCGCCCTGGGTGTTCAGAAAGCCCTCGTAGTAGCCGAAGAAAAACACCTTGTTCTTCACAATCGGGCCGCCCGCCGCGGCTCCAAACTGGTGCTGCTTCAACGCGGGTGTGGTTGTCGCGAAGAAATTGCGCGCCTGAAAGTTATCGTCTCTGTTGAATTCCCATGCCGATCCGTGCAAGGTGTTGGTTCCGGCCTTCGTGGCCACATTCACCACAGACCCGGCGTTGCGGCCGTACTCGGCTTCATAAGAATGGGTCAGGATCTTGAATTCCTGGATCGCATCGGGCGGAGGACGCACCACGAAGCCGCTGTTGAAAGAGTCGTTGTTGGATGCGCCGTCCAGTTGAAAATTGTTCGACTGATTGCGCATGCCGTTCACATTGAAACTGCCTGTTGAGTTGCCGAATCCACCCACCGTGGCAGTGCCATTCAGCCCGCCCAGCGAAGGCGGTGGCGCCACTACTCCCGGCAGCAGGGTTCCCAGCTGGGCGAAGTTACGCCCGTTCAGCGGCAGGTCCACTACCTTTTCGCGGTCTATTACAATGCCCAGCGTCGCGCTGCGCGTTTCCACCAAAGCCGCAACTTCGGTCGCCGTAACCGTCTCTGAGACCTGGCCCACCTGCAGCGTGAAGTCCACGCGCGAAGTGCCGCTGACGGCAACGGCCACACCGCTTCGCGCCTGCGCGCTGAAGCCGATCCTGGTTACCTTCACTGTGTAGACGCCAGGGTTCACCAGTGCAAACGTGTAAAAGCCATCTCCTCCGGTCTTCCCGTTGCGGGCCTGGCTGGTCCCTTCGTTCGTCAGTTCTATAGCTGCTTCGGGCACCACAGCCCCGGTCGCATCCACCACCTGACCCGAAACCTGTCCCGTAGCTTGCGCCCAAACCCCGCCAGGCAGGCCAGCCAGCAGCAGCGAAGAAAGTAGTACCGTGCGCAAATTCACCATGGCTCGTATCACCTCGTCCTATTGCCCGTGAGGGCTGATTCGTTGAGTATAGCCGCCGCCAGTCACCAACCCAAAAATAATTCTACACGTCCCCCAACCTCCTGCCGTTTTAATAGTGTGCCGTGTTATCCGCTCTTTCACCCACCCCCAAACACCTCCATTTCCGGCCCCCTCGTGCTACTTCTTCAATCGAGAAAGGGAGTTGGTCAAAATGATGCCTTCCACCAGCCTCCCCCTGAACCCGTCGAACTTTCCGCCCGCCCTTGCCGAAGCCCTTCGCAAGGCCTTCATCTCTCAGGTCCACATCCTCCCCGACGGGCAGGGCGCTAAACAGGCTGTACGCGGACGGAGAGCGCGGAGGAATCCGGTCCTATCTGGTGGACGGCGTTGAGCGCATCCTCACTTTGCTCGATTCCGCGTCTTCCGCGGAGGCGTTCAGGCTACCGGAAAACGTCTTCACAAGCTGAAGGGCGATCGGAAGGGATATTGGGCAGTAACAGTCCTTGCCGACTGGCGGACTATTTTCCGCTTTGAGGGCGGCGATGCGGATGATGTAGAACTGGTCGACTTCCACTAGCGAGAAGGAACCGAAACATGCCGATGAAACATCCCGCCTATCCCGGCCGAATCGTCCGCCACGATTGCCTGGAGCCCCTTGGTTTGACGGTGAAGGAGGCGGCGGAGGCGTTGGGCGTGAGCAGGCAGGCGCTGAACAATTTAGCGAACGAGAGGGCAGGCGTGTCGCCGGAGATGGCGATCCGGTTGTGGAAGGCTTTTGGCAGCACGCCGGATACATGGGTCCGCATGCAGGCGGCGTTCGATTTGGCGCAGGCGCTGCGTCACAAAACGAAATCAGGGTGGAGCGTTACGTGGCGAGACCCGCAGCCTGATTGGGTTGGTGGCGGAATCCGGCGGTGTTCCTCGATAATCCGGAAAGGTAAGCTCCCGCACGTCTAGACCAGCCGCCCGCTCAATCATCTCCATCGCCGCGCTGTAACTGAAGAAACGCTGACCACTGAAATCCGTGCCGGATTTATGTTAATGCCGCCGGTCGATCAATACACATCTGCGCCGACCCATGGCTCAGCCACCAACGTTGACCTTTAGCCCGGCGATGTCGCATACAATCGAGTCGGGCAATACTGCAACGCGTTTCGTGGCGCGCGTCACCGCCACAGGTACCCCTCAGGAGTACGGTGTGTCTCTTACGTCTTCGGGCAATAGCATCAGTGGGTTTCTGGCAGGGCCTCTCGGGTCAACTTCTACCAGCAACGCTCTGGGATTGACGCTTCGTCATGCCGACTACAGCCCCGTCATCACCAGTGTGCAGCTTCTCGACATTGATACGGGTACCGTGATTGCCGCCATTTCCGCAGGGGGACAGGCATACGCCATCTTATACGGTACGAGTTTCGGTCCCGCTCAGGGATCTATGGCAATCTGTCCAAGCGGCGCTAATCCCTGTCAGACGTCGGACTTAAGCGGGTCAATCACGTTTTGGAGCGATGGACAGGTTAACCTTCTCCTGACCGCTGCGGAGACCAGCACGGGGAACTATGACGCCGTTCTTACGTCTCTGGGATCGGCCGGCACCAGTTTCGTGCAGGCACCACAGGGACCTGGACCTCAGAGTAACCGGGGAACGATAGCCGCCGTTGTCTGCAGTAACGGCACTGACGCTATCGTTAAGGGGTACACGGATTACCATATCTCGACATCGCCCGCCTGTACCGATTTCACACAAACCGCCCACAGTGAGTACTTCCCGGACTTTTCGAAGTTCAACTCCGGCGATTATTCGTGGGCACTCGTAGAGAAACCTCTTATCGTCCCGAAATCGGCGTTGTATGGACTAGACAGGTGGCGGGAGTTAATGGGTAGCCCGCAGATTATTAACAGCGCGTATCGGAACCCCGCCCACAACTCGGTGATCGGTGGAGCGAGCAACAGCAGACATATGTGGGGCGATGCTATCGATATCCGTAACGATTCCCAAACTGACACAGAACACGATCAAAAGGCGTGCGCTGCTTCCTCCCTTAACGCGGTGGCGAGGGGTGGAGTGTCTTCCTGCCCTTCCCAGCCAGACGCTGGTGCCGACTATGTTGAACCAGTAACGCTCGCCTGCCACCTCGCTTGCGTGCATGCGGACTGGCGCGATCACGATAGAAATAGCTATAGGCAACAATAAAGGAACATGCCGTCATGTGCTATCCCCATCCTTCAATCATCAGGCGCTCGGTCCTGTATTTCGCCCTCTTTCTCAGCGTCACACTGAGGTGCACGGGACAATCAGCCGACTTGGAACCATTTCTCGGGGCACTACTCTCTGTGGATCCCGGAATACGCGGAACCGCTTTTTATTCCCTGCTTGCCCCCTATCGTAAAGATCGTGAAATAGACAGTGCTGTCGCATTTCTGCTGCGATCCCATCCCGCCGATGCTGATCAGGTCAAGGTAACGCTAATCAAGGCACTCGAGTTGGCCAATGCTTACAAGGAAGAGATGGAAAGCAAGGGTGTCCAGCTTGACGAGGCATTCAGCGACTACTGGCCAGACCTTATCTGGGCGGTTGGCTCCCTCCGTAACCCAGGTGCCGCAAAAGGGCTCATCGGCGGATTGGGGACGGGGGGCATGGCCGCAAACTACATCGCCGACATTTTCCCCTACGCAGTTGATGCGTTGATCCAAAAACTGGAGGAGCCCGATCACCAGTTCCGCGGACTGGCGTTCAATTACCGGTCGGCGGCTCTCAGTGTCCTCGGTCTTTGCATGACAAGGGTACAAGTTGCCGACTCCCACCCGGACGCTGTTGCGAAAATACGGGAAGCTCTTCTACATCAGCTTGCGAGTCCGGATCCTTCAGTCCGGTCCTGGGCTGCCAGCGGGCTCGCGCCGTTTCGTGCTGACCCCATCGTGAAAGAAAAACTTGAAACCCTCGCGCTCAGCGACCCGGGGATTTCCCCGATTGCACGAAGCGGTGTGTCACCATTTGTTGTTCGCAACGCGGCGGCCACAGTACTTGAGACCAGCGCGGCGACTGGTTTCTACGTAATCCGGACCAGTAGTGCTGGCGAATGCCGGGTACAGCGCGGGGATGCACTGCCAATTGGAGAGCGCCTGATCGGCCCCTTTGAGGCCAGCGGGAACGCTCAGCACCAGATGTGCACTCACCTCGACGAGAGTGCGACTGACGGCATGCTTTGTTGGCGGACCGCTCCCGCAAACGCTTGCCGATAGTCAACAATCTGTGGCTTTCCGGTTTATCAAATACAGGGTCGCGATGAAACTCTTCCAGACGTTAATACTGGGCCAAATGTTAGCCTTCATGAGCGCGGAGGGCCAGACCAGCCGCAGCCTCATCGCGGGACTCCAAAACCCGAATATCGAGGAAAGAATAGCTGACGCCGAGGCGCTTATGGCGGACGAAGCTCGTTCACCGGAAGCCGACACGGCTCTTGTCTCGTTACTCCTGAGAGAGAATATCCTCGTGCGTAACGCCTACCTTGAAGGCGTTGGATCATCTGCGAAATATGGGGAAGACTACTCCAATTATGTTGCATTTCTCGGAGACGCAGTGATGCGCATCGCCGACAAAAACCCGCAAAGAACAGACGTTTGGCCGGCTCTGCTTAATTCCCCTTACGATCCGGAATCCCGATTCGCCGTTTGGCTCGGGAGTCACGGAGATAAGTCAGCCCCTTTCCTGATTGCCCAGGCAACAAGGGGAGATCTCATTTCTCGCACTGACGCGCTCCTTGTCCTTGCTCAGATCGTGGCGTACGAACAGACATCTGAGAAGCAGGCCCGGCATCTCAATGCCGACACCGTTCAGGTATGCGATAGGCTCATCAGAGCGGGATTGAACTCTCTCGAGAACATTGTCAGGTTGCAGGCCGTCAAGGCCCTGGGCATCATGGGAAACCGCGACGACTTGGAAATATTGGCCCGCATCGCCACGAGCGATCCGGTTTTCTCGTCGGGAGCCGGGCCAAAGGGTGACGAGTTATACTACCCAATTCGGGTTGCCGCCCTTAGAACTGTGGAGAACCTCAGACTACGATTAGAAGCTCAACAGAAGTAGGTAGCGGACTCGCACTGACAACGAGCGTACCGACAGAACAGACACCCTCACGGACCTCGCGCCTCGCGATCACCAACTTCGAAAATAATTCCACAGTTCTCCCAACCCCCTGCCATTCCAATAGTTTGCCGACATTACCTCGCCCTTCCATCCACCCCGCTACCTCCATTTCCCGCCCTCTCGTGCTACTTCTTCAATCAAGAAAAGGAGTTTGTCACGTGATGCCTTCCACCAGCCTCCCCCTGAACCCGGCGGAGTTCCCACCCGCCCTTGCCGAAGCCCTTCGCAAGGCCCTCGTCTCCCCCAAGCGTCTCGCAGCCAACCGCGCCAACGCAAAGAAATCCACTGGCCCCAAGACCGAAGAAGGTAAGAAATCTTCTCGCCTCAATGCCAGCCGTCACCACATCACCGGCCAGGTCCACATCCTGCCCGACGCCGAGCGCTTCGCCGCCCGCGGCTACATCGACCCCATCATCGCCCAACTCGCGCCCGTCGCCGCCGAAGAAGCCGCCATCGCCCGCGACATCGCCACCTCCCACTGGCGTCTCAATCGCGTCCGTGCCGCGGAAGACAACCTGTTTGCCCTCCGCACTGGTACGACGGCCGACTCCGGCATCGCCGGAGACAACGTGCAAATCGCTGACGCCCTCCATGTTGCCTCCGCCTTCGCCGAGCAGTCCAAAACTTTTGATCGCCTGTCCGGCTATGAGCGTCGCATCCAGCGTTCGCTCGAAAGCAACCGCAAGCAGCTCCAGCATTTGCAGACCGTTCGCAAGACCGCCGAGGCCACAGCTCTCGAAGAGGCCATGCTCCTCCGCCGCTACGCCCAGGAAAATAACGAAGAGTACGACCCCGAAGGCGAAGCCAGGGCGAACGGTGGGTTTCTTTTCCCAATTGAAGTTCTCGACGCCGCCATCCTCCGCGCTTACCGCCTGAAAATGGCTCGCGCCACCCTCGATCTTTCAAAACTCCCCTCGCCGGCCATTCGCAACGTCGAAAAGCCGGCGGCAAAGGCTGCATAAAGCCTCGAATTGTAACCCTTCGCAAATTCTTGCGCGACAACCAGGTCATGAAGCCCACCGCCATCGCCAGGCTCCAGCACGTGCCGGCATCCGGGTAAGCCATGAACATACTAAGAAATATTCTGCGGGCCGGGGAAAGTGAAATCAATGCAACGTCTCTTCCGGATCATCGCTTTGACGACACAAAATTTGGTGGTGCCGCCCCTACTTATCTTTCAACACCCAAACCCCGTCCCACTCTTTCTCCGGCGGATGTTCCTTCATGTACACGCACCGCTTGTTGTACATCGCCGGCAGTGCATCCTTCGGATTCAACGCCAGAGCCCGGTCAAACATACCCATGGCGCGGTCCCAGTCGGCGCGCTTATAGGCTTCGAGGCCAGACCGGTAAATATCCAGAGCGTCGATCATGTTGGGGAAAGTCTCCGGCGTATGGTAATCCAGCAATTCGAACACGCCTACCGGTTCCGTCTTGCCTTTCACCACGACCTGGTCCGCTTCCCGCGCGCGGTAAGTTCCCCGCAGCGCCGCGAACGTATTCGCACTAATCAAAATTCGTGCGCCGTATTGCTTGCACGCGCTCTCCAGCCGTGCCGCCAGATTCACGCCATCGCCGATGATGGTGTAATCCATGCGCTTGGGTGATCCGATATTGCCCGAGACCACCGTATCCGTATTGAGACCGATGCCCATATCGATGGGCTTTTTGCCCTGCGCGAGGCGACCCACATTCCACGCGCGCAGATCGGTGATCATGGCGATGGTGGCGCGCACCGCACGGTCCGCATCGTCATCATGACCAACCGGAAGTCCGAAGACCGCCATAATGGCGTCGCCGATGAACTTGTCCAGCATGCCGCCCTGCTTCTGAATGCAATCCACCATGATGGTGAAGTACTCGTTCAGCAGCGTGACGGTGCCGTGCGCACCCAGCTCTTCAGTGATGGTGGTGAAACCGCGGACATCGGAGAAGAGCACGGTGGCCATCACGCTCTTGCCGCCCAGGACGTCTTCGCCGCCCGCCAGCAACTGATCGGCGATACCCGGATCCATGTAGCGCGACATGGTCGATTTCATGCGTTTTTCCGACGAGATATCTTCCACCATGATCATGGTGCCCAGCTTGCCCGGCTTATCAACGGAGGAACTCACCAGCGGCGTAAACGTCACGTTGGCAGAAACTTTGACACCTTCCACCATCAGTTCGGCATCCATCAGCACGTCCTGGGCCTGCGTGGTATCCACGTACTTGATGCGGTCCATCACCCACGCGTTGCCATCCACAAAGAACTCGGAAGCAAGTTTGTTGAGCAATACCGGCATACCGACTTTGAATATCCGCAGGCCGGAAGAATTACAGGTGACGATCTTGCCTTCCTCATTCAACGTGAGCACGCCGCTCGACATACTTTGCAGCACGCTCTCGTTGTAGTTCTTCATGTTCTGCACATCGTCGAACAGCTTGGCGTTTTCGAGGGAAATGGCAAGCTGCGCGGTGAACGCCTTCAGGCGCGACAGATCTTCCTCGTTGAACGGGCCACCGCGTTTATTCAGAACCTGGGTGACGCCGATGGTCTTGCCCGCTTTGTTGATAATCGGGACGCAGAGAATGGAGCGCGTAAAATACCCGGTGCGCTTGTCGAATGCCGGATTGAAGCGCAGATCAGCGTAGGCGTAAGGGATGTTGATGGGCTGTCCGCTGGTGAAAACCGCACCGGCGATACCGGCATGATTGGGCAGGCGGATTTCGCCGACGTTGTTGCCCATGGCCACACGGGAGAACAGCTCATTCTTCTTTTCGTCGTTCAGGAACAGTGAGGCGCGGTCGGCCTGCAACATACGCGCCGCCTCGCTCACCACGCGCGCCAGCATGGTGTTGAGGTCGATATCCTGGGTTACGTCGGAAACCAGATCCAGGAATTTCATTTCCTTCTGCCGAACCGCTGCCATGCGTTCCAGTTGCTGAGCGCTGCGCAGCGTCATGGCCACGTGCGTGGTCATGGCTTCCAGCAGATGCAGGTCCGCTTCATGGAACTCGCCTTCGGTCTTGTTGAGCATCTGCAGCACGCCCAGCATTTCGCCCTTCACACTTCTGATGGGCGCGCAGAGAATGCTCCTGGTGTGGAAGCCGGTTTCCTGATCAACCGCCCGGTTGAAGCGCGGGTCGCTGTAAGGGTCAAGCACCACAGCGCCCTGGCCGTTCTGGAAAACATAACCGGCGATGCCTGTGTTGTTCAGAATACGGATTTCGCGAAAGCCCGTCCCCTGGGCAACCCGCGAGTAAAGCTCGCCGGTTTGGTCGTCGTTGAGGAACAAGGTGCCGCGTTCCGCTTTCGTCTGTTCCGCGCTCGCAGTCACTACGGCGTTCAGCATCTGGTCGAGCGTGTCATGCGCCGCTACCTGACGCGCCACGCGCATCAGAAGGTTCATGTGCTCCAGTTGCTGGCGCTCTTCTTCGCGCGCGGCACCGCGCTTAACGGCCATGTAGTTTCTCCAGCTCCGCCCGCATGGCACTGATAGTCGATTGCATCTGTGTTACATCGTCACGCGAATGTACGCGCGCCGTTTGTATTTCTTCGGAATGGCGAATGCGGTGTTTCTCCATTTCGTCGCGTAAGGCCTGCACGGTGGCCTTCAATTCCCTGATCTCATCGGTGGCTCCGATGATGGCTTCCCGCGCCGCGGTATCACGGGCCGCACGCAGATCTTCCATTTGCGTGCGCATGGCGACAATGGTTTCCCGCAGCTGTCTCAATTCCCCTTCGCTGGTTGCCAGTGCATTCTGCACCGCCTGCTGTTTCTGGATCTTTAGTTCTCCCAGTTCCAGTTCCAGCATTTCCACGGTATCCCGCAGGCGAACCATTTCCGGCGATTCTGTTGCAGAATCCACCATTAGAAGTTGGTCTTCAGATCCATTCCGGCATATAGGCTGGCCACCTGATCTGCGTATCCATTGAACATCAGGGTGGGCCGACGCGCGATTTCGCCCAGCCGGCGTTCCGTCGCCTGACTCCAGCGCGGGTGATCGATCTTTGGATTTACGTTCGAGAAAAACCCGTACTCCACTGACCGCTTGATGTTCCACGATGTGGGCGGCACTTGTTCCACCAGGCGAATCTTTACCAGCGACTTGATGCTCTTGAAGCCGTACTTCCAGGGCACGGTGAGGCGGATGGGCGCGCCATCCTGCGGCGGCAACAGTTCGTCGTACATCCCGACAGTGAGCATGGCAAGCGGGTGCATGGCTTCATCCAGACGCAGGCCCTCCACGTAGGGGAGTTGCAGACCGGCGTACTTCGATTCGGGCATTTGCGCTGTATCGTAGTAGGTCTCAAACGCTACGTACTTCGCTTTGGCATTGGGTTTCACGGCGTTCAGAAGTTCTTTGAGAGAGTAGCCGGCCCACGGCACAACAATCGACCAGCCTTCCACGCAGCGATGGCGGTAGATGCGCTCTTCAATGGGGGCGAGCTTCATCAGCTCATCCATAGTGAATTTGCGCGGCTTGTCGCAGGCACCATCCACCGCGACCGACCACGGCGTGGTCTTGAAGTTCTTCGCCAGTTCCACGGGCTGGTCTTTGCGCGTACCGAATTCGTAATAGTTGTTGTAGCGGCTCACTTCCTCGAACGTGTTCCGTTTTTCGGAAGTGCTCAAAGGGCTCTTTAGCGCAGCCAGTTTCGGAGCGGCCATCAATTCGCGCCCTGCGGCGAAGGCGAGGGGCAAGCCCGAAAGGAAACTCCTGCGGTCAAGAAAAACGGACTTCGGAGTGATATCAGAGTAGCGCAGGTCGGAAGCTTTTCTAATCAACATGTTAGACGACTGCACTGAGTATAGACCGTGGCGGCCTGGCACGGGAGCCACTTTGGTGTTATCATCGACTCGTTTCAACATCAATGCGCCCAGGTTGGCGTAAAGGGAGATTGACCATGACGGAAAAGATCAGCCGCAGAGAGACTCTGCAGATGGGTTTGGCGACTGCGGGGCTTTTGGCCATGTCGTCCAGCTGGTCGCCTTTACTGGCGCAGGATGACTCCGATGTTCCCTTTACGGACATTCCGAAAACGTTCAATCCGAATAATCCGAACTCCACCACGCGGATGTTTGACCTTCGCAGGATGGAAGGCAATATCGTGCCGAAGGATCAGTTTTTCGCCATCCAGCACTTCAACCAGCCCGTGGTTGACGCGGCCAACTGGAAGCTCAAGTTCACCGGTATGGTGGGTAAGGAAGTGCAGTTTACCCTCGCCGATCTGAAAGCCATGAAGTCGGTTGATCTGGTGAACGGCTACGAGTGTTCAGGCAACAGCCCCCGCTCGGTAGAGGGACTCACCTCCAGCGGACGTTTTACCGGCGTACCCTTGAGCCAGATTCTGAAGCAGGTTGGAGTGGGCGCGAAGGCTCGCGAGGTGGTTTTCTTTGGCACCGATAAAGGTGCGCAGGAAGTGGTCTTCCGGGCGCAGACCTTTAAGCTGGAACAGCAATTTGGCCGCAGCATCACGCTGGAAAACGCCATGAAGCCGGAGCCCATGATTGTGTACGCGCTCAATGGCGAACCCCTTACAAAGGAACAGGGCTTCCCGGCGCGGCTGCTGATGCCGGGTTGGTATGGCGTGGCCAACGTGAAGTGGCTCTCTGAAATCCACCTGCAGGAAGAGCGTTACCTGGGTAACTACCAGGCTCGCTGGTATCGAACGGTCTGGGCGGTTGGCGGGACGGGCGAAGAGGGCGATCCCAATACGCAGTTCGTGGAGAGCGAAGTCAGCCACCTGCGCATCAAGTCGGTTATCGGACGGGTGAAGAAGAAGGCGGGTGCCCATCAGATTGTCGGCTTCGTGCTCAACGACGGGACACCGCTGAAGTCTGTGGAAGTTCAGATCGATGGCGGCGCGTGGCAGACTGCGGCACTGGACAAGGGCAATTCCAAATACTCTTGGAAGATCTTCACGTTTGACTGGAAGGGTGCCACGGCGGGCGAGCACACCATCGTCTCTCGCGCCACCGACATCAACGGACTGGTACAGCCGACCGCGGCTGAACTAAGCCGCAAGAAGACTTTCCTCGAAGACAACGGCCAGTTCCCGCGCAAGGTGATGATCGGGTAAGAAAATATCCTCGATAACGCCGCCTCACTGCACCGTAATTCCGGATACTTTAGCGGCGCGGCCACCAATGCTCAGCGTTACCGGCTGGCTGCCGGTTGGGGTACCCGCGGGTACCGTGACGTTGATCTGATACAGCCCCGGCAAGCCCGGCGTAAGACCACTGAATTGCACCGCGGCGAGTTGTCCGCCAATCGTCACCACAGGCGTCGTCGTGGTTCTCGATAGGGGTGCTGACCCGGCTGGTTCTCCTGAGGCCGGAGTGTTATCCAGGGGTCCAAGGGCATTTGCGTACAGCGAAATCACGGTACCCCGGCGTGCCGGATTGGCTCCCGTGATGATGGGGTTGGCCGTGTTCCCCGGATCAATCGCAGCCACCACACCTGCGGCGATTTCGAAGAATGCCGGTGCGTAGTCTGCCACCAGGACCGTAACCACGTTGCTATAGGCGTACACGTCGAAAGCCGTTTTGATTTGTACTTGCGTCTGTCCGCGCAGTTCCCACGGCACCTGCACATTGACCTGGCCGGAACCCGCAAAGGTGAGCCTGCCAGGTATGCTGATGCCCGCCGCTGGTACGTCGAAGCTCACAATTGTGTTGGCAAGTGTGAGGGGCAACCGCGCCGTGGTTGCCACCGCGGTGGAACTCGTAAGGTCGGCACCATAAATGGCAATGTAGGAGCCTGGTGCAATCGCGGTGCCGGCAGCCGCGGAAGCGGCGTTCACGATGCCTGCCGCGCTGATGGAAGGCACCGGAACCACCGCGCCGCTAAACCGGTATTGGAATGTGTTGCTGCCCCCGCAGGTTCCAAAGCAAGCCTGAACGCCCCAGTTGCCCGCCTGGCTTCCCATCGTCACCAGGGTGTGTGCCCAGCCCCAGGTATCGGTGGTTTGCGACACGGCGGAAAGCGTCGCCGGGACCGTATTCACCGTGGCGTTGTTCACCTGTACGGTGGGGGCAATCTGGAACGTCACGGGCGAGCCCGCTATCGCCACGCCGAAGGCATCGGTGATGCGGAAGTAGATGTCGGTGGCCTGGTTCACGGTGGCGTCGGCGTCGCCCAGTAACAGCATGTCTGCCGCTTTACCGCTCCCCACCAGATACATCCACGGCACCCGCAGAGGCACCGCTCCCCCGGTGATGGAAATGGCACCCTGGTAGAGACCAGAAGCCGGCACACTGCCGGTGAGGCTTACCGTGACGTTGCCCGATCCGGCCGGTTGCAGTGTCAAAAGGTTATTGTCGAGCGAAACGGTGCTGCCGGTTCCGCTGCTTCCGGTCACTACGGCGAACGAAAGGGTAACAGCCGCAACACCGGTATTGGTGATCTTCAGTTGCTGCCGCAGGGGCAGGGAACCGGTTTTCACCGCACCCCAGGAAATGGTGGCCGGTTCCACTGTGACGGTAGTCTTTAGCGCCAGATCAACGGCCAGCTTCCCGCCGCCGGTTTGCAGAATATTTGTGGCCGCGCCGAAGTCATCGGAAGTCACGTCCTGTGCGGCAGTGTTCACGATGGCCGATTTGATCTGCTGTGCCGAATACCGCGCGCGATTCTGTTTGATGATCGCGGCTGCGCCCGATACCAGGGGTGCGGCAAAGCTGGTGCCCGCGGCCGCCGCGTAACCGGTGGGGCTGTACTGCCCACCCAGCGGGTCATAAGCCTGCGCACCCATGTAGATTACATCGCCATAAAATCCGTAGGTGGAATCGTTGCGGCCGGAGCCTGCCGCCACCGCCAACACCTCCGGCTTCAGCCCGTTGGTCCCGGTGGCGGGACCAGCCGAGGAATAACCCACCAGCTGGTTCCACGGCTTGCCGCTGTTGGAGACATCGAGTTCAATGCCAAACGGATCCAGCGTGACGGTAGTGCCGGGCCGCGTGGCCAGAAAGCTCTTCAGCGACACGCCATCCGCGTTGCCAATCATGATGGCCGGCAGGGCAAAGGCAGAGAGCCCGTCCGGGGTGTAGGGCCATGCCGAATCATCGGGGTAGTCATAAAACACCATCCCGATTGCGCCCGCGTTCACGGCGTTGTTGAACTTGGCCTGGAAGTTACAGGTCCCCTGCGGCGGCGGGCTGTACTGAATCAAGGCGAACTTGCCCACAAGGGAACCACCGCGCAGAGGCTGGCAGGCATAGCCATCGTTGCCGAGTTGCGCCGCGTCCAGCAGTGGCGCTGTGGTGGCAATGCGATTTCCCTGCGAGTCGCTGGCTACGGCGAAAATGGCATTCAGCGAAGCCGGCACTCCTGCTCCCGTGACGCGTACGGCCGTACCCATGGCATGAGAATTGGTAATGCCGCCCACCGTGATGAGCGAGGGGCCATCCCCGGGAGAAGTGATGGAATTCCAGGTGGGTGTGTTTCCGCTGGAGAGGTAGCCGCTGTAGCCTTCATTGCCCGCGGCGGCGACGATCACCACGCCCTGCCGTGCCGCTGCTTCGAAGGCGGCGGCGGCCGGATCGCAGGGCAGCCCGGCGGCCAGCCCGCAGGCGGCTCCGGTATCCAGCGGGCCAGTCAGCGGGAAGCCTCCGGAGGAGAGAGAGATGACGTCCATGCCATCGCGGATGGCGTCTTCCAGCGCGGAAATCTCGATATCGGCGTAGGTCACGTCGTTCACCTGAGGTGAGCCGAAGATCTTGTAATTGCCCAGCCACGCTTTGGGCGCCATGCCGCTGATGGTGATGGCGCCGGTGGAAGGCCCGCCCGCCGCCACAGTTGCCACCGCCGTGCCGTGCCCTTCGCGGTCGCGCGGGGTGTAGTCATCGGGACGAGAATCAATGGCGGGGTTGGCGGGGTTGGTTCCGGCGGCGAGCGGTACAACATAACTGCGGGCCACAATCACTTTGCCATTGGTGAAATCGGGATTGCTGCAGGCGTAGGGCTTTTTCGGGTCGCACACAGGCACGAAGCCTCCTGGTGCGTCCACGCCACTATCGCGCAGCGACGGATGATTCTGGTCTATGCCGGTGTCTAAGATGGCGATTTTCACGCCCTGTCCGCCATTGGGTAAAGCGCCGGCGGCGTTAAAAGCTGCCGTGCCGGGTCCGTTCACCAGCTGTACGGCCTTGCTCAACGCCCGGTGATGGGGCAGCAGGCGAACCACGCCCGCCACGCCGGGCAGTGCTCGGAGTTCGTCGATTCGCGCCCCGTTGGCTGATACGAAAATCGCATTCAGCAAAAGACTGGAGGCACCGGTGACATGAAAGTTACGGGCGACCAGATCGCGGGCCAAAGCTTGCTGACGGGATTCGATTGCAGTGGCGGTTGGCGGATCTTCCAAATACACCACGTAGCGGGCAGGCTGGGCGGGCAACAGCGACGTCGCGACCAGGGTCAGCACAAGAGCGCGAAGCGTGGATTTTCCGGGTAGCACTAGTTCATTGATAGCAGACGGCGCCCCTGGCCAACCAGTTCCAGCAACCGCTGACTGATCGCTTCGGCGGCGCTGCCATCCGGGCAAATCACCAATATTGTGTCGTCACCGGCGATAGTACCCACAATTTCCGGCCATTGTTCCTGATCGAGCGCCACGGCGATGGAGCTGGCGTGGCCGGGCGCGGTACGCAGCACCACCTGGTTCTGCGCCTGGCGGACGTCGCGCAGGAACTCACTGCCCAGAGCCGCAAAATGGGAGGGCGCGGCCAGGGCGGAGTCTTTCAGATCACGGTAGCCGTCCTGCGTTTTGATCAGGCCGAGTTCGCGGATGTCGCGCGAGAGCGTAACCTGGGTCGCCTCTACGCCCAGTTCTCTTAGAACCCGTGCAAGTTCTTCCTGGGTATGCAGGTTCTGGCCCCTTATCAGCTTCAGAATCTGGCCCTGGCGGAAGGTCTTGGTCATACCAGTTGGGCAAGGCGCAGGCGGGCTTCGGCAAGCGCGGCGCAGACCGCGGCAGGTCCGGTGCCACCTTTTATTTCGCGTGTCTTCATGCCCTCGCGCGGGTCCAGCAGGCGGGCGATGTCGGGGGTAAATGCGGGGTGGAAGACGGCCAGGGATTCGGCCGACCAGTCGGCAGGCTTCTGGCCGGCGCGCACCGATTCCAGCACCAGACGTCCGACGATCTGGTGGGCATCGTGGAACGCAGTACCCTTGCGCGCCAGAGCTTCGGCAAGGTCAGTGGCCACGGTCCAGCTTTGCTCGGCGGCGGCCAACGGCACCCCTTCCCGCAGTATGACGGTTTCCGCCACCTGGGCGGCCATCTCCAGGCAGGCATTCACCTGGTCAGCGGCTTCGAACAGCGGTTCCTTATCCTCCTGCATGTCGCGGTTGTACGTCATGGGCAGACCCTTCATGGTGTAGAGCAGGGAATTGAGCGCGCCCAGCACCCGCCCGGACTTGCCGCGGATCAATTCCAGAGAATCCGGATTCTTTTTCTGCGGCATCAGGCTGGAGCCGGAAGTGACGCCGTCGCCCAGTTCCAGCCAGCCGAACTCTTCCGAGGAGTAGAGGATCCAGTCTTCCGCCAGTCGGCTCAGGTGGATCATCGTCACCGAGGCCGCGTACAGATAATCGAGGGCAAAATCGCGGTCGCCGGATACATCCATACTGTTGGCCGTTATCGAGTCAAAATCCAGATCGCGGGCGATGGCGTCCCGGTCGTGGGGAAAACCGCTGCCGGCGATGGCACCAGAGCCGAGTGGCATCACGTTGGTGCGGCGACGGGTCTGCAAAACCCGCTCATGGTCGCGCGCGAACATCTCGAAATACGCCAGCAGGTAGTGTGCCCAGAGCACCGGCTGGGCGCGGCGCAAGTGTGTGTAACCGGGAATGACGGCGTCCGGATAGCGCGCGGCCAGGTCGAGCAGGGCACCCAACAGGTTGCGCAGCAGGGCGCGTGTCCGGTCGCATTCGTCGCGCAACCACAGTCGCGTATCCAGTGATACCTGCTCGTTGCGGCTGCGCCCGGTGTGGATCTTGCCCGCCAGCGCGCCGGTCTTCTCTTTCAATTTACGGATGACAAGGGTATGGATGTCCTCGTCATCCGCTCCCTGGTAGAAACCGGGTTGGGCAGATTCCTCACGAATCGTCTCGAAGGTATCGCAGATTGTTGTGCATTCACTGGCAGTCAAAATGCCGGCGCGGCTGAGCGAGCGCGCAAAAGCCTGCGAGCCGCGCACGTCTGCCTGCAAAAGCCGACGGTCGAAATGCAGGGAGCCGGAGAAACGCTCGAAGACCTCGGAAGGGCCGGTTTCGAAGCGTCCGCCCCATAGTTTCATCTTTGCGCTGTCATCACTCATAGTTGTTCATCGGCAAGCAACATCAGCAGCAGCGCTTTTTGCGCGTGGAGTCGATTTTCGGCCTGGTCCAGCACTGCTGACCGGGGCGATTCCATCACGCTATCGGTTACCTCTTCTCCGCGATGTGCGGGCAGGCAGTGCATAAAAATAGCATCCGGGCGCGCGGCCGCGAATAATCTGTCGTCCACACGATAAGCCTCAAAGGCGGCGGCGCGTTCGGCAGTTTCCTGCTCCGCTCCCATGCTGGCCCAGACGTCGGTATACACCGCGTGCGCTCCGCTGGCGGCCGCGAAAGGGTCACTGGTGACCGTGACCTTTCCACCCATTGCCCGGGCTTCGGCGACGATTTTTGCATTCGGACTGTAGCGTTCCGGCACTCCGATAGCGAACTCCATACCGAGGCGGGCGGCGCAGATCATCAGAGAATTCGATACATTATTGCCGTCCCCGATGAAAGCCAGTTTCAGGCCTCGCGGGCTGCCAAACCGCTCATTGATGGTTTGCATGTCAGCCAGTGCCTGGCAGGGATGCCAGTCACTGCTCAGCGCATTGATTACGGGCACGGTAGCCCAGAGCGCCAGTTCTTCGATGGTTTCCTGCTGGAAGGTGCGGGCGACGATCCCGGTTACCCAGCGGCTGAGGTTGCGGGCAACATCGCGGATGGGCTCCCGGATTCCCAGAGCACCTTCACTGAGAACCGTGAAACCGCCCAGTTGCTGCATTCCCAGTTCAAACGTCAGCCGCGTGCGGAGGGAGGGCATTTCGAACAAAAGGGCCAGAGATTTTCCGGCCAGGGCGTGACGAAACGCCGCGGGGGCGCGCTTGACCTCGCGAGCGAGGTCAAGCAGGGCGGGAAGTTCGCTGGCATCCAGATCCAGATCAGACTTCAGGTTGCGGCTTTGAATGCGTGGAAGGGAGATAGAAGCCATCGCCATTGTATTTTTATTCAACCGAATGAATATTTATACCAAGCGCGGGGCCTCCAGGTCAAGAGTTTGGGCGAATCTTATTCCGCCGCCACCAGTTCATTTCGCGACGGAGAAATCTGTTCCATCACGTACATCACGATGCGGCGGTACTCCACGCCCTGGTTGAAGGACCACAATTTCCCCTTCAGGGATTTGCCGAAATATGCGGGGTCTTCTGCCATCGACCGGGCCACTTCATGAATTGCGTCACGCCGGGTGGCGAACCGGCCATTTCCGTTGGCCCAGCCGAACAGGTTGTTGTTGCGGGCAAATTTGCCGCAGGTGGATTCCACGAAGGACAGGCTGGGCAGTAGCCGCCAGTCCAGACCATGTTCATCCGCCTCCGCCAAAAAGGTATTGGTGGAGTCCGCTACCGGACAGGCCCTCTCTTGCAGAAACCGGCGCAGCAGAACTTCCCTGGAATCATCCGGGTGGTGGATGCGCGCCACATCGCGCTCAATCTCGCCAGCCGCCGTAACCGCGCCCAGAACACCTGCCAATACTACCAGGCCTTTGGGCCAAAACCGAGTGATGAAAATGTCGTTCCCCTTTTTTCGAAGTCTCAAATTGGCGGCTCCCGTGGGGAGCAGTCAATGGATCGGCATTCGATGCGATCCCCGTTGGTTGTATTACCTGACTCTAATTTTACCATCTACCAACGTAAGGAATTCGTAAACATTCCGGGGTTTAACATGCGAGGAAATGCGCGGCCCAGGCTACTTCTTCATGGTCCTCACGTAAGCAACCACGTCATCCACCGCGCCACCGGTAACCGCGGCCACAGGCTTCATCTTGCCCTTTCCGTCGGTGATGGTCTTCTTGAGATCGGCGTCACTCCGGCCCTGCACTTCCTTTGAGCCCAGTGCGTCCAGTTCCACTTTCATCATCTTCGCCACGGCGGGGTTTCCGGAGCCGTCAGCGCCGTGGCAGCCCTTGCAGGACTTGTCGTAGGCAACCTGGCCAGCCTTGGCGTCGGCGGCGGCCATTCCGGCCGCGGTGCAGCCCAATAGAACAATGCAGATAACGATGGTTTTCATTTTTTTATTCCTTTTCGATGCCGAGGGTTTTCAGAATTGCCGGTGCGGTCTCTTCCATGGCCACTGCTTCGTGGCAGGTGGCGCAATCGTTGGTAATGGTCTTCCTGGCTGCCGAAACATGGCCGTCGTCATGACAACGGAAGCAGCCGGGCGTATCCACATGCCCAAGGTTGTTCGGATAGGTGCCCCAGGTGACTTTCAGGTCGGGGAACACGTTGCGGTTGAAAACACCGGTCAGGCCCGCGGTTGCCTGTGTGACCAGGGTCTCGGGCACCTTTCCGCCATATAACTGCCGCAGGCCCGCTGCAATTTTGCCGGCTGCTTCAGCCTCACTGGTGTAGGCGGCGGTTAGCAAAGGGAGAGAATTTTTGCGGATGAAGGGTAGTGTCAAGGGAATTTCTCCGCTCCCGAACGCCCGCTCCAGGGCATGTTCGGCGGTTTCCAGAGAGTGGGCGGGCCGGTTGTGGCAATCCGTGCACTGCATCTCATAGCGGGGCAGGGAACCGATGCTTTCCGGTTTGATGTCCGTGGCCAGGAACGTAGTGACCTTGCCATCCGGTCCCTTGCGTTCTACCCAGGGAATGGTCTGGCGGCGCGCGTCGGCGACGGCGAACCGGATGGAGACTCCCTGGCCGATATGGGCTCCGTGGATTCCGCTGGTGGGGCCGCCTACGCGCATGGTTAGGACGGTTTGCACCCTGGTGCTGGCTTCATCGCTCTTGTAATGCGTCAGGATACGCAGACGCGGACCAATTTCCCGCGTCCGGCTATGGCACCGTTCGCAGGTTTCCGCAGCCGGCACCAGCCGGTCCTCCTCAGTGGCGCTCTTGATGGGGCGGTCCACCCGGTGCAGCACGACATGCAACAGTTGGCGCGTGCCGGAGATTTTTGCATTAACAAATCCGCTGGCCCCCGGTGCAACGTGACACTCCACGCAATCCACCTGCGAATGAGCGGCAGAGCGGGCGGCGGTAAATTCCGGGGTCATTACATGGCAGGTCTGGCCGCAAAACTGCCGCGACTCCATGTGCTGTACAGCGCGGTAGGTTGCCTGGCTGCCAATCACCAGGTTTACAAAAGTCATCAGGCCCATGAACAGGCCCAGCTTGCGCCACGCGGCGGGTCCGTCGGTGGCGCGGGCTGCGGTGAGGCCGGCTCGGATGCGGCGGCGGCTCAGCCAGATACCGAGCGGAATGAGGGCCAGGCCCAGAATCAGGATGGCGGGTATTGCCACCGCGGTAAGCAAACCAAGATAAGCGTTTTGTGCCTGACCCCGCATCTGGCTTGGCAGTACGAAGAGCCAGGAAAACCCCGCCGTTGTGGCGAGGGCCACTCCCAGCATGCTTACCCAATGGCTGGTCAGGACAACGATGACCGGCTGCTTTTCGTCTGGCACCCTCATTATATGGAAAACCTCAACCCCAGCGTAATCAGGTGCGCCCGGAAATTCTCATATCGCGAGAACGTCTCACCGAAGCCGTAGTATCGCCATTCGCCGAACCATGCGACCCGCTTCCGCAGGGGCCCGTCTATCTTGATTGCCGGCTGATACCATTCGGTGGGGCGCGTGCCGGAGGTTCTGACCAGCGACCCTCCGGCAGTGAGCTTTAACTGGGCAAACTCTGCGTGGAGTAAACCGGATACCGTGTGGCAGTTCTCGCGATACACCGATACCTCGGTGGCGAGCGTCTGTGGAATGCGATAGCCGATGCGCGATTGATAGCCGCAATGCTCGTACGCGCCGTCAAAATTCCACTTGCGCGCGGCAGGTGTCCACGCCAGAGCCATGGATTCCTGATGACCCAATAAATAGTAGCCCGTTCCGCCCAGCGGATTTTCATTGCTCAACAACCGATAGTTGGCGTGCAACTGCACGGTCTTGCTCAACTGGTAACGTCCCTGGAGGCGCACCCTTCGATAGTCGTACAGGCTGGTGCGGTAATAGCCACCGCCGCTGGAGGCAGCTTCGATTTCGCCGGTCACCCAAAGCCTGCTGCCGCGCCGCAGCGTGACAGACCCCAGGCCTACATGCTGGTGCAGCACCGTCCGTGCCACCGTAATCAACCCTTCCGGAGGCAGGGTGGCGTCGTAGGCCATACCCCACACATAGCGATGTCCACCCCGCACAGTGAGGGAGCGCGTGAGGTCAAAAATGGCGTTGGTCTCCACCTGGCTGCGGTTGGTGGCGAGGGCCGAGGTGAGGGCGCTGGTGAAGTTAGTCACGGTTCCGGGTGCCAGTAGCGAATCCCGCCCGGCAGCGTTTCCGGCGCTGTGCAGGCGGTCTGTGGACCACGATTCCAGCAGCCGAAGGCGGGACAGGGGCCGGGCTTCAAACGCCAGGTTGGCCGCGGTATGCGGCATTTTTGCAGTGGCTGCCAGAACGCTTTGCTGGCCCGAATAGAACAAGAGCTGACGCAGCAGAACGAAGCTTCCGGTATCGGCCTGCGAGAAATTTACCTCGTTTTTCGGTTGTGCAAACAGAAACGAGGCAGACAAATCCAGCCAGTGCAGCGGACTTGCGATGAAGATCGCTCTGGAGTAAACGCCGGAACCGCGCACGCCTGTGGCCCGCAGCAAAGTGGTCAGGCCCAGGGTCTGGCCCAGAATGGGAGTTTGTGAGTTACCGGCATTGGGCAGTCGCGAGAAAGTACTTTCGTCGCTCCGGAACGAAGTGCCGCCCTGTTCGAGCGTGGCATGGTAGCGCTCGCCGTTGACATGGACTCCGCCGCGAAACAGATTACTGGAATCCGCCAGTTCACCGGGAAGGGCATAGTCGTTGCCATCGGTCTGGAACACGGTGACATTGTGCCCGGAATCGGCGGCGCGGTCGTAGCCCAAAAACGGAGCCACGCGGTGGCCCGGCCTCAGGTCTAAATTGAAACTGGAGATTCGCCGCCGCAGATCGCGGGATTGTTCATCGAGGTAGATGCCGCGGGCAATCAGCGGATCGGCAAACGAGGGTAGATTGTTGAAGTAGCGGGAGCCGTGGTAGTCGGCATTAAAGTGGTAGACGCCCTGCTTTGCCGCGTCAAGATGAAGAGTGGAGTACGGATCTCCACCCCAGTCGTAACCACGAACGTGGATGGCATCGAACAACTTGTGGCCGGGGCTGATGATGGTAAATTCCGCACCGAAAAGTTTGGGGCCTGATCCCAGATTGACGACGCTCCGCCAGGTCTCAAAGCTGCCGCCGATATCGGTCCGCCAGCGATAGCCTGCGTCAATGGTTCCGCTGATAAGGGGTTCGGACGCCGGGAGCGGCGAGGCAGGCGGAACCGCTGGCTCCTGACCTGTCAGCGTGACGGCCACGGCAAGAAAGAGAAGCGTTCTCATCGCAGCAGGTTCCTGTCTACGAAACTGCCGTGTACCTTCTGGTGGCACACCGTGCAGTTCTGGTAACGCGCGGATCTCAAATCATGAAAAGCGGGGGGCACCACGCCCAGTACCGGGGTGGCGGCTCTCTGCGCGGGCAGCTTGGCATGGCACTCCAGACAGACCTGGCGTACTTCGGCCCGCGCCAGCATACGAGGATTGGTGGAACCGTGCGACTCGTGACAAGTGGCGCAACCATCGAAGCGGACCGGACCATGTTCAAACGTGAAGGGCCCGCGTTTATCGCTGTGGCACCCGACGCAGCCCGGCTCATTGGCCGCGAAAGACTGGCTCATCGCGGTGCGCGCGGAACCGTGCGGATTATGGCAATCCACGCAGCTCATGGCGTTTTCCGGCACCTTATGGCGAAACGGTTTGGCGAACTCGGCCTTCACCGAAATGTGGCACGATTCGCACTGCGCGTTAACCGCGGCAGGCTTGCGTGCCACCAGCGCGGTACCGCCAGACTCGTGAACTTTGTGACAACCGGAGCATGAGACCGCATTTTTCGCGTGGGTACTTTGAATGCGTCCGGCCTGAGTGGGTTGATTGAGATGGCAACTGAGGCAGGTCTTGTCGGTAGGCCTCGTTATATCGGTAACGCTGACTGATTCCGCATGTTTGGCGCCGCCACCGTGACACGATTCGCAGGAGTGCTCTTTCCAGTCTTTGCTCTTGCCGGTTTCGACCACACCGTGCGGGCTCTTTAACAGAGCTTTGGAGATGTCTTCGTGACAGGTCTGGCAAACGGACGACCCGGCGAATTCCGGCCCGAAGGTACGTGGCGCGGCAGCGGCCCCGCTTGCGGCCAGCAGCAGGGCCAGCAAACTGGCAGGGCAAAAAGCGGCGCGCATATTAATACTGCGCATGGACCTTCGGAATGCTGAACTGGGCGGTGCCCGCGTGGCAGACGGTGCAACTCTCGCCCAGCGGTCCGCTGTTGGAGAGGAAGTGAGCTGCTGAAGGGCGGTTGGCATGACAACCACTGCAAGAGGACGCGATCGCGGTATTGGGGTTGGTTGGCCCCTGCGGGTCCACCACGGCGTTCTTGTCCAGTGGCAATATCTGCTCGCTGCCGCCCACGTGGCAAACGGCGCAGTTACGGGTGTCGCCCGCATTGCCGGTAGGGCTCATGGCCGGGTAGCGCACTTCGGAGAAGTCGTTATGAGTTCCACCAAAGCCCACCACGGTGTAGCTGGAACCCAACGCGGCAAGGTTCTCACCGGTGTGAATCCGGTGTACCAGCAGATTGAAGTTTACGCCCTGGGGTGGGATTGCCTTGTCGGCCGCCACCACTGCCGCCGGACGCCGCGCCGAATCGGATTGTGAAGGGTTGTGGCAAAGCACGCAATATTCCGTCTGATTGCGCAGAGTGCCGTGGACGGAGAGGGCAACATGGCACGCGTTGCAGTTGGCCGTATCCACCACTTTGCGACGCGTGGCAACGGCAGAACCGTCCACGGAGAAATACGTTACCTGATTTTTCGCGCCGTATGCCACGTTCTGTTCGGAAGTTGTTCCCGGCAGCAAAGTTTCTGATCGCCTGGATTCCACACCAATTGCATAGGTTCCCTTCGCACCCGCAGGTACCGCGTGTTTGAAGGAGTAGGTACAGGTGCCGTCGGCTCCGCAAGCGCCCGCCGTCAGGGCACTCTCGGTGACGTAGCCCGGCGTGGTGACATCGCTGCCAAACCCGGTATAGCCGTAATCCGTGGTGGGCCCCGCCATCGTGAAGGACAGGGCCGCAAGTTGCTTCAACGTGAGCGGATTGCCTTTCGTGTCCTTGATGCTGAAGGTGACCACCGGCTTTTGCCCGGCCGAACTGTTGGCCACGGTGGCGATTCCCACCTGAATTCCGGTCAGCAGAGAAGATTCGGTCGGAATCACATGGCCACCCCGGATGGAGGCGTCGAAATCGATTTCTCCCTGGGGGATGTGGCAGTTGGCGCACTGTTTGTCGTCGAGTTGCAATCCGCCGGCATGATTCTCGCCAGTTGCGAAATTCACGTTGTCATGGCAAGAGCCACAGGTTGCGGCGGTGGGCTTCGTGAGATAAGACGTGGCCTGGGCCGCGCCCGATTTCAGGTCGTGGCAACTTTCACAGCGCCGGATATCCGCCGGGAACCCGACAGTGGAGAAATCCGTCCCGTTGACGATGTACGTTCCGCCAGCCTGCACGCTGGGCAGATCACCGCCCGCGTGCAGTTTGTGGATCATCACATTAAAGTCCACCGTATTGCCTGTAGACGGGTCAGTGGACTGCGGCGTATGACACAACACGCACATCTCCACGCCGCGGCGCCGCCCGCCGTGAGCCGAAATCTGGTCGTGACAGGCGTTGCAACCGGTGCTCTTCACCACATCTCGTACTTTGGTGACATTGGTTCCGGCGGGTACGAAATTGAACGTCGTACTGGCGAAGTTGTTGGGAATGCCGAACTCCGTCATGTTGCGCGCTGCGTAGATGCCCACCGTGTGGGTGGCAGTCTGGTCGAAAGTCAGGGGTGCCTTCGTGTTGAAAGTGTATTTGTAACGTCCAGAATCGAGGGTAGTGAACACACCGCCCGTATCGGCACCGGCATTGGTGAATGAACCTTTGAGACCGGTTTGGAGGCGCGTCGTATAGGCCACGTACTGGTTCTGGTCGGGCGGCAGCCATGCCGCCACATAGCCCAGAGTGATCGGGCCCGGGGTGAATACGCCGGGCACGTCCAGGGCTAGCCCGGCCGGGTCTGTCAGGTTGAACGTGACGCTTATGGTGCCGTCGCTGGCAACCGCGGCAGATTCAATGCGTATCTTCAGGCCGGGCCGCAGAAAGTCGATGATTGCCTGACTAACGTATGCCGCCTGGTCGTGCAGGTTGTAAGGAACACTCCCTGCTCCTCCCAGCGCAAGGGCGGCGAGCAAGAGTGCAGCCACGCGCCAAATGCTCGTCGGTATTGGTTTTTTTCGCTGCGTATATTGAATCGCCATATTTCGTTGGTTCCTGAACTTCCGAACCACTACCAACGCATTTGGATGGCCAACGCAGCCAGGTGCTTTTTCCCCGAAAAATGGGGCTATCGAGTGATTTTCACTGACGGCGGTGACGCAGTGCCGTCAGTCTGTAGCGCCAAATCACGCTGTGCAGTGGCTGCAACTCCAATGAAAAGAGCATCCACGTTTGGCGATCCCCTTGCACCGCAGAACAGTACTATGGAATTCCGTCACATACTTTTCCCTGTCGATTTCTCTACGCGCTGCTACGGCGTTGGCCCCCATGTTCGCGCCATGGCTGAGCGCTTTTCCGCAACCGTAACCCTCTATCACGTGCTGGAAACCACACCCATCTGGGCCAGTGCGGGCGACGGTGCGTTTGTTCCGTACTTTGATATGCCCGCATTACAGGCGGATGCGGAAGACCAGCTGCGTCAGTTCGCGCTGACAATTTTGCCGGGGATCACGCCCACCCGATTAGTGGAGCAGGGTGAACCCGGCGGCTGCATTGCCCAGCTGGCCAAAACCCTGGGTGCGGACCTCATCATGATGCCCACCCATGGGCGTGGCGTATTTCGCACCGCATTGCTGGGCTCAACCACTTCCAAGGTTCTGCACGACAGCCACGCCGCCGTGTGGACTGCGGCTCACATGGAGGAACCCGTACCCGTTCATACCGAATGGAATAGTATTCTCTGTTCCATTGATCTGCTGCCCGAAAGCATTCCGCTGTTGCAGGCGGCCGCGCAATTGGGCAGGAAATGCGGCGCGAAAGTAACCGTAGTCCATGCCGTTCCCGGCAATGATGTCCGCCCCGGAAAATACTTCGACCAGCCGTTCGAGACCTTCCTCAAAGACTACGCCGGCAAGGAAATCGCGAAGCTGCAAATGGAAGCCGGCACGGATTTTCCGGCCGTCGCGGTGGTTCTGGAAGCCGGCAACATCTCCAAAGTTGTCCGGGATGCCGCACTGGAACACAAGGCGGATCTGATCGTGATCGGGCGCGGCGTGATCCACGAGTTGGCCGGGCGCCTGCGGACGCACGCGTGGTCCATCATCCGCGATGCCCCTTGCCCGGTCTTGAGTTTGTAAACGCTGCGCAGGTCAGGATTGGGGCAGAATGCCACCGATCCCGGAGGTGGCCGCAGCGGCCTGGCGCTGGTAGGCACCAAGGCGGTTTCGCTCTTCGTCATCAGCCAGAGCCTTCACACTGAGTCCAATCTTGCGCTCGGGCTCACTGATGCGGACGACCTTGAAATCCCGCGCTTCACCCACTTTCAGGGGAGGTGGCTCGCTCTTCTTGCCGCTCCAGCCCGGCACCTCCGAAAAATGGCAAAGGCCTTCCACGCCCTCCGCCAGTTCCACGAATCCGCCGAAGCCCACCAGTCGCTCTACCGTACCCCGCACCGTGTCATTCACGTGATTTGCTGCGAACCAGGTTTCCCAGGCGTCAGGTTCCAGTTGCTTCATGCCCAGCGAAAGTCGCTTTTCCCCGATGTCGATGGCGAGGATAACCGCCTGCACCACGCTTCCCTTGCGCAGCAGTTCATTCGGATGCTTGATCTTCTTCGTCCATGAAATATCGGAAACATGGACCAGCCCGTCGATACCTTCCTCAATCTCTACAAAAACACCAAAGTCGGTCATGTTGCGGACCCGGCCTTCCACTACCGAACCCACGCTGTAACGCTGTTCCACCGTGGTCCAGGGGTCTACCTCCAGTTGCTTGAGACCCAGCGAGATGCGCCGCTCTTTTGGATTGATATCGAGGATTACTGATTCCACCTGATCGGCGACTTTCATGACCTTGGACGGGTGCTTCATGCGCCGCGACCAGGTCATTTCACTAATGTGAATCAGCCCTTCCACACCGGACTCCAATTCGACAAAGGCTCCGTAGTCGGTCACGCTGACCACTCGCCCCACCGCGCGATCCCCGGCGTGGAACCGGTCCGATATACCCACCCACGGGTCTGGAACGAGTTGTTTCAGCCCCAGCGAAACTCTTCCTTTTGCGGCGTCGTACTTCAGAACCAACACCGTGACTTCATCGCCTGGGTTCATAGCCTCTGAAGGATGCCCCACCCGTCCCCATGAAATATCCGTCACATGCAACAAACCATCAATGCCGCCCAGATCCACAAACGCGCCATATTCGGTAAGGCTCTTCACCACGCCAGCCAGGGTGGCGCCCTCACGCAGGGAGTCAAGGGTAGCGGAACGCCTGGCCTCCGATTCCTGCTGCACGGCCAGCTTGCGCGAGACCACTACATTGCCACGACGCCGATTCAGTTTGACAATCCTCACCGGGATGTCTTGCCCGATGTACTGGTCCAGATTGCGGACCGGGCGAATGTCAGCCTGGGAGCCCGGCATGAAGGCGCGAATCCCGATCTCCACCGAAAGGCCGCCTTTGACACGGCCCGACACACGTCCGCTTAAGGTGGTCTGTTGTTCCAGAGCCTGTTGCAGGTGATCCCACACCTTGAGCCGTGCGGCGCGCTCGTGAGAAAGGAGGACGTAACCTCCCTCTGCGGTGCGGCCCTGCTCCACCATTACCTGGACGATATCGCCTTCTGCGACGGTAGTGGTACCGTCCGGGCCGGCAAACTGGGATAGCGGGGCTACGCCGTCCGATTTGGAGCCAACATCAATGAAGACGTTCTGGCCCGAGACTTTGATGACGCGGCCTTCCAGAACCTCGTCGCGGGAGGGTGGGGCAAGGTGGCTGAAATCTTCCAGCAGGTGTTCGTATTCTTCGGGATCGACGATCTCCGGTCCATCAGTCAAGCCGTCAGGTTCATTGTGGGCCATGGTTATTGCTCCCCGTGTGCCGTCCGCGCGAACGGCGTAAAAATCCGCGAACTGCGCGGAATCTTACAACTATAGAGAGCGGTAGCGCGTGTTGTCAAACCGGGTGAGCAAACGATCTATTTGCGCTCGGTGAGCTTGACTTTCACGGAAAGCTTCTGCTCGTTCCGCAAAACATCCACCGCCACTTCGTCGCCCACCTTGTGGGCACGCAGCGCATACGTGAAATCGTAGAGGTTCTTGATTTCCTTGTCGCCGAACTTCACCATAATGTCGCCCGGTTTCAGCCCTGCCACTGCGGCGGGGGAACCGTCGCGCACATCCGCGAACCGGACGCCCGAAGGTGGTTCGTTGAAATCCGGGATGCTTCCGAAATACGGGCCGTAACCCGAACCCGGCGCGCTGGAAGTGCCGCTGTGATCGGAAACCTTTTCCACCACACGTACAAACGTGGGGCGCTCGGCCTCTGTCATCAGGGTGTGAGCCACTTCCGCAATCAGGCTCAGAACATCCGCCGAAGCCGGGCCGTCAATCTTGTCCCAGGTATCGGAAGGCTTGTGATAATCCCCATGCAAGCCGGAGAAGAAGAACAACACCGGAACCTGTTTGGCAGTGAAGGACGTGTGATCGCTCGATCCATATCCGCCGTTGTCGGAATAGTCCACCTTAAGGCGCGTCTGCGGAATGATTTTGTCGAGGTCAGCCCGCAGGGTAGAACCCGTCCCTGCACCGCCTACGAAAATCTTGCCGCTTTTAGCCCGGCCGATCATGTCGAGATTAATCATCGTCGCCGCTTTGTCCAGGGGCAATTCGGGGTGGGTCGCGAAATAACCGGAGCCCAGCAGTCCCAGTTCTTCGCCCGCGAAATTCAGAAACAAAACGCCGCGCTTCGGCTTGGGTTGCGAGGCGAAATAACGCGCCAGTTCCAGCACACCAGCCGTACCCGAAGCATTGTCGTCGGCACCCGGGTGCACGGTTCCCGCCAGGGACGGTGCCAGAGAAAACTGTTCGCCCAAACCCAGGTGATCGTAATGTGCCCCGATAATGACGTATTCGCTGGTCTCTCCCGGCAGGAATGCTGCGACGTTATGGACCGTTTTTACTGCGCGCTCAATGTCCACCGTCTCCTTTACCTCGACGCCCCGCAGCAGGAAGGAGCGCGGTTTCAGGTCTTTGTCGATGGCCGTTTCCAGATCCAGCAGAACCTTGCCGGACGCCTTGAACCACGGTTCCACGAATTCTTCCTTCACCTGAAGGAACGGGATCCCGGCGTCGGCCGGCCCGTCGTTGCGGCCAAATACTTCCAGGGTCTCTTTATCCGACTTGTGATTCAGCCGGTCATGCACGAGAAGCACGCCACGGGCGCCATGGGACCGCGCATTGGCTGCCTTGCTGTAGTACTGGGCGTGATCGGTGTACACTTTACCCTCAAACACACTGGCAGAATCATATTCCTGCGGCTCGTGGCTCAGTACCAGCACTACTTTGCCTTTCACGTCGAGGCCGGCGTAATCGTCGTAGTTGTACTCCGGAGCCGTGATGCCATAGCCGGCGAAGACCACGCCGCCGGAAATCTTCCCGCTGGAGGAGAAGTTGAAGGGCACAAAATCCCGGTTCATTTCCAGCGTCCGGCTCTTGCCCGCAGAGGTTATTTCCAGATGGTTGCCGTGCCCCGGTTTGGCGCTGGTTGTGATTTCAAAGGGCTGCAGATAATCGAAACCCGGCACGGGCTTCAAACCATACGAGCGGTACTCGTTGGCGATATACTTCGCAGCCTTCTCCAGTTCGGGAGATCCACTGGCGCGTCCCTTCATTTCCGGAGCGGCCAGAAATTTGATATGCGCCACAAAGCGGTCGGCGGAAAATTCCGGTGGAGCTGACCACGCCGTGCCAGTCAGCAGGAGTACGAACACAATACGTTGCATGTTTAGAGTTGGGGTTTCGGAGTCGCGGCGCCAGGCATGGGCAGCGTTACTGCGCAGCCACAATCGTCACCGGCGTTCTTTGCGGTCTTCTGGTATTGAATCTCGAAGTCTATGACCGTTTTCAGGGTTTCCCACGGAATCGCACCCACCATTCTCCGCCCGTTGATGAATAACGTCGGGGTGCTGGTTACATCAAGGGCGCGTCCCTGTTTCACGGTCTTTTCGATGTCCGGGCCGACCATTCCGGAGGTGGAACATTTATCCATCGCGTCCGCGTTCACACCTTTGCCCTTGATGAACTCCAGCAGTTGGGTTCGCAGGTTGTCGGGCGCGATTTTCTGTTGCTGTTCAAAGATCCAGTCGTGGTACTCCCAGAAGGCGTCGGGATTCTGTTTATAGATACAGCGGCCGAATTCCGCTGCGGTTTTGGCCCAGGGATGAATGGATTCCAGGGGGAAGTCATGGAAGTACATGCGGACTTCCTTCGGATACGTTTTCGTCAGATTCAACCGTAGAATCTTAGCCGCTTCGCGGCAGTAGGGACACTGGAAATCGCTAAAGACCGAGATCACTACGGGGGCACCTACGGTTCCCGTGCCCGGCTGGTCTTTGGTATCCAGCACTGCCAGTTCAGACTTGAACGGATTTTGCGTCACATTGAAGGCGGACCCGCGAATCACACTCTGCCCGTCGGCGGAGACGTAGAACGCTTCTTCCTGGGTCTGGTTGCCAACGCTGCCGTGCACAGTGACTTTGGAAAATCCCGGTACCGGAGACGGCTCGGGGTCAGATACCGTGACGGTTATCCCCTCGCCCCACACATAAAGGTGGCGTGCCCAGGTTTCAAAGCGCCCTTTATCAAAAGCCGGAGCCTTTGCGTCCTGGGCAGTCATCACGGATGCTGCAGCCCCGGCCAGCAACAGGCAGCACAATATACGGCGTTTCATCTGTTCACTATGGTAGCCGTTGGCGCACGGCCTTGACACTGCCGATCCCGAAGATCATACTCGGGGATATTCGTAACGTTTCCGGGGTTGGTCTTGTTGACTCTACATCTCAAATTTTCTTTCTGTTGTATCGACCGGGCGCAAGGCTGCAAACCGGAACGTTCACGATCAGACCATGAAAAGGGGTATAACAATGTTTCGATGGATCTACACTAAGCAACTGTCCATATGGGTGGTCGTGCTGTTTTTGACTTGCGCCGGCATTTCCCGTGCGCAATCCACGGCCACGCTTCAGGGCACCATAACGGATGCCACAGGCGCAGTTGTTCCCAACGCCAAAATCAACATTCGCAGCTCGTCGACGGGTGAAGAGCGCAATGCGGAATCGGACCAGCAGGGCGCTTACCTGGTACCGTCACTGCAAATTGGGACCTATCGCGTAGCCGTCTCGGCGCCGGGGATGCAGAACATCGTGGCCAACAATATTCAACTGGAAGTGGGACGCACTGTGCAACAGAACTTCACTCTGCGCGTAGCTACCAGTTCCGAAGTAGTGGAGGTGACAGCTGCCGCGCCCATCGTCAACACTCAAACCGTGGACGTGGGCACCGTCATTGACCGTAAAACCGTGCAGGAGATTCCCCTGAACGGACGCCACTTTCTGGACATGGGCTTTCTGACGCCCGGCGCGGTGACGCCGCCGCAGAATGCCAACCTGGCGTCGCCACTGCGAGGGCAGGGTTTCTTTTCCTTTAACAGTGCGGGCAATCGGGAAGACAGCGTTAATTTCATGCTGAACGGAATCAACCTGAGCGATCCGGTAAACAATCAAATCACCTTCCAGCCCACCATCGCCACTGTGCAGGAGTTCAAGGTGGATAACTCCACCTTCAGCGCCGAGTTTGGCCGCAACGCGGGCGCGGTGGTCAACATCGCCACTCGCAGCGGTACCAATGCCTGGCATGGAGAGGTTTACGAGTACCTCCGCAACAACGCCCTGGACGCGCGCAACTTCGCCAATCCAAAGGGCGTGACGCAAGGCAGTTTCCATCGCAACCAGTTCGGCGGGGACGGAGGCGGTCCCATCCGCAAGGATCGATCCTTCTTCTATATGAGCTACGAAGGCTTGCGACACCTGCAGGGAGTGCCGCTCACCGCTACCGTTTTGACGGATGCGCAGCGGGCACAGGCGCTGGCGTCCAGCGACTCGGTAGTGAAAAAACTGCTGCCTCTGATTCCTCTCGCCAATTCTCCGGGCGGGGTCTATGTGAGTTCGGCCGTTGCGCCCGTGAATATCGATCAGGGTACGGCCAATTTCAGCACCAGCTTGTCGGATTCTCATCGCCTGAATGCCTACTACGCTTTGCAAGCCGACGTGCGGAAAGAGCCGCCCACAACGCAAGGCAACAACATTGACGGCTATGGCGATTCCCGCGAAGCTCGTCGCCAGATCATGACGCTGAATGACACCAAGGTTCTGTCCAATACTCTGGTCAACGAGGCCCGCCTTGGATACAACCGCATTCACATCACCTTTACGCAGCTGACCAATTTGCAATCCGCCGATTTCGGCATCAATAATGGTGTTCCGGCACTGCCCCAGATCAGCGTTGCGGGTGCCTTCTCACTAGGCGGCATAAACGGATTCCCCTCCGGACGGGGTGACTACACGGCCAGCCTGTCAGACACATTGTCGTGGGTGCATGGCAAGCACTCCATTAAGTTCGGCGGCGAGTTTCGCCGGGTCAGCAACAATAACTTCACCTACACACCGGGTCGCTTTACTTTTGCCAGTGTAACCGCGTTCCTCAATGACCAGGCGAATTCGTTCGCAGCCAACCCTTCCAATCAGGCCAACCGGATTTTCGCCAGTGCACTGGGCCTGTTCATCAGCGATAACTATAAGATTACGCCACATTTCCTTGTGGATATCGGTATGCGCTATGACTGGGCGGGCACGCCGACCGAAGGAGGGAACCGCTTTGTTACCTTCGACCCGGCTACTGTATCGCTCCGCCAGGCGAATCAGCCCTACGACCAGAGCGCGAGAAATTTTGAACCACGGCTGGGTTTTTCCTGGGACGCCTTCGGGCAGGGGAAAACTGTGATCAGGGCCGCTTATGCTCTGCAGACAGACCAGCCGAAGACCGCTCTCGTGACCGGACTGGCGTCTAACCCGCCGAATGCCTTTCCGGTGGCGTTTTCGCCCACTGCAGCCAACCCCTTTGCGACTTTTACGAATGCCTTCACCCTTGCGGGCGGCTCAGTAGCTCCGTCGTCGATAGCACGGAATTACAAGAACGCCTACGTGCATTCGTATAACTTCAATATTCAGCAGCAGTTGTCCGCCAATGTGAGCCTGATGGTGGGTTACTTCGGCAACAAAGGCACCAATATGAACATCGCCCGTAACTACAACCAGTTCGTGAACGGTGCCCGACCGTATCCGGCGCTTTCGGCCAGCAGCCCCATCTTCCCTGGTCGCCAATTGAGCAATATCATAGTGTACGAGAGTGGCGGAAACACCAACTATAATGCGCTGTGGGTTACCGGCACCATGCGGTCCTCAAGGGGATTGCAATTCAATACCTCATACACATGGTCGAAGTCGATCGATTACAATTCGCGGAACGTGCAGGGCCTGACGGTGCAGGATAGCAATAACATTCGTGGCGACCGCGGCCTTTCCGATTACGATGCCCGCCACCGCCTGGTTTTCAGCGGCATCTACGAATTGCCGTTCAAGGGGAATCGCCTCAAAACCGGATGGCAACTGTCGGTTGTGGGCACGCTGCAGTCTGGCAACCCCATTACCTTTCTCACCTCCAATACCGGCTTCACCGGGGTTGGCACAATACGCCCCAGCCTGCGCGAACCGGTCAGCGTTGGCTACAGCCCGGCCACCAATAAAAACGCGACCTTTGTCACCTACATCCAGAATCCCTCGGCCATCTACGACCAATTCGCGGTAGGTGCCCCTGGCTTTGGCAATCTGGGCCGCAATGTCGTGATTGGACCCGGGTTCTCTAATTTCGACCTTACGATCGCCAAGAACATCGCCGTCAGAGAACACCTGAAGTGGCAAATTCGCGCCGATTTCTTTGATCTGTTGAACAAAGCCAATTACGGCCAACCGGGACGCACCACTGGTACAGCTTCCTTCGGTCTCATCAGCGACACGCGGTTCCCGCCGGGGGACTCCGGTTCTTCGCGCCAGGTGCAGCTCGCCATGAAGTTGACGTTTTAGAGCTACGGCCGGCGCAGTGGCCCTCAAAATTTGGGCCGGAAGTTAATTACGCTACGGTGTTGCGCAGTATGCCAATACCTTCGATCTCCACTTCGACGACATCTCCGGACTTGAGTCCGGAGGTGTTACCCGGAGTCCCGGTGAAAATCATATCGCCCGGTTCCAGGGTGACGTGGTGGCTGATGAAGCGGATGACGGTGGGGACGTCGAAAAGCAGGTCGCTGGTGCGCTGCGACTGCACCATGGTTCCGTTGAGGCGGGTCTGTAGCTGAAGATCGCCATAATTCAGCCCGGTCACGATGAAGGGGCCCACCGGGCCAAAGGTGTCGCAACCCTTGGCGCGCCACCACTGGCGGTCATTGGCCTGCCACGAGCGTTCGCTCACGTCGTTGCCGCAGGTAACACCGAAAACCTGATTGGCGTGGCCCATCACTACCACAAGTTCGCCTTCAAAGTGTGGCGCGCCGGCACCTTCCGGGATGCGAATCGGGCCATCCGGGTCTTGCAGGCAGGTCACGGGCTTGTAGAAGATCTCCGGGTTGGCAGGCGCGGTGCGGGTTCCCAGATGGCTTTTGTAGTTGAGGCCTACGGCAAATATCTTGGGTGGAACGTGCGGAACCAGAAGCTTTACCGCCGCCAGGGGCAGGGTCTTGCCGGTGGGTTGTGGCGGGTCAAAAAGGCCGCCCTGAAGCTGGTGGATGGTGTTGCCTTCGACCAGTCCACAGGAACGGCTGCCGTCATGTTCGTAGCGCGCGTAGATCGCCATATCTTTTCGACTATACGACGAGGCGGTACGATGAAGTTGAGTATGCCGTCTTCTGTCCGTTTCCTGATCGTCTGCTTTGTGGTGGCGGTTGCGGGTTGGGCCTCGACCGAACGTATGGAAGAGACCTTCGGACTGCCGCTGGATCACAAGGCCATTCAGTACAACGAAGGGCCGCCTACTGATCCCGCTGCGAAATTGATTCAGGATGTAGAGAGCGGCAAGACTGCGCTTACGTGGCAACGGGGTGGCTGGGGTTACCTGCTCTCACTGCTGGACAAGCTGAAGATCGACACCAATTCGCAGGTGCTGGTGTTTTCCCAGACCAGTATTCAGGCGGAACACATCTCCACCCGTACCCCGCGCGCAATTTATTTTAACGATACGGTTTCCGTAGGTTACGTGGAAAACGGCGAAGTGCTGGAGATAACATCGCTCGACCCCAAACTCGGCATCCAGTTCTATACTTTGAAAAATCGCCGGCAGGAAGAGACTCCCGATTTTGCCCGGCGCGACGGGTCTGACGACTGCATGCGCTGCCATCGCGGGCCGCAGACCCTGGGAATTCCGGGCCGCATGGTGAGTTCGGTATATTCTTCGCCAACCGATCCGCGGGGCCTGCACGCGATGTCGTATGTCACCGACGACCGCGTACCGGTGGAGCAGCGCTGGGGCGGCTGGTACATCAGCGGTTCCCTGGGCAAGCAGAAGCATCTGGGTGTGGTCATAGCGCCGGACACCAGCCGTTTCAACCCGGAAGCCTACCCTGTACCCACCAGCGATGTGGTGGCGCTGCTGACTCTGGAGCACCAGGCGCGCATGGGAAATCTGCTGACGCGCGTAGGGTGGGACACGCGGATTGCGGTCGCCGACGGCAAGCTCAGGGAGTTCAGCGAACAACTCGATTATGAAGTGAACGAGCTGGTGAAATACATGACTTTTGCAGGCGAAGCGCCGCTGGATGGACCGATTTCCGGCGCGTCCGGTTTTGCCCGGTCATTCACCGGCCGGGGGCCACGTGACAGCCAGGGCAGATCATTGCGCGATTTCGATCTGGAGAAAAAGGTTTTCCGCTACCCGCTAAGCTTCATGATTTATAGCGAAGCATTTGATTCCCTGCCTGCCGAAGCGAAATCGCGGATCATGGACAGATTGGTGGCAGTGCTTTCCGGCAAGGTGGCTGAGGCTCCGTTTGACCGGCTGGACGCGGCGAAGAGCTTGGCAGCGCTGGAGATTCTGCGCGCCACCAGGCCACGTTGAGTCGCTGTATGGCCGTACTGGCCGTACGGGTGTGCACGTCTCCTGTGCCATACTTCGTAACATGCTCAGTTTCCGATTTGCGGCTTGGCTATTTCTGCCACTCGCTCTGCTCGCGGCATTGACCGCGCGAGCCACCACCACCGAACGGTTGTCGTTTGCCGAGATGACCGATAGTTCCGAAGCCATCGTATCGGGGCAAATTGCAGACTCCTGGTCCGCGTGGGACAGCGAGCATAAATATATTTGGACGCACTACCGCATCCTCGTGTCGAACACCCTGAAGGGCGAAGGGTCGCAGGTGGAGATTGCCGAGCCGGGCGGCGTGATGGGGAACGTTGGCATGCAGATTGGTGGCGGAACCCTGTTCCAGCGTGGGGAGACCGTTCTGGTGTTTCTGCAACGCATGCCCAACGGCTACCTGAGAACGGCGGGCCTGGGGCAGGGCAAGTACACGGTGGATGCGGCGGGACGGCTGCGCGGGGCGATCTTGAAGGGCGTGGAAGTTCTGGAGAAGGGTGAAATCCGCCGCGGCGTGTCACTGGAAGGACTGACGCTGGCCGATGCGGCGACGCAGATTAGCGGATACGTTCGGACCGCTGGCGCAAGGAGAACCCGGTAATGAAGAAGTCTCTCATTCTTGCAGCACTTGCGGCCAGCTCGGCATTCGGTTACTTCCGTGATACCTACACCCCCCCAGGCGGGTTGCCGATTCTTCTGCAACGCGCCGATGCCGCCAAGCTCCAGGTCTATTTGAACAGCGGCGTAAAGGCGGGTGCCATTAGTGCCATCTCCACGCCGGCCAACAACCTGGTGATTTCGGCTGGAAGTGATCCGTTTGGCGCAATCCAGACGGCTCTCACAGTATGGAATGCGGTTCCTACGGCAAATATTCGCTTCCAATCACTGAAACTGACCGACAAAGGACACACCGGCGACGACCTGCTCAACGTGATCGTCATCGCTGCCGGCGCGGCTGACCTGAGCGTAGTGGGTGCCACCGGAACGAGTAAGGGCGCGCTGGCAGTAACTGATAACCGTTTCGTGGTGGAAGACGGAGAATTGAACGGTGTGGCGCTCACCAAGGGAACCATTTTCGATTCGGACATCGTAATCAATCCGAATTTCCTCTTTTCCACCGAAGGCACCGCGAACAGTACCGACTTCCAGAGTGTGATGACGCACGAACTGGGCCATCTGCTGGGCTCAAACCACTCCGCGATTCTGGGTGCCACCATGTATCCATTTGCAGGCCCGGCGCAGCGCGTGTTGAGCGCGGATGATGTGGCCTATGCCACGGCTGTTTATCCGGCCAAAGGGACGGCACTGGGAACACTGGCGGGGAAGGTTTTCCAGAGCGACGGAGCCACGGCGGTCAAGACCCCGATTATTACGTTCCTGGACCAATCGACCGGAAACATGATTGGTACATTGGGTGCCCCGGACGGTTCCTATTCCGTGTCTGCGCCGGCGGGAAATTACATCATGTACGCCGAACCGTTCAACGCCTTCGTATCGGCCGCAAATTTTTACTTTGTGGATGCAACCCAGGTGAGTACCGGATACCTGCCGACTTTCCTTGGTACAGCCGCCTCGCCCCAGACCGTCTCCGTGACGGCGGGTGCCACCACCACAGTGCCCGATCTTCGGGTCACGCAAGGCACCAGTTCACTACAAGTGCCTTTAGTGGGAACGGGCGTTACGGGAGCCAACGGCGATATTCGAAGTGTACTGGAATTGAGAAGTGCCAACGTTCTCGTTTCGGGGCAGACGTTCGATCTGGGTTTTGTGAGCGGCGGGGTCGATTCGACCACTACTTTCCAGATCTTCGGACCCTCGGGCGCGAAGGTTAACAGCGTCCGCGTGGATAGCGCGGTCAATTTCGGCGGACTGCCCCTGATCCGGGCGAACATTACACTTCCCGTTGTGCAAAAGTCCAGTCTGGCGACGTTGATGATTACAAAAGGGACCAGCGTTACAGCGATAACCGGCGTTTTCATCGTGGTGCCGCCGACGCCGGTCATCAGCAGCGTGCAGGATTCGCAGAGCGCGCGCAAATCGATTGTGGGCGGATCATGGATTGCCCTGTACGGGTCAAACCTCGCTCCTGCGGGAACCCGCATTTGGGGCGACCGGGACTTCGTCAATGGAGACTTGTTGCCGCGGAGTCTGGATGGAGTGAGTGTAGCCATCAACGGCCTGCCCGCTTCAATTTATTACACACTTCCGGGACAGATGGGAATACAGGCACCATCCGATTTGGGACCATTTCCACAGGTAGATGTGGTGGTGACCAACAACGGATCGGTAAGCCGGGCCTTCAAGACGGATGTGGCGCTTTATGCCCCCTCACTTTTTGTATACCCGGCAGGGGCAAAAACCTATCCCGCCGCTGTTCATCTGAGCGGGCAATTGATCGGCGATCCTTTCGTCACTCAGGGTTCTGCGAAGGCAAAGGCCGGCGAAACGATTCTGCTGTTTGTCAACGGACTGGGAACGTCGCCGTCGGCCAGTCTGATCGCGGCGCCGATTGAGTTCACAAAGGATGTGACCGTAACGGTTGGGGGTCAGGCGGCACAGGTGACTTTCAAGGGCGTGGTGGCTGCCGGATTGTTCCAGTTGAATGTGATTTTGCCAAAGGGTCTCGGCGACGGTGACAGCGCCATCACGGTTTTCACGCAGAGTCTTTCGTCGCCGGGCGGCGTTACCATTCCGATCGGTCAGTGATACCCCGGTTTCTCATTGCGGCCGGCTTCCTGGCGATTGTTCAGCCAGCCCGCGCGCAGGAGATTGCCATTCATTCTGAATTTCAGCGGATGGATCCATGGGGCCGCGTAATCCCCCAGGACCTGGATCTGAATCCCCGTGAAATTCTCTCGCCGGCCTTGCCGCGGAACGGGCACCTGTCTGTTCACCTGGTAGTGACCGCTCCGCCCGGCACCAACTATTTTCTGTATGCCGGGGCCAACCCGGAGAATGTTCTCCGGGTGCAAATCTATCGGGAACATTTTGTGCCTTGCGGAGAGAGCCTGTGTCCCGACTGGCTAACGCCAGTGCAGTCTCCGGTATTTGGCGCGATGCCGGAATCGGTCTACGATATGCCCGGTCAGACGGCGCGGTCTTACCTGCTGGACATCTGGGCGCCACCGGATGCGATTCCACGCCGGGTACGGATAGAGGCTCTGATCAAGACCGGCATCTGGGATGTGGCACCGATGGAGGTCCGGATTGTGCGGGCAACGATTCCAGATGGACCCTTGCGGACCGGTGAAGAGATCGCGCCACTGGAAGCTCCGTCCAGTGCTACCGCGCAGCTGCAATTGCTGCGTTATATGGCCGGACTGGAACCTGTAATTCCCGGGGGCATTCTTCGTTTGCGGGATATTCTGCAACGCAATGCGGCGGAGGATATGTTGCTGGCACGTTCTTTTCCCCGCTCGCTCCCGGAATTGAACTTCTTCGGATGGCGACCGCTGGCGGCACCCGCTCCGGGTGCGGAGTGGTACCTTCGGGTACGTGATTTTCTGTTCCGCTACGGATATTGATTGATGACTGATCTTGCGATCCTGCAACAGCTGAACCAGGACTACATTGACTCTGTGCAGAATTCCGATGTCGCGCGTTTTGATGAACTACTGGCCGCCGATTTTATCTGCATCACGGCGGATGGGGAACGGCTGGAGCGCGCGGAATTCCTGCGGCGAACCGCGGCTCCGGTGAGCATCCGTGGCCTGCACGCAACTGAGGTGGAGGTGCGCATTCTGGGTGATTTCGCCATTATCCACGCGCGCAGTAAGTACCGTACGGCCTCCGGTGAACCCGGTTCGCGCCGCTACACCGATTGCTGGGCACGGCGTGACGGCCACTGGCTGGCGGTCTCGGCACAGCTCACCGCTACAATCTAACTCAGTGGCCGCTACACTCGACGAACAACTCAGTTACCTGAAAAAAGGCCTTTCGGAGCTCATCCGCGAGGAAGATTTGCGCGAACGCATCACGCTGCGCGCGAAACAGAATCGCCCGCTGCGGGTGAAGGCTGGTTTCGACCCCACAGCTCCCGATCTGCACGTAGGGCATACCGTCCTGCTGCGCAAGATGAAGCACTTCCAGGATCTGGGGCATCAGGTGATTTTCCTGATCGGCGATTCCACGGCAATGATCGGCGACCCTACGGGTCGCAATGCCACGCGGCCACCCCTTACCCGGGAGGAGATTGAAGCCAACACCGAGACCTACAAGGCCCAGGTGTTCAGGATTCTTGATCCCGCGAAAACCGAAATCCGCTACAACAGCGAATGGCTGGGCAAGATGGGCTATCAGGATCTGGTGAAACTGTGTTCGCGGTACACCCTGGCTCAACTGCTGGAGCGCGACGATTTTGCCAAAAGGTACACGGGCGGGATTCCCATTTCCATGCACGAACTGCTCTATCCGCTGGCGCAGGGATACGACTCGGTCTGTCTGGAATGTGACGTGGAAATGGGCGGTACAGATCAGAAATTCAACCTGCTGGTGGGGCGTGAACTACAGCGCGACTACGGCCAAATGCCGCAGATTGTTGCCACCACACCGCTGCTGGAGGGTCTGGACGGCGAGAAGAAGATGTCGAAATCGCTGGGCAACTATATCGGCATTACCGAAGCCCCGGAAGTCATGTTTCGCAAGATCATGCAGATCAGCGATACGCTGATGTTCCGTTATTACGAATTACTGACGGATTTGAGCGTCACGGAGATCGCGGCCCTGCGGCAGCGGATCAACGGCGGAGAACTGCACCCCATGACGGCCAAAGCGGGCCTGGGGAGCCTGATTGTTCGCGACTTCCATTCGGCGGCCGATGCGACGCGGGCGGCGGACGAGTTTAACCGGGTGGTTCGGCAAAAGGAAGCGCCTGCGGAAATCGCCCTGGTGGCGATGCCGGATGGGGTGCTGGGGCCCAACGGACTGCACGTGGAAAAGTTGATTGCCCGCATCGGTCTGGCGGAATCCGTGGTCGATGCCAGCCGGAAAAGGAAGGCTGGAGCCATCGAAATCAATGGTCACCGGGTTACGGAATTGTTAATTCCAGCCTCTCCAAATGAGGAGTTGCTGGTGCAGGTTGGAAAGCGTTGGCTCCGGGTAACCTCCGGCGGGTGAGATAATCATTTCTTGCCCGTAAAAATTTACTATTGGAAGCTGCGCAAGGCGGAGCTTCATCTGGGAGTGAGGACGCTCATAATGGGCGTCGTTAACGTAACACCCGATTCATTTTCTGATGGAGGCCGCTACAGCGACCCCGACCTCGCTTACGCGCGGGCTTTGGAACTGGAGGAGGCCGGGGCCGACATCATCGATATCGGCGCGGAATCCACCAAACCTGGCTCGCAGCGGATATCAGCCGAAGAAGAGTGGCGCCGCCTGGTGCCGATTCTGAAACGCCTGAAAGATCAGCTTCGCGTGCCGATTTCCCTCGATACCTACAAAGGGGAAACCGCCGAACGTGCATTTGAATATGGCGTTGAGATCATCAACGATCCCAGCGGCCTCACTTTCGATCCGAATCTGGCCAAAGTGGTGGCGC
Organism: Bryobacterales bacterium; assembly: GCA_038229475.1. Taxonomy (GTDB): domain Bacteria; phylum Acidobacteriota; class Terriglobia; order Bryobacterales; family Bryobacteraceae; genus BOG-234. The sequence continues at coordinate 241,282 of JBBROK010000002.1, read as the reverse complement.
AGGCGAATGCGGGCTTTGTGCTGAACCATATGCGCGGTGCTCCGGAGACCTGGGGCAAGCTGGGCCCACTGCCTGACCTTATGGGCACAATTGGTCGCGACCTGGAAGCTACGGCTCACCGGGCGCAGGGCGCGGGCGTGGAGCGGTCGCGGATTGTGGTGGATCCGGGTCTGGGCTTCGGCAAACGCAAGGAACAGAACTCGGAAATTCTCGCCCGCCTGGGTGAACTGAGCGCCCTGGAGTATCCGGTGCTGGTGGGCCCGTCGCGCAAGTCCTTTATTGCACGCGGCACCGAAGAAGAGACGGCTTTCGCCACTGCCGCAGCCGTCACAGCGGCGATCCTGGGTGGCGCGCACATCGTTCGGGTTCACGATGTGGCAGCGATGCACCCGGCGGTACGTGTGGCAGACGAGATTGTGCGGGCACGGGATGCCGCGATCCGGGAGCAGGAAGTCACCGTTAAGGTGAAGAAAGTACCGCAGGTGTGGACCGGGGACGCACCGAAGCCGGTCAAGCCGGTACTTAAGGTGACGGAACCGGTTCCGGCACCGGAAGGCACCGCCGCAGGCCCGGAGACCGTGGTCACCGGCGATGTACCTGTAGTCGAGACACAGTCAGCGGACGCCACGCCGCGTGAGCCCCGCCGGGAAGAACGGCGCGATGATCGTCGGGATGGCCCGCCGCAGAAATTTGCTGCTGGCGGATACCGCGGGCGCGATGATCGCGGCAGCAGTGATCGTGGCACCAGCGGACCAGGCCGCGAGTATCGTCGGTTCGATGGACCTCCAGGACGCAGCGATGATCGTCCACGCAGGGATGGGCCTCCTCCGCGTCGATTCGACGGGCCACCGAGTGGACCTCCGCGTCGCTTTGACGGGCCACCACCGCGTAGATTTGACGGACCCCGCGATGGGCCGCCACAACGCCGGTTTGACGGACCGCCGCCGCGTAGATTTGATGGACCCCGCGATGGACCGCCGCCGCGTAGATTTGACGGACCTCGGGATGGGCCGCCACCGCGTCGGTTTGACGGGCCACCACCACGTAGATTTGATGGACCCCGGGACGGGCCACCACCGCGTCGGTTTGACGGACCACCGCCGCGCCGGTTCGATGGGCCACCGCGCCGATTTGATGGACCCCGTGACGGGCCGCCACCGCGTCGGTTCGACGGGCCGCCACCGCGCAGATTTGATGGACCACCGAGTGGACCACCGCGCCGATTTGACGGACCGCCACCGCGTAGATTTGACGGACCTCGGGACGGGCCACCGCCGCGTCGTTTCGATGGACCACCACCACGCCGGTTTGACGGACCGCCACGCGGGCCGAGGCCAGGCGGATTCGATAAGGGTGGGCGTCCGCCTTTTCGTCGCGGATAGTAGTGAAGAATCCCAACAAGGGCCAAATGGCCCCCGATGAACGCAGATGAACCCCGATGAAACAGCGACGGAGATACTGCCCACAGTTGTAATTGTGGGCAGACCCAACGTCGGTAAATCCACGCTCTTCAACCGCATCACCGGGCAGCGCCGCGCTATTGTGGGCGACGAGCCCGGGATCACGCGTGACCGCCTCTACATTACCGCCAGCTATGAGGGCCGACGGTTTGAGGTGATTGATACAGGTGGAATTGTGGTCTCCGACGACGACTACATTCCCAGCCAGATTCTGCGCCAGGCGCGCGTGGCGCTGGAAGAGGCGAATCAGGTTATTTTCGTGGTCGATGGCCGCAGTGAAATTACCTCGTCGGACCGTGAACTGGCGGGTATGCTGCGTAAGCTGGGCAAACCGGTAACTGTTGCAGTGAACAAGGCCGACCCGGGTTCAAAGGAACAGGCATTCCACGGGTTCCATGAACTGGGACTGGGTGAAGTATTCCCCGTTTCGGCGGAACACAGCCTGGGCGTAGACGCAATGATGGCCCACGTTACGGCCAGTTTCCCGGAGAGCGAGAAGCCAGAGGTAACGTCCACCATACGCATCGCGATTATTGGCCGACCCAATGTGGGCAAATCGACGCTGCTGAACGCCCTGAGCGGGACCGAGCGATCCATTGTGTCGCCCATTGCGGGGACTACACGCGATGCGGTGGATGAAACCGTGGAGCACGACGGAACGCTGTTTCAGTTCATGGATACGGCGGGTATCCGCCGCAAGGGCAAGACCACGGAGATGGCAGAGAAGCTGAGCGTGGTGATGGCGCGCCGTCATATCCGCATGGCCGATGTGGTGCTGGTGATTATGGACGCGTCCGAAGGCGTGGTGGCGCTGGATGCCACCATTGCCGGGTACGCGCATGAGGGCGGGCGTTCCGTCATCGTCTGCGTGAACAAGTGGGATTTGGTGACGGACACCAAACGCAAGGAGTTCGAGCAGAACGTCCGTGATCACCTGAAATTCCTGGAATATGCTCCGGTGGCTTTTTTAGCGGCCAAAATGGGGACAGGAACGCAGCAGTTGTTCGGGCTGATCAAAGAAGTTTATGAATCGGCCACGCACCGGGTGACGACCGGAGAACTGAACCGGTTTGTGGAGTCGCTGCACTTTGACGAGCGCAAGATTCTGTATATTACCCAGGCCAGCGTGCGGCCACCGTCGTTCGTGTTATTTACCGACAAGCGGGGTCCGCTGCACTTTTCGGACCACCGCTACATTGTGAATCAGATCCGCAAGCGCTTCGGATTTAAGGGAACGCCGATCGAGCTGAAAGTTCGCGGACGTACGCGGCGCAAAGACCGCTAAAGCACCCGCCTCCCACGAGCCGCGACTGTGAAGGAAGCCCGTTTCTTCCAATGGCTGGCGCGAGCCGATTCCCCACCGGGTAGTTCTCGCAGGGCCGCAACCGATGCACCACGTGCCTGCCGCGGCGATATCGGGCTGCAGGAACACGGAAGAGGCAGCACGGCTGACCAATAAATAAGAGGAAGATAACGGATCGCACGGGAAACTCTGGCGACCTTTAGAATAAAGTTTCCGGCACACCGCTGCATGAACATCACCGGCAAACTTCGAGGCGTCAAAGAATGGTCTACGGGGGCCGGCAGCCTGTTTCACGGATTCTTCGGCCGTCGTGGCGACTGGAAGTTCTCCAAAAGTAGCCTGGTGGATGGCCGTGCCCGGCGTGTATTCGAACTGATGGGCCGTGCGTGCGACTACGGCGTGTATCCGTTCCAGTTGCCGCTTGAGGGTCATACGGGCCCGTGGGTGCGGGCCGAGGGTCGGCAGATGCTGATGCTGTCGTCGTACGATTACCTCGGGCTGGCCGGGGATCTCCGGATAAATGAAGCCTCGATTGAGGCCATCCGCAAATACGGAACTGGAACCGGCGGAGTGCGTCTGCTCACCGGGACAATCGATCTGCACCATCAGATGGAGAGCGATATCGCCGCCTTCAAAGGCATGGCCGCGGCGGTCACTTTCAGTTCCGGCTATCTGGCAAATCTAGCCGTCATCTCCAGTCTGCTGACGCCGCAGGACAGGGTGATTCTGGATGCGCTCTCGCACCGCAGCCTGGTGGATGCATGTCGCCTGGCCGGGGTACCGCTGCAGCGCTTCCGGCATAACGACCTGGATTCATTGCGTCACGAACTGACTTCGGGCGCGCAGGCGAACCGGACGCTGATTGTGGCCGATGGCGTGTTTTCCATGGACGGCGATATTTGTCCGCTGCCCGGGTTGATCGCCATGAAGCGCGAGTTCGGCTGTTACCTGATGATTGATGAATCGCACGCATCCGGGATGCTGGGTGCTTCGGGGCGCGGAACTGATGAGCACTTCGGCGTGGACGCGCGTGAGGTGGACATTTGGACCGGGTCGCTGGCGAAAGCGATTCCTTCCAACGGTGGATTCGCGGCGGTGGGAGAAGATCTGAGTATTCTGCTGCAACACACTGCGGCGCCGTTTATCTTTTCGGCGGCGCTGGCACCCGGCGCGGTGGCGGCGGTGCGGGAATCGCTGGCGGTGTTGCGGGCAGAACCGGAGCGGGTTCAGAAACTGGCGGCCAATGCGGTATTCCTGCGCAGTGGTCTGCAGCAGATGGGTTACGACACCGGGCTTTCAGAAACCGCCATCATTCCGGTGATTTGTCAGGATGAGACCGAAGCCGCCATGCTGGCGGGAAACCTCAGACAGACCGGAGTTGCGGTAACACCGATCCTGTTCCCGGCGGTGCCGATGGGGTCGGCGAGGTTGCGGCTGTGTGTGACGGCGGCGCACAGCAGGGAAGACCTGGAGTTCGCCCTCGACGCATTCCGAAGAGTGCGCTAGCCTAACCACATGAACAGGCGTTCTTTCGTTAAGGCTGCGGGTCTTTCCGCAGCCGCAGGTATGACTCTTGCAGCCCAGAAGCCTGCCCTGCCCCCCGCCATTGCAGCTTTGAAAAACCGGCGGGCCGAGGCGAAACCAATCACTGACGCGGAGCGCGCAGGGCGGATGGAACGCGCGCGGGAACTGATGCGGGCCAACCATCTGGATGCCATTTGTTTGGCCGGTGGAGCGAATTTACAATATTTCACTGGCGTGCGCTGGGGCAATAGCGAACGGCTGTTCATGGCCGTGCTGCCACAGAAAGGACGAATGTTCTGGGTGGCACCGGCGTTCGAGGAAGACCGCGCGCGGGAACTGATGACCGACAAGGATGCGCGGATTTATACATGGCAGGAAGACGACAGCCCCTACGCTCTGGTGGGGCGCGGTTTAAAAGATACCGGCCTCACTACCGGACGACTGGGCGTGGATGAGCGCACCGTATTTGTGTTTTCCGACAACATCCGGCAAACCAATGCCGCGCTGGAGACGGCCAGTGCAACGGTGGTGACGGCGGGATGTCGGGCGCGGAAATCAGCAGCGGAACTGGCGTTGATGACACTGGCAAACAACATTACTCTTGATGCCTATGAGGCCGCATGGAAATCAGTACGCGATGGCATGACGAACCGGGAACTCTCGGCGCTGATTGTGGCAGGCTTTGAACAGCAGGGTTATAGCGGGAACGTGAGCGTGCAGACCAACGAATTCGCGGCGAATCCGCACGGGTCGGTAAAGCCGCAGCAGATTCGCGAAGGGTCTGTGGTGATGATGGACGACGGCGTCTCGGTAGAGGGCTATGTGGCGGATGTGACGCGGACGGTGGCTTTCGGAAAACCGGCAGACAAAGTGAAACGCGTGTTCGACATTGTGATGCGGGCACAGAGCGCGGCGCTGGCGGCGGCGAAACCGGGTGCGGCCTGCGAGACCGTGGACGCAGCGGCGCGCAAGGTGGTGGAAGACGGGGGCTACGGTCCCGGCTACAAATACTTCACACACAGGCTGGGACATGGCATCGGAATGGAAGGCCATGAGTGGCCTTATCTGGTGAAGGGCAACAAGCAACTGCTGGAACCGGGGATGACGTTTTCGGATGAGCCGGGGATTTACATTGCGGGTGAATTTGGCGTGCGGCTGGAAGACTGTATGCACATTACCGCTACCGGGGCCGCGACGTTTACGCCGCGCTGCACGTCGCTGGAAACACCGTTCGGGCGCTGAGACAGACGCGGCTTGCCGGACGAGACCCTTGTAGCCTGGCACTCCGGGTTTGACCGGATGCCGCTTTCGCAGAAAGGTGTGGGACGCGAACATAATCCGGCAGCCCTGCCGGTGTAGATGGCGGGCGCAGGCATTCGGGGCGGGCAGTCGATCGGCGCGACAGGTGAATTCGGCTGGAAGGCTTCGGAGCAGATCTGGACGGCTCACGATTTTCACGCGACGTTCCTGCATTTGATGGGGCTGGATCACAAGCGGCTGACGTATTTGTCCAGAGGGCGGAATATGCGGTTGACGGATGTGGCGGGTGAGCTGATTCCGCAGATTGTGGGGGTGGGGTAGAGAGCTGATGAGGTTGCATCAGGATCCTGTCGACCGACCCCGATTCCATGGCGTTACATGTTTACTATGTTTATACTGGGAAGTTCCGGTGTGAATCAGAATCACCGGATAAGGATTCCATGGTTCGATATTTCCCAACAAAAACACTCTTCGCCCTGACCCTCGCCGCCTGCGTCGTCAACCCGACCTTCGCACCGAGCGCCTTCGCCCAAAGCCAGGCCAACACCGGCTCCATCGCAGGAACCGTCGCAGATGAAAAAGGAGGTGCCATCCCCTCCGCCAGTGTGACGCTCGTCAACACAGGCACAAACTTCACCCGCGACGTGATCACCGATTCCGCTGGCCGGTTCCGCGGTCTCCAGCTTCCCCTTGGTACCTAATAAGGTGACCGCCAGGGCTCCGGCGTTCGGCACCCTGGTCCGCGACGGCGTCAGCCTCGCCGTCGGTCAGGCCATCAACCTGCAGCTCACCTTGACCGTGGCCTCGCGCGAACAGACCATCAGCGTAAACGAAGCAGCTCCCATTGTCGAAACCGACAAGACCGAGCGTTCCACCCTCATCGACAACCGCTCTGTCTCGTCCCTCCCCAACAACGGCCGCAACCTCCTCGATTTCGTCACCCTCACTCCCGGAGTCGCGATCGTTCAGGGCCCGGACGGCAATGAAATCTCCATCAACGGACAGAAGGGCATCAACAACAACGTTTCGATCGACGGCGCGGATAACAACAATCCCTTCTTCGGCGAACAACGCGGCGGCCAGCGCCCGCCCTTCACCGTGAATCTCGACGCAGTGCAGGAATTTCAGGTAGTTGCCGATGGCGCGTCTGCCGAATTCGGCCGCAGTTCGTCAGGCTTTATCAACGTCGTCACCAAATCCGGCACCAACGCAGTCCACGGCACCGCGCATGAATACCAGAAGTTCACGGGCCTCACGTCACGCCTCTCCGACGGCACTCGTTACGGCGCGTTTTCGCAGGAACAGTTCGGCGGTACCATCGGCGGACCCGTCCGCAAAGACAAGCTCTTTTACTTCGGTGCCTGGGATCAGCAGATTTTCCGCCAGACCAAACAGAACAGCCTCAATCGTATCGACCCTGTTCTGGTCAATTTCTTCGCCACCAAATTCAACAGCCCCAATGAAAATGCGCCCATCCGTCGTACCGCCGACGCCCAGGCTGCGCTCGGCAAAATCGACTGGCAGGCCTCGGCGCGCAACCTCGTCACGCTGCGCTACAACTATTCAAATTCGCGCCAGGAAAACGGTACCTTTGACGTCGATCAGTACGCCGTCAGCGCCAACGCCATCGAACGCGGCTTCACCAATACCATCAATGGTGCCGTCAACTCGTCCCTGTCGCCCACTGTCCTGAATGAATTCCGCGCCCAGTTCTCACGGGAAGACCGCCCGCGCGACTACGCCGGGCCCTCGCTTCCCGGTCAGAACCGGCCATTCCCCGATACCGGCGTCAGCTTCGCCGGTTACCGCTTCGGTCAGCCCTTCTTCATCCCGGTCGCCGATCACGATACCCGCGTTCAGATCAACGAAAACCTTTCGCTGATCCGCGGCGCGCACAACGTCAAGGCTGGTTTCGAGTTCAACCGCACTTCCACCACCCAGACCTTCGTTGGCTTCGCCAATGGCCGCTTCATTTTCAACAGCGTCCAGGGTTTCATTAACTACGTCAACATCGGGCCGAAGTACGTCACTTGCTCCAACAACTCCAGCAGCAACAATGGTGTTTGCCCGGCTGGCACTTCCATCACCGGTCCGCTTCTGCTGTATTTGCAGTTTGCGGGCGTGGGCGGCAAGTCCGTCACGGACGCCGGCACCCAGACCATCACGCAACAGGAACCGGCACTCTTTTTCCAGGACAAATGGCAGTTGCGCCGCAACCTGACCTTCAGCTATGGTCTGCGCTGGGAAGCTCAGATTGAGCCCGATTCCATTACCGACCCCGCTACAGTCTTCTTCGCGAAGTTGATCGGCAAGCCCGGCTTCCCTTCGGACGGCCACATTCCCTCCGACTACAAGCAGTGGCAGCCCCGCCTCGGCCTCACCTGGGATCCGGGCGGCAAGGGCAAGACCGTAATCCGCCTGAGCGGCGGCATTTTCAACGCCCGCACCCCCGGCCTCTCTCTGGCCAGCACGCGTACCACCAACGGCTCCGTCGGTCAGAACCTCTATCGCGATTCCACCTTCAACGGCTTCGGCCTGACGCCTCCCGCCTACGGCACTCTCATACCCGATGCCGGTTCCGGCACGCCGGATCACCCTCAGGTGTTCGTGTTCGACAAAGGCTACAAGAACCCGCGCACTTACACATGGTCGGCAACTTTTGAACAGGCCATCACCTCGTCACTCAAGTTCATGACGGCCTTCAACTACGCCAAAAGCGTTCATGTAACGCGCTTCGTGAATCGCAACGATCCCGTCTTCGGCTCGCCCTGGTCAACCGGCCTCGGTGCTGACGGCAAGAACGGTGTCAGCGATCTCACCGTTGTGGAATCATCCGCCAAGGGGCTTTTCCGCGGCTGGACGGTCGGCTCCTCCGGCAATATCACCAAACGCATCACGTTCCAGTCGAACTACCAGCTGTCAACCGATTACTCGGATGACGATCAGGAACGCGATCCCTTCAACTACTACTATCGTGTAGCCAATAACTTCCAGCCGGAATACAGTTACTCGGCGCGTGACCAGCGGCACCGTTTTAATCTCTTCGGCCAGATCTCTGGTCCGTGGGGGATTCAGTTCTCACCGCGCTTCAGCGCCCGCACCGCGCAGCCCACGTCCATTGACGGTTCCAACCACTCGGTGCTTCTGCCGAACGGTACGGTCGTAAAGCGTAATACTGCCCGCAAGGACAACGCTTTCACCTCCTTCGACTTCCGCGTTGCCAAGCGCTTCAAGATTAACGAACGTTTCCGCGTGGAAGGCGCTGTCGATGCCTTCAATCTGTTCAACAGCAAGAACCTGAAGCAGCCTCAGAACGGTAACCTGCTGTTCAACTTCGACGGCACTTTGACCAGCGGACTCGGCGATCCCCGTCAGGCCCAGCTGGGCGTCAAGCTGATCTTCTAGCTCCGGTAATCGTTGTCAAACAAGCAAGTTGTCAGATAGAAAAGCCCGCCGGTTACCATCCGGCGGGCTTTTTTCGTGGCTCCCCGATCATCGTAACCGCCCACCCAAATGCTCGCGGGCAGTTGGCGTTCGTGCGGATCTTCGAGGTACGCATTGCCGTGCAGCCCTTGCTCGTCCAGCGCAATAACAGGCCCGCGAAATCAACCCCGCGGTAACCTCATCCCGGCCCCTCCGGCTGAAAGGGTGCAATCCGGGGATATTCGAAACAGGCGCTGGACTGAGCAGGAGCGCGATGCCGTCCGCCGGATTGGCGCCCTTAAGGCCGCAGGCCTGCCTGCATCCCCTTCGGCGGAAATTCCTAACCCGGCTTCCGGCAGCTTAGCAACATGCTTTTCCAAAGGTATGGAACGCGCCCGCACCCGCGAAACTCAAAGTCCGAAAACCCGGGCTCCCGAAGCAGTTCCATTAGCGTCTGTTGGCTCCAGAACTTGATGTGACCGCAATCCCACAGTGCGGTGAAGTGCGCGTCCATCTTGCCCGTCGCCGCCAGCAGCAGATTTTTCAGATAACCGTGATAGGGCGTAGAGACCACCAGCCTTCCGCCAGGCTTCAATAGCCGAAAACAATTGGCTGCGAAAAGACGGGGCTGGTACAGGTGCTCCACCACCTCCAGGCTCACCGCGAGGTCAAAACTTCCGGGGGCCAGTTCCACCATCTCTCCGCTGACATCGGCCCGCTCAAACTGTACCCGGGGGAAATTCCGTCTCGCCTGCTCAATGCCGGAATCCGAAAAATCCACGCCGGTAACCGCTGGAAACTGCTTCGCCAGATACGCCGTCACCGCACCGTTGCCGCAACCGACATCCAGCACGCAGGCATTAGCCGGCACTCCTGCCAGTATTTCGTCCAGCACAGGCAGGATGTAGGCGTGCGCGTGCGACATCGCCGACGATGCATACGAATATTCCGAATATGGAGCCGGAGTTTGCAAGCGAACCTCTATTTTGGACTCCCCGCTTCGCATCGCGCCACTCGACTGTGATCCAGGTGGCGCTGCCTGGCCAAAAACCAGCATCCGGCCAATGCCATCCCGGCCAGCAGTGCCAGACGCCCCGCTGACGGCCCGTCGCCTGCCACGGTGTAATCCAGTGTCAGCCCGTGCTGCCCAAAATCGCGGCGTTGATCCGCAAGCTGAATGCGGGGATTCGCCGGCACGAGTGCGTTCACCAGGTAGACGCTCGACCGGGGCCGGTGCAGGTTCAAAAAAGAGACCTGATGATGTCCTGAATCCACCGCCGGAGCGGTCGCGGTTGCCCGTAGCCGGATTGCCCCGATACCAAGGCTCATCTCGCGAAACTGCGGGAAACTGATATCGACGAACCGGATGGGCAGGGGTTTACCATCAACCGACAGCGCAAGGGAATGGATCACTTCCTGCGCATAGGCCTGGCCCTCGCCACGGGAAATCTGCCGGTCCCGGTTGGTGTCGATCCAGGAAAATACTTCGGACGCCATGGCTACTCCGGTCGTGAGGTCGATCTCCAGATCCACACGTTCGAGGTCAATGGAAAGTCGCGTGGCCTGCAGGTATTCGTCCGTCCGATGCGCGCTGGCAAAGGGAAGCGTAGTCAGGAGTATAAACGGAATCAGGAGCCGTCGCACGTCTAATGTTTAGTGAGTTTGGCACCGTAATCGTTGGTCGGATCGCGGTAGATGGTGTGGATGTGATTGAGATCGCCGGACTGTGGCGCATACTCAATCACGAGCGTGGGCCCCTGAATACGGTAGTAGGCGATGCCGCCGTTCTTCGTGGCACCGCTCCACGCAAAGTATGTTCGCGGCAGGTTGGTTTTGATTTCCGCCATCTTTGCGGTTGCCGCCTCGTCGTTGAGGATGCCAACCCACTCATGGATGAGGTCGAGCAACAGCGCCTGCTGCCCGGTGTCAAGGTTGGACGCGACGATGCCTTCCGGCTGGATCACTTTTCCATCGGCACCGGGCCCAAGCACCAGATCCTTCACCTCATAGTTCAGAACCGCGCGCTTCAGTTGCGCGGCGTTCATCGCATTGATGAGTCCAAAGCCCTTGTCGTTTTCGTGGCCGAGGGGGCGGATGATTTGGCCGTTCAAGGTATACTTCGCCGGCTGGGTAGCGGGCAGGCTGGGAGTCATGACGCTGTTCGGACCCACAACCGTGACGTTGATTGCAAGATGATGCCCGCCAAATTGAAGCATCCAGGCCGTGGTTGCCGACGGGGTGCCGAGGAGCGCTATGTAATATTCGTCGAGCCCGAAGCGAATGCCGCTGCCCGTGCGGCCGCCGGTCTGCCCGCCTCCGGCTTTCCGCAGCTCCTCATCACCGTTCATGATGTCGGTGACCTTGCTGTAGCCTTCACGGCTTAAAGCCGCGGCAACCAGCTTGAGCGCAGACTCGCGTTGCCTGGTTGTCAGGTCGCCAAAGCGCAGGCCATTTCGCTGAAAAATTCCGGTGGGAAGGTTGGACCAGCCCGTCCTCTGGCTGCTGGTAAAGTCGAACGTACATCTTGTCCGCTCGGCTGCGGAGAGCGTCCCCAGGAACGCACTGGCCGCCTCAACCACCCTCGCGGTTACAGCTCCCTGCGCAGCCGGCGCTGAACCAGCCCGCTGCTGGGAGCCAAGCGCAACCGGAAAAACCAGTACGGCGAAGACTGCCGACAAGGCGGTCCGTTCGCGTCTATTTACTGGCATAGAATGCATCTCATAGTGGACAGTTTAACTAAAACCTGAGAAGATTTCCAGCCTCACGCCACTTGTATGGATATGACCGAAGCAGAGAAGCGCCGCGCAATCGACCTGGCACTGGTCGCCATGGACAAGCAGTTTGGCAAGGGCGCGGTGCTTCGCCTGGGCTCTGACAACGCCGTTCCCATCGCCGTGATCTCCACCGGGTGTCTCTCGGTCGATCTGGCGCTGGGCGTGGGTGGCTTTCCCCGCGGACGCGTTGTGGAAGTCTTCGGACCGGAATCTTCCGGCAAGACTACCCTTGCCCTGCAGGTGATCGCGGAGGCCCAGCGGCAGGGCGGCGCGGCAGCGTTCATTGACGCCGAACACGCCCTCGACCCCACCTACGCCCGCAAGCTCGGCGTGGATATCGATAACCTTCTCGTCGCACAACCCGATACCGGGGAGCAGGCACTGGAGATAACTGCCGCGCTCATACAAAGCGGTGCCATTGACGTAGCCGTAATCGATTCCGTGGCTGCTCTGGTCCCTAAGGCGGAACTGGAGGGCGAAATGGGTGATAGTCACATGGGTCTGCACGCGCGATTGATGTCCCAGGCGCTGCGCAAACTCACCGGCGTTGTGGCCCGCACCAATACCTGTCTGATCTTCATCAACCAGATACGCGAAAAGATCGGCGTGATGTTTGGCAGCCCCGAAACCACCACCGGCGGCCGCGCGTTGAAATTCTACGCCTCCATTCGGGTAGACATTCGCCGCACCGGCGCCATTAAAGATGGCGACAGCATTGTCGGCAACCGCACTCGCGTCAAGATTGTGAAGAACAAGGTGGCTTCACCCTTCCGTGAAGCCGAGTTCGACATTCTGTACGGCGAGGGTGCCTCACGCGAAGGCGACTTGATCGATCTTGGTGTGGCCCGCAATCTGGTGGAAAAATCCGGCTCCTGGTTCAGCTACAAAGGTGAGCGTATTGGCCAGGGACGTGATAACGCCCGTATCTTTCTGAAGGAACATCCGGAAGCCGCGCAGCGTCTGGATGAGGAACTGCGTCAGGCGCTGGGTCTTACGCCCAAAGGCCGCGCCGCAGCGGCTTAAGTCAGCCTGCCAGGTCGGAGAGCTTCGTCTCCTCCGGCACATCGGTCGGACTCTCGAAAGACAGGCGGTACCCGTCGGGGTCGATACTCTGCGTGAACCACATACCGTTGCCCACGAACGGCTCGTCCGCTTCAATCCGCTGGGCTTGCACTTCGCGGTAGACGGCCGGTGCCCCGGCAGGTAGACCTGGAGCATCATGGACGCGCCGCCAGGGCCTTCTGCGCAGGAGCGCGCAGACCGGTCCATATTCTCCACCCTGAAGAACGGCACCGCTTGTTTTACGTTTGCAGCGGAGGCTACTGAGTTAGTAGCGGTTCAGGTCCGCAACCAACGCCGCGAGGCCCTTCTTCGCGTATAAGTCCGTCAGCCGCTGTTCTTCCGCCGACGGTGCCAGCACACGCAACAGCGGTGAAAACTTCATTGACTCCCGCGAAGGCACCCATACCTTGCCATCGGCGAATTCCACCTGGCTCACAAACCCGGTCATCGATTGAATCTCCACCGGCTTGCCGCCTTTGGAGAACTTCAGGGTAGTATCCGGCAGCAGGCTGGTTTTCTGGCCGGCAGGCAGCAGCATGGAAGCCGGCGAACCCGGCACCGAACCCGCCACGTATTCAACGCCATCCTTGTCTTTCACAGCCCAGCCAATTTCCATGTAGCGTACGGCTTTCGAAGATTTGTTCAGCACTTCGATCCGCGGCGCGTGCGCCTCATTCCCCATAATCCCGGCAAAGCCGTCCAGCGCTTCCACCGGCGCATCCGGTACTTTCAAAAATGCGAACTGCGCCACACGGTCCGCCGCGGGCACCAACTCGCCAACTGTCCGCCCACTGCGGCTCACCGCCACATCCAGCCGCGGACGCCCCATACTGGCCAGCATTTCCTGACGCAGCCCGGCATCTCCTTTGGCCGAAAGCACCTGCTTGAACCACGCCCGGTCGCGCTGCGCTTCCACTTCCCAGAAGGTCATAGCGCGCTGCGAATTCAACTTGTTGGGACCGAAAAACCCCAGATCATCAAACAACACGCCATCCAGTTGCACCCGCACCAGCGGACCCGCGCCCTGCTGCACCGGACGCACCAGCCGCAAATCCACAGGCACGGTGAATTCCTGGTTCGGCGCCACATCAATACAGGGCCGCGCCACAGAGCCCTTGCCACCCGGCGCAAACTCCTGCGCGGTAATCAGCAACGTCACACCGCGCACCCGTCGCACCCCGGCATTGCGCAGGGTCAAAGTCATATGCAGATCCAGAACCACCGCGCCACCGCGCGCCGTGGCCCGCGATTCCCCCATGCTGGTGGAAATCAAGGTCAGCGGCGAATCCGCCGGGAAATCAATCCTCGCGGAACTCGACGTGTCGAGCCTGGTTTCCTGCCCCGCCAGGGGCAGCGTCATCGCCAGCAGGGCAACTGCCAAAACTTTATTGGAGGTAGACATTGTTGATCGTCACCGCTCCGGTATCGCCATCGATGTAACGCGAGCGGATCTCACCCAGTGTGCTCACCGTCTGATCCGCCACCACGCCGTTCCGATTCAGCAGCATCACGCTGGTCTCACCGGAACGAAATTCAATGCCCGCATCGCTGGAAGCCAGCGTCGGGGGAAAATTCACCGGCGCTGTCGGCGTTTCCCGCAGGAATATTCCCGCGCCCGCCAATAAAAACAAACTAGCCAGCGCCAATGCGAAGCGCGGATTCCACCTCGGCGCAGCGACTACTGCCACACCTGCTCCGCGCACACATTCGCCCGCCTCCAGACCCAGCCGGATGTTCGCCCGCATCTCCAGCGCCCGTTCATCCCAGTTCGTTCCATGTGTGAGGTCCGCGCTCAACGCCCCGCGCAAATCTGTAAAAGACTCCATCGCTGCCTGGCATTCCGTGCAGCCCCTGACGTGCCGCCGCAGCCGGAATCCCGCCCAAACGCCACAATCTCCGGAGGCTCCCAGCGCCAGTTCGGTTTCGTCTGGATGTTGCTTCATCGCTGCTTCCTCCCCATAAATTTGCGGAATTTCACCCGCGCATTCGCGATATGCGAGCGCACCGTAGCGCTGGAGCAACCAAGGCGCAGTGCCACTTCTCCCGCCGGAAGGTCTTCCATATCGCGCAGCACCAGCGCGGTCCGCTCGCGTGGTGTCAGCTTGTCCAGACCTTCCGCCAGCCAGTCGCGTTGTTCGCTGCGCAGCACCTCCGATTCCGGAGAGTGAAAAGCACTCGATTCAAAACTCTTCGCGGGAGCATCTGCCAGATCAGTAAAGCTCACACGATTGGCCCGACGCAGAAAATCGAGAGCCGTGTTGGTGGCCACCCGTGACAACCAGTGCGAGGCTTTCTCCTCATCACGAATCTGGTCACGCCGCTGCAATACTTTGATGAAAACGTCCTGCGTCAGATCCTGCGCATCGTGGACGTTGCCCACCATTCGATAAATCTGTCGAAAGACACGGGCGAGGTTAGCTTCAACAAAACGGTCTTCCACCCCAGCCCCGGCACCGGCGGTTTCCACGCCATGCCTGGTCTCGCCCGAATCGGCAGCCGGTAGAGGTTCAGCCATCGTTCTGTGAGGCAACAAGGTCCGCATTCCCTATCAGAACTGACGTCTGGTTCAGCCAAACGTGGAAAGGAATCTTGTGCCGCTCAGCTCAGTATACGCCAACTCACCGCTAACCCCTTTACAGGCAAAGATTTAAGCGTAAACCCGCCGCCCCCCCGGAGCGTTCCATTCCTGTTACCCTGATATGCAAGCCGATGAAGACTCTCTGCGCCGTTCTCCTCTCTCTCACCATGACTGCCTCTGCCGCCGACCTCGAATCCCGCGTCACCCACGCCTACGCCAACAGTAATGGCGTCAAAATCCACTATGCCTCGCTCGGCTCCGGCCCGCTGGTGGTCATGATCCACGGCTTCCCCGACTTCTGGTACACCTGGCGCGACCAGATGGAAGGTCTGGCCGACCACTACCAGGTGGTCGCCATCGATCAGCGCGGCTACAACCTTTCCGATAAGCCCGAAGGAGCCGAAAACTATGACATGCGCCTGCTGGTGGGCGATGTTGCCGCCGTGATTCGCAGCCTGGGAAAAGACAAGGCAATCATCGTCGGTCACGACTGGGGTGGTGCCGTAGCCTGGCAATTTGCCATCAATGTACCGCAGATGACCGACAAGCTCATCATTCTGAATCTTCCTCACATGCGCGGCCTCTCCCGCGAGCTTGCCAAACCGGGTTCACAGCAGGCAAAGAACTCCAGCTACGCGCGCAACTTTCAGCAGGAAGGCTCAGAGAAGCTTCTTACGGCAGAATTACTGGCGGCATGGGTTACCGATCCCGCCGCAAGGCAGAAATATGTGGAAGCCTTCGGCCGTTCCAGCTTCCCGGCCATGATGAACTTCTACAAACGCAATTACCCGCGCGAGCCCTACCTGGAAGACACCTCGCCCGTGGTCAAGGTACAGGCGCCGGTTCTGCAATTCCACGGCTTGAAGGACACCTACCTTCTTTCTGACGCGCTGAACGGCACCTGGAACTGGGTGGAGAAAGACTACACCCTGGTCACGGTGCCCAACGCCGCCCACTTCGTGCAGCAGGATGCCGCGGCGTTCGTCACCCGAACAATTAAAACCTGGCTCGACGCTCGTTAGAAAGACCCCCATGCGCTACTTTCTTGCCCTCCTCTTCGCCGCCGGTGCCGCTTTTGCCCAAAGCCCCAACTGGACCCTCGAATTCGCCAACCACTACGCCGTACGCCCCAACATCACCTACGTCACTGCCAATAACTACGAGAGCAAGCTGGACCTCTACGAGCGCATCGACCTGCCGTCATTCCATCCCACCGTTCTGTACATCCACGGCGGCGGCTGGACCCAGGGCAGCAAAGAAACCAGTTTCAACAAGATTCTGCCCTACCTCGAAATGGGCTGGAACGTGGTCAACATCGAATACCGCCTCGCCCGCGTCTCCCAGGCCCCTGGGGCCGTAGAGGACTGCCTCTGTGCCCTGCGCTGGGTGGGTGCCAATGCAGCGCAACACCACATCGATCTGACCCGTCTGGTGACCACTGGCGATTCCGCCGGCGCTCATCTCGCGCTCACCACGGCGATGATTCCGGAAAGCGCCGGGCTGGAGCGCGAGTGCCCCGGTGTCCCGCTGCCGAAAGTTGCGGCCGTGGTGGATTGGTACGGCATTACGGACGTGAACGATCTTCTGGAAGGCCCCAACATGCGCACTTATGCGGTGAGCTGGCTTGGTTCGCGGCTGGATCGCGCCGAAGTAGCCCGCCGCCTCTCGCCGCTGGAGTACGTCCGCGCCGGCCTGCCGCCGGTCCTCATGATTCATGGCGATGCCGATCCCGTGGTGCCCTACCAGCACAGCCTGCGGCTCAAGGCTGCGTTGGAAAAGGTGGGCGTGAAGGCTGAGCTGTATACCGTTCCCGGTGGCAAGCATGGCGGATTTTCCGCGCCGGAAAATGTGGCGGTCTATGGTGTCATCCGGCAGTTTCTCAGTAAGCACGGCCTGCCGGTGAAGTAGCGGGTTCCTGCTGCTCCCAAATGGAATGGAGTAGTGCGTTCACCTGATACAGCCAACCAATCCGGGGGTCAGTCCTGAGAAAAAGACGACTGGTACCGCAATCTCGCCAATGCTAACCGATGCACTCAGCAACGTGTTCGGGACAGGATTGGCGGAGGCACCCGCGCCCGTCACTGGCCGGAATGATTCGTCGCCCGGACCGCTGCAATAGATCGTCAGAAGCTCAGCACGCCTGGCGGGGCGAGCCTGGGCACCCCGGATACTCCCCTCGGAAGCAGCGAAACTCCGCTCTGAGCAATTGCCAGACCCGGGTTCAACGTGGCCGGCGTCATAAAATCCGGAGGGTAAATGTCGAACCTCCATCGTGCGAACGCGAACAACGAATTCGCTGGCCAATACACTACTTTTATTTCGGATACCCCGGCGTCGCCTTCACTTCGGCAATTTGCTGATTGTGCCGCAAATTGTGCAGTGGGATATAGAGCACGAAGTGATATGCGTTCAACGGATCAAACACCGGAAATGGGCCCGCTGTGATGTGCTCCCGCAAAGGCAACTCCGTCGTCTCCGCGAATTGAATGGTTCGCGCGCGGGCTACCTGGAACCGCGCAATCACCTGATCGCGGGTCATCGTGATACCGCCGGGTTTCAGGGGCTCCGGTGCCTGAACTTTGCGCGTGCGATTCACCAGCGCGCGCTCCAGCAGCTCTGTCTTGCCTTTGGTTTTCGCCTCCCATTCGGGATCGGTCGCGGTCGACATCGCTTTCTTTGTGCCAAGGTCGAACAGAAAATCCTCCGAAATCGCAATGTGCTCAGCAGTTTCCGCCACTGACCACTTCTCCGGCGTCGGCTTCCAACGCCATTGCGCATCGGTGACGCCATCCAGAGAAGCCAGAAATTCTGCCTGCGAATCATGCAGGTATTTCAGCAGTTTGGCCCGCTCATCGGCGGTGATGCGGGCATCCGCGGCGAATGCCGGGATCGCGATGAATGTCGCCAGCAGCGCGTACGCAGTGTGTTTCGCCATGAGTAATGATCAACCTTTGGTCGTTCGCCGAACGGCTTCCGGCCGCGTCTCGTGATTGCCGGTCACAATGCGGTACTCGTGCGCCTCCGTGGAGCAATCCAATTGTATGCAGTCCAGGGCTACTTCGGGCGCGCACTCCGCTCGGTAATATTTTTCCGCAGCGCCACCGTCCACGAGAGCGGTACCGAGGCCGGGTTAAAGCACTCCCGATCATCGCAGGCCTGGTATTCCAGCGTTCCTGTAAACGTCAGGCTCTTCTTCTGCTCCAGCGCCTTTTCAGCTTCGATGCTGACTTCCGCAACTACTTCCTGAAGCAACGTGAACGGTTTTCGGTAAACCGGCACGCGCTCATTCAAAGGCTTGAAGAAGTAGATCTCAGAAGCCGGGTACTGCAGTGGCAGCATCCGCACGAAAGGCTGTGGATCGATATCGACTTTCACCACGCGATATCCCTTTGCCCCAGGTGCGTAGACATGCGCGTTCGGTGCCGGCGTTATCCCGATCACGAGCGAAAAACGGTTTCCGGGCGCTACCTCAAGGTCGCTCGGGTACGTGGTGATCGCAGCATGGGCGGTTGAGATTTTCGTGGCCTGAACCGGAGCAGAGCCTCCGCCCAACCGCAGCAGAATGCCCGCCGCGGTATCTCGTTCGCGGTAATAGTCTTCGAAAAAGCGGCTGGTCACTCGCCGCCGCAGGTCAATCACGAAGTTACCCGGAAATGGGGTCCCTTTAACCACATTCGCAGCGTTCGGAGAGAGGGACGACACGTATCGGCTTACATCGGCGGCCAGCGCCGCATCCCCCTTGCCGGCGCCGAGCGCTTCGTAGGCAACGGTATTCAGGATGCCGTAGGCCTTGATCGTCGCCGATCCCTCATCGGAGAGGAGTGGAAAAGTGATTCCATAACGGCGGCTGAATTCGGCGAGCACTGCTGGTGAGTCATAGCTGATTCCCGCAAGTCCAAGACCCCTCGCCGCGAACTCATTCGCCTGCGCCTGCAACTCGACCAGTTGCGTCTTGCAGTACGGTCACCAGTCGGCGGACCGGAAAAAGACGAGCATGACGCCCTTTGTCCCCATCAGAGAGCCCAGGGTCCTGGTCTTGCCGTTCTGATCGTTCAGACTCAAATCCGGAACCCGCTCCCCCACCTGAGGGCCGAGTTTGCTGACATCTATGGCTTGACGCGTCTGGGCCGCTGCCGGCGGGCCGAACGCCACGAAGCACAGCACAGCCGTAATGAGAGTCCGCGCCTGATTCACGCTGAGAGTCTATCACGCGAACTCACGGCAGCGGTGAATTCAACGAAGCTGTTTCTGAAGCCGCCGGCACCAGTCCGCCACAGCGCGACCGATCGCTTCCGGTTGATCTTCCTGCACGTAGTGCGGAATCAGCGGTTGTCAGCTCGATGGCCGCGTCATCGCCCCGCGTGACATAGTAAGAGTCAATCGCAAAAGCCGGAAACAGTCCGGCGATCTTGCTGAACTGCTCCTTGAAAGTGTGCATTATGCCTGGTTGAATGGCTCAAACCCCTTCAGGCCGACAGCCCTTTGAGCGAGCCAGTTATTGAAATGTGTTTCAAGGTGGATGATGTCGTTAACGCTCATGCGGCGCGGCCTCTCTTATGGGGCGGCACGCAGCATACCGCACTTTCTGAGTCAAGTAGATTCTTGCCCTTATCAGCGATCAATTTACTTGATCCCAGGCCACGCCCCGCTTTGGCGCTTTCAATTAAAGCGTCAAACAGAATTCCCGCAGAATTCGGAAGGCGTCGGCAGCAGAAAGTTCCAGTCTGCACTCCGTCGCCAGCCGTGCAAATGGCGTTGTCCAGGTCTCCGGCGGCGGGTCGGGAACCTTCGGAACCGGGTGTGTTGCGCGACGAACGAACGTGGCATCAAGAGCCTCAACGATCCGGCTGGATTCCAGCGTTTTGGATTGGATCAGGAGAACCATATCGACGAGGTCACGGACGCGGCTGTTCGGGGTCGCACGCGGCAACGTATAGGCGTGAAGCTTTTCCGCGAACTGCTGCTCACGCTGAATCATGGGAACGGTTGGCGGCCCGATACCCGCGAACCCGAGCCAGTCGCGCATCCGGGCCTGTTCCACCGGATTAAGGACGACATCGCCAATCCCGACGTCCAGGTGGAACTTCACGAAAGTGCGTCCGCCCATGATGGATTCGACCGGGTATCGCGCTCCACCGTACGGACCTCCGTCGAGTTCTATCATTGCCTCACCAATTCGGAAGGAGAAGAAGTCGTCCAGATCGACGGCCCCCGCGTCCTGAAGATACTTGTGAAGCAGGTCTTCGCGTCCGGCTGGCGCGATCCGCACTGTGAAATTGAGATCCCTGGTGGTGCGTGCGGTCTGCTGGAATCGGAGCTCCATTGCGTATCCACCCTTCAAGACCCAGTTTGAATTCGGATCTTGAAAGATTCGCGCCAGGAACCGGTCAAAGGCGACTTGGCGACGCAGTCTTTGCAGATCGATTCCTTCTTCACGGGTCACCCGCTTGAGGCGTTCCTCCAGCGCAGTGCGAAGAGCGATGCCGGAAGCATATTTTTTTCCAGCAATCACGCGGCGCCCCGCAGAATTTCAGCCAGCACCGGCGCGCATGCAGGCTTTTTACGACCGTAAGCGATCTGTGTCTTCGTGATACTACCGTGCTTCATGGCCTCGCGAAACGCCTGACGCAGATCGGGTTTGGGGAGCGACCCTTCTTCCCACACGTCCAGAATCGTTCGCATTGCATTTGTCACGGGAACACCGTGGAAAATTTCTACCTCGTCCGGCGGTATCTCGGCGTGATGCAGTCGAAGCACCTTGGGGATTGGAACTCCGCGGCGGAAGTTCACGGGGACCGTGAGGTCGAGCCTCGCCGGATTTGCGTCGGTGAGTTCATGGAGACTGAGTGCCGTCTGGTGACTGTAGACGCCAGTTGGCCGGTCGCTCCGGTCACGCGACCAGAGCATCCATAGAATCAGGTCCGGACGCTCAGGTTCCGGGAATCGGGCCAGCCGGTAGACTGCGCGGTGCTCGCGTATCCAGTTGCCCGCGCGGACGTGATAGATGTTTTTGCTGCTCGTGTAGCCGAGTGCAGCGGCTTGCTTCGTTGTGAAGTAGCCGCTTTGCGTTTCCGCGAGTTGATAGAGCTCTTTCTGTCGCTCAAGGGGCGATTGCGCGGCAAGCATAAAAGGTCAATTTTCTAGACCTATTATGCCACCACGCGCCACGCCACAGCTGTATACCGGTCACTCTCGCAGCCCCGGTATTAGACCCTATTCAGTCACAAACCCCGAAAAAATTCTCCAACCCGATGATTCCTAACCCCTTACAGCCATCTCACCCACCCCGTACACCACCGCTTTTCCCACCCCCGCTGCTACACTCCGGCCAGGACGCTAACCCGCGCCCCAAAGGAGCTCCGAAAATGGCAACCGCCGCTCAAGTCCTGGCCAGCCAGGCCAACGCGCAACACTCCACCGGACCCGTCTCTCCGCAAGGCAAGGCCATCTCCGCGCGCAACCGCCTCAATCATGGCTTCCGCTCCGCCACCGTCCTGCTTCCCGGTGACGACCCCGCCGAATACGAATTCTTGCTCAACGAACTCTCCGAACATTTCTCTCCCACCGACCTCACCGAACTTCGCCTCACCCGCGAGATGGCTGACGCCGAATGGCGTCTCCGCCGCGTACGTGGCTACATGGAATCCGCCATCTCGCGGCACATGGCCACTCTGGCCGGACAGAATCCCGCGATGAACCCGCTCGACCTCCAGTCCCTCGCCGTCGAGACCCTCCACCAGACCGGTTGCTCCCATGCAACCTGGCTCCGCTACGAAACTAAATTCGAACGCCAGTATGATCGCGCTTACGCCACATGGACGCGCTATCAGGACAACCGCACTCGCATTGCCCGGCGGGAAATCGACCTTGCTGTGAAGCGAAGCCTCAGAGTGCCGCCTCCCGCCGCCGAACCGGAATCCCCTACATTGGGTTCGAACGTGCAAACTACGCCCTCTCAACAGGATCCAGCCGAAACCGCCGCATCCCCCATTGCCCGAAACGCCCTTTGCCCCTGTGGCTCCATGGAAAAATTCAAGCGGTGCTGTGGACGAAGTGCGCCGCCGGTCCTGCACCCGGCTACTTCTTCAACAGCGGCTCAAGGTATTTAAGCACCGTCCGCGCCACAATCGCGCATCCCTCGGCGGTGGGGTGCAGGCCATCGGGCTGTGTGAGCGCCGGGTTGCCGCCCACACCTTCCAATAAGAAAGGAATCCGCGTCACCTTATACTTCGTGGCCAGCGCCGGGTAGACGCCTTCGAATTGCCTGATGTAATCCGGGCCATAGTTCCGCGGCAACGTCATGCCCGCCAGTACTATTCTTGCGCCTGCTTTTTGCAGGCCTTCAATCAGCGTCACCAGATTGTCGCGGGTTAAGGTCACCGGTTGTCCGCGCAGGCCGTCATTGCCGCCGAATTCCACCACCACCAGTTCGGGATGCAGCGCAACCACATCGGGCAGGCGAGTGACGCCGTCGGTCGTGGTGTCGCCGCTTACGCCCATGTTCACCACGTGGTAGCTGTAACCGGCAGCATCCAGTAGCCGTTGCAGATTGGAAGGATAGCTGTCGCCTGGGTCGACGCCGTAGCCTGCCGACAGGCTATCGCCGAACGTTGCGATCACCGGGCGCGTATCCGCTATTGGTGCCGGTACCGGTTTCCCCGCAGCGGCGTGCGCGGCCTCTTTCGGCGGCCCGCTGCTACACGCCAGAGATAGAATCGCCAGGAATACGGGGACGAAGGATCGCGCAGACACTGCAATAATCATGACAGACCCCTCTCAACCTCAATTTCCGATGGCACCCATCATTGAAGTCCTGCAACTTACCCGCAGCATCGCCACGCCCACCCATCGCGTGGACATTCTGCGCGGTATCGATATCGGCATCCCGCGCGGCCAGTTTGTCGCCATCATGGGACCTTCCGGATCGGGCAAGAGTACGCTCCTTGGGCTGCTGGCCGGGCTCGACACCGCCACCAGCGGCAAAATTCTGCTCGATGGCGTTGACATCACCGGGCTCTCCGAAGACCGCATGGCTGAAGTTCGCGGGCGCAAAATCGGTTTCGTGTTCCAGTCCTTCCAGCTCATTCCCACTCTCACTGCGGAAGAGAACGTCATGCTGCCTGCCGAACTGGCCGGAGCCGGTGGCGATATCGTGGAACGCTGCCAGGAACTTCTGCGCCG
This sequence comes from Bryobacterales bacterium, assembly GCA_038229475.1. Classification (GTDB taxonomy): domain Bacteria; phylum Acidobacteriota; class Terriglobia; order Bryobacterales; family Bryobacteraceae; genus BOG-234. The sequence goes on along the minus strand of JBBROK010000002.1, from coordinate 217,717 downwards.
CGTCGGCCTCGGCGAGCGTATGGATCACTATCCCGTTCAGCTTTCCGGCGGCGAGCAGCAGCGCGTCGCCCTGGCGCGGGCGTTCATCACCAAACCGCCCATTCTGCTGGCCGATGAACCCACCGGCAATCTGGATGGCGAAAATGGCCGGGCAATCCTCGAATTGCTGCTGGAACTCAACCAGCGCGAAGGCACCACACTGGTGCTGGTAACGCATGATGCCGAACTGGCTTCCTTCGCGGATCGCGTCATCACCCTGCGCGATGGTCTGGTGCTGAGCGATCAGTTAGCCGCCCGGTCGAATTGAGTATTCCATGAGTACAACAACAACCACAAGTGCGTGGGGCATCGCGCGCAAGATCGCGTGGCGAGAGACGCGGGCCTCCACCGGTCGCTTTGTTTTCGTGGTCCTCGCCGTGGCCGCGGGCGTGGGCGCGCTCACCGGCGTCCGCGGCTTCGCGCGCGCCTTCCACACCATGCTGGAAAAAGATGCCCGAACCTTCATGGCCGCCGACCTCACCATTCGCACCTTCACCCTGCCCACCGCCCCTCAGACAGCGTTCATGGATTCCATGGCGGCACGGGGAATTGCGCGTACGCAAATCACGGAAACCATCACCATGGCGTCGGTGGCCGCGGATTCCATGCCCATTCTGATCTCGGTGAAAGCGGTCGATCCGAAATTGTACCCGTTCTATGGCGAAGTGAAGTTGAACCCGGCGAAGCCGCTGGCGGAAGCGCTCACGCCCGATGCGGTGGTGGTGGCCGATGGCGTTCTGCTGCGTTTGAACGCGAAGGTAGGAGATGCAATTCGCCTTGGTGGGCAACCGTTTCGCATTGCGGCCGAGATTGTCAACGAGCCTGACCGTATGACCGGCAGCCTGAATGTCGGGCCCCGCGTGATGATTTCCCGCGAGGGTTTGGAGCGCACCGGCTTGCTCATCGCAGGTAGCCGCGCGGCTGAGCGCTACCTGTTCAAAGTTCCGCTCACGGTCGATGTGAAAGCCCTCGGTAAAGATTTGAAAGCCAGCTTCAAAGAAGGGCTGGTCGCCGATTACACAGAGGCGCATCCGCTGATTTCCCAGGGGCTCAAACAATCCACCACGTTCCTCTCGCTGGTGAGTCTGGTGGCGCTGGTGATTGGTGCCCTGGGCGTGGCCACGGCCATTCAGGCGCACTTGCAACAGCGCATGGATTCCATCGCCATCATGAAATGTCTGGGAGCAAAGTCGGCCCAGGTGCTGCGTATCTATTTGTTACAAACCACCGGCCTCGGCCTGGTAGGCAGCGCCGTGGGAATCGCGCTGGGTAGCCTCGTGCAAATGGCGTTCCCCATCTTCCTGCAGAAGTATTTTCACCTTGAAACCGTGCCGCATTTTGACGCCATTTCGGCCTTGCAGGGCCTGCTTGTGGGCGTGTTGACGGTGCTGCTGTTTACCGTGCCGCCGCTGATGAGTATTCGCGACATTCGTCCCGCCCTGATCTTTCGCAGAGAGATGGCGGCACCGCCCGCCGGCTTCCGCGCATGGTGGAAACGGATGGCGGGAACCCTGCTCACGGCGGTGGTGATTCTGGCTTTCGTCGGTCTGATTGCGGCCTGGTTGAGTGATAACGCCACCACCGGTCGCTACTTCGCAATCGCCGTGGCTGTGGGTCTGGCGGCGCTCTCCGGCGTGGCGTGGGTAATGCTGCGGGGCTTGCGCTGGGTCAGCCGCCACTTGCCGCGCTTGGCCGGACCTGTGGTGCGCCAGGGCATTGCGAACTTGTACCGGCCGGGCAATCACGCCGGTGCCGCGGTAATGGCTTTGGGTGTGGGCGTGATGTTCACCGCTACCGTGTGGATTGTGCAGCGCGGACTCCTCACAGACATCATCCGCACCGCGCCTCCCGGCATGCCCAACGTCTATCTGCTGGATGTCACGGCCGCCAACCGCGCGGCCATCTTCGCCCTGCTGAAAGCGCAGCCCGGGGTAGAAGGCGTGCCGGAAATGCTCGGGTCTGTAGCGGCGCGCATGCAATCGCTGGACGGCACGGCAGTCAATCGCGACAACATGAAAGGGTTCATGCGCCGCTATGCGGGAACCGTCGCAGTCTCCGAATCCGCGCAATTGCCCGATTTCACCCAGACGGTAGCGGGCGGCTGGTGGAAGGCGGATTTCCATCCCAAGCCCGGCGATGAAATCCCGTTGTCTGTGGCGGAGGCCGCGGCCAGGGCGCTCAATCTGCACACCGGTTCGCTGATTGAGTGGGCCACGCCGCAACGCACCTTCCGCTCCAGAGTTGTCGCCATCCACAAGAGCGAACAGGTGCGCATTAACGCTCGAATTGAGTTCTACTTTCCCATGGGCGCGCTGGAAGGTTTGCCGGTGATCTATTACGGCGGCGCAAGGGTGAAGTTGGAATCGGTGCCTTTACTGCAAAAGAGCCTCTACGAAAAATTCCCCGCGGTCACGGTGATCAACATGGCTGACGTACTGGATATTATCCAGGGCGTAGTAGACCAGATTTCGCTCGTGATCCGCTTCATCTCCGGCTTCTCCATTTTGGCCGGAGCGGTAATTCTGGCCTCCAGTGTGGCCGGTACCAGGTTCCGTCGCATTCGCGAAGTGGTAATTCTGAAAACCCTGGGAGCCACCCGGGCCAGAATCGCAAAAATCTTCTCCATTGAGTTCTTTGTCATTGGGGCAGTGGCAGGTCTCATGGGCGGCGCGCTGGCGGCGGGCTTTGCCTGGCTGGCGCTGAACCAATTGCTGGATGCCGTCACCAAACCGGATATCATGCCGGTCTTTGTTGCCGTGGGCGGACCCGCCGCACTGGCCGTGGTTACCGGCTGGCTGGCCAGCTTCCGCACTTTGGGACAGAAACCGCTGGAGATTTTGCGCGACGAGTAGCTTGGGCGCGCGACTTCAGTCGCGTCAGAACCTGGGAGCGGGCTTGCGCGGCTTCACAGCCGTACTACTTTTCTTCGCCGCCGCTTTCTTCACTGTTGTTTTCGCCGCCGCTTTCTTCCGCGCCGCCGGCTTTTTCCTTTGAACTCCAAGGCCTCGTTCCAGAACGCTCTCCAGCAGCTTCTTCTCCGCCATGTGCATCACACGGGCGAAATTGTCCGGTCGCTTGTTCACCAGCTGGTCGATCTCGGCCAGCCATTCCAGCGACTTCCGTGCCGGGTGATCGCCAATTTTCCGTACCAGGCTCAGTGACGACGTGAAGTCGGCCGCCGCGCGATAGGCTTGCAGCGCCTTGTTGCTGTCGCCCATTTTCAGGTACGCTTCTGCCGCCCGCCCGAACGCTCCGGTCTGCTCACAACATTCCGCAACCAGCTTCTGCGGGGCATCCGGCATGCGGTCCAGCACCGTCAGCGCGGCACTGTGCTTGCGCTGCTTCATCAGAATCTGCACCGCCCGCTGTGCCAGTTTGCTCCTGCGTGCGTCCGCATCGGCAAAGCCCAGGGCATCGAAAAACGGCGGCAGAATGTCGTTGGCCCGCAGAGCGTTATCGCCCGCTTCGATGTGCTTCTCCAGCTCCTGCAGCCAGCTTTCGCTCCGGGCAGACATCTCAATCAGAAACCAGGCTGGCAACTGGGCTTTGGCGGCGGTAATCGCCAGGATGGCTCCGGCAGTTATATTCAGGTGGTCAGCGCCGGCGTACTCCACTGCGGCTATGGCGCGGATGGCAAAGGCGAACTCCTTGCGTTCGCCCTTCACAGCGGCGTCCGCGGCGTTCTGGTACAAATTGTGCTCACCCAACTCGGGTGAGAGCTTCTGTCCGCGCACGGCCAGGCGAAAGCAGACTTCGCAGAGTGTCAGGTACGTGGCATTACGCGCGGTAGTATCGGTGATCGCATCCGGGCCCGCCACATCACCCAGCAGCGCCACCGCCTGGTGTGCACGCGACCATGCCAGATCAGGCTTCACTGCCAGATATTGCAGCGCATCGCGAAGACAGCGTTGAATCCGCTCCTCGGCGAGAAGTTCCGTTTCGTCCAGGCTGGCTCGTAACGCTTCCACCGTCATGGGCGGCAGCCCTCTGCCATCCACGGGATTCAGCAGCGCACCTACCTGCCTTACCGCGCTTGCAGCGGGTTCGGCGTCGATCCAGATCAGGCGCTCGGTGGGCCGTGAAAGCGCTACCCGCAACTGGTCTATCGCCAGGCGGCGTCGCAACTGATCGGCTGCGCTGTTCAGGCGCCGGTCGACAATGGAAATCAGCAATTCCCCGCCGTTCAACACGCACACGGTGTTGAAGTCCAGCCCCTTGGCTTCACTAGTGGTAAGCACCAGCGAATGAACTTCCGCCGGCAGTGTGGCTTTATCGAACGCCACCAGTGCCAGACCGTCCCGTTCGCTCAAGCTGCGGATCATGGCGGCAACTTCAGACCGGGTAGCGGCCACGTAGAGAATATGATCGGGCGATTCATCCTCAATGCCTGCGATGCCGGCGCCGGAAGGTCGCTCCCGCTTCTCCAGATATTGATACAGATCCCAGGTCCGGTTCACCACTTCGGCAATACGCCGGGGGCTGCGCAGATTCACGCCCAGTTTGAAGTCCTGCGGCTGGCCATATGAACTGTGCAGCATGTCGTTGAGCCAGGCCCATTCGAAGTCAGTCGGCCGTACGGTCTGAGCCTCATCGCCGGCCAGCAGCAAAATGGGCCGTGTGCCGTTCCTTTGAACGCGCTGCGCCAGCGCAATTACGCTAAAGGCTTCCAGCGGCGTCAGATCCTGTACTTCGTCCACGGCGATGCAGCCATAAGCGGGCACTTCGTGGCGCAGCGCGGTCTTGCCGGTAAGTGCCTGAGCGCCTCGCCAGGCAAGTGCGAGTTCGGGAAAGTAGCGGTCCGTCAACGAGCCACCGCCGGCTTTCTCCAGCCGCCGCGCGGCGTCCAGTACGCTCTCGGCACCTGCGCCCAGGAAACGTTCGCGTTGCGCGCGGTAGGCCTTCTCGGGAAGCAGCATGCGTTCGGCCACCGGAAAACGTCCGCAGGCTTCTGGTAGCGCGGTGCCTGCCAGGTGAGCGTGGAATTCGTCGTAAAGAGCATCCAGCTGGCCCGACCACGCGCCCAGGGATCGGTTGAAGTTGGCCAGATCGCGGCGGAAATGCTGCCTTGCTGTGGCTTTATCCACGGCTGGCCGCCAGGGCTGCAGGCCGCCGATAAAGTCGGGAAAAGTTGCCACCTGGAATGTTCTCGACCCGGAGCAGAAGCGGTCGAAGTAGTCGCGGGCCAGCGCCGCCAGTTCCGGCGAAAACGTCAGGTACAGAACGTAGTCGGCACCGGTCTCATCCGCCGCGTGCAGCAACGCCGTCGTCTTGCCCGAGCCGGGGTGGCCCCGCAGAACGCGCACCGGAGCGCGTGCGCCGGAGAATTTGCTCTGCGCCGCGGTATAGGGTTCGGGCGCATACTCCGTGTCCCGAAGATCGTTCACGGTGAGTGGCAGATAATCTGTGGCGAACGAACCGGGGGCCAGCGGCGAATGGTCGTCGTGGTGCCGTATGTCGCGCAGAAAAATCGCCTCCGCCGGAGCGCTGAAGGCCGCGTCTGCCTTCAGCGGCGGCGCGCCGGAGGGTGCCCACCACGCGTAGTAATGCGAGCCGAAGCTTCCGCCTAAGCGTGAACGCCGCCAGCCGCGGTTCACACCGCCGCTGGTGGCCTTGTAATGCAGCCGGCCAATATCCACCGCCATCCGCTGCATCAGCAAAGAGGTCCGCTTGGCGATGGGGTCCTGCCGCCGTTCCGCCAGTTTGTCCAGAAAATCCTGGTGACAGTAAACCGGTCGCGGCGGACGTCGCGTGGTGATGGCGGAAGGGAACAGTGTCTCGCTCAGAACTTATATTCTAAACGCATCAGCCGGGCTTTCAGGTTATGATATTTCCATGTCTTGCCGAGCTGCGATAGCCCGTATTGTCCCCGTGTTTCTCTGCGCCTGCGCCCTGCCTGGGCAGGTGACCTTCGACCGCATTCTTCACGCCGATAAAGAGCCGCAGAACTGGCTGACCTATTCCGGCACCATGAACAGCCAGCGCTACAGTACGCTGGGGCAGATCAATACCAATAACGTCAAGGATCTGCAACTGGCGTGGGTGTTTCAGGCGCGATCCACGGAGAAATTCGAGGCCACGCCCCTGGTAGTGGATGGCACCATGTACCTGACCCAGGCGCCCAACGATATTGTGGCTGCCGATGCTGCCACCGGCGAAGTGAAATGGATCTATTCGTATCTGCCTGCGCGTGACGCGCGGCCCTGCTGCGGCCGGGTGAATCGGGGTGTGGCGATTCTGGGCAATACGCTCTACATGACCACCATTGATGCCCATCTGCTGGCAGTAAATGCCGCCGATGGCAAGCTGCTGTGGGATAAAGAGGTGGCCAAATCGTCTTCCGGTTACGCGATGACCAACGCGCCCCTGGTGGTGAAGGACAAGATCATTACCGGTGTGGCCGGCGGCGAATTCGGCATCCGCGGTTTCATCGCCGCCTATAACGCGGCTACGGGAGATGAGATGTGGCGTTTCTACACCATCCCCGGCAAGGGTGAGCCGGGCAACGAAACGTGGAAGGGTGATTCGTGGGAACACGGCGGTGCCTCGGTGTGGGTCACGGGGTCGTATGATCCCGAACTCAACCTCACCTACTGGGGCGTAGGCAATCCGGGGCCAGACTACAACAGCGACCTGCGCGACGGCGACAACCTCTATAGCGACTGCGTAGTCGCCCTGGATGCCGATACCGGCACCCTGAAGTGGTACTTCCAGTTCACGCCGCACGACGATTGGGATTACGATGCCGTGCAGGTTCCGGTGCTCAGCACCATTAACTGGCCCGATGGCCTGGGCAAGACGCAGCCGCGCAAGGTCATGATGTGGGGCAATCGTAACGGCTTCTACTACACGCTGGACCGCACCACCGGGAAGTTCCTCGTGGGCAAGCCGTTTGTGAAGGTGACCTGGGCAAAAGGTCTGGATGAGGCGGGTCGGCCGATGCGATCCAATGATGCCGTGCCCAACGCCAAAGGAGTGGATGTATATCCCAGCAACGCCGGTGGCACCAACTGGTATTCCCCGTCGTTTAGCCCGCACACCGGGCTGTTCTACGTTCCGGCGTGGGAGAGCGTAAAGGCCACCTTCAAGAAAATCGATGGCGACTACCAGGACGGCAAGCTATATATGGGCGGCGCAGCTCCGGGCACGCGTCCGGTAGTCACGGCACCGCAATTTGCCAAAGGCACCGATGACGATGGCTACGGGATGGTGAAGGCGATTGACCCCGTGACCGGAGAAAAGAAGTGGGAATTCAAGATGAGCGACGTGACCGCCAGTGGCATTCTCACCACGGCAACAGACCTGCTGTTTATTGGCGGACGTGATGGCTTCTTCCAGGCGCTGGATGCCCGCAATGGAAAGGTGTTGTGGCGCGTAAACGCCGGCGGGTCCACGGCCATGGGGCCCATGACCTATCAGGCCAAAGGCAAACAGTACCTCGTGTTCTCCGCCGGCAGTACGATGTTTGCCTACGCGTTGAAGTAAAAGCGCGCGTTACGCGTGCTGGTCAATCAGCTTCTGCATATCGGCCTTGCTGGCCGCGCCTACGCGCGTGCCCACCAGTTCGCCGCCCTTGAACAGCAGAAGTGTCGGGATGCCGCGCACCTGGTAGCGCATGGCCGTGCCGCCATTTTCGTCGACATTCAGTTTGCCGACCTTGATCTTGCCCAGATTCTCGTCCGCGAGCTGGTCAACCATGGGTGCGATCTGACGGCAGGGTCCGCACCAGACAGCCCAGAAATCCACCAGTACCGGTGTTTCCGACTGCAGTACTTCCTTGTCCCATTCCGCGTCCGTAAAATTCAGTGTGTTTGCTCCAGCCATATAAGTCCCCTTTTTTATCCGTTTCCAGGATATTGGATTGCGCGGGCAGCGCCCTCGCTTCTTTTCATTGTAAGCAGCGGTCCCGGGCGGAGCGTATCGGTTTGCGACAATTCAAACGTGATCCAAGCCAGACGCGTCATCATCTTCCTGCTGGGCATCTGGGTGGGCGGAAGCATTATGGCGGATTTCGCCGCTTACAGGAACTTCGACAACGTGGATGAATTCCTGCAGTCGCCCGGCAGCGTCAGCACCTCGGTGCAACTTAATACCCTGGGCCGCGACCAGGCGCGGGCCGTGCTGCGCCGCTACGTGGGCGAAGACAACGCCGATCTGCTGTTTAACTGGGAACGGATCAGCGCGGCGGCGGGGATGGCGCTGTTTTTCCTGATGCTGTTCGGGGATACGCCAAACCGGGTCAATATGGGCAGCGTGATCCTGATGCTGGGGATTGTGATTGGCCAACATTTCATGACGCCGCAAATTGCCGGGCTGGGGAGACAAATGGCCGACCTGCCCAGGGAGAATTCCCTGCGTAGTACGTTTGGGGTTCTGCATGGAACGTATTCCAGTCTGGAGATTGTGAAAGTGCTGCTGGGCTTGCTGGTGGTTTACCGGTTGTCGCGGAAAGAACGGCGACAGCTTGCGGTACAGGGCGGGAAACTTGGATAATCGCCGGATGTGCCCGCACTGCCGGGCCTTTATTACGACTTCGGACCGGGTGTGCCCTTACTGCGGCGACAACGTGGGTCCAAAGGCGATTGACCTGCGGGCTCCGGCCGCGATACTGGGTCTGATTCCGGCGGCGAATTTCACCACGGTCCTCATTCTGCTCATCAACGTGGCGCTCTACATCGCCACCGAATACATGGCGCGCGGCATCGGGCAGAACGGCGCACTGTGGGCGTTTGGAGCCAAATACGGCCCCAGCATACTGCGCGACCATCAATGGTGGCGCCTGGTGACAGCGGGCTTCCTGCACGGCGGGCTGCTGCATATCGCGATGAACAGCTGGGTGCTGTACGACCTGGGTGCGCAAGTGGAGCAGGTTTTTGGCACACCTCGGTTTCTGGTGATCTACTTTGTGGGGACAGTGGCGGGATTCTATTTGAGTGTGAGTATCAATCCGGTTCTGTCGATCGGGTCGTCAGCAGGAATCATGGGACTGGTGGGCGGCATGATTGCGTTTGGAGTCGCGAACCGGTCTTCGGTGGGCACGGCGATTCGCAATCATTATGCCCGTTATGTGGTCTACATACTGGCATTCGGGTTCATCGGGGGCTTCGGCGTGGATAACTGGGCGCACATTGGCGGCCTGATTGGCGGCTTTGCCATCGCATGGGTAGCAGGGACGCCGGTACGCTCCACACACGCGAAGGAAGCCGGCTGGCGCGCCGCCGCGGGCGTTTGTCTGGCTATTACCGTTCTTTGCTTTTTCCTGATGTACCGGGCCTTCCCGCCGCCGGAAGCCCTGCGCTGACCAGTCTCGCCCAATGCCGCATCCTACAATAAATTCTTACCCGGCAATTTGCACCCCAAAGCTCCAGTCCCGATCAACTGGCCGCTCCTCTACATCGCCGTTGCGCTGACCACTGGCGCGGCGCTGCTGCTGGAGCTGTCGCTCACCCGCATTTTTTCGGTGGTCTTCTACTACCACTTCGCTTTTCTGGCAATTTCGATTGCTCTGTTTGGCATGGGAATGGGTGGCGTGTTGTCGTATGTGGTGGCGGGTATGCGGGGGTCTGTTTACGGCAAGCTGGGCGTGATCAGCCTCATCAACGCGGGTCTGGTGGTGTTGGCGCTGCTGTTGGTTCTCACCCGCGGCGCGAATGTGAGCACGCTGGAATTTGCGCTCATTTATGTGGCCGACGCGCTGCCGTTCCTGGGCGCAGGAATCATTGTCTCGCTGGCGATCAATGAAACCATTGACCGGGTGGACAAAGTCTACTTTGCTGATCTGGCGGGTGCCGCCGGTGGTTGCCTGCTGCTGGTGGTCTTCCTGAACAACTTTGGCGGGCCCAATACGGTGATTGCCGTTGCCGTCCTGTTTGCGGCGGCGGGCGCCGTCTGGTTCAATCTGGCGGGGTTCAGGTTCGGACGCATCGCCAGTGTGAGCGTGGGCCTGTTCTTTACCCTGGCGATTATTCTGAACTCCAAGTACAGCTTTCTGGAAGTGCGTTACGGCAAGGGACAGAAGCTGCAGAAGGAGCAGTTTCACCAGTGGAACAGTATCTCGCGGATCGGTATGGCGAATGGCATGATTTTTATCGATGCCGACGCCTCCACGGGCATTGCGAAATTCGATTTCGAGCACCTGACGCCGGCGCAGTACAACATTCTGCTGCATCAGGGTCCGGGAACTCCGTATGTGATGCGGCCGGGTGCGAAAACTCTGATCATCGGGCCGGGAGGGGGCTGGGACGTTTCGCGCGCCATCGCCTCCGGCAGCCATGACGTGACCGCGGTGGAGATCAATCCGATCATCGCCAACACCATCATGCGGAAGAAGTATCCGCAGCTTTCCAATCGCCTTTACTTCCGTCCGGAAGTGCATCTCAACGTGGAAGACGGGCGCGCATTTGTCCGTCGCAGTACGGAAAAATATCAGGTGATTCAGGCGACGCTGGTGGATACATGGGCATCCACGGCGGCCGGTGCGTTTGCGCTGTCGGAAAACAATCTTTATACCACCGATGCCTTTCGCGACTACCTTTCGCATTTGACCGACGACGGCCTGTTGACGTTTACCCGCTGGGGATTTGAGACACCACGGGAATCGTTGCGTCTGCTGTCACTGGCCATGGTGGCGCTGGCTGATCTGGGCGAGCATGATCCGGCGCGGCATGTGATTGTAGGGCGCGCCGGTGCGGTCACCGACAGCGGCGGCTGGGGCGCACAGGATACCGTGATTTTCTCACGCAAGCCTTTGAGCGATGCCGATGTGGCCCGCGCGAAAGAAGCTTTCGCCACGGCGGGAATGGAAGCGATCTATCTACCCGGCGATACGCCGCGCAATCCGTTTGGCGAACTGTTGTTATCCAAAGATCCGGCGGCGTACCAGCGAGCCTACCCGTTTGACATCACGCCGGTTTCTGACGACAGGCCCTTCTTCTTCTATTCCGTGCAACCCCGTGATGTGCCGCGATTCCTGCTGGCCACGGCGGGAAAGGCGGCCGATACCAAGACCAACGTGGCGTTGCCCAAACTCATTCAGGCCATGTTTATCAGCATCATCGCGGTGGGAATCATTCTGATTCTGCCGCCACTGGTGCTGCGCACCCGCCTGCCGCGGGATGCCTCGGTGCGCTGGTTCCTGGTCTACTTCCTCGCTATTGGCGTGGGTTATGTTCTCGTTGAGGTGGCGCTTATCCAGAAGTTTGTTTTGTTCCTGGGGCATCCGACTTATGCGCTGACCGTGGTTATCTTCTCGCTTCTGGTGGCTTCGGGCGTGGGTAGTTTCTATAGCCGGAAAATAATTGGTAACCAGCGGAGTCGTTTGGTGGCCGTCATTGGCGTTGCTTTTCTGCTCGTGGCGCTGCTGGCGGCGGTGGTGCCGCCACTGCTGACCGCGGGCGTGGGCTTGCCGTTTTTTGTGAAGGTACTACTTACCGTGTCGCTGCTGGCACCCGCCGGCTTTGCCATGGGCATGCCCTTTCCCACCGGGTTGCGTTTGCTGGACCGGCAGCACCCGTCGGCGGTGCGCTGGGCATGGTCGCTCAATGCCGCGGCCAGTGTTACAGGCTCGGTGGCAGCGTTGATACTGGGCTTGTACCTGGGACTTATGCAGACTCTGCTGGTGGGCGGAGCGTTGTATTTGCTGGCCATGCTGCTGGCAGCCACCAATCCCTTGTGCCGCACGAGGGAAGTTTAGGGAGTCAAAAATTTTCGCTCAATGAAACGAACTGTTGCTTTATTTCTTTCCGCCCTGTCGGCGGTTGTCTTCACCCCGGCCCAGCAGGCAACTGCGCCAATAACTTCCACGCGCCCCCGGGCACGTGCCCGCCGGATTGAAACGCCCCCCACCCTTGATGGCCTGGTTACGGAACCGATGTGGCAACAGATTGAACCAGTCACAAGCTTCGTACAGAAGGACCCGGACGAAGGTGCGGCCTCCACGGAGCGGACCGAAGTCCGCTTTGGTTATGACGACCAGAATCTGTATGTGGGAATCATTGCGTTCGATTCGCGTCCCTCTGAAATCATGACTACACAGAGCCGCCGGGATGGAGCGTTGACGGACACCGATGCCGTGGAGATTCTGTTCGATACCTTTCACGACGGGCACAACGCAGTGATCTTCGGCACCACGCCAACCGGTATTGAATACGACGCCCAGGTTTCCAAAGGCGGGCAGGGTAACAACAATGCGAATCCGGCCGGCAGTACTCTGGGCAGCGTACAGACGCCGGGCGCGGCATCTCTGAATTTGAACTGGGATGCGGTTTGGGATGTGAAGGCGCAGGTAACGGCGCGGGGCTGGGAAGCCGAAATGGTAATCCCGTTCACCACGTTGCGCTTCCTGCCGGGCAAAGACCGGACGTGGGGTCTTCAGATCTCGCGCAATTTGCGGCGACGCAATGAACTGTCTTTTTGGTCACCGCTGCCGCGAGCTTACGAGATTACCCAGGTCGACGCGGCCGGTACTCTGGAGGGCCTCGACCTGAAGCTGCATCACGACCTGCAGATTGTTCCCTACGTGCTGGCAGGTGTAACCCGCGACTACACACGGAAAGGCGATCCCGGCAGTGTCGATAAACAGGTAGGGGTGGACGTGAAGTACAGTCTTACCGGGTCGCTCACGCTGGATGCAACTGTTAATACGGATTTTGCCCAGGTGGAGGTGGACGAGCAGCAGATCAATCTGACACGTTTCAATCTGTTCTTCCCGGAAAAGAGACCGTTCTTTCTGGAGAACGCCGGTATTTTCGATTTCGGGACTCCGCAGGAGACGGAAATTTTCTTCTCCCGGCGCCTTGGTATTGACACCTCTGGCACGCAGGTCCCGATCGACGCGGGTGTCCGTGTCTCCGGCAGCGCAGGCCAATGGGAACTCGGCTTTCTAAATATGAAAACCCGGGAAGTAAATGGCATTGCCGCGGCCAATGATTTTTCAGTAATTCGCGTGAAGCGCGATCTGCGTAACCGTTCCAGCGTTGGTTTCATTGCGGTAGACCGCGAGAAGCTGACGTCGGGGAACGCGGCGGCGGCGTACAACAGAACGTGGGGCGTCGATACCAACCTTGGCTTCGGCAAGTACAGCAACTTCAACGCATTTATCGCGACGTCGCAGACGCCTGGGCTGCACGGCCCTGCCTACGCGGACGGAGCGGCCTGGCGCTTCGATAACAGTCGCCACCAGCTGGTACTCTCTTACTCCGAAACGACAAAGAATTTCAACCCGGAAGTGGGCTATCTGCAGCGAACCAATTACCGACACCCCACGCTGGCTTACCGTCGCACCTACTACAAGACCGGTTCCAAAATTCGCAGCTACTTTCCGCATGCGCAGCTGAACCGCTGGTACACGCTGGGAAGCAACCAGCTGGAATCGACTTACTATCATTATGATTTTTCCATGAACTGGCAGAACGGCGCACAATTGTCGGTGCCGGTGAACCACTATTACGAACGGCTGGACAAACCGTTTCAGGTTGCTCCGGGTGTCAGCATTACCCCTGGAGGGTACGGATATACGCAGCTTGCTCCCCGTTATACGAGCAATCAGAGTTTGAAGGTTTTCGGTTCCGCACAGATGATTCTGGGCCAGTTTTATAACGGGACGCAGGTCAGCATGAACCTTTCCGCCAGCGTCCGCAAGGGAAAGAAACTGCTGTGGTCGGGGACGTTCGGCCACAACATTATCAGCTTGCCGGCCGGCGATTTCACCACTGACCTGATCGGGTTCAAGTTCAACTGGAGTTTCACGCCGAAGAGTTACCTGCAGACATTTTCGCAGTACAACAGCACCACGCATTCACTTTCCACCAACGTGCGCTTTGCCTTGTTGTCCACATCGAGCAACGGTTTGTATATTGTTTACAACAATGGCCTGGCCACGGACGATTTCGTTGACCCGCGGGGCGCGCAGCGAGCGGTCTTTGCCAACGCGTTCATTGTGAAATACAACTACCGGTTCAATTTCTAGCGCTATGGGCATGGCTTGATGCCTCGCCCAGGCGACAATGGAACTGACTTGCTGCTGGCCATCGAATCTTCGTGTGACGAAACTGCTGCCGCCGTATTGGCGGGGGAATCAGAGGTATTGTCATCGGTGGTGGCGAGTCAGTTGGAAGTGCACGGCGCGTATGGCGGTGTGGTGCCGGAGCTGGCTTCACGGGAACATCTGCGGGCTATTGTGCCGGTGGTTCGCGAGGCACTGCGGCAGGCCAACTGCACAGTGCGCGAACTGCAGGCAGTGGCCGCGACTTCGGGCCCGGGGCTGGCGGGATCGTTGCTGGTGGGGCTAACTTACGCCAAGGCTATCGCCATGGCCGCGCGCATCCCGTTGATTACGGTGAATCATATTGAAGGCCATATTCACGCTGTGCTGCTGGAATGCCGGCAACGGGGGACTCCGGTGGAACTCCCCGCTGTGGCGCTGGTGGCCAGCGGCGGGCATACGCACCTGTTTGAGGCCCGCGAAGACGGGCACTACCGGCTGCTGGGTCGAACGCGCGACGATGCCGCGGGCGAGGCCTTCGACAAGGTCGCCAAGCTGCTGGGCTTCGGCTATCCCGGTGGCCCGGTGGTGGATATGCTCGCCGCGCATGGCAACCCGCACGCTATCCGCTTTACCACCCCAAGGATGAAAGGCAACCAGCTGGATTTCAGTTTCAGCGGCACCAAGACGGCGGTGCTGCGGTGGGTGGAAAGTCACGCCATGGAAGCAGAGATTGCGGTGCGGCGCCAACTACGACACGCCGGGTTGTCTCCCACCGTTGCGCAGTGGTTGGCAGTTACACCGCAAGCGACGCTTGACCTGCTGGCCAGCTTTCAGCATCAGGTGGTGACGGAACTCATCTGCCATGCCGAAGCCGCCGCCGGGGAAGTGGTGGGGGTGCGCTCGCTGGTGATTTCCGGGGGCGTCGCCTGCAATTCCGGGCTGCGGGCCGCAGCCGGTAAACGCGTGGCGGGCCTGCCTGTGTGGTTTCCCACGCCCGCTCTTGCTACGGATAATGCCGTGATGATTGCCGCTGCCGCATGGCCGAAATTGCAGCGCAGAGAGTTCTCGCCTCTCAGCGTAATGGTGGAACCGTCACTCGCACTCGCAACCTGATAACTTGGGAAGCATGAAATCCGGCCTCCTTGTTGCCGCTTCCATCGCGCTGGCGGGCGCGTTGCTGTTGAGTGCTCAGACCCGGCTGGGTTATGGTTCCACTTCGTTGTACGGAGCGGGCGATGCCTCCAGCCGGGCGTGGTGGGCACCGGGCGAGAATCTGACGCTGGTGGCCCGCTGGAACTACGACGATCCAGAGGGCACGGTGGGCATACTCAACGCCAACGGCGCATTCCCGGTGAAGGGCCATCCGTTCTTCGATCCCATCGGGTCGAACGGTCGTGCCTGCGTAACGTGTCATCAACCCGCCGATGCCATGAGCCTTTCCACGGCCAGCGTGCGCGAGCGCTGGTTGGAGACGCATGGCGAAGATCCTTTGTTTGCGACCGTGGATGGTGCCAACTGCCCCGACCAGCCGCGTGCCGCCGAGAGTTCGCATTCCCTGTTGCTGCAGCGCGGCCTGGTGCGCATTCCCCTGGCATGGCCGCCGAAGGATGTACAGCCGGATTTCAAGCTGGAAGTGCTGCGCGATCCGACTGGCTGCAATTTGAGCGCGAAGTACGGTCTGAAGAGCGCGACGCCCGTGGTGAATGTTTACCGCCGCCCGCGCCCCACGGCGAATCTGCGTTACATTCTGCAAACCGGCACGCCGCATTCGCCCGCCCGGATTATGGCGGATGCGCGCGAACACACCCTGGAGAGCCAGGCTATCAGCGCGGCCTTCGGACATCTGGAGATGAAGGCGCATCCGTCAGCGGAGCAGATCGATACCATTGTGGCTTTTGAATCGCAGGTATATTCGGCGCAATCGATGCACCGCATGGGTGGGCGATTCAACGACGCCGGTCTGCCTTCCGGCATTGATCCGGAAGGTTTACTGCAAAACGTGAAAACGCCCGCGGGCGCAGAGATCTTTGGCCTCTTCCCGGCCTGGCGCGATCCGCCGCCGTCGATCCGTGAGATGGAGCCGATCCGGCAATTACGTATCTCCAGCACCCGTGGCCTCGATTTGTTTCTGAACCGTCGCTTTGGCTCGGCGAAGCAGACCTGTGCGCAGTGTCACGATGGCCGTATGACCGGTGCCAGCCCCGCCATGGTGCCGGTGGATATCGGTACCACCAATGCCCCCACATGGACGGATACAACCGGGTTGCCGGTGTTCCGCATCACCTGCAATTCCGGGCGTGTGATCGACTCCACAGACCCCGGACGCGCCCTCATAACCGGGCGTTGTGCCGATGTGGGCGCGATCGCCGCACAGCAACTACGCGGTCTTTCCGCACGCGCGCCCTACTTCGTCAACGGTTCGGCGAAGACGTTGCGGGATTTGGTGGACTACTACGACCGCCGCTTTACCATCGGCTTCACCGATGTGGAAAAGCAGGATCTGATTAATTTCCTGAGTGTGCTGTGATTCTGCCGGCGGAGACATCGCAGCTGGACCAGGTACGGGAGATTTTTCGCGAGTACGCTGCGTGGGTGGGCGATGATATTTGCTTCGTCTCGTTTCAGCGGGAACTGGCGGATCTGCCCGGTCGCTACGCGCTGCCACAAGGCCGATTGTTGCTGGACTGGCAGGAAGATCGCCTCGCCGCCTGCGTGGGGCTACGGGAATTCGCCACGGGTGTGGGTGAGGTGAAGCGCCTGTACGTGCGCCCGGAATTTCAGGGCAGGGGACTGGGTCGTGCACTGGCCGAGCGGGTGATTGGGGAAGCGCGGGTTGTGGGGTACAGGCTGCTGCGTCTGGATACGTTGCCGCGGATGGAACGGGCCATTCCGTTGTACCGGGCGCTGGGGTTTCGGGAGATTCCGAAGTACGCGGATAATCCGGATACGGCCATTTGCTTTGAGTTGGTGCTTTGAAATGCGCAACAACAAGGGTGTGGCAGTAGCTGAACTCATCGAGACAATGCCGTTGGCGCAAGACGAACACGGCGTTTACCGCGTTGGCGGGACACGTGTCGCCCTCGATCTGGTACTCGCGAAATTCCGAGGCGGATCGACCGCCGAAGAAATTGCATCGCAGTATGCAACCTTACGGCTCTCTGATGTCTATCAGGTCATCGGTTACTACCTGAAGCACCAAACCAAAATGGACCAATACACGGAGCGGCGGGCGAGAGAGCAGCAGGCGTTACTGGCGGCACATCCTGAATGGCACCCCGATGGGCTTCGGGATCGTCTGCTGGCACGCCAGGCGAACCGATGAAATGGCTGCCGATGCGAACCTTCGCGGTGCGATTGTGCGCGGCCTGGTCAGGCACTATCCGGGTTTCGATATCGTTCGCGTTCAGGATGTTCCTGTGGTCAACGGGGCGCAAGACGAGGTGCTGCTTGCGTGGGCCGGCGAACAGGGCAGGATGCTGGTCAGCCATAACGTCTCTACTTTAGTTTCCGCGATGACGCGCGTCAGGCGGCGCGCCCAATCCGTCGCCCGCGTACTTCTAATCCCCGCCAACGTACGAAACGGCCAGGTGATCGACGATATGCTCCTGCTTGACACTGCCTCGCATCCGGATGACTGGGCGGCGGGACTGCTTTATTTGCCACTTTGAATGGATGCACTTCACCTGCAATCAGCAACCCTGCGCAGCGGTTTGGGGGTTGAGGAGATCTGCCGGGTTTCGGAAACCGCTCCCTCGCGGTCACGGCTCGTTAATCAAAACTAAGTACAAACTCATGCCTTCGCGAAGCGCATCACCTGATGTACCTGGTCCCCGATGACGGCGGGGAAGCACTCCAGGAATTCTTCAATTATTGAGCCGCGGTCCAGATGGCCGAACAACGATTCGACGGGCATTCGCGTCTCCGCAAAACACCACGCCCCCCCGAGTTTTTCAGAGTCGCGGTCCACTGCTGCGCACAGCTCCCAATTCACGTGCTCAGCTTACTGCTCCAGCGCGAATGCGTTTACACCGGAACTGAAAATCAGCACATACTGTTTGCCGTCGTGGCCCAGATAAGTCATGGGATTGGTGTGGCCCTCGGTATCCATTTTGGTTTCCCACAGAACCTTGCCGGTACGCGAGTCGAACGCGCGGAACCGCTTGTCGATAGTGCCCGCGATGAAGGTCAGACCCCCGGCGGTGGAGATCGGGCCGCCTTGCCCAAAAGCGCCGGTATTGTGAATGCCCTTTGCTTCCATCTCCTCATTGATACCCAGCGGCACGCGCCACGCGATATCGCCGGTATTGGCATTGACAGCCATCAGTTCGGCCCAGGGCGGCTGCTGGCATGGCATTTGCGTTGCAGGGTTCCAGAAGCGCGCGTTGACGGTGCCGGTTCCCAGCGGGCTCACGCGGCGATACGCCACCGCGTCGCCTTCCTTCGATTTCTCCAGCTTGCCCATGCCCGCGACGTTGCGCGCATTGAGAATCACGTAGTTGAGTTTAGGATCGACAGTGACACCACCGAAGTTCGGGCCACCCTGCTGACCGGGGAAGATCACGCGGTATTCATCGGCGCTGTAGGGCGTATACGAGCCGAGGCTGTGAATGCCGCCGATCTTTTCAACCAGTTCGCGACAGAACTTCTCATGCTCCGGTTCGCCTTTAAAAACTTCATCGGGCGTCATACCTTGGCGCGCCAGAGCAGGTGGTTTGGAAGGAAAAGGTTGAGTAAGTGAACTCTTCTCTCCGGGCACGTCGCTTTGCGGTACCTTGCGCTCTTCCACCGGGTAGATGGATTTGCCGGTCTCGCGGTCGAGAAAGAACATTACGCCGGGTTTCGAGACCGCCACCACCACCGGAATCTTCTTACCGTTCTTCACGACGTCCATCAGCGAAGGCGCGGCTTCGGCGTCATAATCCCACATGTCGTGGTGGGTGAGCTGGAAATGCCAGCGCATCTTGCCGGTGGCTCCGTCCAGCGCCACAATGGAAGACGAGAACAGATTGGTGCCTATGCGCCCACCGCCGTAGTACTGCGGTGCCGGCTGGCCAATGGGGAGAAAGATCAGGCCGCGGGCCGCATCCACCGTTGCCGAACCCCAGTGGGCAGGGGAGCCGGCGTTGATCCAGTTATCTTTCGGCCAGGTCTCGTAACCGGGTTCACCGGGACGCGGAATGGTATGAAAAGTCCACGCCAGTGCGCCGGTGCGGAGATCCCACGCGCGGACGTCCATTGAGGGGCCATCAGGATCGTCCTCTTTCCCCTGCGCGCCGGTGATGATCAGATTGCGGAAGATTGCACCTGGGGAACCCATGTGATACGGAGCTGTCGGAAACTTATCGGCAACGCCGGCGCGCAGGTCGATGAGGCCTTCATTGCCGAAGCCCGGCACCAGCTTACCCGTCCTGGCGTTCAACGCGAGCAGCTTGCCATCCATGGTGCCGGCCAGAATCTGTGCCGGATGATCGGTATCACCCAGCCAGTAAGTCACGCCGCGCAGAGGTGCGCCCACCCGGCCCAGACTGTATTTCCAGATTTCCCTGCCGGTCTCCGGTTCCAGCGCCACAATGGTCCGCTGCGCGGTAGGCGTGAACAGTACGCCTCCCACCATCACCGGAACCGCCTCCATGCCTTGCCCTGCGCGGGCTTCGCGGCTGTTGGGGTCGGTAGAAGGCAGTGTCACGCCGTACTGCCATGCCAGCTTGAGCTTCGCGACGTTCTTTGTATTGATCTGAGTCAGGGCGGAGTGGCGCTGCCCGCCGGGATCGCCGTTGTAACCGGGCCACTCGTTTTGCGCCGGCAGCAGCACGGCAAAGGTGCAAATCAGGAACGTCAGGCGATCCACTTTCATCCTCAACACTCCTCTTACTGGTAAGTTATACGATCTTTGCGCGATTGCACTACGGCGATGTCCAGGCCCGGGACTTTCTTCAGGCCTTCTACATCTTTGAACGCTCCGCTCTCTGAGCGTTGGCGCACAATGGCTTCGGCCATTGCCGCCGGAATCTCCAGAACGCCGGCCATCTCTTTCGCCGACGCCTTGTTCACATTCACCACACCGAAGTACTGCGCAAGGTATTCCGCAATGGCTTCAAAATCTTTGTCGCTGGCCTGCGCGCCGCGCGCGGTCATAGTGTCAATTATGGAATCCCAGGTGGCACGGGTATGCCGTGTGCCGGTGGCAGTGCCCACATCATGACAGGCACTGCAGGTGGCCTCCAGAAGCTTCTTGCCAGGGGCATCGGGCAAGGCAGACTGCGCGTTGGCCAGAGCCGCAGTGCCCATCAGCAGTAAAGTTCCGGCGGTGTACAGCACCATGCTATCGGGCCTTCGCACTGTAAGCCTTCGCCTGGCGGCCAACAAGTTCCACCAGGTCGCCCATGGCCAGATTGACGTCGATCAGATGCAGGCCCCAGCTGGCCACAACCTGTGTGCCTGCCATGATATCGCCGCTGATATCGGCGGCTCGCTTACCGGCAGCATCGGGATGCAGCGTAATCTCCAGGAAGGTTGCGTTCTCGTTGGAGGTACAGCGGGCGCTGAGCAGCCCGGGAACACTTACCCACGGCGTCTCAATCTTCTGCTCCGGGTTCACCCAGGGCTTCGGTGCATAGGCCGCCGTGATGGTTTGTCCGGCGCTTGCCAGATAGGCGTGCAGGCTTGTACCGCCCAGCAGTTCCGCGGGGTTTACACAGGCAGCCGCCATGGTCTCGCCGGGTACTTTCCCGAAGAGCGTGTTGGCGGGCGGCGGCACGGTGGCGCGGAAAGACGAGTACGCGATTACGCATCCGGTTTGCATCGCCGTTTTGCACAACGGCACATTCTGAAATGCACCGCCCGCGTCCTTGCCTTTCGGAACGGGAATGGTCGCACCCGGAATAATCGCCGAGACCATGCGTGCCTGCACCGGCTTGCCATCAATCTCATCGTGAATCAGGCGTTGCAGAACGTAGGAACCCTGGGAGTGTCCGATCAGAACAAATCCGCGGCCCTGGTTGTCGTGTTCCAGGTAGTATTTCCAGGCATCCAGCACGTCGTCATAAGCCATGCCGCGGTCGAGCGGCCCACCGCCCCGCCCGGTCAGTGCAAGGCGCAAGCCTGCCAGCGTGACCTGGCGATACATCGGCGCGTACAGGCGGCACTTCGAGCCGAAGCGGGCGAACTGCTGGCGAATCACATTCAGTTCCGCCGCGTCTGCCGTCATATCACTGTTGGGCGTGGTGTCCGTGGATACAGTGGGGTAGACGTAGAAACAATCGACCGGTGCCTTCGCGTCGGCGGTCCATGTCTCGCGCGACAGCTTGCCATCAGCAGCGACCACGGTGGTGGTCATATCCGCTTCGCAGGCATCGTGTCCACCGGGTCGGCACAACCAGGTCTTTGGATCGGAATAGTCGTTGGACGCAGCGCAAGCCACACTACAGGACAGTGCCGCGAAAACGCAAGCGGACAGAATTCGTTGAGCGGACATGCAGACTACTCTAGCGCAACGGGGGACCTATTCGCCGCCGATGCGGACGTAGCCGCGCATCTCCAGGCTGACGATTGTGGTGAGCGCCCACAGATCCACTTCGATCTCCGGCTGGATGGTCGTCTGATCGATCTTGTTGGCGAGTATGGATTGCCCGCAAACGCGGAAATCGACACCCGCTTTGGCCAGGCTCTGAATGAGCGCGATGTTGGGGTTGTTGTGGCCGTCGTTGCGCGCTTTGAAAGCCTCGTTGAGGAGGATTGCGGAAGTGCCGCCCTGATGAAAGACGGCGGCGATCTTGCGGTGGTCAGCGGACACCCCGAACTTCGCCAGCGTGTTTACATAACGCGCCATCGCTGTGAGCATGGGGTTTACCTCGTCCACTTTGGAGACTCCCTTGCTGATATCGAACACAACCTTGTAGGTCACATTGGGATCGGGAAGCTCTTTGGCGTTGGGGACGTCGCGGGCCACCGGGGCATCCGGAATGGGCAGGGTCGCGGCGGATTGCGCGAAAGCGAAGCCAGCGGTTGCGGCCAGTGCGGCGCACAGGGTGGCAGTGGTTATAGAGAGCTTTTTCATGCGATCACCTCGATCACTAAGACACTATCACTTTGCCGCCGCCGCCAGGGCTGCGGCCATTGCTTCAAGGTTGTCGGCGGTTGCGCCTTCCTTCACGAAGATCTCCATCACCGCGGCCGGAGTCGTGCCGATGTTGCGGAATCCATGAGGCGTTCCCTTTTGCATGAAAAACGCCTGTCCCTCTTTGGTGGCCACCGGTTGGGCCGTGCCAATAGTGACTTCGAGATTGCCGCTCAATGCCACCCACACGTGGTATTTCACGTCGTCGTGGGTGTGAACGCTGCGCACTGCGCCGGGTTGTACCGCAACGCGTGAAACGCGAATTTCGGCGCGGTCCATCAGGCGGACTGGCGTCACACCGGGATCGGGAGACTGGGCGAAAACCAGGCTGGCAAATAACAGGGAAGAGAGGGAAGTGCGCATCGCAAGGAGTTTATCTGCTACCTGTCCGCGAGTCAATGGACCACCTGCTGACCACCTGCAGATGCTGCTGATGGCGGCACAAATGGCACACTTTCAATCGCAGCCTGTTAGACGATTAGGCAGATAACTTCCGGAATGCCGACGATCCGGCAATTATCGTGACCCAAATCTATCGAATTCCTCAGATTCCTGCATACCAGGAATACCCGCCGGGCGGCACTGACGCCGGGCCGGAATCGGTCACCGTCAGGCGGTTGATGAACTTCACGTTCTTGTACCCCAATTGGCGCGGGACACGCATCCGAAGCGGCCCTCCAAAACCAACGGGAAGCTCGCCGCCGTTCATCCCATAGGCGAGGAACGTTTGCGGATGCAGAGCGTCGGCCATGTCGATGCTTGCGGCCCATCCTTTCTCGATGGACTGATAGAAGACATACTTCGCCTGCGGGAGGACGCCCACCGCTTCCAGGACGTTGCGCAGCGGCACTCCGATCCACTCGGCGACATACGACCAGCCTTCTTCGCATACCAGTTGCGTGATCTGGGTCCGCGAGGGATAACTTCGAATGTCGGCGAGCGACAACGAAGCGGGACGGGCGACCATGCCGTCAATGACCAGGCGCCAATCGGCAAATCCTCCCGCCTGGAGGCGATTGAATTCTCCGGTGGGCGGAGCAATCTCATTCGCGAAGGGCGTCTTCGAAATCTGCTCGCGGGAAAACGGCCGGGCCATGGTGTGGCGAGTCATCAGTCTCTGCGCCGAATAGGTCACGGTGTCGCCTGGGCCGAAGATTCCGTGCCACGCGGGCGGTGTCAACCCGTTGCGCCCGGCCAGGCGGGCGGCCACGGCGATGCCCGACACACCGGCTGTAGCTCCCAATGCGGTGGTGATGAGCTTTCTGCGCGATAGTTGATTCATGGATGCTCCCCCTGGGTGACGACTCGTTGTTCGGCGACGTGGCCGGTGATCATGGCGCGCGTGCGGTTGCCGAATCCTGATAACCAAACCATACCGATATGGACCAGTACAAACAGCACGAGCAGGATCGTGCAGAAGAAATGAACGGTGCGAGCCGATTGGTGCCCGCCCAGTAGTGTCACCACGGATGGCGCTATCGAGACGATGGCTGGCGACATCGCCAAACCCGTCCAGACCGTCAACGGGAACAAGACGAAGACTACCGCCAGATAGGCAAACCTCTGCAGCACGTTATATGACGCGGCTGCCGCTTCGCCGGGACGGCGGAAGCGCACATGGTCCGCGAATGACTCTGACAGCGCGCGCCCGCTCAGGTCGGCGCGGGCGGGGACCAGGTTCTTCCGGAAATGTCCGTCGCTCAGTCCGGCGAGGACATAAAACAAGCCACTAAGAACGACAGCCCAGGCGGCTTCAAAATGGAGGGACCGGCTCCAGCCGTTTTGGTCCGGCAGAACGTAGCCGTAACCAGTGGGAACCGTCGCTCGCGAGGCCGGAATCGGCAGCGTCAATAGAGGCTTCACGTGGATATTGCCCTCCTCGCCCCAATAAAAGCGGGGATGCGAGATAAGGATTTCGATGCCGCTGAGGAGCAGTGCAAAGAAGCACAGCGTCGCAACCCAGTGCGTCACGCGAACCGTGGTCGTGTGCCGGGGAGCAACTGAATCCGCCATCCGGGAATGATACCATTCCGGCGGGTGAACCGTGCGGATCTGGTAAGGGGTCGCTGGCGTCCACCAACCGTTTGTTCGGTCAAGTCAATGGTATTGGGCAAGCCGCCAATCTACGGGTGCGCGCCGAACTGATGCGTCCAGACTGGGCGCGAAGGTGATTACCACGCTCTTACCTTTACTGCGTTATCGTAGAGGGGCTATGCCGATCCCGTCATCTGCCACACCGGTTCCAGCCATCGATCTGCCCTTTGATCGCGACCGACTCGAAGACCTTGGGTTCATGACCTGTATGACTCTTTGTATGTTGGGCAACTACGCCCAGACCGGGCACTTCGGCGGACCCCTTGCGTACACGCCATTCAATGTCGCCATGCATCTCATTGGCCCAGCGCTGGGTGGCTTGCGCTACGACTACCGCCGCCCCAAGCACCCGTGGAGCGACAAGTTTCTGCTGGCCGGCGGACACTGCGCCCCCACCTGCTACGCGCTCTGGATGATCATGGGCCAGGCACTGGAAAACAAGTTCCAGGCCAGTGGGGACCCGCGCTATCAGACCGATCCGCTCCAGGCCTTTCTGCCCATTGACGCACTTGGGTTCCGTCGCGGCGCGGGTGCGCTGCAAACACTGCTGTCCGATCAGGGGCTCACCGATCACCCGCTTTTCGCGCAGGCAAAAGTCCGCGGCATCAAGGCGCTGGCCGGGCACATCGAAAGTGTCGACGTCACCAACGATGTGAACGGCGGCCCATCCGGCGTAGGTATCGCCACCGCGGCCGGTAAAGCCGTTTTTTGGGATATTATTGGCGCGTCCACGTCGCCCAAAGTCATCGCATTTGAGGGTGAGTTCGCCATGACCGAAGGGCACGCGCAGGAACTCAAAACCCAGGCGCTCGCGCTGGAAGTGGGTAAGCGGCTCCGCATTATCCTCTCTGACAACAATGCCGGTATTGATGACGCACTGCTGGGCGGCGTGGTGCCGGCGAAGTTTGACGCCTACCGTCTGGTGGACCAGTGGACTTCCTACGGATGGAATGTGTTTACGCTCGAAGACGGCGGCGACTATGCGCAGGTGGTGGCCGCGTTCAAGGCCATGGAAGACACCGACCCGCTGGACAAGCGTCCGCAGATTGTGATTGCGCGCACCACCAAGGGCTACTGGCCGCGAGCGGAAAACGGTAAGATCCCCGGCTTCGGCAACCAGGTGGTGGGCTACCCCAGCCATCCCTATGGGATGAAGATGAACTCGGACTACTTTGTTGGCCTCGCGCAGACTTTCGAACAGCACTATGATGTGGAGTTCCAGGGTATTCGCAACGGCGCGGTGACCGATCCACGCGAACGTCTGATTCAATTCAAGACCAACATCGACGTCATCATGTCGCTGCTGCAGCGCAAGGGTTTGGGCGACTGGCTCGCCAACCGCCTCGTGGATCTGGGCGATTCGGTGAAGGAAGAGCACCCGCCGCACTTCGATACGAAGACAGACCCGTTCCTGGATGACCGCTTACGGGTGGCGAACCTGCCTCTGGAAACGCAGAATGTCAGCGTTACGAATGCGGTTTCAGGGGCTAATAAAAATGTCTCGATTGCGCTCTTCCGCAAGGCTGGCGAAGCCGCCGGTGCGCGGCGTGCGATTTCTGAAATCATCAAGTGGATGAACTACGTCACAGAGAACCGTTTCATCACCCTGGCGGCCGATCTTTCGGAATCGATCAATGTGGAGCACGGCAGTATATGGGGCCACTACAACCCGGAGACCAACCCGATGGGCACCCGCATCAAGGCGGCGATTCAGGAAGCCGGCAATGTTTCCACGGCCATTGGTCTGGTGAGCCAGAGCGCGAGCACAGACCCGGGGCGCTTCGCCGGGGTATGGGCGCTGAGCGGGACTTACGGTGCGTTCACCCCTCTGATGTATACCCCGGCGCGGGTGTGGAGCCAGCAGAATCAGGACAGCCCGTTCCGCACCGGTGTGCTGCACATTCTGTCCGGGCATTCGGGCCCGGAGACCGCCGCCGACGGACGCACACACTTCGGCATTTTTGCCACCCAGGTGTGGAAGCTGTTCCCGCGCGGGCAGACGATTCATCTGAATTTCTGGGACTACAACGACGTGGCACCGGGCTATTTCGCCGCCGCCGAAATCGCCGCGCGCGAGAAGAAAGTGGGCATCATCAGCATTGAAGTGGCGCGACCGGATTTCCCGGTGGTGGACCGCAGTACCTTCGCCGACCCCGACCTCCGCGCTGCCGCGAAAGGCTTCTACCTGATTCGGGATTTCGATCGCGATAAACCAAAGCACGGCTATGTGCTGGCGCAGGGCTCCAGTTCGACCATGAACCTGGTGAAGGTGTTGCCGCGTCTGCAGGCAGCGGGAATTAACGTCAAGGTAGTGGCAGCCATCAGCGAAGAATTGTTCGACCGTCAGCCGGAATCGTACCGCGACTCAGTTTTGCCAAAATCCGCTTTGATGGACCTGATGATCATCAGCACCGGAACCCGTCGTATGTGGCCGGTGCGTGATGTAGGCCCGCTGACGGACGCCTATTCATTGACGTCAGACTGGGATAACCAATGGCTTACCGGTGGGCTGGAATTGGAAGTGATTCAGGAAGCCCGGCTGGACCCGGAATCGATTTTCGCAGGAATTACACGGTTCGCAAATGACAGGGCCGCGCGGATTTCGCGGCAGCACGCGATGCTGGGGTAATTCGTCAGATGGGGCGAAGGATTTCTCCGGCGGATTTCGTCTACTCTTTTAGAAGGAGTTCTGAGCCCCATGAAGGACGGCAAACTCATCCTCAACAGTACTCGATGTCTATGGCGATCCCATCGCGGAGCCCATCGATATTTTTCTGGACAATCGCACGCTGACCGATAAACAGGCTATTCACGGCGCGCGGGGGAAGTCATTCACCATTCCAAATCTGCATCGCACGCCCGAAGGCGTCTACAGCGTGGAGGTAGACGCGCCATCGTACAGAGGGGTCAAGCTGCTGACGCGAATCCCATCCAGTGGAGACGGCGAATTGACGGTGACCCTGCCGGTGAACAAGGATCGTGTGACGGGCGTTACCTTTCCGGAATTCGCGCAACTGGACGGGGCTGCGCAACTACTATTGAACAACAGCGCGGCCCTGCCCGGTGCGGCAACCGGGTCTGGCGAAGGCGTGTACAGTGCCTTTGACGATGTGCGACGCGCCGGCTTCCTCAACTTGATAGCCAAAGCAGAGCGCACCCGCTTCACCGATAACTCGAACGTGATTGCCTACATCGACCAGATCACGGAACAGCGTGGCGACCGAATGTTCGCCCACGTGAAGCCGGAACTTCATGCGCAAACCAACCACAGCGTGCTGGACGGCGAGTTCACCGAAGTTGCCGACCTGTTGCATACCCCTCCCGCCGGATTCCACGCAGGTGGACAGCTACAAGCCACCGGACCGGTACGGCAATCTGCAGTTGACGTTTTCACAGAACGACGCAGGGGATTGGGCGCTCGACATGGACATCGACGACGCGCAGGGCTTCGAACACTTTTTCCAGATCGTGAACAACATCGCCGGACCTACCCACCCATACAATATTCACGAGATTCTGGTGGCGACGCAGGAGATCGATCCCGGTTACCGCTTCCAGCTGGGCGGTAGTACGACTTTGAAAGCGGCCAGGGCACGAGGCTGATCCCAATGACAAGGAGACGATGACAATGGCATTTCGAATGATTACGCTGGGCGACTCCGTGACTTGGGGTCAGGGCCTGTTGGAAGAAGAAAAATTCGATCAACTGGTGCTGCAGGCGCTGCTGCCACTGCATCCGGAGGGCGTCACGCTGGAGCGGTTCGCGCATTCGGGCGCAATTATCGGGCCCGGCTCCGGGCGCACTGCCACCAACCCGGAGGTGCCGGTTTCCTCGCCAACCATTCTGGCGCAGCTGGCTCTGGTCGCCAACCCGGAAACCGCCGATCTGGTGATTCTGAACGGCGGCATCAACGACGTTGGATTTACCAGGATTTTGAATCCGCTCGCGGTAATTCCCTCACTGCAAAACCGTGTGGAGGATGCGTGCCATAGGGGCATGCTCAATCTGCTGCGCGCTGCCAGAGCTGTGTTTACAAAGGCGAGTTGCCGCATGCTGGTGACCGGGTACTACACCATTTTGAGCGACCAGAGCGATCCGCTGCAAATCCCGGACTTGTTGGATCTGCATGGGACGGCAGTCTCCGGGTTCATGGCGGAAGCTGATTTCTTCGATCTGCTGGCCGACCGATGTGAGGAGTTCTTCCAGCGCTCGGAAGACGCGCTGCGGGCGGCGGTGGCGAATGTTGCCGATCCGCGCATCACGTTTGTCTCTTCCGGCTTCACGGAAGATAACGCAATCTTTGTGTCTGGGACGACGCTGCTGTGGGGTCTGACGCCCGAGCTGGGTCCGGAAGACCCGGCGGCAGCCGCCCGCAGGCCAGAGTGCGATTTGACCTTTGATCAGCCGGCTGATTTCCTGCGGAGGCAGCAGTGCTACCGGGCATCGACAGGGCATCCGAACGTGGACGGGGCGAAGCAATACGCAGCGAAGATTTGTGCGGCCCTTGGACTGTGATTAGGCACGCGACTGCAGTCGCGTGCCGCGCCGAGGTCAATTCGGTGTTGGCCTCTCCAGGCGACCAATGACAAGCATTTCAACTGGCCCCCGCCCCGATTCCAGCTTGAGTCCCAACTGATTCTGTAACGCGGCAAAAACGGTTGGGCCCGAACTGTCGGCTGGAGGAGTCGCCGGCAGCGCCAGCCCCGCCATTTGCCCGGGGGTGCTCTCATCGGCAATCCATTCCGCATGGATATCAAACGTGCCAGTCAATCCGGTCTTGTCGATGACCGGACGTTGCATGATGTTCGAAAGCGCGGTAGTGATCTGCTCCATCGAAATAGCGCGTCCATCAAGGCTGCGGGGACTGGTTCTTACGGAACCACAAAAGGTTTGAGCGGACGACCCTGGGGTTGGCGTAGTGCATCCACCCTCTTTCGATACCTCGAACCTGATCCCGTTTTTGGCGATGGTCAACAGCAGAACCGGCAGCTCTTTCGTTTCCCGACGGACTGCCAAATGAAAACGCTCCTCGAGCAGGGCCTGAAGCATCTGGTTCCTTTGCCCGAATTTCGCCCGGTCACTGGTTTTCGGGGCCTCCGGAGATCTGAAAATCCTTCACGTTCCACGCCGTCTGAATCAGAAATCGTACCCACACGTTTTGCGCGCAAAAAGTTCCGGGAAGACCGCCAATTCTCACACCCCGGTCTCCCGTGGTGTTGAGCTTAATCGCAGCGAGATCGAACTGGATGCCTGCGTCTGGTCCCTTCGATTGAGCAATTGCCAAAGTGGCGCAGGTCGTCATCAGCCAGGATAGTCTCACCATGTGGATCAGCTTATCAAAAACACGCCGGAGAAGCGTCTGAGTTTCTACCGTTTGACTGACTCACAGTGCCGATTGGGCACGCGACTTCAGTCGCGTCTCTGCGCCGCCATGAAACCGTAGCGATGATCGCGGCCGTTTAGAAATCGAACCGCAGCGCAGCCTGCAGAATCCGGGCGCCCGATTGATTCGAAGCACCATTCGGCGTGGAAGAAATAACGCCGAACGTCGTGGGCGTCTGCAGGTTTACCGACGGCGGAACGAAGTTCACCGTATTGAACAGGTCATAAGCTTCGGCACGGAAAGTCACGGCGCGTTTTTCAGTAACCCGGAAGCGCTTGACGACCGACATGTCGGCATTGAAGAAGCCGGGGCCACGGAAAGAATTGCGCCCGGAGTTGCCACTGGAACCGGCTTCGGGAACCGAGAACAGCGCCAGTTGTTCCGGCGTGAAGTAGCGGACACCGCCACCGAAGCGTTCGATCTTGCCAATGGTGCGGTCTGTGCCGCTGTAGTTGGCAAGGGCACCGATATTGGAAGCCAGCGGTCCGAACGCCACAGTGTTGGGCCCGGTCAAAATACCCGAGGATATGCTGAGTGGCTGGCCGGAGGACTTGATCCCCAGCAGACCAATTTCCCAGCCGCCGGCCAAACGATCCAGCCAATCGGGCATATTGCGCCCCAGCATGTGGTTGCGACCAATGGGCAGCGTGTAGCTGGTGGTCAGGTTGAAGGTATGCGGACGGTCTGCGTCAGAAAGCGCGCGCATACTGCGGAAGTTGAAGCTGTCGAGGGCACTGGCACTGCCGCTATCGCCTGAACCGTTGTCGATGGTCTTGGACCATGTGTAGTTGGCGGCGAATTTCAGTACACCGGTCTGACGGCGCACGCTGAGCTGCAGCGAATCGTAAGAAGACCGGCCAAGGTTGGTGGAGAGATTAGCGCTGGTGAACTGCGGGAAGTTGCGGATGTAGTAGGGCGACAGGCCTGCCGAGGCGTAGCGCGTATAGGCACCGGTATCAACCGTGGCGGCAGCCAGACCCACTGCACCCAGGCGGACGTTGGTGGCACCGATGGCGGCGATGGCCGCAGCCGGCGTTGTGTACAGCTTCACAATGTTGTTGCCCGCCGAGACCGGTGCGGCGCTGTTGCTCTGGAAGACATGCAGCTCTTTGAAGTCCCGCAGGAATCCGTTGTCATAAATTTTCGTCTGGTTCACGTTCTGGTCCAGAAGCAGTTTCATGGCGCGGTTGGAAACCAGACCAACTTCCAGAACTGTGTTGCGGAAAAGCTCGCGCTGCAACGTGATGTTGCCCTGGATCACGTAAGGCTGGCGGAAGTTGGGATCGATCAGGTTTATATTGCCGAAAGACCGGTCTGCGGCGGGTGTCAGCGTCGGTTTGGCCGGTGCGGCAGGTAATTTCAGGCCGGCGTCGCTGGCGCGAACATCGGAACCCGCGGTTAAATTCGGGAATACCGTTACGCCTTCGGCGAAGCCGGGGGTGGTGCTGTCCGGATCGGCCGTGGCGGTACCGGGAACGCGGTCGAAGAAGATGCCGATAGACGCGCGGAGCGAGGTTTTCTTGTCTTTGGACGGCGACCAGGCTGCACCCAGGCGAGGGGCGAAGTTGTTCCAGTCGTTGGCGTACCAGTGATCGGAGCGGGCCACCGTAAGGTTGGAAATATTGCCCACAGTATTTACCAGGCCGGCATCATTCTGAAGAATGGAACCCTGCAACTTGTCCTTCTCAAACGGTACGCCAAAGAATTCGTAGCGCAGGCCAAAGTTTACGGTCAGGTTGTTGGTTACGCGCCAGTCGTCCTGGAAATACAACCCGTAGTCGCGATAGATGAAATTGCGTACACGCGGCTTGCCTGCGGAGAAAGTGGTGAGGTCGCTGTAGAAGGTGGTGTTGACCGAAGCAACGCGGCCCAGCAGGTCGTTGTAGAGGCTGTCGAATCGGCTGCGGTCGGCGGCGGCAATGAGCGGAGTCTGCGGGCCGATGTCGCCGGAGGGCGCATTCCCATTGCCCTGACCAACATTGATGCCGGGCCAGATATTGGCATCATTGGACGAGTACTGGGTAATTTTTGAAAAGCGGACGCCGGTCTTGAACGTATGTTTACCGCGAATCATGGAGACGTTGTCGTTGATCTGCGGATTCACCGGTGAGTTGCGGTCGGAACCGAAACCGGTGGGGATCGGGTTGGTGAAAAGATTCGCGCTGATCAGCGTCTGGCCGGGGTAGTACACGCTGCGCACGCGGCCAAACACCACAGACGATTCCTGAATTCCCGTCACGAATTCATTGATCAGCCACCGGTTTGCGGTCCACGTAACACCGGTGGAATAACCGGAGCGGATGCCGCTTTGTGTTCCGTTGGGTTGACCGGGGTAGGTGGATTCCGCGCCGTTGAGCGAATCGGCCAGAGTCAGGGTCTTGAACCACGAATAGCGAAAGTAGGCGTGGATATTGTCGGTTGCGTTCCAGTCGGTCTTGCTTGTGTAGGAGTCGTTCCGGCCGTTGGCCGGCGCATTGAAGCGGAAGCCACCGGTGTTGAGCCCGTCTCCAACGTCGTGGTTGTTCGGATCGGGAAGGATAGCGAGGCTCCTTGCCACCAGCTTGTCGATGCCGAGCCGGCGGGGATCTGCCTGAATGATGTTGAAGGCTTGTACCGTTCCCCCGCCTGGCTGGCTGGCGGGCACGGTCCAGCGGAAAATTCCGGAGCGGGCCTGAGGCGTCAACACGGTGCGGTTGCGGACTACTTCCTGAGCTACGCGTGACCCCTGGTAGTTAAAAAAGAAAAACAGTTTGTTCCTGCCGTTGAACCTGGGCAGCAGGACCGGTCCGCCGAAAGATCCGCCGAACTGGTTTTGGATGTACTTGGGCCGCGCCAGTTCCACACGGTTCGACTTATTGAAAAAATTATTGGCGTTGAGCACCGTGTTGCGGTGGTATTCGAACACGTTGCCGTGAAATTCGTTGGTGCCCGATCGCGTAATCAGTTCCACCGTGCCTCCGGCGTTACGTCCGTATTCCGCCTTGGCGCCGCTGGTGATAATGCGGAATTCGGAAACCGAATCCGTGTTATTGGCGTTCAGCGTGAGGCCGAGGCGGGGTGAAACCGCATCGTTCACATCAATGCCATCCAGCGAGTTGTTGTTTGAACCGGCGCGCATGCCATTGACACGGGCGAAGCTGGGGTCGTTGGGGCTGGTTCCAAGCACAACGCCTGGCTGGTATGTGGCCAGTGCAATCGGCCCGCGACCCAGTTGGGGCAGGGTGTCGATATCGCGCAAAGTGACCGCGCGTTGAATCGTCGCATCAGTGGTGGTCACGCTCACGGCGTTGGCTTCCACCGTTAAGCTCTCGCTGACGGCACCAACTTCCAGCTTCACATCCTGACTGAGGCTGATTCCGAGCGTGATCTCGATGTTGGTGACCGTACTCTTCTTAAAGCCGTTGGCTTCCACATTGAGCGTATGCATTCCGGGCGAAAGAGCCGGGAACAAATAGTGTCCGCTGGCATCTGACATGGTATCTGCCTTGGCCTGTGTCCGGGCGTTGACGATGGTTAGTTTGGCCCCGGGTATTACGGCTCCGGTTGTGTCGGCAACGGTGCCTTCGATTCTGGCATTCTGAATCTGGGCAAAGAGTGAAACAGCAAGCAGGCCTGCGAGGGCCGTGCGGAGTAAAAGCATAAATATCTCCGGGACTAAAGCTAGGCGGAGTGTACCATTTTTACCCCACAGAAAAGTCAATCTGTCAACTATAGTGGGGCTAAAGTAGCCAGTTAAAATTGGGCTGGTGCAGGGTCGCCATCATTACGCTTCTGCTACTGTAGAGGGCAGACATAGCCTCGTAACAAAGAAAGGGGTGTCCATGGGCAATCGCGGACAACAAAGCTTCAAAAAACGCCAAAAAGAGCAACAACGCAAGGAAAAACAGCAGGAGAAGTTCGCCAAGCGGCTCGACAAAAAACCCGGCGAATTGACTGGTGATGGCGTGGACTATGGCTCCCCGGAGGATCGGTTCGCGGAATTTCTGGATGATGACGAAATCGCCGCCGGTGTAACTCCCGCCAGTCTCACTGCCGCCGCCGCTGCCGCTGCCCCGGCTCCTGCCATCGCCCCGCGCGCCCCCTCAACGAACGCTGAGCCGCAAGCCAATTCATAGGCCCGGTACCTGCGTGGCACCAAAAATTTTAGCCGAAGCACCCGATAGTTCCCCCAGTTTCTCGCCCTTTGCAAGGCGTAACTGCATCAGCAATCCCTTCTGCTGAGTACTGACCGCCTGGCGAGCTTCGGCCTCCGCCTCGTGCGGGGCCATCACCAGTACTCCACTGTCATCGCACAGCACGGCATCGCCCGCGTTCACTACCACTCCGCCCACTGAAACCGGCATGTTGAGCCGTCCGCCAAGGTCGTAGAGGCGTGTCGTAACGGGTGCCATGCCGCGGCACCACATCGGGAAGTCCGATGCTTCAATTTCTTCCAGATCGGTGCAGGGGCCATCCACTACTCCGGCCTTCGCCCCTGAAGCTTTCACCGCGATGGTGACGCCTCCCCCCCAGCAGGCATAGCGATCATCGCCCAGCCGGTCCACAATCAGAATGTCGCCCGGACGCAGCAAGGTCACCGCATGGTGCAGCAGTGTGGAATCCGGGCCCGGTATGGCCAATGTGATGGCGGTTCCGGCCACTCGCCGCTTGCGCAGAAGGGGCTGGATGCGCCGGTCGCAAAAACCCCACATTCGCCAGTGCCCGATAGTCGCGGTCTCGGCCTGTTCCAGCAGTGCAATGACTTCTGCGCTGATTTGCTTGGGCAAGGGCCCGATATCGTATTTGGGCATTTTAGGCTTTCTTGTAGGCGATGGGGCGTTCCGGATGTACGAACAGCCAGAATATCGGACCCGCAACCGCCGCCGTCACTGCCATCATCATCAGCGCCGAAGACCAGGAGCCTGTCTTCCGCACCAGGTACGCTACCAGAATCGCTCCCGCGGCGTCCGCCCCGTTGCCCCAGCCATTGGTCCAGCCCGTGATGATGCCGGTTGCCCCGCCACCCAGGTCCTGCGCCGAAGACCAGATCGAAACCATAATCAATCCCACCGATCCCAGCGACAGGCACAGCAACACCGTCATCCACGTCACGGACGGCATGCGGATCGCGGCAATCAGAAATGTTGCGCTCAACAGATAACCGCTGATGGCGACGGGCACTCGCGCCGCCCAGATGGAGCCGGTTCGCTTTAGTACCGCATCCGCCAATCGTCCTGCAATCAGCACCACGCTGAACAGCGTGAGGAAGGGCAGTGAAGAGAGTCCGCCCACCGCTTTCAAATCGAGGTGCCGTTCCTGCGAAAGGTAGGTGGGCAGCCATGTCGTGAAGAAACCCATAATCAGGATCACGCAGAAGTACTGTAGCCCCATCGCCCAGAACTGTGTGGACCGCAGGCAGCGCGCAAAGACTCCCGGTTCCGGTGGTGCCTGCTTTTCCGTCTGTCCGCTCAGAATCAGTCTGGCTTCTTCCGGCGCAATCAAAGGGTGCGATGCGGGGTCGTCGCGGAACCCGGCGTACCAGCACGCGCTCACTACTACACCCAGTGCACCGAACAACAGGAACACCGGCTTCCAGCCCAGTTCGGTCACCACCCACGCTGTGATTGGCCCCGCCGCCACGCGTCCCAAATAAAGCGCGCCCAGCAAAATGGAATTACCCTTGGCGCGTTCGGCTACCGGAAACCAGCGTTTGATTGCGACGACCGATGACGGCCAGTCCGCCGCCTGCCCGGTACCCAGCAGCGCCCGTACTGTTACCAGCCCGCCCAGGCTTCCGCCAAACGGAGTCAGCGCGGTAAATGCCGACCATAGTACGCTGGCACCAAACAGAACCCGCCGCGGCCCATACCGTTCCGCCAGCCAGCCGGAAGGAATCTGGAAGATCGCGTAGGTCCATGAGAACGCTGCGAGTATGTAAGACATCTGCTGCAGCGTGAAATGGAATTCCTTCTGAATCACGGGTGCCGCGATGGTCATGGCAGCGCGGTCCAGCGCCATCACGAACGTGGTGGAACCAAGCAGCAGTGTGGTAATCCACCAGCGCAGTCCCGGAACCGTGCGTGTTTGCATGTACAGGGGATTCTACTATGCGGCGGTGACGCCAGGGCAAAGGAGTGTACGGGCGACCTGCGCAACATCGTGATGGACCCTCGATAGCCGTACTGGTTACAGGATGTTTACTGCTCGCGCCGCGATCAGCGCCAGTGTAGTGAGCGAAATGGTCGACTGGACGATCATCATAATCTTGGCCCAGTGCGTCAGCACCGGCACGTCGGTGGGCGAGAACGCGGTGCTGGTGTTGAAAGCCAGAAACAGGTAGTCGATGAAGCCGGGGTTCCAGTCTTCCTGATGCAGCGCGTGGCGGAGCTTTTTGTCCATGAGCATCTGCGGAAACAGAAACGCGCCGTGGTGCTCATCCCGCTGCACTCTTTGGTTGGGTCCGCCGCCATCCAAACGCCAATACCAGCTGGCGAAGACGAGGACATTGGCTGCCCACAGTGCTCCGGCCGAACGCAACAGTGCGCCGGGCGAGTCCGCATGACTCGGCAGCCGCAAAATCAGCAGCCCCAGTGACGACGCCACTACCAGCGTCAGTAGCACCAGCACAGAATAGCCAAATATGTCGTTGAGCCGGGTATTGCCTGCACGATGAAACGCCAAAGTTGGAATCATCAGCGCGGCAATCAGCACAAACGGCAGCCAGGCCGGTCCCACTGTCATCGGTTCGGGCAATATGTAGGCGAGCAGGCCAACTGCCAGTGCTGCCATCAACGCCGGCCAGCGCGGTTCTGGTTCTCGCATTCGTTTTTATGGTAAACGCGCTGGATCTTCGAAAAGGTCCAGGATCAAGCGCGCGTCCAGCAGTCGGTCTTCAGCTCGCCGCAGTTGCACTTCGGTCAAGGCCGCAATGCGTTGCCGGATCGCAGGCGGTAGCGGGCCGAATCGCCGCGCAGCCAGCCGCAGAACAACGCCCCGTTCACCCTGGCGGAATCCTGTGCGGTACCCTTCCCGGAATCCTTCACGGTACCCTTCGAGGCGCGCTTTTCGCAGCGGCGGTCCCAGTACCTTATTCTTCATGATGTCGATCAGTATCGGCATTTGGCCCTGCAGGTCCCCACCTAATCCGCGAAAAGATCCTCGATCAACCGCGCGTCCAGCAGCCGGACTTCCGCTCGCCGCAGCTGCGCCTCAGTCAGGGCCTCAATGCGTTGCCGGGTTGCAGGCGGTATCGGGCCGAACCGGTGCTCAGCCATTCGCACAGCAAGGCCCCGTTCGCCTTCCCGGATTCCCTCGCGACGGCCTTCCCTGCGCGCCTTTCGCAGCGGCGGACCCAATACCTTGTTCTCCATGATATCGATCAAAATCGGCATTTGGTCCATCTCCTCCTGAATCAGCGTTTCCAGGCTCCGCAAACCGGCAATCGTGTACAACTCGCCCATCGCCTCATTCCGCGATGGCCGGGAACCGTGGGCAATCCGCTTCAGGATTCGCCGCACCGTCTCTCTTTCCCCACCCAGCCGCGTGAGGATTGCAATTACATTGTCGCCCATACTGGGGCTGTCCAGCAATGGCTCTGTCTCCAGAGTTCGCGCATCCAGCAGGTTAAACCGGAATGAATATCCGGGGCCTTCCATGCGATCTTTCATGCGCATCGGTTCCGCGCCCACGTAGATCACAAACTGCACCGGCCAGCGACCATACTTCCTGTAAATTGCCAGCGCAAAGACTTGCAACCGGTCAGCATACGGAACCACCGGCTACCCCTCTGCATGAGGGCTTTCTTCAAAGCTGCGTCGAATTCCCGCATCAGGCCACTTGGTAAGAGTAGTAGCGCCAGCCACCAAAAGTTCTCACGAAAAATGGAAATGCGGGCTAGAATCACAGTTTGTACGTCGCCGCCGTCATTCCCGTCTTTAACCGCGCCGCACTCCTCAGCCGCCTGCTGGCGACGCTTCGTGCCCAGACCGTCCCCTTCGCCCGCATCATCGTGGTGGATAACGGTTCCACCGATGGCGCCGCTGAACTTGCCGAATCCGCCGGTTGCCACGTCATCCGCCTCGCTTCCAACTGCGGCTTCGCCCGCGCCGTAAACATCGGCTGGCGTGAATCCACCGAACCGTGGATCGCCGTTCTCAACAGCGATGTCGAACTAGACCCCCACTGGCTGGAACGCCTGTTGCAGGCCGCCGGGTCCGCCGCCTTCGCCACCGGCACCATCTTCAACGCCCGCGCCCGCGAAATTGTCGACGGCACCTACGACCTCGTCAGCCGCGCTGGTTGCGCCTGGCGCGCCGGCCACGGCCAGCCTGCCTCGTCCTTCGCCGCCGGAACTCACGCCATCCAGGCCGCTCCCGGCACCGCCTGTCTGTTCCACCGTGATCTCCTCCAAACCCTCGGCGGCTACGACGAGTCCTACGGTTCCTACATGGAGGACGTCGATCTCGGTCTGCGCTGCGCCGAACGGGGTATCAGTGGCCTCTTTGTACCCGAAGCCATTGCCTGGCATCACGGCAGCGCCACCCTCGGTCGCTGGCACCCGGAAGTTGTCCGCCTGATTTCCCGCAATCAGCTCCGTCTCCTCGAAAAGCACTACGACCCCGCTTTGATCCGAGCTTCGTTATGGCCCATCATCGTCGGCCAGTTGCTCTGGGGACTGGTTGCGGTCCGGCATGGCGCCTTTGCCGCCTGGTTCCGCGGCAAAGCCGAAGGGCTCCGCAATTTTCACCCGCAGGGTCATCCCACACCCGAACTCCGCCGGTTTCTGCTCGCTTCAGAAAGCGAGATTCGCGCTCGCTCGGGCGACTCTTACTGGCGCTGGTATTTTCGACTCACGCGCGCGGCACGCTGACCCATGGACCCCATCTCAATCGTCATCGTTACCTATAATTCAGCCGCCGAGATCGGTCCCTGTATCGCCGCGGCCCGGCGCATTCCTCAAGCCGACATCATCGTCGTCGACAACGCCTCTTCCGACGCCTCCGTCCCGCGCGCAATCCACGTCGGTGCCCGCGTTCTCGCCAATGTCTCCAATACCGGTTTTGCTGCCGCCGTCAACGCCGGTGTCCGCGCCACGTCCGCCCCCCTTATCCTCCTGCTCAACCCGGATGCCGAATACCAGTCCGGCTTAGACCACCTCATTCATTGTTTTGATGACCCCCTCGTGGCTGGTGCCGGTGGCCTTATGACCGGTGCCGATGGCCAGGCACAATCCGGCTTCATGGCCCGAAATCTACCCACGCCGCTCACATTGGCGCTTGAAGTGCTCGGCATGAACCGGTTGTTTCCCGGCAATCCGGTGAATCGACGGTATCGTTGCCGGGGATTAGCCCTGCATCATCCGACGCCCGTGGAGCAACCCGCAGCGGCTTTCTTTATGTTTCGCAGAGAGTGTTGGGAAAACGTGGATGGTTGGGACGAAGGCTATTGGCCCGTCTGGTTCGAAGACGTGGATTTCTGTACCCGTTTGCGCGATGGCGGATGGCGTGTAGTCTTCCAGCCCTTGGCCGTCGCAAAACACGCCGGAGGCCATTCGATTCATAGCCTTCCGTTCCAGCTTCGGGAACAATATTGGTATGGTAGTCTTCTAAGATATGCTGCCCGGCACTATCCGGCAGCGGGGTATTGGGGTGTCCGGTTGGCTGTGGTGGCAGCGTCGATCGTGCGGGCGGCAAGAGGGTTGCCGCAACACGGTTTTAGGGCAGTCAAGGTGTACTTTGGAGTGATTCGCCAGGCATTCCGGGGTTTCCCGGAGCTTCAGCGGAGCAGGTTGGGGAAGTAACCGACATTAATTGGAGAGAACTCGCGCCCACATGGTTCGTAACGAATGGGTATCGGTAACGATCGTCACGTATAACAGCGGACGCTTCATCAAGCGCTGTCTGGAATCCGTGCTCGACCAAAAGTATCCGTTTTTCGAAGTCATCGTCATCGATAACAACTCGGGCGATGGCACCATCGATATTCTGGAGCCGTTCGAAGACCGCTGCCGCATCATCTACAACGAAGAAAATATCGGGTTTTCCGCCGCACAGAATCAGGCTATCGCCATGTCCGATTCCGCGTGGGTTCTCACCTTGAATCCGGATATGCTCCTGCTGACCGGTTTCATTGAAGCTCTGGTTGCGGCCGGCAGCGTCGATCCCAAAGTGGGCACAGTCTGCGGCAAGCTCATGACCATGAGCGCGACCTTCGATTTCCCCGAAGAGCCGCTGGTCGATACCACCGGCATCTATTTCACACCCAACCTGCGCCACCTCGATCGGGGTAGCCTGCAGGTCGATAACGGCGACTTCCGCAACTACGAATACGTCTTCGGTGCCACCGCCGCTGCCGCCCTTTACCGGCGCGAGATGGTGGAAGACATCACCATTCTGGGCGAATTCTTCGACAACGATTTCTTCGCCTACCGCGAAGATGCCGATGTCGCCTGGCGCGCTCAGCTCATGGGCTGGAAATGCCTTTACGTTCCCTACGCCAAGGGTTATCACGTGCGCAAAGCGCTGCCCGGCAACCGTCGCGCGCTGCCACCTGAGATCAACATGCACTCGGTGAAGAACCGCTTCCTCCTGCGCATCAAAAACATGACGCCGGGCCTCTACCGCCGCAACTTCTTCAGCATCACCGCGCGTGATCTGGTGGTGATCGCCTGTTGTCTGCTCTGGGAGCACTCCTCGCTGGAAGCCTTCCCCCGCTTGTTCCGTAACCTGCGTCAGACCATGGCCAAGCGCCGCGCGATCATGGCCCGACAGCGCGTGGACGAGGAATATATCGCCAGCTGGTTCAGTTTCAAGCCGGTAAGCCATCCGGCACCGAAGAAGTTCGCTACCTCCATACCCCGTCCCAAAGCTGCACGGCGATAACTCCCGTGCGCATCGCCTTATTAGGGACGCGCGGCATTCCGGCCGGCTATGGCGGCTTCGAAACCTTTGCCGAAGAACTCTCGGTGCGTTTGGTTGCCCGTGGGCATCAGGTACTGGTCTACTGCCGCGAGCGACACCCCGAGCCCCGTTATCGGGGGGTCGATCTGGTATACGCGCCCACCATTCGCCATAAGTATCTGGATACCCTGGCCCATACTTTCTGCTCCACTCTCGACCTCATCTTCCGCCGGGCCGACGTAGCTCTCTACTGCAATGGAGCCAACGCGCTGTTCACCATCCTGCCCCGTCTCACGGGCATCCCGGTCGCGCTCAACGTGGATGGCATTGAGCGCAAACGCAAAAAGTGGAACCGCTACGCCCGGGCCTGGTACAAGATGTCAGAGCGACTCTCCACCATCTTCCCCACCCGCTTTATTTCCGACGCGGAAGTGATCCGCAGCTACTATCTGCAACGCTACGGCAAAAATTCCGTCTTCATCCCCTACGGCGCGGATATGCAACTCGTTTCCACTCAGGCCGCGCTCACCCAACTCGGTCTCGAACCGGGCCGCTACTTTCTCTTTGTCAGCCGCATGGAGCCGGAAAATCACGCGCTGGAAGTACGCCAGGCCTTCGAAGAAATCGAGACGGATTTTCGCCTCGCGCTCATCGGCAACGCACCCTACGCCGATGAATACATCAGCCAGGTGAAACAGACCCGCGATCCGCGCATCGCCATCCCCGGTGCCATCTACGGCCTGGGTTATCAGGAGCTCGGCTCGTGGTGTTTCGCCTACATCCAGGCGACCGAAGTGGGCGGCACCCACCCGGCATTGATTGAAGCCATGGGGCGCGGTTGTCTGATTCTCTATCTCGCCACGCCCGAAAATGTCGAGGTCTGCGGCGACGCCGGCCTGCCCTATGCGGATACGGCGGGTCTGGTGCAGCGCATGCGCGAAGCGCTCGGAATGAGTGCCGGTGAACTGGCCCGTCTCCGCACCCGCGCCCATGCCCGGGCACGCGAACTCTACTCGTGGGATAAAGTCACCTCGCAGTACGAGACACTGTTTCTAAACCTGAGAAAACCATGAAATCCCGCTGTTGGGTGGAAATTTCGCGCGGCCGCATCGCCGCCAACTATCGCTCTGTGCGCGATGCCGCGCGGCCTGCCGCTGTGCTGGGTGTGGTGAAGGCCGATGCCTATGGTCACGGCGCGCTGGAAGTCGCGCACGTGTTGTGTGCCGAAGGTGCCCAATGGCTGGCCGTCAGTTCCGTCTCGGAAGGTGTCTCACTTCGCCGGGGCGGCATCGCCGCCCGCATTCTGATCATGGCCGGCGTCATGCGCGGCGAGCACTCTGTAGTGGAAGAATTCCACCTCACTCCCGTCGTTCATTCTCTCGACGAACTCCCGCTGTTTGCCGGCAAAGTGCATTTGAAACTCGATACCGGCATGAACCGTCTGGGTACGCTGGCTTCGGCTGAAGAAATTGCCCGCGCCCTGCACGCCGCGCCCCACGTTCATCTGGAAGGTTTGCTCTCGCACTTCGCCTCGGCGGCTGATTTCACCGGCCACCAGACGGAAGAGCAGGTTCTGGCCTTTGAACAAAAACTGGCAGCGCTGGAAGCCCTGGGCATTCGTGCCGATCTCCTGCATCTCTCCAGTACCAACGCCATCGCCTACCCGCGAACCGGCACTGTACAAACCCTGGCACGCCCCGGCCATGCCATCTACGGTTATGTTTCGCCTGCCCGCGGCCCCGCTCGCCCCCCGCGCTTCAGCGTGGAACCGGCGCTCCAGTGGAAGACCCGCATCGTCGCCGTGAAAGGTCTGCCCGCCGGCGCGAAAGTAGGCTATGGCGGTTCCCACGTCACTGTCGCCCCAGCCCGTATTGCCGTTCTGGCCGCCGGTTATGCCGATGGTGTCTCACACCGGCTTTCCAACAAAGGCAAAGTCATCGCGGGCGGAAAATTCGCACCCATCATCGGCACAGTGTCCATGGACCTCACGACCATCGACATCACCAATAGCCCGCAGCTTGAGCCCGGCGATACCATTACCCTGCTGGGCCGTGAAGGCGACATTTCTCTCGACGCCCAGCAGATCGCCCGCACCGCGGGAACCATCTCCTACAACGTCCTGTGCGGCATCTCTGCCCGCGTGGAACGTGTCTACGTGGACTGACGCGCGCCTGGGCCGGCTATCTCCAATATGGACTTGCCCCCGTTTTTGACACAACCAGTTAAGGCTCAAATCCATCCAACGAAGAATTGAGTCATGGGGTTGCCGAAAAGAATTGTTACAAAAGAGTTCGAGCTGGCGGCGGTCGTGAAGTTATCGAGAGTCGTAAGACACCGCGTTGGCTCCGCACTTCTGGCTAAACTATTTCAAATATGCTCTTAAAGCGTGGATCAGGTCATCGGCTGCCTGGACCTGCTCATCAGTTGGCGCGGTGTTTGGATCAAGAACGTGAAATCGAATGTGGCCCTCAATCACCTCAGCCATAAGAGCGTCCATCGCACCGCGGCACGCGGAAATATTGTGCAGCACGTCGGAACATTCGAGCTCCTGGTCAAGCGCCCTTTCGATCGCGTCCACCTGACCTCTGATCCGCCGCACTCTGTTCAGCAGCTTCTTCTTTTCTTCTACAGTATGCGCCATAAAAAATCTCGCCTAAGGTCTTTACAAGGATACCCCACCGGGTATATTCTAAGGTCAGGTGGCGGCTTCGCTACCTGATCATTTCACAAAAAAGGAGGCCCATTTATGTCTGACGGCGGAAACAGTTTGCAGCGGTGCGAAGTGTCCGGTTCAGAGTCAGCGGAGCCTCCCTCTCGCCGCGGCCTCTCAAGGCCGTAGCAAATCGCTCCCCTCTTAACTTCGGTCCGAATCGTGTGAAGCAGCATGTAGTCGCTTTGCGCCGCTGGTGACCTGAGTTGTCTCTCCGGCTTGCTGGCTGGGCACGTGTTCCTTTGTCGCCTTCAACATATTGGGATATTTCAATGAACCACAATGCTCCGTATACGTCCACCATCCAGCCAACTCCTCTGAGAGGAGTAGTCGTTCGTAATCGGTGGGTACGCAACTTATTGACACATCCGGCAGATGGTGGTGCGTCCAGGAATCGCGACTTGGCAGTGCCACGCAGCCATGATCGAATTGCCGGACCTCGCGGGATTGTTCGCGTAAAACCTGCGGTGCAAGCTCATGACTGACAATCAGATCATCAATACGCATCGCGAAAATACGAGGGCGGCT
Organism: Bryobacterales bacterium; assembly: GCA_038229475.1. Lineage (GTDB taxonomy): Bacteria > Acidobacteriota > Terriglobia > Bryobacterales > Bryobacteraceae > BOG-234. The sequence continues at coordinate 173,988 of JBBROK010000002.1, read as the reverse complement.
GGTTCCGGACGCCGCAGCCGGGGCTTGCAGCGTGGCGGCTTGCTGCTGTGGATCATCCTGCTCGGATCGGTGCCCGTCGATGCCCAGAACGGTTCCCCCGCACCTCGTTCCGACGACCAACCCAGCATGATGAAGACGCTGGTGGAAAATGGCCTGCACGACATCGACGACGAGAGCTGGAATGCGTACGGGCAGTTCACTTACATCACCAGTTGGAAGCCATCGTTCCCGGCGCTCTATACCAACTTAAACGGCAGCACCAGTTCGCTCCTGCCTGCAGCTGAGCGGAGCTTCACCGGCACCGCGTCTTTTTACCTGGGTATCCGGCTCTGGAAAGGGGCCGAAGCCTATGTGGTCCCGGAACTTATTTCGGAGCGCCCGTATTCTCAGCTCAAAGGGTTGGGAGGAGCCATCCAGAACTTCGAACTGCAAAAAGGAGGCGGCGAGACGCCTCAGGTTTACCATTCCCGGATCTTCGTCAAGCAGACATTCGGACTCGGCGGCCAGCGCATTGCGAAGGGGTCCGGTCCCATGCAACTGGGGACACACTACGACAGCAGAAGACTTGTCCTGGTTGCCGGAAACTTCAGCATCCTTGATTTCTTCGACAAGAACGCGTTCGACATCGACCCCCGCCAGGGGTTCTTCAGCCTGGGATTCCTCACCTATGCTGCCTATGATTTTGCATCGGATGCGCGGGGTTACTCGTACGGGGGTGTCGCGGAACTCTATTGGAACGATTGGGCAGTGCGCGTCGGACGTATTACGCCTCCGAAGGACCCCAACGGGTTGCCGGTTGATTTCAGGCTCGGCAAGTACTACGGCGACCAGATTGAACTGGAGCACAAACATCGCATCCATGGGCAGGAGGGCTCACTCCGGATGCTCGCCTTCAGGAATCACGAGAACATGGGTCGCTTCAACGACGCCATAGCAGCGTTCGAATCGGACCCGCGAAAGAACGCGACCACGTGCACGGGCTTCAACTATGGATCAGCCAACGCCGGCGCGCCGGATCTTTGCTGGGCGCGCAAACCAAACGTGAAGAAGGGAATCGGGCTGTTTGGCCAGCAGTACGTCGCACACGATATCGGCGTGTTCTCCCGCGCCATGTACTCCGACGGACAGACCGAGGTGGACGCCTACACCGCGACCGATCGTTCAGCCTCCTTCGGAGTGCTGGCCAGAGGCTCCGCGTGGTCGCGCGCCGGGGATGTCGCGGGCGTTGGGGTCAACCTGGGGTGGATCTCGAAGGCGCACGCCGACTATCTGCGGCTTGGCGGCGTTGATGGTTTCATCGGGGACGGCACCATAAAAACCGGCATGGAAAGCTCCTTCGATATGTTTTATAGCGTGAACTTCAGGAAGTCATTCTGGCTATCCGGGGACTACCAGCGGATCATCAACCCTGCCTTTAACGCCGATCGCGGTCCATTCAACGTCTTTAGCGTGAAAATCCATGGCGAATTCTGAATCCCTTCGTAAACGTGGCAACACCTTCCCCGCATTCCTGACTGGACTCCTCCTGTGGAACTTCTGGGCCCCGACCGCGGTTGCGCAGCAACAGCCCCGGGGTTTCGCGGTTGAACGCTTCTATCCGTCAGCCCCCGGGGGCGGGTGGTTCGTCATGGACGACCTCAGCATGACCGGTCGGCTCGGGGGCGCAATCTCGCTCACGACCGGATACGCGCGAAAGCCGCTTCAAGTCACCGGTCCCGACGGGGCGCAGCGACTCACACTCGTTTCGGGTGAGGCATTTGTCGATTTCGGTGTTGCCGTCACCCATGATCGCTACCGGGTATACCTCAACCTTCCCGTTCCCCTCTCGGTCACCGGAACGAACGGGACGCTTGGGCCATACCAGCTGACCGCACCGTCAGTCAGCCGGGGCACGAACCCCGATACAATCTCCGATTCCCGTGTTGGCTTCGACATACGCCTGCTTGGAAAACCGGGGAGTTCGCTTCGTTTAGGTGTGGGTACGCAACTCATCTTCCCGTCCGGCAATCGTGCCGATTACGTGAGCGATGGCCGGTACCGCGGGATGTTTCGGTTTCTCGCCGCCGGCGACATCGGCAGCTTCTCCTATGCTGGCCAACTTGGAGTTCATGTCCGTCCGCTCAATGATGCACCCGCGCCCGGCAGTCCAAACGGGAGTGAGTTCCTCTTCGGGATCAGTGCGGGTCGCAGGCTCGCCATGCATAATCACTGGGAATTAGTTGTAGGGCCCGAGATCTATGGCGAAACGGCCTTTCGTTCCTTCTCTAACGAAAGTACGGGGACCGAGGGTCTCTTGACCGGGAGATTAGAGGGCACCGGTACCGGACGAAATCTGCGAGTCAAACTGGGCATAGGTCACGGCCTGGTTCAACACTTCGGCGCGCCTGAATGGCGAATCGTATTCGGCGTGGAAATGTTCGGTCATAAGTAAGCCGCACCGACAGTCACGTTGCTGGTCCGTATGGCATATGATCGGCAAAGATGCGTCTTGCAGTCCCACGCCAGGATTGAGCACCGCGCTCAGCCCGCCAGAGTGAACTCCGTCGCGCTTCCCGGAAGATCTCTCCCCTCCTTTCTTCGGTCACAAGAAAATAAATAAATCGTCTCAATTTCTTCAATAACTTGCAGCCACTCCCGCCTCCAGCCGCCTCGATCGGATTCACAATCGGGGCATGGAAGACATATCGAGACTCCGGGCCATGGAAGTCCCGGCCTCCCTCCGCCCGGTCACCGCCGAAGGCAAAAAGCGTGTCTCGCGGAGCGCCATCAAACACGGTCTCGCAACGCAGAGTCTGCGAACACCCGACATCCTGCTTCCTGGCGAGAGCCACGGCCCGCTGGCGTCGGCGTCGTTCCCGGGACCTCGAAGCCACCAACTTCAATTCAGACATCGCCACTCAGATTGCGGCCAGCCAGACCAATACCCCACCCATCGCCGCGACATCGATTACGCCCGCAACCTGAAATTACCGAACAAACCCGGGCACGCGTAACTATATGCCTTTTCAGCCAACTCCGGATCGCCCGTGGGCACGCGACTTCAGTCGCGTCTCTTTGCTGGGGTTGTGGCTCAGCGCCCCCCTCCGGCCCCTTCCAACCCTTTACAATCAAGGAGTGATGCGCGGTTGGCCTCCCCTACGAGTTCGAATTCCGTTCCTCCTCGCCATCGCCTCGCTCCCCTTCGCCGGGCAAACTGCCATGCCTGTCCCTGCGCGCCAGGCGCTGGTTAACCAATACTGCGCTGGTTGCCATAACGACAAGTTAAAATCCGGCGGCTTCACATTCACGAAGCTCGATGTCGCTCACCCGGACCAGAACGCCGACCAGGCCGAGCGCGTCATCCGTAAGCTGCGTGCCGGCATGATGCCGCCCATCGGTCTGCCTCGCCCCGAAGGCAGCGGCCTCACCAGTTTTGCGGCGTCGCTGGAATCGGCCATCGATACGGTAGCCGCCGCGCGCCCCAATCCTGGTCGCCCCGCCCTGCACCGTTTGAACCGCACCGAATACCGCAATTCCGTACGAGACCTGCTGAACGTCGACATTGACCCCGCAACGCTGCTGCCCCCCGACGATATGTCGCACGGCTTCGACAATATGGCCGACGTTCTCACCATCTCGCCCGCTCTGATGGAAGGCTACATTCGCGCTGCCAGCCGCGTGGCCTCGGAAGCCGTAGGTGATCGCAATGTGACCGCCGCCATGGTCACCTACAAAATTCCGCGTGTGATCTCGCAGAATGAACACATGGAAGGCACGCCCATGGGCACGCGCGGTGGCCACGCCGTGATGCACAACTTTCCCGCCGATGGCGAATACAATTTTCGCGTCACGTTCTACTACTCTCTGGATGGTCCGCTCTACGGCCGGGTACAGGCGAAAGAACAGAAAGTGGAGTTCTCCGTAGATGGCGAGCGTGTGGCGCTCATGGACATCAATCCCTCCATGGTTCTGACCGACGATATCCGCACCGTCAACATCGCCGTGAAGGCCGGCCCGCACCGCATTGCAGCCGCCTTCATCCAGAAGTTCGACGGCATGGTGGAAGACGTGGTGTCGCCGCCCGGTCTCAGCCTGGTGGATCTCAACATTGCGCAATACCCCGGCCTCACGCCCTTGCCACACTTGCACGACCTCAGCGTGAGCGGTCCCTTCAAGCCTACCGGCGTTTCTGAAACTCCCAGCCGCGTGCGCATCTACACCTGCCACCCGGGTTCCACTGCCGACGAAGTTCCCTGCGCAAAGAAGATCATGACCGCCCTCACGCGTCAGGCATGGCGCAGGCCGGTCACCGATGCCGATGTGGAAGACCTGCTGGGCTTCTACCAGCGCGGGCGCAACGGCAAGGATTTCGATTCCGGCGTGCGTACCGCAATTCAGGCACTGCTGGCCAGCCCCGAGTTTGTTTTTCGCTTCGAACGCACGCCGGCGGGCGTTTCGGCGGGTGCCAACCATCGCGTTTCCGATCTGGAGCTGGCCTCGCGCCTCTCGTACTTCCTGTGGAGCAGCGCACCCGATGACCAGCTCATTACGCTGGCGTCGCAGAATCGGTTGAAAGACCCCGCCGTGCTGGAAGTCGAGGTGCGCCGCATGCTGGCCGATCCGAAGGCCTGGGCGCTTACCGCCAACTTCGCGTCGCAATGGCTGCACCTGCAAAACCTGAAAGACGCCCAGCCCGATGCCTACCTGTACCCCGGCTTTAACCGCAACCTGGCCGACTCCATGCGGCGCGAGACCGAGTTCTTCTTCGCCAGCGTGATTCGTGAAAACCGTAATGTGCTCGATCTGCTTACGGCCAACTACACTTTCGTGGACGAGGTTCTGGCGAAGCACTACGGCATGCAGGGTGTATTAGGAACGCGGTTCCGCAGGGTTGAAATTCCCGATGAGCATCGGCGGGGGCTGCTGGGCCAGGCCAGTATCCTGACGCTTACCTCGGTCTCCAATCGCACCTCGCCGGTGCAGCGCGGCAAGTATGTTCTGGAAGTGCTGTTCGGTGTGACGCCGCCTGTGCCGCCGCCCAACGTGCCACCACTGCAGGAAAATACCGGGGAAGTGAAGGCGCTGTCAGTTCGCCAGCGTCTGGAACAGCATCGGGCCAGTGAACCCTGCAGCTCCTGCCACGCCACCATAGACCCGCTGGGTTTCTCGCTGGAAAACTACGATCCCACCGGGGCCTGGCGCACCCGCGATTCCGGCTTTGCCATCAACGCCGCAGGCAAGCTCTTCGACGGCGCAGACCTCAACGGCCCCGCTGGATTGCGCGGTGCCCTGCTGAATCATTCCGATTCCTTCCTTGGCACGTTTACGGAAAGCCTGTTGGCCTATGGCCTGGGCCGCGTACTGGAAAACAGCGATATGCCCGTGGTCCGCTCAGTGCGGCGGGAAGCGGCAAAGAGCAACAATCATTTTTCGGCCTACGTGATGGCCATTGTCAAAAGCGGGCCTTTCCAGATGCGCCGCGCTGAAACGGAGACCGTGCAATGACCTTCGTAACCCGGAAGCACCTTTCGCGCCGCGCTGTGCTGCGCGGCATGGGCGTCACCGTCGCGCTACCTTTTTTGGATGCCATGGTGCCGGCGCAGACGCCGCTCGCGAAAACTGCGGCCCGCCCGCTTAGCCGCCTCGCCTGCATTGAAATTGTGCACGGCGCGGCCGGAAGTACGCTCGATGGCTCCAACAAGCACTACTGGTCCCCCGAAAAAGCCGGGCGGGACTTCGACCTCACACCCTCGCTGATTTCCCTCGAACCGTACCGCGATTATCTGACGCTGGTAACCGGCACAGACCTCATTCCGGCCGGTGCCTTCTCGCCGCGCGAAGAAGGTGCCGATCACTTCCGCTCCAGTTCCGCGTGGCTCACCGCCGCGCACCCGAAAATGACGGAAGGTTCCGACATCCGCTGTGCCACGTCCATCGACCAGCTCTATGCGCAGCAATTCGGACAGGACACGCCGCTGCCCTCCATGCAGCTTGCGATCGAGAGTGTGGATGGTTCCGGGGCCTGCGATTACGGCTACGCCTGCGTCTATGCCGACACCATCAGCTGGGCCACGCCTACCCTGCCGCTGCCGATGACGGTGAATCCGCGCGTCGTTTTCGAAAGTCTGTTCGGAGACGGTGGCACGCCGGAACAGCGCACCGAAAAGCAGAAGTTGAACGGCAGTATTCTGGACTGGATCGGCAGTAGTATTGGCCGCCTGCAGAAGGGTCTGGGTGCTTCTGATCGCGCGCGGCTCAACACCTACCTGGAAGACGTCCGCGAAATTGAACGGCGTATCCAGCGCATCGAGAAATACAACGCCTCGGGTGAAGCGCGCACCCTGCCGGAAGCCCCGCTGGGCGTGCCCGATTCCTTCGAAGAGCATGTGAAGCTGATGTTCGATCTGCAGGCCCTTGCGTTCATGACCGGCACCACGCGGGTTTCCGCCTTCAAGCTCTCTCGCGACGTTTGCCAGCGCGTGTTCGCGGAAAGCGGCGTCAAAGTGCCCTTTCATTCGTGTTCGCACCACGCCGAAAGTCCCGCCCGCATCGCCGAGTTTTCCAAGCTGAATGCTTATCATGTCGGCCTGATGCCCTACTTCCTCGAAAAGCTCAAGAGCACTCCGGATGGCGACGGCAACCTGCTGGACCACTCCATGATTCTGTACGGTAGTCCGATTGGCGATTCCAACGCGCATAACCACATCCGCGTGCCAATGTTCCTCGCCGGTCATGCCAGTGGTCAGCTCAAGGGCAACAACCATGTAATTGCACCCGATGGAACACCCATGGCCAACGTTCTGCTGACCATGATGCACAAGCTGGGCGTGAACATCGATAAGATTGGTGACAGCACGGGTGAGGTGTCATTCTGATGCGTTTGACCACGGCAATTCTGTTTGCTTTCGCGCTCACTTTGCAGGCGGCCGCTCCGGCCCCTGTGGCGGACGCGGCCCAGGCGGGCGATTTGGCGCTGGTGCGTTCACTGCTGGCGAAAAAAGCCGATGTCAATGCGCCCCAGGGCGACGGCATGACCGCGCTGCACTGGGCCGCCTCGCACGATGATCCGGCACTGGCGAAGGCGCTGCTGACCTCGGGCGCCAACCCCAACGCCTCCACGCGGCTGGGCTCCATCACTCCGATCTTCGTCGCCAGCCAGGCGGGTAGCGGCGCGATGGTAAACCTGCTGGCTGGTTCCGGTGCCGATGTGAAGGCCGCCAACAGCACGGGTATTACACCTTTGATGATGGCCGCGGCCGCCGGCAGCGTGGAAGCCATCGACGCGTTGCTGAAACACGGTGCCGACATCCATGCGAAGGAAACGGCGCACGAACAGACGGCTTTGATGTTTGCCGCTGCGAAGAACCGCGGCCCGGCTATCCGCGCCCTGATCGCCGGGGGCGCAGAAGCCAACGCTGCCACCAAAGTGATGCCAGTGGAACGAATGCGCTTCGACGACGTGGGGGCAATTCCGCTTGAGCTTCCTGCGCTGCCCGTTGCCGGCGAAACTACGGGTACCTTGCCCGCCTTGCTGCGCCGCGAATTCGGTGCCAATCTGGCTGGCGGCACAACGGCTCTGCTCTACGCCGCGCGGGACGGGGCCATGGAAGCAGTACGCGCTCTGGTGGAATCCGGTGCCGACGTGAACCGCGTCAACGGATCGGAAAATCTCTCTCCTGTGGTGATGGCGATTTCCAACGGCCACTTCGATATTGCAAAAGTTCTTTTGGACCATGGTGCTGATCCCAACCTCGCCACGAACCAGGGACTTACTCCCCTGTACGGCGCGTTGGACGTCCAATGGTCTCCTCACGCCTGGTATCCCGAGCCGGTAGTGGAACAGGAGCAGGTCAGCTATCTGGAACTGATGAAAGCACTGCTGGCGCATGGCGCAAACGTGAACGCCGCGCTGAGACGCAAGCCGTGGTTCCGTACCACCAGCCACGACGCAACCTGGGTAGACCCTGCCGGCGCAACTGCTTTCTGGCGCGCCGCGCAGGCCACCGATGTGGAAGCGATGAAACTGCTGCTTGCCGCTGGTGCTGACCCCAAACTTGCCACCACCGAAGGCGTAACGCCTCTAATGGCTGCGGCTGGCCTGGGCTGGGGATGGAATTTCAGTGTCGGCGCGCCGGAAGCCTGGCTCGGAGCGACGCGTTATTGTCTGGAACTCGGGCTCGATGTGGATGCCGCCGACAACAAAGGCCAAACCGCTCTGCACGGTGCCTCCTACGTGGGCGACAATGCTCTGGTGCAATTGCTGGTGGATCACGGCGCCAACATCCAGGCGATTACCAGAGAAGGTAACACCGTTGCCGATATGGCTAATGGCCCCAACCGCTTCGGTATTCCCCATGCGGAAACGGCGGCGCTGCTGGAAAAACTGGGCTCTGCCAATTCCCATAATTGCCGTTCCGATACCTGTCTTGTGGCGCCCACGCAGGATAAAAAACCGGCGGTGCCCCGCTAACCAATGTGGATCAGCCAACATCGCCGCGTCATTCTCGTAGCCACCATTCTGGGCGCGCTCGCCCTGCCTGTAATGGCGGTTGAAGCCTATCTCGACAAGATCGCCACATCTCACCCCGCCATTCACTGGCTGGAGGGGCCATTCGACAATCCGGTGGAGCGCCTGCAGCAGAGGTTAAATGCAGGCCAGGCGAAGCTGGATTACCGTGATGCCAATCTGACCTATCTCCCCAGCCTGCTGGAAAATCTCGGCATCAGCCCGGAGTCGCAGGCGCTGGTGTTTTCCAAAACCAGTTTTCAGGCCTCGAAGATCTCTCCGCAGAATCCCCGTGCGCTTTATTTCACTGATGATGTGGCGGTAGCGTTTGTCCGCGGTACTGACATCATCGAGATTGCCGCAGTGGACAACCATCAGGGCATCCAGTTCTACACGCTCAGCCAGCAGCCTTCGGACAGGCTGCGATTTCAGCGCCGCGATATCTGCATTCAGTGCCATCAGGGACCGGCAACATCGGGAATCGCGGGCATCTTCATCGGCTCGGCGATTCCGAATCAGGTGGGCACCATCGCCCCGGAAGGCGCCATCATCACTGACCATCGCACAAAGTTCGAAGAGCGGTGGGGCGGGTGGTACATGACGGCCCGTCGCGGCCAGCAGAAAGACCGCTCTAATTCCTGGGCAACGAACCCTTCTGAACCCGATGTGCTGGATAGTTCTCTGGGCCAGAACCTTCGCTCGCTCACCGGCTTCAAAGTTTCGGACTATCTGCGCCCCACAAGCGATGTGGTGGCCCTGATGACCTTTGAGCATCAGACGCAGATGACCAATTTCATCATCCGTACCGGCTGGGAGCAGCGCATTGTGGATCATGACGGTAAAGCTGCTGAGCACACGGCTTACCAGCTCACAGCCGATATTGAAAACATGGTGCAGTACATGTTCTTCGGTGAAGAAGTGCCGCTGAAAGAACCGCTGGAGGGCATGTCCGGATTCACAAAGTTGTTCCCGGAACGTGGGCCGCGCGATCAGAAGGGACGCTCCCTGCGCGACTTCGATCTGCAGAAGCGTCTGTTCCGCTATCCGCTGAGCTACATGATTTACAGCCCGGTGTTCGACGCACTGCCGGTTCAGGTGCGCGACCGCGTGCTGCACCGTGTGCAGGAAGTGCTTACCGGCAAAGATCACAGCGAGCCGTTCCAGCACCTGAGCGCCGCGGATCGCCTGGCAATTCTGGAAATCCTCACGGAAACCAAACCGGATCTTCCCGCGTGGTGGGCTCATCCGGGCGCGCATTGACGCGCGACTTTCTAAAACTGTGGGCCGGTCAGGCAATCTCGCAGACTGGTTCCCGCATCAGCCGTGAAGGCCTGCCCCTGACGGCGGTTCTTGTACTGAGTGCCACGCCGCTGCAAATGGGTTATCTCAGCGGAGCCAGCGCTGCCGCGATCCTTCTATTCGGCCTGTTTGCGGGCGCGTGGTCAGACCGTTTACGTCGCCGTCCTGTGATGATCGCGGCTGATCTGGGGCGGGCAGTTCTCCTCGCCCTGGTCCCGCTCGCGGCAGCCACAGGCCATCTCACCATGAGTCTTCTCTATGCCGTCGCCGCGCTCACCGGAATCCTCACGGTCTGGTTCGACGTCAGCTATCAGGCCTACCTGCCTGCGCTGGTGGATCGCGAGAGTCTTGTGGAAGGCAACAGCAAGCTCGCGATGTCAGAGAGCGTGGCAGAGGTAGTGGGGCCCGGCCTTACCGGTGTACTGGTCCAGTGGCTCACGGCGCCGGTCGCCATTCTTTTGGATGCGATTTCTTTCGTTATCTCGGCCCTGTCTTTGACGTGGATCAGGCAGCGGGAACCGCTGCCTGTGCGTTCCCCGGGTGAGGACATCATGGCCGAGATTCGGGAGGGCCTGCGCGTATCCTGGCATAACCGCGTGCTGCGCGCACTGCTGTTGCGCAACGCGATGGCAGCGTTTTTCGGAGGTTTCATTGCCAGCATGTACATGGTGTTTGCGATTCGCGAGCTGAAGCTCACACCGGCATTGCTGGGCGTGGTGATTTCGGTGGGCGGGTTCAGCAGCCTGTTCGGCGCGTGGATCAATGACCGCCTCGTCCGGCGCTGGGGTTTCGCCCGGACGTTTCTGATCGCCACCGCGGCCACCGGCCTTACGGCACTGCTCCCGCCGTTGGCCTATGGCCCTGTAGCGGTCTGCGCGGCTTTTCTTGCCGCCGGACAATTGTTCGACATGTCGTGGACGATTTACGCCATCAACGAGATCTCGCTGCGGCAGACGGTGACACCGGACGCGGTGCTGGGTCGGGTGAATTCCGCGATGCATCTGCTGTTTCGCGGGCTGCTGCCGGTTGGGTCGCTGGTCAGTGGTGTGATCGCAGAGAACGCAGGCATGCGCGCATCAATGCTGATCGGCGCGCTTGGCGTGATGGCGTCAGCGCTCTGGCTGGTGTTCTCACCGATCCGCGGAATGCGCCAGTTGGGGGCGTTCCAACAGGAGCGGGGGCCACTGGGTTAGACATTCAGGTATCATTCGTACATGGCCAGGCTCACTTTAACTGTAGACACGGTCGTGGTTTCGCAGGCCAAACAATACGCGAAACGACGAGGCGTTTCAGTGTCGAAGATGGTTGAAGCCTACTTGTCCGCGGTTGCTGAACCGGGTTCTCCGGCCCCAGGAGCGACTTCTGTTCTGCGTTCTCTCCGGGGGATTCTCAAGCACGCGGATACCGGCGAATACCGCAAGCACCTCGCGACAAAGTATCGATGAAAAGAATCCTCTTCGATACCAACGTTGTCCTGGACGTCCTGCTGGATCGCCAGCCCTTTGTTGAGGCGAGCGCGGCGGCCTGGGCTGCTGTCGAGACCGGCAACTGGAAGGGGATGCTGGCTGCACATGCCGTTACCACGATCCACTACCTGGTTCAAAAGGATATGGGTGCCGTCAAAACCAGGCAGATCATCTCGGCGCTTCTGACAGTCTTTGATGTAGCTGCCGTCAATGGAGTGGTCATTCAAGAGGCTCTCCATTTGCCGCTGTCTGACTTTGAGGATGCCGTAACTGCGGTCGCTGCGCGCATGGCGGGTTGTGAGTGCATTGCGACGCGGGATCCCAAAGGGTTCCGGGGATCTCCGGTCCGCGCCCTTACGCCGGAAGCGGCGGTGCCACTTCTGTCCATGAATTGCTAATCAGGCCTTCTGCCCACTCGGCCGCTTCGCTTTCCCGGTCTGCGTCTTCAAGATCCGGTTTTGTGAATCTCCTGCAAACTCCACACCCGGATAGGATCACGCAACCGTGAAGCCACGGCTTCAGCCGCCGCACGGGCTCCGCTCATCGTCGTGATACACGGTACGCGATACTGCACCGCACTTCGCCGGATCGACTTCTCGTCTTCGAACGACATGGCGCCCACCGTCGTGTAAATCACCAGCTGAATCCTGCCCGCCTTCAGCAAATCGACCGCATTCGGACGGCCTTCATTCACTTTGAAGACGGTCTTGCACTTCATCCCATAACCTTCCAGGAAAGCCGCCGTGCCGCGCGTTGCTACAAGGTCGAAGCCCATCTCCGCGAAACGTTTGGCCACCGGAGCCACCTCGTTGCGATACCGCTCGCTCACGCTGATAAAGACCGTGCCCTTGTCCGGCAGCGGAGTATTCGCACTGAGCTGCGCCTTGTAAAACGCTTCACCGAAGTTTTCGCCTACACCCATCACTTCGCCCGTCGAACGCATCTCCGGACCCAGCGCCGGGTCCACACCGGGGAATTTATTGAACGGGAATACCGGTGATTTCACGAAATTCAGGGGCACCGGCAGACGTCCCCGATGCGGCGTCACGTCGTGCAGTTTCTGACCCAGCATCAACTGCACCGCCAGGCGCGGCAGCGGAACACCGGTAGCCTTACTGACATACGGCACCGTACGTGAGGCGCGGGGATTCACTTCCAGAACGTAAACCTTGTGGTCTTTGATCGCATACTGCACGTTCATCAGGCCAATCACATGCAGCGCCCGTGCCAGCTTCACGGTGTAGTCTTCAATGGTCGCGATCTCTTCGGCACTCAAAGAAGCCGGAGGCAACACGCAGGAACTATCGCCTGAGTGAATGCCCGCCTCTTCGATGTGCTCCATGATGCCGGCAATCAGAACATCGGTGCCATCGGACAGCGCGTCCACGTCCACTTCCACGGCATCATCCAGAAAACGGTCCACCAGCACCGGGCGTTCCTGCGAGAAGGTGACGGCATCACGCATGTAGCGGCGCACGCTGTCTTCGTCGTAAACAATCACCATGGCGCGGCCGCCTAATACGTAGCTGGGCCGCAGCAGCACAGGATAGCCGATGTTTCCGGCTATCGCTACGGCCTCTTCCACACTGGTGGCGGTTCCGTTATCCGGTGCGGGAATTCCCAGATCATCCAATAACCTGCCGAACAGCTTGCGATCTTCCGCGAGGTCGATATTTTGTGGACTGGTACCGATAATCGGCACGCCAAGACGCATCAGCGGCAGGGCAAGGTTCAAGGGAGTCTGTCCGCCGAACTGCACAATCACGCCGTCGGGCTTCTCGGTATCTACGATGTTGAGTACATGTTCCAGCGTCAGCGGTTCAAAGTAGAGGCGATCGCTGGTATCGTAATCCGTCGAAACCGTCTCCGGGTTGCAATTGACCATGATCGATTCCACGCCCGCGGCCTGGAGCGCAAATGACGCGTGGCAACAGCAGTAATCGAACTCAATCCCCTGGCCAATGCGGTTCGGACCGCTGCCCAGAATCATGACTTTCTTTCCCGCCGCGGGCATCGATTCGCAATCCGTTTCGTAGGTGGAATACAGGTAAGGAGTGAAGCTTTCGAACTCCGCCGAGCAGGTATCCACGCGGTTGAACACTGCGCGCACACCCAGTTCCTTGCGCCGGTTGCGGACTTCGATTTCCGAAGTTTTCCACGAGTGGGCCATCTGCGAATCGGAAACGCCCATGCGCTTGGCCCGCAGCAGCAGCGCCTTATCGGCAGACTCCAGCGAGTACGCCGACAGTGAGCTTTCGAACGCCACCATCTGCGCGAGTTGATCCAGAAACCACGGGTCAATCGCCGTCATCTCGTGCACCTGAGCCGCTGTGTAACCCGAGGCCAGAGCAAAGCGGATGTAGTTGAGCCGGTCTGGCGTGGGTGTGATGAGCTTCTGTGGAATCAGGTTGGCGTCGAAAGTCTCAGAGCCGAACTTTCGGCCGGTTTCCAGACTGCGAATGCCCTTGCCCAGGGCTTCTTTGAACGTCCGCCCGATGGCCATCACTTCGCCCACCGATTTCATTTGCGTTCCCAGCGTCTGGTCTGCACCGGGGAATTTCTCGAATGCCCACTTGGGAATTTTCACCACCACATAATCGATGGTGGGCTCAAAAGACGCGGGCGTGACTTTGGTGATGTCGTTCCGCAGTTCGTCCAGCCGATAACCGACGGCCAGCTTTGCGGCGACCTTGGCGATGGGGAAGCCGGTGGCTTTCGACGCCAGAGCCGAACTGCGCGAAACGCGTGGGTTCATCTCAATCACCACCATCCGCCCGTCCTGGGGATTGATGGCGAACTGCACGTTGGAGCCGCCCGTATCCACGCCGATTTCCCGCAGGCAGCGAATCGCGCCATCGCGCATCATCTGGTATTCGCGATCAGTCAGCGTTTGAATGGGGGCAACCGTAATGGAATCCCCGGTATGGACGCCCATCGGATCAAAGTTCTCGATGGAACATACAATGATCACGTTGTCTGCCAGGTCGCGGATTACTTCCAGCTCGAATTCCTTCCAGCCCAGCGCGCTCTCTTCGATCAGGACTTCATGCACCGGCGAAAGTGTCAGGCCGCGGTCCAGAATCTCTTCAAGGTCTTCGTCGTTCCAGGCGATCCCTCCGCCCGATCCACCCATCGTGAAACTGGGCCGCAGAATCAGCGGATAACCGTGTTTGGAGGCAAATGCATGGCCACCGGCAAGATCAGTGATGAGCTGCGAGTACGGTGTCTCCAGACCGATTTTACGCATCGCGTCTTTGAACAGCAGCCGGTCTTCTGCCTTCTTGATGGCGTCGATTTTCGCGCCGATCAGTTCCACGCCATAGCGTTCCAGCACGCCCGATTCCGCCAGTTCCACCGCCAAATTCAGCGCAGTCTGACCGCCCACGGTAGACAGCAGCGCATCCGGCCGTTCCTTCGCGATAATTTCTTCCAGATAGCGGACGTTCAGGGGTTCCACGTAGGTCTGGTCGGCCAGTTCCGGGTCTGTCATGATGGTCGCCGGATTGGAATTGACCAGAATGATTTCGTAGCCATCGGCGCGCAGAGCCTTGGCGGCCTGGGTACCGGAATAGTCGAACTCGCAGGCCTGCCCGATGATGATGGGGCCAGAGCCGATAATGAGAATGCGATGAATGTCGTTGCGGCGCGGCATCTACTTGTTCTCCGCCATCATCTTCACGAAATCGTCGAAGAGATAGTGCGAATCGTGGGGGCCGGGGGCGGCTTCCGGATGGTATTGGACACAGAAGGCCATTTCGCGGCGATGGCGGAAGCCTTCCAAAGTCTGATCGTTGAGGTTGATGTGGGTAATTTCAATGTCGCTGCTGTTGAGCGAATCCGGGTCTACGGCGAAGCCGTGGTTGTGCGAGGTAATCTCGACCCGACCGGTTAAATGATTTAACACCGGGTGATTGGCCCCGCGATGCCCGAATTTCAATTTGTAAGTCTTGCCTCCAAGCGCAAGGCCCAGAATCTGATGGCCGAGGCAGATGCCGAAGATCGGTACCTTGCCCACCAGTCGGCGGATATTGCCGATCTGTGGCGCAAGCGGTTCCGGATCGCCGGGGCCGTTGGAGAGGAAGACGCCGTCGGGGCGCAGCGCCAGAACATCTTCCGCGCTGGTGAGTGAGGGCACCACCGTGACCCGGCAGCCGGAATGCGCCAGGCGCCGCAGAATGTTGTGCTTGATGCCGAAGTCGTAGGCGACCACGTGATGCAGCGGTTCTGCCGCAGCCGTCATTCGTTCCGAAGGCGAGCAGGCGTCCACCGTATCGGTCCACTCATATCGCTCTTTGGTGGAAACACGGCTGGCCAGATCAAGCCCGGCCATGGAAGGCAGCGCGCGGGCTTTCGCGACCAGCTTTGCCGGGTCGGTTTCCAGAGTGGAGAGCACGCCGCGCATCGCGCCGACGTTGCGAATGTGGCGGACCAGAGTGCGGGTATCCAGATCAGACACAACAGGAATTCCTGCCTGCGTCAGAAACTGGCGGGCTTCCGCATCCGACCGCCAGTTGCTGGTGATGCTGGTGAATTCGCGAACCACCAAACCTTCGATATACGGACGGAGGGATTCACTGTCGAACCGGCTGGTTCCGTAGTTGCCAATTTGCGGATAAGTAAGAACGACGATTTGACCCGAATAAGACGGGTCTGTGAAGATTTCCTGATAGCCGGTGATGGCGGTATTGAAAACAACTTCGCCGCCACGTTCGACGGGCGCACCAAAGCTCCTTCCCTCGAAGACGGTTCCGTCTTCCAGGGCCAGGATTGCTGAATCCAACAGGCTGTCTCCTTGGGGTGGGGGTAACTTGTATTGTACGCGATGGTCTGTGGTGTTCAGGCGGAAAGGAGAGCATCGCGATACCGGCGCGCAACTTCATCCCGAGTGTGGTGCGCCGCGATATGCCACCGGGCCTGTTGGCCGATATCGCGACCCACGTCCGGCAATCGCGCAACCAGGGCCATTTGCAGCAGGAGTTCTTCTATTTCACCGGGGCCCGCGTTCACCCCCAGCCAGGTATATTCGGGCAGCGACGAAGTCTCCAGGCTACGTGTCAGAATGACCGGCTTCCCCAGGCCCATCAGGCGAATCGCAATGCCCGACGTCTCGCCAGCTACCGGATAACGCAGGTTGATGCAGCAATCGATGGCCACCGCTGCCGTGTTCAGATCTGCATCGGAAAGATGCCCCAGGCGGTGGACGCCCTCCGCACCCGCCAGTGAATCCAGCAGGCGGGTGAGATCGGAGGAGACAGGTTGCCCGGCAATCAGTAGCCGCACATTCGGATCGCTGGCGCGCAGCCGGTGGAATGCCGTGAGCGATGGCACCACGCGCTTGGTCTCGCGCAGGTAGCCAAAGATGCCGAACAGCCGGGCCGTTTGAGGAATACCGAGGCGCTCGCGGAACCGGATCGCGTCTACCGGATCCACCACAACCGGCTCATGGAAGTGCGGGATCACGTGGACGTTCTTTGCGCCATGCGAGCGCGCCATGGCAGCCGCGCCCGGGTTATGGACGATTACCGCCCTGGAGCGTTCGGCCACGCGGCGCAGCAGCGGAAATTCGAAATAGCGCGGATCAATGCCCGCGCTGGCGCGGGCCGCCCACAGATCTTCGGCCAACTGCCTCTTCCACTCGCCATAGTTGTGAACGAATTCCGCAAGGTATTCCTCGCGTGAAAGCCGCCCCAGCAGGAAGTGATGCAGCACCGCATCATGCAGCACCGCCACGCCAGGCTCAGCCAGGGCACGGGAATATATGTCGTTGTGGAGCGGATTATTGCCCAGATGATAGAGCGGCACCGGCGAAGGCCCAAACTCCAACAGTGCCGGCAGCAGGCGATGCGCATAATCGGCCACGCCCGAACGTGCCGTCACCGGCGGCGCGTGGTACCAGTTGTTCAAGGTTTCTTCCTGCGTCCAAACAAAGCGGTGCCCACGCGGACCCAGGTGGCGCCTTCTTCAATCGCAACCTCCATGTCGTTCGACATTCCCATGGAAAGTTCCGGGATTTGATATCGCGCCGCCAACTCGCGCAGCCTGGCAAAATAAGGACGCGACAGTTCGGCATCTTCCGACCAGGGCGGCACGGTCATGAGGCCGCGCAAGCGCAAATTCTGACCCATGCGCACGGTCTCCACAATGCGGGGCAGTTCGTCTTCAGCGGCACCGGTTTTGGCGTCTTCCTGGGAAAGCTTCACCTCGATCATGATGTCGAGCGGCGTTGCCTCGGCATTCAGGCGGGTTGCGAGTTTAGCGGAGTCCAGCGAATCGATGGATTGAAACAACTGGGCGGCTTTCTTCGTTTTGTTGGATTGCAGGTGGCCGATCAGATGGAAGCGCGCGTCTGCCAAAGCGGCAACCGCCGCGGCCTTGGTTTCCATCTCCTGTACGTAGTTCTCGCCGAATTCGCGCAGGCCGGCGGCGTAGCCTCCCAGAATTGCCTCGGCGGGAAAGATTTTGGTTACAGCCAGAAGCTTCACGGAAGCGCGCTCACGCCTGGCACGTGCGCAGGCGCGGGCGATGCGGTCTTCCACTGCTGCGAGGTTTTCGCGTAGGGTGTGGGATTCCAATGGTGCCTTAATTAGTCCGCCGGGCCTGATTCAATGTAGGGATTCAGGATAGGGTGCATTTGATGCATAGGCCTGTTTAGATTATCCGCCACAAAAACCGCCCGGAGGCCATCCCGGCCATCCCCGGCAAAATTTTACTTGCTCTGCGGGCCAATCCGAAGGAAACTTAGAATTCCGCCCTTGCGCGGCAGTTCTATTTTTCCGTCATCAATATAGGGGTACCCATAAGTTGGAAAGAAACGGTCGCAAAGGCTCTGTTCCGGGTTCGTCCGAGCGCTGGTCCGCACAGGACGCTCGTGAGTTGTACGATATCGCCAGTTGGGGAAAAGGGTACTTTTCCATTAATGAGCAGGGCCATGTTCTGGTTCATCCCAACAAAGACCCGAACCGTGAAATCGATTTGAAACAATTGGTGGATACGCTCGTGCTGCGCGGCATCGCGCCGCCCATCCTCATTCGCTTTGGCGGAATTCTGAAGCACCGCCTGGGCGAACTCCACGAGGTTTTCGATACCGCCATCCGCGAACACAAATACAACGGCAACTACTGCTGCGTCTTTCCCATTAAGGTCAACCAGCAGCGCCATGTGGTGGAAGAGGTTCTGGAATTCGGCAAGCCTTATAAGTTCGGCCTCGAAGCCGGCTCCAAACCGGAACTACTGGCAGTAATGGCGCTGGCCGACAACGACACCCCCATCATCTGCAACGGTTTCAAAGACGACGAATACATTGAGATGGCGATGATGGCGCAGAAAATCGGACGCCAGATTATTCCGGTGGTAGAGAAGTACACCGAGCTTGGCCTGATTGCCCAATACGCCGAAAAGGTGGGCGTGCGGCCCACCATTGGTATTCGTGCCAAACTGGCCAGTCGCGGCGCGGGACGCTGGCGCTCCTCGGGAGGCTTTCGCTCCAAGTTCGGTCTGGGTACTACGGAAATCATGCGCGCGCTGGAAGACCTGAAGGCACGCGGCATGTCCGATTGCCTGCAACTTCTGCACTTCCACCTGGGCAGCCAGATCACCAACATCCGCCAGATTAAGGGCGCGATCAACGAAGCCGTCCGCCTGTATGCCGAACTGTGGCGTGCCGGTGCCACCGGGTTGAAATATATGGACGTGGGCGGTGGCCTTGGCATCGATTACGACGGATCCCAGACCGATTTTGAATCCAGCGTAAACTACACGCTGCAGGAATACGCCAACGACGTGGTGTATCACATCCAGAATGTGTGCGACGAATCCAACGTGCCGCATCCGACCATCATCACCGAAAGCGGCCGCGCCATTGCGGCCTATCACAGCGTGCTGGTGTTCAACGTTCTGGGCGTGGCTGGCCTGGGTGAGGAAGATATCCCGCAGGAACTGCCACCCGATCCCGAACAACCTCTGATCGATTTGCAGGAAACCTACCGCTCGGTAAGCCCGCGCAACCTGCTGGAGGCCTATCACGATACGCAGCAGGCGCTGGATTCGGCGCTCAACCTGTTCAGCCTCGGCTACCTCACGCTGGAACAGCGCTGCATTGCGGAAAACCTCTACTGGGGTATCTGCCGCAAGATTCAGAAGCTGGGCACCGAACTGGACTTCATACCGGAAGAACTGGAAGGTCTGGACGCCATGCTGTCCGATACCTACTTCTGCAATTTCTCGCTGTTCCAGAGCATGCCCGATAGCTGGGCCATCAAGCAGTTGTTCCCCATCATGCCCATTCACCGGCTGGATGAACGGCCCACGCGCCACGCCGTGCTGGGCGACATCACCTGTGATTCCGATGGCAAAGTGGATCAGTTCATAGACCGCCGCGATGTCAAGAAGACTCTGGCGCTGCATGAATTCAGTGGCGGCAACTACTACCTGGCCACATTTCTGGTGGGGGCCTATCAGGAAATCCTGGGCGACATGCACAATCTGTTCGGCGATACCAATGCCGTACATGTGCGGCTCAGCGAGGCGGGCGAAGTAGTCCTCGAAGACGTGATCAAGGGCGACACCGTAAGTGAAGTTCTGGACTACGTGCAGTTCAAGGGCGACGCCCTGGTGAACGCGCTGCGCAAGAGCGTTGAAACAGCGGTGCGCGAAGGGCGGCTGTCATACGAAGAATCCGGACGGCTGCTGCGCTTCTACGAAGACGGTCTGCACGGATATACGTATCTGGAAGACCCGCACGAGCGGTAGGCAATCACCCGGTTCTGGTCACACGCTTTGCCCTCTAAACGCCGGCGTCCGATTCGCCCGGCAGCATGGCAAGCAATGCGGAGGCATCTACCACAATTTCTTTCGGCCTGATTTTACCGGGGGAGGCCATTGGAGTCGTAGAGGTCGGAATCAGAAAAATCGCGGCTTACTACAGGAAGCCGCCGCAGTTTGGAAAGTGTCTGGTCGGAAACTTTTTGTCGGCGGGTGAGTGCCGCCAGTCTGCGAATATTGCCAGCGACGTCCGGACGTTTTATCTGCACGTTGACTTTTCGTGACCGCTACCCCTTCATATCCCGGAAGGCAGTCTCAATCCGTTCCCGCGCATCGCCCGTCGGCACCGTCAGCGGTAAACGCGGCGGGCCGCCGTAGTAACCAGTCAAATCCATCGCGTGTTTCAGCCCGGCGGGACCATACGTCTTCGTCACCAGTTCACCGGGATGCGCGATGCGCCCCTGCAATTCAATACCGGCGTCTTCCTCGCGCGTGCGGAACGCTTCCCAGATGGCGATGGTTGCATACGGCACGGCGCTGGCAATGGCCAGTACGGCTCCATTGGCTCCGGCCTTAAGCGATTCCCAGACGCGTTGCTCGCTGCCACACAGAATGGCGAACTCTTTGCCAACCGCGGCGCGAATCTCCGCCGGACGAGCGCCGGGGTCAATCACCCCTACGATGTTGGGGTGAGCGGCAAGAGCGGCGATTTCCGCGACCGTTAACGCCGCGCCCTCCACCACCACCGGTACCGGGCTACGGTCAGCCAGTGTCCTGAAGTAGAGTAGCGCCGTGCCCGGATACAGGTGGGGCGGGGAACTGGTGACGGCATCCGCGCCCGCTTCCGCGATCGCTTTGGCCAGCTTTGCGGCGTTGTCCGCGCCTTCGCAGGAGACATCGGCAAGAATCCGGCGGCCTTCGGTCACGTGTGGGCGGGCGAGACGGATCAGTTCCACCTTCTCCGCCGCGTTCAGTAGCGGGCCTTCGCCGGTTGTGGCACCCACCACGAATCCGGCGACCGCGGTGCGCGACCACTTGTCGAAGTTATGCTGTACCTTGGTGCGGTAGATCGCGCCGGTGTGATCGAACGGCGTCGCCGCCGCTACAAACATTCCTTGTAATTTCATTGGAACCTATATGTTCTCAATCGACCTCGACTGCGCGCAAGATGCGAAGGATTTTCTGATCGCCGATCTATGGGAGGCTGCCTGTACCGGGGTAGTGGAACTGGAGGAGACTGCCTCCACGGCCAAGCTCCGCGTCTTCTTTGGCGATCAGGCCGATGAAGCTGCCATCGTGTCCCGTTTCGGTGGAACGCCCGAACCCGCGGACAACCGCGACTGGGTGGCCTTCGCCCGCGAACACCTGCATCCCATGGAGATCGGTGAGCGGATTTTTGTGGTACCCGAGTGGCGCACAGAGGCTACGCCGACCGGCCGCATCCGCATCGAAGTGAACGCCGGTCTGGCCTTCGGGACCGGTGCCCACGAAACTACCCGGATGTGTTTGCAAGCTCTGGAGCGTCTGGTGCGGCCCGGCGCGGCGCTGGCCGATGTGGGAACAGGCTCCGGCATTCTCTCGGAGGCCGCCGTCAAACTGGGTGCGGCGCGCGCCACGGCGTGCGACACAGACCCGCAGGCAACCGAAACGGCGACGGAAAATCTGCGACGGGCAGGGGTGAAGGTTCCGGTCTTTACCGGATCGGCGGATGCGTTTGGGAATGCATGCGTAGACCTTGTGGTGGCCAACATCAGCCCGGCATGGATCGCGGCCCTTGCCCCGGACTGGGTGCGTATCCTGCGTCCTGGCGGAACCGCGATCCTGAGCGGATTTGAGGACGTGGATCTGCCGTCTGTAACCCGGGCACTACGAGAGGCGGGCCTCGAAATCGTCGACGAGTTCGGTGAGAATTCCTGGCGAATGATCGAAGCCCGCCGTTAGAAGTCGGGTAGGCCCGAACACGAAAGTCGATGGATAGGGCTTAAACCAGAAAATAACGGCGAGTCGCTCAGAATTCCAGTACCCGGATGTACCCCGCCACTTCCGAACCCGCCGGCGCTTCGTCGTACTCCACCGCAACACGATACGCCTTCTGCGGTCCGCAGGAAAACTCGTGGACTACCTTCCCGTTGTGCCGCAGCATTACCTTGTCCGGATCGCCGAAGGCAAAAATCAGAGTCTTGCCATCTACGCGCATCCGGAACTGCGCTCCTTCCGGGGAGCAGTCAAAGGCCACCGCAGTCCCTTCCACCCGCCGCGCTTCGGCCGAAGCCGGCGGGAACTGGCGGACTGGCGCATTGCTTTCTCGCTCCTCCGAAGGCACCACAATCGCGGAAGGCGCAGGTGCCGCCGCCCTCACTGCCTGCAGTTCAACGGACCGTTGTTTCGCCAACCGCTCGCCCTCTAACCGATTCTGAATATCCCTTAGAATATGTTCGGCGCGCTCAGTATCCGGAGCCGTGGTGGCCCGCTTGCGCGCCTCTTCCCCGTTACGCCGTGCAAGATCAAGATCACCTGTTGAGAAATTCGCCAGCGCCCTGCCGCCAAACAGCGCTGAGGCCAGTTGCGGCGGCGCCTCTCCAATCTGACTAAACGCTTCCAGTGCCGCCGTGTAATTCTGTTCGCTCAGTTCCAGGTAGCCGAGTTCCAGCCTGGCTTCCAGGTAGTCCGGCTTCACTTTTAGCGCCCGCAGCAACGGGGGCCTTACTTTCTCACCGGCATCGCGTTGCCCGCGCTCCAGAATGGCGAGGTGAAAGCACATCTCCGGATCCGTTTCTCCTGCCGCAAAGGCCTTCTCAAAAAAATCGCGCGCCGCCCGGTCATCGCCACTTCTCCATTCCAGATAACCCAGCGAGCGGGCCGTCTCCGGACGCCCGGGGAACTGCTTCTCCACGGTAAGGAAAGCCTTGCGCGCTTCATCGCGCTTTCGTGTGGCCCCCAGCAAATCAGCCAGTACCAGCGCGGATTCGTAAGGTTCGGCCGCTCTCACTTGCGGGTTTTCCGCTGATTTCTCCAGCCTGGTATCGATGATGCCGGAGTTCAGGGAGTTGCGCCGCAGGTAGGCATGCAAATCGCCGAAGATCTGTTCCTCATTCTTTCCAAATGCGATCTCGAAGGCCTCCGGCGTGCTCTTGCCCGCAGCCAGCGCCCCCAGCATCTTATCGAAATTCGAGTGATACTCCGGTGCCAGATACAACATGTGTGTCAGTGCCCATGCCTCGGCGTAGAAAATTCCCGCGCGGTCTTTCTCGTTGTAGCCCGGCGAATCATGCGTCATCGAGATCAGCGTGCCTATGCCAATCCAGCTATCCAGTTGCAATTTCTGCACGCGGCCCGGAATCGGTTCGCCCACCATCGCCTTGTTGCCTTTGTTGCGCAGCGTGGAATAGACATCCGCCCAGCCCTCGTTCAGCCATAAAGGCAAACTGACGCCGCTGTGACGAATGATGAGGTGCATGTATTCGTGCGTAACGGTGGCAAAGTGCTCATCGCCCAGATCTTTCATCACGATGTAGTCGCGGTACTGGCTCTGTGTGTAATAGGCAGCGGCGGCAGTGTTGGGCGCGTAGGGCGCGTACTGCTTCTCTGTATGGAATGCGATGATGCGCACCGGAAACGCCGGAGCTTTTTGTGCCGGCAGCGCGGTCAGGAAAAAACTGCGCACCTGCTCGAAGTGCAGAATGGTCTCCCGTCCCCGCCTTTCACCGGACGTGGTGAACAACTCAAAGTGCGGCGTGGTCAGGCGGAGCCACTCGTCGGCTGCCGGCAGTGAAAGCGAAACTGCGAACAGCAACAGCACCGCACGCCGCATGTCTCAGCCTTTGAGCTTCCCCAGACGTTTTCTGACTTCCGCAGTGTTTCTGGCTTCCGGCGCCAATTCCAGATACTTCTGCAGCGCGGCCCGCTCGCCTTTCGGATTCTTCTTCTTCTCCTCCGCTTCGGCCAGATGCAACCAGGCCTCGGCATTCCCGTCGTTCCACCTGGTGGCCTCAGTGAAGCGGCTGGCAGCGGCTTTGAAGTTCCCTTTGTGCAAATACAGCAGGCCAACTTCCACTTCCCGCTTCGACTGCACAGGGTTGAATACGTAATCTTTTGGTGCCTCTCCCGCGTCTTCTTCCGGTGGCAACTGCGAGACCGGCGGCCGCTGCGCCGGGGTCTGCGCAAAAGAAGCCAGAGCGAAAGCAAAGGCGGCGGCCATGCGCGCACTGCGTGACATACTTTAATTGTATTGTCCCTCCGGGAATCCGTCCACCAGGCCCTCCGCGAAAAAGCCGCACAGTTGCCGCTCGGGCCAGGTGTGTATCTGTACAAGGACGCAAATGGTCGCGTCATCTACGTCGGCAAAGCCAAGGACCTTCGCGCCCGCGTCCGCAGCTATTTTAATGACGACCGTCTGGCCGATATCAAAACCGGCACCCTGATTTCCGAAGCGCGCGATGTCGACTACATCCTGCTTGACAACGAAAAAGAAGCCCTCGCGCTGGAGAATAATCTCATCAAGCAGTACCAGCCGCGCTACAACATTTTGTTGCGCGACGACAAGAGTTATCCCTTCATCAAGCTCACCAATGAGCGCTTCCCGCGCGTCTACGTCACCCGCCGTATCCGCAAAGATGGTGCCACCTACTTTGGCCCCTACTTCCCGGCCAACCTGGCGCATCGCACCGTCAACTTCATCCACCGGCATTTTCTGGTACCCTCCTGCAAAGTTGACCTGACCCGCTACCATCCCAAGCCTTGCCTGCAATTCCACATTCACCGCTGTGTGGGTCCGTGCGTGGAAGGCCTCACCACGCTCGAGGCTTATGCGCAGCGCGTGCGTCAGGTCCGGCTGTTTCTGGACGGCAAACACGGAGTACTGGCGAAGGAACTGCGCGAGCGGATTCAGGTGGCTGCCGATGACATGCGCTTCGAAGAAGCCGGGGCACTTCGTGACCTTCTGGCTACTGTGGAGGAATTGGACGAGCGTCAGAAAATGGCCTCGGCTTCGGGCGATGACATGGATATTTTCGGCGTCTATGCCGAACCGCCGCTGGTAGCCATCAACCTCTTCCACTTGCGTAACGGCCACATTGTGGACCGCCGTGATTTCTTCTGGGAAGACCAGCCGGAGTTTGAAGCGTCCACCTTCATCTGTTCCCTGCTGCTGCAGATTTATCTCGATCAACAGTATGTGCCTGCCATCATCCACGTCCCGGTGGATTTCGAAGAACGTGAGGTGATGGAAGAACTGCTGGCGGAGAAGCGTAACCGCAAGGTAGAGATCCATACTCCGCTACGCGGCCAGAAGCGCGCCATGTTGAATCTGGCGCAGACCAACGCCAAACACAGTTTCGACGCCCGCTTTCGCATTCTTAAGCCCAACTCGAAAGCCATACAGGAGGCCTTGCGGGAGGCACTGGGGCTGGAAAACGCCCCGCGGCGAATTGAGTGCTTCGATATTTCCCACGTGCAGGGTACGGACAAAGTTGCCAGCATGGTGGTCTGGGAAGACGGCCGCATGAAGAAGAGCGACTACCGTAAATTCATCATCCGCACGGTGGAAGGCAATGACGATTTCGCGTCTATGGATGAAGTGGTCACCCGCCGCTATACGCGCCTGCGGCAGGAGGGGACAGAGATGCCGGGGCTGGTTCTGATCGATGGCGGCCTTGGACAATTGCACGCCGCCGCCCGCGCGCTGGAGACCATCGGCGTCATCAATCAACCGCTGGCATCCATCGCCAAGCGGGAAGAAATAATCTACGTGCTGGGACAAGAGCATGAGCCCGTAGTGCTGGATAAGTTCTCGCCCATTCTGCACTTGATCCAGACCATTCGCGATGAAGCCCACCGCTTCGCCGTCACATTCCACCGTACCCGCCGCGCCGCACGTACGCTTACCTCAGAACTAGACCAGATTCCCGGCGTGGGTAAGCTGACGGTGCAAAAACTGTTGAAGGAATTCGGTAGTTCCGCCCTGGTGCGTGAAGCCACAGAAGACGCCCTGGCAGCGAAAATCGGCCGCGCCGTTGCCCGCAAAGTCCGGGCTTTCTATGCAGTGGTGTAGATGAGCGCCAGCCATATAAGCAGGCGATATCGTACGCCTAACGGCAACTATTGGCAATTATTCAGAAGCTGATTCGGCGCATGCGGCTGACCGACGCGCGCGGGCGAGGCGTGCCACCGCATCGTCGAAAAGCGGCTTCGTTGCGGCTCTAAATCTTTCGCCCAAGACACTGCCGGAGGATCTCACGATGTCGATTAACACAGCTTCGACATAGTCCTGCAAGTGATCGGAAGCCATCGGTGACAGAGCCACCTCGACTTGTGTACCACCGTTTGCCCTAATAAGATTTAACGGTGGTGAAAAGAGGTCTGCACCCTGCAACGGCGAAGTGCTAGTGGGCAACCCAGGCACCAGCTTGGCTTCAGGGATTTGAACGTTCACATCGAGAATACATGTCCCGTAAAAACGGCTCGCTTTTTCGTAAAACAATGCGGAAACGCTCAGAAACTCGAGCAATTGACGGCAGAAGTATACCGGGATGAAATGCACGCCGTCCTGAACAGCAACACAGGGTGAAATGAACCCCAGACCACCTTTTACAGCAAGGCCAAAGCGCTGCTCTGTGGAATCGTCACCTCGTTTGCGAAATATCGTCGTTTTCTGTGTTCTCACAAGGATGCCGGTGGACGGCGACCTTCCCAAAACATCATTCATGCATCGTATGAACAAGTGCTCGGTTTCTAAGTTGAGGCGCGGACCTGCACCCATATTCATCGGAGAAAGTACGAATCGGTACGATTCCTGGCTAATTTGGTTCGTGCCTGGCTTAGTCACCTGAAGCTGCGATCCGGAGCCGAACAATTCTTCTGCCGAAGCGACCGTTTGGGATTCAAACCTGCTTCGCTTTTCAAGGAGACTGGCGAGTTGGAGATAATCCGCTTCTGTCTTCCGCGCCGAGACGCGTAGATAAATGCGATGCGCGTCACCTTTCGAGTGCATATAAGGCGGTCTTTGTCCTTCCAAAACGCGTACAAGCGCCACCTCTTTGGTGGGATCCTGATCGAAGGTCACAACGCGAACGGCAAAATCGGGACGCGGACGGATGCGTGAGAGGAGCATGTTCGCCAGTTTGGTCTTTATCTCGACGCCCCCCGGGTCAAAACCTGTCAATTGTCGTGGCTGGTCGTCCTTGCTTTCAACGCCGAAAATTATCAGGCCGCCGAAGCTGTTTGCAAATGCCGCCATCGTCTCGGGCCAGTTCTCCTTTTCAGAAAGGTCCGCCTTGTAGTCCAGCAGAGGCCCTTCTCTGTCGCCGGCCGCGACCATTGCACGTACATCCCGGAGTATCATCTCGTCGGTGTACGTCTTTTGATCTTCGATATTATCGAAATATAAGTCACCCATAAGCACCGTTGTATTAGATTCTATCGAATCACACTTGCGGGCAGCCACTAGATAACGCATGAGCAACCCGTACACCCCGGTTGTTCAAAATACTCTCGGCGTGCTTAACGGCTTTCCGCCGGGCGCTGTCATTGGAGTCGGCAAGCGCGATCCAATAAAACGTATCCGCGAAAAGAGCGGTCATCCCTCTGTTTTGGACCAGCCATAGATGTAATGATCGTGCTGGTTGGCACCGTCATTCGGCATGGTCGCCATGATGTCAGATGGCACGTCGGCCATGTTTTCGCGAATCACGTCGGCAATATTGCGGCGCTGCCCGCTCACGGGCGGTCGGTGCTCAGCGAGTCGGCTAATTCAGGTCGCAAGAGAATGGCCCTCAGCCGCAGGGGTTTCTTCCAGTGCGGCTGCTGCTCGTCGGGAAGCTCAATTGAAATCGCTATGGCATGATTTCTCTCTGGATGATAACAGCGCTGAGGAGGCAACCGAGGGCAGCCTGGCTTCGAAAGTCGGTCGCGCCGCCGCCCGGAAAATCTGGGCGTTCTGTGCAGTGGCGTAGGTACTTAGAGAAGATAGAACCGACGACAGCGACGAGTAACGGTGGCACGCCTTGGGTTTGGCAGGCGGACTGGAACCGCTCCTCATCGTCGTTCACGTTTATAGGGCGGGAACCGGTGGCGAAGAAATCATCCACATCATCTCGGCCAGAAAAGCTGGTACGCGTGAAGGCCGAGCATATTTTCAATAAACCCCTTACAGGGCCACAGCGTGCTGCCCTGAGTCGCCTGCCAAGGAAGACGGGCGCGGAGATTGAATTCTCAGACATCCCGCCGCTCACCGACGGGCAACTGGCTCAGATGGTCCCCTTCCGCCTGCGTTCCATAACGACCTCAAGAACGCCTGACTTATTTGAATTGCAACGGTCACGGCGGGCAGTCACAACGACTGCACCGTCGTGCCTTCAGACGAATAATCCCGTCGGAACGGAAAAGCACTCCGCCAGTTTGCCTGCCTGCTGCTTGCTGATTTCGCGCTTACTGCGCAGCACATCGCTGACTCCACTGGAAGATCCGAAGGCTGGAACAAAGTCGCGCAGTCTCAGCCCGCGGTCCTCCATCAGACATTGGAGTGCTGCTAACGGATCGGCATGGCCCAGACGCGGAACTGACGCCGCCAGCAGTTTGCCGTACGCGATTCTGTCGATTACGCTGACAACCCTCACAGGATCATGCTGGCAAAATGTTCACAGCCCGCCTTGATAGACTAAACGGAACAACGAGACTCTATGCCATTCACCTTCAGGCCAGCCGGATTTTGCTCAGTACTTCTCGCAGCCGCTCTTCTCGCCGGCGGCGCTGCCGCCCAGGCACCGGAATACGGCCCCGCAAAGGGAACTCTCGTCATCCAGGGAGGCGGTAATGCCGCTGGCACCGGCATCTACGAAACTTTCATCAATCTTGCCGGCGGCCTGAACGCGAAAATCATCGTCGTTCCCACCGCCGGGGGCAACAAGGAACCAGACGGCACCATCAAGGTTTACAAAGAAGCCGAAGTCATCGGCTCGTGGAAAAAGCTTGGCCTCACCAATGTCCACATGCTCCACACCGCCGATCCGAAGGAAGCGAATACTGAGGCATTTGCCGCCACTTTGCGCGATGCCAAAGGCGTCTGGTTCGTCGGCGGACGCCAGTGGAATATTGTCGACTCCTATGCCGACACCTTGACTCTGCGTGAGTTCCGAAAGGTTCTGGAGCGCGACGGAGTGATTGGCGGTAGTTCGGCAGGAGCCACCATTCTGGGCGATTATCTGGTCCGGGGAGCAGTGGCCAACTCAAACATTGTGATGGCACCCGAGCCTGAGCACCAGCACGGCTTCGCCTTTCTCCGCAAGACTGGCATCGATCAACACATCAACACCCGAAACCGCTGGGATGACATTGCTCCTCTGATTAAGAAGTACCCCGAACTGCTTGGACTTGGCATTTCCGAAGGCACTGCCATCGTTGTAACCGGCGACCGTTTTCAGGTGATTGGAAAATGGAAGGTCGCCGTCCACGACAACCATCGCGTCTACCAGCCGTGGGAGAAACCCTACTACGTGCTCTCTGCCGGCGACGAATACAACATGAAAACGCGCATGGTGGAAAAACAAGGCACCGGAGTTCTCGCTCCGGCCACCATCAGGAAGTAGCCCTGCTGCATGCGAGTTTCCGTTCTCGACCTGGTGAGCATGCGCCCGGCAGAAACTGTTGCTTCCGCCGTGAAGCGCTCTGTCGATTTAGCGCAGCATGTGGAGCGATGGGGCTTCCGGCGTTTTTGGCTGGCCGAGCACCACGGAATTGCAGGGCTGGCCTGTTCCGCGACCGCCGTGTTGATTGCGCACATAGCCAATGCGACGAATTCAATTCGCGTAGGCAGCGGCGGCGTCATGTTGCCGAATCACGCACCGCTTGTGATCGCGGAGCAGTTTGGAACCCTTGACGCGCTCTATCCCGGGCGGATCGATCTGGGGTTGGGTCGCGCACCCGGCGGTGACTTCCACACCATGCGGGCGCTGCGGCGAGACACTGCTCAAACCAGCGACGATTTTCCGGCATTGCTGCAGGAGCTGCAAACCTATCTGGGCCCGGCGGCACCCGGCCAGTTAGTGAGGGCGTTTCCGGGGCAGGGAAGTGAGGTGCCCATCACGCTGCTGGGTTCCAGCGAATACAGCGCACAGTTGGCCGCGGAGCAGGGGCTCCCCTTCGCCTTCGCCGCTCACTTTTCCCCGGAGTATCTGCCCACCGCCGCGCGTATTTATCGCCAATGTTTCCACCCCGGGAAGGGACACGCCAACCCCTGGCTGATTGTCGCGGTACCTGTGGTCGCTGCCGAAACCGACGCGGCCGCTCGCCGCCTTTTTACTACGCCGCAGCAGCGCTTCCTCAGGCTGATTCGCAACCAGCCAGTGGAATTGTTGCCGCCTGTGGAGTCCATGGATGGCCTCTGGAACGAGCGGGAGCGGCATGCCGTGAACGCCAGGCTTGGTGCGGCAATTGTCGGCTCAGAAGCTACTGTGAAGGCTGGCTTGACGGCTCTGCTGAAAGATACCGGAGCTGACGAAATCATCCTCGTGACCGACGCCTATGACCATGCCGACAGACTCCATTCCCTGGAACGCGTGAGCCGTGTAGCGGCTGATTTGTCGGCGAACACCCCAACGCTATAGTGAGTCCCATGCGGATTCTGCTCTTCCTCTGCGCCTGCACCCTCGGCGCCCAGACGGCCCACCACGATCTCAAAGCCACCCCCGATACCGTCGTCTACGGCAACTATTCGGCCCAGTCCAAACCTGTGCTGCGCATCGTGTCGGGCGATACCGTCACCATCCAGACCGTGAGTCATGCCCTCACACCCGAAGCGCTCGGCGTGCCGCAAGCGGAAATTCCCGGCAACCTCGAAATCATCCGCAATGGCGCGCGCAACGCCGGGCCAGGCCGCCACTGGCTTACCGGGCCCATCTATGTGGAGGGTGCCCAACCCGGCGACGTCCTCGAAGTACGAATCCAGAAAATCGATCTTGACCTGCCCTACGCACAGAACAATTTCCGCCCCACCCAGGGCTATCTGCCGGAAGACTTCCCCTATAGCCGATCCAGGCTGATCCGTCTCGACCGTCAGCGCATGATCGGTATCTTCGACAAGGGAATTGAGATTCCCCTGCGGCCATTCTTCGGCAGCATGGGCGTTGCGCCTCCCGACGCCGCGGGCCGTATTGACAGCGGTCCGCCATGGATTCACGGCGGCAATCTGGATAATAAAGAACTGGTCGCCGGCACCACGCTCTACCTTCCCATCCATGCAGCCGGTGCGCTTTTCCAGACCGGTGACGGACATGCCGGGCAGGGCGACGGTGAAGTCGATATCACCGCCATGGAAACGTCACTCACCGGGACCTTCCAATTCATCGTGCGCAAAGACATGCACCTCACATGGTCACGCGCTGAGACCCCTACCCACTACATCGTGATGGGTATGGATGAAGAAGTCAGTCTTGCCACCAAAATCGCCGTTCGCGAAATGATTGAGTTCCTCGTGAAGGAAAAAAGCCTCAGCCGTGACGACGCCTACATGCTCTCGAGCGTGGCGGCAGACTTCCGCATCACGCAACTGGTGGATACCAAAAAGGGCGTCCACGGCATGATCGCAAAAAGCATTTTCACTCAGCCTGCCGCTGGGCGATAATGTAGAAATGTCCCTTCGTATAAACGACGTTGCTCCCGACTTTACTGCGGAAACCACCCAGGGCCCCATCCAATTTCATGAATGGATTGGCGATGGCTGGGCGATTCTTTTTTCACATCCGAAAGACTTTACTCCGGTCTGCACCACGGAATTGGGCTATATGGCCCGCCTGAAGCCGGAATTCGATAAACGCAACTGCAAAATCATCGGCTTGAGCGTAGACCCCGTAACCAACCACGCAAAATGGGCGGCTGACATTGAGGAAACCCAGGGCTCGGCTGTCACCTACCCCATGATTGGCGATACTGACCTCGCTGTCGCCAAGGCGTATGACATGCTGCCTGCCGATGCCGGGACTACATCCGAAGGCCGCACCGCCGCCACCAACGCGACCGTGCGCACCGTCTTCATCGTCGGCCCCGATAAGAAAATCAAAGCCATGCTGATCTACCCCATGAGCACCGGCCGCAATTTCGATGAAGTCATGCGCCTGCTCGATTCCATTCAGCTCACCGCCCGGCATCAGGTAGCCACGCCCGTCAACTGGAAGAATGGTGAAGACGTGATCATCGTTCCTGCCGTGAGCGACGAAGCCGCAAGGTTGAAGTATCCCGATGGCTGGAAGGCGCCCAAGCCGTACCTGCGCATCATTCCTCAACCCAAATAGACTCATGTCGCCTACTCGACGGACTTTGCTGAAATCGGCTGCTCTCCTGGCGGGCGCGAGCATTCTGCGCGCTCAAGCCACCACAAAGTCCGTCGGGACGGCGATCCTGAACATCGCTTACGAAGAGAGTGGCCCGCCCACCGGTTTCCCCGTCATCTTCCTGCACGGCTTTCCCGACGATGCCCACGCTTATGATGACGTAGCGCCGCCCCTTGCCAGAGCCGGTTATCGCGTGATCGTCCCCTACCTCCGCGGCTATGGTGCAACCCGGTTCCGCGATGCAGCCACACCGCGGATGGCGGAACAGGCAGCCATCGGTCAGGACGTGATCGACCTGGCCGACGCGCTGCAATTCCCGCGCTTCGCCGTCGGTGGTTATGACTGGGGCGGTAGGGCGGCTGCCGTCGCCGCAGCCCTGCATCCGGACCGTGTCAGCGCTGCGGTGTTAATTGGCGGCTACACGATTCAGGACACTATTTCCCCGCCGCAACCCTCCATGTCGCCCGAAGCCGAGGAGCGCACCTGGTACCAGTGGTATTTCAACACCGAACGCGGACGTCTCGGTCTCGAGAAGAACCGCCAGGCGCTATGCCGTTACCTCTGGCAAACCTGGTCGCCCACGTGGAAATTCTCCGACGAGACTTACCACAAGTCCGCAGCATCATTCGAGAACCCGGATTTCGTGGACTGCGTAATCCATTCTTACCGCCACCGTTACCAGAACGCTCCCGGCGAACCGCGTTTTCTTGCCGTGGAGCGGGAACTGGCGAAGCGGCCAAAGATCACTTGCCCCGTCATTACCCTCTACGGAGCCGACGATGGCTTCGGCCGCCCTGCTGCCGACGCCACGCCTGCCGAGCGCGCGCTGCTGCCCCGCCTTCTAGCGCACCGCGTAGTGCCCGGATCCGGCCACTTCATGCCGCATGAAAAACCGGAAGCGGTTTCGGCGGCCATGCTCGAACTGCTGAAGAACGCCTGACCTCTACTGCCGGCTCATATACTTCTCGGCCAGGTGAGTCTGCTTGTTGGTCAGGTCCACTTCCTTGCCCTTGATGATCAGGTGCTTCACCTGCGTCTGAATCTCCAGCGGGTCTCCGTCGGTGATGATCAGGTTGGCAATCTTGCCTTCCTGCACCGAGCCCAGCTTGTCACCCACCCCCCAGATCTGCGCTGCATTGATCGTCACCGCCTTCAAGGCTTCTTCATACGGCAAGCCATAGGCGACAGCCGTCGCAGCCTGATACGGCAGATTGCGCACAAACTCGTTGTTGAACGTGCCAAAGGCAAACTTCACGCCCGCTTTGAAAGCCTCTGCGGGTAACGTGAACTGCTGGTCGTAAGCATCGTCCTCGCCATTGGGCAGCGCCAGAACACGCCCGAAAATTACCGGTATATTCGCGGCCTTCAGGTCCGCCGCGGCCGCACCCAATTCGCGCGGCTGCAGGATCACGGCCTTTACTTTCTGCTCCACCACGAACTTCACAGCATCGCGAATCTGCCGCTCGCGCGAGGCCGCAATCGCCAGCGGCACCTTGCCCTCCAGCACCGGAATCATCGCTTCCAGCTTCAGATCGGGCTTAAATCCGGGCATCCTGGCCGCCTTCGCTTTTTGATAGTTGCGCGCATCCGCGAAGAACGCCGTCAACTTCTGAATCTGTTGCTCGTATGTGCGCAATTGCTGCGCAAATCCCACCGGGGCAACGCCGCCCACCGCTTGCGGTGCGTCCTCGGGGGCAGGCCCGCCGCGTCCTGGAACAACCAGCGACGGAAAGATCAAATGCATCCCCGCAGACCGCGAAACTTCCATGTCTTCCCACGTCCAGCCATCGGTGTTGATCATTGCCGCCTGACCCGCGATGATCTGCGTCCCGCCGCCCCGTCCGCCGCCCGGATACGTCATCACGCTGGTGATTCCGTTCACCCGCACCACCGGAAAGTGTTCACTCTCCGGATTCACCGCCACCAGCGCGCGCAACTGCGGCATGAACTCGCCGATCTCGCCCGTATCCACGGTTTCGCGTACCGCGCCCACTTCGGAAAGGCCGAGTTCCGTGCCGGAATCGATCATACCCGGATAGACCCGCAGCCCCTTGCCCTCCAACACCTTCGCGCCTTTCGGTGCCACTACTTTTGCACCCACATCGACAATTCTGCCGTCGCGGATCAGCACAGAGACCCCCTTCATCTCCGCGCCGCTCACCGGATACACGTCGGCATTGCGAATAAACAGCGTCTGCGCCGGAGCCATCACGGCCAACGCACACAGCAACAAGCCTGCGGTTTTCATGACTACTGTCTCCTCACTGGTGGTTGCTGCGCCTGCTTGTCTTTATCCGCCAGCGTTTGCTTTGCGGCCTGCTTCGCCGCACGGCCTGCCACCTCGGCATCGCGATCAAAATACAACTTGCCATCAATCATCACCTTCGTCACCTTGGCCATGTCCGACAGCGGGAAACCATCGAACACCGCCACATCGGCATCCTTACCCACTTCCAGCGACCCCACGCGATTCTCAATTCCAAGCTGCTTCGCCGGATTGATCGTCACCATTGCAAACGCCTCTTCTGCGCTAAGCCCGCCGTACTTCATGGCCTTGCCGGCTTCGCTGTTCAGGTGACGCATCAGTTCCGCATCGTCACTGTTGAGGCTCACCAGCACACCCTTCTTCTGCATCACTGCCGCGTTTTCCGGAATCGCGTCCCACGCTTCTTCCTTGTAAGACCACCAGTCGCTGAACGTCGATGCCCCGCCGCCGTGCGCGGCAATTTCCTTCGCCACCTTGTAGCCTTCCAGCACATGCTGGAACGTGCGGATCTTGAAGCCGTAGTCGTCGGCCACGCGGATGAGCATGAGAATTTCATCCGCCCGGTAACTGTGCGCATGGACGAAACGCGAACCCTCCAGCACCTCCTTCAGCGATTCCAGCTTCAGGTCTTTTCGCGGCGGAAGAAGCTGCTCGCCTCTCGCTGTCGCTGCCTTGTACGCATCCCACTGTGCCTTGTAATCCTTCGCATCATTAAATGCCTCGCGGATCACATCTTCCACGCCCATGCGGGTCGCAGGATAGCGGGCGGGCGTGGCATTGGGAGCGCCGCCTCGTCCACCACCCACCGGATTCCCCTGTCGCTTCGGATTCTCACCCAGCGCAAACTTAATACCCGGCTTCGCGCCTTCGAAGATCATGCCCTGCGCGTCCTTGCCCCAACGCATCTTCAGCACCAGCGTCTGCCCGCCAATCGCATTGGCGGACCCGTGCAAAATATTCGCCGTGGTCACGCCACCTGCCAGCGCCCGGTAAATCGCAATATCTTCCGGATTGATGATGTCGCGGATATCCACCATTGATGACACCGAAACGCTGCCCTCATTGATGTTGCCATCGCCGGCGATGTGCGAGTGACAATCAATGATGCCGGGCGTAATGTAGCCGCCAGCGGCATCAATCACCGTGGCCCCGGCCGGAACCGTTACCTTCTCGCCCACCTCCACAATCCTGCCGTCTTTCACCACCACAGAGCCCTTGAAGGTACCCCTGGCCATGGTCATCACGGTGCCGTTCTGAATCACGTAAGTCTGCGCGCCCGCGGGTGCGGCCATGCACAATACAACCAACAGCAGATTTCTCATCGGATGCCTCCCTGCGGTGCCTGCGCCTCGGGCACAGGCGTGTACTTCTTACCATCGACGATGACCATTTCCACCGTCGTGCGGTCTTCAAAAATCTCTCCTCTTGTCACCACAAGATTGGCGATCTTGCCCTTCTCCACGCTGCCCACGCGGTCCGCCACGCCATAAATCTCCGCTGGCGAAAGGGTCAGTGCGCGTACCGCATCTTCGCGTGAAAGACCGGCATCAATGGCGCGTTTCACCGCCCGGTTCAAATCCCGAGGCTGTTCGATGCCGCCGGAATAGAACGCAAACTTCGCACCCGCCTTACGCAGCACGTCCGGTGCGGAGGGAGCGTTTTCATGTTGCTCCAGCGCACGCATGGTGCCATTTTCATCGGGGTCTGAATCGCGCGGACGTTCCGGCCAGCGCAGGTTCACCAGCAGTGCCGTATTGGCCTTCTTCAGCAGTTCCGCAACTTCGGGGCGATATGCTTCTATGCCGCCATACAGCACCGTCGTCTGTTTCAACTCCGCCGCCAGTCGCAGCATCCGGTCCACTTCCACCAGACGGTTGGCTGGCAACAAGAGTCGTTTCGATGCCCCCAGTCCTTCCAGTGCCCGGTCGTATTCCGGACGTTGCATGCCACGCGGGTCTTTCGCATATGCCGTCTTTACCAGGTTGTAGTGATCCAGGTCCAGATAGATCTGGCGAATATAAGCGATCACGCCCATCAATGACGCGGGGAAACCGCTGTTCGCCCCTCCCGGTCCAGGCGTACCCAGGTTCATGGCCGCGTATTGGCCGATGGGAGACAACAACACCATCGTCCCCGGCTTCTCGCCCGACACCAGATTCACCAGCGCACCCTGCCCGCCAAAAATTCCCCGCGTGGGGAAGGTCGCGGTCGTGGTCACCCCCGCGCCGCGAATGATCTCCATGCGACGGTCGTTGTTCAGCAATTCGTCGGAAGCCAGTGCCCAGCTGGTGGTGCGTGGCCGGTCTTCCGGTCCCATGGCGCGCGGAACCGGGGCTGCGGCTGGAGTCGTTATAACCGGCACTGCGCCGCCGCGTCCCCCATTCACTGGTACCGGCGGACCGAGGCTCGGAATCCCCACGTTCGTCAGTGCATCAATGATGCCGGGATACACTGTGAGGCCTTCGCCCGCAATCACCACGGCATCGGCGGGAATCTGCACATTCTCACCCACCGCCTCAATCAGACCTTTGCGGATTACCACCGTGCCCCGCGCCATGACCGGGCCCGACACGGTAACAATCCGTGCATTCTGAATCGCAATCGGCGGATCTTCCGCCATCGCGCTTACGCATAACACGAGCAGCGCCATCGCCAGTTTGTTCATACGAGTGGGTTTGATTTTATCGCAGTCGGAGCGGCGGGGAATGCACCCTGCGGGGAGGAATCTGATGTGGCGGCACTCCGGTAACAAAAACATGTTGCGGTCGCCCGGCTTCTTGAAGTGCAGGGAGGGATGCTGCGGGTTCTTTTCCAGCAGAGGAAACTGTGAGTCAGCGCGAACCCGTATCCTG
This sequence comes from Bryobacterales bacterium, assembly GCA_038229475.1. Lineage (GTDB taxonomy): Bacteria > Acidobacteriota > Terriglobia > Bryobacterales > Bryobacteraceae > BOG-234. The sequence goes on along the minus strand of JBBROK010000002.1, from coordinate 136,540 downwards.
GCTGCCAATCTTAGATAATCGTTGCGGAAAACGGCGCTCGCCCGACGGATGATGATCGCTGGAGTAGTTGGGTACTTCCGATACGAAACCAGCCGAATGCCCACCTGAGAAAGCAGTTGACCCGAGCGTTAGCGCGGCGTCTTGCGCGTATCGCGAAACTCCCGCGCCAGTTTCAAGAACGCCCCTGCCAGGCCATCCAGCTCCGGGCCGTGCGGATACACAAACTGCAGCATACGCACAATGCTCAACCCTTCCACGGGAACTACCTTCACGCCCTCTGGCCCCTTGTTCCGCAGCGCCCAGCGCGACACCAGGCCCACCCCCAAACCCGCTTCCACAGCGGACTTGATGCCCTCGGTGGAATCCAGTTCCAGCGCCACATGCAGGTCGCGCGGTGCCAGTCCCACTTTCCGCAGCGCATCTTCCACCACGCGTCGCGTTCCGGAACCCGGCTCCCGCATCACCAGCGGCTGCGTCGCCAGGTCGGCTAACCCCGGGCGTTGACGCTTCCTGATCCATGGATGTTCCGCAGCCACAATCACCACAATCTCGTCTTCCAGAAAATCTTCTGTCTTCAGATCGCTGGTACCCGGCGGACCCTCGATCATCCCCAGAATTGTCCGGTGTTCCAGCAGCCCGGCCACCACTTCCTGGGTATTGAGCGAAGAAACGGAAACTTCCACTCGCGGATGTTCGTGCAGAAACCGCACCAGCAACTGGGGCAGCACGTATTGCGCGATGGTGGTCGATGCCCCCAGCCGCAGCTTACCGCGCTGCTCGCCGGTCATGGCGGAAATGCGCAGCAGGAATTCTTCCGATAGCCGCTCTACCTCTTTCGCATACCGCGCCAGTGCTTCACCCGCGGCAGTCACCGTAATCCGGCCCCCGGTCCGCTCAAACAGCCGGACACCCAGATCGTCTTCCAGCGCCTTGATATTAGAGGTCACCGCGGGTTGCGTTAGCCGCAGCACCTCCGCAGCCTGGGTGAAGCTGAGCTTCTCCACCACCGTGCGGAATACCACCAGCCGAAAGTTTTCCAGTGAATGCGTCACTTTCCGCTCACGGTCGCATCACCCAAAAGTGCCCGTCGTAGTTCCACACCGTGAACGCAATCTGCTTTCCATCAGGCGACCACGCCGGCTGCGTTTTGTGGCTGCGATCCAGCGTCACCTGTTTCGCCCCTTTGCCATCCGGCCCGGAGCGGAAAATCTGTGCAAACCCGTCCGGTGCCGGTGCCACGTATGCAATCGACTTCCCGTCGGGAGACACGCCAAAACCCGGCACCTTCTGTTCACTGGCGAATCCGAATAGCTTCGTCATCTTTCCGCCGCCCCGCGGCATTCGGTAAAAGGTCTGCTGCGCCGGGAAGCGGAAAGACTGCACCAGAATACTCTGCCCGTCACCGCCCCATTCCACGTGAGTGGCGTCTTCGTCGAAGCCATCCATCAGCAACTCTTTTTCCTTCTGCGTCACGCCCGTATTCTGATCCACCTCCACGGTAAATACCACCGCGCGCCGCGGGTCTGAGCCCGGCTTGCCTGCATCCAGCAGAATGGTCTTCCCGTCAGCCGACCAGCGCGGCCATCCGGCTTCCGCACCTCGTCCGAAGTGCGTAATCAGACGAGGCTGTGCCGATCCATCCGCCGGTTGCAACCAGATATCGTCCGACAGGTCCTTGTGCGAGTGGAAGGCAATCCACTTGCCATTGGGCGACCAGCACAGGCTCTGATCCTCTGATTTCGAAGCATGCACCACCGTCGAGGGCTTGCGCGCAGGCAGTGCGCCGGTCAGCGAAACCGTACCCACTTCCTGCGATATGTCGGGATAATTGAGATCATCCACAATCCGCCGCCACGTGCCGTAAGTCACGCCCAGCGACTTGCCATCCGGATGGAACGAAGGTGTCTCTGATTGAAAAGTGGTGACCTGCCGGGTTGCACCACCCTCGGCCGGCACCAGCCCCACGAATGTCCGGTAGTCCTGCAGCTTGAAAAGGACGGTGCCGTCCGCCGCTACCGAAGGCGCATACGTATCGCGTGTGAACTGTGTGTGTTGCACCGCCGTACCACCGGCCACCGGGCGCGACCACAGGTCCAGTGTTCCGCGTGGATTCGGAACCCCGAAATACACGGTCCGCGAATCCGGCGAAAACGCCAGCGCCCCGTAGGCCTCCTGCGTTCCCTTACTCCCGCAAGGGATGCTCAGTGTCTGTTTGCCGTTCTCCCGCGCCAGGCAGCCCACGCGCCCATCCGACATCCACGCCGGAAAACTCAGCGAAGCCGCGCTGGCGGTCGATTTCCCGTTCGATCCATCTGCCGACAGAATCCACAACTCAGTGGCAGGCCCCTTCCTCGCAATGGCTGCAATCGACTTCCCGTCCTTCGACCAGGCCAACTGCTCCAGGCTCTCCCGCTTCACTTGCTGCGGCGGTCGCGCCTCCCATAGCGGACTCCGCGTGCCTTTCGTAACATCGTAGACCCACCAGCGGGAAACCGTTTCCGGACTGTCAATCGCCAGGCTCTTGCTGTCCGGCAGCCACGCAATGTGCCGGATGATGGCACCGGCGGCAGTTAATTCGCGCGGTGTCCCGCCCTGAATCGCCTGCACGTAGAGATGTTGGGCCACTGAATAAGCCAGCCATTCGCCTGAAGGTGAAATGACGCCGAGAGGGTCGCGGTAGTTAACCGGGCCCAGTTGATGGGCGGTCGCCACAAACTGCATCCGTGGCTCAGCAGCGTTCAGTGGGACCGAAGCAAGGCATAAGCAAAGGTAAGAAATTCTCACGGGCGAAAGTCTACCACGCTGCCAATTCCGCAAACCGCTTGCTCGCGCGCGCGGCTCGGTCTGGATGAAAGTCCCGGCGGCCTGCGGGCACGCGACTTCAGTCGCGTCATGGTCGTGCCCCTGATTTTGGAGGATCGAATGTTGGCCGGAAGGTAAAAGCCAGCTTGCGCAGAGGCTATCGGGCGAAGAGGTCTTCAATGTTGCTGGCATCCATCGGCTTCAGTGCCGCGATCCGCTTTCGGATGATGGCTTGAGCAACAGGGTCGACTGTCCCTTTTCTCATCCCTCCTTCCGCCCTTCGGCATGAGCCTTGCGCAGTTTCGGCCCGAAGAAGTCGTGGTCCATGATGTCTTCCGGAATCGGCATTTGCTTCACCTCACGCCCAATCACATTTCCCGGTTTACGCAGCCCGGCGATGATCATCAACTCCGCCAGCGCTTCTTTCCGCTCGCACTTATTGGCCCGCGCAATTTTCACCAGCACCTGCCGGACAGCTGCGGTGTCCCGCCTCTGACTGTCTCAGATGTGGTCCGGGGCGTAGCACTTGCGTTCGCTGCCCGGTACGAAAATGCCGCCAGGTGCCCGGCGGATCGTGTCGCCCGGACCTGTGAAAAACCGGGATCACATGCCCGGCGAGCTATTTTTCCTTCGTCGTTTCAATTAGGTTACTCCACGTTCCTCCCACAACCGTCACCCTGCCATGCTATTGCTTGTATGGGAAAAAGGTGCTGCAAAAATCGTTCCAGCCACCCCAAAGCGAACAACAGGCGAACGGTGGGTCTGTTTTTTCGAATCCCTCACAAATGAGGTACGCGCCACCTCGATTTCACCCGCCTCGCGCGGCGCTATACTAGGTTCAAGAGGAACACATTATGGGCAAGTACGGAAAATTCGCGATCCTGATGGCGATCATCGTCGGTTCTCTCATTTGGCTTGCAGCCGCCGGCATGGGCAGCGCGCAAACCTATTACAAGACCATCGCGGAAGTGAAGCAGCTGGGTCCTTCTGTAGGCTCGCGTCACGTGCGCGTGGGCGGCGATGTGGTGGCCAATTCCATCGCGCGCGGCTCCGGAGTAGTGACCTTCACCATCGCCCAGGAAAACCAGACCATGAAGGTTGCCTATGAAGGCCGTGACCCACTCCCCGATACCTTCCGCGACGGTGCCCAGGCTCTGGCCGGCGGCAAGTTGGGCTCTGATGGTGTCTTCCACGCCTCCGAAATTCAGGCCAAATGTGCGTCCAAATACGCCCCGAAACCAGGCATGGCGCCGGATCAGCTCCAGCCAAGGCCAACCGGCATGCCCCTGCGCTCTTCCGGTTCGTAAGCTCTCAACTCCGGGTCTAAACAATTCATGGAAAATATAGGTGCTCTCGCTCTCCTTCTGGCGTTCTGCATTTGCCTCTACGCCATAGTCGCCAGTGTTACGGGATATTTGCGTCATAAACCGTTCCTCGCGCTAAGCGCTGAACGCGCCGTACTTGCAGTCTGGATGCTGGTGACGGCGTCCGCCGGAATTCTCGTCTATTCGCTCATCGCGGGCGATTTTCGCATGGCCTACGTCGCTTCGCACACTGACCGCAGTATGCCGCTGTTCTACAAGTTCGCCGCCTGGTGGGGCGGGCAGGAAGGCTCGTTGTTGTTTTGGAGCTGGCTGCTGGCCACCTACGGCGCGATCGTCGTTTTCACCACACGCCGCAAGCACCGCAACATTTTGCCCTGGGTTGTGGCCATCATTTCCAGCATTCAGTTGTTCTTCCTTACGCTGAACGCCTTCGTAGCCAGTCCGTTTCAGGTTCTGGCCGTGGATAAAGTTATCACCTCTGTGCCCGATGGCATGGGTCTGAACCCGCTTCTGCAATATTGGGCGATGGTGATCCATCCGCCATTTCTGTATCTGGGCTACGTTGGATTCTCCGTTCCGTTCGCCTTCGCCATGGCATCCCTGGTCGTGAAAGCGCCGGGGGAAACCTGGATTCACACCACCCGTCGCTGGTCTCTCGTCACCTGGCTGTTCCAGAGCATTGGCGTCATGCTGGGTTCGGCCTGGGCTTATCACGTGCTCGGCTGGGGTGGTTATTGGATGTGGGATCCGGTTGAAAACGCCTCCCTGCTCCCCTGGCTGGCGGCCACAGCTTTCCTGCACTCGGTGATGATGCAGGAAAAAAAGGGCATGATGAAGGTCTGGAATATGGTCCTCATTGCGGCTACCTTCTTCCTTTGCATCTTTGGCACTTTCCTCACCCGTTCCGGCATTGTGCAGTCCGTGCACGCCTTTGCCGAATCACCCATTGGCAAATTCTTCGTCGTCTTCCTCGCTCTGGGCATCGCCGCCACCGTGTGGTTAATTCTTGACCGGTTGGAATTCCTGAAGAGCGAATCGGAACTGGAAAGCGTGGTCTCCCGCGAATCCAGCTTCCTGTTTAATAACCTGGTACTGCTGGCCAGTTGCTTCGCCGTCCTCTGGGGCACCCTGTTCCCGGTGATCACGGAAAAGTTTTATGCCGAAAAAATCTCTCTGGATGCCATATGGTTTAACCGCCTCATGGTTCCCATCGGCATTTTCCTTCTGTTCCTCACGGGCGTGGGCCCGCTCTTCGCATGGCGTCGCACCTCCATTGACAGCCTGCGCAAGAATTTCCAGTGGCCCGGTATCGGGACCCTAGCCACCGCTGCGGCTCTCCTCATCGGCGGCATGCGCCACCCCTACGCCATTATTTCTCTCAGCCTGTGCTTCTTCGTGGCCTCCACCATCGTGCTGGAGTTTTCCCGGGGCGCGCTTGCCATCAACGAAAAGACAAAAATCGGCCTTCTCCAGTCAGTGATTGAACTGACCCACCGCAACACCCGCCGCTACGGCGGTTACCTCGTTCACATGGGCATCGTGTTGATGTTCATCGGCTGGAGCGGTACGCCCTTCAATCAGACGGCCATCGGTGAAGTGGAAAAAGGCTCCACTCTCCAGGTTGGTGCCTATTCCCTGCAGGTGATTGATCTCATCGACGGCGAAACTCCCGAATACCAGTGGGAAACTGCCGTGATGCACGTCACGAAGAACGGCGCGGAGATTGGTACTATGAATCCCACCAAGCGTTTCTACAAGGCCGCGCGGCAGTCCAATGCCATCGTCGCCCTGCGTACTCGCCTGAACGAAGATCTCTACATTAACTATGCCGCGCGCGAAGGCAACAAAGTCACCCTGCAGGCCTACGTTTTCCCGTTGGTCAGCTGGATCTGGATCGGCGCCCTGGTGTTAATTGGCGGCACGCTCGTCGCGCTGATTCCCAGCAAAGTGTCCCGCGTTCACCCGCGCACTGAGGTCGTAGGCATGGCGCAGAAGATTACGCAGAAGAAAGTCGCCATCGATGCGTAAGACAGGTAAGATGCGTAAGCTCAAATGCTGTCTTCTGGCTTTCGCCGCCGCTGGAATTGCCCTGGCGCAATCGGAATCGCAAATTTCCGGCCCGGACGTAGAGCGCGTCGGTCGCCACATTCAGTGCCAATGTGGTTCCTGCAATGAAAATCTGAATTGCAATATGTCCGCCCACCAATGTCATTTCTGTAAGCCGGCGCGGACAAAGATTTTCAAGCAGCAACAGGAAGGTAAGAAGGACGACCAGATTCTGGCCTCTTTCGCCCAGGAGTACGGGCCGAAGGTTATCTTGTCAGATCCCAACTCCTCCTTCTGGCTGGTTCCCTGGTTCTCCCTCGGTTCCGGCGGCGTCTTGCTCTGGTTTATTCTGAGTCGCCTGCGCACCCGCGCCCGGTCCATGAAGCCGGCGCTGGCTACAGCAGGCGGTCCTCCGCCGAAGGAAGACCCCGATTTCGCCCGCTACCGCCATGCCATCGAGAAAGACACGGAGCATTTAGACTAGTCTCGAATGGAATCCAACGTAATTATTGGAGTGCTGCTGGGAGCAGCCATCGTGGCGTATCTTTTGTTCATTCGTGCCGGCGATATTCCGAAGCCTGCACCGGTCTCTCCGTTTCGCCATCTGGACGAACGCAAGGCCGCCATCTACGAAAACCTCCGCGACCTGCAGTTTGAATACCGGCTCGACAAATTATCGGACGCCGATTATCAAACCACCAAGCTGGAATTACAGAAGGAACTGGCGAAAGTGTTGGCTGATACCGACCGCGTGAAGGCTGCAATGTCCGGCGGCAAACCTCCGGCACCGCTTCCCGCTCCACCCGCGCCTGCGGCCGCCAAACCAATCTGCCCGCACTGCGGCGCAGAATTCGAAAAATCTTTGAAGTTCTGTGGTGAATGTGGCAAACCGATGGGAGCAGCGTCATGAAAAACTGGTTCCTTCTGCTTGCACTTCCGGCTCTGCTGACGGCGGCAGACGGCATTGTCACCAACCAGACCACCGGCAAACCGCAGGCCAATGCCAACGTCAGTCTGATGCAGATGACGGCGCAGGGGCCGCAGCCCATCGAAATTGTCCACACCGGTCCCGATGGCAAATTCGTCACTACCAAACCCATCCCGCCTGGAGGCGTGGGACCACTGCTGGTGCAGGTGACTTACCAGGGCGTGGCATACAACAAAGTGATTCCGCCGGGCCAAAGCAGTACGGGGCTTGAGGTTCCGATTTTTGAAGCTTCCAAAACTCCCGGTGGCGCGAAGGTCGATCAACACATGATGGTGCTGGAGCCTACCCCGAATGGTCGCCTGCAGGTCAACGAAGCGTGGATCTTCAAGAACGAAGGCAAGACCACGTGGAACGATTCCGATCAGGGAACCCTGCGTTTCGAACTGCCCGCCGCGGCCGAAGGCAAGGTACAGATCAGCCTGCTGGCCCCCGGTGGCATGCCCATTCAACGGCCGGCACTGCCGGGCGGTAAACCCAATACCTTCAAGATCGACTTCCCCATTCGACCCGGCGAGTCGCAGGTGCAGATGGATTGGTCCATGCCCTTCACCAGCCCCGGCACTTTTGAGACACGCATTCTAACCAAAGGTGGCGTGACCCGTCTGGTGGCCCCGCCCGGCATCACGCTCAAGGGCGATGGCATCGAGAGTCTGGGCCAGGAGCCAAAAACCCAGGCCATGGTCTACAACGTGAAAGACCTGAACCTGAAGGTAGACATCGCCGGTGTAGGTACATTTGCCCGCGAGGGAGCCCAACAGGGCAGTGAAGACGGCAGTCCGCCGCTCAGTCAAAATCTTCCAAAGATTTACGGGCTGTTGCTGGGCAGCGCGACCATGCCGGAAGCGCTGAACGCCGTGAAGTGGCTGGTGATTTCCATCTTTGGCATGCTGGCCCTGGCATTTGTTCTGCTTTACCGGCGCGGTGACCCCGCCGAAGCAATCGAAACGAAAGCCGCAAAAAATGGACGCGCTCGCAGTTGACGGCGTCTGGAAATACTTCGGCGACTACCCTGCTCTGCGCGCCGTCACGGTGAAGGTGCCGGAAGGCGCGTGCCTTGCTTTACTGGGTCGTAACGGCGCGGGCAAAACCACTCTGTTGCGCATTCTGGCCAATCTTTCCCGGCCCACGCAGGGCCACATCACCATGTTCGGTGCGCCCGCCAAAGGCGATTCATTTCGCAGCAAAATCGGCTACCTCGGCCACGGCATAGGCGTTTATGATGACCTCTCCGCGCTGGAGAATCTGCTTCTGTTCGGTCGCCTGCACCGCATTGCTGATCCGGAGGCGGCAGCCAATCGCGCGCTCGACCGCGTGGGCCTGTTGCGTGTAAAGGACGGCCTGGCGCGCGAGTTCTCCCGCGGTATGCGGCAGCGCCTCGCCGTCGCCCGTGCCTTCCAGCACAACCCGAAAGTTCTACTGCTCGATGAGCCCTTCACTTCGCTGGACGACAAAGCCATTGCCGTCCTGCAGCAGCTTCTGGCGGAAGCGCGCAGCGAGGGCGCCACCATCATCATGTCCACCCACCAGCTGCGCGAGGCCATGGAACTGGCCAGTCACGTCGCGTTGCTGGAGCGCGGCAAGATCGTCCACTTCGGCCCCCGCGTGGAAGAAATGATCACAGACCCCACCTGGCTCTATCGCACCTACGGGGAGCAGGGCCAATGAAAGCCGGCTTCGTCGCGGCGTGGGCCATTGCACGCAAAGACCTGCAGACCGAAATGCGCACCAGGGAATCGATCAATGCGTCGTCGTCGTTCTCGCTCGTCATTCTGGTTCTGTTCAGCTTTGCCTTCGACCTGGAACGGGAGGCGTGGCTGGCGATATCGGGCGGACTCCTGTGGATGGTCTACGCGTTCGCCGGAGCGCTGATTGTCAACCGCAGCTTCGCACGCGAAATACCCAATGACTGTCTGGATGTCCTGATCGCTTCACCCGCGCCACCGTGGGCACTGTTCCTTGGCAAATCCGTATCCGCATTCGTCCTGCTGGTGATTGTCGAGTTGATTTCCCTGCCGGTGTTCGGGCTATTCTACAGAATTGACTGGTGGCAACATTTCGGCTCCGTGATGGGTGTATTAGCCCTGGCAACGTGGGGCATTTCCGTAGTCGGTGTGGCCTTCAGCGCGGTTACGGTCAACATCCGGCTGCGTGAACTAATGCTGCCGGTGCTGCTCTACCCGGTGCTGATCCCGCTGCTGCTGGGCGCCATGGGATCGACCACCACTTTGTTCGGGGGCAATCCCGACCTGACCAACATTACAGCCGCCCTCAAACTCCTCATCGGGTTTGATATTATCTACACCGCACTGGGCGTTGGCCTGGTGGAGTTTATTCTGGTAAGTTAGGGGGATTAATTTTCATGCGGGATAAAGTCATTCTCACTCTCGGGGTTCTGGGTACACTGCTGATGGCGTGGAACCTCAACACCATTTCCAACCTGCCCAACGATGCCCTGCAGGGCTACATTTTCCGCATCATCTTTATCCATGTGCCCGCCGCCATCACCGCCCAAGTGTTCTACACCGTCGCGCTGGGCTGCTGCATTATGTTTCTGCTGCGGAAAAACTTCTTCTGGGATTCTCTGGCGGTGGCCAGTATTGAAGTGGGAACCATGCTGGTGCTGGTCAATCTGGTGACCGGCAGCATCTGGGGCCGCAACCAATGGGGCGTCTGGTGGGCATGGGATCTGCGCATGACCAGTCAGCTGATGTGTTTCCTGCTTTACCTTGGCTATCTTCTGTTGCGTCCGGCCATCGCCGAACCAACGCAACGAGCCACCATGTCATCCATCGTCGGTATCTTCGCCTATGCGGACATTCCGCTGGTGGATATGGCGATCCGCATGCCCGGCGTCCGCACGCAACACCCGCAGCCGGTACTGGAAACGGGAACCCTGGCCCCCATCTATCGCGGACCGTTTGGTATCGGCATCATTGTTTTACTTTTGATCGGGACCGCCCTGATTCTGCTGCGCCTGAATCAGGAACACGCCAAACGCGAGATCGATTCGCTGCGGCGCCAACTGCACGCCGCCTGAAAAAGAGGAAACTATGGACGAAAAGAATGTCAGATTTCTCTTCATGGGCTACACCGCAGCCTGGCTCATCGTCATGATTTTTGTCATCATGCTGGTGCGGCGCGGCCAGAAAATCTCGGCCGAACTCATGCGTCTGCGGGCGCTCGTGGAAAACAGAGACCAGAACTAAGGCTTCCCTTGCAGCTTCGCCAGCAAATTCTCGCCGCCATCGCCACACCTGACGCGGCGTTTGCCGTCGCCATCCTCGGAGCGCTGCTGATCTACGTGGAGTTCATCGCGCCGGGCAAAGTCATACCGGGTGCCGCGGGGTCTGTGCTGTTGCTGCTTGGCGTTACCACCCTGAGCCATTTCACAGTCGCCTGGACTGCCGCGGCGCTTCTGCTGCTGGGCTTCGGACTCCTGATGGCTCATTCCACGCTGATTGGCGGGCTGGCCTTTGTCGCGGGTGCGTGGAACCTGGTTCCTGGCATACACCTGTGGGTAGCCGCCAGCCTGGGCGCGCCTTTTGCCGTGATTACCAGCTTCCTGTTTTCCGTAGCGGTACGCGCACGGCGCAATAAGACAGAGACAATGTATTTATGAGTCAGAGTGATGGCGAGAAGGAACTGGTACTAGGCAATCGCCAGTTGCTGAGTTTCTTTTTTGTGGTAGTGGCGCTGTGCGGCGTGTTCTTTGCCATCGGATACATCATTGGCAGAAATTCCGCCAGGGTAGTGGTAGCGGAAGACGGCGCCCCATCCCCGGTCGCCGAAGGCCAGCGCTCCCCGCTGCCCGCTGCTTCCACAGAAACTGCTCCGCCCATCCCTTCCACTGAACCTTTGTCGACGCAGACCAAACCGGCGCTGGAGACCTCGGCCCCTGCCGCCGCCCCCGAGCCCGCGCCGGTGAACAGCAGCCGGATCGTCCCCGTCACAGTCCCGGAAAAGGGCGTTCCCTATTTGCAGGTCACGGCGCTGGCCCGGCCTGATGCCGAGGCCGTTGTCCGCACCCTGAAAGAACAGGGATTCCCCGCCATCCTCACTGAGAGCAGTAAGGAAGGCGTCTTCCGCGTTTTGGTGGGCCCGTATCGGGAAACCGCGAAGCTGTCTGTTGGCAAAGATCGCCTGCGCGCTTTGGGCTTCGCCAACACCATCGTTCACCGGCAGTAGACATGGAGCCGGAACTCGTACAAATCGGTACTGCCCGGCCGCGCTTGCCCGACTGGGCACGCAAACCCGCCACCCATTTTGCATCGCTCAACCAGCTGAAGAGCAGTTTCCGTGCGCTCAACCTGCACACCGTATGCGAATCTGCGCGCTGCCCCAACATTCACGAATGCTTCCACCGGGGCGCGGCAACTTTCATGATCCTGGGCAACCTGTGCACACGCGGCTGCGGATTCTGTTCCGTGCCCAAAGGCAGTCCGCGCATCCATGACATGCGGCTCGATCCCGCTGAACCCGCCAATGTTGCCCGCATGGCGGCAGAGATGAAACTCCGCTACGTTGTCATCACCAGCGTGAATCGCGATGATCTGGACGACGGCGGCTCCCGGCACTTCGCCCACACTGTTCGCGAAGTACGGCAAGCCGTGCCTGCGGCGCGTGTGGAAGTTCTGACGCCCGATTTTATGGGTGACCACGAAGCCGTAGCTCGCGTGCTGGATGCCGCGCCCGATGTTTTCAATCACAACATGGAAACCGTGCCGCGCCTGTACCGCAAGGTTCGCCCCCAGGCGGATTACCGCCAGTCTCTGGAAGTTCTGCGCTTCGCCCGTCGGCATCGTCCCGGGGTGATGACGAAATCCGGCTTCATGGTAGGCCTTGGCGAGACTGCGGAGGAAGTGGAACAACTGCTCGTCGATCTGCGCGCGCAGGACGTAGACGTCGCGACCATTGGGCAGTATCTGCAACCGACACGCCGTAATCTGCGGGTGCACGAGTATGTTGCGCCTGAAGCCTTTGATCGTTACCGCGACATTGGCCTGAAGCTCGGGTTCCGTATGGTGTTCAGCGGACCGCTGGTGCGCAGTTCGTATATGGCCGATCTGGTCAGCGAGCAGGCCGGGCACGCGTGATAGTGAACGCCCTGCTGGCGCTGCTGTCGGCAGTTCTGCTGGTTCTGCTTTTCCCCCCCTATAGCCTCACGTGGCTGGCTCCGGTGGCCATTGCGCCACTGGTGGTGGCATGTGCGCGGGCGCAAACCTGGAAATCCCGCCTCGCCCTTGGCTACGGCACAGGCATTGTCTATTGGTTCGGGGTCTGTAACTGGATTGCCTGGACACTGGAGCACCACGCCGGCATGACGGGCCTCGCGTCCTGGCTGCTCTTCGCCCTCTTCTGCCTGTTCGCATCCGTACAGATGGGCATCTTCGGTGTATTGGTTGGGCTACTCTCCCGCTCGCCGCTGGCACTGCCCGCAATTGGTGCCCTGTGGGTGGTTCTGGAATGGAGCCATATGTACACGTCGTTCGAATGGCTGTTGCTGGGCAACGCGGGCAGCAACATGGAACTGCCCATGCGACTGGCTCCCTATACCGGCGTATGGGGTTTGTCCTTCGTGTTCGCCATGCTGGGGACGGCTGTGGCCATGTTGTTGTTGCGGCGCAACCGCCTGGCCGTCGCCTGGCTTTTGCTGTGGCCCCTGTTGTGGCTGCTGCCCCGCGCCGCGCCCCCGCAAAGAGCGGACGCTTCCGCCGTGGTGCTCCAGCCCAATTTCGACGACGAAACCATTTGGACCCCGGAGCTGCTCGACAACACCATGAAGCGAATGGAACTGCTCTCCATGGCCCCCGTCCTGAGCCGGGAGCGCAAAGTGGATCTGATTGTCTGGCCTGAGATTCCACTGCCGCTTTACGATACCGACGCCGGTTTCCGCCGGCTGATCTCTTCCATCGCCAGCCGTGCCCGGGCCGCGTTTGTCACCGGAGCCGTAGCCCATGGCAGGAATAAAGCCCCCTTGAATTCCGCCCTGCTGGTGGCGCCCGATGGCATGATTCAGGCACGCTATGACAAGGTGAAGCTGGTGCCCTTTGGCGAGTTCGTTCCCTGGCCCTTCGCCGCCGTCACCAACAAGGTTTCCACCGAAGCCGGTGATTTTGAGGCCGGCACCGAGGTCATCGTGCCCCGGCTGGGCGACCACAAGGTAGGAACCTTCATCTGTTATGAATCTGTTTTTCCCGGCTACGTGCGGCAATTCGTCGGCAAGGGTGCGGAGGTTCTGCTCAACATCTCCAACGACAGCTGGTTCGGGCACACTCAGGCTCGCTACCAGCACCTGCTGATCGCCCGGATGCGAGCGGCGGAAAACCGCCGCTGGATACTGCGCGTGACCAACAACGGAGTCACCGCGGCAATCGATCCGGCCGGGCGGGTGCGGCGTTCCATCGAAGAATTCCAGGAAGTGGTGGCACTTATGCCTTTTGCCTGGTCCAAAGAACAGACCCTCTACACGCGCTGGGGCGACTGGTTTGTCGCCCTCTGCGCGGCAGTTGCAGCGGTTGCTTTCGGGCTCAAAAAACTTAGCGGCTGGCGGGCGGAATAACGCTGTTCATACGCGCGTATTCCACCATCTGACCGTAGTGATCAAACGTATGCCACAGCATGATGCTGATGGAATCGACCCGCGTCCGCTTGCCCTTCGGATTGAAACCGTCAGCCGTTTCCTGCAGCAGATTATCGTTGGTCAGCGTGGCTGCGGCACGGTGCGCCATGGCGAAGGCGTCTTTCAGATACTTCACAATCTCGTCTTTGGACTTCAGTGTATCGGGACCGTTTTCGTCCTTCCCCGCGTCGGCAGGCATTTTTTCGCCGGTCACCGCACTGGCTACCTGATTCAGCGTGGTCGCAATGTGGCGTACCTGCAGGGCGAATGTCCGCACGCCCTTGAATTCACCCTGCGTGGGAGCAAAGTTGTACTTGTCCGCCGGCATGGCTTCGGCCAGTCCGACCACTTCTTTCTCCGTATTGGTTATATTGCCATTGAAGATCTTCATGGCGGAAGGTGCCTGGGCAAACAGGGGCAACGTGGCCACGGCACAGAACAAGAACAGTTTGGTTAGTTTCATCATGTCCAGTTTAAGCCCAACCCCGCAGTTTGTACCAGACCAGTTTGGCGGTTTCGCTACAAAGATCGAGAAAAGCGGGCCAGCGGGCGGCATAGTTTTGGTAGCGCTTGCCCGCGTCAGGCATCGGTTCTGAGCGGACGGTCAACCCCGCCTTGTGGAACGCACCCAGTGCCCGCCGCATGTGAAAGTCGCTGGAGAGCAGGGTAAGGGGTTCCTTCTCGCCGCGCAGCAACGCAGCCGTGAAAAGCGCATTCTCGCGCGTGGAGTGCGAACGCGGCTCCAGCCGGATCGCCTCAGCCGGAATACCCGCTGCAACCAGGAACTGCCGCATGGGTTCTGAGGCCGTGGAATCGCCACTAATGAGGAACTTGCGGAACCGCCCGCTGCGCCACAGCATCTCGGCATAGTTGCAACGCCAGTAGGAGCGTTCGCCAATCACGGCAGCGTCCATTTGCACCACGTCGGCGGCCAGCACAATCAGGGTTCCGTCGCGCGATCCATCCCACGGACCGTTCAGAGCCTGCGCCCACCACCGTACCGCCGGGGTGAAGGTAACCAGCAGCAGCAAGGCTCCCAGTGCGGCCGGCAAACGCTTCAGGAAACGAAACATTTCCGGCTACCGAATCCGGGGGACCGGAGTCTCCGGTATGTGCCCGCGTTTGGGCAGCATCAGGGTGCGGCGGAAGGTGATGACAACAGTGCCGTCCTGCTTAAAGCCTTTGGTGAGCAGTTCCATGATCCCCATTTGCGGGCGCGATTTCGACTCGCGGCAAGAGAGGATTTCCGTTTGCGCGTAAATGGTGTCGCCTTCAAAAACCGGTGCGGGCAGGCGGACCTCGTCCCATCCCAGATTCACCGCGTAGCGGGAGATGTCGTTTACCGTCAGGCCAGTCACCAGCGCCAGGGTGAAGGTGGAATTCACCAGCGGCTGGCCGAATTCGGTCTGCGCGGCATAGTGGCGATTGAAGTGAATTTGATTGGGGTTGTTGGTCACCAGCGTGAACCACGTATTATCGGCCGCGGTAATGGTGCGACCGGTTTCATGCCGCACAATCATACCGGGCTGGAAGTCTTCAAAACAGGGGCGGTTCATCGGGATGCCTCCTGGCCGAGGTCGAATTTGGCGATGGTCACGCGCGCCATGCGAATACTCACCGCGTCGATCATCTTGCCCTTATACGAAATTGCCCCCAGCCCGTCCGCGCAGGCTCGTTCGTACGTCTCGATGAGGAGTTGCGCCTGCTCTGCTTCCTCGCTGGAGGGCGTGAACGCCGCATTGCAATGCGGTAGCTGGCCGGGGTGAATGCAATGTTTGCCGTCGAAACCCATGGCCTTCGCAATGCGGCAGGCGCGGTCGAAGCCCTCCATGTCCTTGTAGCCGGCATAGGGTCCATCCAGCGCGCGGATGCCGGCCACGCGTGCAGCGGCCACCAGCGACTGCATGGCAGCGTGCCAGCGGTGGCCGGGATAGATGGCGTCGTTGGCATCGAATTCCCCGATATCGCCCAGCGGCATGCGCATGGAAGCGGCGAAATCGCCCGGGCCCCAGCTCAGCGATTCCAGCCGCGTGGAACTCTGCGCTATCTCACGCACATTCAGAAAACCACCTGCAGTTTCCACCAGAGCTTCAATGCCGATCTGCCGCGGGAAGCCGCGCCACTGTTCAATCTGTGTCAGCAACTTATCCACGAAGACGATGTCGTCGGGCGAGTTCGCTTTGGGCAGCATCACATTCCCGATCTTGTCGCCCACGGCTTCCACCACTTCCACCAGATCGCGATAAGCCCAGGGAGTATCCAGCGCATTGATGCGGAACATGCCAATGCGGTGCCCGAAATCCAGTTCGCGGAATGCGCGGATGACGTTGGCCCGCGCGCCCGGTTTATCGGCGGGAGGTGTGGCGTCTTCCAGATCGATACAAACCGCATCAGCAGGGCTGGAAACAGCTTTTTCGATCATTTTCCAGCTCACGGCCGGAACGTACAACATGGTGCGCTCGGCGCGGTCCTGCGGAGAACGGGGAGAAGGGTGAAAACGCGGCATCACAACTATTGTGCCGCAGTGGAGTTGACTGTTGTTCTATAGTCAGATTCATGCACGCAACCGGGTCATTCGACGTGAAGCTCACCCCGCAGGCCGACACGTCTCCGGCGCGAATGCTGATCGACAAGCAGTTCCACGGCGATCTGCAGGGAACCAGCAAGGGCCAGATGCTGGCGGCAATGACGGACGTGAAGGATTCAGCCGGCTATGTGGCGATTGAACATGTTACCGGATCGCTGGGCGGGCGCAGCGGATCTTTTGCGTTGCAGCACCTCGGCGTGATGAATCGCGGTATGCAGGAGCTGATTGTTCGGGTGGTTCCGGATTCCGGCACAGGCGACCTGCGCGGGTTGAGCGGCACTATGACCATCGACACCAGCGGCGGCAAACACGACTACGGGTTTGAATACACCATGAAAGCGTGAGTACCATGGCTGCCGGACATCAGCGAATCGACCAGCGTAGTCTGGCGATGCAATCCGCGATCGCGGAAAAACTGCGCGCGGCCCGAGTTGCTGGAAATTGCGGCCCGACTTCTCAGCGTGGCGGATCGCAAATTCACCCTGGGACCCTTGAAGGAGAGGACCTGATCGGTACGGCAGCGCATCCAGGCATCGGCGCGGTTACGGGATGTCCCACGGATTGAAGATCGCAACGTTGAAGAGGGCGAAGTCCTTCACGTTCCGCGTTACGACTGTCAGGCCGTGCTCAAGCGCGGTCGCTGCGATCATTCCGTCTGCAACGCCAGTAGGCTGACCGGCATTTTGTCGCTGCGCATCAATCACTCCCCAGCGCTCGGCGATCGCTTGCGTGACGGGAAGAACGCGCGGCCCGAACCAGAGCGGGAATTGTCACTACACTGACAAATTGAACTTCTCTGCTCTGGCCCTTTAGCCAGGCAGCGACTTTCGGGTCGGGAACCTGCCGCAGCGTTTCGGATGGAATGTTGGTGTCCAGCAGAAACCCGCCGCTCATGCTAAGTCGAGAGGGCGGGCAGTTGATGGATTGCGAACAAACAGAGTATCAATTTCCTCGTCGGTCAGCAGTCCCCGCACCGGCTCAAACAGCTCCATGAGATTTCCTGCGGTGGCCTTGGATTGAGCGGCTGGCGCGGTGTGTTTTTCCAGGGCATCAAGGGCCTTTTCGATCAGCTCGTCTGCATCATGGAAGTGGCCGGTCTTAATGTGCGCGGTTACGCGCTGAACCAATTCGGGCTTGTGGATCTCAAGGTTTAGTTTCAGGCCCTCCTTTCCCTTTTAAAGGATATCGCGACCGGATCTTACGCGGAATCCGGCAGTTGTCTATCCACTTGACACTTCACACCGCGCAGCAGGGTGATGAGACGCCCCTACTCGCAGCGCAGCGCTTCGGTGGGATCAATCCGCGCTGCCCGACGCCCCGGTGCGTACGCCGCTCCCGGCGAGATCAGCGAAATGAGCAAGACTCCCTCGTCGATGGCTGTCGGATCGTGCGGGGCCACGCCGTATAACTGGCTTTTCACCAGTTGTGTCAGCATCCACGCCGATGGCAGCCCGGCGGCCAGGCCAACACCCGGCAGCACCAGCGCTTCCCGCATCACCAGCCACATCACTTCGCCGCGGCTCGCACCCAGCGCCACGCGGATTCCAATCTCCCGCGTCCGCGTTAGGTCCGGCCTGATTTCAGAGCACGAAATATCCGCCACGCACCCCACAGCAGCCTGCCAGGGCCGATCCCTTACGAGCACGGCTCGTAAGAAATACGGTCGCGGCCATGTATGCCCCCCGACTCGGTATGCGAAGCGAACACCTTCCGTCATAGAATGGACAATTACCTCCATGAGCAACTCCGATACCCTAATTGGCATCGTGCAGGCCGCGCCTGCGCAGAATACGGCCATCCTGCTGCCCGAAGCCGGCGTGCGCGTCACCTACCGGTCGCTCTGCGATCAGATCAGTGAAATGGCGGATGGCCTTGCGTCCATGGGCATCGGGCGCGGCGACCGCGTGGCCACTTTCCTGCCCAACGGCCTCCCCGCGGTCACCAGCTTTCTGGCGGCATCAGTCGCTGGTACAGCGGCACCTCTGAACCCGGGTTACCGGGAGGAGGAAGTCCTCTTCTACCTGGAAGACACCAGCGCCAAAGTTTTGTTGCTGGCGGCGGGCGACACCAGCGCAGGCGCGGAAGGCGCACGCAAAGCCGCAGCTGAGCGCGGCGTGCCGGTTTTTGATCTGGAAATGGATGCCTCCGGTTACGTGCGCATTCAGAACGCGCCTGGTGGAAAGTCGGCTGTAGCGCCCTCCGGTGACGATGCGGCGCTGATCCTTCACACCAGCGGTTCCACAGGCCGTCCCAAGCGCGTGCCGATTCTGAACCGCAACCTGGCGGCTTCCACCCGTAACATTGCCGACCACTATTCGCTCACCGGTGACGACGTTTCGCTGTGCGTCATGCCACTATTCCACGTGCATGGTCTGGTGGCCTCCACGCTCTCTACGCTCATGACCGGCGGCACGGTGGTGATCCCCAATAAGTTCAGTCCACTCTCTTTTTGGCGGATGGTACGCGACTCGCATGCCACCTGGTATTCCGCCGTCCCCACCATTCACAATCTGCTGCTGGCCCGTGCCACGCAGAAGCCGGAGGGCGCGGAGCAGCTTCGCTTTATCCGTTCCTGTTCGGCCGCGCTGCCGCCGGAAATGATGGCGAAGATGGAATCGATCTTCGGCGCACCGGTGCTGGAAGCCTACGGCATGACTGAGGCCGCGCACCAGATGGCGTCGAACCCGCAGCCGCCCTCTGCGCGCAAGGCCGGGTCGGTAGGGCACGGCACCGGAGTTCACATCGGCATCATGGATGAAGCGGGAAATCTGCTGCCCCAGGGGGATCGCGGTGAGATCGTAATTCAGGGACCGAACGTGGTCTCGGGTTACGAGAACAATCCGGAAGCGAATGCGAAATCTTACACCAGCGGCTGGTTCCGCACCGGCGATCAGGGCTTTCTGGATGCCGATGGCTACCTCACGCTCACCGGACGTTTGAAGGAAATGATCAATCGCGGCGGCGAGAAGATCGGGCCACGCGAGATTGATGAAGTCATCCTCGTGCATCCCGCCGTTGCAGAGGCCGTGGCGTTCGGTGTGGCGCATCCGGCGTGGGGCGAAGAAGTGGCCGCCGCGGTGGTGCTGAAGGAGGGAGCTTCAGCTACCGAAGCCGCCATCATCGCCTACTGCAAAGAACGTCTCGCCGATTTCAAGGTTCCCCGCAAAATCTATATCGTGGATTCCATTCCGCGCACCGGCACCGGCAAGATTTCCCGTGTCAACGTGGCCAAAGCGCTGGCGGGCTAACCGATGCGATTCCTCATCGCAGGAGCCGGTGCCATTGGAGGCTACCTCGGCGCGCGTATGGCGCGCGCGGGAGAAGATGTCACTCTGTTTGCCCGCGGTCCGCATCTGCTCGCCATGCAGGAAAACGGCCTCCGCATCCTCAGTGCGGAGGGTGATTTTGCAGTGCGTCCACGCGTGATCGGCTCGCTGGATGAAGCTGGCCCGGTGGATGTTCTTGTTCTGGGCGTGAAAGCCCACGGCCTCACTTCACTCGCGCCGCAATTGACGCCACTGATTGGCCCGCAGACCGTGGTTGTCAGCACACAGAATGGCGTGCCCTGGTGGTACTTTCAGATGGGTGCGGGCGAGCAAACCGGCTTGCATCTGGAATCGGTGGACCCCGGCGGCGTCATCGCGGGCGCCATTCCCAGGCAACAAGTTGTCGGCTCCATCGCCTACTTTGCCACCGATATTGTGGAGCCTGGCGTAATTCGCCACGTGGAAGGCAACCGCCTCTCGCTGGGCGAACCGGACGGCACAAAATCCGATCGTCTGAAAGCGATTTCGCAGCGGCTGATCAGCGCCGGAGTGCGCGCGCCGGTTACCGAACGTATCCGCACGGAGATATGGGTTAAGATTCTTGGCAACGTCGCATTCAATCCCATCAGCGCTCTCACCCGGGCCACCCTCGCCGGAATGGTGCGCGATACCGAAGTCTGTAACGTGGTGCGCGAAATCATGAGCGAAGTAGAGTCCGTCGCCGGCAAGCTCGGCATCGCCATGCCCATATCCATTGAACAGCGCATCGCAGGCGCGGGCAAAGTGGGCGAACACAAGACTTCGATGCTGCAGGATTTGGAAGCTGGCCGTCCCATGGAATTACAAGCTGTGGTGGGCGCCGTGCTGGAACTGGGTGACCGCCTGGGAGTTGCCATGCCTCACACCCGCACGATTTATGCGTGCACCCGATTGATGGACGAACTTGCCCGCGCACCCAAGGAGAACACGATAAGATGAGCCGCTGGATTCGACTGGTTTCCGCAATCGTCTCGATGATGATGATTGCCAACCTGCAATACTCCTGGACCCTGTTCGTGAAGCCGCTGATTGCGACCACGCACTGGAAGCTCTCTGACGTCCAGTGGGCGTTCACGCTCTTCGTGGCGTTCCAGACCTGGGTCATGCCGGTGGCGGGCCACTTTATCGACAAGGTCGGGCCGCGCTTCTTCCTGACGGCGGCAGGTGTAATTTGCGGCATCGGCTGGATTGGCCTTGGTTATGCGGACACGCTCACCATGCTCTACGTGCTGTACTCCGTCGCCGGCCTGGGTGCGGCACTGGTCTACTGCGGCTCCATGGGCGTCGGTATGAAATGGTTTGCCGACCGCCGCGGACTGGCTTCGGGCCTGGTCGCTGCTGGTTATGGTGCGGGCTCCGCCGTGTTTGTGCCCTTCGTGGTTTCGCTCATAAAGAATTACGATTACAAGGCGGCCTTTCTCTATACCGGAGTGTTCCAGGCTGTTCTGATCATCGTCGCAGCCCAGTTTCTGCGCAACCCGGCACCGGGTGAGGCCCCGGCCGCGCCGCCCAACACCGGCAAGATCCGCAGCCATGGCGAAAACTTTACCTCTGCCGAGATGCTGCGCACGCCGCACTTCTATATGTTGTTTTTCATGGCTCTGATGATGGGAATCGGCGGTCTGATGACTACCGCGCAGGTTGCACCCATGGCCACCTCGTTTGGGATTGGTGCCGCTACGGTGGCCGTTGCGCTGGTGGTGAATCCTCTGGCCAACGGCGGCGGGAGAATTTTCTGGGGTTGGGTCTCCGATCATATTGGCCGCGAGAAGACCATGACCATCGCCTTCCTGTTGCAGGCCGTGGCTCTGGTGGGCGTTACGCAACTGGGTACTTCCCCCGCGCTGTTCATTGCCACCATTGGGCTGGTGTACTTTACCTGGGGTGAGGTTTATTCGCTTTTCCCCTCTGCCTGTGCCGATTTGTTCGGCACCAAACACGCCAGTTCGAACTACGCCTTCATCTATAGCGCGAAGGGCGTGGCCGCTATCGCCGGTGGTGGTCTGGCCGCGCTGCTGTTTGAAAAGACCGGCTCCTGGTCGTATGGGTTCTATGGTTGCGCCGTGCTCGCGCTCGTCAGCGCGGCGGTTTCCGTCATGCTGCGCAAGTTGCCGCTGCCCCACCGGCCTGTACCAGCAACACCCTTTCCGGCCACACTTCCGGTTACACAAGGATAAAAATTTATGTCTGATACCGAGATTCAAATTCACGCGCCCGTCGTCGGTGGACAAGCCGAAATTCTGACTCCCGCAGCCCTCAACTTTGTAGCTGCTCTGTGCCTGCGTTTCGACGCCCGCCGTAAAGATCTTCTGGAGTTCCGCCGCTCGCGCCAGAAAGATATCGATGCCGGAAAGTTCCCCGATTTCCTTGCCGAAACGGCGCCCGTCCGCGCCGCCAACTGGAAGGTCGCGCCCATTCCCGCCGATCTGCAGGACCGCCGCGTTGAAATCACCGGACCCACAGACCGCAAGATGGTGATCAACGCACTGAACTCCGGTGCCAACGTCTTCATGGCCGATTTCGAGGATGCCAACTCTCCCACCTGGCACAACAATATCGATGGCCAGATCAACCTGCGCGATGCCCTGCGCCGCACCATTACTTACGAAAGCCCTGAAGGCAAGAAGTACAAACTGAACGACAAGGTTGCCACTCTGCTGGTCCGCCCGCGCGGCTGGCATATGACGGAAAAACACGCCACCATCGGCGACGAAGCCGTTTCCGCATCGTTGTTCGACTTCGGCCTGTATTTTTTCCACAACGTGAAGCAGCAGATGTCCATCGGCACGGGACCTTATTTTTATCTGCCCAAGATGGAGAGCCATCTGGAAGCCCGCCTCTGGAACGACGTTTTTAATTTTTCCCAGGATGCCATGGGTGTGCCGCGCGGTACCATCCGTGCCACCGTCTTAATTGAAACCATTCTGGCCTCCTATGAGATGGACGAAATTCTCTACGAACTGCGCGACCATTCTGCGGGCCTGAACTGCGGACGCTGGGATTACATCTTCAGCTTCATCAAGAAATTCCGCAACCATCCTAACTTCATGCTGCCCAACCGCGCCGAAGTCACCATGGACCGGCACTTTCTGAAATCGTATGTCGACCTGCTGATTCAGACCTGCCACCGTCGTGGTATTCACGCCATGGGCGGCATGGCCGCACAGGTGCCCATCAAGAACGACCCGGCCGCCAACCAACTGGCCATGGATAAGGTGCGCGCCGATAAGCTGCGCGAAGTCAAAGCCGGTCACGATGGTACCTGGGTGGCGCATCCGGGCCTGGTGGCCCTCGCGAAGGAAATCTTCGACGAGTACATGAAGACTCCGAACCAGCTTTCAGTCATGCGCGAAGAGGTCCGGGTAAGTGCCGGGGATCTCATCACGGTGCCGGAGGGCAATATCACCGAGGCCGGCCTGCGCTGGAATCTCGATGTCGGTATTCAATACCTGGAAGCATGGCTGCGCGGTGTCGGTTGCGTGCCCATCTACAACCTGATGGAAGATGCGGCGACCGCGGAAATCTGCCGTGCTCAGGTCTGGCAGTGGGTGAAGCATCGCGCCAAACTGGATGACGGACGCAACGTTACGCCAGAGATGGCCAGCACCGCCATTGATGACCTGCTGGCGAAGTTCGGTACCGAAAACGGCCAGTTCGCCCGCGCCGCCGGGTTGTACCGCGACATGCTCACGAGCCCGGATTTTCCGGAGTTCCTCACACTGGGCGCATACAACTTCATCGACTAGCGGTGACCCATGGCCCGCCGCGCCGTTCTTGCCGTCCTGCTGTTGGTGACGCAGGGTGCCGTGTGCGCGCAGTACACAGATCCCTCGGTCTGCGCGACCTGTCATCTCACCGAAGCCGCCAAATGGCGTGGCACTGCCATGGCTCGTTCCTTCGCAGTCGCCACGCCCGGCCCCTCCGGCACTTACTATCACGCGCCCTCGGATATCTTCTACGAGGTTTTCACCCGCGGCAGTGAGTACTTTCAGAAGCAATATCAAAAAGATGCAGCGGGAACTGTCATCCACGCCATGGAAAACCGCATCGATTACGTACTCGGTTCCGGCAGCCATTCCCGCACATTTCTGCACCGCACACCTGCCAATACGCTGATTGAACTGCCGCTGGCCTGGTATGCGGAAAAAGGCGGAAGCTGGGCTATGAATCCCGGCTATGATCGCCCTGATCACGAAGGCCTTCGCCGCAAGATCGGCTATGACTGCATGTTCTGTCACAACGGCTATCCCGCCGTTACAGCCGCGGCAGCCCCGGCGTATCCGGCGCAGATGCCGAACGGTATCGATTGCCAGCGATGCCATGGCCCCGGCGCGCAACACGTGCGTACAGCAGGGCGCAACGGCACCATTGTTAACCCCGCGCGGCTCAGTCTGGAGCGGCAGAGCGAAGTGTGCATGCAGTGTCACCTGGAAACTACCAGCTTCCCTTTGCCGAATTCCCTGCTGCGCTACGGACGCGATCCGTTCTCCTACCGTCCGGGGCAGCCGCTGACCGATTTCCGCGTCTATTTTGATCGCGCTGCAAACAAGGAAGATTCTGTCGAGATCAACAGCTCCGCCTACCGTCTGCGCCAGTCGGTTTGTTTCCTCCGCAGTGCCAGTCAGATGACCTGCACCACCTGCCACGATCCGCATCAGGCCAGACATGACACCGCGCACTACGACGCCGCCTGCCGGCAGTGCCACACGGCCGATCTGGAGGCGCACGCAGTGAAGGAAAACTGCGCCGGATGCCATATGCCAAAGGTGCGCACCACAGACGTGATTCACGCCGTCATGACTGATCACCGCATCCAGCGGCCTGCACCGGCCGGCAATCTCCTGGTGGAAAGTGCCGAGCGCAAAGACACTTCCTGGCGCGGCGAAGTCGCACCCTACCTCACCGGTCAGGATGAGTTGCACACGGCTGCGGCCCAGATCGCAGAAGACAGCAACCGGAAAGCCGGAATCCCGCGCATGATCGCCGCCGTGGAAAAGATCAAACCAACCTTCGGCCAACCGTATCTCGATCTGGCCGAAGCGCTACGCCGCGACGGCCAATGCGCGGACGCCGCGCGTTACTACGATCAAGCTCGCCGCCACGGAATCAATCCGTTGAGTGTCACTCAGAAAGCCGCTTTGTGTATGGACCCGGCGCGGGCCTCAGGCCTTCTCAACACTGCTGTCACGGCCTCTCCCGACAGTGCCGAAACATGGACGCAACTCGGCCTCACCCTTGCCGCTGCCGGCCGCAAAAGCGAAGCTCTCACAGCTCTGGAAAAAGCTTTGGCTCTCGATCCCGATCAACCGGAGGCATGGAACAGCCTTGGCGGCGTTCTGCTCACTTCAAATCCAGCCCGTGCCGAACAGGCTCTGCACTCGGCATTACGCCTGCACCCCAATTACCCGGAAGCCTGGAATAACCTGGGCAGTCTGCTGTCCAACGCCGGCAAGGCAGTGGAGGCCCGGCGGAGTTTTGAATCCGCGCTGCGCTACCGGCCCAACTACGCGTTCGCCCGCTACAACTACGCCATCGCCTTGCTGCGTACAGGGAATCTGCGGGATGCGCGTGCGCAACTGGAAACCGCGCTGCGCAGCGAAGAGAACAACGCCGATGCGCACGAACTGCTGGGCGTCGTCTTCACCGGGCTGAACGAGACTGCTCTGGCTCTCAATCAGTTTCGTGCCACAGTCAGGCTGCGCCCCGATGCACTGCGGGCGCATCTGCGTCTGGGGGAAGCGCTGGCAGCCCAGGGTGACGTTGCTGCTGCCGCTCAGCACCTTCGGGCCGCTGCCGCAAGCATCGATCCCGCCGTCAGTCGCCCCGCGCGTGAGCTCATGCAGCAACTCGGGATTCCGTAGTTCTAACGCGCGAGTTGAAACTCTTCTCCAATCGCCCGCAGCGCCAGTCGGTTGTTCGCGCCGGTGAGCACAGCTTGTAGCCGTTCCAGCGGCTCCTCCGGCGGCTCTGAACTCAACTCGAAGGTTTGGTGGTGCACACCCATCACGAACTCGGCACCGGCTGCATTGGCCATGGCCAACGCCTGTTCCGGCGTGCAATGCGCACGAATCCACGGATTGTAAGCGCCAATCGGCATGATGGCCAGATCGATCCCGCGCGCCGTCCGCAGCCCGCGGAAGGTCTCTGTCATTGCGGTGTCTCCCCCGAACAACACGCGATAGCGTGGCGATTCAATCAGGTAGCCGTTGAAGCCCCGCCAGGTGTCTGACTGCATACGTGCACCCCAGTGATTCACCTCAATCGCGCGGATAGTCAGCGGCCCCACCCGCAACTCCTCGCCCCATGCCAGTTCCGTCACCCCTGCCCACGCCGGTACCCGCAGCAGATCGCTGGTTCGGGATGCCGTGATCACCCTGGTCCGCAAAGACTCCAGCGCCCCCAGGCTCGGCAGATCGAAGTGATCCATGTGTGCGTGCGAGAGCAGAATCAAGTTTGGCGTTGGTACCTCATCCACCCGCAGTGCCGCTTGCACCAGACGCTTCGGACCCAGCGTTACCGGGCCCCAGGTGACGCCCACTCGTTCACTGAACACAGGGTCCGTCAGAATCGAAATCCCTTCCATCCGCAGCAGCACCGTGCTATGGCCCAGCCAGGCTGCATGCAGCCCGGTATCGCCCCAGGCTTCGGGACGCGGACGATTCGGTGACACCAAAATATCCCGTTCCCGTTCCCGCTGGTAGCGTTCCCACAGACGAGGTGCCAGTTTGAAGGCCGTCGCACCCATCCGCAATACCTGATTGATCACTGTTCTTTGGACGCTGCCGGCCGCCGTAAGGCTTCGCAGAACTTCTTCGTAACCCGATGCCTGTGGCGGAACATTTGCATCAGCCCCGGCCTTATTGCCCAGCCGAAGAGTAAATTCACGTAGTGTCCGCCAGGCAGAAGGTATTCGAGACGGTCGGTAAGCCGGGTCTTGCCCTGCAGGTCTTCAAATTCATGCCGATGGATCCACCGTGAGAAGGGACCCGCCACCTGTTCATCCACAAACAGCCGGTTCCGCTGATACGCCGTATGGACTGCGACCCAGCGCATGCCGGCGACTCTCAACTCCACTCGCGCGCCCTTCGCAATCCCGCCGCTGCGGCTCACAACCCGGACAGGAGGAAATAGCGGCGTCAACAACGACAGTGCATCTTCCCGCTCGTGAAACGCAAATACCGTTTCCACAGGCGCGTTGATGATGGAACTGCGGACAAAGGTGGGCACGCCTTGAGTGTAGAGGGCGCACGGCAACGGCAAATATGGCAATGGGAGTCATCGGGCGGCGGATTTACGTCATCTGTTGTCAGAAGGTGATGCCGGATGCGGATCTGGCGGATTTGTATCAGGTACCGACTTTTCCGTCTCGATGCCCATTGCCCGGATACGCGCGTTGCCCGACCCGTGCGCGATACAATCAGTCCGTTTAGTCCCCCAAAAATTTAGGAGTCTTGAATGCGTAAACAGAATCTGATTTTGAAAATTGCGGCCATCGCGGCGGTGGCCCTTGTTGCCTCTACCGGATCGGCGCAGAAACCTGCCAATCCCCGCTTTGGCCACTGGAAAATTAAGTCCGATGCCCCCGCGCCCACCAGCAACATCATGAGTTATGAACCGATCGGCGCCAAAGGAATGAAGGTCACTATCGACGCGGTTAACAAAGACGGCGCGAAGTCCTCCTGGGGTTACAACACCAGTTTTGATGGCAAGCAGGAACCGTTGCATGGCAACGATGGCGTTGATACCGGTTCGGTTCGCGTCATCACTGACAAGATCAACGAGATCGTCTACATGAAGGGCGGCAAAGTCGTTCAGGTGCTGATCAACACGCTTTCACCCGACAACACCACGCTTGGCATTATCTACTTCCGGATGAAAGACGGCAAAACCACCAACGTCACCTTCGCCACCTACGAAAAACTGCCGTAGTTCGGCTCTTTAGTGCTGGTGCTCTTTTTCGTACTCGGCCTGGGCCACATGCTGCTCTTTAAGAGTGCTGCTGGTGGCCTGGGCCCGGCGCGATTTCGCGGCGCTGGCCAATTTCATTTGTGCGGAACTGACGGCGAAAGTCGACAGTAACTGCTCCAGATCCTGGCCCTGGCAGGCGGGGCATGCCGGGACGGTCTTCCCGATCACAAGCAATTCAAATTCATTTTTGCACTGGCGGCACTGGTAATCGAAGATGGGCATCGGTCTGAACGAAATCCTAGCAGATAACCCCGCAGCCCGCCAGCGGTACCTGTTGCTTCTAAGAAGTTGTCTCACCCGATCCCTCTCTGCCGGCGTGCGTTATCCAGTGCTCCGGCGGCCCTTATTTCGGGAAAGCCCGCTGGGCTGGGCGCTGTATCCGGTGGCAGATTTCGTCGGCTGGCAATTGACAAAACGCGAATCGCCCCGCCTGCGCCGTACTGGTCGCGACTGGCCCGCCGAAGCTGAAACCATGATCGGTGAAGTGCGCCTCCGTCACTTGCAGGAATGCGTGGAGAGTGTGATCGGGCGCGGCATCCCCGGCGATCTGATGGAGACCGGTGTCTGGCGCGGCGGTGCCTGCATTCTGATGCGCGGCGTGCTGAAAGCCTGGGGTGACACGAACCGCATTGTCTGGGCGGCGGATTCTTTCGAAGGCATGCCCCGGCCCGATCCTCGCTATGCACAAGATAAGGGCGATACGCACTGGCATCACAATTCCGTGCTTGCGGTATCGCGAAATGACGTGGAAGCCGCGTTCGCGCATTATGGCCTGCTGGACGACCAGGTGCGGTTCCTGGAAGGCTGGTTCCAGTTCACGCTGCCAATTGCTCCGGTGGAGCGGCTGGCCGTTTTGCGCCTTGATGGCGATATGTACGGCTCTACCATAAATGCGCTGGAGCATCTGTACCCGAAGCTTTCCATGGGTGGTTTCCTGATTGTGGATGATTACGGCGCGGTCCGGTCGTGCCGTCAGGCAGTCGAAGATTATCGGGCGAAGCATGGCATTCGGGAGCGGGTGGAGAAGATCGACTGGACCGGCGTCTTCTGGCAGAAACGCACCGGCAGCGAAAGCGATCCGTCGCACGCGGGTTCATGGAAGTTAGACTAAAAAGTGTATATGGCATTCCGCGGCGTTGACTACCTCAATATTGATTCGATGTTCACCGAACAGGAACTCATGGTCCGGCAGACCGCACGGCGGTTTGTGGACGAGCGTGTGGTTCCCTTTGCGCGCGACTGGTTCCGCGAAGGGCGCCTGCCCTCAGAACTGATTCCGGAGATCGCCGAACTCGGCTTCCTCGGCGCCAGTCTGGAAGGCTACGGTTGCGCCGGCATGAACAGCGTGGAGTACGGCCTCATCATGCAGGAAATTGAGCGCGGCGATTCCGGCATCCGCAGTTTCGTCTCCGTGCAGGGTGCGCTGGTGATGTATCCCATCCACAGCTATGGCTCTGAGGAACAGAAGAACCGCTGGCTGCCGGCTATGCAGCAGGGCAAGGCCATTGGCTGCTTCGGCCTCACTGAACCCAACTTCGGCTCTAACCCCGCCGGCATGTTGACGCGCGCCGTGAAAGACGGATCGCACTGGGTCATCAACGGTGAGAAGACCTGGATCACCAACGGCACCCTTGCCGATGTGGCCGTTGTGTGGGCCCGCACCCCGGAAGGCATTCGTGGTTTCCTGGTGGAGCGCGGCACGCCGGGCTTCACGGCTTCCGACATTCATGGCAAACAGTCAATGCGGGCGTCGGTGACGTCGAGCCTTGCCTTCAACGATTGCCGCGTACCCGATTCGGCCATGCTGCAGGTGAAAGGTTTGAAGGGACCGCTGTCCTGCCTTTCGCAAGCCCGCTACGGCATCGGCTGGGGAGTCATTGGCGCGGCCATGGATTGCTACGAGACCGCACGTTCCTATACGGTCCTTCGCAAGCAGTTTGACGACCGGCCCATCGCCAGCCACCAGCTGGTGCAGGAAAAACTGGCGTGGATGATTACCGAGATCACCAAGGCCCAGCTACTGGCCTTGCAGTGCGCACGCCTGAAAGATGCAGGCAAAATTGATGCCGCGCATATTTCCATGCTCAAGAAAAACAACGTGGCCATTGCCCTCGATTGCGCGCGCCTGAGCCGTGACCTGCTGGGTGCCAACGGCATTACCGACGAGTTCCCCATCATGCGCCACATGTGCAATCTGGAAACGGTGAAAACCTACGAAGGCACTGACCATATTCACACCCTGGTGATTGGCGAACGCGTGACCGGCATTCCCGCTTACCGCTAAGATTCCCGCGCCCCTGAACCGCGCGGCTGATGGTTCTCTGATAGACGAAAGATATACCCCCGAAGTGAAGCTAGTCAAAGAGGTCGTCCGGCTGGTACTAATGGATCTGAAGTACCGAACGAATGGTGCCAACCTCTGGAGACCGGATCGCCTCAATCAATAGCCCCGGCCTGCCCGTGCTTTGGCCGCGCCGCTACGGGTTGGTGGTGGAAACACCTCAATTGGCGGCGGAATTGCGTACCGGGCTGGATCGCGCAGGAGCGGCGGAAGCCTTCCAGATAGCCGCGGCAGCGCCGCCTTTTGAAGTAGCCCTGCAACTGGAGAAACACCACCCGGAGATCCTGTTCGTGGAATTCAGCCGGGTTCCGGTTGCCACGCCAGACTGGATGCAGACGGTTTGCTCGGGCGTTTCGGCGCCTTTGGTGATCGCGCTGCACATGGAACCGGACGCGGCACAAATGATCGCCGCGTTGCGCGCCGGAGCGGTGGAGTTCCTCACCTTGCCGCTGGGCGCGGGTGTCAGCGATTCGTTCGAGCGGATTGCCAGCCTGCTGGAAGCGCGCACTGCGGGCACGATGGAGCGAGGCAGGTTGATTGGTATTGTCTCCGCCAAGGGCGGCTGCGGGGCAACCAGTCTGGCGTGTCATTTGGCAGCCGGTCTCGGCCGATCCCTGGCGCCCGGGCGGATTCTGGTAACGGACCTGGATTATCAGTCGTCCATGGCGCACCGCGTCTGTCGGCTTACGCCGCGCTTTCGCTCCGGCGATGCGTTTTTGGCGGTGCGCCGGTTGAGTTCGGCCAGTTGGCCGGAGTTTGTCTCACCGGTCATCAAGGGTGTGGATCTGCTGGCGGGACCGGTGCCGGGCAGTGTACCGCCGGAACCGTGGCGGATCGAAACTCTGTTCCGCTTCCTCACCGGCTACTACGGGTGGGTGCTGGCGGATTTGGGCCGGCAGTTGAACCCGGCCAGTTGGGGCTTTCTTGACAACGTGGATGAACTCTACGTGGTGACTGCGCCTGACGTGCTGGCACTGTACCAGACCCGCTCCATGCTGCAGACGCTCACTACTCGCGGTTTTGAACGTTCGCGGCTCCGTCTGGTGCTAAACCGCAATGAAAGCTCGCCGCATGACTTCTGGGTAGAGAGCATTCGCCAGATGTTCGAGATGGAAGTTTCGGCGGTGATACCAAACGATCCGGGCGGTCTGCGGAGCTTGCCAACAGATCAGTATGAGTTTCCGGCTGGCACACCCTACGGGAAATCGGTAATAAAATTGGCAAATCAAATGGTGAAGGCGGCGACTGTGGTAGCCGCCGGAAAGGCTGCATAATGGCAACGGCGGTTCATTCGGTAGTATCGGCGGTTCCACCGCTGGCAGGCGCGGGGCCCAGGCTTCGCGGTATGCTGGTTGTACCTCAGACCATGGGCAACCATTCTGTTCTACTTATTGCCTCGGATGAAAGTCTTGCGAACAAGGTCCAGAGCCTTATTCGCGATGGAGAACCCGGCGTGGAATGCGTGCGGGTAGAGGCCCTTTTCGACGGGCTGCGGGAACTGCAGGAACGCTCCTTCAGCGTGGTGGTAGCCGATCTGTTTCTGCCCGACGGGCAGGGACTGGCGACGCTGCGCCACCTGCAGCAGCACGCCGCCACCACCCCGGTGATTGCGCTCTGCCATGCGCGCGACCGCGAGACCGGCGTGAATGCGGTACGCAAAGGCGCGCACGACTTTTTCTGCATTGAGGAACTGGAAGCCGGCGGGTTCCAGCGCTCGCTCAACGGTGCCTGCAACGCACCGCAGGACGGTGCAGCGAAGACCGGTGCCGAACGCCGCATCAACGCGCGATTCCCCTGCCGTCTTGCCGTGAGCTACCAGACGCTGGAACATCCGCTGATGTCGGGGCAGGGTACCAGCGAGACGCTGAATATCAGTAGCAAGGGATTGCTGTTTACCACCGATGCCAGGCTCGAGGCCGGGCAACTGGTGCAGGTTTCGCTGGATTGGCCGGCGCGACTGGAAAACCAGATACCGTTGAAGCTGGTAGCCGAAGGCCGGGTGGTTCGCAATATCGATGGCCTGGCCGCCGTGACGATTGAGAAATACGAATTCCGTACCCGCCGCGGGGCTCCCAAGCCTTTGGCAAGTTGACATTTTTTATACCCTAAACAAGCCACCCGTTAGAGGCGGCGTTTTCATAAATTCAGATCTTGTGGTCCTGTCCGGGCACGAAGGCGGGAAGTCGTTGACCGTTTTCATATATTCCGGAGGACTTATCAATGGCCAGAATTCTGGTAATCAGCGATCAGCCTGTGCTGATTCGCGGTTTCGAACATATTCTTGCGGCGCACGGTTTTGGGACCTTCGCAGCAACCACAGCAGCCGAATCACCGCAGGCGCTTGCCGGTCAGCAGCCGGATCTCATTCTGCTGGATATCACGGCCGGTCTGAACTTTGGCGACCTCACCGAATTGCACCGGCATGCACCGCTTTGCCCGGTGGTCTTGTGGAGTGATGCCATACCGCTGGATATGGTCTTCCGCACCCTGGAATTCGGAGTGCGGGGTATCGTGCAGAGGCGTGCAGCGCCAGACCAGCTCATGGACGCCCTCATGCGGGTGGCTTCGGGAGAAATGCAGATCGGGTTTGGAGTCGCCCAGGATTCCCCGACGCGGAGACGGGTTACGCTCACTCCAAGGGAACGCGAAATTGTGACCTGGCTGCGTCAGGGTCTGCGCAACAAGCAGATTGCGGCGGAGATGAACATCACCGAAGGCACGGTGAAAATATATCTGTTCCGGCTTTTTCAGAAGGTGGGTGTTCGCAATCGCTTCGAACTGGCCAGTTGCGCAATTCCGGAGAACGCTCCGCCCAGCCGGCCAAATGCCCGCCACGCCGTTCCTGACCCGCTGCCGGTGACGGCGGCCCGTTTAAATTAATTACCCTGACGCGCCCGGCCCGGCATGAGTCTCCCGATTTCTGCCTCACCGGAGGTTCGACCTGCGGCGTCGCTCCCGACGGCAAACGCATCGCCGCGCTCATGCGGCGCACTCCCCGGATCACACCCCCTGCAAAAATATTTCGCACAGCCTAACCCCAGCCCTATCAACCACCGCGCCTCCAAACCCGACGCCGTTACGCTCCGGCGCACTGTCTTCCGTTCCCGACCGTGCTATCTCTTCAGGCAGAAGGGAATCCACCGGACAGAACCGCGCTGGACCCCGCATCCGCGCTCGTCAGTTCTTTGACATTTGAAAAAACACCAGTCGAACCCAGCCAACTCCCTTAGTTTCAACACTACAGTCTTCTCCGCTGGGTTATTTATGGGTTATAACCGGGTCAGAATCAGGTTCAAAATGGGTCAATATCCGGTTTTTTCAGGTCGCTATTGGGAGTACCTGATAAACTATTGGTCAGCACCTTGAAGCACCTCCTGCCTTACGCTGCGGCCCTCATTTTTGCCGCAAGCCGGCTATTCGCCGCTGAATCGCTCGAACTCGATGCGAACGAGAACCTGTTTTATGTCATGGCCGCCATCAACGCCGCGGGCTATGACGATGGCATCAATCTCCCTGATAACCATCCCATCCGCAAGCAGTTGCGCGACTACCTCGCCAAACAGAACATTCCCGTTCTGCCCTCCATTCGCGATTTTTACCGCCGCCAGATGCGCGGAAACAAGAGTGCCACCGAGGACCTTGCCCCGTATCTTTCCTGGGCCCTTTCGGTTTCCGGTGCGCCTGATTTCCACTGGAAAGGCCGCGACATCGATGTGCCGCCAGATGCCCTGCGGCTCGCCGGCTTAACCCCGCTGATGGTCGATTTCTACCAGCAGGCCAACCTGAAAGAGCTTTGGCGCAGATCCAAACCGGCCTATGACCAGGAGCTGGAACGCTTTCACGCGCCTCTCGTCGACATGACCACCCGCGTGGATGGCTACCTCCGCGTCCCGACCAATGCTTACTTCGGACGCCATTTCCGCATTTACGTGGAACTCATGGCGGCCCCGGAACATGTTCAAACCCGCAGTTACGGCGACGACATTTTCGTCATCGCCTCGCCTTCCCAGGCCTTGCGTATTTTCGATATCCGTCACGCCTATCTGCACTATCAGGTCGACCCCATTGTCATCAAATACGGCATGGATCTGAAGCAGCGGAGTTCGCTTCTTGACCTGGTGCAAACGGCGCCGCTCGAAGAGAGCTATAAGAGCGATATCGTGCTGCTGGCGAATGAAAGTTTGATTAAAGCGGTGGAAGCGCGTATCGACAAGCAGCCTGCCGGCGTCGATCAGAGTATGCGCCAGGGTTATGTTTTGACCCGGTTTTTCTCGGAGCAGTTGCTGGCCTTCGACAAGCAGCAACAGGGCATGCGTTTTTACGCGCAAGACATGATTCAGGCCATCGAAATGAAGCGCGAGATCGCGCGCATTTCGGCGGTGAAATTTGACAGTGCCGTGCTGCAGCGCGCGGCCAAACAGGTGGCGGTCGCAGGCCCCGAACCAACCCCCATGGCGAAGGCTCTCGAAGAAGCCGACAACCTCTATGGTGGTCGCCAGCTGGATGCCGCGAAGAAGCAATACCTGAAGATTCTGGAGATGACGGGAACCGCGGAAGAGAACTCTCCGGCCCATGCCGGCGCCTGGTACGGCCTGGCCCGGATCGCCATCCTGCAGAACGATCCGGATGCGGCTGTTAACCTGTTTCAGAAGACCCTTGGTTCTTCGCCCGACCAGCCCACCAGGGCGTGGAGTTTCGTGTACCTCGCCCGACTCGCAAGAGCGGCCGGGGAGCTGGAAGAAGCCCGGAAGTTTTATAAGCAGGCGCTGGCAGTAGAAGGCGCATCCGGCATGGCCCGTGAGGCCGCGGAAAAAGAATCGCAGGCAATACCACAACAGCATGAGGAGATTTGAGATGAAGTTTTCAGCCATCGTGACCATAGGACTCGTCGCCGGATCGCTGGCCATGGCCCAGCAGATGAAAGTGAAGTCGAGAGGCGAAGGTACCGCGGTCAACGCGATGCTCGGTGCTACTGACCCCGACTCCCGCATTAAAGCCGCCGAGGAACTGGTCGCCAAGTACGCCGATACGACATTTAAAGCCTATGCGCTTTACATTGAAGCCGACGCCTGGCAGCGCAAGGGTGATACCGCCAAGGCCCTGTTTTATGCCGAGGAAAGCGTCAATGCGGACCCCACCCGTTTCGACGCCGCTCTCATTCTGACCAACCTGCTCTCAGACCAGACCCGCTCCAACGATCTGGATAAGGACGACAAGTTTAAGCGCATTCAGGGTTATGCCGAGATGGCGCTGAAGGGATTGGAAACCGCGCAGAAGCCGAATCCCGCCCTGCCCGACGCCGAATGGGCCAAGTTCAAGAATGAGAACCGGGCTGATGCCACGCAGGCGCTGGCCCACCTTTCGGTGCTTCGCGGCAAGTTCGATGAGGGTGCCAAACAGTATGAAGAGGCTATGGCGCTCAATCCCGATCCGTTCATCATGATTCGCGCCGGTCGCGCCTTTCTCGACATGAAGAAGCCGGAAGAGGCCGTCAAGTGGATTGATCGCGCCCTGACCTCACCCAAAGCGGACGACTCCGTGAAGCGCATCGGCGAGGCCGACAAGGCCCGTGCCGTATCGCAGATCAAGAAGTAGCTACGCTTCCGCCCTCCGATTCCCGCATGCCCTCGAATCCGGGGGACCTGGAAAAGGCGCTTGGATATACTTTCCAGGCACCTGAGTTGTTGACGCGCGCGCTAACCCACAGTTCGAGCGTCAACGAAAATATTCCGCAGCCGCAGGTTCCGGGTTATCTTCCCCCCGATAACGAGCGCCTGGAATTCCTCGGTGACGCCGTGCTGGGCTGGGTGGTCAGCTCATCGCTGTTTGACCGTTTCCGCGATTATTCTGAAGGGCACCTTTCTCTTCTCAAGAACCACCTGGTGAGTGCTGCCCACCTGTTGCGGGCCGCCCACACTCTGGATCTGGGCCGTTACCTGCACCTTGGCCGCGGCGAGGAAACGGCTGGCGGCCGAACCAAGCAACGCCTGCTCGTCAACGCTTTTGAAGCCATTCTGGGTGCTATCTACCTGGATGGTGGCCTGGAGCCGGCTCGCCAGCTGGTGCTGCGTCACGCTCTGCCCGATGAGGCGGAATTGGTGGAGATGGCCGGCCTCGGGCCGCCCCACGATTACCGTGCGGAACTGGAGCGTCTGGCGCGCGACCGGAATCTGCCCCGGCCGCACTACATGCTGCTCTCGGAAGCTGGCCCCGGTCACGCCCGCACCTTCACGGTGGAGGTTCGTCTGGGCAGGGAAGTGGTGATATCCGGCGAAGGTTCGTCGAAGAAAACCGCATCGCACGAAGCCGCCAGGTCGTTATGCCGCATGCTGCGCGGCGAACTCTAAAGGCATTGCCCAGGTTCGCCGATAAGAGTCAGGTGCGCGCTGTCACCCAAGTCCGGGTACTTTTGAGTCCACTGGTTGCGCGCTTGAACCAGCGCTTCTTTTTCGGTCGAAAGCGGGCCCTCGAAGCCGCTGTTCGCTCACGCACCGGGGAATTGGATCGCGAGCGAATTCGTGAGCGGTCGTTCAATCAGGTTCTGGTAACAATGGTTTCCAATCGCTCGCTGGGCGAGGTACTCGACGGCGTTGCGTGGCTGATCCGTGACCAGGTTCCGGGTGCGGAAGTGGCAGTTCTGGTAACCGGCAAGGCCGGTTGGCAGGTGGCGTCTGCGCCGGGCCTGCGGCCTCGCTGGCTGTCTTGCCTGCATCTGCCTGACGTGGTGCCCCCGGAAATTTGGAAGTTGGCGCGGACGGCGATGGAACCGGCCACGAATCCAGCCTGGAAAGAGTTTTCCGACAAGGTTTACGGAGAGCTGCCGGCGGCGATTCACACCTGCCGCATTGGTTCAGAGGATTCTGCCTGCGGCCTCATTCTGTTGTTTGATTGCGAGGGCCATCCCGCCACCGGCGTGGCCTCTACCCTGGAATCGGCATCACGCCTGGCGCAACTGGCAATTGAGCACAGCCGTCACCACGAAGAACTCTATTTCCGTGCCCATCACGATACCCTCACTGGTCTTCCCAACCGCACTGAATTGCTGCAGCGGTTGAAGACTGAACTGGCCGATGCCCGTGTGCATAACCGTCCTCTGGCCGTACTGTTCATCGACCTGGATAATTTCAAACACACCAACCACCAGTTCAGCCACCGCATGGGTGATCTGCTGCTGTGCGAAGTGGCCGTGCGCATGCGCCGCACCTTGCGCGGTGGCGATACGGTGGCGCGAATTGGCGGCGACCAGTTCAATGCCATCCTGTCTGATGTGGCGGGCTCGTCTGAAGCGGCGGAAGTTGCCGCGCGCCTGCTTGCGGTCATCGCGCAGCCATTTCAAGCCGATGGCCACGAACTCTCTGCCAGTGCCAGCATTGGCATCGCCTTGTTTCCGCAAGACGGCACCACGGCTGACCAGTTACTCAGTCGCGCCGATGTCGCGCTCCATAGCGCCAGGGATGCGGGCCGCAATCGGGCACATGCTTTTTCCTCCACCCTCGAAACCACCGGCAAGGCGCAAATGGAGAGTGAGATTCGCGCCGCGCTGCGCCAGGGCCGATTCCTGCTCCACTACCAGCCGAAGATTACCGCGCAGGGCAGACTGGCCGGTCTGGAGGCCCTGATTCGCCTCAGCCATCCGGAGCGCGGCATCATTCCTCCCGCGGACTTCATTCCCATAGCCGAACAGAGCGACCTCATTGTACAGATTGGAACATGGGTACTTGATGAAGTTTGCCGTCAGATCGTCTGGTGGCGGCAGAACGGGTATGGTCAGATTTCGGTGGCGGTAAACGCATCGCCGGTACAACTGGAGCGCCCGGATTTTGCTGAATTCGTGGAAGATTGTCTGGCCCGCCATGGCGTCCCGGCCTGGAGTATCGAAATTGAGCTCACGGAGAATCTCCTGATCGCCAATGGCGGCGAGACCATCCGCCAGATGCGTTCGCTGCGTGCGCTTGGAGTGCGCTTCTCCATTGATGACTTCGGCGCCGGTTACTCTGCCCTCGGCTATCTGCACCAGTTGCCTGTGGATGCCATCAAGCTCGACCGGTCTTTTGTCCAGTCCCTCGAAACCAGCGATGCCGCCCGCCGAATTGTGGCGGGCCTCATCACGGTGGCGCGGGGTTTGGGGTTGAATGTGGTGGCCGAAGGAGTGGAAACGGAAGGGCAGCGTCTGGCCCTGCTTTCCGCCGGTTGTCCGCAGATGCAGGGTTATTATTTTGCGCGCCCCTGCCTCGCCGAAGACCTGGGGGAAATCCTCACCAGGTGCGACATGCCTGCCGCTCTGTGCGCTCTGGCAGGCGCGACCGGTGAAAGCCTGCGTCCGCTGCACGATCTGGCGCTCGTTTAGAATGGGTATTTGATCTTTCCAAACACACCTGTTCTCATCACTGGCGCGGGTCGGGGAATCGGTAAACGACTGGCCATGGGTTTTGCCCGTGCGGGTGCCCGGGTGGGTATCCTGGGCCGCAACCCGGCGGAACTGGATGTAACCCGCATGGAGATTGAGCATGCCGGTGGCAATTCGCTGCGCCTGCGCGCCGACGTTCGCAAATATTCTGAACTCCAGACCGCCGTCGCCCGGATGAACTCGGTTTGGGGGGCGGTGGAGGTGCTGATTGCCAATGCCGGCGTGGTCGGTCCGGTGGGGCCTTTCGTAGAGAGCCAGCCGGACCAGTGGCAGGAAGTAATCGAGACCAACTTGTTTGGCGTCATGAATGCGGTGCGTGCCGTATTGCCCGCCATGGTGGAACGCCGCCGCGGAAAAATCCTTGTGGTTTCCGGAACCGGCGCCGCTACCCCAAGGCCTTTGTTTGCGCCTTACGCGGCCAGCAAGGCAGCCGTGGTTCGCTTTGCCGAAAGCGTGGCCGAAGAAGTCCGCGAGCACAATGTCCAGGTGAATTCGTTTTTCCCCGGTCAGGCGTATACGGCAATGACCGACGATATTCTGCGTGCTGCCGATGCCCTTAGTGAAATTGAAGTTCAGGAAGCCCGCAACGTCCGTCTCACCGGCGGCCTGGCTCCGGAGAAGCAGATTCAGCTGGCTCTGTTTCTGTGTTCAGAGCGATCCAACCACGTCACCGGCAAGCTGATTGACATCAGCGACAACTGGAAAAAACTCGAACAGGATAATGCGCGGCCGGATTCCTGGACGCTGCGGCGCAGCACGAAATCATGATGCGACCTCTTACCTTGCTTTTGCTGGCGGGGGCCAGTGCCGCGTCCGCCTTCGGCTGGGGCTGTGAAGCCCATCAGATGATCGCGCTCACCACTCGTGCGCATCTCACTCCTGCCGCCTCCCGTGCTGTTGACGAACTATTGCAGCAGTACCCCATAGACCCGGCGCTGAAGCGCTTCTGCCGTGAGCGCCAGGCCGACATCATGGCAGACTCCGCCACCTGGGCCGATGATGTGCGCCTGAAGCCGGACGATCCGTGGCACTTCATCGATATCCCGCTCGCCATCCTGAAGCCCGTTGCCGATATTACTCCGTGGTGCTCACCGCTCGATCCTTTGGTGCGCGGCGGACAGGCCTCCGGCTGCATCGTCAGCGCCATCGACTACAACCGAAAAGTCCTGGAAGACCGTAGTCTGCCCGGTGCCCGGCGCGCCGATGCCCTGCGCTTCCTCATTCACTTCTTTGCCGACATCACCCAGCCCCTTCACAACGTGAGCGATACCGGTGGCAACTGCACCTCCGTTACGTTCTACGGGCAGCAGCGGCCCAGCAATATCCACAGCCTGTGGGACAGTGGAATTCTCACTCACATCCGCAGCGGGCGCAAGGTATCCGCTCCCGTTCTTTTTGCGGAGATGGATCGCCGCTACGCGTCCCGCGGGAAAGGCTGGGCCAGGGGCAAAATGGATCCGAAGAAATGGTCCTGGGAAGGTCACCGCATCGGCGTGGAGGTTGCGTACGGCGCGCTCTCCCCGCAAATCCCGGCAGAGATTACGGCTCTGGAAGGCAATTGCGATGCGGAGAGGGTGAAGGTTGCGGCACTCAACATTCATGTCGGCGATGCCTACGTGAATCGCGCCTGGCCCCTGATGCAAGAGCAGATGATGAAGGCCGCGTACCGGCTTGCGGGCTATCTGAACAGCACGCTGGGGCGATAGTCCCGGGTCAAACGCGAGGCCGCGTATCGCGATCCACTCGCAGCACAAAGCCATACATCCCAAGGCACGCGGTGCAAAGAATGCCGGAGACGATGGCGCCTGGAAGCGCGGTTTCCGCGTGGCCGGCCAGATACGCGTCCAGGGTCGCCGACAGCAACCAGATCTGCACCACAAGCAGGATCACCAGCAGTGCGGTCACCGCATCAATGGCGGTCAGCCCGCGATTCTGCCGGGGATTGCCGGGAGATTCCATCTATGCCCCCGGCTCCATTTTGATCGCGATCAAATCATCGCCTGACCGTTCCAGCAAGACACGCGGCAGCGGGCGCATGGGCGGTCCCTGCAGCACAGAGCCATCCCGCACGGAGAAGTAGCCCTGGTGACAGGGGCACTCCAGCCGATCATTTTCCCGTGAATAGAAAACCGCGCACGACAGGTGGGTGCACTTCTGGCTGTAGGCCACATAAGTCTCGGCCGCGGTGCGGACCATAATGCATTGTTCACCCTGCGTGGGGTACTGAAAAAGCTTTACGCCGCCCACCGGAATCTCCCCTGCGCGTGCCACCACGCGGCGTGCATAGGCGGCAGGTGTCCGCAGCCAGCTCCGCACCAGTATCCACACATTCCCGACGAACATTCCGAGGCTCCCCAGCACCAGAAATTTCGCTAGTTGCCGGCGGTTCACATACCGCTCATCCGCTTTGAAGATGGAGAATTCGTCGCGCCACAAAGGTTTGGTTTCGTCAGGCATTGCTCTCTCCCCACATGAACCCGGTAATATCCGCAACCACGGATTCGGCTTCCGCCGGCGTCATCATAAACACCTTTGTGGTTATCTTTTGGTTGCCGAAAAAGAACGTGTTGGAAGGCGTTTCGCGCCGCAGTGCAATGTCCTCGCTGCGGACGTAAGCCAGTGCCTGGCTGGGGCACACTGTCGCGCACAGAGGACGCTTGCCCACCGATGTCCGGTCATAGCACATATCGCATTTCATCATCAGTTCGTATTCCGGGATAACCTTCGGAATGCCGAACGGGCATGCCAGCACGCAATTCGAGCAGCCAATGCAACGGGGCTTCAGCGCGGATTGCACAATTCCGTCCTCGCCCACCTTGATCGCATCCGCCGGGCACGCCTGCGCACAGGCGGGATCGTCACATTGCCAGCATACGTAAGCCGCCGTGGCGATGGTTTCGGCGCGGTCAATGAAATCGAAATTGATCAGGGACTGCCCCCGGTGGGTTTCGCATTCTTCGCAGGCCTTCACGCAGGCCTGGCAACCGATACAACGCGAGGGGTCCACGTAGAACTCATAGCCGAACATTATGCAGGGCCTCCCTCTTCGCTGATGTCGGCTTTACGAATCCGGCATGCGGAGACTTTGAACTCCGGTATCTTGCTGCGCGGATCGAGCGTGCGATGGGTGAGCCGGTTCGCGCTTTGGTCATCTGGCCAGTGATACGGAATAAATACTGTGTCCGGGCGGATGGTGCGCACCACAGAGGCGCGCAAGCGGATCCCGGAACGTCGCGTGGTTATGGCGACCCAGTCCTTGTCTTCAATGCCATGTAGTTCCGCCAGCTTCGGGTGAATTTCGATGCGCGGCTCCGGATAAATATCCACCAGCGCTCCAATGCGGCGTGTCTGCGTTCCGGATAGATACTGGCTCACCACCCGGCCAGTGGTCAGGAACACCGGGTAGTCGGCATCCACGGGATCTCCGCTCTCCCGCCATTCCGCCAGTTGGAAGCGGCACTTGCCATCGGGGAAGAAGGAAACGCCGCCCGTCATCAGATTCGGCGTACCCGGATGGTCGAGGCTGGGGCAAGGCCAGAACACTCCCATTTGCAGGTCGATTTTCTCGTAGGTGATGCCGTAGTAATCGGCATGGCCTCCACGCGAGGCTTCGCGCAGTTCATCGAAGATCTCGCGCGGGGTCTGAAACGGGAAGAACTTTTCCTTACCCAGCCGGCGGGCCAGATCACAAATAATTTCGGAATCGCGCCTTGCATTGGCCGGAGGCTCAACCGCCTGCTGAATGTGAATGACGCGGCCTTCCGCGCTGCAGGTGACACCTTCCTCTTCCTCCTGCAGGCTTCCCGCCAGTACCACATCGGCGTAGCGCGCTGTCTCCGACAGGAAGAAATCGGCCACGGCGAAAAACTCCAGCTTCTCCAGCGCCTCCCGCGTAAAATCGGCGTGCGGCAGCGAGACCACGGGATTGAAACAAATGGAAAACAGAGCCTTGATTTCGCCCGCGTGGATCGCGTTCATAATCTCCTGCGCCGTGTAACCGGGCTGGGGCAGTTCGTCGGGTGAGATTCCCCAAACGCCGGCGACGTGCTCGCGCGCTTTGGGGTCGAGCAGTGATCGCTGGCCGGGCAGCTGATCGCACTTCTGCCCGTGCTCGCGCCCACCCTGCCCGTTGCCCTGCCCGGTGATCATGGTGCAGCCGCAGCCTTCACGCCCCAGGTGCCCGGTGGCCAGTGTGAGGTTGATCAGCGCCGAACAGTTCTCCACGCCCTTCGA
The DNA here is from genome assembly GCA_038229475.1 of Bryobacterales bacterium. Lineage (GTDB taxonomy): Bacteria > Acidobacteriota > Terriglobia > Bryobacterales > Bryobacteraceae > BOG-234. The sequence continues at coordinate 93,919 of JBBROK010000002.1, read as the reverse complement.
CTGATGTTCCAGCCCGCGGGCATGCATGGCAATGGCCCGGTCTGCTTCGGCGAACCAGTGTGCCGCCTTCTCAATGGCTTCGGGAGGCACGCCGGTCATCTCGGCGACCATACGCGGATCGTAGCTCCGCACGGACTCTTTCACCGCTTCAAAACCGCTGGTATGTTGGGCGATGAAGTCGTCATCCTGCAGATTGTCCCGCAGCACCACGTGCAGCATCCCGTTCAGCAGTGCAAGGTCCGTACCGGGGCGCAGGGGCAGAAAGAGATCGGCATTGCGCGAGATGGGCGTCATGCGCGGGTCGGCCACAATCAACTTGCCGCCGCGGTCGCGGCAACGCCAGATGTAATCCGTCGTGATGGGGGCGCACTCGCCAATATTCGCGCCGATCACAAACAGTACCTGGGCCTTGGGAATTTCACTCCACGGGATCGGGCTCCGATCTACGTCGAACGCCAGTTTATAGGCGGTTCCCGCGGAAACCATGCAGAGCCGCCCGTTGTAGTCGATATGTCGGGTGCCCAATGCCACCCGCGCAAATTTCCCCATCAGGTAGGATTTTTCGGTCGTCAGCGACGCTCCGCCGAATACTGCGACCGAGTCTTTACCGTAGCGTTCCTGCACTTCACGCAGCCGGCGCGCGGTGAGTGACAGGGCATCATCCCAACTGGCTTTCACGAAACCGGCATCGGTTCGAATCAGGGGGTCGAGCAGGCGATCCGGGTGGTTGGCCTGCAAATATCGTTTGACGCCTTTCGGGCAGAGCATGCCGCGATTGAACGGGAATTCGTCCCACGGCTCGAATCCAATTACACGGTTGTCGCTCACCTTGAGCTGAATACCGCACTGTTGCCCGCAGAAACAGCAATGTGTCTTTACCAGCCGGTCTGGCATGGTCCGCGATTCTTTGCTCCATCCACCTTCCGGCGCATGGTTCAGATGGGGGCCGTATTTGTCCTGTAGCTCTTCCGGCGTTGCGGGGGATTTAGCCAATGGCAGCCTCTTGTGCGGCGGACTTCATCTTGAGTTGCGATGCGGAAAGAGTTTTTCGTTTGCAGGGCGGACACAGGTCTTGCCAGGCGAAGTGGGTCCCGGGAATGCTGTAGTCAAATCCCAGCTGGGGCAGAACGATTTTGAGATCGCGGATGTGCATGGCCGAAGCAAACCGAAGCTTGCAACGGGGGCAGATGGCGCCTGGGTCGCTCTCACCCACCAGTTGATAGAGCTTCACGCCCAACTGGGCCGGCCTTTGAAAGATATGGAAAAATTTGCCGAATGGCATAAAAAGCAGAGCAGCAATAACGGTGATGGCATGAATAATCGAGAGGAAGCTGTAAGCAGCGCCACGCAGCCATTCCTGAGAAACGGTGAGGGCAATTCCGGTGACGGAGATGGCGAACAAAAGTATCAGCGGGAAAAAATCCATGGCGAAGCTTTGCAGCGTCTGAGCACCCTTATCGCGCAGCCGCCTCCATAGTGCGAGGAAGATGCCCGTGAGCACCAGCACGGCCGCAATATCCAAACCGTGAAACAACAAAAAAGCAGTCACGCTATGCAGCGGGAAGCGCCCCATCGGGAAACCGAACAGGTAGGTCACGTAGATGGTTTGATCGTGCGCCAGCGACCGGAACGAGATCCATCCGAACACCAGCGGGAACGTGATTGCCGCAGCCAGCATACAACCCCAGAAAAGGCACTGATGCATCCACCAGCGAAGCCTGGAGCGCCTGGCGATGAACGTCTGCGCCACAATGTTGCGGCCGGTCAGCCCAGCCAGAGTCATGGTTGTTCGCAGAACCCCCTGGCTGCGGAATAGTTCCCAGCCGCGCCGCCAGTACATTCGCGTAGGCGGTTTATCCAGCCAGACATTGTAGTGATAGACGACGCCCCAGGTAGCGAAGATGACGGCGAAGGTGTAGATCACGAGCGCCGGATCGAAGTTTTCCAGACTTCGCGAACCGACCACTATCGACGCCACGAGCACGAGCGCGAACAGGGTGGCCCAGAGGCCCGCGCGGACGGGGGCGGCGATGCGCGTCAGATGCGGCGGCAGCGACAGATCCAGCGCATTTTGCCGGGGGATGAACACCACTGCATTCACCCGCCACATCACCAGCGACAGTAGCGCCAGCAATACAAACGCAGGCCATATCGTGCCCATCCGATCACGAAAGAATCCGAGCAGCAGCGGGGGAAAGAAGCCTCCAAGGCCGCCCATCGCGCCCACCAGTCCGGTGATCGTTCCCGTCTCACGGGGAAAATACTGTGGAACCAGCTTGAATACAGCTCCGTTGCCCAGGCCCATCATCGCCGCACAGCCCAGCGCTCCAATGGTGAAGGGAAGCATGGAAGGCCACGCGAGCAGAAGCGCGAATGGAACGACCACCAGAAAGACCGCCGACAATACGCGCGCCCCGCCGATTCGGTCCGAGAGCCATCCACCCACGGGCCGAAGCAGCGTTGCCAGCACCACGAAACCGGCGGTGCGAAACCCCGCATCCGCAGGCGTAAGGCGGAACTGGTCTTTGAGCAGGCTGGGCAGGTAAATAGAGAAAGCGACGAAGCCGCCGAAGGTCAGGAAGTAGAACGCGGAGAGGGCCCATGCAAGGCGCTCCCCTGCCAGCAGGGCGAACATTTCGCCGATACCTTTAGGGCGGACAGTGACCGGCGCATTGCGCGCCAGCATCCAAAATACGACGGCCCAGACCGTGAGTACCACCGCCATTCCGCGGAAAATATTCTGCCAGCCAAAAGACGCTGCCAGCAAGGGCCCAAAGAACACTGCGGCGGATTGACCAATCGTGCCTAACCCGTAAACACCGAGCGCGCTCCCCTGCTGTTCCGCGCTGAACCATCGGGAGACAAAAACCACCCCAACCGCGAACGATGAGCCCGCCAGGCCAAGAACAAATCCACCCAGAAGGAGTTGGCTGTAACTCCCCGCCATCGGTGTGAGCAATGCGGGGACGCTCACCAGCAGCATGAGAACCGAGAAGATGACGCGGCCACCAAACCGGTCGGCGAGCATACCTGCCGGCAGTCGTGCCAAAGATCCCAGCAGCACCGGTACCGCCACCAACAGCGCGGCCTGTGTTGCCGAAAGGTGAAACATCTCCCGGAATCGGGGGGCGAAGGCTGCCACCAGGCCCCAGGCAGCAAAGCACACCGCGAAAGATACTGTCCCCAATGCCAATGGAAGCAGTCTGTTTGCTTGCGCTTGTTTGGCCAGCGTGCTCAGCCCCCCAATCTTAGCGCTATTCGCCCGCAAGGCCATAGGGAATTTCGAACGAGGGGTCGACTGCAATTTCCAGCAGGAAGGGACCCTCGGCCGCGAGAGCCCGCGTGAGCGCGGCTTCGAGGTCCGCACTCTGTGCCACACGATCTGCCGGGCAACCCATGCCCCGCGCGATGGTAACAAAATCGAGCCCGGGTAATTCCACGCCCGCCGGATTCGGTGTCTTCAGCACCGCGGCCAGCGCCTTCATCACGGCATAAGACTGATTGTTGAGCACCAAAAACGTCACCCGTGCGCCCCGTTGCGCGGCCGTCCACAGCGCCTGAATGGAGTACATCGCGGAGCCATCGCCGATCAGGCAGACAATGGGACGCCCGATCTCCGCCAGCGCCATACCCACCGCCGCGGGCATGGCGAATCCCAGGCCACCACTGGCACCGTCATGGAAACCGCCGCGCTGTCGGATGGGCAGATAATCCCGCATGGCCTTGCGATGCGACGGCGCTTCTTCCAAAATCACGCCGTTATCGGGAAGCGCCCTGCGCAGCGTCGCCATTACCAGTTCTGCCGCAATCGGGTCACCGGAGCGGGGAAGGGGCGGCTGCGGTCGCGCCGCAGGGTGGATGCGGTCCACCGGTAGTGTTAGTTCCAACAGAGCAGGCAAGGCGAGGCGCATGGAAGAGAGGACCGTGACCGCCACCGGTGCCCGCGCCGCTGCTGCCTGGTCATCGGTAATCAGGTGCAGGCGAGTGGAATCCGTGTGCACCTCCCCCGGCACATGGTAGGTGAAGACCGGTGCTCCCAACACCAGCACAAAATCGTGCTGATCCAGAATATCGGCCAGAGGTCCGGGTGCGGGCGGCAGGAACCCGGCGAACAGCGGATGCTCTTCCGGAAAACTGGCCCGCGGCGAGACCGGGCTGGCCCACACAGCGGCCCTTGTCCTCTCTGCCAACGCTACGGTTGCTGCCCACATGTCGTCGCGGTCCACGGCGGGCCCCACTACGAATACCGGGCGTTCACTGCGGTTCAGTGCATCGGCAATTCTCGCCAGCCCCGCCGGATCGGGCGCATAATCGAAGGCTGCGACGCGCACCGGGCGCGGGGATGCCGGGGCCTTCCAATCGTCCATGGGAATGGAAACAAAGGTGGGTCCACAGGGACGCTGCATGGCGATATGCCAGGCGCGTTCCAGCGCTGCGGGCACGTCTTCACCGCGCGCCGGTTCGCAACTCCACTTCACCCATGGACGCGGAAACTCCGCGGCATTCGGCGCATACAGATACGGATAATGTGGCTGCAGTGCGCGGGATTGCTGACCGGCGGTGATTACCAGAGGTGTTTGGTTCTCAAACGCAGTGTAGATGTTGCCCAGCGCATTGCCCAAGCCGGCGGCGGAATGCAGGTTCACAAACGCGGCGCGCCCGGTGGCTTGCGCGTAACCGTCAGCCATGCCCACCACTACGGCTTCCTGCAAGCCCAAAATGTAGCGAAAATCCGCGGGCAGATTCGACAGCAACGGCAATTCGGTGGACCCCGGATTGCCGAACAGTGTTGTCATCCCCAGGGAGCGGAGCAAATTCAGGGTCACTTCATGCACTGTCATAACGCTCTTCAGTATGACGCTTCAAGCCCGCGCAGCCACCAGCGCGGCGACAACGCCCAGGGCAATCAGAACCGTTCCTGTAATGTAGTGCCGGTTGCGCAGGAAACCGGCATGTCGCGCCAGATAACGCCCCGCGGCGTGCGCGGTCAGTGCCCACGCGGAATCCGTGACCATTGCCATAGCGCCGAATAACCCTGCAAACCAGGCAATCTGAAGGGGGACTGGTCCCTGGGCGGGGTTCACAAACTGAGGAAGAAAGGCGATGAAGAAAATGGGTGCTTTGGGATTCAGAATATTCACGGTAAAGCCTTCGGCAAACACCGCCGGGAGCGAATTGCTCTTACCCCGGGCGATGGCACCGCCTTCACTGCGCTTCCGAAAATCACTGATTCCCAGCCACACCAGCCAAAGAGCGCCTGCGTATTGAATAGCGCGGAGGGCAGCCGGCGAGGCCGCCAGCAATCCGCTGATTCCGAGCACCGCCACGGCCGCATGCACCACGCTTGCACCACCCACGCCCATTACCGATACCAGCGCGGCCGTGCGCCCTCGTTCCACGCTGCGGCTGATGATGTAAAGCACCACCGGTCCCGGCGTCAGCAGAAGAGTCAGCGCCGCGAGAAAAAACGGCACCATCGCGGCCGCCGGGGGCATTAGTGCGTCATCGAGTAGACGATGTAATTGGTGGCGATGCGAATGCCCAGAGAAGAGTACTTTTCCGGATACTGCGGTTCGTCGGCCCACTCCCAGGAATCGCCCAGGTCCATGTTATGGCAGATGGCGACCATCAGGCGGCCATGATCGTCGTAGATGCCCCGCCAGCGCGCCTGGGTGCCATCTTTCTCGTACTGCCGGTGCGAATAGAGGAACTGTGCACCCGGCACCTGATACCGGTCACCCAGGTCGTAAATAACGTGGAAGATCTGATCGTCATTGGGAATCTCCACCACAGGCCGGTCGGGGAATACCTGTTTCATAATCCGCATGAAGCCGTTCCATTCCTGGGTGCCATGAAAGTCATCGCACATGAAGAAGCCACCGCGCATCAGGAATTCCCGAAACTTCACAATCTGATCGGGAGTGAGGTTCCAGTAGCCCACTTCCACTGCATACAGCCACGGATAGTTGAACGCATCGTCGCCATCATCCAGATCGATGGGTTGTTCCACCGAGCGGACGTGAACCCGGGTGAGACGCCGCACCGCTTCGGATAAATGCCGGTCAGAGCGCGGGTAATCGATAGTCCAGTTGGCGGCGCCGTGTTTCCAGTCCTGATTGCCCCGGTAGCCCCAGCCGCCCGCCGCCGGATACATCAGGCGAGCGAAGACCCATTCGGTCTTTTCCGTATAGTCTTTCGGCAGTGGAAAATTCTCGTATTCCACGCCCGGGTATTCACGGAATGGCCGCAATTGCCAGGCACCGGCGGCAGTGAGAATCGCCAGACCCGCGATAGCGGCTTTAGCTGCGAAATGTAGGCGTGCACGTTTCACCGGATGCCAGGCTCCCTTGTCTCCAGTATGCGCTGTTCCAGCATGGCTTCAAATTTTTCGGGAATATAGCCCGCCATTCGGCTGATGATTCGCCCCTCGCCATCCAGCACCAGGATGGTGGGCAGGGAGGCGATATTCAGTAGTCGTGCCAGCCCGCTTTCGAAATAGACGGGGCCCTCCCACTTCTGCTGCTGAATGAAGGCCGGAACCACCGTTCGGTCTTCATCCGAATCGAGGGCCAGAAAAACCAGGTCTTTGGAATCTGCAAATTTCTTCTTCACGCGCTCTATCATGGGGTGCTGCGCAATACAGGGCACACACCACGTTGCCCAGAAATCGAGAATCAGGGTCTTGCCCTGGAGAGATTTCATGGATAACTCCGCTCCGCCTATGCTTGCAAGGCGAAAGTCAGAGATCACGCCGGCCTCTATATTCGGATCTTTCGGGAGTTGCGCCCGCACCCGTGCAGTGCGGCTGGTGGTGGACGAATCGTAGGCCGCCAGAATCATTTCGCCCAGGCCTTTTTCCGATCCGTGCACTTTGCGGTACAACTCCGCCAGACGGATGCGGTCTTTCGCGCGTTGCTCCGGAGTGGTTTTTGGATCATCCATGGCGAAGGCATTGGCGTACCAGGTAATTGCCTCCGTCGCCTTATTTTCCTGATCCAGCCAGTGGGCCGCTTCACGGGCAGCTTCGGCGCTGGGCCAGTGGCTCCAGGCCTGCACGGCAAGTGCGGCGGCTTCCGGGAATTTCCCCATGTTGCCCAGCGCGTGCGATTGCAGCGAGAACGCGCGCGAAAGCCCCTTCTCTACTTCCAGTGCCCATTGACCTTCGGTGAGGTGCCCCTCCGGGCGCTGCTTCGCCATGGCCTGAATGGTGGCTTCATAGCGGCGCGCGACCGCGAGAGCCCGTGCCGTAGGCTCAGGGGCATCGCCATCCAGCAGCGCTCTTGCCACCCGGTCCAGAACCGCCAAATCCGGAGCCACCTGGCGTGCCAGCGACTTCTCGCCGTAGGCGGCAATCCAGCGGTTCTCGTTGGCCTCTATGGCGGCCTTCAAAATGGTGTCTTCAATGGAGGCGCGCTGTGCGCTGGCGGGATATTTCTTCAGGTGCTTTTCCAGCGCGTGGATAAAGTCGAGCGGGCTGCCATTGGCTTCGGCTACCGCATTGCTCAGTTCGGCCTGCTCCACATTTGCCACACTGGCCACGGAAGGCCCCTGGGCCAACCCAGCCGAGGCAGCGACGAAAACCGCGAGGATCACCCGAACCTGCATCATTTGCCCGCCCGGAACCCTTCCGCCAGCGCGGCCGCGCGCGACCTTGCCATGTGCATAATATTCTCGTTGCCAGCGATTTTATCCAGTAGCGGCAGAAACTGTTCCACCGCTACCAGACGCTTCTGATCGCGCGTCGTCTCCAAATGGAGTACTGCCAGATTGACGCCTAACTTGTCGAACCGTACCGCATGTTCCAGTTCGATGAAGTTCCGCTCGGTCTGGGCAATATTTTCAAACCAGTCCAGCAACAGCCTGGCGTCGGGTGCTTCTGAGAAGTTAAAAGACAGTTCACCGGGCGCGCCGTCGCCTTCCCAGCGGAAGGTTTTCTTGCCCATGTTGGCAAGTTTCAGCCCCGATTCCAGAGGTTTGGCGAAATGGTCGAGTTTCCCGGCCAGTTCAAACATCACTGCCTTCTCGGTTTCGGTGAGCTTGAAGATCACCGGGTTTTCGTCTTTGGGATCTTCCCTGTATTCCGCCGCGCCATCCTGTTCAATGGCGATGCCCACAAAGGAAGGCTGGCTGCCGGGAAACGATTTTGTGAACAGGAGCCGGTCGGCCCCGGCGAGCAGGGTAGTCGCCATCCATAACAATGCGAGGAACTTCATACCGCCGCCGTCCATGCCAGCGATTGCATATTCATCGCATGACACATCGCGATGGCCAGCGCGTCTGAGGCGTCTTCCGATTCGAGGGGAGCAGGCAGACCCAATACGGATGCCACCATCATCTGTACCTGGGCTTTCTCAGCCCGTCCGAAACCCACCACGGATTTCTTCACTTCCAGTGCCGAGTATTCGGCAACTATTAGCGCGGATTCCGCTGCCACCAGCAACGCCACGCCGCGCACGTGAGATAGCTTCAGCGCACTTCTGGCATTGGCGGCAAAAAAAACTTCTTCAATAACCGCATATTCGGGCCGGTGCTCTGCAATCACCTCGCGCAAGCCGATGGCGATGGTCAACAATCGCCGGTCGAAGGGGTCTCGTGCGAGGGTGCGGATACAACCGGCTGCCACCATGCGGTGCTGGTGGCCGTCGCTGTCGATGACCCCGTATCCGGTCCGTTCGCTTCCGCAATCGATGCCCAGCAGGCGCATACGGGCGCTTCTTTCCCTGTTCCCGGCTAACCCAGAGATTCGTTTTCGTCGATCTCGTAATTGGAATAAACGTTCTGCACGTCGTCGTTATCTTCCATTGCGTCCATCAGGCGAATCATGGCGTTGGCGTGCTTGCCCTCCAGCCGGATGAGGTTCTTCGGCACCATGGCCACTTCCGCCGATGCCGTTTCCAGTTTGGCGGCGGCCAGCGCAGCCATCACTACTTCATGGCTGGCGGGATCGGAAATAATCTCCCACGAATCGCCGCTGTCTTTCAGGTCTTCGGCACCCGATTCCAGCACCAGATTCATCATGGTCTCTTCGTTGGCCAGTTCTTTCTCAATGATGATCTGGCTTTTACGCTCGAACATCCAGGCCACGCTTCCCTGTTCGCCCAGGTTGCCGCCATTCTTGCCGAAGATATGGCGAATATCACTCACCACGCGGTTGCGATTGTCGGTTGCGACCATCACCAGAACAGCAGCACCGCCCGGACCATAGCCTTCGAACATGACTTCGTCGATCAGGCCACCTTCCAACTCGCCAGTACCGCGCATCACAGCTTTCTTGATGTTGTCGGCGGGCATGGAAACATTCTTGGCCGCGAGGATGGCGGTGCGCAGGCGCGGGTTGCCGTCGGGGTCGCCGCCATTGCGGGCGGCGATGGTGATTTCTTTGATGAGGCGGGTGAAAATCTTTCCGCGCTTGGAGTCGGTGGCGGCTTTCTTATGCTTGATCGTCGCCCATTTGGAGTGGCCTGACATATGATGGAAACCTCAAGGATAACAGAGGGTTACGGGTTTCGGCTGGAGTTTCGCGATTAGCGGGTTCCAGGTGCCGTTGAGGTGTATTTGGTTGTAAATCCGTTCTCGTGAACGTTTGAGTGCTACCTGCGGGCCAGGGCTCCGCGGTAAACCGTTTCACGAACGAACGGCCAGACCTCGAAACGGCCGCTGTTCTTGAAGCGTTCGAAATTGTCTTTGATTTTGCTGGAGAATAAACCCTCACAACATCATCGACTCGCTCTGGGGGAACCTGCTTCCGCCAATACCACAATCTACTGACACTATCGAACTCCCGTGCCCGAAAGCATCCACGATTGCAAGACAGGTCGGCGCTACGATTCCACCCGCGATCTCTAGTCGCAGCAGCTTCAGGAGTTGATTACGGCCATCACGGCTGCGCGAACTCTGGCTGCGAGTTCGTGGGCGCGGACTTCGTCACCCGGAACGGTGTCGGGCCGATCAGCCGGGTAACGAATCTCTACGCCGAAAGGCTCCAGCCAGCGTACGTCGCTGAGGGCGAGAGCCAGTTGGGGTTCCGCTTCGCGAAGCAGGCCGAGCAGGTGCCTGAGTTCGTGGGTCTTCGGAAACTCAATCTGATGGAAGGTAAGAAGCGCCTTCAGGTATTTTTCGGCGGACTGTTGAGCATGAAAAGCTACCACGTCCCGAAACGCTTCTTCGGGACCCAGCCTGACGACGGTATTGAAATCAAGATCGGCCTTCCTGAGCCATTCGGCCACCAGGCGCCGGAGTTCGTTCTCATGCGGCAGTATCGTAGAGCACTCTTCCGTAGTGGTGCGCAGGCCAGGCAATTCCGCCGATCAGGTTCTTCGTCGCCTCAAACCGCTCTGTCCCGATAAGGATTACATCGACGGGTAACTGCACATCGCCGATGGCGTCGCGGATGCGAACCGATGCGTCGTGCCTCGAACTCACCGCCGGTCCGCCGACTATCAGCAGGTCAATGTCGCTGTCGGGACTCATTCCCCCGGTAGCGGCCGAACCGAACAGAATGATACGGTCGGGACGCGTCACGGAAAGCACGCGTTCGACAATCTGGCTCAACAGGGATTCATCGACGGGCATACATCCCCAAGCATAGCGGAAGGCCGGGTCCCAGACGGCTGAAGCGAGAAGACGGAGCTAGCTTAGTTAACTATCCGCTAGAGTTTCGCCAGATTCGCCACTGTGGCTTTTTCCACGTCGGCATGCAGGCTGTTGCCGTGCGCATCCATGGTGACGATGGCGGGGAATCCTTCCACTTTCAGGTGCCACATGGCTTCCGGTATTCCGAACTCCATCAGGTGCACGTCCTCAACGCTCTTTACGTTGCGGGCGTAGTACTGTGCCGCGCCACCGATGGCGTTCAGGTAGACTGCGCCGTAATCCTGCATTGCGGCCAGGGTCTTCTTGCCCATACCGCCTTTGCCCACCACCGCGCGCACGCCGTAGTTGCGGATCACATCGGCCTGGTACGGTTCCTCACGGCTGCTGGTGGTAGGGCCCGCCGCTTTCACGGTCCACTTGTCGCCATCCTGCAGCATCACCGGTCCGCAGTGGTAGAGCACGGCACCGTGCAAATCCACAGGTGGCGGATTCTTCATCAGCCAGGCATGCACGTTATCGCGCCCGGTATACATGTCGCCCTGTATCAGAACCACGTCGCCCACTTTGAGTGAGCGGACTTTTTCTTCGGTGAGCGGTGCCTGAAGAATTACTTCGCGCCCCGAGAGCGGGAAGCCTTCGCCCTGCGCCATCCTCTGTACCGTCTGTTCAGGATCGCGATAGATCCACGAGGTAATTGCCCCGGTCGTTGCATGCAGCCGCACGCCCAGACGGCGGAAAGCCCAGCAGTCGTATGCCACGGAAACGAAGAAACTGGCGGGCAGGCGGTTGGCTGCCATGACCTTGCATCCAATCAGCGAGACACGTCCACCGAAGCCCATCGCGCCAATACCCAATTCATTGGCCTCCTTCAGGATTTTCGCTTCCAGTTCGGCCAGTTCCGCAATTGGATTCACGTCGTCCAGGGTGCGGAAGAGTTGTTGTTTCGCCAGGTCATAGCCATGCGCGCGGTCGCTGCCGATGCAAACGCCCAACGCACCGGGGGCACAACCCTGTCCCTGCGCCTGCCACACGGCATGCAGCAGGCACTTGCGGACGCCCTCCAGATCGCGGCCCACTTTGCCCACGCCTTCCAACTCAGCCGGCAGCGAGTACTGGATGTTCTTGTTCTCGCAGCCGCCCCCCTTCAGGATCAACTTAACTTCCACCTCATCCTCTTCCCACTGTTCAAAGTGGATGACCGGCGTTTCCACGCCCAGGTTGTCACCGCTGTTTTTGCCGGTAAGGGAATCGACTGAGTTGGGCCGCAGCTTGCCTAGTCTGGTAGCTTCGCGCACGGCCTCACGAATGGCCTTCTTGATCACCAGTTGATTCACGCCCACTGGCGTGTGCACGTGAAACGTTGGCATGCCGGTGTCCTGACAAATTGGCCCGGCGTCGTCGCAGGCCATGTCAATATTCTGCAGAATGATGTTCAGCGCCTGGGACGATTGCGTGTGTGGCGTCTCGTTCACACCCGCGATTCCCATGGCGGCGCGGACATCCGGCGGCAGGTTGGTAGAGGTTTGTGTGATCAGTTCAACGAGACTGTTATGGAGGGAGGTCATGGAAGAACTCCCATTGTCTCAACTGCTTTCACCCCAGCAATCGGGCCGCCGGTTTTGCGAAATAGGTCAGGATAAAGTCAGCACCGGCGCGGCGGATGGAAATCAGGGATTCCATCATGACTCGCTCTTCTTCGATCCAGCCATTGCGCGCCGCGGCCATAATCATGGCGTATTCGCCGCTCACCTGGTACGCGCCGAGTGGAGCGGAAAACCGGTTGCGGGCTTCGCGGATGATGTCGAGATAAGGCCCGGCGGGCTTGACCATGATCATGTCCGCGCCTTCTTCCAGATCGAGTTCGATTTCACGCATTGCTTCCCGCGCATTGGCCGGATCCATCTGGTAGCTGCGCCGGTCGCCGAACTGCGGCGCGGATTCGACGGCTTCCCGAAAAGGGCCGTAGTATGCGGAGGCAAACTTCGCGGCATAGGCAAGAATGGGCGTGTTGCTAAAGCCGCTCAGGTCGAGCGCGAGACGAATTGCGGCAACGCGGCCATCCATCATGTCAGAGGGCGCAATGACATCGGCACCCGCACGCGCATGCGAAATAGCGCTTTGCGCAAGCCATTCCAGGGTGGAATCGTTGTCTACATCGCCGTTGACGATCTTGCCGCAATGCCCATGGCTGGTGTATTCGCAGTTGCAGACGTCGGTCATTACCAGCAGGTTCGGCACTTCCTGTTTGATGGCACGAATAGCCCGCTGCACGATGCCGTCATCCGCATAGGCACCGGAAGCGATCTCGTCCTTGGTTTCCGGCAGGCCAAACAGGATGATTCCGCCGATGCCGAGCGAGTGAATTTCCCGGCACTCTTCCACTGCGCTATCGATGGACAACTGACATTGCGGCGGCATGGAACTGATGGGTTTGCGCACGCCTTCGCCGGGGCAGATGAAGAGGGGCAAAATGAAGTCGCCCGGGTTGAGGCTGGTTTCGCGAACCAGGCGGCGCATGGGTTCCGATGAGCGCAGGCGGCGCATACGATTTGCAGGAAAAGGCATCTGACGGAATTTTACTCCGATCCCGCCGACGGTAACCGGAAGAGGCGGGGTTTGCCTATTTCACCACCGGCAGCACCACGTGCGACGGCCAGGTCTTAGACCGGAACACCTTGTGTTCGGCTTTCCGATAATCCGCTTCGCGGGCATTGAATATGTTGTCGACGAATGTCTGGGGGTTGCGGTCGATCAGCGGAAACCAGCTGCTCTGCACCTGCACCATGATGCGGTGGCCCTTCAAAAACGCGTGATTGTTGGTATGCAGGTCGATGTGGAAGGGCGTTACCTGGCCAGGTACCAATGCCTTTGGAACTTCAAAACTCTCGTGGAACCGCCCGCGAAATACCTCGTTCGCCACCATGAGTTCGAAGCCCGCCAGCCTGGGATCGTCGGGATAGCTCTCCGGGTAGACATCGATCAGCTTGACAATCCAGTCCGCATCGCTTCCCGTGGTGGAGGCAAACAGGTCGGCCACGATATCCCCCGCCACGTGAACCTCGTCGGTCAGCGCCCCGGTCGCGAACGTCAGTACATCCGGCCGGTTGTCTACGAACCGCTGGTCTTCCACCAGCCACTGTTTCCACGCCGGTCCCGGGTAGGTTGGCGAGATGGGACGCTTGCGGTAGGGTACGGGATGCGCGGGGTCGGAGATATAGCTGTCGAACTCGCTGCCACCATCGGCCCCGGGCGCGTTGGTGGACAAACCGCCGCCGGCCGAGAAGTAGAAGCTGGTGGGCTTCGCGGTCCTGGGCGGCCAGGAATCGTAGCGCTCCCAGCGATTGGAACCGGTCTGGAAAACCGTGGCTTCGGCGAAATCGCGCGTGCCCTTGTCCTTCAGCCAAAAAGCGAACCAGGGCGCTTCCAGCTGCGACTTGAAGTACTTACTGGTGTTGCTGTCAAAAGAAATATCGCCCAGCTTGTCGCCCTCGCGCCCCTCCCAGCCGCCGTGATTCCACGGCCCCACCACAAGATAGTTCAGGTTCGCGCGGTCGTTCTTTTCGAACAGCTCATAGATTTTCAGAGGCCCATAGAAATCTTCCTGATCCCACCAGCCCGCCACATTAAGGTTCGGCACCTTCGGCGTACCGATATAGGGGGCCATGGCCTGTTTTTTCCAGAACTCGTCATAGTTGGGATGGCTCACAAAGTCGTTCCAGGTGGGAATCTTACCTTTGAAGTATTTCTCGTTGGCGTTGTACAGCGGCCCCAGCTTCAGATACCAGGAGTAGGTATCGGCCTGGTCGAACTCAAACATCGTGTTGGCGGTTTTCGAGGTCTCCATCTCCGCCGCATACTCGAATCCGTAGCTCAGACGGAACGCCCCGTTATGGTGAAAATCGTCGCCCAGGAACATGTCGGCGGGCGAGGCCTGCTCGGAGGCCGCCTTCAGGGCCGGGTGTGGTTCCACCAGCGCCATAGTGGTCAGCCAGCCATCGTAAGAGACGCCCACCATGCCTGCGCGACCGTTGTTTCCGGGCACGTTCTTCATCAGCCAGCCGATGGAATCGTAAGCATCCGTGCTTTCATCCGTGGCTTTTGGATTTGCTTTGTCGGCGCGGATCTGCCGCTGCATCACGAACTGTCCCTCGGAGGCAAACCGTCCGCGGATATCCTGCAACGCGAAGATGTAACCTTCGGCGGCAAATTCCGGGTAGCGCCTTATCAGCGCCTTCTCATCCTGCTGCGCGCCGTAGGGCGTGCGGTTGAACATGATGGGCAATGGCCCGGCAGGCTTGCGCGGCAGGAAGAGTACGGTGTGCAGCTTCACCCCGTCGCGCATCGGTATCATCACCTCTTGCTGCTCGTAGCTTCCGGCGGGAACCTGGGCAACGGCGGGTAGCGCGGCGATCATCACAAGTGCGGCAAGTTTCATGCGAACAACAGGAAAAGGCATCTGACGGAATTCTACTCCGATGCCGTGGCGGGTGCGCGTGGCGGGTAAATGCCGGTCGATTTTCCTGCGAATTGTGGTATCTTGATGCTGAGAGGGCCAGCGGATCGCTTCCGCCAGCCCCCTTCGGCCAGAAGTCAAAACCGGAAATCGATTTTGATTCTGAGCCGTCGCAGTCTGAGAAGCAGAACTACGAGCAACATCGAGAAGACCATAAGCAGTCCCCCCTTTCTACTCCGGTAGATTTACAGACCCCGCCCTTATCTGGCGGGGTTTTGTATTGGCGGAGTCCGGAAGCTCCATACAAACTGCGACTCTGTGAACCGCGAAGTAGAACAGGGTTATCGTAACCGCAAGTACGTGAGTTTGGCTATTCCCCTAAGTCGATTTCGGAGCTATGCCCTGGTGTGGAAAGGGGTAGGTCAGCTCCGCATCCGCGCCATCAAATACAGGCCGGCCAGCGCGAATAAAACATCCGGCGACCACGCCGCCGCAGCCGGGGGCAGGTACCCCACGTTACCCATCTGCTCGAATAACTGCGCAATGCCCAGGTAGGAAACCGCAACCGCCAGGCTGAAGCCAATTCCCGCCATTGCCCCCCGCGTTCCCACCATAAAGGCGAACGGCACAGAGATCAACGCCATAATCAGGGCAAACGCCGGGACCGCGAATTTCTTGTAGTACTGCACGCGCAGCCGGACTGTATCGAATCCGCTGCGCTGCAGATCATCCACATAACTGGCCAGCTCCTTGTAATTCATTTGCTGGTTCTGGCGGACCTCTTTGAGAAAGTCCTCCGGTTTTTCATGGATCTCCGGCAGCGCTGTCACCGTGAAGTTCCGGACCTTGCACTCATCCACGCCGCAGATGTCGCGGATTGTGCCCTGTTCCCAGACCCACTCGCCGATGTCCTGCTGCCAGCGGGCGCGGTTGGCATTGATCTGCCTCACCAGGTGGAAGGTCTTCGGATCGATCTCAAAAACCCAAGGCTCCACCATTACCTTTTCGGCGGGGTCGAAATAGCGGAAATAAAAGATTCGGTAATCGTGAATTACCCACTTGCGCTCCGGGTGAAGGTAGGTCTGTACGTAGCGGCCTTTGATCTCATTGCGGATGGCGTCCTGAATCCGATTGGCGCGGGGGATCCAGGCGAAATCGGAACCGAACAGCGCTGCGCTCAGTGCCGCACTCATCAACAGGACGGGAAAGCCCAGACGCCGCACACTGATTCCGCAGGCCTTGAATGCCGTAACTTCGTTGTTCTTTGCCATCACGCCGAAGGTGACCAGCACGGCCAGCAGGACGCTCACCGGCAGCGTGTCGTACATCAGCTTGGGCGTCAAAAACAAGTGGTAGGTGAGCACGCGCGACATCGGGATACGGTTCTTGACAATGTCGCCCAGAAGGTCGAAGAAGTTGAACACCTGCGTCATGCTCACCAACGCGACCAGCCAGAGGGCGAAGTAGAAAAGAAAGTTGGAAAGAATATAGCTGTCCAGAATCTGGAAAACCAGGATGCGGAATCCGGTGCCTTCCGATTGCACGCTGGTGCGTTCCATGTGACCGGTGGCGCTATCTGTAAGACGGACAAAGAAGTCGCGAACAGTACCCACGATGTCGCGGTCCCCGGGCCGGTCCATGCGCGAAATCATGAAAAGGCCGGCGATTCCAAATACGGCATTGGGCAGCCAGGAAGCCAGCTCCACGGAAAGTGTGTGCGCGCGCGCCAGACTGGTGAGGCTGATGTAAGAGAGGTAGTAGCAGAAGAACGAGAGCAGAATGGCCCAGATGTAACCGGCCGAGCGCCCTCCCTTGCGCGACGATGCGCCCAGCGGAATTCCCACCATTGCCAGCATCAGACAGGCAAAGGGCAGGGCGAGGCGCCTGTGGAGTTCGATCAGCGCGTCGGTTCCATTCTGCGTCTGACGGGGGTTTTCACGAATGGTCTTCAGCAGATCACGGGTGAACATTTCGCTGTAAGGTTTGGCCCGCTGCTCCTGTTGCGGTGCCTGCTGCAGCGCCATTGCCCCGCGCGGCGCCATGGAGTGGTAGGGAGATTCATGTACGCTCTGGTCGCGCAGGGTCAGCTGGATGCGGTTGTTGGCAGGATCGGGAACGGCGATGGCTTCGCGTGCCAGGGTGATCTTCGGACCAACGGCTTGTTCTTTCAGCCCGGTGCGGCGCTGGCCGGGAGGCGTGAGGTCTGCGATGAAAACGCCGTGCCATTCGGTGGGGCCAAGGCCGGAGCTGACGTCATCCACATAAAGAACCGTACTGTCGTTGGTGAAGCGCTCTTCAAAGACGCGTGGTGTGACTTCAGCCGTGACCTGTGCGGCGGCTGCCTTGTTGAGGAGTTTGTATTCCGCCCGCACTGCCAGCGGATTCAGCCACAACGAGCAGGCGGCGGATACGCCCATCGCCAGCGTCGCAAATAGCAGCACGGGCGGCGCTACCACTTTCGACGCCACGCCGCCGGTGCGCATCGCGATCATTTCGTTGTCACTGGACATGCGGCCGAGCCCGACGAGGATGCCCACCAGTACACCGAAGGGAACACTCAGGAGCAGCACCGGCGGCAGCGCCAGTACGCACAGCTCCAGAAACGCGGACGCGCTGGCAGAGCGCACCAGCAGTTCAAAAAGCCGGCCGGTACCCTGTAAAAAGATAACGAAAGTCGCCAATGCCGTGGCGAGCAGCGACCCGGTCAGGATTTCGCGAAAAACATACCGGCTAAGAATCTTCATTGACCGGCGGTGAGGGGAGAGGGTGCGGTGGGAAGCTTGGGTAACTCGTCATCCATGCGGGTCAATTCCAGGTCGTCCACCAGTAGCGAGGGCGCCACAATGGAGACTTCGGCGGAACTGCCTCCGCCCGCCAGCAGGGCATACGGGGCACCGTTTTCCATGTAGTTGAAGGTGACGTTGTCGTCGCCGGCAAAAAGGATGTCTTTTAGCGATCGGGCATTCACACCGCGCAGGCGGACACCACGGATCATCTGTTCGCGGCCATCGGCGAACAGCTTGTAGATGTAGAGGGGCAGGGGAACGGGCTGGGCGGAGTCGGTTCCGCCACCACTGGTAATCAGCCGGCGGGCTTCTTCCAATGGCGCTGACGACGGGAAGTCGAGCTTGCGGATGACAATGCCATATTCGAGGCCGCGCTGCTGAATCAGGTCAATCAGCTTCTTCCGCAACTCGGCTACGGGAGTTTTCTCCGTTGCAGTAACCAGCAGATTGGTGGGCGTGGGCAATCCCGGCAGCATGCCATGGCCGTTGGAATCACTGTAGCCGCGAACCGGGGTGCGCGTGCGCAGAAAATCTTTCAGCACGCCCTTTTCCACCAGAGAAACTTTCCGGGAAGGCATACCCTCATCGTCGGTCTCTGAGCTGCCAAACAGGGCGGCGGTGGGGTCATCCACCACGTTGAAGAACTCCGGCATAATGCGGACGCCGCGACGGCCCTCCAGTTCGGTGGATGCGGCCTGGGCACCGGCACCCACAGGCTTGCGCGCAATATGGAGATTCCGTCCCAGTACTCCGGCCAGTAATTGTGGCGCCGCAGCCCCTTCGAACAACACCGGTCCCGAGTAGTTTTCGCCCATGGGCGCGGCTGCGATTTTTACCGTCTGTTCAGCGAGAAATTTTGTAGCCGATAACAGGTCCGCCTCTGAACCCATGGAGCTGACCTTCGCCGAATAGAAGCCCTGAAAATCGCGGACGATCATTCCATCCGGTGCCTGGGCCGACGCGCGAATCTGGATGGAACCCAACTCCTGTGGCTGGCGCAGAACGGTGCCCTCGGTGTTGACAAAGCGGTGCGTACCGTCGATAACCGTCAATTCCACGGCGGACACCCGCAGTGTGGGGAACGCCGAGAAGACGGCACTCGCTTTGCGCACGCGGTCTTCCCAAAGCTTGCGGTCGAAGGTAAGTGGCGCGCGGGATTTGAAGAGGCTGAAGGCGGGCGCGGGCGAGAAGTCGGGCATCTGGTCGCTTACAGTGACACTGCGCAGCGCGCTGCGTTTGCGGGCGATGGTTTGCAGCGCACCCTTGTAGGCCGAATCTGTGGCCAGCCAAAAATAACGACGAATGGCGACCGCGTCATCTTCCAGCGGAAATGAGCCCAGGTCGTAGCGGGCACCGCCTCCGCCGCCACCGGAGAAATTGGAGTTATCGAACTTGTAGTCGCCCACGCGCAGCCGCACCTGGGGGATGCGGACGGTCTGCAGATCGCTGTTCATCATGGCACCCAGGGTGGCCACAGCAGACCAGATCTTCGCCTCATCCACGGTGTACGCAACGTAGTAGGGTTTATCCAGCTGGCCAAGTGACAATGAGGTGGAGCGGGCCATCTCTGCCTTCATCGCGTCCAGCACGGCATCGGACTGCTGGGCCAGCGCGGAGCCGGCCAGCAAGAGAGAAATCAGGCAGCGCTTCACTGAGCCGATCCTTTCGACGGAGAGGGCAGAAGGGGCAGCAGGTCCTGACCGGAATCCTTCTTTTCGATTTCGATTTCCGAAATCAGGATGGCGGGTGAAACGGCCGAGACCGGGACGTTGCCGGATTCCGCGCCGCAATAACCATTGAATACTTCAGTACGGTCAGAGGTCGCCATGATGCGGGAGAAGCTGGCCAGCGGGGTGCCCACGATATCCGCGCCGCGGATGAGTTCATCGGGCCGTCCATCGGCGTAAACCTTGCGCACAATAACGGGCATGACTTTGAACGCCTGCACGCCGGCGCGACCCGTGGTGGTGTAGCCGCCCGTAATGTCTTCAAAGTAGAGGCCGTAGGGCTTGTTCTGCTTCCTGATTTCATCGATGAGCATTTGCCGCAATTGGGCATCAGAGACCGCTTTGCTGCTGGTGACCAGCAGGTTAGACTGGCGGGAGACAACTTCCAGCCCCGGCTGGCGGCGGCCATGACCGTTGGAGTGCGCAAAACCGTCGATGGGAGAGCGCGACATGAGGAAGCTGCGCAGAACACCGTTCTCCACGGCTTTTACGGCGGACGCTTTCACGCCTTCGTCGTCGTAATCGTACCAGCCATTCAGGTCAACATTGCCCACCTTCCGCAGGGTAGGGTCGAAAGTCACGGAGAGGAAATCGGGCAGAATCTTCTCGCCCACTTTCTGCGTGAATGTCTGGCCTTCGGCCTCATCCTTTTGGCGATGGCCTTCAATGCGGTGACCGAAAATTTCATGAAAGAAGACGCCGGAGGCACGACCGGAAAAAATTGCCGGCCCCGCGTAGGGTTCCGCGGTGGGCGCGGTGAGCAGCGCCTCCACATGTTCTCCCACTGTTTTGATGGCGGCGCGAATCACGTCGGCACCGGGCAGGCCGGCAGCGTCAAGCGCTTCGAAAGCCTGGAAATCGGAAACGTCCATGCCGTCTTTGGCCTTGGCGCTGGCAGAGATGGTGATGCGGGCATAGCCGCGGCCATCGGTGACTCTGGTGCCCTCGGTATTGACGATGTAGCGATTATCCACCTGGGCGTTGACCTGCACCGAAGAGGCCAGCAGATCGGGGTACTTGCGGAAATCGCCAGACCAGTCACGTACTTGCTGCGACCACCGGGCGGTGTCGAAGGTCACGGTGGCGGGCTTGCCGATGTGGACGTAACTTTCTTCCTGGGAGAAGTCGGGGGATTGATCGCGGGCCACGGCTTTCACCTGCTGATTGGTCTTGATACGGATCAGGCGATCGGCGGCGGCGCGGTAAACGCGGTCTGTTTCCAGCCACATGCGCTGGGCGATCGCGTTGGGCACATCTTCGATGGGCACGGGCTGCGGCGAGGTGAAGCGGAAGTTATCACCGCGGACCCGGCGGTAGTTGTCGAGCGCGGGGTCGCCCACACGAATCGTGGTATCGAGAAAGCGGTTGCGCGAATCGCCCGTGGCATTCAACACACCCAGCGTGGCGCCAACGCCGTGGCTTTCCAGTTCGGTGATTTCATAGGCCATGAAATAGGGCGGGGTTTCGGCTTTTTGCTTCAGAGCGGCAAAATTGCGTTGCAGCTCTTTGCTCATGATGTCCAGAAGGGGCGTTTCTCCGGCTCCGAAGGCGGCTGCGGAAGTCGCCAGTAGCGTGGCTAAGCGTAGAATTTTCACTAACTTTGACGATAGCACTTCAGGCCGGAGGCGAGGGTCAGTTAGCTGGCCAGATCGATCCAGGTACCCTTGCCGGCGCGGCGTGCGGCGGCGTAGATCATGGCGGCGGCAGCAACATCCTGCAAGGCGGTACCGGTGGAATCGAACACGATGGTCTGTTGGGCATGGGTGCGGCCGGGCTTGCGACCGATGATGATTTCGCCCAGTTCGGCGTGAATCTGCGCGCGCGTCATCAGGCCCTGGTGGATGGCGTGTTGGGTGTCGCCCACGTGGATAATCTGTTCGATGAGGTCGGCGACGACGGTGGACCTGGCGAGTAAATGAGGATCGATTTCCTGTTTATCCGGGCTGTCGGCACCAACGGCGGCGACGAAAGTTCCAGGGCGAACGGCATCGGCCTTCAGGAAGGCTGCTTTGGAAGGGGTACAGGTGACGATGACGTCACTGGGGCCAATGTTCTCTATGGCGGTGACGGGGAAGCCGAGTTCCAGGGTCATGGCCCGTGCGAAATCGCGGGCGCGGTCGAAGGACAAATCCCAGGCGAAGGCCTTGCGGATGGGGAGCACTCTGGCGATGCTCTTGAGCTGAATGGGACCCTGATTGCCTGCGCCGCAGATGGTGGCGGTTGCGGAATCGGGCCTTGCCAGATATTTCGCGGCAACGGCAGTTGCGGCACCGGTGCGCTGAATTGTCACCTCCATGGAATCCATCACACACAGCGGATAGCCGTGAGAGGCGTCGCAGAGCAGAATGGCACCCTGGATATTGGGCATACCGAAGCGCGCGCGGTTCTGAAAGAAGCTGCCGTTGATCTTGATTCCGAAGCGGGGTTCGGGCTCCAGTAAGCCGCCGGCCTTGATGTGGAATTCCCCCTCTACGGCATCCACATGCATGAGCTGCGGGGCCAGTGAACGTCCCTCGGCATGGGCGCGAAACGCCCCTTCCACAGCGACCATGTAAGCCGGGAAATCGGCGAGAGCGGCCACCTCGCTGCGGCGGAGAAACAGAGTTCCAGGTCTTTCCATGGGTATTCCAGGATAGTATTACGTCCGGAGACTTCCATGCGCTTTCCTCTTACACTGCTGCTTCTATCTTCTTTCGCCGCGGGGGCAACGATTGATTTCGGTGACCTTCGCTGGCGATCGCCGGGTCCGAATCGGGGAGGTCGGTCACAGGCGGCAGCGGGGTCGGTGAAGCGTCCGCTGGAGTACTATTTTGGTGCCACCGGCGGTGGCTTGTGGAAGACCACCAATGGCGGCGTGACGTGGGCACCGGTGACCGATGGCCAGATCAGGAGCTCGTCGGTGGGCGCGGTGGCGGTTGCCGAATCGAATCCCGACATTGTCTATATAGGCATGGGCGAGACCGAGTTTCGGGGCAACGTGATGCAAGGCGACGGTGTGTATAAATCGACCGATGGGGGTAAGACCTGGAAGCATTCGGGATTGCCTGACTCGCAGGCAATTGGGCGGATTCGGATTGATCCGGCGAATCCAGATATCGTGTTCGCGGCGGCCTTCGGGCACCCCTACGGCGCGAATGCGGAACGCGGCGTATACAAATCAACTGATGGTGGCGCCACATGGAAGCGGGTTCTGTTCCGCAACGATCACTCGGGCGCGGTGGATCTTACGATGGACCCGCGAAATTCGAAAGTCCTGTTTGCCTCCACATGGGATGCGTACCGCACGCCGTGGATGCTGTCCTCAGGTGGGCCTGGTTCCGGGCTGTTCAAGACTACCGATGGCGGCGACACATGGACGGAGATTACCAGAAATCCGGGGTTGCCAAAGGGGATCGTCGGAAAGATCACGGTGTCTGTTTCCGGGGCGGATTCGAATCGGGTGTTCGCGGTGGTGGAAGCCGACGATGGCGGCGTCTTCGTCAGCAGTGACGCCGGGGCCACCTGGACCCACACCAATGAAGAACGCAAGATCCGCCAGCGCGCGTTCTATTTTTCGCGGATACTGGCAGACCCGAAAGACCGCGATGTGGTCTACGCCATGAACGTGGATTTCTATCGCTCGCAAGACGGCGGCAAGACCTTTGACGTGGTGCGGACGCCGCATTCGGACCATCACGATTTTTGGATCGCAGCCGATAATCCGCAGCGGATGATTACCGCCAATGACGGTGGCTCGTCGGTTTCCACGGACGGCGGGCGCAGCTGGACGCTGCAGAAACAGCCGACCGCGCAGATGTATCACGTGGCCACCACCAATGAAGTTCCGTATCACGTTTGCGGGGCGCAGCAGGATGACGGAACGGTCTGCGTTCCTTCCAATCGTGCGCAGAACATGCATGACCCCGCTGCTCCGGTGGGCGACTGGATGTATTCGGCCGGGGGCGGGGAAGCCGGCTACGTAACGCCCGATCCAAAAGATCCGAACATATTTTATGCGGGCGATCAGGCGGGCGTCATTACACGCTATGACCGGCGAACGGGCGAGACGCGCAATGTCCATGTCTATCCGCTGTTCTTCAGCGGTATGTCGGCGAGTGTGTTGCCGGACCGGTGGCAGTGGACGTTTCCGATCGTGTTCTCACCCGTGGATCCAGGCACGCTATACACGTCTTCGCAACACTTGTGGAAGAGCATCAATCAGGGGCAGAGCTGGACGAAAATCA
The DNA here is from genome assembly GCA_038229475.1 of Bryobacterales bacterium. Lineage (GTDB taxonomy): Bacteria > Acidobacteriota > Terriglobia > Bryobacterales > Bryobacteraceae > BOG-234. Next base: position 70,137 of record JBBROK010000002.1, on the reverse strand, counting down.
GCCCCGATCTGACGCGTAACGACCCGAAGACGCTGGGAGATTCAGGCGGACCGATTACCAAAGATCAGAACGGCCCCGAAATTTACGGGACCATCTTTACCATTGCGCCCTCCAGGAAGGAAGCGGGCACGATCTGGACGGGTTCTGACGACGGTCTGGTGCAGTTGACGCGCGACGGCGGCAAGACCTGGAAGAATGTGACGCCGCCAGGCATGGGGGAATTCAACCGCGTTAGTCTGATTGAGGCGTCACCCCACACGGCGGGTGGAGCGTATGTGGCGGCCAAACGGTATCAAATGGATGACCGCGCACCCTACATCTTCCGTACAAAGGATTACGGCGCGACGTGGACGAAGATTGTCAAGGGCATTCCGGCCAGTGATTTCGTGCACGCGGTGAGGGAAGACAGAGTACGCGCGGGCCTGCTGTACGCGGGTACGGAGCACGGCATCTATATTTCGTTTGATGACGGAGCGAACTGGCAGGCAATCTCTCTGAATCTGCCGGATACGCAGGTTTCCGATCTGGTGGTGGAGAAAGATGATCTGGTGATTGCCACCCACGGGCGCGGGTTCTGGGTGCTGGAAGGGATTGGGACCTTGCGGCAAATCACGCCGGAGACGATGTCGCGCAAGACCCAGGTCTTCCAGCCGAGACCATTGATTCGCGGTCTGAGTACAGGGTTGGTGGACTACTATCTGGCTGGCGCGGCAAACAGGGTAGAGGTGGAGTTACTCGACGGTGCGGGTAAGAGTGCGGGTAAGTTCGACAGCGCGGCGGCTGCGTCGGCCGGAGCGCAGGGTGGCGATGAGGAAGAGAGTGGACCGGCTGCGGCGCGCAAACCGGGCGCGCATGCCGGGATCAACCGGTTTACGTGGACGCCGCGGTATCCGGGTGCAACGGTTTTCCCCGGTATCGTCTACCGCGGTGCGACACCGGGACAAGGGCCGCAGGCACCTCCCGGAACCTACACGGTGGTCATTACCGTGGATGGCGAACGCTACCAGCAGCCGCTCACGATTCAGCGCGATACGCGTTTGCCCGGCGTCAATGACAGGGATTTGCGGGAGCAATTCGACCTCGCATCGAAGATTCGGGACAAGCTGAGCCAGGCGAATGAGGCGGTGATCCGCATTCGCGAGCTGAAAGATCAACTGGCACGGCGAATGGCATCGCCCTCGGCGGCACAACTGAAGACGCAGGCGGAGGGGATCAAGGCACGGCTGGATGGGGTGGAGGAAGAGATTTATCAGGTTCGCAACCGCAGCCCGCGCGATACGTTGAATTACCCGATTAAGCTGAACAACCAGTTGGCCGCACTACAAAGTTATGTGGATACGGGGAGTTCACGGCCCACGGACCAGGAGTATGCGGTTTTCAGGGAATTATCCGGAAATCTGGATGTGATTCTGGGGAGGCTGAGCCAGGTGGTAAGCGGAGACCTGGCGCAGCTGAATACTGCGTTGGAGGCGATGGGGTTGCAGCCGGTGCGTTGAACCATGTATTTTGAAACGTGCCCACCTCCTGCGAGCTGCACTCGATACATGTGGGCCAAAGCGTGCAGTATGGTGGTTTTCAACCACGCGCGGAAGCCGCTCTGCCAGCGTAAGTAGCCCGAAATCAATGAATTGTCCTTTGGGTTTTGGATTGCTTAAATTGGGGGTGGAGAATCTGATCATGCGCCACTATTCTTACCTTCTGTTGCTCACTGGAATGGCCGGGGTTGCGCTGGCGCAGGGGCCTCCACCTGTTGATGCCGATGGACCGCCCGATGAGCCAGGCCGTCAGGTGGCGCGGCTCAGCATCCTCAATGGCGACGCTCAGGTGAAGCGCGGTGACACGGGTCAATGGGTAACCGCTGCGGTCAATACACCTCTCATGACCGGCGATTCGCTGGCCGTGGGCAACAACGGTCGCGCCGAAGTACAGTTCGATAATTCCCATTTCGTCCGGGTGGCCGCTGACACCGAGATCCGTCTCTGGAACCTGGAAGACAATCGCATCCAGATTCAGGTGGGCAAGGGCATGGTGACGTGGCGCGTGCTGCGTGCGGGCGGCATGCAGGCGGAAATGAGCACGCAACTGGCTGCGGTACGACCGGTGGGACAGCCTTCGATCCGCCTTGAAGTGGCACCGGATGGATCCACCCGTATTACGCCCCGCAACGGTGAGGCGGAGGTGTTCACGCAACACGGCACGGAGCGCGTCCGCGAGGGTAATGTTCTGCTGGTCGAAGGGTCGCCCGAGAATCCGCAATCCCGTATCGTGGCGGCATCGGCGCGCGATGGTTGGGATCAGTTCAATGAGCAGCGGGATTCGTTTCTCACGCATGCGCAATCGCCCCGCTATGCCAGCGCTGATGTGTATGGCACAGAGGATCTCGACCCCTATGGCCGCTGGATGGAAGACCCGGCCTATGGGTCTGTTTGGTCACCCAACGTGCCCGCCAGTTGGGCACCGTATCGCGATGGCCGCTGGGTTTGGCAAGACTACTATGGCTGGACGTGGGTGGATGATGCGCCGTGGGGCTGGGCGCCATTTCACTACGGCAGCTGGTATTACCGCACCGGCTATGGCTGGAACTGGTTCCCCGGCGGACGTGACCGGCGACAGTATTACCGGCCTGCGCTGGTGGCGTTTTTCGGCGGCGGCGGATTCAACGTCGGAGTTGGTTTCGACCACGTCGGCTGGGTGCCGTTGGCACCGTTTGAGACCTACCGGCCCTGGTATGGGCGCGGCGGATGGGGTGGAGGTGGAAATAATGTCACGATCATTAACAACACCAATATCATTAACAACACCAACATCTACAACTCTTATCGCAATTCCCGCTCCTACAACGGCGTAACCGCGGTGTCGGCCGGCGATTTCCAGCGTGGTAACTATCGCCATCCCGTGAATTTGAACAGAGGAGATCTGGAGAGCGCTTCCCTTGTGCGGGGCGGTGGACCGATCGCGCCAACCCAGAACAATCTCACCTATTCCGACCGCGGATTCGGTCGCGGTCGGCAGGGCGCGGGCGATACGGCGAATCAGCGCTACTTCAGCAAGATGGGTGCGCCGCAAGCGGATGGCTCGCGCCCCACTTTTGCAGAGCAACAAGCCGCGGTACGCTCCGGGCTCGATGCTCGCGGCGGCGGTCTGAGCCAGAGCGTGAGGCCCGATGGCAACACGGGAGGATTCGGTTCTCGCGGGGATCGCGGCAACTCGCCCGGATTTCGCCAGGCCCCGCAAAACACGCCCAATCCGCAGCAGAATCCCAATCCGCCAGCCTGGCAGCGTTTTGGCGCGCCCGATCCGGTGGATCGCGGGCAGGGCAACCGCATTGAACGTCAACGGATCGAACCGCCCCAGGGCGGCTTCGGACGCCAGCGGGATCGCAACGGTGCCGCGGTTGATCCCAGGCCTTTGGATGTCGTGCCTCCGGTAGTGCGGCAGCGCGAAGCGGAGCCCGGCTTCAATCGTCGCGGCGGTTTCGGTGCGCCCACTCCGCCCCCGCAACAGCCGCAGCAACAACAACAGCAACAACAGCAACAACAGCGGCAACAGCAACAACAGCAACAACAGCGGCAACAGCAACAGCAGCAACAGCAGCAGCAGCAACAACAGCCCCGGCAACAGCAGGAAAGACAAGCTCCGCCTCCGTTCCGGGGAGGCGGTGGCGCGGCCCGTAGTTCGGGTGGTGGCGGGGAACGGCAGGCCCGACCGGAAGCTGGCCGGGGCCGCTCGCAATTCTAATCACCCGTGTTAGACTGGTGTCAGTTCGTGCGGCTGTAGCTCAGTTGGTAGTAGCGCCAGATTGTGGTTCTGGAAGTCACGGGTTCGAGCCCCGTCAGCCGCCCCACTCCCTCCCCCTTTTCTTTCAACCACCTCATAGCGATCCGCCTCTTTTAGGGGTGGGCTTGCGACCTCAAGCCTCATGTAGCTCAGCCCGTCTTGCCTTGCCGCTGTGCCAATCTGAGGGCGTGAGATAAACGCACAAACGCCCGGCCATGAGCCGGGCGTTTGTCTTTTAACCGTAACGGGAAAGCGATTATTCCGCTGCTGCGTCGCCCTTCAGTTTGTCGCGCTGTTCCTTCAGAATGGCTTTCCGGCTCAACTTGATCTTGTTGCCTTCGAGGCCGATTACCTTCACCAGAATCTGATCGCCTTCCTTCAGCTCATCGCGAACTTCCTTCACGCGGTTCTCGGAAATTTCGCTGATGTGCAACAGGCCATCGGTACCCGGGAAGATTTCCACGAACGCGCCGAAGTCGACGATCCGCACTACCTTGCCCAGATAAGTCTTGCCCACTTCGGCGCTGGCGGTGAGATCGGCAATGATCTGCAATGCCTTGTTGGCTGCCAGTGGATCGGCCGATGCGATGTGAATCGTGCCATCGTCTTCCACGTCGATCTTGACGCCGGTCTGTTCCACAATGCCGCGGATGATCTTGCCGCCCGGTCCGATCACGTCGCGGATCTTGTCCACCGGAATCTTGGTGGTGTAGATACGCGGAGCGTACGGAGACATTTCGGCGCGAGTCTCGGCCAGCACCTCTGCCATCTTGTCCAGAATATGCAACCGGCCGTGACGTGCCTGCTCCAGAGCTTCCTTCATCAACTCGGTGGTGACGTTGGGAACTTTGATATCCATTTGCAGGGCGGTGATGCCCGCTCTCGTACCGGCGACCTTGAAGTCCATATCGCCGTAGTGATCTTCGGCCCCTGCGATATCACTGAGGATGGCGTACTTATCGCCTTCCTTCACCAGACCCATGGCGACGCCGCCAACCGGAGCCGTAAGCGGTACCCCGGCATCCATCAAAGCAAGTGTGCCGCCGCAGATGCTGGCCATGGAACTGGAACCGTTGGATTCCAGAATGTCGCTGACCACGCGCATGGTGTAGGGAAATACGTCTTCCGCCGGAAGTACCACGCTGATGGCGCGTTCGGCCAGAGCACCGTGACCAATTTCACGACGGCCAGGGCCGCGCATGAAGCCGGTTTCGCCCACCGAGAAAGGAGGGAAATTGTAATGCAGCATGAAGCGCTTGAAAGTTTCGCCGGGTTCCAGCATTTCCACGCGCTGTTCATCGTCCTTGGTGCCCAGTGTGCAGGTCACCAGTGCCTGCGTTTCGCCGCGGGTGAACAGGGCCGAACCATGGGTGCGCGGCAGAAGACTGACTTCACCCCAAATGGACCGGATCTCATCGAACCGGCGCCCATCGGGACGCTTGCGCTTATCCAGCATTTCATCGCGGAAGATGCGTTCCTTCAGCAGATCGAACAGGGGCCCGGCCGCCGCCTTGTCTTCGTCGGCGGCTTCGGTGATGGCGCGATCATGCAGACCGGCAATCAGCGCGTAGCTTTCCAGCTTGCCGTGCTTCTTCGTGTCCATCGCATCGGTAAGTTCCACGCGGACCTTGCCTTCGATTTCCGCATACAGCTTTTCGTTGATGGCGGGAGCTTTGAATTCTTTCTTCTTCAGGCCTACCAGAGATTGCAGCTTCGTGACCGCCGCACCCAGTTTTTTGCAGCATTCGTGACCGAATTCCAGCGCGCCGATGACTTCGGCTTCGCTCGCCTGTTGTGCACCCGCTTCCACCATCACGATGCCATGGGGAGTTCCCGCCACAATGATGTTGAGTTTGGCTTCGCGGCCTTCGCTATAGGAGCAATTGGCGACATATTTATCACCCACGAGGCTCACGCGGATCGCGCTCACAATGTGGTGGAACGGAATGTCAGAAATAGCCAGAGCCGCGCCGGCGCCAATAATGGCGAGCACGCCCGGGTCACATTCGGGGTCGGCCGAGAGCACCATGGCGATGATCTGGGTTTCGTTGAGGTAGCCTTCCGGGAACAGCGGCCGCATCGGACGGTCGATCATGCGGCTGGTCAAGGTCTCTTTTTCCGACTGTCGGCCTTCGCGCTTGATGTAGCCGCCCGGAATCTTACCCGCGGCGTACGTGAATTCGCGATAATCGCAGGTGAGCGGGAAAAAGCTTTGGTTGGGTTTGGCTTTGGGGGCCGTACAGGCTGTGACCAGAACCACGGAATGACCCTGGCGCACTACTACAGCTCCAGCGGCCTGTTTGGCCATCTTTCCGGTTTCGATCGTGATGGTGCGAGCGCCGAGCTCGACTTCAACTGTTTGTATGTTCATTCTCTCTCTTTTTCCGGGTTACGTTCCCCGGAGTCCTTTATCCGCCGTCCGCTTGCGGAAGGTTCCGCGCGGTTACGGCTCAGTTTTGAACCAGAGAGAGCAAGTTAACAGGAAGGAACGACGTACCCTCGCGGGCCGTCGCCAATGTGAGAACGATGGGGTTACGATCCCGGACCGCTGTAAGGCTAGTGGCGGATCCCAAGTTTAACCAGAATCGCTTTGTAGCGGTCCGGGGTGTTGTTCTTGAGATAAACCAACAACCGGCGACGCCGCGCCACAAGACCCAAAAGGCCCCGTCGCGACGAATGATCGTGCTTGTGTGATTTGAAGTGTTCCGTCAGCTGAGTAATCCGTGTACTCAGCAGTGCGATTTGCACTTCCGGCGAACCGACATCCGTTTTGTGTGTCTGGTTGCCGGTGATGATTTGCCGTTTTTCTGCTGCCGCCAGTGCCATCCGAGGATTACTACTCCTTGTCTTCTCTATCTCTCTAAGTATCAACGCAAGTGTACCACAACGCCGGGCCTTCGTTAAAATACCGTGAAACAGAACACCTGGTCGGAACCCTCCGGGCTCAGCGAGTACTCTCCGTTCTCCAGACCTGGTACTACTTCCAGCCGGTAAAGTGTGCCGGATACCAGCGAGACGGACATCGTGATGGGTTGCAACCCGGATTTGCCCTTCTTGCGGAACGTGATCTCCCGGTGACCGTTTTTAATCTCCAGGTGGAAGAGTTGCAGTTTGGCAACGTCGAACTTTGCCGCATCAATAACGAAGACCGGGCTCGCGAGGGGAGTCTTCGCGATGGAAGCCTGGCCCGGGATTGTGTAAAGCGCATCGTCTTTGCGTTCCTGCCGGGTGGCAGTCGCAACATCCATGGAGACCAGCGTGTCGCCCTCCACCAGGTACGGAATGTCCTGTTTTGGGGGCTTGGGGCCGCTGTATTTGGGCTGGGCCAGGGCGGTAGCGGAGAAAATCAGGGCAGCCGCGAGGGCGGCGGACCACGCGCTACGCATGAAAACTTACCCGTGGCCCAAACGCATCACCCAGCCGATGCCGAACACCGCCACGATAAAGCAACCGAAGCAATAGGCACCGTAGTTGACGCGTTCCTTCGTCGATTTTTTGGTCGTGATCGCCATCACCACCGAGACGAAAAGTGAAAACAGAAACGCCGCTTCAAAGTGCGACAGATTCATGGTAGGCATTAATCTTTTTTCCCCAGCGCGATTTCATAAGCGTCCACCATGGCCAGAATGTTGAGCAGACCGGCCGTCACCAGAAACTTGGTGCCGTAATCGTGGCCGTCCCCGGGCATATCCGCCTGGTTATAGCCGAACATTGTCGCCAGCAGATACATGGCACCAGAGGCCAGATTCGCCACGAAGCCGCCGTAGTTGATCAGCGAAGTAAGGTAGTCGGCACCCCCCTCCGGCTTAAACATCGCGCCGCGCATGAACAGGCCGAACAGGAACATCAGCCCCACGGAGGAGAACAGCAGGATGCCGCGTCCGGTCTTCTTGAGCATGAAATGTCCGGCACCGGGGATTACCCAACCGGCCAGGACCGGGACAATCCATGCCATGAAGGGGACCGGCTGAGTGGCTTCCGCCTGAGTAGTGGATACGGCCATAGAAATACCAAGCTAACACGCGGACGGGTCAGAGCCGGAACAGCTTGCGCGCGGTTTCGCCCAGAATATTGCGTTTACCCTGCTCAGAGACGAAAGGCAGCCCGGCAATCTGTGCTGGCGTATCGAAGTCCCAGTGTGGCCAGTCTGAGGAGTAGAGCAACTGGGTTTCCGCGTTGATGGCTTCAAACGTCCCCGCCAGCAGCTTCATATTGGTTTTCTCCATGGGCTGCGAAGTGTAGTACATCTCGCGCATGTACTCGCTGGGCACGCGGCGCAACATGGGCGCGTCCGATTGCCGCATGAGGTATTCATGATCCAGCCGCTGCATCATGAAAGGCAGCCAGGCCAGGCCGCTTTCAATCCAGATGACCTTGAGCCCGGGGTAACGCTCTGGCATGGCATTCATCACCCAGTTAGTGAGGTGAATCATATTGCAGGTGACGAAAGAGATGGAGTGGACAGAGATGAACCGGTTCATCTGCCGGCCTACGGCATAGTCGGGCCCGGCGTGGAAGCCAAGTGGCAAACCGCGTACTTCCAGCTCCCGAAACACCGGCGCATATTCAGCCCGCCATAGCGCGGCGTTGCGCTGACTGGTGATGAGAAAGCCCACTACGCCGGGCTTTTCGCCGAATTCGCGGATCACTCGCAGACACGCTTCAGGATTGGCGAAGGGCAGCGCCAGCATCGATTTGATGCGCGGTTCGCACGCCAGAATCCGCTCTGTGAACCAGCGGTTATACGCAATGATGAGCTGGGTCTCAATCTCCGGTGAAGGGTGTAGCCCGATCTCCAGCATGGGCTGCGGGAAAACAATCTGCACATCGATACCCATGGATTCCATGGCGCGCCGTACCAGCGTGATGTCGCGGTGCTGCCCGTCAGCGTGATCAACCGGCTCGCCCAGCTGGGCCATGTGGGGGATGCGGCCGGAGACGTCCTGGAATGTCAGGCCAGGCGGGTGGTTGCTAAGTGCAAGATGGCTCGCGTGAGGCCAGTTCTTCGCCATCTCCTTTGCGTTGTAGCGGAGTACAGGGTCGTCGATGTACTCCAGAATCTCGCCCCAGGTATCGAGTTCCACATGGTGCGAATCCACGTCAACAATGAAGTATTTGTCGAGTCCGAAGCGCTCAATATCGCGACGGGCGTTGGCGAGGATTTCGCGGGTATCGGTGTGGATGGTGATCTGCTGCGTGGGGCGGGGTTTGGCGTCAGGCACTTTCCCTCCGTGCGTGGCGCGAGAACCACAACGCCAGATCAAATGGGTTCAGGTTTTGCGAACGGAGCAGTGCGCAGGCCAGCGTCATGGCATCTGTGGTGGAAACTTCCGCGCGCAGGGGCGGGAGTTCTTCTCCGCATTCTTCCACGGCGCGGGCATAGGCCAGCGTAGCCTCGCTCACCAGATCGCGAATGGATTCAGGGGAGCTGGACAAAGACTTCTCCCCTCGCTTCTGCCACCGTAATGGGCGTGAGCCGGAACGCGCCGCCGCCGGCATGAGCGCCCGTGCGGATATCGAACTCAAAGCCGTGCCACGGGCACACGATGTGGCGGTCTATGGGGTGGAACGCGGAGCCTGTGGCGTTTTCCACCACACGCGGCAGCAACGTTCCCTGGCACACCGGCCCGCCCTGGTGTGGACAGACGTTGTCGTAGGCGAAGAGCTTGCCATCCAGACGGAACAATCCCACCGTTTGCGCGTCAAGATCCACCACCAGACGTCCCTGTTCCGGAACGTCTGCGCTGTTACAGATCCTGATGGCGTCGGGCATCCTCGGTTATTGTAAGCCCGCGACGTTATAGAATGAGCGCCATGGATTCTCGTCTGACTATTGCGCTGTGTTTGCTTTCCGCTCTGCCGCTTGTTGCCCAGACCGGTGCCCGCAATGGCGAATGGCCCGCCTATGGTGGCGACCTGGGGCATACGCGCTACTCCGCGCTCGATCAGGTCAACGCCGGCAACTTCAATAACCTCGAGGTCGCATGGCGCTTCAAAACCGACAGCTTTGGTCCGCGACCCGAATATCAGTTCGAAAGTACGCCGCTGGTGGTTCACGGCGTAATGTACACCACAGCGGGCTCGCGGCGGGCCGTGGTGGCGCTCGATGCCGGGACGGGCGAAGTGATGTGGTCACACAGTGAACGTGAGGGTCCGCGTGGTGCCGCGGCCCCGCGGCAACTCTCCGGACGTGGCCTCGCTTACTGGACTGACGGTAAGCAGGAACGAATTCTCTACGTCACACCGGGGTACCGGCTGCTGGCACTGGATGCAAAGACCGGTGCCATAGTGCCCTCGTTTGGCGTCAATGGCGCGGTTGACCTCAAGCTGGAAGATGACCAGGATATCGACCTGATCACGGGCGAGGTAGGGCTGCATTCCACGCCGGTGGTATCGAAGAATGTAGTGATTATTGGCGCCGCGCATCGCTCCGGTGGCGTGCCCAAAAGCTATCGCAACGTGAAAGGCTACGTGCGCGGTTTCGACGTTCGCACCGGCAAACGGTTGTGGATTTTCCATACCATTCCCACGCCCGGTGAATTTGGCCTCGATACATGGGAGAAAGACTCCTGGGCCTACACCGGCAACACCGGCGTGTGGGGCCAGATCTCGGTGGATGAAGAACTGGGCCTGGCGTATCTGCCGGTGGAATCGGGCACCGGCGATTACTTCGGCGCCCATCGGCCGGGCAATAACCTGTTCAGCGAAACCCTGGTGGCGGTGGATGTTCAGACCGGCAAGCGCAGGTGGCACTATCAACTGGTGCACCACGGCATCTGGGATATGGATATTCCCTGCGCGCCCATCCTGGTGGATATTACCGTGAACGGGCGTCGCATTAAAGCCGTAGCCCAGCCCACCAAGCAATCCATTCTCTATGTGTTCGACCGTGTCACCGGGCAGCCTGTGTGGCCCATTGTGGAGACTCCGGTGCAAGCGGGTGATGTTCCGGGCGAGTGGTACGCGAAGACGCAGCCGATACCGACGAAACCGCCCGCCTATGAGCGGACCAGCGTGAGCGGGGATGACCTGATCGATTTCACTGCTGATATGAAAGCGGAAGCCGTGAAGCTGGTATCGCGGTATCGCATGGGGCCCATCTTTACCGCGCCTTCCGTGAGCAAAGTGGAAGGGCCGCTGGCTACGCTCTCGCGCGCCCAGGCGGGCACCAACTGGGAGGGCGGGGCATTCGATCCCGAAACGCAGATTGCGTATGTGTTTTCCACCGGCAATATTATTCCCCTTGGTCTGGTGCCGCCACCCAATGCGCGGGTTTCAGATATGGAGTTTGTACAGGGCTCGGCGGCCACCGGCGCGCGGACGCGGGGCGGTTCAGGCTCGGCGGCGGGTGGCGCGCGTCCCGCGGCCGAGGAAGGCGATGGCGGTGGCGGTCTGAGCATCCGTGGCCTGCCGCTGGGCAAGCCGCCGTATGGCCGCATCAGTGCCATCGATCTGAACAAGGGTGAAATTTTGTGGCAGATTGCCCACGGCGATACGCCGGACAACGTTCGTAATCACCCGGATTTGCGCGGTATGAATATTCCGCGCACGGGGCGTCCGGGCCTGATTGCGGCGCTGGTGACGAAGACTCTGGTGATTGCCGGTGAAGGCGGTACCGCCATGCAGGATGGCCTGCGTGGTGCCAAACTGCGGGCTTACGACAAACTCACGGGACGCGACGCGGGCTCGGTCTACATGCCTGCGCCGCAGAGCGGTTCGCCCATGACCTACATGCTTAACGGCAGGCAGTACATTGTAGTGGCGGTGAGCGGCGGCAACTACTCGGGTGAGCTTCTGGCCTTCCGCCTGCCTGCGGAGTAGAAGTTGAAAACCCGCTATACTTCGTGAGACTGGAGAGAACCGAATGATCCAACGAATTCTGCCTTTGCTGCTGGTGACCGGCATTGCTGCGCTGGCCGCTGAATCGCCCGTGGCGGACCCTGCCTTTTCCAAAGACATCGCGCCCATATTTCAGAAGGCGTGCCAGAACTGCCATCGCCCCGGTTCCATTGCACCCATGGCTCTGCTGACTTACAAAGACGCCCGGCCCTGGGCGCGGTCCATTCGTGAAAAGGTCATTACGCGGGTCATGCCCCCCTGGCATATCGACAAGAACATTGGCGTTACGAAGTTCAAGGAAGACCCCTCGCTGAGCGATGCCGAAATCGCCACCATTGTTGCCTGGGTGGATAAGGGAGCGCCGGAAGGTAATGCCGCCGATATGCCCGCGCCAAAGCAATTCAGCGACAACGATAAATGGCACATCGGCACGCCCGATCGCGTGATCTCCATGAAGATTCCGTACGTCCTGAAAGCCCGCGGCGGCGATGAATTTCTGGATGTCGATATTGACCCCGGCTTTACCGAAGATGTTTATATTGCGGCCGTGGAGACAAGACCGGATCTCGGTTTCAAAGTCGTGCACCATGCGACTACCAATCTCATTGAAGATCCCGACGATGATCCCATCGGCCTGTTCCTGAATGAATACGCCATCGGCAAAGCTGCCGACCTGTTTCCCGCCAGTACCGGGCGTCTGCTGAAAGCGGGCTCAAAGGTGCACTTCAATCTGCATTTGCACCCCATTGGAGTGGAAACGCCTGTCCAGGTCTCACTGGCGCTGCGCTTCTTCCCGAAGGGCGAGGTCCCGAAGTACGTGGCCTTCACACAGCACATGGGCGACGTGAATGATCTGGACCTGCCCGCCGGCCAGGTGACTCGCAATGACGGCTATTTCCGTCTGCCGCGCCCGGCCGTACTTTCGGCCTTCCAGCCGCATTTCCATACTCTGGGAAAAGCCCAGTGCATCGAAGCAATCTATCCCGACGTGCGCCCCGATTCGGCCCGCCCCGGGCCTGCGCGAACCGAAACCCTGAGTTGCGTGAGCAACGCGCAATTCGGCTGGAGTCTGACCTATCCCTATGCCGATGACGTGGCGCCCCTTCTGCCGGCTGGCACGGTGATTCACGTGGTCACCTGGCACGATAATTCCGATCACAATCCGCACAACCTGAATCCAAAAAACTGGAAAGGCTACGGACAGCGGACCATCGACGAGATGAGCTTCGCGTGGGTGAGCTTGTTCTATGTGGATGAGGCGGATTACCAGCAGCGCACGGCGGCCCGCAACAAGGCGCCGGGGGCATCCAACTAGACATGCGCGGGCTAACCATGCGCGGGCGGGTATTGATTCTTGCCCTGCTGGCGGTGGGCGCGGTGTGTGCGCAGCCCGCCCTGCCACCCACCTACGGGGTGCAGACGCGCTTCAACGGTGGCCAGGATGTGGTGCCGTCGTTTGACGGCTGGTATCGCAATGCCGATGGCAGTTTCACCATGGTGTTCGGCTATCTGAACCGGAATTATCAGGAAGAGCCGATTCTTGCGGCGGGGCCCGACAACAAGCTGGAACCAGGTGCGGCCGATCAGGAGCAGCCGACATTTTTTCTGACCCGCCGTCATGCCTGGGTGTACTTCGCAAAGGTTCCGGCCGATTGGGGCACCAAAGAACTGGTGTGGAGCATTACCGCGCACGGGCGCACGGAAAAGGCGTTCGGATCGCTGCGCATGGAAGAAGAGATTCTGCCGCGTGTGGTGCAGTCGCGGGGCAATTTGAATCCGGGTACGGAAAATCCGAATCTGCCGCCTGTCGTGACCATCCAGCCCGTGAGCAGCGCTATGGTCAACACTCCTGTGCAACTGGCCACCAGTGTGACCGACGATGGGCTGCCGAAACTGCGCGTGCCCAAAGCCCGCACAGATACCGCTTCGGGAACCGCGCAGACCAATTCGGCGACTGTCCGGCGACTGCCCTTGAATGTGGCCTGGACGCAGTATCGTGGACCGGCGAAGGTCATTTTTGATCCCGCTGCGCCGATTATCGTGACCGATGGGAAAGCGGCAGGCACGGCGCTGTTCTCACAGCCTGGCACTTACATTCTCCGCGCCACCGCCAACGACGGGGAATTGCAGACCACCGCGGATCTTTCGATAGTGGTCAAATAACACAAAAAGGGCACCCCGAAAGGTGCCCTTTTTTGTATGAACGAAGAACAGGATCAGGCGCGCTTACGGAGCGCGATCCCCATGGCCAGCAGACTTCCTCCGAGAATTGCCCAGGTGCCCGGCTCCGGGGCGGGCGCAAGCGAGCCGGAGTCTCCCAGCGAGAAGTCAGGCAGAGTGCTGCCAGTCTGGGCCAGCAAACTCGCGAACAGCGGATCGTCAGACGCCAATGAATCGATGCTGGAAGGATCAGCGTAGACCGTGATTGTGGTGACAACGTTGAGAACAGCGCCTTGCAACAGATTGAGGAAGCCGCCGTTACCGAGGGCCAGACCGGAGAACCGGCCGCCGTTGCCACCGTTCCCGCATGCGGCATTGCGGAACGCCACCGCAGTGCCGGCCGTCTGGTTGTTACATCCTCCCCCCAGCGCCAGCATAAGATCGGGCAAGGCAATGAATCCGCCGCCATTGATGGTGAACCCGCCACGCAGCGAGGCGACTGACGCGTCATTTCCGAAATTGTTGGTTCCGGCAATGGAAAGGTAGTCGCCAATGTTGCCGGCGAAGCCCCCGGCGGTTACGGTGAAGGTGTTTATCATCGAAGTGATCATGTACGATGCGGTGCCACCGCCAGGGGCGCTGTCGGTGAGCGCAAAGCCGACAGACGTGCCGTTGTTGCGGGTGTTGCCCGAACCGAATGCTGAGCCATCGCCGCTAACCCCGCCATTCCACCCGAACAAATACGGCGCATTGACGATTCCGGTGCTGGCTATGTTGTTGCCAAGAACCGGATTGGCCACCTGATAGCCACCGCCAGGCGACGAAAGGATATCTCCAAGGCCGGTGAAGTTATTTCCGATATACTGCCGCGCGCCGCTACATGGGCCAGGCGCGCCCGGGCAAACATACTGCGTTGCACCGTAGGAAGTGCCCCCGGTTCCCCCGTTCCAGATGATTCCCGCCGAAGCGGTACTGACTCCCGCCAGCAGCGCAGTGGCTGAGGCTAAAAAGAATGTTTTGTTCACATTATGTTCTCCTCCGTCCCTATTAGTGGGATTTTCTTGTGTTCGATGATCGCGATTCGCTCTGCCGCTCTCCGCTTGATAATCTTGTGTCTTCAACCATGAGAGTGTTACTGAGCGTCACCGATAAATCAGGCCTTGCCGATTTCGCCCGGGGTCTGGCTGCACTGGGAGCCGAACTGATTTCCACGGGCGGCACGGCGCGCCTGCTTCGTGAGGCCGGAATTCCGGTGCGCGATGTGAGCGAGGTCTCCGGCTTTCCCGAAATGCTCGATGGCCGGGTGAAGACCATGCATCCCGTCATCACCGGAGCCATACTGGCGGTGCGCGCCAACCCCGCGCATATGGCGGCGCTGGCCCAACATTCCATCACGCCCATCGATATGGTGGTGGTGAACCTTTACCAGTTTGAAAAAGTGGCGGCGCGCGCCGATGCCCCGTTGGAAGAGCTGATCGAGAACATCGATATCGGCGGACCCACCATGATTCGCTCGGCGGCGAAGAACTGGCAGGATGTAGCGATTGTGACCTCGGCTGCCGACTACATGCCCGTTCTGGACGAACTGCGTGCCGCAGGTGAACTTTCGCGGGCGACGAAATGGCGTCTGGCGAAAGCGGCTTTCTGCGTAACCGCGGATTACGACCGGGCTATCGCTTCGCGGCTTGCGCAGGTGGGCGCGGGGGCGGATGCCGACGCTTTGCCCGCGGTGCTGGATATCCGTGTGCCCCGCCGCTTCCCGCTGCGTTACGGAGAGAATCCGCATCAGCAGGCGGCGTTGTATGCGGCCGGTCTGGCAGGTGTGGCAGGCGCCGAACAGTTGCACGGCAAAGAACTCTCTTACAACAACCTGGTGGACCTGGATGCCGCATGGCAACTGGTGTGTGAGTTTTCCCGCCCGGCCTGCGTGATTATCAAGCACACCAATCCGGCGGGCTGCGCCGAAGACGCCACTCTGGCGCTGGCGTGGCAGAAGGCACTGGAGTGTGATCCGGTTTCGGCCTTCGGCGGCGTGATCGGGTTCAACCGGGAAGTGGATGCCGAAGCCGCCACCGAAGCCGCCCGGTTATTTGTGGAAGCGATTGCAGCCCCCGGCTATTCGGCCGCCGCGCTGGAAATTCTTCAGGCGAAGAAGAACCTTCGGCTGGTTCGGGTTTCTGCGCAAGTCGAACCAATGGTGGTGAAGAGTATCTCCGGCGGGTATCTGGCGCAGACACCGGACTTGCCCGGCTTTGATGGCGCCACCTGTACGGTAAAGACGCGCCGTCCGCCTACGGCGCAAGAATGGATGGCCCTGGAATTCGCGTGGAAAGTGGTGAAGCACGTGAAGTCCAACGCTATTGTGTACGCCCGGCCCGGGCAGACGGCGGCAGTGGGCGCGGGCCAGATGAGCCGGGTGGATTCCGTGAACATTGCGGCCATGAAGGCGCACGTCCCGCTGGAGGGTACGGTGGTTGCCTCCGATGCGTTTTTCCCCTTCCCCGACGGCCTCGAACAGGCGGCGAAGCACGGTGCCACGGCCTTTATTCAGCCCGGCGGGTCAGTCAAAGATGCCGAGGTGATTGCGGCCGCGGATAAGCTTGGAGTGGCCATGGTGTTCACCGGTATCCGCCATTTCCGGCATTAGAGATTCTGTGAACACCGGTACTTATTCCTATCAGGTGGTAGACGTCTTCACCCGCAATCCGCTGGAAGGCAACGCGCTGGCAGTGTTCCCCGATGGTACCGGTCTGGACGACCAGACCATGCAGAGTATTGCACGTGAATTGAACCTTTCCGAGACCGTGTTTATTCTTCCCGCCACCCGGCCGGGGTGCGATGCACGACTTCGCATCTTCACCCCCACGCGTGAAATGGCATTTGCCGGGCACCCCACCGTGGGCGCAAGCTACGTGCTGCTGCAAAACGGCATGGTGCCGCCCAACAGTGAATGCTTCGTGCTGCAGGAACTGGTGGGACCAGTCGCGGTGCGTGTGGAGAGGGGGGACAGGCCTCTGATTTGGCTCACCACGCCTCGCATTGCGCACGGACCTGTTTATGATCGGGCGTTGTGCGCGCGAGTGCTGGGCCTTTCACCGGGAGACGTGCTCGATTACCCGCCGCAGTTTCTCACCGCGGGCAATCCCACTATCTTCATCCCGCTGCGCAGCCCTGAAGCGGTGGACCGGGCGGTGCCTGACATGGCGGGCATCACGGAATTGAAGGGCTCACTGGCCGAACCGGTCTGCATTTTCGTGTTTGCACCGGTACCGGAGGGGGCGTATTCACGCATGTTCGCGCCGGAATACGGAATTGTGGAAGACCCGGCCACGGGCAGTTCCACGGGGCCTTTGGCAGCCTATATGATCCAGCACAATCTCACGCCCGGCGCACGGTTTGTGAGCGAGCAGGGGACGAAGATGAAAAGGCGCAGTCTGCTGCATGTTCAGATCCACGGCCACCGCGGCGCCGATGGCATCGAAGTGGGTGGGTATGTCACCCCTCTGGTGCGCGCGGAATTGTGCCTGGGGCAGGTGGGCGCGTCAGGCTAATGCCGTTGCAGAAAAGCCAGCACCACTTTGTTGAACGCCTCCGGCTGCTCCCAATAACCGGAATGCCCGACATCCGGCAGCACCACCGATTCTGAATTCTTCACCCGCGCGGCGAAAAGCTGTTGCAGGGGCGGCGGAGCGTAGAGATCGGCACCGCCGGTAAGAAACAGCGTGGGCAACGTGATCTTCGCAATTGCCGCCAGGGTGAGGTGGCTCTTCAGCGGTTGTGCCGGCGCCTTCGGTCCCTGAGGGCGGCTGTGCTGCTCGAACTGTAACCAGCGTTCGGTCCCGGCCGCGTCGGCGGCGCGGAAAGCGGGGCCAAGCTCTCTCACGTCCGGCGGTAGCGCATCGAACTGCGGCGGGCGGATTCGGCGACCGAGATCCGACAACTCTTTGTCCTCCAGTCCGCCAATGCTGCTGGCGATGACCAAACTTCGCAGCCGTTGCGGGTAAGAGACGGCAAAGTCGAAGGCAACGAAACCGCCCGCCGCTGTGCACAGCAGATGGCAGCGCTCAATCTTCAAATGGTCCAGCAACGCGAGCAGATCGCCCGCCGCGGTATCCGGAGCTGTGCCGGTAGTGGACTTGCCCCAGCCGCGCCGGTCAAACGCGATGAAGCGATACCCGGCACCGGTGATGGCGGGAATTTGCTTTTCCCACGTTTCCACGCTGCCCGTGGTGGCGTGCAGAAACACCACGGGTACTCCCGAACCACCGCTATCCAGATAGAAAATTGACGCTCCGTTGACGTCCAGGCGGCCTTCCTTCGGCGGCTGCGCCTGCAGGGCGATTGCAACGGCAGCGCAGCATAGCAACAGGGTTCGAAGCATACCTACTTACCCTACGCTATCCCAGTGTACGAAATCGAACGTTATTGCCTGATCGCGCAAAAACCAAGCAGGCTCCCAACAATTTGTGTTAATTTTGTTCTTGCGCCCGCTTTTCGCCGTTAATCATCAGTCGAAAGCTGCTAACAGAGACGCAAGATACTGTTTCCGGGGCCTTTAGCCCCACAAGCCCGGAATTCAACAAGGTGGATGAGAGTATGCGCGCTGCGCCCATGACGAGCCGATTTCTGGATGCCTGCCGGCGCCGCCCAACCGACGTACGTCCGGTTTGGTTTATGCGCCAGGCCGGTCGCTACATGAAATCGTACCGCGATATCCGTGCCAAACACACGCTGCTGGAAATCTGTAAGCGTCCCGACCTTGCCGCCGCCGTTACGTTGCAGCCCGTGGAAGCGCTGGACGTGGACGCCGCCATCATCTTCGCCGACCTCTTGCTACCGGTGGAGCCGATGGGTCTGAAGCTTCACTATTCGGTCAAGGAAGGGCCGGTGATCGATAACCCCATCATCTCCAGCGAGGATGTAGATACCCTGTCCACCTCCAATACGGACGATCTGGGTTATGTGGGCGAAGCCATTCAGCAGACGGTGCGGGCGCTGGCAGGCCGTGTTCCGGTAATCGGTTTTTGCTCTGCGCCTTTTACTCTGGCCAGCTACATGATTGAGGGCGGGGCATCGCGCAACTTTATCCGCACCAAGCGCATGATGTACGGCGATGAGACCCTGTGGCGTCGCCTGATGGGCAAGATTGTCGATGTTCTGGCACCTTTTGCCATCATGCAGGTCGCTTCCGGTGCGCGCGCCATTCAGGTATTCGACAGCTGGGTGGGCGCTCTGGGGGCTGACGACTACGTGCGTTATGCGCAGCCTTACTCCCGCGCGCTGATCGAACGCATCAAGAGCTCCGGTGTTCCGGTAATTCACTTCGGCACCGGCGCTTCCGGCTACTTCCGTGAACTGCATGCGGCTGGCGGCGACGTGATGGGCTGCGACTGGCGCATCAATATTGACGAAGCGTGGATGGATATCTCTTACCGCTCGGCAATTCAGGGCAATCTGGACCCTGTCGCACTGTTCGCGCCTCTGCCCGAACTCAAGCAGAAGGTGCACGATCTGCTGCGCCGAACCGGCACGCGCCCTGGACACATTTTCAACCTCGGCCATGGCATTCTGCCGGAAACCCCGGTGGAAAACGTGAAGGCTGTGGTGCAGATGGTTCGCGACTTCCGCCCCTGATTGAACCGGCACTCATGAGAGTTGGGATTATCGGCGGCGGCATTACCGGGCTCTCCTGCGCCTGGTATCTGAACCGCGCCGGTGTGGAGGCGGTGGTCTTCGACCCTGCGCCCGGCGGTTCCATTGGCACCCTGATGGTGGAAGACTGCATGCTGGAAACTGGTCCGGAAAGCTGGCTTACGGCCAAACCATGGGCGGCGCAACTGGTGAATGAACTGGGTCTGAGCGACCAGCTGACCGGCTCTGACGACGCGCACCGCCGCACTTACGTTGTCCGCCGCGGCAGGTTTGAAGTGCTGCCGGAAGGCCTGCAAATGGTGGTGCCCACCAGGATTATGCCGGTAGTAAAAACCCGGTTATTTTCGTGGGGTACCAAACTGCGGATGGGCGCGGAGATTTTCCGCAGTCCGCAGACCATGCCAGACCGCTCTGTCTCAGAATTTGTCCGCGATCACTTTGGCAATGAAGCCGTCGATTATCTGGCGGAGCCTTTGCTGGCCGGCGTGTATGGCGGATCGCCTGATCACCTGAGCGCGCCCAGTGTGCTGCCCCGGTTTGTGGAGTACGAACAGCAATTCGGCAGCGTAGTGGTGGGTACTCTGCGCAACAAGCCGAAGGCCAGCGGGACCTCGGTTTTTCAGACCCTGAAGCGGGGTATGGGGACGCTGATCGACGTACTGGTTGCGCAGACAACACTGGTGCGGGCGCGGGTGGAATCTGTGTCGCCGGGCGATCCGGCGGAAAGGTCACAGTGGAATGTCTATGCCGATGGCGCGTGGCAGGGTTTTGACTGCATCGTGATGGCTTGTGGTGCCAATCATGCGGCCGGTCTGGTGGGGCCTTTGGACTGGAAGCTGAGTGAACTGCTGGGCTCAATTCCTTATGGCAGCAGTTCGATTTGGACATTTGGATATCACAAGAGTCAGGTAGGCCGCCCGCTGGATGCGTTTGGTTTCCTGGTACCCAGGCCGGAACGGAACACGCTGATGGCTTGTACATGGCTGGGGACGAAATGGGCGGGGCGGGTGCCGGATGACAAGGCGGTTTTCCGCTGCTTCTCTACTGAACCGGATGCTACGCGCGAGGCTATGGAAGCGGATCTGAAGCGGCTGGTACCAATCCAGGGTGAAGCGACGTTCGCGCTGTGCCACCGCTGGCCGGGCGCGACGCCGCAATACACCGTAGGTCATACGACGCGAGTGGCGGCAATTGCGGCACGGGCGGCGGTAGTACCGGGTTTTTACCTGGCCGGGAATGCGTTTGAGGGCATCGGTATTCCGGATTGCGTGCGCAGTGCAAAGAAGGCTGCGGACGCAATTGTGAAGCGGTGAAGAGCGCCCGGTAGGGCGCTAACTGCACTTTACTTTCTTGTGCAATGTAAATCGATGCCGGAAGCGACTCTCTCTTCAAAGAACGAGATCGTGTTACCGCGCGAGGCGCGGGAAGATCCAGATAGTCAGATAAAATGCGCATTAGTTTTTCGTTCAGGCGCACTTGTCCGCAGACTCATGCTTCCTAAACCGGAGTGGCTGGCAAATTCCACATGCGGGTTGGCCTTCATGCCGAGCGGTTCCGCCACCATATCCCGTGTGTCACAGACCTTGTCCGCAGCCATCGTCACCCGCTCGGCGCCGTCGATCCGTTCCGCCTTGCATAAACCTGGCCCGGTTCTTGCTGAACACGGTTGGCACCCACATCTCTTCGTCCCGGTGGATGGCGACAAACGAGCGGAACAGCAAATTTTACTGCACCTGATCCACAAAGACCGGCGGGAGCCGTTGCAACGCCTTGTTGACCCTGCTGCGGATCTCCCGCAACGGGCGAACCGGCGGTACCCGGTCTTCCGCCGAGAGGTAGCCGAACATCGCGTTCAGCCGGGTACCTGTTCCTTGCGTATATACCCAGGTGTTGTTGCAAAAAGATTTTTACAGGTTCATTTACGTTGTCAGCATCCTGCTAACTGCTAACGCTTTTAATAGTCATGCCACGCGGCGCGAGGCGGCGTTATATTTGAGACAGTGACATGAGAATTGTTCTGCAATCTTCCGCTGTGCCAAGAATGGCCGCGCCGCTTTGCACCGTTTCCCGGGAACGAATGCTGACGCGGTTAACTCCCTGCAGAAAGTGGCAATGTGTCGTGTACCTGCGGCGTTTTTGGACCCGCCAATAATAGAACAATGCCAGACGAATCCGAACCGGAACGACGACAACTGAACTGGACTGGCTTCGCGAATCGCGAAGATCAATTGCTGATCGCGCTTAGCCTGGTGATCGGCGTGCTCGTTGGGCTCACCGTGGTGGCATTTATGCTGGTCACGGGCCGGCTGAGCGCCCGGATGTACCCTCCTGAGAGTGAAGCCTGGCGAAGAGTGCTGGTCCCGCTGGCGGGGGCTCTGGTAAGCGGTTATCTTCTGTGGCGCTACTTTCCGGGCGCGCGCGGTAGCGGTATACCTCAAACTAAGTTCGCGCTGTTTCTTGACGACGGCTATATCTCGCTGAGGACAGTCTTTGGAAAACTGATTTGCTGTTCAATTTCCCTAGCGAGCGGCATTGCGTTGGGCCGCGAAGGGCCGTCCGTCCAGATTGGTGCCGGCATTGCGTCGGCAGTCGGACGACGCTTCGGTCTTAGCGCGGAAAATGTGAGGGCGCTCGTGCCAGCCGGCGCTTCGGCCGCCCTGGCCGCGGCCTTCAACACTCCGATTGCTGCGGTGTTGTTTTCACTGGAAGAGATTTTGGGTGATCTGCACGCTCCCGTCCTGGGCTCAGTTGTTCTGAGCGCGGCTACTTCCTGGATTGTGCTGCACCTCATCCTGGGCGATCAGCCACTTTTCCACGTTCCGGCATATCAATTGGTGAGCCCCGCGGAATTCGGAATTTATGTTGTCCTCGGCGTTGTCGGGGGTCTCGGTTCCGTGTGCTTCGTCAAGCTCCTGCTGGGACTGCGCGTATGGTTCCGCCGGCTGCCCAGGTGGACCCTTTGGTTGCAACCGGCGATCGGTGGACTAACTGTAGGCCTGCTCGGATGGTTTCAGCCTGCAGTCCTGGGTGTCGGCTATGACTTCGTAGACCGGGTCCTTGGCGGAGACGTTCCACTGAAGACCGTAATTCTTCTGGGAGTTCTGAAGATCGTAGCTACACCTGTCTGTTATTCGTCAGGGAATGCAGGTGGCATCTTTGGCCCGAGTCTGTTTGTTGGCGCGATGATGGGAGGATCCGTGGGAAGCATTGCGCACACGCTGTTTCCCGGCAGCACCGCCAGCCCGGGCGCCTATGCTTTGGTTGGTATGGGAACGGCATTCGCCGGGATCGTCCGTACGCCACTGACTTCCGTCATCATGATCTTCGAGATGACGCGGGATTACTCCATCATCGTTCCCTTAATGATCTCGAATCTTATCAGCTTCTTCATTTCCCAGAAACTGCAGAGGCAGCCGATCTATGAGGCACTGGCCCATCAGGAGGGTGTCCATCTGCCCACACTGGCGGAGCGCGGAGGCAATTCCGGCCTGAAAGCAGCGGACCTCATGTTGACGGATTCGCCCATGCTGCCGCGTCTGGTCGCCATTGAGCAGCTGAGAGCTCAAATCGAAAAGGCGAACTGCAGTTCGTGGCCCGTAGGGGACGATGGTCGTCTTTACGGAATGGCGAGAGACCGGCAGGGCGTTCCGGAGGTCCGATCCACTTATCCATCCGCCTATCCGGATCTCTCACTCAATCAAACACTCGAGATAATGCGGGAACACAAGGTGGACGCATTGCCCGTCGTCAGTCGGGCCAATATCCACCATTTGCTCGGCATTGTTACGCTGCGCCGGCTTCTCTCGGTCTACCAAATCCAAGAGCAGCATGAGGCAGAGAGCGAATGAAGGCAGTTCCGCATCTCCGAGTCGCATTGGCGCTGGCGCTGATCGCAGGCGGCTTGCTGGCCGTTGATCGGTTCCTCGCAAGCACTGAAACACGGGAGCTCGCGAATGAAGCGGCATCCGCATACCGGCGCGGTACCAGCCTGCTGCAACAAAAAAAGAACGAACAGGCTCTCGAATTTCTCCGAAGAGCTCATACGATTGAGCGGCAGAACTCCGAATACGAACTCCATCTGGCTAGTGCGCTGGTGGCCGTTGGCATGCCGGACGACGCCGAACCGCTGATCATGGACGCGCTTGGCCGGCGGCCGGTCGATGGCGCCGCAAATCTAGCGGAGGCCCGACTGCTGGCCGGCAAAGGTCGCTATAGTGAGGCGGAAGCCTTCTTCCACCGCGCGGTCTATGGAGTATGGCATGAGGATGCAGCGAAGCAGCGAAAAGCTGCTCGATTCGAATTGATTGAATTGCTTGCGGAGGAAAAGCACAAGCACGAGATGTTGGCTGAACTGATATCCCTTGAAGCCGAACCAGGGAACGACATCGCGACCCGCAAGCGTCTGGCGCATTTACTGCTACTCGCCGGATCACCCGTGAGCGCGGCGTCCGTCTATCGGGCGTTAACAGACACCGACTCAACGGATGGCGGCTCGCTGAACGGACTGGGTGAGGCAGAGCTCGAGAACGGACACTACCGCGCGGCCCGCAACGCCTTCCTGCGGGCCGCACTACACAGTCAGGACGTGGCGATTCAAGCCCGCCTGCAGTTGCTCGATCAACTCACAACGCTCGATCCCACGCCACGACAACTGACTTCGCTCGAAAAATATCACCGAAGCGTCAGGATTCTGGATCTCGCGCGGACCGATCTGAAGCAATTGGCAGAATCGAACCCGCTGAAGGATTCCGTTCAGATCGGTGAACTGCTCAAACGCGCATCGGACGTTGTTGCAAAACCGCAGCCCGCCCACGTGAGTAACGAACTTGCCGAAGCTGTTCTATCCCTTGCGGAGCAAGTCTGGCGGGTTCGAATTCAGGACTTTGGCGTCGGCACCGGTCAGGAAGAAGCGGCTCTGCGTCTTATTCTCGATCGCCTGGCTCCATGATTTCTGCGTATATTAATGGCTTTACGGGATGGCCCACGACCCGCCGTCGCCATATGCTAAACCGGATTCAGCACCCAACTGGCTGCGCTGGTCCGGTTGTCGTTGGTTGGCCCCGCCGCGCCGATGAATTCGAGCGACCGCCCTGACATTTTCACGGCCCTCCCAACACCCTGAACCGGCTGACCAGGCCGGGCTTTCCATCTGCCAAAAGGCGCGTTGTCCAGGTGCCCGGTTCCATCGGCAGACTTCCCCTATACCTGGTGTAACTGCTAACCCAGTCATTCTCCAAATCCAGCTCTGTCCGGCTTTCCTCGCCCGAGGGCGACGTCCATTGCCAGCGCACATGCCGCGGCTTGCCGTCATTCACCCAACTGGTCCACACTACGGGCCTGATTCCGGCGGCGATGTTGCTGCTTTCCACGAACGTTCCACCGGGTCCGTCGAAACCCGCGCTTTGTAGTTTGGGCCCCGCCTGCCGATAATCATCCGGCTGCAATGTGCGTCCGCCCTGTGGGTGATAGTTCTTCACGCGCGCGATATATTCGGCATCGGACCGGACGAACCATTCTTCACATTGCGCGGCATATTCCGCAACGCGCGCGGATTCCGTAGCCGCCAGATTCCGCAGTTCCCCCGGGTCGGTGTCCAGGTCGTACAACTCCGCTTTGCCGGTACGAATATCGCCAATGAATTTCCACTTGCCGTCGCGCAAACCCCACTGCTCCGGCTGCGCCAGCTTATGAAAGAAGACGGGGCGCCCTGGCAAACTCTCTGCCAGCACGTCACGGCCGGCCACCGTCGGTTCCGGCGCTCCCAGCAGCGCGAGCACCGTCGGCATTACATCGCCATTGGAAATTAACCGGCCGGAGCGCACTGGTTCCGTCAGCTTCCAGCGCGGGTCTGACAACATCAGAAAGCCGCGCACATTTTCCTCGAACAGAAAATTCTTGTGTACGAGGTTTAGAGGATGCGCGCTGCCAAAGCCTTCGCCGTGGTCGCCCGTCACCACGATAATCGTATTTTCCAGCAATCCGTTCCGCGCCAGCGACTGCAACAGGGAACTGATCGCACGGTCCGTATAGTGGATTGAATTCCGGTATTGCGATAAGGGCTCTTTGCCACTATAGGGCGGCCGGTAACCTTCCGGTGTACCGTACGGATGATGGGTTGCAACCGTCATGTACTCCAGGTAGAACGGCTTACCTGCTCTGCGGATTCCCTCCAGCCACTGGTCCATCAGCCCTACTGTGTATTCTTCTTTTGCGCCCCAGGAATGAATCACGTTCTCTTTGAAGTGCCCGGCAACGTCCTGTTCGAAATCCTGGAATTTGTCATAGCCTGCCTGCTTCAAAAAGATATCGCAATCTTCCACGTCCAGGCGTTCGCTGGAAAAAAGCGCGGTTGTGTAGCCCATGCTCTGCAGGGCGCGGCCCAGCATGGGCCCCTGGTAGGGTGGCTCCAGTGCGGCCAGTTCGCTGCCTGTAATCAAGCGGCCACCGGTGTGCAGCGATACGAGTGACCGCGTGGTGGCGGGATACGGAACGTACATGGAACGGAAGGTGACGCTCTGCCATGCCAGCTTCGCCAGATTCGGGGCGTAGAGCGCCACCGGAGACCCGTCGTCCCCCAGCAGATTCAATGCGCCCACAGACTCCATCACCACCATCACCACATTGGGATGCCCGGCGGTTGCGGCGCTCACCCTCGCCAGGGCACTTAGCTTTGGGTCGTTGTCGGAAGTGCCCTGCGGCAGTGCCGTCGGCCCAATGCCATGACTGCGCCCCTGCATCGAGCGCAGCAGGCTCCCCGTTTTCCAGTCGAGTGCGGCAACCACAACCGGATGCTCATTCAGATGGAAGTATCGCGTGGAACTCAACGCAGGCCAGCTGGAGAGCAACAGAATGCTGGCCGCCACCAGCGGGAGCAGACTGGGTTTCGATTGCGGCAGCCGAACCAGCGTCCAAACCAGCCATGCTTCACCTGTCAGTGCAACCAGAGCTGCGCTGTAAAACACTACGTCCGTCTCTGTGGAGATGGAACTCAGCGCCACGGCCACATTCACCGTCCGCCCGATTTCAAAGAGCGACGGCCGCAGGTGATCGAAGAAGATCTTGTAGAAGAGCTGATCGGCCAGAACAAACACGGTGATGGCCAGCTGCACCGGCAGAATCAACCACCGTGTGGCACGGCGCGCCGACACCAGCCACGCCAGTGCACCCAGTGCCGCCGCCACCAGAATCGCCTGCCCCTGAATGAACGGGATCGCACTCAGATAAGAAATAGTATCTTCGGTGGGTGTGCCCGCGGGCACCAGGTAGGCGCAGAAGCTGCCAACCTGAATGGCTACCAACAGCGCCCAGTGTCCAAACGCCGTCACCAGACCCAGCCATAGCCGCTGCCTTGGAAGCATTTTGCCAGCTTAGCTCAGCTGGCGCGGCGGCGCAGCAGCCGAAGACCATACCAGCCGGCGCCCCACATGCCCATCCCCGCCAACATCAGCGGTAACGAAGAAGGTTCCGGCGCGAAATCGACGCTCGAGTTCACCGCCAGCAGCGCTGAACCCGACCCTGCGGGCAGCGCGCCCAACGTCGTGATCGGGAACGAGCCTCCAACCCTGCTCGCCTGGGACGTGCTGCTGTAGGAGACCAGAGTGGAGGTTGAGAAATCGAAGAACGAGGCCAAAACTCGGTTGCCGTCCAGCGCCATGGAATCAAAATAACCTGGCGTGACGCCCCCTGAAGAGGAACCGGAGGCGGAGCCCGAGGAGCCAGAGGAGCCGGAAGAGCCAGAGGAGCCAGAGGCGGAGCCGGAAGAGCCGGAGGAGCCGGAGGAGCCGAAGGAGCCGGAGGAGCCGAAGGAGCCGCAGCCCGTTCCCTGAACCAAAGCCTGCTCATTCACACCCCCGGCACTGTCCGAGAACCACCCGAGGCCATCCGCTCCCACCGTGAAGCTGTAGGAGCCCGGTTTACAGGCGTACCCTCCGCCAAGGATGCCACTATTGCGGTCGAAGGATTGTACTCCATAATTCGAATTGAACACATAGCCTTGCCCGGCAGAATCGAACGACAATTGGCCAGGCGTGAGACCGTTGTCGCCCACCACGGCGGTTGTCCCGTCGGTTGCATTAATCGTGATCAATCGCCCATTGCCGGTTCCCGGGGTAAACACCGAACCATAGAGCACGCCTCCGTACCAGGCGATCCCGTACAAGCCACCAGCCTGAACGGTGACGGAACGGACCGCCGCACCTGTGGAACCGTTGAGCTCATACAACGTGGTCCCGCCCAGACTGGTCGTATAAATAGCATTGGCCTTGAGACTGGCGGACGCTCCGGTAAGAAGCAACACTGCGATGGTCAAACTTTGTTTTTTTGTCATTTTTCCACAGGCACGGAACATGATCAGCACCTCTCCTTCATCAATATGTGCGATCCTTCTTGCTTCAGCACCCCTCTTTCGGGGGGTGAATTTAAATGCTCTCAGCCCGGTACATACGAAAACTGGTCATCGCGGGTGCCCTGCTCTGGCTGGTGGCGCTGGTTGTCGTGGTTCCAATGCTGCTGGAAATGGGTACCGCGCGCCGCGAGCGGGGATGGTCTTCCAGGTCCCCTGTGGCGCCCGTGGTGCAGTCCGTCATGCGGGGCGGACCTGCGGACGGCCTTCTCCAGCCAGGCGACCGGATTCTTTCCATTGACGGCCAGAGTGGTTTCGCAGGCCAGTACACACCCACGGACGCCGTTCTCACCTACCCGGCCGGCAAGCCCTACCTGGTAACGTTTTTGCGGCACGGGACCGAACACCGCGTCACCCTGCGCGCCGACGTGGTGTCCGACCGCTCCGTCGTTGCTTTCCTGTGCCTGGATCTGCTGGGCAGTGTCACTTTTCTGGTCATCGGCATCCTGATGGGATGGCAGCGCCCGGGCTTGCGAACCGCGCGCCTCGGCTGGCTGGCCTGCACGCTGACGGCGATAATGTACCTCTATCTTGCACTCCTCGTGCTGCAGGTTCAGGGCTGGTATACCGGTTTCGCGTTCCCTGTTCTTGGTGCCATCGGGAGTCTGGACATTCTTGCCGGGTGGTGGTTTGTGGCTGATTTTGCGGCGCCGGCCGCGGAGAGCCGCGGCTGGAAGGCG
Source organism: Bryobacterales bacterium (assembly GCA_038229475.1). Classification (GTDB taxonomy): domain Bacteria; phylum Acidobacteriota; class Terriglobia; order Bryobacterales; family Bryobacteraceae; genus BOG-234. Next base: position 41,628 of record JBBROK010000002.1, on the reverse strand, counting down.
GTTCGACTTCTTCTGCTGGTCGTCTTTCTAACCCATTGGCTGAGTGCCGATATCGTGAGCCCCGCTCTGCAGGGCTTCCGCCTGCATCCGGAGTTCCTCCTGTTCTATCCGCGGTGGTGGACGGCCTGGACGAATTCGTTTTACATCACGAGCCAACTGGTACTGCTGGCGGCACTGCCCGGTGTTCTGGTGAGAAACTACCGGGCTGCCGACACCGCCGACAGTCGCCGACGTATTGGGATCGTGACCGGGGCGGTGGTTGTGGGTGCCGGACTTACCATAATCGCCGGCTTGTGGCAGATCCGCCTTGTGCAAGCGGGCCTGCCCGACGCCGCCAACCGGGCACTCATGCTGGGGAATTGCGCGCCCCTGATCATCCCCTGGTTTTTCTACTATGCTGTGGTGCGGCATCGCGTGCTGGATATTCGCGTTGTAATCCGCCGCGGCTTGCGATACCTGCTGGCGCGTGAGTTCCTGCGCCTGATCACCATTCTGCCTCTGCCGCTGATTCTCTATCGGGCCGCCAGCAACCCGCAGGCACCCATCGGTTCGGTGATTAACCTGGGCGGTATTGCGGTGGTAATCGCGGCCATCGCCCTGCTGGAGTTTCGCGGGCCTGTTCTGGCAGCGGTGGATCGATGGTTCTTTCGCGAGGTCGCCGACCGCGAGACTTCGGTCCGCAGCCTGTTTGCCACCATCGGACGGCTGTCGTCGTACGAAGATATCGTCAATACGGTGGAAGTCAGGCTGGCGGCGATTTTCATGGCCAGCCCCGTGCAAATTGTGACCGGATCGCCCGTGGCCGCCGCCGAGGGCGGACTTGCACTACCCATATGCAGCCCCGGCGGACAGTATGCCGGCCAGTTGCTGATGGGATGCAGAAAATCTGAAGAGCCGTATACTCCAGCCGAACGTGAGCTGCTGGAGACTCTGGCAACCCAGATTGGCCTCGTGAGCGAAAACCTTCAACTGGCGGCCCGGCGTTTCGATGCCGTACTGGCTGAGCGCACGCGCATCGCACGCGAATTGCACGATACTCTCAGCCAGAGTTTTTCCGGCATCTCTCTGCACCTGGAAGCGGTGCGTACTTGCATGCATGCAGATCCGCAGAAGGCCCGCGACCTGCTGGACGCCGCCAGTGCGGTATCCCGTGCCGGCATTCAGGACGCCCGCAATGCCCTGCGGGAACTGCGCACTCCACCGGTGCGCAACCATCTGGTGACGCGTCTGCGGTCGCTGGGGAGCGATCACCTTTCCGGTCCAAAAATCTCGATCCATATTGAGGAAAGCCTGGCGCAACTGGTGCCGGCGGAAGCAGGCTGGCACCTGGCCCGCATCGCGGAAGAAGCGGTGACGAATGCCCGAAAGCACGCCGGCGCCACTGACCTGCGCGTGCAATTCACCGAAGAAGGCGGTCAATTGATGCTTCGCATTCGCGATAATGGCGTCGGTTTCGATCTCGCCGCCGTCACCCGTGGCCTTGGCCTGTTGGGTATGCGCGAACGCATGGCGCTGGCGGGCGGTTCGGTCGAGATCGCCAGTCAGTCCGGTAAGGGAACCGAAATCTGCGCTTCAATTACTCCTCTTGAGTTTGCGCGCCCATGATCTCGGTCCTGCTGGTGGATGACCACAAGGTGGTTCGCGCCGGCCTTGCCGCCATCCTCAACCTGCAGCCTGACATGCGGGTGGCAGGCGAGGCCTCCAATGGCGAAACCGCCATCACCATGTACCGCGATCTGCGGCCCGATGTGGTCACGATGGACCTCAGTATGCCTGGCATGAACGGCTGGAAGACTACGGCGGCGCTGCGGCGCGAGTTCCCGCAATGCCACATTCTCATCCTCACGTCTTTGGTGGGCGACGAGGATGTCTATCGCGCACTGGCAGCCGGAGCGCTGGGCTACGTGCTGAAAGAAGCCGACGCCCGCGAATTAACCCAGGCCATTCGCAACACCCATGCGGGCCTGCGCACGTTACCCGTGGCACTGGAGGCCAAGCTCGACGAACGCCTTCGTTTCGACCCGCTCACGGCGCGCGAACTGGATGTACTGCGGCTCATCGCCAATGGCCTGACCAACCGTGAAGCCGGCGACAGGCTCGGCCTGACTGAACAAACCGTCAAAGGCTACCTGAAGAGCATCACCAGCAAGCTCGATGTGGATGACCGCACCGGCGCGGCCATGATTGCGCTGCGGCGTGGTTTGATCCGCCTGGAAGAAATTGTCTGAATCCGCCGGGCACGCATCTTCAGTCGACTCCTTTTGCTCCAGCGTGGCGCAACGTCAGAAGTTCAGCCGCGCCGCCAGTTGAATCTGCCGGGGATCGAACTGGCTCTGCACTTTCCCGAATGTATCGGGCACATTGATGAGCCGCCCCACCAGCCGGTAGTTGGAGTGATTGAACACGTTGAACAATTCCCCGCGCACGGTGAGCTTATACCGTTCGCGGAACCGGAAAGTGCGCGCCACGCTGGTATCCACGTTGAACAAACCGGGGCCCACCACGGTATTGCGGCCCAGGTTGCCGAAGGTGAATGACGCCGGTGTGGAGAACGCCGCGGTATTGAACCAGCGCGCCGTGCTGCGCTGGCCGGAATCGAGTTGGTAGGTTGTGCCGGGAACCGCATTGGCACGCACGAGAATGCCGCCCGTGCCGCCGCCAATACCGGCAGTATCGCCATTCACATTGATGGTGAACGGGAAGCCACTCTGTGCCTGGGTGATGGCGGAGATCTGCCAGCCACCCAGCAGCAGATTGCCTGCGCCAAACGGAAGATCCCACACCACTGTGTTCACCAGCCGGTGGCGCAGGTCGAAGGAAGCCAGACCGCGTTCTGCCCGCAAATTATAGGAATCCTGCGGGGGCGAATTCTCGCTGCCACTGGCACCTCCGGCATTGCGGTACTGCGGCGCATTGGTGATCGATTTCGACCACGTGTAGGAACTGAGCAGCGAGAAACCGGCGCTGAATCGTCGCTCGAGACGGGTCAGCAGCGCATGATAGTTCGACTGCGCCGACTGTGCGTACAGATTGACCTGCGTCACCGGCACCGAATTCGAAAGCGGCCGGATGTAGTAGGGGAATACCATGCCCGCGTCGAAAACCAGGCCCGCGTAGGGCCGCCGCGGGTCCACTGCCGCAGACCCGGGCCGGGCATTGTTGGGCTGTACGTTTTGCTGCAGCTTTATGCCAAACGTCGCGAGATACGTCGCTTCGAAGATGGTGTTTTTCGCCACTTCCTGCTGCACAGAGAACGAGATCTGCGGGGAATAGCTGGTGCGCTGGTGCAGGTCCAGACCGGCCTGCGAAAGCGCAATGGCGCCCACATCTGTGGAAGAGCCGAAAATATCGAAATTGCGGTAGGTGGGCACAAAGCTGGAAGCGGCGCTCAGGTTCTGGGAGATGTTGGTGGGCAGGCCGCGGGCCAATTGCAGGAAGCCGTTGAAATCAGTCAACGAGTAGAAAACGCCCGCTCCGGCGCGGACCACCGTCTTCGGCAGCGGATTGAACACAAGGCCCAGCCGTGGCGACCAGTTGTTTTTATCGGTGTACGCGCAGCCTTCCGGGTAGCCGCCCAGGCCGCAGGTGAACAGTGTAGGTTTCCAGGTGGCCAGCGGGCCTGTGGCCAGAATCGTCGCGGCCCACGGAACCTTGCTGTAGTCGATGCTGGAAATCTGATGGCGGGTGTCGTACGGAGGCGGCGCAATCTCGTACCGCACGCCCAGATTGAGGGTCAGACGGCGGGAAATCCGGAGGTCGCTCTGGGTGTAAAACGAGCCTACGTACTGCTCGCCGTCAATCCGGGTTGGCGTGATCTGCCGGTTCCCCTGGTTGGGCAGGCCCAGCAGCATGGTGGCCAGGGAACTGCCGGTGCCGTCGTTGGCGGCGGTGCGACTGGTGTACCCGGCAAGAAACTGGAAGTCGCCCTGAGGCGCAGCGGCTTCACTGCGGACGTAGTTCAAACGCAGAATCTCTGCGCCGAATTTCCACGTGATGCGCCCTTTAGTCCAGTTTAGGTTGTCGTAGAGCTGATAAGCGGTATTGCGGGTGATGACGGTCCCGCCGCCCGTGGTGCCGGTAAACGCGCCCGCGCCGCCCATCACCGGGTAACCGCCGGGCCGGAACCGGGGTATCACGCGCTGCGCCCCCGCTACATCGAAGAGTGGCTCCGGCAGGCCGTCCTCAAACTTCAGCCGGTTGAGTCCCAGGCGGATTTCATTCACCATGTTCGCGCTTAGTACCGTGGTCACACCCAGCGCGAAATTCTGTGGACGCACTGCGCCCCGTCGTTCCCGGTCGGGAACCACATCGGGAATCACGCTGCTTTCGTCCGATGTGGAATAGCGCCCGAAGACGTTGGTGCGGCGCGTCGCCAGCCAGTCTGTGCGGCCGGAGCCATTGGTAATGTTCTGCTGCAACACTGCCGTGCCATTGACAAAACCATTGGCACCCACGTTGGGAAGAGGTATCGCCAGTATCGCGGCCCGGGTGGCAGGGTTCTGCCGCGAAGCTGGAATCGTCCCCGCCGGAAAAGGAATACGCACCCCGCCCGTGAGCGTGTCCGGATCAAAAACGGCGGGCGTTGTGGCGGAAAAATCACCCGCGCGTTCTCTGGCCGTTGGCACCACTACCGTGGTGATCCCCACGCCCGCCTGGCGCAGTTTTAGTTGTTCCACGGCGGCGAAGAAGAAAATCTTATTGGGCACAATTCGCCCACCGGCGGTACCACCGTACTGGTTGCGCTGATTTTTCGGCAGCGTGGGGGTTATGGAGTTAAACGGACGCGCATCCATTTTCTGGTTGCGCAGGAATTCCCAGATTGACCCGTGGAACGCATTGGCCCCGGATTTCGAAACCACGTTGATCTGTGCGCCCGAAGCCCGCCCGTACTGCGCGGAAAACTGTGACGTCTGCACCTGGAATTCGGCCAGGCTGTCCACGATCGGCACGTAGCTCAGCGCATTGTAATCGGGGTCTGTGTTGATGGCGCCGTCGAACAGAAAGAGGTTGTTGTTGGTGCGTCCGCCGGAAGCGCTGAAACCACCCGTCTGGTTGAGGCGCACCGAATTCTGCTGCACACTGCGCCCCCCGGCGTTGGTGCCCGGCACCAGTAGCGCCAGATCGATGAACTGCCGCCCGTTAAGCGGCAGCGAGCTGATCTTTTCTTCGGAGATTACCGCGCCCTGCGCGCTGCTTTCGGTATTCAGCAGGCTGGCAGTACCCGAGACTTCGATGGATTCGCCGACCGCACCAATCTCCAGGGAGAAATTTAACAGTGCGGGCTGCGCCACCTGCACGCGGAGTTGTTTTTCCACCGCACGCTTGAAACCGGGTGCCTCGGCGGTTACTTCATACACGCCCGGCGCAAGCAGGTTGATCTGGTAGTCACCTTCGGAATCTGTCTGCGCGTCACGCTGTGCGGTGGTGGCCAGGTTGCGGATGTGTACGGAAGCCCGTGGTACGCCCGCGCCAGACGGATCGAGGATGCGGCCAGAGAGCGAACCGGTATCGGTTTGGCCTGTGAGGAAGGCGCTGCAGAGCAGAAGAGAGATGAATAAACGCCGAGAGAGAACCATCGCGTTCAGGATCTCGAAGAAAAATTGCAGAAAGGTTACAGGCGAGTGAAAAACTGAATACGATTCAGACCATGCTGCCGCGACGGTTTAGCGGAGCCTGGCGAATCTCCATGCACCCGTGTCCGGTGGGCAGCACTTTGCCCGGGTTCAGGCGGCCTTCGGGGTCGAAGATGGCTTTGAAGCGGGCCATGCAATCCAGTGAATCCTTCGAAAAAAGCCGCGACATGATCTCGTTTTTTTCCATGCCCACGCCGTGCTCGCCGGTTATGGAGCCGCCGCAATCGATACAAAAATTCAGGATTTCCTCGCCTGCCGCTTTCACTTTTTCCAGTTCACCCGGAATGCGGTTGTTGAACAGAATGATGGGGTGCAGGTTGCCATCGCCGGCATGGAAAACATTGGCGATGCGCAGGCCATACCTCTCGCTTACCTCAGTAATGAAACGCAGCGCGGGAGCCACCTGCATGCGCGGCACTACGCCATCCTGGGTATAAGAAGACGGGCTCATCTGGCCTACCGCGCCAAAGGCGTTCTTGCGGCCCTTCCACAGCAGGTCGCGCTCTTCCTGGGTTTTCGCTACGCGAACTTCGCGCGCGCCCAACCGTTCGCAGGCTTCACGAATCTGCTGCGTCTGTTCTTCCACCTGTTCCACCGGGCCTTCCAGTTCGATGAGGAGAACGGCCGCGGCATCAAGAGGGTATCCGGCATGGCAAGTCGCCTCCACCATGCGCAACATCTCGGCATCCAGCATCTCGAGGGCAACAGGTGTGATGGCGCGCGCGGTGATCTCGGCCACGGTATCGGCGCAGGTGGCAACCGTGTCATAGACGGCCAGCAGGGTCTTGACCCGCTCCGGATTGCGCATCAGGCGGACCACCACTTTGGTGACCAGCACCATGGTGCCCTCAGAGCCTGTGAGCAGACCGAGTACATCGAAACCGGGGCAGTCCGGCTCTTTGCCGCCAGTGAAGAAAATGTCGCCCGCGGGGGTGACAAATTCAATTCCGGTTACGTGGTTGGTGGTGACGCCGTAGGCCAGAGTATGCGGCCCGCCGGAATTCTCCGACACATTGCCGCCGATGGTGCAGGCGCGCTGGCTGGAGGGGTCTGGCGCGTAGAAATAACCGAAGGGCGCAACCGCTGTGGAAATATCCAGATTCACTACGCCGGGCTGCACCACGGCGCGTTCATTGGGGATGTCGATCTCCAGAATTTTGTTCATGCGGCTGAAGGCGATGGTGAGACCACCGGCCCGCGGAATGGCCCCGCCGGAGAGCCCGGTGCCCGCGCCACGTCCCACCAGGGGAACCTGGTATTCGGCGGCAACTTTCACCACAGCGGCCACTTCTTCCGTGGTGCGCGGGAAGACAACCATGTCGGGACGCGTTTTGTCCACGCTGCCGTCGTATTCGTAAAGCGTGAGATCTTCCGGTTTATCGAGGCAGTTCTTCGTACCCACAATGGCCGCGATCTTCTTTTTAGCCGCAGGCGGAAGCGTATGGCGTTCGAAGGCTGCTTCGCTCACATCGCCCTCATCACAGCAGCGACCCCACGTGGCTAATCATCTGCGGCGACGCCCATGCTTGAATGGAGACGAATTTTTCCACCACCCGGCCCTTGCTGTCAATCAGGTAGCTCTCCGGGAACTGCACGGTTCCGTAGCGCTGGTTAATCACCTGCTCCGGATCGCGCCCGCTGGTGTAGGCAAGCGGCAGGCGTCGCAGGAAATCCTTGTACGCCTTCTCGTCTTTATCCACACTGACGCCCAGCACTACCAGGCCCTTCGGCGCCAGCGTGCGGGCCATTTCGTTGAGCGCCGGAATCTCCTGCACACACGGGCCACACCACGAGGCCCAGAAGTTCAGCAGCAACAGCTTGCCGCCGAAGTCGTGGGCAGTGTACTGCTTGCCGTCGTCGGACTTGAAGGAGAATTCGGGCGCGTCATCGCCTGCGTTGACGATGGTTTCGTGCAACGATGTGTAGAGCGCCAGGCCAAACGCGGCGAGCATTACGGCCAGGGCGGCTTGCAGAATTCGTTCGAGCTTCATACGGTTCTTATAATTCTATTGAAGCACTCCACGTGATCATATCCAAGAAGATTGAATTCGCCGCCTCGCACATCTGCCGCTCGCCCCGGCTTTCCGATGCTGAGAATGAACGTACCTACGGGCTGGCCGCCAACCCTCAGGGGCACGGCCACAACTACGTCGTAGAGGTTGCCATTCAGGGCGAACCGGATCCGGTAACCGGCATGATTCTCGATCTGAAGAAGCTGAAAGATGTGATGGAAGAGCGCATACTTTCCGTCTATGACCACCGGTTGCTAAACCGCGAAGTAGACACTTTCGCCGAAGCCGTGCCCACGGTGGAGAATATCGCCATAGACATTTGGAACCGGATGGAAGGCCTCGTGGCCCCTGGCCGTCTGTTTTCCGTGCGTGTTCACGAGACCAGCGAACTCTATGCCGAATACCGGGGCGAAACGGAATGAGCGTTCGCGTGGCGCGCAGGTATACTTTCCCGGCTGCCCACAGGCTGCACTCCACGCAGCTTTCCGACGCCGAAAACCGGGCAATGTACGGCAAATGCAATAACCCTCTTGGCCACGGCCACAACTACGAGGTCGTCGTGGTGGTCAAGGGTCCTGTAGATGCGGTGACCGGAAGAGCGGTGGATCTGGCGCGCCTCGACCAGCTGGCGGAGGAGCAGTTTCTCAAGCCTTTCCGCTATCGGGATCTCAATCGGGAAATGGCGGTGATTCCAACCACCGAGAACCTCGCCGTGGAAATCGAGACACGGCTGCGCGCTGCCTGGCCTGCCGGGTTTCCCGCTCTGGATAAGATTCGCATCCTCGAAACCGAACGCAACATCTGTGAGGTTGGCCATGAACTCTGAAAAACTTCCTATCGCGCCTCTGATCGAATCTCTCATCACCTCGCTGGGGGAAGATCCAAAACGCGCCGGCCTGCTGCTCACCCCCACCCGTGTGGAAAAGGCTTTGCGGTTTCTCACCGGCGGGTACACGGCCGATGTTTCGGAAATCGTCAACGGTGCCATCTTCGACGTGAAATACGACGAGATGGTGATTGTGAAGGACATCGAATTTTACAGCATGTGCGAACACCACATGCTGCCCTTCTTCGGCAAGGCGCACGTGGCGTATATCGCGAGGAATAAGGTGATCGGCCTGAGCAAGGTGCCGCGGCTGGTGGATGTCTTTGCGCGCCGTCTGCAGATTCAGGAACGGATGACGCAGGAGATTGCGCATTGTCTGCAGGACCTTCTGGACCCGGTGGGCGTTGGCGTAATTGTGGAGGCGCGGCATTTCTGCATGATGATGCGCGGCGTGCAGAAACAGGAGTCGAGTACTGTCACCAGCACCATGCTGGGCGCGTTCCGGGAGAACAAGGAAACGCGCGACGAGTTTCTGTCGCTGATCCGGAACCGGTGAGGTCGCAGCTCAGTATCGCTCTGGCGTTTTCATGTTGGCTCGTGCAGGCGCAGACGCCGGAACTGAAGCCGGGTTTGTATGCGTTCTTCGAGACCGACAAGGGCGCGTTCGCCGCCGAGCTGTTCGAGAAGTACACGCCGAAATCTGTGTCGGTTTTCATTGGTCTGGCACAGGGTGCGCGGGCCTGGTACGATCCCCAAACCAAAGCCATGGTGAAGCGACCGTTATACGATGGCCTGACGTTTCACCGCGTGATCAACGGCGAGATGATTCAGGCGGGAGATCCCACTGGCACCGGTGCGCACAACTGCGGCACGAAACTGCAGGATGAGTTTCTTCCCGGACTGCGCTTTGACAGGGCGGGGAAGCTGGCCATTGCCAATACCGGGGAGCCTGATTCCGGCGGGTGCCAGTTCTTCATTACGGTTGGTTCGGTGAACCGCTGGGACAATAAGTACACCATCTTCGGCCAGATCATTTCCGGGCAGAAGGTGGTGGATGAGATTAACAACGGCGCGCTAGCCGGGGATAAGCCGCTGCATCCGGTGACAATTCAGAGGGTGAAGATCAGGCGGGTTGTGAAGCCGCAGTGAGATGCAGTCGCTGACCAAACTGCTGGTCTGCCGCGAACCCCGCGCCTGCGCAATCGCGACGCAGCCGCACTGGCGGTCCGATAGTTGTGATGAGCGCTCCAGTTATCCCACATGCCACCGCGACGGCAATACCCCCAGCCATAAAAAACTAAACCTCGGGACAGGGCCACCGCTCTGTCCACTGCATCGGCGACACTTTCCTGGATCAGACAGTCGGGACATTGAACCTCCGTGTTTCATTGCATCGTGCCACGTCACGAAGACGAAGCCGTCGGGGCACGCGACTTCAGTCGGGTCTTCTGCGCACACCATCGCCCCGGCCGCGCGATTTCGCCCCCGCCTGCTAAGCTGGAATCCTTGAGTGCCAGAGAGGCCTTCCGCAACGCGATTGAGTTGATGCAGGGGCCAGCCCGTTTCATGGGCCTGATGTTGCCCGGCGTCGGAATTTTCCGCGAATTCGACGAACTCAACAATAAGCTCGAAGCCTTCCGCCTCTTCGAATACGCCGACCGTGAATTGAACCTGCCCGACGATCCGGTCTGGTCTCTTTACTCTCCCGTTCGCCTCGCGCTGGCGAAAGAAACTTTCCGCGCCATCTGGATTCTCGAAGGCGTGGCCCACCACTATGGGACTTCGGGCGCACGCCGCCTGGAAAACACTCTCTCCGCCGGAGTCGGTTTGGGTCTCCCGCTCCGCACCATGATCTCTCTGCATGCCGGCCTTGGCATGGCTTTCGCGGGACGCGCCCTCGGCGCCCTCGGCAGCAACCCGAATCCTGCCAGTATCAAAGACGCCGTCGCCCGCTTTGTCGACATGTGCCGCGTGAACTGCCGACCCGGTTGGGACGATGCCAGCATCGAACCCATTGGCGTCGTGGCCCGAACCATGTACCCCAGTCTGCTGAACCCCATCGGCGACGCCATGGCATCTCTCGGAACTTCACTCCAGCGTCTCTACTGGCACGGCGTGGGACGCGCGCTTTATTTCGTCCCCTCCAACTTCATGCCCTTCGCCGCGTCGCACTCCCGCGCCCTGGAGAGCGCTCTTTCCGAGCCGCAATCCGGCGAAGACCGCCTGAATGCCGTGGCCGGTCTCACCTGGGCCGTCACCATGGTCAACTTGCCACAGCCCGCCGTAGTGCGTGAGATGATGACGGTTTGTGCCCAGCGCGGCGTGCGTCCGGCCTTCATCAACGGACTGGTTTCCGCTCTGCTCGCCTGGCGCAGTATGGCACCCGATGACGAAAAATATCTGCGCCCCTACGTGGAACCCATGCGCGGCTCGGGCGACGCAGCACTCTGGAATGAAATGGTAGTGGCACCGGTGAGTGAGGCGCTGCGGGGTATCTACCCCGGCCTTGAAGCCAATCACAAGATCGCCGGCGTCTACACTTACCGCACTATGGGAGAACTGCAATCCCTCGCTTACAAAAGCAATCAGGAGCCTTTATGACCGACGTCGTCAAGATAGTGGATGAAACCGTCTCGCGCTTCGTGCGCAGCGCCATGGGCACCAGCACGCTGGGTGCATCACTCGACCGCGTCCGCCTGGTTCGCCAGGCAACTCTGCAACTGGTGGGCAGTCTCTCCCCACAGCAGTTGGAGTTTTCCGCCGCTTCCGGTAAATGGTCCATCAGCCAGAATGTGGATCATCTGGTTCTCTCCGATGGTCTCTATCATCCGGTGTTTGAACGGATGATTGAAAACGCGCGCTCGGGCGATGAATCCACCGTGCACATCAGCATTCGCGAAATGAATCCCACCGTGGGTCCCTTGCCTCGCGCCCTGATGCCTTACGTGGCCCCCGTGTTCAGCCTGTTCAGCACGCTGATGCCCCACGCCGTCCGCGAAACCCTGCTGCGGGTTCCCTTTCTGCCCTCCGGCAACCCCACCCAATCCACCCCGCGCCCCGGCCGCACTGTGGAGCAATTGCGCAGCGATCTGGAACAGACCCTCGCCAAAACCGAGCAACTGCTGCTGGGCGACCTGCCGCCCAACTTCCCCCGCATGCGCGCCGAACACCCCATTCTTGGCACCAACACCGCGGCTCAACTACTCGACCTCATGAGCGCGCACGAAGAACGACACCAAACCCAAATCCGCGCCGTCATGAGCGACGCCCGTTTCCCCCCCACCGTGTGAGCGACGCTTCCACTACCGGTCTCGCTGATACCGGTCTGCGGCGTGAATTCGGCTTGCGTGACATCACGCTCTTCGCCATCGCTTGTATCGTAGGCGCGCGCTGGATCGCACCCGCCGCCCACGCCGGTTCCGGCTCACTCGCGCTCTGGCTTCTGGGCGCACTGCTGTTCATGATTCCGCTCTCTATCGCGGTAGCGGAACTCACCGTCCGCCACCCCCATGCCGGCGGTATGTATGTCTGGGCGCGCGCCGATTTCGGCGAATGGCACGGCTTTCTGTGCTTTTGGGTGTATTGGGTCGCAATTGCCATCTGGTTCCCGCCCGCCGCCATGTTCTACAGCAGCGCTGCCGCCTGGATGCTGGGCCCGGAATTCGCCCATCTGGCCAGTGATCGCGGTTACCTCATCACTGCCTCTCTGGTAGCCATCTGGATCGCGCTCGGCACCAATATCATCGGCGTACGCATTGGCAAATGGACGGAAAATATCGGTGCCATCGCCTCCTGGATTCTGGGAATCCTGCTGGCCGTGACGGCATGGAAAATCTGGCTCAAACACGGCAGTGCCACCCAATTTCACCTTATGCCGGAGTTCAACTGGAATACCATCAACTTCTGGTCTTCCATCGCCTACGCTCTCACCGGCATGGAACTCGTCGGCGTAATGGGCGGGGAGATCCGCGACCCCGGCCGCAATATCCGCCGCTCGGCCTGGCTGGCTACCCCTTTTGCGGTGGTCTTCTACATCGTCGCTACGGCCTCCGCCCTTGTCATTCTGCCCGCCGAAAAAATCAGTGAAGTAAACGGGATCTCCCAGTTGGGCGAAGCTGCCGGCCAAATGTTGGGCGCACCCTGGCTCACCCCGGTCTTCGCCATCCTCGTCCTTTGCGGTGCCATTGGACAATTTGGCGGCTTGGGATCTTCCGTCTCCCGCATGCCCCTCGCGGCCGGCGTGGACCGCCTTCTGCCCGCCGCCTTCGCCCGGGTACACCCAAAATGGGCCACGCCCCACATTTCCATCACCGTCTTCGGCCTGGTGGCTTCCGTTCTCCTTGTGGTGATGCAGTTGGGTGATTCCCTGCGCGCCGCCTACGATACGCTGATTTCTCTCATGGTGATCGCCGGCTTCCTGCCTTTCCTGTATATCTTCGGCAGTTCATGGAAAGCCGGCCGACGCCTGAGCGCCGTCTCTGGTTCCATCGTCACCGTGATCGCCATTGTGTGCGCCGTAGTCCCCACGCCCGACATTACCCGTGTCTGGCTCTTTGAAGCCAAACTGTTTGGCGGCACCGGGGCCGTCATTCTCTCCGCCTGGCTGGTCTATCGCCGGGCACGGAATACTAACTTTAGTAAAGTGCCGGAAGTTAGCGTACCGGGCGCTAACTTCAGTTAACACTGCAAGATTTGATACTCCCGTAAGTTAGAACCGGGCTATACTCATCTCAGAAACAACATGCCTTCGCAGCCTGAACTCGCCATCAACGGTCAGATCTTACTGGGGATCCTGATTCTGCTGGCTGCCATCTTCGATATCCGCTTCCGGCGGATTCCGAACTGGCTGGTTCTGGCTGGAATCGTCGCCGGGTTCGCCTGGAACGGCTCTTCTATGGGTTTGCCCGGGCTCGGTCGCGCTGCGGCCGGGCTCGGTTTGGGTTTCGCCCTTTATTTCCCTCTTTATCTGTTACGCGCCAGGGGCGCCGGTGACGTCAAACTGCTGGCTGCGGTCGGCGCCATCACCGGTCCTGGTAATTGTTTTTGGGTGTTTCTGCTCACCGCGGTGCTGGGTGGTTTAATTGCAATCATATATGTGTTGTTCCGCGGTCGTCTCCGTCACACCTTCTTCAATGTCGCATGGATTATGCGCGATCTTTTACGACTCAAAGCTCCTTATCAATCGAGCGATGAGCTGGATGTGACCTCCACCAAAGGCATGCGTCTCCCCCATGGAGCGCTGATGGCGGTGGGTGTCACAGCATTCATACTAATGGCCGATCTCGGCTTGAAGGTTTAATACAATGACCCCGGTTCTAATCTTCGTCTACCTGCAATTACTCGACTTCCTCACCACTCTCGTCGGCTTCCGTCTGGGTGCCGGTGAGGCCAGTCCTTTCATTGCCAAACTCATTCTCGCGGTAGGCCCTGTCATGGGCGTGGCCGCATCCAAGGGCATAGCCCTGGCCATCGCCGCCCTGTGCATCGGCATCGGTCGTTCCCGTCTGGTGATGTGGGCCAACTACTGGTACGCCGCGCTGGTGGTGTGGAACCTCTACATCCTGCTCATCGCCGGCGGGCGTTTGCACTAATTCGGGGTTGCGACGCTATTGATCTTGTCGACAATGAAAACATTGGCCGTAGCCTTCATTGGTTCGAGTTGAAGCCCCAGTTGTGCGCGCACCGCCCCCACCAGCGTGGGGCCTGAGGGGTTATCGGACGTCAATCCCGTGCCTCCCTGTGGTGCACCGCCATGGTCTCCGTGCCCTCCCCAATCCGCGCCACCCGCCGGGTGAGTCGCTGCGTGCGAGCCGTCATCGGACCAACTCAGGGAAATATCATATTTGCCCTGCAGGCCTGTATGGTCATCCACAGGTCTGGCGAGTTGATCGGAAAGCATCCGCGCGAGATCTGTGGTGGTTTGGCCCTCTCCCCGGTACTTGCCTTGTCCGCCAAAGACCATTAGTCCGGGACGTGTCAGCTCACGAGCGCCGCTGTGCCAATCTCCCCCCGCTCCATCCTGATGAGCACCGGGGGCTCCGGCATCCTTGAGCATAGGGCCATTCTTTGCAACTACCAGCTCGAACCCCTGCACTTGTTTCTTTTCGTAGTGATACGCCAGACTGAACCGGTCTTTGAGCAGATTGCGCAGCATCGCTGTAAATTCTTCCGGGGTGGCTCCATCCGCGACCCTCGCCGAAATGTCAAAGGCAGTATCGGGCAACGCCAACTGGCCGGGGAACTGGTATCGCTGGAGCCCGAACGCCCGGGAGATCAGGAATGAAAGGTTGCAGTTTGTGCACCGGAAAAGGGTGGGATCGGTTGTACCCGGGCCGCCCCGGCTGGAGGCAGGAGAGGGGAAATGGCCGGTGCGCGGCGCAGCGGCTTTTATGGCCACGGCATCGAATTCCGACGCAGTCTGGCTGTTTCCGGCTGCGGAGACGGCCAGCGCGACCGTGAAGGCCTGAAAAATCAATTTCATATGTGCGCCATTGTATCCTGAAAAACATGGAAGCGCCCGTGGGCATGCGACTTCGGTCGCGTCATCTACCATGGGGATAAACCATGCCATGAAACAGTACACCGCCCGCAGAACAATTCCGCAAGGTCGTGAGTTGCTAACGCTCATCTTTGCCATCGGTCTCGTTCTGTTCATTTGCATGACGACCTATGCCAATTGGGTGCAATTCCACCGCGCCAACGAGCAGCAGGACATCACCCGCCGGATTATGCGGGCGTCGAACACGCTTCTTTCCACCCTTAAGGATGCCGAAACAGGTCAACGCGGGTTTCTGGTGACCGGCGAGGAAAGTTACCTTGAACCCTATAACGAAGCTCTTTCCCGTATCCCGAAGGAGCTAAGCGAATTAACCACTGCCACCGCCCCCAGCCCGGATCAGGCCCGGCGGGTCGAAGCGATCAAACCATTGGTGCAGGACAAACTGGGCGAACTGCTGCAGACCATCGAGCTCCGCCGGTCAAAAGGCGCCAATGGAGCTCTGCCCATTGTGATGAGTGGTAAAGGCAAGGCCACCATGGATCAGATTCGCAGGATTTGCGCTGAGATGGAATCGGTCGCTGATCGGCGCTTTACCCGGCAATCCGCAGAGATTCTCGACCGCCGTAATGAGATTGGCCTGGTCAGCACCCTCGGCGCAGTCGCCCTCCTCGCTTTGCTCCTCCTGGCCACCGCCACCATTCAGCGGGGAACCCGGCGAAGACAACAGCTCATTGAAGAGCTGGGAAAAAGTGAAGAGGAAACCCGACAAGCCCGCGATTGGATGCAAACGACGCTGGCCAGTGTCGGAGATGCGGTCATAGCCACCGACGCCGCCGCCAAAATCACTTTCCTTAATGAAGTGGCCGAGTCCCTCACCGGCTGGACTCAGGAGGAAGCAACGGGCGTTCCTCTCGATCAGGTCTTCGTCATCAGCAATGACGAAACCGGCGCAATCGTGGAAAGTCCCGTAACCGGGGCGTTACGCGAAGGCAGAATCGTGAGCCTCGCCAACGACACCAATCTCATCGCGAAAGACGGCCGAAAAATTCCGATCGACGACAGCGCCGCCCCCATCCGCGATGCTGCCGGAAAAGTTGCAGGCGTGGTTCTGGTATTCCGGAATATTAGCCAGCGCAAGCAGGCTGAAAACGAATTGAAGCAGGCCGAGCAACGGTTCCGCACGGCGGTGTTGGCGGTCAGCGATATTCTGTGGACGAACAACGCCAAAGGCGAGATGAAAGGCGAGCAGCCGGGGTGGGGCGGGTTCACGGGTCAATCCCCGGATGAGTATCAGGGGCATGGGTGGGCCAAAGCAGTGCATCCCGATGATGCGCAACCGACCATAGAGGCATGGAATGGCGCCGTGTCAGAACGCCGGAAATTTGTTTTTGAACACCGGGTCCGCAGACACGATGGGATCTGGCGGGCTTGTTCAATTCGCGCTCTGCCTACACTCGACGCCGCGGGCGCAATTCAGGAATGGGTGGGCGTCCACACCGACATCACTGACCGAAAAGTAGCCGAGGAAGCCCTCCGTGAAAGCGAGCACCGCTACCGACTTCTGTTTGAACAGGCAGCCAACGGCATTTTTATCGTCGACGCCCAAGGGTGCTTTGCCAACGTTAACCTGGCTGGCTGCCAGATGTTGGGCTATACCCGGGAGGAACTACTCGGGATGACGATGGCCGATCTCGCCGCGCCCGAAGAGATCCTGCGCATTGAACCGGAGGTTGCCCGGTTTACCGGCGGAGCCGTGACGACCAGCGAGTGGCGGTTGCGCCGCAAGAACGGGTCGGTCATGATCGGCGAAATCGTCGGCCGACAACTTCCGGATGGACAGCTTCAAGGGGTCGTTCGCGACATTACGGAGCAGAAACAAGTTCGGCAGTCATTGGAGGCGAGCGAACATCGTCTCCGTTTTATGGCTGAATCGATGCCTCAGAAAATTTTCACCGCCAACGCCCAGGGCAACATCGAGTATTTCAACAAGCAATGGATGGACTTCACTGGCCTGACCTTCGAGCAGATCAGGGACTGGGGCCCAGCCCGGCTCATTCATCCCGACGACGTTCAGGAAAACGTTCGCGCCTGGCAGCATTCCATCGATACCGGCGAGTTCTTTCAATTCATCCACCGCTTCAAACGCCACGACGGAATTTACCGATGGCACCTCAGCCGCGCCCACGCCATGCGGGATGAGGAGGGTAAAATCATTATGTGGCTCGGCTCAAACACAGAGATCCACGAAGAACGGGAAATGCAGGAACAACTCGCCCGCGCCAATGAAGATCTGATGCAGTTTGCTTTCGCCGCCAGCCATGACCTGCAGGAACCGCTCCGTATGATTACCAGCTACTCGCAGCTGCTCGTAAAGAGCTATCGCGGTCAGCTCGACAGTGAGGCGGACATATGTGTCCAGTACATTGTCGATGGGACCACGCGCATGAGGGAGTTGCTCGCCGATCTATTGGCCTACACTGCCGTTGACACCAGAACCAACGCGAACGATGGAAGGGAACCCGTCGATCTTAATCTGGTCTTTCACGAAGTCGTCAATACTCTGCAAACGGCCATTAAAGAGAGCGGTGCCATCGTCAGCTCCGATTCGTTGCCCTGCGTCAATGGCCACCGGGTCCATTTCATGCAGCTCTTTCAGAATCTGCTCGGCAACGCCATCAAGTATCGGTCGAAGCTTGCGCCTTGTGTTCACATTTCCGCCGGGCAGCAGAATGGGAGCTGGCGTTTTGCGGTTACTGACAATGGCATGGGGATTGCTCCTCAACATCATGAAAAGATCTTCGGTATGTTCAAACGACTACATGGTAAAAAGATTCCCGGCACCGGTATCGGCCTGGCCATATGCCAGCGCGTCGTCGAACGCTATCAAGGCCGTATCTGGGTCGATTCCCAACCGGACAAAGGTGCCACCTTCTATTTCACTGTGCCGGTAGCCAACGAAGCCAAAGAAGTTGCAGCATGAAGTATTCCAAAATATTCCGCATCTTCGTGGTGGAAGACAATCCCGCCGACGTTTATCTCCTTCGGGAAGCTCTTCGCGAGGCCGGATTGAATTTCGAGCTGACCGTCATCGAGGACGGAGCCGAGGCGCTGGAATTCATCCGTACGAAAGCCTCAGAAATCCCCAAACCCGATCTGGCCGTGCTCGATCTCCATCTCCCTTCCTACGGAGGTATCGAGATTCTCGCAGCAATTCGCCGAAATGAACACCTCGCCTATGTTCCCGTTGCTGTTGTCACCTCGTCAGCCGCTCCGCTGGAACGTAGTCAGGTGGAGAAATTGGGCGTGGCGCGCTTTATCACCAAGCCTCCCGATCTGGCCGACTTCCTTAAGATTGGCGAAGTGTTGAAGGAAGTACTGACAGCCACAAGAACCGACGCGTAAAACCGTCCCCGGAGCCTCTTTGCTGTTATCCTGACGCTGTCTCTTCTGGTTTGGTTCACAAGAGAAATGGACATCATGCCCGCTACTTTAAGCCGCGTTCTTTACGTGGAAGACAATCCGGCCGAGGTTCACCTCCTCGATTCAACCCTCAAGGCCGCATCCGCGACGCTTGAATTGACGGTATTGGAAGACGGTGAAAAAGCTCTCCAGTTCATCAAGGCAAGACCGTTCCTTCCAGACGTGATCGTTCTGGATCTCAACATCCCCAAAATCGACGGGCTAACGGTTCTTGCCACCTTGAAGGCAGACCCCGATCTCAAATCGATTCCGGTTCTGGCTTTCGCTTCGCCCAACACCCCCAATTGGAAACGGGCGCGTGACTTGAAGGCGGATCTTTGTCTCGCCAAGCCGTTCGATCTGGAGGGGTACGCCCACCTGGGAGATGCCATCCGAAAGTTGAGCCAGGGGGCATCGGAAAAAATAACGGCTGCCGGATCGTAGTCTTTTACCCCACCCCCAAGCTCTCAATCCAAGTCAATATCCCGACTCTTCTTGCCAAATTCTGGGTCTTCCTTCGCCTGCTTAAACAGCTCATCGAACTTGCGGTTCAGAACCTGACTCTGGTTCTTTTCCGCCTCGAACGATTTCCGGAACGCCGCGTCCAGCCGCTCCGGTTCCCCCTTCAACTTTTGCACCGCCGCATTCAGGTCTTCAATCAGGGGCTTCTGCACGGGCTCTACGTGCGCGATCACCGCCTGTAGCTTTCCATCCACCTTCAGCGTCGATTGGCAGCACGGACACTGAATCTCGAACAGTTCGTTGGGCATCTTTCTATTATCCGGAGTCAACTACGGTTAATAGGAAGCTGAGAGCAACAGCATCCGAATCCGAGCCTCTGCTATAAGAAAAGTCCGGCCCCTCTCATGTCAGAATCCATCCACCTCTTCTCGCCCCTCACCCTCCGCGGTGTCACTTTCCCCAACCGTATCGCCGTTTCGCCCATGTGCATGTACTCATCGGACGACGGTTTTGCCAACGACTGGCACCTGGTTCACCTCGGTGCCCGCGCCACCGGAGGCGCAGGTCTCGTCATCATGGAGGCCAGCGCCGTATCCCCGGAGGGACGCATTTCTCCCTCCGACAACGGGATCTGGAAGGACGAGCACGTCGCCAAACTGCAGCAGATCACCGCGTTCTGTCGCACCCAGGGCGCACGCACCGCAATGCAACTTGCCCACGCCGGTCGCAAAGCCAGCATGTCGCCACCCTCTGCCGGCGAAAAACTTATGCCGGTTACCGAAGGCGGATGGCAGACCGTCGCCCCCAGCGCCATTCCCTTTTCACCCACATATTCGCAGCCCATCGCGCTGACCATCGAAGGCATTCAGGAAATCGTCGCGCAATTCCGCGCCGCCGCCCTCCGCTCGCTGCAGGCCGGTTTCGACGTCATCGAAATCCACGCCGCCCACGGCTATCTTCTGCATGAATTTCTCTCGCCGCTTAGCAACCAGCGCACCGATGAATACGGCGGCTCTTTCGCCAACCGCACCCGCGCTCTGCTCGAAGTCGTCTCTGCCACCCGCGAAGTCTGGCCCGAATCGCAGCCACTCTTCGTTCGTATCTCCGCTACCGACTGGGCCGAAGGTGGTTGGAATATAGGGGAATCGGTCGAACTCGCCAAAATCCTGCAGGGCAGGGGAGTCGATCTCATCGATACCTCCTCAGCCGCGCTGGTACCCGGAGTCAGGATTCCCCTCGGCCCCGGTTACCAGACGCCCTTCGCCGATCGCATCCGCCGCGAAGCCGGCATTCCCACCGGTGCTGTCGGCATGATCACGCAACCTGCCCAGGCCGATCAGATTATTCGCAACGGGCAGGCCGACCTGGTCCTGCTGGCTCGTGAACTCCTCCGCGATCCCTACTGGCCCATGCACGCTGCGGCTACGCTCGGCCACACCGGCCACTGGCCCCTCCAATACCTCCGCGCGGCACCCGCCGGATCAGTCGCGAGATAGGAGTATGCAGATCATTTCTGGCTGATGCCCCGGAAATGGATTGCCAAACGTCCAACCTGTTGTACGATCCGCCCCATCGAATCCACCATTCGCGCGGGAGCATTTTGAAGGATGGGCATGCGACTCCAGTCGCGTCGTTTTCCGACAACAATCGTTGATCTCAGAAAACCTTGCGGCTTTCCAGATTGGCCTCAATCTCGCTCCGCATCTTCCACACCGGGCGCATTTGTTTTTTTGAGAACAACGGCAACTGGTCATCCACGTGTTTCGAGCCAGGCTTGGACCAGTTCCCATAGCCCAACAGCGCTTCGGCATGTATGGGCGTTGAAAACTCCACCACCGCAAAGAAGGTATCGCCCGCCCTCGCCGCCGCTTTGCCATTCACAAAAGGTCCCATGTCAACCGTCCGGATGGCGCCCATCATGGAAGGCGCACCATTGCCCGGCAGGTCGGAATTGCCCCGGCGCAGGCGCAGTACGTCGCCCCACTTCACGTGCAGGCTGCCGTACTGTTTCTCCATATCCACGGCCACCGCATCTAACACTTTCACCGCTTTTGCCGGGTCCTTGAATCCACGCGGCGTATCCAGCGGCCTGTGTTCATCGCTTGCCGTGGCGTACCCGCCGATAGACGAGAAGCCAGTGCCCGCACCCAGCAGGAAGCGATAAAAAAGTAGTGTCCCGTCGCTCTCGTTGTCCGCCGCCCGATCCCATTTGGAAAGCACCGCGGCGGCTCGTTTGGCCCGCTCGGTACCCAGTTTGCGGGCCGCTGCCACCAGATCGTCTACATACTGATCGGCGGTTTCCACGTGGGTCGAAAGCTTGCCCGCCTTCACGTCCTCGAAGGTCATTTTCTTCGCGGGAGAAAGCGTACGAATGCCCCGCTGTGCCCGTGTTGTAATACCCACCGGCGGTGCCAGATAAGCCGGAAACTTTGCCGAATCCAGCAGCATGGGGTAGGCCGACGTCCACGGCATGTCGTTACTGTTCTGCACCCAGCCGGTGGGCGGGTCGATCACCTTCGGCAATTGATCGTAAGGTACGATCTTCGCCGGATCCCAGATCAGTTCCGACGTATCACCCGGAACTACGCCCGCCCAAAACTGAAAGTTACCCTGCGGACGCACCGGAACCGCCGCATTGTACAGATACATGATGTGGCCATCCCGGTCGGCGTAAGCAGTATTGAACAGCGGTACCTGCTGCATGCGGAGCGCACTTTCGAATTCCTTGAAATTCCGTGCCAGTCCCATCTTCCAGAATTGTTCGAACCAACGCGGACGATCCAGCGCGGTCACGCGCATGGCGATGGCAGTGCCGTCACGGTCCACCACCAGCGGACCCTGCACAGAGCGCCGGATGGTCAACGGCGCGTCCCGCAGTGAGCCATCTTTCTGCTTTACTTTGATCACCTGCTTCGCAACTTCAAACTGCCGCACCTTGTCGTCCAGTACGTATCCGCCGTCCTTTAGGGTCAGCCGGTAGAGATCCGCCCCATTCGGGTTATTGGTGGTTTGCGTCCACCCCACGTAGTCTGTGAAGCACTGCCGCAACACCGGAATACCAATCCACACCGCGCCATAAGACGTCACGCCGGGGGCTGTGAGTTGCACTTCGAAGTAGGTGTGCATATCGCCCCATTCCAGATGCGAATTACTCAGCAACATAGAGTGGCCGTTGGCGGAATGCGATGGCGCGATGGCCCATTCGTTCGAGCCGTGCATTTCCACATTGGCGCGTTTCACGCGCGCCTCCACCTTTGCCGCGCTCACCAGCCAGTCGTAATGGATCACCCGCAGGCCGTGCGCCAGCACGTCTTCCGGCCGGAACGGAAAAGCCGCTTTGGCTGCCGGGCTGAGTGTGCCCGCGTGTTCACTGCCCCATTGGTTTAGCCCGTCCACAAAGGCGGCCAGCAAAGGAGCAAATTCCGCCGATTGTTGCGTTGCCCACTGTTTCCCGCGTTCCGGGATGCCGTTTACTCTCACCCACTTATCCGACTCCAGATATTCTTCCCCATAGAATTCGGCGGCGCGCCCGCGCGACTGTGTGTAGAGGCGGATCAGCAGTTCCGCATGCGCTTCCATTTGCGCGTAGCCGTAGGCGTGGAACAGACCGGCCCGATCAGGTGCGAAAATATGCGGGATACCGTACCGGTCCCAAAGGATTTCAGTGCCTTTGGCGGGCGTGGCAGCCGGGGCGGAAAAAGCCAGCGTGAATACCGCGACCGGAAGCAGCATTCTGGCGAAAGATCTACGCAGATGGTTCATTGTACTCAGTTTGGTAATAGTGTTATACAACAAATTGCGCAATATGCAAACCCTGAAACGTAGAAACTATGGACAAACGGATGCTAAAAACCGAAGGTGACCAGCATGTCATCGTCACCAGGCGCTTCGCGGCGGCTCCGGAGACCGTCTATCGGGCTCACATCGAACCGGCGCTGATCAAAAAGTGGATGTTGGGTCCCGATGGCTGGACGATGCCCGTCTGCAATAACAACTATATTGAAACTACGTTCGACCCGGATGGGAATGGCACGTTGATGACCATACGCATGACCCTGCCCGATGCCGGGACGCGGGCCGCCATGCTTGCAACGGGCAGGGAGCGTGGCATGGAAGCAGGCTATTTCCGGCTGGAAGGGTTGATTTTGTGCGTGGCTCCACCACCCACACTCCCGTGACGCCTGCTGGCCGCGGCAACCCCGGTCATTGGCCCGCGTCGAAAGCGGCACAGGCGGTTTACCATGGGCCGTACCGCCCCATCACCGCTACCGAACCATGAACGATCTCAAGCTGGTTATTTTCGACATGGCCGGAACCACGGTGAAGGACAACGGCGAAGTGCCGGATGCCTTCACCGCGGCGCTCGCCGACCACGATCTTTCCGTCACACCCGCCCAACTCACCACCGTTCGCGGTTCCTCCAAACGGCAAGCGGTCTTACATCTCACTCCTGAAGGCCCACACCGCGCACTCCGCGCCGAAGCCATCTACGTGTCTTTTTGTTCCCGGCTCACGCAGCGCTACCAGGCCGATGGCGTCACGCAGATGGAGGGTGCCACGGCGATCTTTCGCTGGCTCCGCTCCCGGGACATTCGCGTAGCGCTCAACACCGGCTTCGACCGCGACATCACCACGCTTCTACTCACCGCTTTACAGTGGCAAGACGATGTTGTGGATGCCGTTATTTGTGGCGACGATGTGCGCCAGGGACGCCCCGCGCCCTACCTGATCTTCCACGCCATGGAAGCCACCATGATCACCGACGTCCGCCACGTAATGAACATTGGCGACACCGCGCTCGACCTTCGCGCCGCTCACAACGCCCGGGTCCGCTGGAACATCGGCGTCCTCTCCGGTGCGCACACCATTGAGCAACTGGAGCCTGCGCCCCACACCCATCTGCTGCCCTCCATCTCCGCGCTGCCCGACCTCTGGAATCCGCCCACCTCTTGAAGGGTGAAAACGTTGTCGCGCCGCTGGCACGGGGCTTCACTCGCGTCATTTGATTGCGTCTTCGAAGTCTACGCTATCCTCAAAGAACAGATGACCTGCCAGAAATGCCGGGTGCCCATGCGCCAGGAAAACCACGCTCATCTCTCCCACGGCAACAGAAAGTGGCGATGTCCTTCCTGCAAGCGGGCGCGAATGCAAAAACCGAAACGGCCGAAATCCCGCAGACTCCACGACGAGTAGCAAGGCCACATTGGCCCTTGCGATATCGCAACCCGGCTATTGGCAGAAATCCGGCGCAGGCTGGCACGGGAGCGACCAGATGGGCTTACATCGGACAGCTTCTGTTGGGTGTGGCTTTTGGCATTATTTCAATACTGCTATTGAGCGGCGGAGCGGTTTGGGTCGGCGGAGCCTTTGCCATTACCGCACTTTGGCCGATATACAGCGCTCTGCGATCCTTAACTCGAGAGTAAAGATCACCCCTCACACGTCCTCCCATGCATGGGAACAGCTCAGCACGACGAGCGGGAAAACTACAGTGAATCTGTGCATCGCTGTCAGTGCACGGGATCAGGAGTTATAAACCAGAATCCGTGTGACCGAACGGAAGCCGAGCGAAAAGTACAAGTCCACGCCCATCGGGGAAGATTGCAGCACGATTGGCGCACCGGGGCTTTCCAGCAGAGCTGCAGTGAGAGCGTGCCGGGTAATGGCTTCGGCAATGCCGCGTCCGCGAAAACCGGGCGCGGTGGCAACGTTGTAGATGCCAATCACGCCATCGGCGGTTACACTGGCGGCGGTGGCCACCGGACAGCCATTCTCATACGCCACCCACGCGATGAAGGGCCGCTGTGGCAGGCTGGTGTCGAAAACTTCCTGGTACCACTGCGATGGAAGGTTGAAGCACACGGTTCCAATACCGGTGAAATCATCAAGGCTCTGCTGATGTGCAACGCGACTAATCCGCAGAGCAGGGAGTTGGCGCCGGGGCGGGTCCAGTTGTTCCGCAATCATGCCTGGCACTTCGGAGGCAAGGCGCAAGCCGAAACTCCGGCACAGGCGGGTTAACTGACGGCGCGCGGGCCGGTCAAGCCAGTCTTCGCACACCCAGAACGACCAGGCGCGGCCAGCGACAGCGAAGTGCCGGCGTGCGAGTTCCAGTCGCTGCCCCAGTTCCTCCGCGCCTTTTACCGGTCCGCTGATAAACGCGGCATTGAACATCTGGAAGGTCACTCCCAGCGAGATGATGCCAATGCCGTCCAGATTCAACAATTCTCCCGCGGCACGGCCCCGCAACAGAACCCGGAATGATTCGCGCAGATTGGCATCCACCAGCCGGAACTCCTCAGCGGGTCGCGATGCCATGAATGCCAAAGGGAAGCGCATTGATTTTTAGAATATACTCAGACGGAAGGAGTATTAAACACGATGAAGAGTTTCCTTGCGGCCACCGGCCTGGCCCTTTCCCTGTTTGCGGTGGGCGCGTTCGCCGATACATGGAGCGGAACCATCTCCGATGACGCCTGCGCCGCCAAACATGTGGATTCCTCCCAGGCCGATATTAACTGCGCCGCCAGTTGCATCAAGAATGGCGGAAATGCCGTTCTGGTGGTGGGCGACAAGATTTTCAAGATCGAGAACAAAGACGCCATTAAAGGCCACGAAGGCCATAAGGTTCAGGTGACGGGCAAGATGACCGGCGACACGATTCACGTGGATTCCGTCAAGATGTAGTTGCACCCGCGCGGGGCGGCTATTGCAGCTTGCCCCGCGCTTCCACTTTCCAGTTCTTCTCCACCACGCCATTGCGCACCCCGTAGATCTGTTCGTGCAGATTCACCGCAACGCAAATGTGGTTGGGGATCATGCGTACTTTTTCACCAATGTGGAAGCTGCGTTCGGCGCGCGTGAGGTCAATGAAGCCGTGCTCTTCGTTCATTTTGTGGAAGCTTGCGCCGGGGGCTTCCACAAGGTGACCGTGCCCGGTTTCGCCGTTCACCAGGCGGTCGGAGGAAAACGTCTTGGATCCGCCATCAATAATCATGCGGTTCGCCTCTCTGTGCGACACCACGGTCACCAGAATTGACGCCGCGCATTGCTCCAGCGTGCAGGCGCCGGAAATCATGGTGTTGATGTCGTTGAAGATATACGTGCCCGGGCGAATCTCATTCAAACCATCAATTTCGTGTGAGTGGTAAAGCGCCGGGGTAGACCCGCCGCTGATCAGTTCAGGTCGCAGACCGGCACGCACGAATTCATCGCGCAGAGAGCCCACGGTTTCGCTCAACGCCGTGATTTTCTCCGGGCTCTGTTCTTTGATGTGGCCGGGGTAGAAGGTTAGCCCGCGCCATTCGAGCCCCGGCAACGCCGTGACCGCGCGTGCCAGATACAGCGCATCGGCAGGTGCAACGCCCACGCGGTGCAGGCCCACGTCGATCTCCACCAGCACGCCAAACTGCACTTTCGCCGCCACCGCTTCGGCCGAAAGTTGCTGCGTCGTTTCCATGCTGTCCAATGCCACGGTTACCCGCGTTTGGCGGGCCACGCCGCTCAGTCGTGCCAGCTTCAGGGGGCCCAGCACCGGGTAGGCAACCAGCAAATCATTCGATTCCGCGCCCACCATGATCTCGGCTTCACTCACCTTCGCGACCGTGAGCCCGGCTGCGCCCAGCGCGATTTGCTGCTTCGCCAGCAGGGTCGATTTGTGGGTTTTGGTATGCGGACGCAAGCGCAGGCGGTGTGTAGCGGCATAGGCCGCGACGCGCTGCAGGTTCGCCTCCATAATGTCGAGATCGACAATCAGCGCGGGCGTATCCAGATCTTCGATGCGCATCATTTGAACTATTTGAAGCGGATTCTCAACGTGCCTGCCGGTGTATTGCATTGCAGGTTGAGGTATTTGGCTTTTTCTTTTGTGCTCAGAGGAAAGAACAGAAGGCCTGTGACGGGAGCCGTGATGGGCTTCTCAGCCAGGATTTTCTTTTTCAGAACGTCGAGTTGTGTCCCGACCGGAGTATCTTCCTTCATTTCCGCACTGCGTGTTTCGCCGGCGCCGTTGTTGGCGGAACCAATCATGCCGCCGCCGATGCCGGCGCTGAATCCGCCTTTGCGTTTGCCGCTCTCCGGGTCATCGGTCTTGACGATCAGCATGCCGGAGCCGGCAATTTGCCCGGCCAGCAGCGGACCGCTGTGATCGGCTGACATTTCCGAGCGCAGGATGAAGTCGTCCAACCTGATTTCGTAGGGCGAAGCTGTTTTTGGCTGCAGCGTGACTTCCAAAACCACGTAGTCGTTTTCGAAACCGGCGCCTACGGTCTGTTTCAGTTGTTCCGCATCAAAGATGGTTGCTGAAATGGAGACCGCTTCATTCGCAGCGTCTCCGGCAGGCGGTTTGTGGTCTCGCGCGATCGCGACCACGCACAGCAGCAAAGCAGCCGCAAATGTCCGTCTCATTTCCCGGTTTCTTTCAGGCAGGCATCGACCGCCGCTACCGAGCCGCGACCGCAAGAAAATACCCTGGAGGATGAAAGCGTTGTCGCCCCCGGGCACGCGACTTCAGTTGCGTTATTTTGCTGCGGTATCTGCCCTGACTTTCGACGGAGCGGTTTCCCATTGTTGCGAAAATGCTCTAAAACGAAAAGCGGTGACAGTTGTTCTTTAGCCGCGATCACTGTTCCCGATTGTACGCCTTTCCGCCGCACCCTTTCTCTGCTCTTCGGAAAGAGTGTTCGCGGCGGACGCCTGACGGCGAGAACCGCTGCGTAGAATCGAAGTCCGGGGAAAGGGGGCCAGGAGCACGCTAAACTCAAGGTGTGCTGGTTTCCATAGCCCTACAGGGTCCGGCGCGTCCGCAGTGGTTGCGAGCGCCCGCACCAGTTGGCAAGAATTACCACAATCTGAAAGCTTTGATCACCCGCCTCGGGCTCCACACCGTTTGCGAAAGCGCGGCCTGCCCCAATGTGGGCGAATGCTGGAACCACGGCACCGCCACTTTCATGATTCTGGGCAATGTGTGCACGCGCCGCTGTGGTTTCTGCGCGGTACAAAAGGGCGCACCGCTGGCGGTGGATTACGATGAGCCGCGCCGCGTGGCGGAGGCCGTGGAAACCATGGGCTTGAAGTACGCGGTAGTGACCAGCGTGAATCGGGATGACCGAAAGGATGGCGGGGCGGAGTTGTTTGCCATGACCATCCACGCCATCCGCGAACGGATTCCGGGTTGCAAAGTCGAAGTGCTGGTGCCGGATTTCCAGGGCAGCCAGGCCGCAATGAAGATTGTGATGGATGCTCGACCGGACGTTCTGAATCACAACACGGAAACTGTGCCGCGTTTGTATCGGCAGGTTCGTCTGGGTGCGCGGTATGAGCGCTCGCTGGAGATGCTGCGGTATGCCAAGGAACTGGCGCCGGAAACGCCGGTGAAGTCGGGGTTGATGCTGGGCCTGGGCGAGAACCAGGATGAAGTGGTGCAGGTGCTGCGCGATCTGCGCGCGCACAAGGTGGACATCATCACCCTGGGCCAGTATTTACGTCCGTCGCCGAAGCATCTGCCGATCGTGCGCTACGTTCCGCCGGAAGAGTTCGCGGAACTGCGAAGGATTGGTCAGGAGATCGGCTTTGCGCATGTAGAGGCGGGGCCGCTGGTGCGCAGTTCGTACCACGCGGATGAATCGCATTCGGCCGCGGTGGCATAGAAGCTTTCCGTTGAAGAATACCTGGCCGGCGGCAGGGAGGGCACCGTTCTTGAACTTGGCACACGCGGCTGAGGCCGCATCCCCCTCAGGCGGGGATGGGATCTGCCTTATCCACGGCCTGCAGATCCACGCCTTCCCAGCGGGCGACCACGGCGGTCGCCAGGCAGTTGCCCAGCAGGTTGACCGACGTCCGGGCCATATCCATCAGCGTATCCACACCCAGAATTACGGCAATACCTTCGATGGGCAGGTTGAAAGTCGCCAGCGTTCCGGCCAGAATCACCAGTGAGGCGCGGGGCACGCCGGCTACGCCTTTGCTCGTCAGCATCAGGGTCAACATCATCACAATCTGTGTGCCGAAAGGAACCTCCACATTGGCGGCCTGCGCCACGAACATGGCGGCTAAGGAGAGATAGAGCGTGGAACCATCCAGATTGAAGCTGTAGCCGGTGGGCAGTACGAACGACACGATGTGTTTGGGTACGCCGAACTTCTCCATATTCTCCAGCGCGATGGGCAGCGCGGCTTCGCTGGAAGCCGTGGAGAAGGCCAGCAGGAAAGGCTCCCGCACGAAGTGGATGAAGCGCTTCAACGGTACTTTGGCCACCACCGACACCGTGCCCAGAACGATGACCACGAAGAACACCAGCGCGCCATAGAGGGTGAGTACCAGCTTGCCAAGGTTCACCAAAACGCCCAGCCCCCTATCGCCGACGGTAGCCGCCATAGCCCCAAAAACGCCGAGTGGAGCGAACAGCATCACATAGCTGGTGTACTTGAACATCACCTCCGACAGACCTTCGCAGAAGCGTACAATGGGCTGCGCCTTGACTCCGATAGTGGCGCAGGCGGCACCGAAGAGGAAGGTGAAGACCACAATTTGCAATACTTCGCCTTTGGCCATGGAGTCGATGATGCTGGTGGGGAAGGTATGTTCCAGAATGCCCGCGAGCGTGGCGGTCTGGCCCGTAATTCCACTCTTGGTGCCGGTCTCCAGATGCACCCCAACGCCGGGCTTCACCAGGTTCACCGCGCCCAGACCGATGAAAAGAGCAACCGTAGTGGCGAGCTCGAAATACAGAATCGCCTTGCCGCCAATGCGACCCATGGTCTTCACGCTGCCGGTGCTGGCAATGCCCACCACAAGGGTGCCGAAGATCAGTGGCGCGATGATCGATTTGATGAGCCGCAGGAAGATGGTCCCCAGCAGGCCGAACTCTTTGGCAGGTCCCGGGAACACGGCCCCGAAGACGATACCGGCCACAAGGGCAATCAGAATCCATGTAGTGAGAGAAATGCGTTTCAACGTCTGCTCCTGTCGGTCCGGGCGGAAAAGCTTCTATTGAGTGTACCCGCAGAGCTGTCGGAGTGCAGGGTGTGCCGATAGAATCGGGTTTGGCTACAGGCACTCCACAAGTTCCGGTGATGTATCTGCTGAAGATTCTCGCCGGAGGTGCGTTCACGGTTGCAGTGGCCTGGGCGGCGGGTCGTATGGTCGCCCCGCGGACTCCTCTGGCGGCCACGGTTCGATTCACCACCGGGGCTGCGTGCGTCTCACTGGCAGTCCTCGGGCTATTGCAGTTGCACGTTGGTTACCTGGCAGTCTTTCTTACTCTGGGAGCGGCAACCATGCTGGCGGGGAGGGTGGCGCGTCCCGCCTCCGAAGATCCGCTGGAACCGCTGCCGCAGCCTTACCGGATTCTCTACTGGCTGACATTCACCGGCTTCGCGCTCTGGTACTTCGTATTCGCTTTGGCTCCGGAGATGGAGGCGGACGCGGTGGGGTACCACCTTGGCCTGGTCAGCGAGTACGTGCGCACCCATCGTATGCCGGCGCGGGTCTCATTCTTTGACCTGCTGCCACAAGGTATGGAGATGCTGTTCGTACCGGCGTTCGCGATAGGCAGGCACTCGGCCGCCAAACTGGTGCACTTCGCGTTTCTGCTGGCGGTAGTTCCTCTGTTGCGCCGCGCCGGGTTGGTTGCCGGAATGAAAGACCCGGCGGCCACGGCGGGGGCTTTGCTTTTCTTCCTTTCCCCGGTGGCAGCGGTGGATGGCACATCAGCTTATGCCGACCTCGCTTTGGTCTGCGCCTCAACCGCTACGTTCTACCTGATGATGCGTTGGAAAAAAGAACAGGACACCGGGTTGTTGATCGCTGCCGGATTGAACGCGGGTTTCTGCTATGCCATCAAGCCAACCCTGGGACTGGTGCCTCTGGTCGGTGTAATCTTCATCCTCTGGCGAAGCCGAAGTGCGAAGCTGGCTGGTCTGTTCGGAGGAGTAGCGGCGCTCTCCATCCTGCCCTGGATGGCACGGTCGCTGGTGCTGAGTGGAAACCCGTTTGCGCCCTTTCTCAACACTCTGTTTCCGAATGACGGTATCCCGGTTGCCACCGAGCAATCGCTGAATACTTTCTTCGGCATGTTCAGCCCTAATTTCCAGTGGAAAACGGCGTTCCTTGATTACACTATCTGGGGCGGTCATCAGGGCATGCTGGGTCTGGCTTTCCTGCTGATTCCGCTGGCTGCGCTGGCGTGGCGTTCGAAGGCCGGGCGATGGCTGCTGGGCTACAGCGCCATTCTTCTGCTGACATTTCCGGCCAATACCGGGACCCGTTTTCTGATGCCCGCGGCGGGGCCGGCTGCGCTCGCACTGGCGAGTGTCTTGCCCGCACCGGTCTCCGCATTATTGATTGCGATACAGGGAGCCGGTTCGGTTCGACCTGTATTGCTGACTTACAACAAACGCCAGGACTGGAAGCTTCCACCGTTTCCACTGCAGGGTGCGCTGAGGCTGGAGAATGAAGACGATTACCTCGCGCTGCACACCTTCGACTACCCGATCTCGCAGATGATCAAAGCCAATACACCGCCCGGCGCGAAGTTCTTTGCGCTGGGACCTTTCGCGTGGACGTATGCGGAGCGCGATCCACTGGTCTTCTGGCATTCCAACAGAGCGATGCAGGCGTGGTACGAGCTTATCTTTGTGCAACTCAGCCGGACCAGACCGGCAATGACGGCAACATGGAACTGGCCGGGAAAGGAATACCGCGAGGTGCGGCTTTCCAGCGCGGAGGATCTGCGGGTGCCGGAAGCAGGCGGGCTTCCGGGTAATTATCGTGAACTCGCCTGGTCAACGTGGACTGCGGCAAACCCCTTTGTAATGGAGCTGCCCAGGGGCTCAACGGGCTTTGAAGCGGTGATATGGCCCAATGTTGCCGCCAATCTCAAGCTGGAAGTGCGGGGCAGCGACGGGGCGTGGTTGCCAGCCTCTGTAACGCCGGAGACCAGACCCCTCACCGCCGAACTGCGCCGCAAGACCATGCAACACCTGCGCGACAGCGGATATGGCTACATTCTGGCCCCGGTGGCGAAAGACGCCTTCGAAGAAATTGGCCGCGACATGGTGGAGCACCCTGCAGACTGGGGTCTCGATGCGCTGGGTGAGGCGCGCAACAGCTACCTGTTCCGTATTCGCTGAAGCGACGGGGGTGATAATGACCCCATGCGCGCAATCACTGTGTTCCTTCTATTGGCAGCTTGCCTGGTGAGCGGCCAGCAATCCCGCATTGTCACCGACGCAATGGTCAACGAGATCACAAAATCGGCGCTGCTTATCGATACGCACAACGACGTGACCAGCCGAACCGTGGAAGGATTCGACATTTCCAAAGCCTCCGCCGATGGCCATACCGATTTACCCCGCCTGCGCGCAGGCGGCGTGGGTGCGGTATTTTTCGCGGCCTACGTGGCGGCGGACTACGATAAGACGCACTCCTCGGCCAATCGCGCGCTCAACATGATTGACACCGTGCGGCATGACATTGTGGCGGCGCATCCGAAAGAGTTCCAGTTCGCTACTTCTGCTGCGGAGATTGAATCTGCGCATAAGCAGGGCAAAATTGCGGCGTTGATCGGCATTGAGGGCGGCCACGCCATTGAAGACAGCCCGCGCCTGCTGCGGGACTTCTATGCATTGGGTGTGCGCTACATGACGCTCACACACACCAATACGAATGGCTGGGCGGATTCCGCGGGAGACCAGAACGATGCCACGGTGAAGCATCACAACGGGCTGAACGAACTGGGCCGCCAGATCGTGGCGGAAATGAATCGGCTGGGTATGATCGTCGATATTTCTCACGTGTCCGACAAGACGTTTTGGGACGTGATGGAAGTGAGCAGGGCCCCGCCCTTCGCCTCGCATTCTTCCAGCCGCGCGCTGGCGAATGCGCCGCGCAACATGACCGACGAAATGATTGTGGCGCTGGGGAAAAAGGGCGGCGTGATGCAGATCAACTTCAACTGCGGATTTCTTTCCCAGAAGACCATCGACGCGCAGAAGGGCCAGCCGGCCGATGCCAAACCGCTTCCGGCCACGCTGGCTGACGTAGTGGCCCACATCGACCATGCGGTGAAACTGGCGGGCGTTGACAGTGTGGGCATTGGCAGCGACTTCGATGGTGTGGGGTGCACGCCGACCGGCCTGGAGGATGTTTCGAAGTACCCGAATCTCACGCGGGCATTGCTGGAGAAGGGCTACAAGGCCGATGACATCAGGAAGATCTACGGGGGCAATACATTGCGCCTGATGCGGGCAGTGGAAAAGGCGCGCGGTCAATAGAGGTGAACGAGTTCCCGGTGGAGTTTCGGCAAGCAACGTTTCGCTTCGGTGAGCGGACAATTCTCAGCGGGCTCGACCTTGCGGTGAGGCCCGGAGAGACCCTGGTCTTGCTGGGCCGCAGCGGCTCTGGCAAGACCACGGCGTTGCGGCTGATCAATGGAATGCTGCTGCCTTCGGCGGGCACCGTACTGGTGCAGGGGCGGGCCACTACAGACTGGGATGCGGTGCAACTGCGCCGATCCATCGGATATGTCATTCAGGAGGGCGGACTGTTTCCCCACTGGACGGTGGCGCGCAATGTTGGCCTGGTACCCGAACTGGAAGACTGGCCGGCGGAACGGCGGAATGCACGCACGGTGGAGCTGTTGAACCTGGTGGGGTTACCGGCGAACGAATACGGGACGCGTCTTCCCAAGGAACTCTCAGGAGGACAACGCCAGCGGGTGGGTGTGGCGCGCGCGCTGGCGGCCGGGGCACTCATACAACTCTTCGATGAACCTTTTGGCGCGCTCGATCCGGTGACGCGACTTGGAATGCAGGAGGAATTTCTGCACCTGCGCCAGACGCTGGGCATCACTTCCGTATTCGTGACGCATGACGTCCGCGAGGCGATGCGGCTGGGGACACGCATCGGGTTGCTGGACCGCGGAACTCTGGTCTTTGCGGGGACGCCGGCTGAATTCCGCGGCAGCGCGCACCCTGAAGCTCGCGCTTTTCTGCGGGTACTGGAAGAGGACTCGCATGCCTCTTGATGTCTTGCAGGATTTGCTGGAAGAGGGCTTGCCGCTGCTGGGTGAGCACATCATTCTGGTGGTGAGCTCAGTGCTGCTGGCAGCTCTGCTGGCGATACCGGCGGGAGTTCTGGCGGTCTCACGCCCCACGCTGCGCAAAGTTTCACTGGCGTTCGCCGGCGCGGGACAAACCATTCCAAGTCTGGCGCTATTCGGCTTTCTGATCCCTCTGCCGTTCATCGGCGGAATCGGGCAGCACACCGCAATCATCGCGCTGGTGTTGTATGCGCTGTTGCCGATTCTGCGCAATACCGTGACGGGAATCATGGGCGTGGATGCCGCGGTGCGTGACTCGGCGGAAGCCATGGGCATGACGCGTGCACAGATTCTGCGCATGGTGGAATTGCCGCTGGCGGCACCGGTGATTATTGCCGGGGTGCGGATTGCCGCGGTGACCACAATCGGCACCGCCACAATTGCCGCGGCGATCGGTGCCGGCGGTTTGGGCGTGTTTATCTTTCGCGGCATTGCGTCGATCGACAAATATCAGATTCTGGCGGGAGCGCTGCCCGCGGCACTGCTGGCGCTGGCGGCCGATGGTCTGTTAAGCCGCCTGGAGAAACGATGCGCGGTGCGCTGATTGTACTCGCGGTGGCGCTGGCGGGTTGCTCCAGTGAGCCGCGGCTGCGCATTGGTTCGAAGAACTTCAGTGAACAATACGTGCTGGGAGAGATCATTGCGCGTCACGTGGAAAACCGGCTGCACATCCGCATCAGCCGCCACTTCGGAATCGGCGGTGCGCTGCTGGCACAACAAGCCCTGGAGAGCGGCGAGATTGATCTGTTTCCGGAGTACACCGGCACAGCGCTGACCGCCATTTTGAAACTGCCTTCGGAGCACGACCCGGCGCGCGTGCTACAGCAGTTGCGGCAACGCTATGCGCCGCGCGGGCTGGCGTGGATGGACCCGCTGGGATTCGAAAACACTTATGCGCTGGCTGTGCGCGGCGATGCGACCGCGGCCGTGACTCTTTCCGACGCCGCGCGGGAGAAGCCGTGGCGCATGGGGATGGGTTATGAATTCGCCGGGAGTCCGGATGGCCTGGCGGGTTTGAAGACCGTCTACGGCCTGCGTATGGAAGGCAAGCCGAAGACCATGGACCTGGGGTTACTTTACCAGGCACTGGAGAAAAAACAAGTGGATCTGGTGGCGGCCAACAGCACGGACGGGATGCTGGCCATTCTGCCGTTGAAAGTGTTGCAGGACGACCGGCATTACTTTCCGCCGTATGAATGCGCCATCGTGGTGCGGGAGCAGGCGCTGGGGCAATTCGCGGGTTTGCGGGCAGCCTTGGGCGAACTCTCCGGCCGGATCAGCGCGGAGAACATGCGGCGGTTGAACTACGAACTGGACGGAAAGCATCGACCGGCGCGGGAGATCGCGCGGGGCTTTTTGCGGGCGACTGGTCTGGAGAAATAAGGAGATTTTAGAAGTGGAGGCCGAGGAGGAAATCGGCCTGGTTCAACTGTGACAGGCTGACGATGCTATCTTTCTGTTGCCGGGTGTAGCGCAATTCCGCGCTCAAACGCTTGCCCAGAGCCTTGAAGTCGACGCCGCCCACAATCAAAACGCCGCCGGGCGAGTTGGTGACGATGGTGCCGGGCCCGGATTTGATCGCGTTGGTGACCTGATAGAAGTGATCGAAAGTAAACCCGGCGCCGACGAACGGGTCCAGATGCCCGCCACCGATGGGGTTTTTGAAGCGGTACTTCATCATGGCGGGGAACTTCCAGTTGGCGGCCGAGATGGTGTTCGGCAGGTTGCTGGCCGAGAAGCTGGCGGGACGAAACAGAGCGTCCACTTCCAGGCGAAGGCGGAACGGCAGGTCCAGCTGAAACGCCCCGCCAACCGTGAGGTGCAGGCTTTGCGGATTGAACTGCACGCCGCCAATATTCCTGGCGCTGATCACGTTGGTAAGCGGCGCTCCGGCGATAATGCCAACGGAGACCGCCTGGCCGCTGGCCGCAGCGGCGGTGAGGACGGAAAGAACGATCAGTTTTCGCATGGGCAAGAACCCAATAGAATGACACACGCAACGCGGGCGAGGTTACTTCACGCTGAAGGTTCCGGTAGCGCTGGAGACCCCGCCCACGGTCACAACCACCGGATAAACTCCGGGCTCAAGGTTCTCCGGGATTGTGAAATTGAGTTGGGTGACACCGATGAGGCCAGGCACAATTCCGTTGAAGACGATCTTTGCGGGAGCGCCGTTAACGGTGATGGAAACCGCCTGCCGGGAAGACGGCAGCCGGCTCAGCAAAGTGCCCGACCCTGGCGATTTGCCGGTGGGAAGTGAGGGCGTGACGTCGCCATCGCCGGTGATGAAGGCGACCACGGTTTGACCGGCGCTGCCGTTGGGAAAAGGTACCAAATTGCGGGCAGCATCGAGGAAAATACCGGGCGCGGAGACGCCCATGGAAAAGACCCAGGAGGCGACTTCGCCATTATTATTGACGGCCAGCACGGCGGGGCCGGCGGTGATTTCGTAGGGAATCTGAATATTCAACTGCCCGGGGCTGACGAACCAGAGCGGTGCGGCGATCCCGTTGACGGTGGCAGAGACGCCCTGCAGCGAATACGGCAGAGGCTGAATGGCAGCCGAACCGATGCCAGGGGCGAGGCCAGAGCCGAAGACGGCCAGCAACATTCCGGGCGCGAAAACGGGCGCGAACGAAGCTGCGTTGGTGACGCCGCTGATGGATGATGTGGCCGACGCACCAACCGTAAAGAAGACAGGGATGGAGATGGCCTGGGGCACCGCGCCGTTGGCCTGAATGACGATAGTGGCGGCGTAGGCTCCGCGCGAAAGGCCAGAGCCGGAGGCGCGTAAGGCCAGAGTGCCGCTGGTCTGGCTTACGGTGAGCCAGGGACTCTGGCTGACCACGGTGGCGGTGGCGTTCGACGATTCACCGGAGAAAGACACATCAATGGTGGAAGTGGCGGTTTGCGAGGCATCGGGAACCGAGAGCGAAACCGAGGGTACAGATACCGACAGTTTGGCGGGTGCGGTCGCAGGGGCTGCCAGAGTCACGATTGCCGAAGCCTGGACGAGTGACCCGTTCTCATCCTGGCCCAACAGGAGGACGTTCTTATTGCCGTTGGTGGTCGTGTCTCCGAAACACCATGTGCCTTTCAGGACACCGAACGCGCCGAGACGGTTGGTGCCAAATATTTGGGCGAGATTGGCGACGGTGTTGCCGCTGATGCTGAGTGCACTCAACACGATCTGGAAGCCGCTGCGCTCCTGAAGCAGAAACTGTGTCTGCCACTGACAATCGGGAGCGGCCAGCAGGTTGCGCTGGAGGGTAGCCGGAAAGGCGGACAGTGTGAGGCTGGGCGCGAGCGAGGGCCCGGCGGGACCAATGAAGGGCACCGTGAGATCGGCATTCCACTTCGCGCCATCGGCATCGGCGCCTTCAAAGTGAAACACGCGATTCTGCGGGGGTGTGAGGTTCCTGCCGACAAGGGCCACAGAGAGCAATCCGCTGGCTGCGATGGCGGGATTGGCGAAAGCGGTGAGGTTGTTGACGCCATCGACGGTGAACGCGGTGAGAGTGGTGGCGACGCCGGCCTTTTCGGTGAGGCGAATTGTGTAGGGCCAGGCGGTGCCGTTCTGCAACACGGGAAACGGGAGAATGGAGGGCACTACAGCAGAGCCTGCAGGGGGCAGCTTCAAGGTGACAGCGGCCTGTCCGCTGGAAGGCGCGTAGATGGCATCGCCGCCGTAACTGGCGAATACTGCCCCATTGCCGCCCGCGATGATGGCTCCATCGGCGGTGAGAGAAGCTACGCCAGAGACCAGTTGTGCGGAGCCGATAGCGGTGTCACCGGAGACGAAGGTTACTGCTCCGGTGGGAGTACCGGCGGCACCGCGCACGGTGGCGACCAGTGGCACTTTATCGGCTGCGGTGATGCCGGCCGGAGCGGCCAGCGTGGTGGTGGAAACTGTGCCGGCATTCCACACGCTGACGAGGCGTGCGGCATCGACCGAGCCCCAGCCGGAGGCGAGATCGTAGCCAATGCCGGCGGCGAAACCGAACTTGCCCTCCACACAGTTCGGGCTGCCCTGCTG
Source organism: Bryobacterales bacterium (assembly GCA_038229475.1). Taxonomy (GTDB): domain Bacteria; phylum Acidobacteriota; class Terriglobia; order Bryobacterales; family Bryobacteraceae; genus BOG-234. The sequence continues at coordinate 3,601 of JBBROK010000002.1, read as the reverse complement.
GCAGGGGGTGAAGATATCTCCCTCCGTGACGTCGTGGAAAGCATCGGAGGCAGAGCGCGCGAGCCGATAGAGAGCGGGGTTGATGTTGCCGACGCCTGGCTGGTTTAAAGACTGATTGAGCAACGCAATAATGCCGGCGAAGACGGGCGCGGAGACCGAGGTGCCGCCGAACACGCGGACCGCGCCACCGGACACGACCTGGTAGCCATCGTGAATGGCGGAGGCTGCAAGAGAGATGTCGGGAACGTCGCGGGCACCATCGTTGGGGACGCCGGGTCCGGATTGCCAGGCGGGCTTGGTGAAGAAAGCACTGGCACCTCCCCCGCCGCCGATGAGGCCGTTGCGCACCGATGCATTGTTCCACGGCCTTTCGGGAATCCATGAGATGGCAGAGGCCAGATTGGCATCGTTGGTGGCGTTCCAGTAGTTGCCCGCGCCTTCGTTGAACTCGGTGCCGCCGACGGCGGTGACTTCGGGAATGGTGGCGGGATAGGATGTGGTGGCACCGCGGGTGGCGAGCGGAATGGGCGAATTCGCGTCACACGTGGCGGCCAGAGCATCGCCGGACGACACCAGCCAGGTGATGCCCTGAGCGGCGGCCTGCTGCGCAACACCGCGCTGGTTCTGGCTGGTGTACTGTTCGCAGATGCCGTAGCTGTAAGTGATGACCGGTGCCAGATTCTGATCGACCGCATACTGCGCAGAGGTGCGGACGCTGGTGGAATTCACGTAAATAATAGTGGCGTTGCGGGCTACGGCACCAGACCACTGCAGATCGAGATTGGCTTCAGGAACGTCGCCCGGGCTGGTGCCGGGGTCGGGACCGAAGAGGACGATTTGGGGATCGTTGGGCGGGAGGTTGAAGCGGCGGCGGAAGGCACGTACATCGGCGAGGTCGAGGTTGGTGCGTCCGATAACGGCGATCTTCTGCCCGGTGCCGTCGATACCGGCGTTGTACAGCGAACGGATGTTGTAGATGGTGGCGATGTCATCGGGCGCAAGAGTGTGACCGGTGCCACTGGTGAAGGCGGGCGCGTCGTCTTCCATGCGGCGGTAGAGCGGCGATGGCTCGTAGTCATCCAGACCGGCAACGCTCTCTACAACCGGTTCCATGGCGGCAGGAATGGAGAGACCGGTGGCGTTGGCGAAGTGCGATTGCGCGCCGGAACGGTAGCGGCGCAGTTCGGTACGGAAGGCCCGGTTCACCTGCAGGGCGGTACCACTGAAGGTGATCCAGAGGCCACCCTGGGCAGCATCGTGCACGCGCAGACCTTCGCTCTGCAGCCACTGGCGAAGACGGGCAAGATCGTCGGGACTGACGCCAAACCTTTCGCCAAATTGCAGCGGGCTGAGCCAGCGGTGATAGTTGGGCGAGGCGGGATCCTGCTGCTCTGCAAGAAAGATTTCAAGGCCCGGGCCGGGCTTCAGGATCAGCGATGCGTAGCTGATGCGCAGGGCGGGGTCGACTGCGCCCTGATCGATCGCGGCACGGGTTGCGGGATGCGCGCGATTCTGCTGGAGCGAGGCACGTCGCGCCGTATTCACCGGCCCGGTAATGCGGCTGGGCGCGGCGGAGGCGACGGTGCAAGCGGCGGCAAACAGACAAAGAAACCGGAGGGATCTGAGATGCATAAAATGGCCAACGGCGGTAGCGCACATTATCGCAATTCTGAGGGCTGACGGGACAGACGGTCCCGGGAACGGCCTTCGGCTGGTAGGCTGGATCAACATTTGGGCGGCGGCAAATTTGAGTACCCCTTGACTTGGCCGTACGATTGATTAAAATGATTCCTATAAACAGGATGGTTTGGAAGTTTCGGTTTGGCCATGTGTGATCACAACAAAACGGTAATTCTCGCCCGACGCGAAGGTATTGATTACGTCGAATGCCTGGAATGCAAAGAAGTCTTCGAGGCGGAAGATCTGGAGCCTGTGGCGGCGGACGCTGACGACGAGTAAGCTGCCGGGCGCGCGGTTTGACGAGTGCCTGTTAGCATACGTTTATGCATGATCTGGGCGCATTTCGCGCCAATCTGGACGCCATTGCCGCCCGCCTTGCGACGCGCGGCCTGGCCCTGCCATTAGACGAAATCCGGGAGCAGGATTCGCGTCGTCGCCTGGCCATCACCGAGAGTGAACAGCTACAGGCGGATAAGAACCGGCAATCAAAGGAAATCGGACAGCTACGCAAAAACGGCGCCGATACCAGCGTGCTGGAAGCCACGTCGCGCGCGGCCAATGAGCGCATCGCCGAACTAAAGGTGGTGGTGGACGAAGTGGACGCGCAGTTCCGCACCATGCTGGCGGGCGTTCCGAACATTCCTCATGAATCGGTGCCGGTGGGCCGGTCGGCGGAAGACAACGTGGTGCTGCGGGCACACGGGACACCGGGAACCTATGACTTTACGCCGAAGCCACACTGGGAGATCGGGGTGGATCTGGGCATTCTGGATTTCGACCGCGCGGCGAAAATTACGGGCGCGCGATTTGCCATCTACATGGGCATGGGCGCGAAGCTGGAGCGGTCGCTGATTAACTTCATGCTGGATACGCATACGGCGCAGCACGGCTACACCGAAGTACTGCCCCCTTTCATTGTGAATTCCGCCAGTCTGTACGGCACGGGGAATTTGCCCAAGTTCGCTGACGATCTTTTCAAGCTGGAAAACTCGGACTACTGGCTGATTCCGACGGCAGAGGTGCCGGTTACCAATCTGTACCGCGATGAAATTCTGGACGGCGAGAAGCTGCCGATCAGCCTGGTGGCTTACACGCCATGTTTCCGCAGCGAAGCGGGGTCGTATGGGCGCGACGTGCGCGGCATCATCCGACAGCATCAGTTCCAGAAAGTGGAACTGGTGAAGTTCGCGCGACCGGAACAGAGCTATGAAGCACTGGACCAGTTGACGGACGACGCTGAGGACATTCTGCGCCGGTTGGGATTGCCGTTCCGCACGGTGGTGCTCTCGACGGGCGACATGGGCTTCAGTTCGGCGCGCACACACGATATTGAAGTGTGGCTGCCGGGATTGAATGAGTTCAAGGAGATCAGTTCCTGCTCGAACTTTGAGGCGTTCCAGGCGCGGCGCGCGAATATCCGTTTCCGGGGCGGCAAGAAAAATGAGTTCGCTCATACGCTGAATGGCAGCGGGTTGGCGGTGGGCCGCACGTGGGTGGCGATTGTGGAGAATTACCAGCAGGCCGACGGCAGCGTGGTGGTTCCGGACGCACTTCGTCCCTACCTGAACGCGGAACGGATAACGGCAGCGGGAAAGCTGACGTAATTTTCAGGCGGCACGGGCAAACACGAGCGGCGGCGCACTTTTTCCGCAGCAACGCTTGTATTTTTCGGACGAGCCGCAGGGACAGGGTGCGTTGCGGGCGAGTACGGTCGGGGTCGGCGGGGCAGTATCGGGTTGATCCGATGCGGGTTGCACGTTCAAAGCCAATGCAGGGGATTCCGATTCGGCGGCGGCAGGCGGCACTCTTAGACTCAGCTTCACGGCAAGATCGATTTCCCGTCGGGCAATGCGAGTGCGGTTGTCCTGATAGCGCGTCCATGTGGCGTAAGCGCGATCATACTGGCGTTCGAATTTAGTTT
>JBBROK010000001.1:0-543980 GCA_038229475.1 Bryobacterales bacterium | reverse complement strand
AGTCGTATTCGTAAACGTAGGTATCAGCCGGCGTAATCTGCTTCACATCGCCCGTGTGCGGATCTACCAGAGTTAGCCGCTGTTCGAAGGATTTTTCTTCCACCACACCCGAGTCTTTGGTGGAGGGCTCCAGCGGTCCAGAGGCCCGAGGCGCATTTTCCGTAAACAGCATCGCCAGCCGGCTGCCATCCCGCGACCATCGCGGTGTGGAAAGAAATCCGGTCACGCTGGTCAACTTGCGTGCCGCCCCGCTCGCCACAGGCTGCACGTACAATTCCAACTGTTGGGCCTTCGCGGCATCAGAAAGATAGACGATCTGCTTCCCGTCCGGCGAGAACACCGCGCTGTGTTCCGAGTGCAGGGTCTTTACGGTAGTCAATCGCCGCCCGGCCCCGCCACCGGCCGCGGTATCCAGCAGCCAGATCTCCGAATTCCGTGAAGCCGTATTGTCTTTGTTGCGCAGGTTCACGGTATACGCCACAAAGCGCCCGTCCCCGGAGATGGTCACGTCTTTGTATTGCGTGGTCCCGGCCATCGTAGAGAGAATCTGTTCAGGCGTCTGCGCGTTGGCTGCAAGGCTGCACAGCAGGGCAATTCCGAAAGAGCGAAAAGGCATAGGCATCAAGATTCCAGTGTAGGCCAAAACCCTGACGCCTGTGTTCTTCAGCCCTCGATCCGCCCCATCTTTCCGTCGCGGAAATCCTTGAAGGCCTGCTGAATCTCCGCCTCAGTATTCATCACAAACGGACCGTAGCGCGCAATTGGCTCCCCAATCGGTTCGGCCGCCAGCAGCAGCAACTCCGCTGGCTGCTGAGCGCTTAGCTCCACCATTTCGCCATCGCCCAGCGCCACCAGATGGAACTGCGGAGCCTTCTTCCCGTCCAGCTCCACTGAGCCCTCGAACACGTAAAGCATCGCCGCCAGATTCGCCGGAACCTCCTGCACAAACTTCCCGCCCGCACCCAGCTTGATGTGCAAATACTGAATCGGGATCTGCGTCTCTACCGCGCCCTTCTGCCCCATTGCTTCCCCGGCGATGATTTTTACCTCCACCAGGCCATCCGCAGTCCGCGCCACCGGGATATGCGCTGCGCTCAACTCCTGATATCGCGGTGCCTTCATCTTGTCGCGCGCCAGCAGGTTTACCCATAACTGGAACCCCTCCAGCCGCCCGCCATTCTTCACCACGCTGTCCCCCGGCATTTCCGAATGGACCAGGCCAGACCCTGCCGTCATCCACTGTACGTCCCCAGGTCCAATTACGCCCGAATGACCGAATGAGTCCCGGTGTTTGAACTCCCCGTGCAGCATGTAGGTAACGGTTTCGAATCCTCTGTGCGGATGGTCCGGAAACCCGGCGGCTTCCCCCGGTTTCAGGTGCATTGGACCCATATGGTCCAGCAACAGGAACGGATCCAGCTCACTGAGCTGCTGATTGGGGAACGCCCGATGAATGGCTACGCCCGCCCCATCCGAGGTCAGCGGTGCCGGAATAATCCGTTTGACTGCGCGATATCTTGACATCGAGATATAAGATTCGCCCGTTCGCTATAAGGATTCAACGCGTCGAAAGGACCCTTACTATTTGCCTGCCCACTGCTTCAATGACTTTCGGCACTACCGCGTTCCCAAACTGCCGGTAGGCCTGAGTGTCGGACACCACGATCTTCTTTTCTTCGAAGCCCATGAGCCGACCGCATTCCCGGGGAGTTAAGCGGCGTGGAGATCGGCCTTCGCCCTGTGCAATCAGGATCTCCGCGCCATCTTTGTAGTAGCGCGCGCTCAGAGTGCGGGTTATGCCCAGGGGGTCCGCCAAACCGAAGCCGAAGCCATTGCCTTTAGCCCGGTGCCCTTCGGCATAGCGCTGCAGATAGCCCCAAAGGTTTTCCGTCAGAGTGTACTTTGGGTCGGGATCGGGATCAAGGATGTCGATGAGTCGCGGCTTACTTTGCCGGGGCTTCTCGGGAAATCGGAAGGGAGGGCACTCCGGAAACGCCCGCTTGTCGAAGCCAACAATGTAGACCCGTTCACGGTGCTGCGGTACCCAGGCGGAGGCATCGATCACCCTGTCGAAAATCCAGTAGTCCAGGTCATCCAGTCTTTGGCGAATCGTCGCCCACGTATTTCCCTTGTCGTGCGATTTCAGGTTCTTCACGTTTTCCAGAAAAAGCACAGGGGGCCGTTTGGCCTCAATGATGTCGGCCAGGTGGAAGAAGAGATTACCCTGGGTTTCGCATTCGAAACCATGTGCCCTTCCCAGGCTCTGGCGCTTGGATACCCCGGCGAGCGAGAACGGTTGGCAGGGAAAACCCGCAGCCAGTACATCATGCGCGGGAATCGCGGCAATATCGATACTGCGAATGTCGCCGTGCGGGCTTTCGCCGAACCACGCCGCGTAGGTCTTCTGCGAATACTTATCCCACTCACAGGAAAACCGGCAACTACCGCCCAGCTTCTCCAGCCCGCTGCGGAACCCGCCGATCCCCGCGAACAGGTCGATGAAAGTGAAGGGCAGGGTCTCCGGTATCGCACTATCCACCAACTCTGCCGGGTCAGCAAACAAACCCGGTTGGTCTTCGAATCCTCTACCGGGATTATGTTTTCCCAAGGTCCACCAGTATATCCCGCCTTTGCGGTAGACTGGGACTCTCATGCGACGCCTTATACTTTCCGCTGCCTTCCTGTACTTCGCCGCCGCGGCCGCAGCGCAGACATTTCCCTACGATCACATTCACGTCAATGTGCCCGACCCCGCTGCCGCCGCCAACTGGTACGAAAAATACTTCGGCGGGAAGCGGATCACCGAAGCCCCCGACCGCCTCATGTTTGGCAGCACCCGCTTCATGTTTCTCAGGAAAGCGGATGCCAAACCCAGCGCCGGCAGCGCGGTTGATCACGTGGGCTTCTCTTTCCGCGACCTGGACGCCAAAATGACGGAATTCCAGGCCGCTGGAATCAAGATCGTTTCGCCCGTGCGCGACCTGCCCGGCATCTTCAAGATCGCCTTTGTGGAAGACCCCTGGGGCACCCGCATCGAAGTCGTGCAGGATCCGGACCTGCTCGGTCTGCACCACGTCCATATGCGCGGACCCGACCCCGAAGCCGAATTCACCTGGCTGCAGGCCAAATTCGGCGGCGAGCGCACCAAACTAAAGGGCCGCCTCGACGCCATGAAATACAGTGCCGCCGGCTTCAGCGATATGTGGATCCTTGTGCAGAAGGGTGAGGCCGAACCGAGCGAAGGCCACGCGATTGATCACATCGGCTGGCGCTCCACGGGCCCGCTGGCGGCGACTATCGACGGTCTCCGCGCCAAGGGTGTCACCGTGACCAGCGAACCCCGTCCGCTGCCGCTGCCCAACGGCCCCACCATTAACTTTTCCTACGTGGCCGGCCCCGCTGGTGCGAGGATCGAAATTGTCGAACGCCCCGGCCTCAAGCCCGGCCAATAAACATTTCGCCTAATATATAAGGCAAAATGGCCTGCAAATAGCCAGATGCCTTGTATACTAGGCGTAGATGCAGATCGAAGAACTCGGCGACGCGGTTCGCTCGGCCCGAAAGTCTTCTGGCTTTACGCAGGCGGAACTATGCCGTCGCTCCGGAGTTAGCCGGGCCACCCTCGATGCGCTGGAAAACGGCCGCATCGGGGAACTCGGCTTCACCCGTATTTCCAAACTTCTCGCCGCTCTCAATCTGGAACTAACAACTCGTCCGGTGCTTCGCCACTGGCCGACCCTGGACGAACTGATCGAGGAAAAGCGCAATGATTCAGGTCTGGACCGACGGAACTGAGGCCGGGCTTCTGGAGCGTGAGCAGGAACGCGGCAGCGTGTTCGCTTACTCTCCGGAAGCGCACGCCGCGCGTGCCGTGTCACTGACGATGCCGGTCCAGCTGGCCTCCTCGAAAACTCCCTACGGCCTTCCGCCGATTTTCGAAATGAACCTGCCCGAAGGTGCTCTCCGAGAGCGGCTGCGGCTGGCGTTTGCCAAGGCCGCGGGGCGATTTGATGACATCGACTTACTGGCCATCACGGGCCGCTCACAATTGGGCCGAATCCGTTACACAGGGCGCGGTGATTTCCTGAACGAGGAAGTTCCCTTTCAGGATGTACGGGAAATTCTTGCCCATGGCCGCGACGGGAATCTGTTCCAACACCTGATCGATAAATTCGCGCAGTACTCCGGCGTGAGTGGCGTTCAGCCCAAGTTCCTAATCCGGGACGAGAGCGCACTGGCCAGAGCGAAATCAGCCGGGTTCAGACAATCGTCCGATTGGCGTGGCGCAACGCACATTGTGAAGCTGTGGGATGCAGGCGAGTTTCCGCATCTCGCCGCAAACGAGTACTTTTGCCTGACGGCGGCGGGACGGTGCGGCCTCACCGTCCCGCATTTTCAGCTCGCAGAAGATGGCGCAGCTCTCGTCATCGACCGGTTTGATCTCCAGGACGACGGGGCTTACCTGGGATTCGAAGATTTCTGCGTCCTCAACGCCAATTCCACCGCGGATAAATATCGCGGAAGCTACGAGACTTCTTTGTTCAAGCGTTTTGGGCAGTTCGCAGCTCCCCGTGACCATTCCGACGACTTGCGACGGCTGTTTACGCTCTTCGTCCTCAACTGCGCTCTCCGCAATGGCGACGCGCACCTGAAGAATTTCGGCGTAGTTTACAACGCAATTGGCGATCACGTCCGTTTGGCACCTGTCTACGATCTCGTCACCACCACGGTCTACATCCCGCGCGACACCATGGCGCTGACCCTGAACGGGACAACCCGCTGGCCCGCCGCGAAAGAGCTGATCCGTTTCGGCGAAACCAGGGTAGGCCTGACCCCTGCTCAGGCCCGTCAGGTTCTGGCACAGGTTGCTGACGCACTCTCTCTCACGGCGCGGGATTTGCGGCACTATCGCAAACAGCACCCCGCATTTGCACCCATCGGCGAGGCGATGTTGCTGGAGTGGGCCGCTGCTACGGCACTATCTCTACAGTGAGCATCTGCGACCATACGAGGTGATGAAGCTGCCTTACCTCCGAACAATCGCGGTTCTTGCCTTGCTGCCCGCTTGCCTTTCCCCTGCTTCGGCGCAAATCGCGCCGCCGGAAAAGATCGGCGAAGTCCACGCCCTGTACGACGGCAAGCTGCTCCCTGACATCCAGGTCAATACCTTCCGCCACATCGACCGCCTCTTCCCCACCCGCAAGATCGCCCGCGGTGCGACAGTCTATCCGCTGCCCAGGAGCCCCACACCGCTGACGGACATCGAATTTACCTCCGCCAACCGCAAGCGTGACCTCTCCGAATTTCTCTCCCTCAACCGCGTCGCCGGACTGCTTGTGGTGAAAGACGGTCGCATCGTTCTGGAGGACTACGAGCTCGGCAACACGGAAAAATCCCGCTGGGTCTCCTGGTCCATGGTGAAGTCCATCTGCTCAACCCTCGCCGGTGCCGCGCTGCAGGACGGCTCCATCACCAGTCTCGACGACCCCCTGACGAAGTACCTGCCCGAACTCGCCGGCGGTGCCTACGGCAAGGCCACTGTTCGCAATGTCCTGCAGATGTCTTCCGGCGTCAAATGGGACGAGACCTATACGGATCCCAAATCCGATCGCCGCCACATGCTCGAACTACAGATCGCCCAGAAGCCCGGCGAAATTATTCGCTTCCTGGGCACTCTGCCGAAAGCGGGCGACCCCGGCGCGGTGTGGAACTACAGTACGGGAGAAACCCAAATGATCGCCGCCGTACTCCGCGCCGCGGTCAAGCGCCCGCTGGCGCAATATCTTTCGGAAAAAATCTGGTCGCGCTTCGGCATGGAAGACGATGCCACATGGTGGCTCGATTCTCCCGATGGTCTTGAAGTGGGCGGCAGCGGCCTCAGCGCCACGCTCCGCGACTATGCCCGCTTCGGCCAGTTCGTGCTCAACGGCGGTAAGATTGGCGCGGAACAGATCGTTCCCGAAGGCTGGTTTTCGGAAGCGGCAACGTCGAAGATCATCGGTGGCAAACCCGTGGACTACGGCTATATGTGGTGGACGTACGGCCCCACAACCGGGGCGGCTCATCAAGGCGCTTTCCGCGCCACGGGCATCTTCGGCCAGGCCCTGTACATCAATCCGCGGGAGCATCTGGTGATTGCGCTGTGGAGCGCGCGCCCCAAGCCATCTGGCGGCCCGGCCATCAACGAAAACGATTTCTTCGCCGGTGTGGTTGAAGCCCTGCGCCACTAGAAGTCTTCGGGAACCTGTGGCCATTTGACCTAAATAAGTCGAAGAGCCACCCTGAATTCATGGTGGAAGAGACACCCCAATTCAGCCGCAAGCCCCCCTGTGCCTTTCATCGGCAATTGTGACTTTTGACAGAGTCCTCGCAGCCGGCAGCAATGGCAGTCTTCTTTTGGAGTAGGCGAACCCCGGCTCCCTCTGCGCTACATTTCAGAAGTGCGCACCGATACCGCTCCCGTCCGTCCGGGTGAAGAACTCAACCTCTCCGCGCTCACCGAATTCCTGAGCCATCACTTTCCCGATGCGCACTCCGGAATCCGCGTCGCCCAGTTTCCCAACGGTCATTCCAATCTGGTTTATCTGGTGGAAATTGCCGGCCGCGAATATGTACTTCGCCGCCCACCTCTTGGCCCCGTCGCCGCCAAGGCTCACGACATGGCGCGCGAGTACAAAGTGCTGCGCGCCGTCCACCCGCACTTCACAGAAGCCCCCGAAGTCTACCTGTTCTGTGATGACCCTGCCATCCTCGGTGCCCCCTTCTTTCTCATGGAACGCCGCTCTGGTATTGTCATCCGCCACCAGGTGCCCGCAGAGATCGCCGCCGTTTCCGGCCATCCGCGCCTTGTCAGCGAAGCCTTCATCGATTGTCTGGTTCGCCTCCACTCTATTGACGTCACCCAACCTGATCTCTCCGCGCTGGGTAAGCCGCAGGGCTTCCTCGAGCGCCAGGTCAAAGGCTGGTCTGAACGCTGGGCCCGCGCACGCACGCATGACCTGCCCGCCATGGATCGCGTGGTGAAGTGGCTGGGGGACAAACTTCCGCCTTCACCTGCCGCCACGCTTGTGCATAACGACTACAAGCTTGACAACGTCATGCTTCACCCCGCCGCCGACCGGGTCACAGCCGTCCTCGATTGGGAAATGACCACTCTTGGCGATCCTCTCGCCGACCTCGGCCTCACCCTTTGCTATTGGTCCTGGGCCGGTCAGATCGCGTCCAGCGTGATCCCGGTTGTTACCACCCAACCCGGCTGGTACACGCGCGACGAATTCCTGCACCGCTATGCCACCCGCACAGGCCGAGACCTCACTTATATCGGTTATCACGAAGTTTTGGGCATCTTCAAGCTGGCGGTGATTCTGCAGCAGATCTACTATCGCTTCCACGTTGGCCAGACCCACGACGAACGCTTTCGCCACTTCGATCAGCAGGTCGCCGGCCTCGTCGACCTCGCCGCCCGGCTTTTGGAGCGCCCGTGAGCCGCGTGTGGCTCGTTCGCCATGGCCAGGCTGGAACCCGCAAGGCGTATGATTCTCTCTCCCCTCTCGGCCGCCGCCAGGCCCGCCTTCTTGGGGAATATCTGGTGCAACAGGGCATTCATTTCTCTGCCGCATGGCGCGGTGAAATGGTCCGCCAGCAACATACAGCCACCGAAGTCAGCGCCGTATATCGTGAAGCCGGCCTGGCATTTCCCGAGATTGAAATCGAGCCCCGCTGGAACGAGTTCGATCTCGATGACATCTACAAAGCTCTGGCCCCGCAACTCGCTGCTGAAGATCCGCAGTTCCGCGCCGAATACGAAGAAATGGTCGCTCAGGCCCGTGCCGCCGCCGACCAGCCCGAGGCCAGTATCAACCGCCGCTGGATGCCTTGCGACATCAAAGTCTTCACGGCCTGGCTGCGGGCTTCGCATTCCTATGACGGCGAAAGCTGGGATTCCTTCCGTACCCGTGTCGCCTCCAATCACGCGCAACTCGCGGCCGGCCAACGCGACACCGATGTTGTTGTCTTCACCTCCGCCACCCCCATCGGCATCTTCGCCGCGCGTACCATGGACGTGACGGATGAGCGCGTAATGAAACTGGCCGGTGCGGTACACAATGCCTCCTACACGGTAGTTCGCATGGATGCGGACGACTGCCGCCTGTCCACCTTCAATGCCGTCCCGCACCTCACCACGCCGGACTTACGCACTTACCGATAGCAGTAAATCAGAGAGGCTCTCATGATTTTCGATTTCTCCCCTAAAGTGAAAGATCTGCAACAGCGCGTCGTCGCGTTCATGGAAGAACACGTTTATCCCGCCGAGGCTGGTTATGAGGCGCACTGCACCGGACCCGATAAATGGCAGCCGGTCCCGGTAATCGAAGAACTCAAGCCCAAAGCCCGAGCCGCCGGACTCTGGAATCTTTTCCTCCCCGGGAGTGGTCACGGCGCGGGCCTCACCAATCTCGAATACGCCCCGCTCTGCGAAATCATGGGGCGCTCGCCTCTCGGCCCGGAGGTCTTCAACTGCTCGGCGCCTGATACCGGCAACATGGAGGTTCTGGAGCGCTATGGGTCGCCCGCAATCAAGGAAGTGTGGCTCAAGCCTCTGCTCGCCGGCGAGATCCGTTCCATCTTCGCCATGACCGAGCCTCAGGTGGCTTCTTCCGACGCCACCAATATCGCCTCCAGCATCATTCTTGCCGGCGATCATTATGTCATCAACGGCCGCAAGTGGTGGAGTTCCGGTGCCGGCGATCCGCGCTGTAAAGTTGCCATCTTCATGGGTAAGAGCGATCCCGCTGCGGCGAAGCATAAGCAACAATCCATGATCGTTATCCCCATGGATACCCCCGGAGTCACCATCCGGCGCATGCTTTCCGTGTTCGGTTACGACCACGCCCCGCATGGCCATGGCGAGATTCTTTTCGAAAATGTTCGCGTCCCTGCTGCCAACCTGCTCCTCGGCGAGGGTCGCGGTTTCGAAATCGCGCAGGGCCGCCTCGGCCCCGGACGTATCCACCACTGCATGCGTCTCATCGGTGTCGCCGAACGTGCTCTGGAAGCTATGTGCCAGCGCGTGCGTTCGCGTACCGCATTCGGTAAAACCATCGCCGAACAGGGCACCATCCGCGCCGATATCGCGCAATCCCGCATGGAAATCGAACAGGTTCGACTGCTGGTTCTCAAGGCCGCTTACATGATGGATACGGTCGGCAACAAGACCGCGCGCTCGGAAATCGCCATGATCAAGGTGATCGCGCCGAACGTGGCGCTGCGCGTTCTCGACCGCGCCATTCAGGCCCACGGTGGAGCCGGCGTGTGCCAGGACTTCCACATGGCTGCCGCCTGGGCCAACTCGCGCACTCTCCGCCTTGCCGATGGTCCCGACGAAGTCCACATCGAAGCCATCGCCAAGTTCGAACTGGCGAAACTTACTTAACGCGCTTCTTCGCCTTCCCGTTCTTCGCCACGCGCAGCTTCCACGCTGCCCGCAACGCTCCGGTCATCACGTCTTCATCCGATTCCGCCAGCCGGATGTGCGTACTCCCCATTCGTCCCCAGCCGCCGGCAACCGGTAGAAAAATCTCCGGCCTCTCGCCCACGAAATCCGCTTGCAATTCCGGCGTCAGCATCAAATTTCCATAGCCCGGCTTCACTGAGGCCAGCGTTGCAAAGATTCTCCCGCCCACACGAAAGTCTACCGACCCCATGTGCGCCCCCTCTTCCGCACCTTCCATGCTCAGGGCGATGCGTCGAAAATCGTCTCCGCTCATCGTGTTCCTTTCGGGCGGAACAGTCTTTCCGATATCACCGTCACCATCCGCCTGGGCAAAATCCGCTGGAACTCCATCCCCAATGTATTCCCCACTCCGCAAATCACCGAGTGCTTTCCCTGCGCCAACGCCGCCAGTCCCATCCGCGCCACTTCCGTCGCCGTGTGCACGCTCATCGCGCCCGGAATCGGCTCATGCGCAATATCCTGGAACTCCGTCCGCGTCTGCCCCGGACAAACAGCGCAAACCCGCACCCCGAACTGCTTCACTTCTTCCGCCAGCCCCTCTGCGAAGATCAAATCGAAAGCCTTGGATGCCGCATAGGTCGTTTGATATGGCACAGCCTGGAAGGATGCCGTGGACGCCACAATCAAAATGTCGCCCTTCCGCCGCTCAACCATCGCAGGCAGAAACAGCCGTGTCAGTCCCACCACCGCTGCACAGTTGACCGCCACCATCGCCAGTTGCCGGTCCAAATCCAGTTCACGGAACTCGCCATATTCCCCGAAACCCGCATTGTTCACCAGCAGCTCAATCATCACCCCCGTGCTGCGCACAAACTGATGTACCTGCCGCGCCGCGCCTGGCTGCTCCAGATCGGCCGCCAGCGTTCGCACCTGCACCCCGTGCGCGCCGCTCAACGCTGCCCCAAGCGCCACCAGCCGCGCTTCCCGCCGTGCCACCAGCACCAGGTTCGCCCCATCCGCTGCGAGTTCCTCCGCAATCGCCTTACCGATACCCGAGCTCGCCCCTGTCACCAACGCCCACTCTCCGCGCCACCGGGCCTCACGTCCCCTCATCTGTCGAACGCCGCCAGCATCTCGGCCAGTTCTGCAGTCGCCGCTGTCTGCCCGCCGAAACGCACCGCGTTGTAGACGCGGGTGAACCGCACCACCCTGGCTGCCTGTTCCCCGGGCAAGCGCCGCGCGAACTCCATTGGTGTCGCTGATTCCGGCCTGGCCAGGCCGCGCGCTGCCAGCTTGTCCAGAAGGGCCAGATAAAGTTCCGTTGCGTCCTGCCGTGTGCCGCCTTGCCTGCGGCTTCGCCGGATCAGCGACTGCCGCCGCCACCATCGCCACGCAGGCATCGCACCGAACGGAACCAGCAAGGCAAAGCCCATCAAGGCCAGCAACCACCCGGTCAGTTGGATCGCGTTCCAGCCTCGCGTAACCCGCTGCACTGTGGCCCAAACGCCCGTCTGCGGATTGCTCCAGCCCCGAACCCGGTTGCCAAACTGTACCGCGAGTTCCGCCTGCCGCCCCAGATCCCAGGTGACCACCCACTGTTGCCACACGCTGTCGGCGGCATCCATCCATATTCCCGGTTTGGTGAGCAACGCGTTCTCCGGCGCTGCCTGTGCCCCTGGCGTCGGGTCCCACGTCCGCCAGCCTGTGCCCTCAATCCACGCCTCCACCCACGCATGCGCCTCCGCTCCGCGCACCACGTACAACCCCGATAACGGATTCAGATATCCGCCCGCAAACCCCGTCGCCACTCTCGCCGGAATCCCCACCGACCGCACCATCACCGCCATTGCCGAGGCGAAATATTCGCAATAACCCCGCTTCGTGTGGAACAGGAAATCGGCCACCGGATCCTTCGGCAGATTATCCGTCGTCTCCAGCGAGTACTTGTATTCCTGCTTCAAGTGCTGCTCGATACGCGACACTTTCTCCGCTGCCGTCCCCTCGCCCGCCCACTGTAACGCCAGCCTCCACACCCGCGGATCAATCGGCGGCAGACGCAGATCGCGCCTCCGCTCGTCATCGTGCATCGGGTAGGGCAGGGGAGTCCCCGCCCACGCTGAAATCTCATAGCGCAGCGGTTGCCCTTCCACCGGCAGTGCGCGGTACGTGTCTTCCCACAGCCGCCGCAGCCGCAGTGTGTCAATGTTGATGAATTCCGGCACGCCTGCAATAAACAGAATGCCGCTGTCGGAAGTATCCACGTCCACCCGATACAGCATCCGGTTGCCATTTAGCCGCGAGCGTTGCAGCCGGTCGGCCACCACGACCGTCCGGCGCGGGGTCACTTCCATAATCGGCACCGCCATCTGCGTCCAGCGTTTACCGTCGAAATCCGTCAGCGCGGTCCCCCGCCACAACAACCCCGCCGGCAGCGGTCCCGAGTAAGACCGGATATGCATTACCGGGCGGTTATCTTTTCCGATTGCCCCAAACCGTCCCAGGTCAATCGACGTCGAAAATCCACTCAACCGCGCGCCGTGTGGAAAGTATCGGGCAGCCGCTCGCGCCGTTCGCGGCACCATCAGAAACAACCCCAGCGCCATCACCAGCAGTCCGCCGGTAGCCGCAATCGCAGCCCACGCCAGCCGCCGCGTTATTCGTGCTTCCCCCGCCATCACCACAAATTCATTCCGTTGAAACCCGCGCCGGATTTCGCTGGATGCCAGCACTGCCACCGCCAGCAACAGAAACAGTGCCAGCCAGAAGAAATAACTCACGCCTTCTGCCAGCACCGCTGCGCCCACCATTGCACCGAATGCCAGAATCCCGCTAAACGCAAGTGTTCGGTTCGATCTTGCCGTCACAATCCGCACTGTTGCCAGAATGGCCGCGCTATGCACCGTGGCAAGAAAAAAGTCGCGGGACCAGAGAAAATTATCCGCTGCCCAGAGGCCGATCGTCCCCGCTGCCATCAGAGTGACCATCCTGCCGCTCAGTGCAATCTTTATCCACCCTGTCAGCAGCAGTGCCCGCAGCGCCAGCCCGCTGCCGATGATCAGCATTGTCAGCCCATCCAGCCGGCCCGTACTGACCAGCGCCCCGAACGACGCGCACAGCATGCCCAGCAGCGCGATCTGAAAAAATCGCTCCACCGACTGTGCCGTATTTTTGTGTGGGCCCACGCAACCCAGTTTAGCCGTTCGGCCCGAGGACAATCCTTCCAGCGAATTAGAACCGGATATCATCGTTCTGAATTGCGATTACGCGGAGTTTCGTGAAACAAATTCCCAACCCAGCAAATCAGACTGCGTACGGCGATAGTGAAAGCGTCGCTCCGCTGGCCGCCGCTGATAGTGCCATCAACGTCAGTGCCGCGTTCCCGGTCTAACTCACACCTGCTTCAATCGCCGCCGAAAGTCCGCTCTCATTCCCCGCCGTATCCACCGCGCTCACCTGATACTGGTACGTTTTTCCCGTTTCCACCTGACCATCGCTAAACGAAGCCGCCGCCACGTCATCGGCAACTCGCTTTCCGTCGCGATACACCCGATAAAACGCCATGTCCTTATCCGTGTTGCGTTCCCAAACCAGTTCCACGCTGCGGCTCCCCGCTGCCGCGGAAAGTCCGGTGGGGATTTGCGGTGGATATTTATCCACCGGCTGGAACTCCAGCATTTCAGAGGTCTCGCTTTCCGCGAACTTGTTCTCATCCACTTTCTGCACAGCCTGCACAAAGTATTCGTACTTCGCGCCATACTCGATTAGCGGATCGGTAAATCCGGTTTCCGCGCTGTTGCCCTGGTAAACCCACGCCGCCGTTCCCGCCACCCGACGGAAAATGTGGAACTCGCCAGCCGAGCCAGCCCACGTCAACCGCACAGAATCCGGCGCATTCGCTGCCGCCAATCTTGTCGGCGTGCCCAGCGGTTTCACCACCGGCAGCGCCACCAGGTTGGACCATCCCGCGTCGCGACCTTTGGGCCCGTGAACCCGCGCGCCCAGCACTACCGTGCGGCCGGCGTATTTACCCGCATCCACATCCGCCCGCACCGCGCCCTGTTCCGCTTTCACCGCTACCCGATCCGCGCCACTCAGCCAAACCCCGGCATCGAAGGTACCGTCCACCGGGCCCACCCGCAGTTCGACGTCTTCGTCGCCGCGCAGTTCCAGGCCTTCAGTCGTCGATATCGGCAGAGTGAACTGTACGATGATTTTTGCGCCCCGCTGTACCGCAGCCAGATCCGTCACGGGTACCGGCCGCCGCAGTGCCGGTGGCAGGGGATCGCCTACATAGCCGCAGCCCGTTAGCGCCACCACGGCTGCCGCCAGACTGAGGCCACTCTGGCATCGGCGTCTCACAGAATGTAGCGGCTCAGGTCCTGATCTTTCACAATATCGGCCAGTTGTTTCCGTACATAGGCCGCGTCAATTTTGACATTCTTTTTACGCAGATCAGGGCCTTCAAAGGAAATTTCTTCCAGTAATTTTTCCATGATTGTGTGCAATCGCCGTGCCCCGATGTTCTCCGCCGATTGATTCACCTGGGCCGCGAACTTCGCCACTTCCTGCAGCGCGTCGTCGGTGAGGGTCAGTTTAATGCCTTCGGTTTCCATCAGCGCCGTATACTGCTTAGCCAGGGCATTTTTTGGTTCCTTCAAAATTCGCACAAAATCGGCTTCAGTCAACGATTTCAACTCTACCCGAATCGGGAATCGCCCTTGCAGTTCCGGTATCAGATCGCTCGGTTTGGAAACATGGAACGCCCCTGCCGCAATGAAAAGAATATGATCTGTCCGCACCAGCCCATAGCGGGTATTCACGGTGGTGCCTTCCACAATCGGCAGAATGTCGCGCTGCACGCCCTCGCGGCTCACGTCCGGACCATGCCCGCCCTCGCGACCGGCAATCTTATCGATCTCGTCCAGGAAAATAATGCCATTGGCTTCCACGCGCTCCACTGCCATGCGTGTCAACTGATCCATATCGATCAGCTTCTGCTCTTCTTCCTGCACCAGATAATCGAACGCTTCCGGCACCTTCATGGTTCGTTTGCGTCCGCGCCCGCCGAATAGTTGCGGAATCATTTCCCGCAAATTGATCCCCATCTCTTCCAGGTTCACGTTGCCCGCGATTTCGAAGGAAGGCGTCCGGTCTTTTACATCCAGTTCCACTGAACGGTCATCCAGCTTGCCCGCCCGCAATCTCGCCAGTAGTTTTTCCCGCGACCTGGCGTTGTCTTCGCCTTCCTCAGCAACCGCCGGCATCAGAAGATCCAGCAGGCGTTGTTCGGCGTGTTTCTCCGCCCGGTCGCCAATCTCGCTCAGGCGTTCCTGGCGAATCATGTCGATCGCTGTATCCACCAAATCGCGAATCATCGATTCCACGTCGCGACCCACGTAGCCTACTTCGGTGAACTTGCTGGCTTCCACTTTCAGAAACGGCGAGTTCGCCAGCCGTGCCAGCCGTCGCGCCAGTTCCGTCTTACCTACACCCGTGGGCCCGATCATGAGGATGTTTTTCGGCATTACCTCCTCGGCCATCTCGGGCGGCAGTTTTTGCCGGCGCAAACGGTTTCGCAAAGCGATCGCCACCGCCCGTTTTGCGTCCGGCTGCCCGATCACGTGCTTGTCCAGCTCCCGCACAATCTCCCGTGGGGAGAGTTCGTCCAGCGCCGGTTTGTCTTCCGCCCCCTGGGCCGGCAGATAAATTACCATTGCCTCAACTCAGTTCCTCATAGTTGATTTTGTCGTTGGTGTAGATGCAGGTATGCGCCGCGATCAACATCGCTTCTTCCGCAATCCGCCGCGCTTCCATCTTCGTGTGCCTCATCAGCGCCGTGGCCGCCGCCAACGCAATGGGCCCCCCGGAGCCAATGGACGCGCAGTCTTCATCCGGCTCAATCACATCGCCGTTGCCGCTCAGAATGTACGTGTTCCTGATGTCTGCCACCAGCAGCAGCGCTTCCAGATGGCGCAGGATCTTGTCCGTGCGCCAGTCTTTCGCCAGTTCCACGACCGCCCGTGGCAAATTGCCGTTGTGCTGCTCCAGTTTGGTTTCGAAGCGGCCAAACAGCGAGAACGCGTCCGCCGTGGAACCGGCAAACCCCGCCATGATCTTGTCGTTATAGAGCCTGCGGATCTTCCGGGCCGTTGACTTCAGTACTTCATGGCCCAGCGTGACCTGGCCATCCGCGGCCATTACGACTTTGCCGTCCCGGCGCACGCAAAGCACCGTGGTGGAGCGTATTCTTTCCATTTTGCTTGAAATTGCAGTGTAGCGCGAGCCACGCGCGCCCCTGGTTGCCCGGAACGCGCGACGACCGTGTAAACTGCAAATCTGAGGCCAATTGAGGCATGGCGTACCTGGAACAACAACTACAAACCGCGTGGGTGTTAAGCCCCCCCAAACGTAATCCCGACGATCTCACTTTCGATGAGCTCGAAGAAGTCGCAGACCTCGAAGAAGATGAGGATGACGACGACGTCGAAGAAAAAGAAGAGGAAGAAGACGAGGACGACGACGACGAGGACGAAAAAGATCTCGCCGACGACGAAGACTTCGAAGAGGAGGAGAATGACGACGACGACCTCGACGACGAGGACGAAGACGAAGAAGAAGATCCCGACGATAACGAATAGATGACGGATGCCCGATCCGATCATTGAGTCGGTGCGTGGCCGACCTCCCCGGTTGACATTGGTAGCGCTTTGGGTTAAGTATTGACCCATGAAGCAAGCACCAGGGGGATGGCCGCGCCTTTCCTCCGCTCTCTCTTACAACGATGCCGTGAAGGCCATCGACTTCCTCTGCCGCGCGTTCGGTTTCGAAGTGCGCCTTCTCGTTGAAGGCGAAGGCGGGCGGGTGGAACACAGCGAACTCACTTATGGCGAGGCGCTGATTATGGTGGGGCAGACGGGACCGGCGAGACCGGGCCGGGAGCAGTGGCCGCAGGGGGCGTCTCCGATTTCGGCAGCGGGCGTGAACACGCAATCCATCATGCTCTTTGTGGACGATACCGACGCGCATTGTGCCCAGGCAAGGGCAGCGGGTGCCGTGATCATAGACGAACCCAAAGTTCACGACTATGGCGAGGATTACTGGGCTGACCGCAGCTACGGTGCGGTGGACCTGGAAGGTCACATGTGGTGGTTCACCCAGCGCGTGCGGGATCCGAAAGAGTAGGCATGCCGGGCGGTCTGGAGGCAACCCTCGCCGCGTTGGCTGAACCCACGCGCAAGGCCGTAATCGGTCTGCTGAGTCAAAAACCGCGGCGTGCGGGTGAACTTGCTGAGCATCTGGGACAGAGCCCTGCCGCGATGAGCCGGCACTTGCGCGTGCTGCGTCGCAGTGGCCTGATCGCGCCGGAAGGTGTGGCCGGGGATGCCAGAGCGCGGCTGTACCGTTTGCGGCGCGAACCCTTCGATGAAATGCGCGCCTGGCTGGTGGAAGTGGAAGCGTCCCGGGGCGTGCAACTGAATGCCTTCAGGCAACATGTGGCGAAGAGTAAGAAGGCGCGGCGCGAACTTCTCGCCTGACGAAAAGACGCAGGTGGAGGTCTTGTTCGAGGCCGTGGCAAGCGGGACTTCTGTGACCCTTGTTCACACCAGCCGGGCGAACCTGCGGGCACATCATCCGGTGAGGTAGGGCGCGGCTGGCACTACCACAACAGCGGTGTGACGGGGCGATCAGTTGACGGCGCTGCGGGAGCGTTGCGCGATATCCCGATTGTAAATAGAAAAGGCCGCGCCCGGTTTCCCAGGCGCGGCCTCCTCCGACGAATTTAACGACTACTTGGTGGCAGGCAGCGGGCTCTTGGCCGAGGCCGGCCAAACCACGCCCTGATCCTTCTTTATTACCGACGCCAGGCCCTTGTATACGAATTTCTGGACGCGCTGGCCGCGATAGGTTTCAGTGGTGAAGATGTTGCCCTTCGAGTCGGTCGCAATGCTGTGCACGGCGTAGAACTCGCCCGGCTGACGACCACCGTCACCGAAGCTGGTCAGCTCTTCCATGGTTTCGCGGAGCAGGATATGAACCTTCTCATTGGCACCGTCAGCCAGATAGATGTACTTCTGCTGCGCGTCCTTGGAGAAGGCAATGTCCCAGGTTGAGCCGTCACCCAGGGTTTGCTTGTAGAAGAAATGCTCCCGCACAAACGTGCCGTCGGCTTTGAACACCTGAATGCGATCATTCGGGCGGTCGCAAACGTACAGCAGGCCGTCCAGGGAGAGGTCGGCGCAGTGTACCGGGTTACGGAACTGCTGTGCCACCGGTGCGTTGGGATCGTAGGGTCCCATGTTGGTGTCGTCCGGCTTTTTGCCGTACGCGCCCCAATGACGCTTGTATTTGCCGCTGTCGCCGTCGAATACAACAACGCGCTTGTTACCGTACCCGTCGGCAACAAAAACTTCGTTGGTTTTGGGGTCGACGAAGATCTTGGCAGGCAGGCCGAGGTTTTCGATATCATTGCTGCCTTTGCTCTGGCCGGACTTGCCGATCTGCATCAGGAACTTACCAGTCTGATCAAACTTCAGGATCATGCTGTCGTGATAGAGCGGGGCAGCGCCGACACGATTCAGGCCGGAGATATTGCCCTCATCTGCCTGGGCGACACCTCCTGCGGGAGCAGCACCACGACCAGCGGCACCGCGTCCGGCGGCTGCCGGGGGCGGAGTGCCACGACCGTTACCGCCAATCCAGACGTTGCCTTTGTGATCGACCGTAATACCGTGGTTGGAATTCGGCCAGACATAGCCCTCTCCATCCTTGCCACCCCAGCTTGCCAACAGGTTGCCGGCTTCGTCGAATTCCAGTACGGGAGGCGCTGCGGAACAGCATTCCGACTCCACCTTTCCACGGGCACGCTTACCACCGGGAGGATTCGGGTCTGCGTAGTTCTCCATGCCTTCCAGCGATCCCTGGCGGTGAATGATCCAGATATGGTCTTTGGTGTCCACTGAGACACCGATGATGTTACCCATGAGCCAGTGATTCGGCAACGGCTTGGGCCACATCGGGTCAACTTCAAAATGCGGGGCCTGAACACCGGCCGCCTGCACTTTCGACTTGTTTTCCATCACCACCGAGGCTGCGCCCAATACCGCCACTGCGGCGGCAACGGCCAGGCCGGTGCGGAGATTCAATTTCATGTAGTTCGCTCCCTTATTCTTGATTTACGTGGCCGCCGCGGCGGCAAATTCACTGCTGTACCGCATCCGCCTGCGCGGACATTTCGTATCACTGCGTAGCGATCATCAGGCGGTCACCGGACGATCATCGGACGATCACCGGACGATCACCGGACAATGATACGCTTGGGCATTATACATGATTCGCATGCGAACATCCACATGGAAATATGTTGCGCTGGCAGCGCTGCTGGCCACCGGTGCCGGTGCCGATGCTCACGAAGTTCCAAATGATGTGACCATTCAGACCATCATCCACCCTGAAGGCAAGGTGCTCAAGTTCCTGGTGCGCGTGCCGCTGAAGGCCATGCGGGACGTGGCGTTTCCCGAACGTGACGGCGGTTATCTCGATCTGGCA
Organism: Bryobacterales bacterium; assembly: GCA_038229475.1. Lineage (GTDB taxonomy): Bacteria > Acidobacteriota > Terriglobia > Bryobacterales > Bryobacteraceae > BOG-234. The sequence goes on along the minus strand of JBBROK010000001.1, from coordinate 524,980 downwards.
AGGGCTGGCCCCATGCTGTCGGACGCGGCCACATTGTGGATCTCCAACTACGTCGATTTTTACGAACAGGATGTGAAGCTACCCAAACCGCGCATTGCGATCACGCGGATGTCGCTGCCGGGACGGGAATTCGCCTCCTGGGAAGAGGCCAAACGGCACATTGAATCGCCCCCTCTGCCGGAAAACACTACCCTGTTCTGGAACCAGCCGGACATGGATGTGCTGTTCGAGTACCCGATTCAATCGGACCAGTCGAGTTTTTCGGTACACCCGGCGCTGGGCCGATTGGGGCTGCGGGTAGTGACGGTTCTGCGGTTTGTGCCCGCGCGTGGCGAAATGCGGGTAATGGAATACTCGGGGGACCCGGGCCTGGTGCGTCTGGACCCGCGCTGGTTCCAGGCCGCGGGCCAGTTCATCAAACTGGGCTTCCTGCACATTCTCGACGGCACCGATCATTTACTGTTCCTGCTCTGCCTCGTGATTCCCTTCCGCCGCTTCCGCGGCTTGATTCCGGTGATTACGGCATTCACCGTCGCGCATTCCATCACCCTGATCGCTTCGGCCTACGATATGGCGCCGGGAGCGCTGTGGTTTCCACCTCTGATCGAGATGCTGATTGCAGCGTCCATCTTATACATGGCGCTGGAGAATATCATCGGAAAAGCCAACGTTCACAGGCGCTGGATGGTGGCGTTCGCTTTCGGCCTGGTACACGGCTTCGGGTTCTCTTTCGCGCTGCGCGAATCGCTCCAGTTTGCCGGCTCGCACCTGCTGACATCTCTGCTCTCGTTCAACGTGGGCGTGGAACTGGGCCAAATGGTCATGCTTCTTATCTTTATTCCCACACTGGACATACTGTTCCAGTACGTCACGGAGGAACGGATGGGGACCATCATTGTGTCGGCGCTGGTGGCTCACACCGCCTGGCACTGGATGGGGGAACGCTGGGAGAAGCTGCGGGAGTTCCGGTTCAGTATGCCGGAACTGAACGCGGCCAATATCGCCACCACGTTGCGCTTCCTTGCGCTGGTGGTGGGTGCGGCGGGGCTGGTATGGCTGGTGGCGAGCGTGGCGGAGAAATGGGGCGGCCGTCGCGGGCCCAGGCCGGGGATTAGTTGAGTTAGCGTTAGCACAGTTGGTAAAGTTGGCAACCAGGAGTCCTGATGAACTCAACCGCCCGCGCCTCTCTCGCAGCACTGGCCATCGCCGCCTCGCTTTCCGCTCAGGCCATAGGCCGCAACTATGGCAGGTCAATGGTCATTAGTCAGCAGGGTATCGCTGCCACCAGTCAGGTAATGGCTTCGCAGGCAGGCGCCATGATCCTCGCCAAAGGCGGCAGTGCCGTGGATGCCGCCATCGCCTCCAACGCGGTCCTTGGTGTCACCGAGCCTCTTATGACCGGCCTTGGTGGTGACCTCTTCGTCATCTATTGGGACAAGAAGACCGGCAAGCTCACCGGACTCAACGCTTCCGGCTCAGCGCCGAAAGACCTGACGCTGGAATTCCTCGCAAAGCAGAATATCCAGCGCATGCCGCAGGATGGCGTCCACTCCGTCACCGTGCCCGGCGCGGTGCGCGGTTGGTGGGCCATGCACCAGAAGTTCGGCAAGCTTCCCTGGAAAGATCTCTTCCAGCCCGCCATCGCATTCTCTGAACAGGGCTACCCCGTCCATGAGGGCATGAACGAGATCTGGGCCGGGGCGGGCAGCATCCGGGGGCTTTCCGGCAATCCCGAATCAGCCAAAGTCTTTCTGCCGAATGGCAAAGCGCCAGCCACCGGCGAACTTTTCAGGAACCCCGGTATGGGCCGTGCCTTCCGCCTGATCGCCGATCAGGGTCCGGATGCCTTCTACAAAGGCGACATCGCGCAAGCCATCATCCGGACCTCGAAGAAGTTGGGCGGCACCATGACGATGGACGATCTGGCGGCCTTCCAGCCCGAATTCGTGGAACCCGTTTCCATCGATTACCGCGGCTGGAAAGTCTATGAACTTCCGCCTAACTCGCAGGGCATGGCCGCGCTGGAGATGTTGAACTTCATGGAGACGGAGCCGCCTTCACCCTTCGGCGCTTTCGGTCCGCAGGAAATGCACAAGCGCATTGAAGCCATGAAGCTGGCTTACTCCGACGTTCACCGCTACAACGGCGACCCCCGCACTTACGACGCCCCCGTCTCACGCCTGCTCTCGAAGGAATACGCGAAACAGCGCGCCGCCCTTATCAACCCTGCGCGCGCCAACTGCAATGTGGAAGCCGGCGACCCGGTGGGCAGCAACACAACGTATCTCACCGTGGTGGATAAAGACGGTAATATCGCCAGCTGGATCCAGAGCGTCTACGGCTCCTTCGGTTCGCACGTGACGGTGGAAGGCATGGGCTTCGTTCTGCAAAATCGCGGGGGAGGTTTTGTGCTCGACCCGAAGAGTCCCAACGTGCTGGCAGGCGGCAAGCGTCCGTTCCACACCATCATTCCGGCGTTTATGGAAAAGGGCGACCAGCATATCGGCTTCGGCATTATGGGCGGCTCGGTGCAGCCCCTGGCGCATGCGCAGTTCGTGTCCAATATGGTGGATTACGGCATGAACGTGCAGGAAGCGATGGAAGCGCCGCGCTTCAGCAAGAACAACGCGGCGGGTTGCGAAGTATCGTTTGAATCCCGCATTCCGGCGGCGACGCTGCAGCAGCTTTCAGAGAAGGGTCATATGATCCAGATCCGGCGGGAGTACGCGGAACCGTTCGGCCGCGGCCAGGCGATTCTGCATGATGCGAAGACGGGTATGAATTTCGCCGCGTCCGATCCACGGGCGGATGGCGCCGCGATCCCGGAACCGATTCGCTGAGGGCAGGATTCGGGAGCCCTGCTAGAATTGGAGAGTTCGTATGTCGGGGCGTAGCGCAGCCTGGTAGCGCACCTGCCTTGGGCGCAGGGGGTCGTGAGTTCGAATCTCGCCGCCCCGACCAAATTTAAGGCTCTCTATGCCCTCCCATGGAGGCAGAAGCCCAAAGAGCATCTAACTCTGCCGCGCACCCGGCGGCGGCTCCCCCTGCCTTGAGTTTCACAACGTGCGACCTTTCCAGGCCGAATGAGAGCGGATTTGGTTCTCGGGGAGGTCACCAATTCTTATCGCGGGGCGTGGTGTCTGCGCACGCGCTGCAAAAGACCCGACACACAGTTACAGCGGGAACTGTTAGCAAGTCCCGCTAAAATAGCCACACTTTCGAGAGAAGCCATCGATTCGACCACAGGGGCGATTCATATCCTCTCGTCATGATCGCCAATTTGTAAGAGAAGGAAAGGTTCGCTTCTGCCTGCCTCTCCAGGCTTGGCGCAGGCCACATTGGGTCGTGAGTTCAAGTTCCGCAGCCCCGACCACGAGGCACCACCAACCTGCTCCAATTATGATGAGAATTGCATGGCCGTCGATGAGACCTTACTTCACGAAATTGTCCGGCGTATCCTCAGCGTTGCGCAACCGAAGAAGATCATCCTGTTCGGCTCTGCCGCCTCAGGCAGAATGAATCGCGACAGCGATATCGACCTCCTCGTGCTGGAGCGCGCACCGCAGAATACGAGAACCGAAAGCGTTCTCATCGGCGACACTCTTCGCGGCCTGGGATTCCCCTTTGATGTCATCGTGATGGCCTCCGGAAGATTCGAAGCCACGAAGAACCTCATTGGAGGCATAGCCCGACCTGCGGACCGGACGGGAAAAGTGATCTATGACGCCGCCTGACGAGGCCCAAAGGGATATTGTTCTCCAGTGGTTCGCCAAAGCGGAGAAAGATTTCGATCTCGCCCTGCATCTCGTGTCAGAAGGATGCAGCTACCGCGAGGCGGCATTGAACCCTACGGGGTGGAGTACCGTTATCCAAGCGATTTTCCCGATCTAACCCACGACGACGCCGAAGAGGCGTTTCGTTTCGCAGACAAGGTGTGGGCTGCTGTCGCGCCGAGAACATCACATGCGCCGGTATCAACGGTTGGTCCATAAGTGCTGTGCAGGAGTTGACGGAGCATGCGGAGCAGAGTTGTTTGCCGGCCGCGATGATGCGGCGAAGACGCGCGGAACCCTGAGATTCGCAGGGTTGACGTGGAATAATGGAGGTCGTGACTCGTGAGGTCGAAGCGGTGTACGAAAACGGGATGCTCAAGCTACTCGGAGCGCTTCCTTTTACTGAGCACCAGCACGTGAGAGCCACGGTTTCCGGCCTGTCCGGCGAACCTCTGGACGCGATGACTGATCATGCCTTTCTCGAACGTGCGAAGAAGGAAGTCGCAGCCGCCGACCGGGTTTCAACCCATGAAGACGTCCGGACGATGACCGCGTCGGATTCGACTTCGTGGGCTGACACGATCATTGCTGAACGAGCTGACCGTTTCTGAATCGGTGATCTGTTTTTTCGGTTCCAGCGCGTTGATCAAGCTCTACCATACTGAACGTGGATTCCTGCGAGTCAAAGTAATTTTTGCAGAGCCTCGTCGCCGGATTGTTGTGTCCCGGCTCATTATGCCGCCGAAGACCTGATCGTCCGGCACAGCGGCAAGAAGAGTCTGCGCACTCTCGACGCCGTCCACCTTGCGGTTGCACTGGATGCAATGGCCCGGTTCGGTATGGATGTTTTTGTTGTTGCCGACAGCACCCTCGCAGAAGTCGCTCAAGCTGAGGGTCTGACAATCCTCAATCCGGACACGACTTCCTCACTACTATCATTTGCAGTGGGCGCTGAGCCACAGCCGGGTCACAGAGGCCGTTGTCGGGGCGAACGTTTGGGCAGAGGGGTACCGAGTCTTCTTCAGTTGACCGCTGTGGTGACCGTATTGGACAGGCCGGTCACCGGGTCGGTTACGGTTATTACCTCCGGCACGGCATTACTTCCTCGGTTATCTCATTCTCTAAAACCTTGTTTCGCAAGTCACGGCGCCATGGACGAGCATGTTGCACAATGAAGCAGGAAGAATGATGACCCGACAGACCGATGCCGTTTATGAAAACGGTTTGCTTCGACCGCTGCAACCTCTGCCCCTGAGAGAGTCAGAGCGGGTTCATTTGACGGTTACAAGCGACCCTCTCGACCCGCTGGACGAACTGCTGGACAGGGAATTTTCTGAAACCGCGGCGCGGGAACTCGCCTGCGTTGGCCAGATTCCGACGTTGGCTGAGGTTCAGAAAATGCTGGCGCATGACAAGTCTTCGTGGGCCGACACAATAATTGCTGAACGCCGGGATCGGTGATTGATTGCCGAATTACTTCTTCGACTCCAGTGCGCTGGTCAAACTCTACCATCCTGAGATGGGCACAACAAAAGTCGAAGAGCTCTTCCGGACTCCGGACAATCGAATCATTATCTCTCGCCTGACGATCGTTGAACTGGAATCGGCGCTCTCCACCAAAGTTCGTACCGGTGCCATATCCCCGGATGAAAAGAACCAGGCGAGCACTAGAATCCTGCAACACGGCAGAGACCGGGCATTTCGCGTAGTCGCCGTTCGGGAAGGCCACTTTTCCGATGCGAAAAAATTAGTCGACCGCTATGGCGTGCAGAATAGTTTGCGGACGCTGGACGCGCTCCAACTGTCAGTTGCTCTCGACCTCCATCAACGGGCGCTGGTCGATTTCATCGTGTCCGCCGACCACACGCTTGCGGCAGTTGCACGTGCGGAAGGGCTTCCTGCCATCGACCCCGTTACGCCCCCGGCCACTCCTTAGCGTTTGAAAATCAGGGCCTTAGGCACAAGCCATGCACCTGCCTTGGGCGCAGGGGGCCCTGAGTTTTGAATCTCGCCGCCGCGACCAGACAACTTCAACGAATTACGGGTATTCCATTCGGCTTGGTGGCTTGTCAGAACAAGTATTCCGGGGAAGATTACTTTCGCACCAACCCAATCAACCCGATACCGCCGATCAACAACATGATCATGGTTGGCTCGGGAGTCAAAGGAGTAATGTGACGAATGTTCCCTGTGCTCCCCTTGCTTGGATCTCCGGAGCGACCGCGCGCGGAGTTGGTGTCCGCTCAACTGATTGCAACAACGGGTTAGCATAGAGTTATGTTCGTCACGCGTGAGATTCACCTGGATGCCGAGGCGGAGCAAATCCTTGCTTCTATTTCTGAATTTTACGGAGGTGACCCGGACCTGGCGCTCTCCGACCTTCTAAAGTCGAGGAAATCCCTTGATGAAATGCTCGTGGAAATCGAAACCGGGAACGCGGACGAACTCATCCGCCAACGGGATCGATCTGAAGGGCAGTTCGCTTCGGGAGACATCGTTTCGTGGGATGAAGTGAAGCGCCGAAACAGTCTGTGACAGCGATTTTCTCGCGCGATGCGGCAGAAGCATTTACAGAATTACCTGAGACGGTCGCTGATGAGGCGGCGTTGAAAATCGAACTTTTGTTGCGATATCCCCACATGTACCAAATCCGGCAGTTTGGAATTATGCGCGGATACCGATGTTTCGTCGTTCGAAGGTACCTGTTTTACTACTCCGTCTCTTCGACAGAAGTACGAATTCTTGCCATTCTGCCCGGTGGACTAAAGCGGGCTTAGCCGAGCCGCTTTTTTCCTTCGCTACCCCAACGTCTTCAACCACTGCGGCAGCTCTGCCACACTCTTCAGAATGACGGCAGATTTCTCCGCCTGTAGCCTTTCCCGGGTACCTGCGCCCGACAGTACGCCCACCCCGCGCACCCCGGCGTTACTTGCCGCCTGCAGATCGAGCGGCGTATCGCCCACCGCAATCACGTCGGCCAGCCGGAACACTTTCGCCGCTTCCATGGCGTGGAAAATCATGAACGGCGCGGGACGCCCCATGGTCACGTCGTCCCCTGTGATCACCGCCACGAAATGCTCCTGCCACTTCAGCCTCTGGTAAATGGAATCCGCCACAACGCGCCCGAATCCTGTTGACCCCACCAGTAACAAGCCGGCTTTGCGCATCTCCCGGAACGCATCCTCCACGCCCTCAATCGGCGGAACGTTCTTGTATGCCGCAATCACCTGTGCGTTGAATTCGGCGTAGATGGCTTCGGCCAGTTTGTCGTGGTCCGCACCCTTCGGCGCCCTTTGATCCACGAAGCGGCGCACGACTTCGCGCTTGGATGCGCCGCGCAACGGCGCTACATCTTCCGGCGCAATGCGAATGCCGTGATGCCCGCAGGCATCAATCATCGCTTCCGGAACGTCACCCCGGTCCTGAATAATCGTGCCTCCGGTATCCAGTACAACCAGTTTGACCGGGGCACCGCCGGTCTCAGCCCGGCTCGCTATTGCCGACGCGGCCATTGCCGTCAATACTTGTCTTCGCGAAGAACGCATATTCAAATTCCTACTTCTTTTCCGGCGGAAGCGGATACGTATTCGGCAGCCGTCCCAACGAATAGTATCCCTGAATCACAGCGCCGTCTTTCACCTCCACGATTCGCAAGCCGGAAGGGTCAGGGCCAATGGGCATGCCCGCCGGACCAGTGGTAATCATCTCCAGATCGCCATCGTTTCCATAAGAATTGCGATGGTAGTGCCCGGCGAATACGGCACGAACGCCCCCGCGATGCAGCATTGCAAGAACGCGCTGCCTGGTCTCCATCGGGATATTGAAGTACTGATCGGGTTCGTCCGCCTTCTCCAGAAAAAACGGGATATGCTGGAAAACTACGGGCATCGCGTTGGCTGCGCGGGCTTTGGCGAGTTCCTGTTCCAGCCAGGCTTCCTGCCTGGCCGCTTCCTCTTTCACGTTGGCAGGAGCCTTCATCAGGCTGGAGTTCAGCACAATCCCGTAAATCTGGCCCTCCCGGAACGAATAGTAATCGGGCCCGTAGTTTTTCCGGTAGGCGGCCAGCAGTGCGGCAGAGGGTTCGTTGCCCACATCGTGGTTGCCCGGCACGCTGTAGAGGTGGATGCTTTTGTCCAGTTTGGCGTTAATGCGCTGGTATTCAGCGATCTGATCAGCATCATGGGGTTGGTTGGTCAAATCGCCGGTGACTACCAGAAACGCCGGGCGTAACCGGTTCGTGTTGGCGATCACGAACTCCCAGTTGGCGGTTTCCTGGCGGAAATCGTGATTGTCCGTATACATCCCAAACTGCGGATCGGAGGCCTGGAGAAAGAAAAAAGGATCGGCACCGAAAGCGTGCAGCGCGAAACAGGCCAATAGAAACAGGCGGCAGATCATAGGTGTTTATCTCAATTCGAATGCTACCGCAAGCTGTAGATCGAACCCTGAACGGGCGTCGTCGTTCGGTACAATCTCCCCATGCGAACCGCCGCCCTGGCCCTGATCTTCTTCGCGCCCATCATGCTGCCCGGCCAATCGGCGCCTGTCGTGATCCGCGCGGGTGTTTTGCTCGATGGAAAGGGTGCGGTTCGTCGCCACGTGGATGTCGTTGTTTCGGACGGACGTATTCAGCGTATTACCCCTTTCGGGTCGGCCAAACCCACCTACAATCTGGGCGCACTCACCATTCTTCCCGGCCTCATTGACACACACGTGCACCTCGCCTGGCATCTGGGCCCCGATGGCCGCTACCAGCCTCGCGATTCCTCGCCCGCCAGCGCGTTCGGTTATGCGGCTGAAAACGCCTGGGTCACACTGATGGCCGGCTTCACCACTGTGCAGAGTCTCGGCAGTCCTGTGGATAAGGATCTCCGCGAAGCTCTGGGTCGCGGCGTACTTCCCGGCCCGCGACTGCTGACCTCAATTCGTCAGATTGCAGACGCCAAACTCCCGCCCGGGGAAATCCGCGAACGCATTCGTCAGGTTGCAGCCGAAGGGGCCGATGTGATCAAACTCTTCGCCTCCGCCGGAACCGTTGCCGGCGAAGGAACAGCTACGCTCTCGAATGAGCAAATAGCCGCCGCCTGCGATGAAGCCCGCGTGCTGAAGATTCGCATCGTCGTACACGCGTACTCGGACCAAACTATCCGCGTTGTGTCCGATTCCGGCTGCACCACCATCGAACACGGCTTCTTCGCCTCCGACGATACACTGCGCGCCATGGCAGCCAAAGGGACGTTCTACGACCCCAACATCGGCCTTGTGATGCAGAACTATCTCGATAATTGGCCGAAATTCTCCGGCATCGCCGGCTATACCGAAGAAGAGCGAGCCAACATGCGGGATGCGATCCCCCGCACTCTGGCTACCTTTCAGAGGGCTTTGAAGATCCCCGGGCTGAAGATCGTCTTCGGTACAGACGCCGTGGCGGCGGCACACGGGCGCAATATTGAAGAGCTGATCTACCGCGTGCAAAAAGGTGGACAAAGTCCGCGCGACGCCATCACTTCCATCACCTCTGTTTCTGCCGAATCACTGGCGCTTGGCGATAAAATTGGCACACTCGCAGCAGGCATGAATGCCGATCTCATTGCGGTGGAGGGCGATCCTCAAAGTGACATCACCGCTTTGCGCCACGTCCGCTTTGTGATGAAGGATGGCAAAGTCTACCGCAATACACAATAAGGAAAACCCGTGCGATATTTCACCCTTGCTTTACTGTTCACTTTCTCCGTATCTGCCCAGCAGTGGCCCGTCCACGGCGGCGATGCGGGCGGCATGCGCTACTCCACGCTCGATCGCATTAACCGCACCAATGTGGCCCAACTCGCGCCCGCCTGGGAATGGAAGGCCAACGAAAAGGCGAAACCGGAATTCAATTCCACGCCCGGCCCCTTTGAAGGGACACCGCTCATGATCGATGGCGTTCTCTATTTTCCCACCTCGTACAACCGCGTCATCGCACTCGACTCCGTTTCCGGCAAGGAACTCTGGGCCTTCGATCCCGAGTCGTATCGAGACGGTCCCGACCCCAACACACGCTACTCCCATCGCGGCATTTCTGCGTGGCACGATGGCAGGAATCTCCGCATCTTTCTCAATACCCACCACTCGCTCATCTGCCTTGATGCCGTCACCGGTAAAAAGGTCCTGACCTTCGGCGATAACGGTGTTGTCAACCTGCTCTCTTCGCTGCGCCGCGAAGCCAGCGACAAACAATTTTCCGGCGCATCGCCCGTCGTCATCTACAAGGACCTCGTCATTGTTGGCAGCAATATCAACGACAACATGGTTTATCCCAACGCTGCCCCTGGCGATGTCCGTGCCTTCAGTGCCCGCAGCGGCAAGCTGGTCTGGACCTTCCACACCATTCCCCAGAAAGGTGAATTCGGTGTCGATACATGGGAGAAAGAAGCCTGGAAGACTGCCGGCCATACCAACGTATGGGCACCCTTCACTCTCGACGTCGCGCGTGGCCTGGTCTATCTTCCCGTCAGCACGCCAACCAACGATTATTACGGCGGAGCCCGCCTCGGCAACAATCTCTTTGCAGACTCCATCGTCTGTCTGGACGCCGCTACCGGCCGCCGCAAATGGCACTTCCAGCTGATTCACCACGGCCTCTGGGATTACGACACCGCGTCGCCGCCGCTGCTTGCCACCATCCACGTGAACGGCCGCAGGATCGATGCCGTGGTGCAACTGGCCAAGACCGGTTTCATCTATGTCTTTGATCGGGTCACGGGCAAACCGGTCTGGCCCATTGTGGAAAAGCCCGTACCTGCCAGCAACATTCCCGGCGAGCGTGCTGCCGCCACACAGCCCTTTCCCGGCAAGCCGCCCGCCATCGCCAATCAGGGCTTTAGTGCCGACGATCTTATCGATTTCACTCCCGAACTCAAAGCCGAAGCGCTGGCAGAAATGCAGAAGTACCGCACCGGGCCGCTGTTCACGCCGCCATCACTCGAAGGCACTCTCGGCCGTCCCGGCGTCATCGGCGGGGCCAACTTCTCAGGCGGTGCCTTCGACCCCAAAACCGGCATCCTCTACGTGAAAACCACCAATAACGGCGCGCTCTTCAAAATCGGCAAGCCGGAGCAGAGTGAAACCGTGACGGCCGATTACTACACGCAAGTTGAGGGCATTCCTAATATTCACGGCAACATTCCCATTGTGAAACCGCCCTGGGGCCTGCTCAACGCAGTGAATCTCAATACCGGCGAATTCGCGTGGCGAGAGGTCTTCGGCGATCTGCCCCGCGTTCGTGAAAACCCGGCGCTGGCGGGCGCGAAGCTACCGGAAAAACTCGGTCTGCCCGGCGCGCGTGGCGGCGTTATTGTCACCAAAGGCGGTATCGTGTTCGCCGGTTGCGGCGACACCGTGTTGCACGCCATCGACAAGTCTACCGGCAAAGATCTCTGGACCGCGCCGCTTGGCCGACCCTCCACTGGTACGCCCATCACCTATACCGGCAAAGATGGCCGCCAGTATGTTGTAATCGCCACAGGCAACGGTGGGGACGCCACGCTTGTCGCCTTCGCGCAATGAACCTATGAGACTCGATCGCCGCAAGTTCCTCACCACTTCCGCCCTCACGGGCACCGCCGCTTTGGCGTCGCCGCAGACCACGGCGCCTGCGAAAGCCGCGCTCCCGCCCGAAACCACCCCGCCCGAAGTGACAAAGATATTAGCCCGCTTCATCGTGAACGGCAAGCTCGCCGATATCCCGACGCCCGTCCGTAAGGAAGCCGCCCGCACTTTGTTGAACTGGGTCGGTTGTACCATCGGCGGCTCGCACGATGAAGCTGTCACTAATGGTCTGGCCGCGCTCACGCCCTTTTTCGGACCCGCTCAGGCCAGCCTGCTGGGCCGCAAAGAGCGCCCCGATCTCTTTCACGCCGCGCTTTTCAACGGTATTGCCAGCCACATACTGGATTTCGACGACACCCACCTGCGTACCATCATTCATCCTGCGGGACCGGTCTGCTCCGCTGTGCTCGCGCTCGCGGAATACCAGCCGGTCTCGGGCGCCGATTTCCTTGCGGCCATCGTGTACGGCATTGAAACCGAATGCCGCATCGGCAACTCCGTCTACCCCGCGCACTACGATACCGGCTGGCACATCACCGGCACTACAGGCGTCTTCGGCGCCGCCGCTGCCGCAGGCCGCCTGCTGCATCTCAACGAACAGCAAATGCGCTGGGCTCTCGGCCTCGCCGCGGTTCAGCCCGTTGGTCTCCGCGAGATGTTCGGCTCCATGACCAAGAGCTTCCACCCCGGGCGCGCCGCACAGAACGGACTCACCGCCGCGCTTCTTGCCTCCAAAGGTTTCACCAGCTCAGAGCAGGGACTGGAAGCCAAATCCGGCTGGGCCAACGTGCTCAGTACGCAACGCAACTACGCCGAAATTACCGCAAGGCTGGGCCAGACCTGGGAACTCAGTCTCAACACCTACAAGCCCTTCGCCTGCGGCATCGTCATCCACCCCACCATCGACGCCTGCATTCAGCTTCGTAATCAAAACAATCTGAAACCGTCGGATATCGACAAGGTCGAACTCCGCGTCCATCCGCTTGTAATCGAACTGACCGGCAAGAAGGCGCCGCAAGTCGGACTTGAAGGCAAGTTCAGTGTGTATCACGCCGCCGCGGTCGCCCTGATCGAAGGCGCGTGTGGTGTCCGGCAGTTCAGCGACCGCGCCGTGAAAGACCCCGTCATCATTGCTCTCCGCGATCGTGTCTTCACTACCATCGACCCTGCGATGAAAGAGGACCAGGTCCGCGTTGCCATCACGCTCAAGGATGGCCGCAAGCTGGAGAAGTATATCGACCAGGCCATCGGTAGCGTGAAGAACCCCATGACCGACCAGGACCTCGAAGCCAAATTCAGTGGCCTTGCCGACGGGATACTGCCCCAGGATCAGGTCCGGAAAATCATGGATCTCTGCTGGAAGATGGAAACCCTGCCGGCTACCTCGGCGTTAGCTCAAGCGGCCCGGGCGTAAGCTCAATTCGCTTCACCCGCGCCGGATATCGGTCTTCGTGAAGTCGTTACCAATAAACAGCAATGGCATATCAGCCACTGATGCTGTGGCATAAGAAAAGGGGTCGCCCGGATTCAGGCGAGCCGGGTGTCGGCCCTTACCGTACCGCATGTAGGCGTGTTGAAATGCTTTAACATGATCCCGGTCAAAGGGGACAATCAAAGCCCGCAGGACGTCCAGCAGCTCCGTCGTATCTTTACTGGCGTCATAGCCCGATTTGGTGCTGGCGACAACCTGTGTCTCCGCCACCGTTGGAGCCCCGACCAGAATGTTCGGGAAAGTCTCCATGCGCGCGAAGATGTCTTCCCAGCCAGGTTCGCGGCACAGAACCGCCACGATGACGGACGAATCGAGAACTACACCGATTCGCCGCACTCACCCCATCCCATAATTTTGTCTTCTTGCTCCCGCGTCCATGGCTGGCTGGCTCCCGGAGGCAACTTCGGCCAAACCTTCTTTTCGAGGAACCGGCGCGCGCGCACGATGCGATCATCCCCCGCCTGCGAGAACTTCGTCCGATCCCGATTTTCCAGTAGCGCGCGTCGGACCGCTTCGGTCTTCGTACATTTGTTCCGGGTTGCAAGTTCGGCCGCCAGTCGTTCGACCTCGGGATTCTTGAGATTCAGGGCCATCCAGCATTATGCTGGCACAAATGGTGCATTCCAAAAGATTTACACCATTTGCGCCAACCTCACATTCATCAGCCCGACCCGATGAATCTTTACGGCTGCACCGTCAGGGCGAAAACCCGCAACGGCCCCTTCGTCGAAATCCAGTCCAACAGCGAAATTGGCCTCCGCTGCAAAATCTCCTGCCATATTTTCATTCGTTCCGGCATCACCCTCGAAGAAGGTGTGACTGCTCACTGCAATCCGCCGCCGATTGGGATCTCAGCAAGACTGATGTCTGCGCCCGCGCCTCCGCGGGCAGCAAGGTGATTCTCCTCGGCGAACCCGCCTGGACCCCCGCCATCAACGACTCGCGCTACCTCTACTTATTCGAAGTAACGCTGCCCGCGGCTCACTTGCCGTCCACCGAAAACGCCAGCATCACATTACCCGGCGCGCCACCCAGACTGCCGTAGCCGGAATTGGTGTAAACCATGCCGTGGGCAATTGCCGGACCCGCGCCGTCAATTGACGATCCGTGCGCCTTGACTTTGTTCACTGTGTCGAACTCCACGGCAGTATCGAAGTCCCATAGAATCGCGCCGTCCTTCGTGGAGTAAGCCCGGAAGTGTCCGTTCACCGCGCCCGAAAACACCGCGCCCGGCATCACAGAAATCGCAGCCGATTGCGCCGGCAGGCACCCGCGCGGACTCGCGCAAGTCACCTTCGGGGCTGGCGTGCTCCAGATCTTTTTACCCGTCGCCAGATCCAGTGCGGAGATTCCGGGTTGCGGCGTGTCGCCGCGCTTGGTGAATTTGTCGGAAACCGCCGCATACACCTGCGTCAGGTCTGCTGCGTGCCCAAACTCCACGCCACCCAGTACGCCGCCCGAGCCCACCCGTGTTTCCCACAGAATCTCGCCGCGCTTATCCGGATCGAGCCCGTAAACCACACCCGATTTCTGCGCCACCACCAAAATCTGTTTTCCGCCTGGCAGATTTCGGATAATCACCGACGAGCCGAAATCCAGGTCTGGCCCTTCTTCTACCGGGCAATTCACCGCAGTGGGGCACCCTGTGATGTAGTTGTCGTGAGTCGTAATCTGCTTGATCCACTTGAGGCTGCCCGTATCCATATCGAAGGCCATAATTGCGTCGCTGGTGTTGATGTCCATATCGGTGTAGGAATCGCCCGATGCAACGTAGACCATTTTGCGTTTCGCATCCACCGCCGGGGTGTTCCAGATCGCCGCTCCGGCAGGTCCGTACAGTGGCGCACCCGATTTGTTCTTCTTGAACTCCTTCGGCGGATCCAGCACGGTAAAACTCTTCCATACTTTTTTGCCGGTAGCCGCATCCAGTGCCACCACGCTACCGCGGAATGTGCAGCATTTGTAGTCGCCCAGCGCCGCCGTAAACTCTTCAAACGACGACACGCCGAAATAGATCTTGCCGTCATGGAACGTCGGTGATCCCGTCAACCGCGCAATGGGGTGGTCTTCCACCTTGACCTTCCACAGGCTCTTGCCAGATTCCACGTCCACCGCGTGTTCATTGGCCCTGGCGTCACCGAAGAAAGCTACGTACCTGCCGCCCACCGGCGCGATCTTCACCGCATTGCGCATCAGCGCCCCGCCGGTGTTGTATGACCAGTAAATGCAGCCCGTGGATGCATTCAGCGAATACACATCGCCCGAATCGCTGCCCACGAACAGCCGGCCTCCCACCACCACAGGCTGCGACGACGCAATGGATCCGTTGGGAAAACCGAAAGCCCATTTCAGCTTCAGCTTCCCTACGTCTTCGGCTTTCAGTTCCGGATTCGGCTGGTACCGCGAATTGCTTTCATCAATGCTCCAGCCGTTCCAATCGCCTGCCTTCGGAGCGAACTTCGGTGCGGGTTGCGTGCACATGCCCGCCATAGGGGCGTTCGATAACGGAGCAAACTCCTTACCTGTCAGAAACCGCGCTACATCGTGGCGTTCCTCATCGGAAAGGCTCGTGCCCTGAATCATCATCGATCCCGTTGACAGGGTGCGCAGGATGGCCTCCGGCGGCAAGGCACCAATCTCGGCTCGCGGCGGGATGCGCCCGCCCGCCTGTGCGTTCTGGTGACAAGTGGCGCAGCGAAGGTCATAGAGAGCCTGGCCGTCGGCGGCCAGCAGGGGCGCGGCCATGGCCAGCGCGACAATCAACATGGATTTCAGTTTTTTCATGGGCCTCTTAAGAATGTAGTCTTTCCCGTGTGTCGCCGCAACTTTGGCATGTCTTACCGGGAATCAGGGCAGGAGAGTAACCAAACGGTGTTGCAGCGCGTTGACGTTAGGGAACTTCCATCATGTACGCCAACTCTGCTGCCTCCCGTTACCTGCTTCCTGTGTTTCTGGCCTTTACGGCACTCGCCGCTGAGGAGTCGTGGAAGACGAAACAGATTGCCGCATGGACTGACGACGAGGCGCGGGATGTTCTCAAGGAATCGCCCTGGGTCAAATCCGTCACACCCACGTTCAAACTACCGCAGCAGAACAATGCACGTCAGAGCGGTATGGGGGGTGGCCGGCGCGGTGGCATGGACGGCAGTGGCATGGGCGGCATAGGTATCCAGTTGCCAGGTATGGGCCAGATTGGTCGCCGGGGAAGTTCGGGTAGAGGGTATCCGTCCGGCGGCGGTGGCTATCCGGGTGGTGATGGCTACCCCAACGGTGGCGGCTACCCCGGTTCACGCGACAACCGCGACGAACCGGTCGAAACGCCTGAAGCCCCCGCGCTCACGCTCCGCTGGGAGACCGCGTTGCCGGTCCGGGCGGCGGAAATGAAGCTCCGCGATTTATCTCCGGCTACTGACGAAAAGCACTATGTGCTCGCTGTTTACGGCGTTCCTGATCGTTTCCTGAACGCCAACAACGGTCGCCCGGAAGAGCAGTTGAAGAAAGACGCCGTGCTGAAACGCGACGGCAAGAAAGACGCGAAGGCTTCCAGCGTAGAGATTATCCACCGTCCTGAAGGTGCGCTCGTGCTGTACTACTTTCCGATGTCTATCGAAATTTCCAGGCACGATCACCACGTCGAGTTTGGCGCTCAGCTGGGCCAGATGCAAATCAGCCGGTTCTTTGATCTGGAAGACATGATCTGGGAAGGCAAGCTGGAGATCTGATCGCGCCGGAAATGCTGTACCCTTGTGGGCATGCGCCGCCTGCTTTTGCTTCTCATCACCCCCCTGATTCTGATCGCCGCCGATGACTACCCGCGCATTCGCGCGGTCACCGCCTTCATCGAAATCGATAAGGCCAACTACAACGCGAAGATTGACGAAGCGGCGAAATTTGTCGTCACTGCCAAAACTGCGTTGAATGCCGCGGGATTCGAAGGCGCGGGGGGCCGCATCACCACCCAGCCCTTCCCCGCCTACACCAAAGGCATGAAACGCGAAGAAGCACTGGCGCTGATTCACAGCCTGCGCGAAGCCGCCACCAAAGCCCGCACCGCCTTCAATATCGGCCCCGCCATGCTCCACGACGATGACGATACGGAACCCGTCTCGCTGCTCGCCGCCGTGCTCGCCGATACCAGCGTCAACGCCAGCCTGATAGTCGCCGATGAGAAGGGCATCCATTGGCGGGCCGTTCGCGAGGCCGCCCGCCTCATCCATCAGGTAGCCGCCACCAGCCCTCATGGCGACGGCAACTTCAACTTCGCCGCCATCGCCATGATGAAACCCTACGGTCCCTATTACCCTGGCTCGTGGCACAATGGCCCGGGCCGCCACTTCGCGCTGGCAATGGAAACCGCCAGCGTGGTCACCCGCGTTTTCCGCCAGTACCACGATCCGAAAGAGGCCGAGTCCCATTTGGCTACCGAACTCTCCCGCTACACGAAGGAAGCCGAAGCCGTGGCTCTCAAAGTCGCCGCCGCCACCGGCTGGACTTACGAGGGTATTGACGCCACTCCGGCGCCCGGCGGCGAAAACTCCATTGCCGCCGCGTTTGAAGCCTACCTGGGAGCCCCCATCGGTTCGCCCGGTTCCATGACTGCCGCCGGAATTATCACGCGCGCTGTGCAATCGACCCCGGTAAAACGCACCGGCTACTCCGGACTGATGATCCCCGTGATGGAGGATAAGCTGCTGGCGCAGCGCTGGGCCGAAGGCACCTTCAATATCGATTCGATTCTCGCCTGGTCAGCAGTCTGCGCCGGTGGCATCGATACCGTGCCGCTCGCAGGCGATGCCAGTGAGGAGCAGATCGCCCGCATCATCGGTGACGTTACCTGGCTGGCCTTCAAATGGAATAAACCACTGGGCGCGCGCCTCATGCCTTCTCCCGGCAGGAAAGCCGGTCAGATGACAACCTTCGCCGGCAGCGCTCTGGTGAATACGAAAATCCAGCGTTAACGCGGTCCGCGTCCGCGTCCTCGCCCAGCAGCGGGCGCAGCCACCAGACGCTGCGGCATGTCGGCCAGGGCGAAACTCATTACGGCCAGTGACGCCACGTTCTTTCGGAAATCTTCCGGGCTCACCTTATCCAGCGTGTCGGCCTCTGTGTGGTGCCAGTCGAAGTAGTGGGTGCCCACCGTGCGCTCGCCCAGACCAGGAACGCCGTCACGCATCAGGGGCTCTATGTCTGACCCTCCGCCACCGCCCGAAATCTCTCCTGCGCCAATTCGTTCCAGCAGCTTCGCGATCTGCTTCAGTGCATCAGTGGAGGCCTGGTCAACCGCCGCACCATAGCCCACCGGGGCTTCCGCGCCGCCGTCCATCTCAATGGCTGCAACATGGTTCTTAATGTTGTCCCCCACGAATTTCCGGTAGGCTTCACCCCCGCGACCGCCATTCTCCTCATTCACCCAGAACGCCACACGCAGCGTACGTTCCGGCTGCAGCCCGGCCTTCCTGATCAGAGCCACTGCCTGCAGACAGGCCATGATGGACGCGCCGTCATCCTGCGCGCCCTGTCCCACGTCCCATGAATCGATGTGGCCACCGATGACCACAACTTCTTCAGGATGCGTTTTCCCGGGAATCTCGCCGATCACATCGAAGGAATCCGCGTCCGGTTCCATGCGCGCGCCCATTTCCAGATGAACCTTGGGCCCTGCGCCCGATTTGTACAACTGCTGCAGCATCGCCGCGTCTTCCGGCGATATACCGGCTGCCGGGATCTTCGGCTGCTTCTCGTCGTAGTTCATCGCGCCGGTATGCGGTAACTGCACCGCCAGCCCGGTCGCCGAACGTACCATCACCGCCACCGCGCCCAGTGCCGCCGCGCGGGAAGCGCCGTCGGAACGGAATTCGCGGCCCGCGCCGTACCCTTTCCACTCGTAATTCAGGACCACAACCTTGCCCTGCACCTTGCCGCGGCCCAGTGCAGTGAGTTCCTCGAATGTTGAAACCGCCACCACGTCCGCTGTAATGCCGCCCGCCGGCGTTCCCACGCTCATTCCCAGACCCAGCATGTGCAGTGGCTTGTTGAGCGGCTCCAGCATCCGCGCCGATTCGGCACCGCGAACCCAGTGCGGAACTTTTACCGGAATCGTCTGTACGTTGGAAAGTCCGGCGGCCTTCATCTGCTCTACACTCCAGTCGATCGCCTTCTGCAACGAAGCCGACCCGCTCAGGCGATTGCCAATCCGATACGTCAGATATTCCAGGCGCTTGTATCCTTCGTCGTCAGCCAGAGCGGCGTCGATGAGCTTATCGGCGACCGGTTTGTACTTCCCGGTCAGGCTTTGTGACCGGCCCATAACGGCAGTTCCCAGCAGAAAAGCGACGAGGGTGAAATTGCGGGTGCGCATAGGGTCAATATTCTCACGAAGAGCTTGCGGATAAACTGATGCCCATAGATGCACCGCTCAAACTTGTTTGCCGTCCTTGCCATTTGCTGTGCCGCGCAGGCCCAGCAGGCGGCCACTGATCCCATTCAGACCCTGGTCAGCCGGCTCGATCTGGAGAAGTACAAGGCCACCGTCAAAGGTCTGACAAAGTTCGGGGACCGCCGCCAGGGCACGGAGCGCAACCGCCAGTCACTCGATTGGATTGAAGCTCAGCTCAAGAGCTACGGCTGCGCCAATGTAGAGCGTTTGAAGTTCAACTACGAACCACCCGCCACCCCGGCCACTCCCCCGGCGAATCAGGATCCAAAGGTGGGGCCCGGTGGATCACGCCGCCGCGGCGTGCGCGGGCAGGATCGTGTAAATACCGATCCCATGAAACAGCCCGATGTGAAGCTGCGGGAACTCAATACGCCGCCCTCTGTGCCCGGCGTGCGCGAGGAAGTCTACTGCACCAAAGTCGGATCTGCGCAACCCGGAGAAATGTATATTGTGGCTGGACACTTTGATGGCATCGGTTACGGCGAAGCCGCCAACGACGATGGTTCCGGCACTGCACTGGTTATGGAGTTGGCTCGCGTTTTCAGCAACCCCGATGTGACTACCGAACGCTCTATTCGCTTCGCGCTCTGGAATAACGAAGAGACCGGGCTTAGCGGTGCACGGGCCTACGCCCAACAGCGCCAGAGCCTGCAGGGCAAACAGGACCCGCCCGGATCGGGAAAATATCCGGAACCAAAATGGCTGGGCATGATCCAGCACGACATGATGATGTTCGACCACGGTGCGCCCAACAAAGATCTGACCATGAATAAGGAGCAGCGCCCGGAGGCCGACGTCAATATCGAATACCAGATCACTTCGAAGTTCGCCGAACAGGCCATGGTGCTGGCCCACAAATTCCAAATCGCGAATGAAAAGTACGCTACCGACTATCCGGCCAACGTGGGGCCGCACATGACCAATACCGATTCCACGCCGTTCATGGATCTGACACCTTCACTCAGCCTGCGCGAAAACGAGCGCGGCGCACAGATAGGAAACGGCTGGGATCCGCAACACCACCAGCCCACCGACGTGTATTCCTTCTACAACGACGACGATTTCCGCTTAGGTCTGAATGCGACGCAGACCACGCTCGGTGCAATTGCACAGCTCACAGGCGCGATTTTGAAACAGTAGGCTACACCACCGCCAGCATTCCGGATATGTGAGAATAATGACGGTATCGATAGCACAAGGAGAAGTCTCTGATGACATTTGGTAAAAAAACCTTTGGGATGCTGGCGCTGGGAACCGCCGCAGGCGCGCTGTTCATTGCTGCCGCACCCACCACAACCACTCTGGGCGAGGTCACCTTCAGCAAAGACATCGCTCCCATTCTGCAGGTAAAGTGCCAGGGTTGCCATCAGCCGGGATCAATTGCTCCCATGTCGCTGATGACCTACAAAGATGCTCGCCCCTGGGCGAAGTCGATGAAGGCGAAGACCTCGCTGCGCGATAAAGCCGGCGCGATGCCGCCCTTCTATCTGGAACGCAACATCGGTATTCAACATTTCAAAAACGATACGGGCCTGAGTGATATCCAGGTGGCGAAGATCGCCAGGTGGGCCGATACCGGTGCCCTGGAAGGCAACCCCGCTGACCTGCCGCCCGCCATCGCACTCACCGACACCAGCAAGTGGACGCTGGGCGAACCGGACCTGATTGTCTCCACGCCGGAAGTCACCATGAAGGCCGGTGCGCCGGACTGGTGGGGCGAGCTGGACCCGGCTCCAACGGGCCTCATCGAAGACCGCTGGGTGAAGTCGCTGGAGATGCGCGAGATCAATGACACCGGCAACGACGGTGGCCGCAAGACGGTGGGCGCGCGCTTCATCTTCCACCACATGATCTGGACCACCAACGTTCCTGGCGGCGACCTTTCCATTGAAGATCTGGGCGAAGGCAGTTCGGGTACATGGCCGATTCACGAAGTAGCGCGCAACGCCGATATTTTTCCGGATGATGCAGGCAAATTGCTGCGCGCCGGTTCGCAACTGGTGTTCGCGTCCACGCATTTGCATTCCAACGGCCGCGACACCAAGTCGCGCCTGGCCTACGGCTTCAAGTTCTTCCCCAAAGGCTATCAGCCCACAGTGAAGTACAGCGGGCGTCTGCTGGGCAACGGCGTGGATATCGACATTCTGCCGGGCGAGACCAACCAGCGCATTGATGCGTATCAGGTGCTTACCGAAAATACCAAGTTCACTTCGTACGAACCGCACATGCACGCCCCCGGCGTCCGCATGTGTCTGGAAGCAATCTGGGGATTCAATATCCAGACCCTGAACTGCGTGGGCTATGACCACAACTGGGTGCGCACCTACGAGTACGACGACGACTACGCTCCGCTGCTGCCCAAGGGCACGATCGTCCACATTATGGGCTTCTTCGACAACACGATGGCGAATCATAACGTACCCGATCCCCGTAACTGGTCGGGCGCGGGCAACCGTTCCATCTCCAATATGTTCATCGATCTGGGCCAGGGCGTACAGTTAACCGACGAACAGTTTGAGGCCGAAATGAAGGCCCGCCGCGAGAAGCTGCATTATTCAAAGAACGATGTAGTGCTGGGTTGCCCTTTGTGCAATGGCGATCCGATTCGCCCGGTACAGCCGAAGCGTCCTGCGACCTCAGCCGGCAGTGGCAACAACCAATAGGTAACAAATGACACGACGTTTTTATCTGGCGGGGGCGCTTCTTTGCGCCTCCCTGCCCCTCTCCTCGCCTCTTGCCGCGCAACTGTCGTACTCCAGCGGTCAGCCGCTTTCTCCCGCCTATGAAGGCTGGGAAAAGAACCCGGACGGCTCGTTCAATCTGGTGTTCGGCTATATGAGTTCCAACTGGGAACAGGAGATTGATGTCCCCATCGGTCCGCTCAATAATTTTTCACCTGGGCCGGCCGATCAGGGTCAGCCGACGCACTTTTTTCCGCGGCGCAACCGGTTCGTGTTCCGCATCAAAGTGCCGCAGGATTTCGGCACAAAGGAAGTTGTGTGGACGGTGACGGCCAATGGCCGGACCTTCAAGGCTTACGGCACACTTAAGGAAGATTACTTTGTTGACAACATGGTCTTCGCTTCGGAAACGGGGGCGCTGGGTGCCGGAGTGAGTAGCCCTGCAACCCGAGCCAATAAAGCGCCAACGGCTGAATCGGTGGGCGAAACCGTGCGAACCGTGAAGGTAGGCGACCCGCTGACCCTGACTGTGCTGGTGAATGACGATGGTATTCCGAAGTTGCGGCAGCGGGGCGATTTCGGCGACCGGCGCGCCAACGAAACGGGCGTGAAAGATCTGCGCATGTTGCCGCCGCGCCAGCTTACCGTGGGAAGTTCCACCGGTCTGTGGTGTGCGTTGATCGTTTACCGCGGCAATGGCCCGGCGGTACATATCAGCCCTGACCAGACCAAGGTTTGGGAAGACACGCGCGCGGGTGCGAATTCGCAGTGGGCTCCGCGCTGGGTGGCTCCGCCCGCTCCGAAAGACGGAAAATGGACAGCCACGGCAGTGTTCGATGAGCCGGGCACCTACACGCTGCGGTGGCGCGCCTCCGATGGCGCTTTGTGGGCTGATCAGGACATCAAAGTCACGGTTACGAAGTAAGGGAGCATGCGCTTCACGGTTGGCCTGTTGCTTGCGGCTGGCTGGTTGCAGGCGCGGGACTGGAAACAAAATCCGGCGGTCGCTGACATAACGGCGACCGCCGAAGTTTTTGCCATCGGCGATATTCACGCCGACTACGTGCGCGCCACTAACGCTTTACGCGCGGCCGGAATCATTGATGCCTCCGCGCACTGGAAGGCGGGCAAGGCCGTATTGGTGGTTACCGGAGACATGATCGACAAAGGACCGCGTGCCGTCGACGTGTTGCATTTCTTACGTATTTTGCAAAACGAAGCCACCTCGGCGGGTGGCCGGGTAGTCGTTTTGGCCGGGAATCACGAAGCCGAATTCATGGCCAACCCGGACTCGAAGAAAGCCGCGGAGTTCGCTGAACAGCTAAGTAAAGCCGGCCTGAATGCCCGCGAAGTGTCCCGATGTGGCGGGGAAATTGGTGAGTTTCTTTGTGCGTTGCCGTTTGCGGCCAGGGTGAACCAGTGGTATTTTTCACACGCCGGTAACACCGGGGGCAGGACTCTGCGGCAAATGGAAAGCAACGTGGAGGCTGATTTCGACGCGCACGGCTACGCGGCGCAGCAGTTGATTGGTGATTACTCAATGCTCGAAGCACGGTTGAACGGCACCGGCAAAGGACGAGAGCCGTGGATCGATATAGGGCTGCCGGTGACCAGTGAGCGCGACATCCTGAAGACCTATGCCGCTGCGCTGGGTGTGGCACACATCGTGGAAGGGCACGTGCCTTCGCCAGTGGATTTCTCTGACGGCGTGAAGCGCGAAGCGGGTCAGATGTTTCAGCGCTGGGGACTGCTTTTCCTCATCGACACCGGAATGAGCCAGGGGGTGGACGACAGTGTGGGGGCGGTGTTGCGCATCAGCGGCGACCGGGCTACGGCGATATGCGCGGGCGGACAGAAGACGGAACTATGGAGTGCAGGGGCGGCACAGGACACAGGCCGGGCACTGGCTTGTCGCTGACTATCCGTTTGCGGATACTGTATTTCAAACGGGGTGTGAGCAGGTCGATAATCAGCGTCGACCCTCCCCGGCGCGTTCCGCATTGCTGGGTCACAGCGAGGATTGCGGTTCGATGAGCGCAGCGGAGTTCGCTCACCTCAAAATCGAACGCCGCATCAACGCCGATTTTGGGAGCCAGTTCCGGGGCCTTCAGCAACAAAGCCTTGATGGCATGGCGGGTGGCCAGACTGCGCCGCGCCTGCGCAGCGCGGTTCCGGCTGTAAACGGTGTCTTCGGCAAATTTCTTCAGGCGGGCAACAATGGCGCGGGTCACCGGCGTCTCGGCGATGTCGGTGCCCTCCCAGAGCAGCCGCTCTTCGGATAGCGTGGCTACGCCTTCCGGGTAAATGCCGCGGCGGCGGAAGGCCTCCACAAAGGCCACGCGATAGCCGTAGACATCGACCGGGATGAGGTCGTAGTCCGCGGTGATGATCGCGCGCAGGTATTCGCCAAAAGTAACTTCGACGGGCGGCAGGTAGTCGAGTGCGCGAATACAGAGGCGCAGCACATGCTGCGCCGAGCGGGATGCCCCGGTAGCCAGTCTCCGCACCAGATCGGGATGAATCGCACCGGGTTCCAGCACACCGGTGCCGCCGGTGCAGAGGCGGAACAGATCGGCGGTGCGACGCCGGTAGATGGCGAGAAAAGCGTCGAACACGGCCGCCACCAGCAATGCGCCGCGGAGGTGGGGCTCGCGGGTGTTGCGGTAAGCGGCGGGGTCGGGAGTATGGCGCCGCCAGACGCCCTGGGCATCGAATGAGCCAATGGCATCGCGCAATGCGCCGCAACCGCCGGTAGTGCGACCAAACTGCGTGGCGAGACTGCCCAGCAGGGTTTCGGCTTCGAGATCACCGCGGCTGCGCGCGATTTGATCCTCCAGCAGGCCTCGGCTGGTGAAGCGCTGCAACAAAGCCACCAGATCCGCGAAGCCTTCGTGGAAAGCGATGGTATCGGGATGAGTGCCATCAAGGAAGCAGCCATGAACGCCATCGAGAATGGCGTGAGCAGTTTCGTGGGCCACAATGTCCTGCGACATGCAGGTGTAAACGGTGCTGCCGGGGACGTGATCGCCGGGTGCCGCGGAGGAAGCCTGGTAGTAGCCGAAGCGCAACGCCACCGAATGTGGATCGTACATGGCGTTTTCCCCTTGAAATGCGTGGGGATGGATTTCCAGTTGGGGCGCGCCATTGCGCCACTGCACGGGGCGGCCAGTGGCGTCTTCAAAATAGCGGATGGTTGCCATTGCCGTGGCGTAGACCGACTGCTGGTGGAATTGGGGGTTGCCCTCCGCTGGCGCGTGGCCATCAGTGGCGAGCAGTCGCGGGTCGTTGAGGTCAACGGGTGCGTAGCTGGCATCCACCACCCGAATGTATTCACCCACCGGGCCGGGCTGAAGCGTCTCCCAGGGAATTTCGAGAGTGCTCTGGTTGATGGCGGTAGTGGCGAGGTTGCCGGAGAAGCCGGGGTCAAGGGTGTAAGCCCGCAAACGGCGCACCGCGGGTTCCGGAATCACTGCATCGGGTTGTGACCGGGCGCTGGCGCGAGCGCGGGAAGCGGGATTTTGTGCGGCGTTGCGAAGGTTTTGTGAAGCCCCGGGGTCGGCAATCAACGCATCACGGAAGCGGCGCAGCGATGGCATGTCGGGCAGGGCATCGGGATCGGGAATGGCTTCAGCCAGATTCGGGTTGCGCAGGTAGCGCTGCGCCAGCTCCAGGCTGAGCATTTGTTCGCGG
The DNA here is from genome assembly GCA_038229475.1 of Bryobacterales bacterium. Taxonomy (GTDB): domain Bacteria; phylum Acidobacteriota; class Terriglobia; order Bryobacterales; family Bryobacteraceae; genus BOG-234. Next base: position 499,318 of record JBBROK010000001.1, on the reverse strand, counting down.
GGTGAAGCGGCATCGAGCTGAAGACCCAGGCCGGTGATGACGCGGAAGAAGGCGAAAGAATCGTCGTCCCGCGGTGAGGCGGCGAGGTTGAGGTGTGGCGGGATATGCAGCGCGGCGCGGGCCTGGAGAATGCCGTGGCCGAAGTAGGTGGGGTCTGCGGCGCGCGCGGAATGGAAAAGGGCGTGGCGCACGGCTTCGACGCGGCGCCAGTCGCGGGGCAATTGGTGTTTGTATTTTTCGAACCACAGAGCGGCTGCGGCAGCGATTTGTGGCGTAGCGGAAGAGGTGCCCGCCCCATCCATATCCACCGTATGGGGACAGGAGTAACGAGCCCAGGGTGTGTTGGGTGCGTAAGCCGCAAGTGCCTGGGTCATGGCACCGGCGGGACCGAAACTGCCTTCGATCATATTGCGTGGCAGATCGTAGTAGGGTGCGCCATTGGCCATCACGCCGCAGGCGGCGAGCACGCGGCGATACCGGGCGGGATAAACCACGTGGTGAGTGGGAAGGCCGCCGAAGCAGTCGCCGGACGCGGCCACCACACAAATGCCGGCCGCGTATGCCGCGTCCACCGCTTCGCGCCACACGGCGGAAGGCAGGCCGCCCATGCTGATGGAGACCACGTCGCACTGCTGCTGAATCGCGTAACGAATGGCGCGGGCGAAGTTTGAAACAAAGAAAAGCACCACGGAATTGGCGATGCGCAGGGGCACAATATCGGCATCGGGAGCGCCGCCGAATGCCGGAGCGGCCAGCAGGCCCATGGTGCCTGTGCCGTGGCCGGAGGTGTCGAAGAGGCGGTTGCGATTCGGGTCGGTGGCGCAACAGGGGTTGTCGTCGGCATCCACGAAGTTGCGCTCCAGGGCCGTGAGAATGTGAGCGGGACGCGCCGAGTGTTGGGGGTTGTAGCCGGTATCAATATGAGCGATGCGGGTGCGGACGCCGTGGAACCTGACGGCGTCGCGGGCCGAGGCCAGTTGTGAATACTCGTCGCCCAGATGCCATGCAAAGCCGGGGCCGGCGGGGCGCTCGTCATTGTATTGGGGGCGAGGGCCAACCGAGTCGGCGGGCGTGGTGGGCGGATAGCCTTGCGCCAGGTCAGGTTCGGCGAAGAGGATGGCGTCGGCGGAGAGGCCAAGGGCGCTGGAGAGTTGGTGATGCGCTGCGTCCCACGGAGTTTCAGTGGCCTCAACATCGGCCAGAAACCAGGCCGGAGCGGGGTGGAGACTGAAACCGGATTCCGGGGAGTCGAAGAGCGGGCGCAGATTCGTGCGCGGGGTGGCGGCGAGCGAGGCGTACGGGCGCAATTTGACGAGCATGCGGGAGGTTGGCGGCAAGGGGGATGGCTCCTGGCAAAAGAGTACACCGGAGAAACGGGTAAACTCTGGCCTTGGAAGGGGAAGTTGTTGAATAGAAAGGAAATCGAGGTGAGCCCGATTTGTGACCGGCCTGCGGCACAGCGGTTCGTTATACTGAATGCCAACCCGACAGGAGTAAAGAATGCGAACGCTCACAGTGTTTCTATTGGCGGCAGCTTCCTGCCTCGCCCAGGCGAAAATCTCAGCCGACAAAATTGCCGGCATGAAGGCCGATATCAATGGCCAGATTGACGGCATGAAAAAGCAGGCACAGGTCATGACCGATACCGTGTTCAGCTTCGGCGAACTGGGCTTCCAGGAAACGGAAACCTCCAAATATCTCACCGGTGTTCTGGAAAAAGAGGGCTTCAAAATCCAGCGCGGCATAGCGGGTATTCCCACCGCGTTTACCGCCACCTGGGGCTCGGGTAAGCCGGTTATCGCGCTGGGCAGTGATATTGACGATATTCCGCAGGCTTCGCAGAAGCCCGGCGTGGCGTATCACGACCCCATCATTGAAGGCGCGCCCGGTCATGGCGAAGGTCACAACTCAGGTATGCCGCTGAACATTCTGGCAGCCCTTGCGGTGAAGAAAGTGATGGAACGCGAGCACCTGCAGGGCACGTTGATGCTGTGGCCCGGCGTAGCCGAAGAACAGCTTGGCACCAAGGCCTACTATGTGCGCGCGGGCATGTTCAAGGATGTGGATGTTTGCCTGTTCACTCACGTCGGCCAGAATCTGAACGTCTCTTACGGGCCTACTTCTTCGAACGGCCTGATTTCAGTGGAATACATGTTCAAGGGTGAGAGCGCCCACGCCGCCGGTGCCCCGTGGCGCGGCAAGAGCGCGCTGGATGCGGTGGAACTAATGGACGTGGGCTGGAACTTCCGCCGCGAACATCTGCGCCTGGCGCAGCGCTCACACTATGTGATCACCAACGGTGGCGATCAGCCCAACGTGGTGCCGCCCAACGCATCGGTCTGGTATTACTTCCGCGAAGCGGACTATGACCACATCAAGGACCTGTGGCGCATTGGCGACAACATGGCCACTGCGGCGACGATGATGACGGATACCACGATGACGTCGCGTGTGCTCGGCTCCGCATGGCCCGGGCACTTCAATAAGACGGTGGCCGAAACCATGTACGAAAACATCAAGAAGGTGGGGCTGCCGCAATGGTCGGAAGATGACCAGACCCTGGCGCGGGCTTTCCAGAAGGAAATGAAGGTTCCGGCGCGCGGACTCGCTATGAAGATTGCGGAACTGCGGGTGCCGCGTGTACAGACGGCCGGGGACGGTGAAGAAGGCGGCAATCAGCCCACTGGCGGCGGTTCGGATGACATCGGCGATGTATCGTGGGCGGTACCCACGGTGACGCTGAACTTCCCCTCCAACATTCCCGGTGGCCCAGGCCACAATTGGGCCAACGCAATTTCCATGGCAACGCCGATTGCGCACAAAGGCGTGATCGCGGGTGCGAAGGTGCAGGCGATGACGGTTCTCGATCTGCTCACGCGGCCGGAACTGGTGGAACAGGCCTGGAAGTACTTCAGGGAAGTGCAGAACAAGAACGAGCATTACCAGCCCTTGCTGCGCGCAGAAGACAAGCCTGCTATCTGGCTGAATGAGAAGATCATGCAGCAGTACCGGCCGCAAATGCAAAAGTTCTACTACGATCCTGCGAAGTACGACAACTATTTGCAGCAGCTGGGAATTAAGTACCCCACGGTGAAGTAGTACGGTTTCCGCTGGCGGAAGTTCTATTGAATGGAAACCGTTATCGTCGCCTGGCTGGCCCGGCCACCCAGTATGATGATCACAGGAACCGTACCCGTAATACCGGCAGGAAGTTGCAGGTTCATTTGCACCGCACCAGCCACCTCGCCCCCGGCATTGCCTGCATAGAGAACCTTCGCGGCCTTCCCGCCAATTGTAACCGTCGGAACCGCCGCCAGTACCTGGGCCGCCAGGGTCAGGGCACCTGTAACCGCCGGCGGTTTGGTCTGCCCGCCGCCCGTGGCATAGACGATCACAATGCCACCCGCCTTCGCAGGGTTCGAAGGCGAATTCACGCTGTAGTCCAGATTCAGAATCGCGCCTGGTCCCCTGCCCGTGGCATCACCCGAGAAGATTCCCGCAAAAGCCGCCGCCGCAGGCATGTTGATGCGCCCTGAAACCTTCCCGTTATACGTCACCTGAACGGCAATAGCGGTCGATCCCGTCACCTCGTAAGGGACGATGGCGGCGATCGCTCCATCAGAGGTATAGAGGATCGGACCCGGAATGCCGTTAAAAGTCACCTGGGTGGTGCCCACCAGCTTTGCCAGGATGGAGTTCTGGTCGAACGAGCCGGTCACAAGGGTTTGCGGACCCAGAAACTGGCCAAAGATTGCCACGATTTCACCTGGTGCGAGCGGACCGTTGGCGTAGCTGGCCGCGTTGACGATGCCAGTGATGACCGGTGCGCTGTTGGGGTTCGCGCTCTTGTTTGGCCCATAGACCACAAGTGCATTCACCGCGGTTGGCACGTACACCTTGCCGTTGGCAACCGTGGGGTTGACGAATTTAACCCAGGTGCCCATCACGTCGCCCGCTGCCTGGTCGCTGTTCCAGATTTCGCTCAGATCATCGGCGTTGTAAGCGTGCAGCACAGCATGAGAGGGCAGCGGAAAACTGGCACCAACAAGAACCCAGAGAACGCCCGAACCCGGTTTCACGCCATCGGCGGAAACGGTCATACCCTCGTATGCGACATTGAACCCGTCAATACTCTGCGCGACCGGAGCCGCGGAGAACTGACCGCCCAGCAACTTGTAGGATGTTACCGGAAAATTCGCCGTATGCAGGTAGAGTATCGGGCCATCGGGCCGGTTCCAAAGCGCCATATTGAAAATACCGAAGTCATTGGTGTCCAGGCGCTGCACAATCTGGCTGTCGTTCAGGGCAGTGTGCCCCAGGTTGGTACGGTCCATCAGGTAAATCACGCCCTGCTTGCCCCCGGCCACCACATAGTTGGTTCCCGGAACCAGAAGCGCGCCGGCGGACCCCAGATCGTCGTCGGTGTCGTTGAGCGACTGGAAATTGAAGGGCGCAAACCAGTCGGTTATCGAGAGTGTCTTGGGGTCAAGCCGCAACACGCTGTCTGCGAAATTGCCTTTCTGATCCGTCGTGCCGTTACTCGACACCGCGTAGATATTGCCCTGAACGTCAGTCGCCGGTCCGCGTCCGGATTGCCAGAATGAGCCGCCGGTTCCGTTTGCGGTAGGATTCAACACTGCCACCTGCGTGGTCACCGCCGCTGCGCTGTAGGCCATGATCCAGCCGTGATACGGAAGGGCGTCTCCGTGCGAGCCGAACGCGACATACACAACACCGCTTGCCAGCAGCAGAGCCGGACGCTGCAGATGCTGTGCGGGGACGAATGGAACACTTCCGGCAACTGTGCTGTCGCCGAGGCCGGCCACACTCGCCGCGATAACCACCGGCGCACCGAACTTCTCCTTGCCCGTGGCCGTATCCAGCGCATGCAGGCGGTAAACATACTTCGCGCTTTCCAGCGTTGCGGCCACCGCATAGAGCGTGCCCGTCAACGGGTCAATCACCGGCGTGCTCAGAATTCCGTTTTCGACGGTGATATCGCTGTAAGGGCCAATGTCAGAGGCGTAATTTCCCGTCGGCACAGCGGGTCCCAGATTTACCGTCCACAGAGGCGTCGAAGGCGTGTCGGCATCGAAGGCATATACCGAGTTGTGCATCGTGGCGAGGAACACGACGTTGTGCACCTTGCCGGCGATAGTGAGGCTTTTCTGATAAAGCGGTTGTGCGTAAATCTGCCCGTCCACGGACAACTGGAACAGCTTGCCGAACGAGCCGGGCCTCACCGTGGATGGCGTCAGGATGGTCTCGGCAAGATCCGCATTGGTGCGTGCCGTGTCGTAGCCGCCTGTGAGAATATTTTGCGCGCCTGCAATGCCACAGAGCACAGTGCAACACAAAATCCCCCGGACCAGCGCTGTCAATTGAACCCTCATCATCCTGCTTGACCTCGTGTACGCTACTACCCATTCGTTACAACTGGCGACGAAATGATAGTGTTTTTATAGTAAATCACCCGGTCAATTGGTATTTCACGTGCTCGAGGTTTGCCTGTGGAATGGTCAGGTGGGAACTCAAGCAACGACGTCGAAGATCGGCGCGATGAGAGCGGCGGAGGTGGCGGCTTTGGTGGAATCCACCTTGGAGTCGGCGGCGTCATCGTGGTTGGGCTGCTCAGCTTCTTTTTCCATCAGGACTTCTTTCAATTCTTCTCCGGAAGTCCGGCTGCGGCCGTATCACCCGGTCGCCCTGACACCCTGCGGGATCAGAACGAGGCCTCCGACGTAAAGTTTGTTTCCAATGCGCTGGATGATGTCCAGCGAAACTGGGATCAGATGATGCCGGCACAGGAGAACCGCCCTTATCATCACGCCAAACTCGTGCTGTATCGCGATGCTTATCCTTCCGGGTGCGGCACCGCGCAAACCTCTACGGGCCCCTTCTATTGCCCCGCAGACGAAAAGGTATACCTGGACCTCGGTTTTTTCAACGACCTGAAGACTCGTTTTGGTGCTACCGGCCAGTTCGCTCAAGCTTATGTGATCGCGCACGAGATCGGTCACCACGTCCAAAAGATCCTCGGAATTGAGGCGTCGGTGAGACGGCAGCAACAACGTGATCGATCCCGCGTGAATCTGCTCTCGGTGCGTCTGGAGTTGCAGGCGGATTGTCTTGCGGGAGTGTGGACCAGTACGAACCAACAGCGGGGTTTGACGCGGGAAGATATTCGGTCCGCCCTTGGCGCAGCGGCGGCGGTGGGGGATGATCGGCTGCAGCGTGCCTCCCGCGGCACTGTGAACCCGGAAACATTTACGCACGGCTCATCAGCGCAGCGTGTCCACTGGTTCCAGGCAGGACTCGAATCCGGGAAAATCAGTGCCTGCCGGACCTTTGCACAGTAAGGTCTTCAACCGTCGCGGCCAGGGATCATCGGCCTTCTTCTTCAGATGCCCTTCGAATTTCCCGGCATTTTGACCGCTTCGACCTGGGCGAAGGCTTTGCATTCACAGCTGTGGATGATTTCGATGTGTACCAGGCGGTTTTCTCACAGCAGGTGTCTGCCCGGTGCTAGGCCTGGTCTTCCACCAGAAACTGTTCGTATTTACCATCGCTGGTCAAATAAATATTCAGGGTCAGCGATTTCGTTTCGAATTGCACGCGAAAACTCTGGTGCGTCATGCCGCCGCGCAGGTTCTGCGAAACTGCCGTCACTTCCCGCACCTTTCCCAGCGGATTCAGAGACGCCTTGCAATCCAGCAGGGCAATCTCCGTAAAGTATGTATTGGCGTCGGCGGTGAACTGGCTACGGTCAATCTCGCCCTTCTGCAGCGCCTCCACAATCGTTTGCGCGCGCTTCGTATCCACCTCCGATGGCTGTTGCGGTTCCGGCAGGAAAGCCAGTCGCGCCACCTGCTGCGCCACCGGGTTCACCATATTCACCACGTCCTGGTTGGAGAGTACGACCACGGCGCCGTTGCGGGTGGGGAAGATGCCGTTGTACGAGATAAACCCGGAGACTTCACCGCCGTGCGTGAAGGCGGGCATGTTGCTGACTTCCGACAGCGTCAGGCCCAGCGCGTAGTGGGTGGAGTCTCCATTTGCCAGCTTTACTTCCCGGGTGAATTGTTCCCATGATCGCGGCGACAGTATTTTCTTCTCCAGAAATGCGATATCCCACCTGGCCAGGTCCGAAGGCGTCATGGCCAGTTCGCCCGCTGCGAAATACCAGCCTTCCGCTTCGCGTTTCACGGGGCGTGAAGGTCCAGTGGCATACCTTGTGTAAGCCGTCGCGTCAGTGGGTTGCGCCGGCGGCCAGTCATTGGCGGACGTCATGCCCACGGGTTGGAAAATCTTCTCCCTTAGAAACGACACCAGCGGCCGCCCGGATACTTTCTCGAAAATCTCTCCCGCCAGAACGTAGTTGGTATTGCTGTATTGCCAGCGGGTGCCGGGATCGAAGTTCAGCGGCCTGGTCGCCCAGCGCCGCAGCGTGGCCTGGGGCGTGGTGGGCTGGGTCCACTCCGGAATAATGTAGTCCTGCGGCGCATAGTCTTCATAACCGGAAGTGTGCGACAGGAGTTGCCGGATGGTGATTTCTTTCGCGCGCGTCAGCTCCGGAAAATACTTCGAGACGCGGTCATCCAGCGAAAGTTTGCCCTGCTCCTGCAGCAGCAGAAGTGCCGCCGCCGTGAACTGTTTGGAGATGGAGCCCACGGCGTAACGCGTATCCACCGTCGCCACGCGCTGATTTTCCAGATCGGCGCTGCCGAACGCCTTCGCATAGACCAGTTTTCCGCCCTGCACGACGGCGATGGAGATGCCGGGCGCTCCGGCCTTCTTCAACGAAGCAGCAATTCGCTCATCGAGTTTCTTTTCCATATCGGGGGAGATCTGAGCGGCCAGCGTTGCGGCGCCGAGAAGAAAACAGGCAATACGCTTCATTGGTCCATGATAAATGGAAAAACCGCTTGCTCACGGTCGCGGGTCGTAAGAAATGCTGGGGATCGAGCTCCCGGGTCTGGTCCACAAGGTCGCGCCCAAAGCGGTAACCCTGGCCGGCATAGAGCTTGCGGGCAGGCAGCAGGATGTGGTTGGTTTGGCCACTTTCTCGCGTCCCGCAACCCGGGCCAGAAAGACGGCGCCGACGACCTGACCGTCCATTTCCGCCATCCGGCATCGTAGAGTTCGTGTATGCGAATGCCCCGGCCGATATCGCGGGTGGAGGCGGGCGGAGCGACCACGGCGGGACTGGCGAAGTGTCAGGCGACGGCGATGGTGACCTGATCCAGCTTGCGAACCAGAGACCGATAGAGGCTCAGACCGGCGAGATGGCGGCTGGTGAGCAAATAGACAATATGATTCGTGAGGTAGTTCCGGGCAAGAGTTTCGTCAAAGCCCAGTTCGGTTTGCGCCCGCCGGACCATCTCATCCACGCGGGTGCGGCCCCACTGCCACGAGTCCAGAAACGCCTGGGCAACGGGCCGGGTCAGATGAGCTGACTTCCCGGCCCAAACCGCAAACACCATGGGCAGGCCGGACCATGAGACCCACGCTTCGCCCAGATCCAGAACGTGATAAGGGAGACTGGCGGGGTTAAGGCGGAGAGCCGGATCGCCAATAATCAGCGCCGCATCACAAGCGGCAAGCATGCCGTGGAGGTCTGGCGGGTGGGAAATGTATCGCGGCGTCACACCATATTTTTCCGCCAGCAGGATGCGGGAAAGCGCTACGGAACTGCGCGAACCGGAGTCTGCGGCGAGGGTGCGGATTTCGGAGAAAGGCTTTTGGGAGATCAGGTAAATACTGCGGACGGGGCCCTCGCAGGCGATGCCGAGATCGGGCAGAAAATCAAGTTCCAGGCGGTCGAGCTCGGCACAGGGAACCAGCCCGATATCGGCTTCCCCGCTGGCGAGCGCAGCAGCGCATTGGGCCGGAAGATCAAACTGGAAATGGAAAAGGCCCCGCTGCGGGCCATGCAGAAAGCCCCAAACAAGGGGCCAGGTGTTGAGATAACTGACGGCAGAGACGCGCAAATCTTAGTTTAAGACGGCGGTTTCGCTTGACACCGAAAGTACTACACCCATAGACTAAAGTACTAGTAAATACAGTGACAGCTTCTCTCGAAAACACACATTCCACCAAAAGCAGTCCGGCTATGCTCATCCGGGTAGTGGTAGTGGATGAACAGGCTCTATTCCGTGACGGCATTGCCAACCTCATTGGGCAAGAGCCGGATATGGAGGTACTGGGCACAGCGGATGCAATGCAGTCTGCGATCGACCTGGTGCGGCGCGGCCATCCGGACATTCTGCTGCTGGGATGGGCCGCCTCTTCCACCCCGAGCCAGCGCCTCTTTGCCGCCATTGTGGAAGCCAAACTGGGCACGCGCGTGATTGTGCTCACCACCGGCGAAGCGAAAGAAGATTACGTGGAGGCAGTGCGCCAGGGCTGCTGCGGTATGGTGCCCCGACAGACGTCCACGGAGTTGTTGCTCAAGAGTATCCGCAAGGTTCACGCCGGTGAGTTCTGGCTGGATCGTGCGACCACGGCGGAGGTGATCAGACGGCTGGCGAAGCGGGCCACTTCCAATGGCACCAACACCACCACACGCATGGGCGTGCGGGAGAACGCTTCGGTACTGAGCAAGCGGGAGCGCGAAATTGTGATGCTGGTGGCGCAGGGCTTCAAGAACAAGGAAATGGCTGAGCGGATGTTTATCAGTGAGCAGACGGTGAAGAATCATCTGCACAATATTTTCGATAAGCTGGGCGTTTCTGACCGTCTGGAACTGGCGCTTTTCGCCATCCACCACAGCCTGCACGAATCCGCGTAGCTCCCTCGCCGGCAAGAACAGGCAGGTCATCGTTCCGCAGTCGTCGGGTTCCGCGCGACTGCGATCCATGTTCGGCGCACACGAACTAAACCGATGTTCGACTCCTCCCCGGCGTCAGCCCGACGCAGGACTCGAGGCCAAAATTGATCGCTACTCCTTTAGCCACCGGATGCGCCACCCGGTAGACTAAGGAGTATTCAGGTAAGCTTCTCACGCCGCGACTTTCTTGCGCTCGCCGTTGCTGGTCCCATCAGCCGTTCGGAGTGGGTTCGTTTTGCCGATTCGGCAACCGAACTGCCTCTGATCCGCCTGACGAATCCGGAATTTGAGAGCGGCCTCACCGCGCCGCACCACCGGCAGTTCACGCGGCGGGGCGAAGCCCTCATCTACTGGAGCGCCCGCCTTGGGTCTCGTCAAATCTACCAGATGGATCTCAAAACCGGAGAGTCCGGCAAACTGTCTGCGGCGGTGGCGCTCGACACCAACTCTCTCACCCTGTCGGCCGATGAGCGATCCGTCTGCTACTTCGATGGCCCGTCGCTTTCCAGCACCCTGATATCCAGTCAGAAGTCCATCGAACTCCATCGCGTGCCGCAGGGCTCAACGGCCAGCGGGTTGGATGTGGCGTTCGACGGCAGCATTTACTTTCTGGAACACCGCGGCGGAAAATCACAGGTGATGAAGGTTGCGCGTCCAAATACAATTCCGGTAATGGAATTGGAAGAGACGGCGGAATCTCTGGCGGCGCGCCCGCGGCGGGGGCAGTTGCTGTACCGGTCGAACGGCGGGTTATGGCTGGTGAACGGCGATGGTACGGGGAAACGGAAGCTGGCAACTGCACCGGGCAAGATCGGAGACGCCAACTGGACACCATCAGGGCGGTCCATTATTTACCTCCATGTCCCGGATAATCCAAGGGAGCTGATCACGCTCCGCGAGCATTCGCCCGACGACAATGCCGACAGGCTGATCGCTAAAACCAGTCAGTTCGAGAGAGTATCGGCTAACGGTGATGCGAGTGTGTTCGCGGGAGCCAGCCGGAGCAAAGCGCAACCCTTCGTGCTGGTGCTGCTGCGGGCCACGCGCCGGGAATTGACACTGTGCGAACACAAGGCCTCTGACCCGTCGCTGGTAGCTCCCATCTTCTCCCCGGACAGCCAGAGCGTCTTCTTCGTGACGGACAGGCATGGCAAACCAGCCCTCTACCGGATGTTGATCGATAAGTTCATTTCGGAGACGGCTTAGGGTCAGCCAGGAAAACCATGCAAATGTGGAGGAACGCTCCACATTTGCATAGATGGTGCCGCGCCGCTGCAGCGGAAAACAGAGTTAGACTTGGACCAGTAGTGCGGCGATCTGGTCGGCGTCGTTAGCCACCACTATTGGCTCATTACCAAATGTGGAGCGGATAGGCGCGCCATCGGGTGCCTTCAACTGGCCGGTGTGATAGCGATAGATGTAATCGGGGTCCTTCAGAACATTGCCGGTGAGTACGCCCACCACGTCCGCACCCTGAGGAATGATGCCCCGGGCCACCAGTTTCTTCACGCCTGCCAGGGTAGCTGCGGAAGCCGGCTCACAGCCGATCCCGCACTGGCCGATAATGGCCTTGGCGTCGGCGATTTCCTGTTCCGTGACGCGCTCCAGGGCACCGTTGGTAGTTTCGATTTCAAGTTGGGCTTTGGGCCACGATACCGGATCGCCGATCTTGATTGCCGTGGCCAGAGTTTCCGGATGCTGGTGGGCGCGGAAGGGGGCAGCCCCGCGGGCTTCCATATATTCGTAGAAAGGCGAAGCGCCTTCGGCCTGAATCACAGCGAGGCGCGGCAATTTATCGATAATGCCGAGCGTTTGCATTTCCCGCAAGCCCTTGCCGAAAGCGGAGACGTTCCCGAGGTTGCCGCCAGGCAGGACAATCCAATCGGGTACGCACCAATCGCGCTGATCCATCATTTCAATGACGATGGACTTCTGGCCTTCAATACGGAATGGATTGATGGAATTCAACAGATAGATTCCCAGCCGTTGGGCGAGCGTCCGAACCAGCGCGAGTATCTGGTCGAAGTTGGCCTCTATCTGGAACGTCTTCGCCCCGTATTCCAGCGCCTGGGCGAGCTTGCCGTAAGAGATGTTGCCGTGGGGGATGAAAATGAGCGGTTCCAGACCACCGGCACTGGCGTAGGCGGCCATGGACGCTGACGTATTGCCGGTGGAAACGCAGGCAACACGCTTCATGCCGAGAGTGCGCGCCTGGGTGGCACCAGCGGTCATGCCGTTGTCCTTAAAAGAACCGGTGGGATTGAAGCCCTGATGTTTGAAGACGATGTGTCGGAGGCCCGCATACTGAGCGGCGTGCGGAGCGGGGAGCAACGGGGTGTTGCCTTCCCGCAGTGTCACGATATCCTGTTCGTTCGCAACGAAGGGAAAGAGTTCCCGGTAACGCCAGACACCGCTTTGGTCCAGCGGCGCATTGGACATGCGGCGTTCGCGCCAGATCTTCTTCAGGCCCGAAGCATCGAAGCCGGCGAAGTCGTACTGCGCTTCGATGAGACCGCCGCACCCCGGGCAATTGTAGAGGACGTCGGTGATCGCGTACTTCGCGCCACACGCGGTGTTGAAACAAGCCTGCCACGATTTCATGTAGTTCAGCCCTGGACGCGGCGGTCCAGGCCGCTCCAATAGGGTTCGCGTAACTCCTTCTTCAGAATCTTGCCGGTTCCGCCTTTGGGCAGAGGCTCGGTGCGGAACTCGAAGATGCGGGGCGTCTTGAAGCGGGCGAGACGGGAAGCGAGCCAGGGGATGAGTTCTTCCTGGGTACAGGTATGGTCAGGGCGCACGACAACAAAGGCAACGGGGATCTCACCCCACTCCTTACTGGGCGCGCTGACAACGGCGGCTTCCAGTACGGCGGGGTGCGCGGCGATTGCATTCTCCACTTCTATGGACGAAATGTTCTCACCGCCACTGATGATAATGTCCTTCTTGCGGTCCACGATGTGAACAAAAGTTTCTTCATCCCACACCGCCATGTCGCCGGTATGGATCCATGAGCCACTCATTACAGCGGCAGTGGCCTCGGGTTCGCGGTAGTAACCCTCCATAACGTTATCGCTGCGGATGACAATCTCGCCGATGGACGCCATATCGTGTGGGACGTCGCACATCTGCGGGTCAACGACGCGGACTTCCACGCCGATGCCAGGCCAGCCGGCCATGGCCTGGTGCTCTTCACGGTCGGCGTCGTCTTTGTAGACGACAGTGGATTTGGCGCGGGCAGAGGTGGCGACCGGAGCGGTTTCTGTCATGCCATAACCGGCCATGACGGCGCAACCGAAGACCGCCTCTAATTTGTGCACCAGGTCCGCAGAAGCGGCGGCGCCGCCAATCAGAATACGGTCGAGGCTGGAGTAATTGTGCGCCTTCACTCCCGCGTAGTTAAGCAGGGCGTTGGCCATGGTGGGGACCACACACATGGCGGTGGCGCCTTCGTCTTCGATCAGGCGACAAACCAGTGCGGGGTCAAAACGACGCACCATAACCTGCTTCAGACCGAACATGGTGGCGGCCTGGGGACGTCCCCAGCCGTTGGCGTGAAACAGGGGAATGGTGTGAAGATCGACACCGCGGTCATCGGTGCCGAAGATGGTGGAGCAGGTGATGGCGTGGAGATACAGGGCGCGGTGAGACAGCATAACGCCCTTGGGCGTGCCGGTGCTGCCGCTGGTGTAGAAGAGTTCGGCGACGGAATCCTCGTCGTAAGTCATGAAGTCGCGACGACCGGGAGCACCGGTGGAAAGGAAGTCTTCAAATTCGCTGTTCAGGTTCACTACGCGCATAGCGGGGTGGGCGGCGCACAGCTTCGGGATTACGGCTTCGAAATCTGACTCGTAGAAGAGAAGACGCGGTTCGGCGTGGTGGATGATGGTTTCCAGTTCCGCCGGCGTGAGGCGCACATTCAGCGGCATGACGATGGCGCGGGCCATGGGCGCCGCAAAGTAGCCCTCCAGCAGGCGATGGGTATTGAAGCTCAGGAAGGCAACGCGGTCGCCGTAAACTATGCCCGCGTTTTCCAGTGCCGTGGCAAAGCGCTCGCAGCGGGCGCCGAACTGCGCGTACGTGAAGCGCTGCTCACCGCAAATGACAGCTTCCTTCCGACCATAAAGGTCAACTGCCCGGTAGAGACAGCGAAGAGGAGTCAGAGGAATTTTCATCAATTTCGATTCTAGCCGGAAACTATGGTCCGCGCGTCCGCTATGATGCGTTGGTGACCACCGTATCCCCCTGGAGAGTGGCGCCTGGGCTGGCCGTGTCCGGGTTCCTGATGGCGTTGCCGGGTGGCTTGTTGCCGCTCTGGGGATTCCACATCATACCGGCGTTTGGGACAGCGGCCAACTATTTCGCCGTGATGGGTCTGGGTTTGGCAGGCGGAGGAGCCTTGGCGCTGCGATGCCGGAACCGCTTGAGCACGCCGCGCATGTTGGCAGTGGGATGCTTTGCCGCGGCGCTGGCCGTGCTGTTCGTTTCCATTGCGGCACCGCCCTCCGGTGTCTGGTACCAGGCTTTCGCTCTGCTGATGGCGGGCGCAGCGGCCGGGGTGATGAACACGGCGGTATTCGAATCGATCGGCGGAGCCTTCGAACGCGATCCGGCGGGGATCACGATGATGGCGGGGACATTCTTTGGTGCCGGGAGTGTGCTGGCGTCTTTCCTCATCGCGCAGTGCTTTGGGGATTTTCCGCCAGCCCGGCTGATCGCGGTGATTGCCCTGCTGCCGGCGGCGCTGGGTATTCGCTTCGGACAGATGCGCTGGGAGGCACCGGTCGCAGAGCCGCCGGAGGCCCCTGTATTACGGGATCTGCGGAGCGTGCTGGCCATTCTGTTCGCGCTGCTGCTGTTTTTCCAGTTCGCCAGTGAGTGGTCCATTGCGGGGTGGTTGCCGGTGTTCCTGATCAACCGGTTGGGATTGAGCCCGGCAACGGCGGTGACTCTGCTGGGTGTCTACTGGTCGTCTCTTACGCTGGGCCGGATGGCGGCGGGCCGCCTGCTTCCGCACGTGCGTCACGGTGCGATGCTGGCCGGCAGCGCTTTCTGCGCGCTGTTTGGCTGCATTGCGGTGCTGTATGCCGCAGCCACCGCCGGAGTAGTGGTTGGCATCCTTTTTATGGGTGCGGGATTTTCGGCTATTTATCCGCTGGCGGCGGAGAGGATTGCCACGCGGTTCTCTTACTACCACCCTGGTTACTTCAACGGGGTGTTCACTTTCGCCATGATGGGCGGGGTGCTGGCGCCTTTCGTGCTGGGCCACCTGGCAACGGCAACAGGGCTGCGGATTGTACCCTTTGCGGCCATGGTGCAGAGCTGCGCGGTTGTGGTGTTGATTCTGATTATTCGGCTGGGACGAAAAGTCTCTGGGCGATAGAGGATTGACAGCGAAGCGGGGGAGAGTACAATAGAAACGTAAGAAAGGTGGCACCTATGTTTCCGCAAAACGTTCAGACTGCTGGTCTGGCGGGCCTTTCCGGAACTGAGCTCATGGTTGTCCTTGGAGTCGCAGTGCTGCTTTTTGGCGGCAAGAAGATTCCGGAGATAGCCAAAGGACTCGGCGAAGGAATCAAGAACTTCAAGCACGCGATCAAGACCGAGGAAGAGCCGCCGGCAGAGCCGAAAAAAGAGGCTTAGGGAAGGGGGAAGCCGCTGATGCGCTTCCCGCGTCGCCGGTAACACGGGCGACAGCGACTTTCCGAAATTCGTCGAGAAATACAGAACCCCGTTATCTCAGAGGAGATTACGGGGTTTTGTGGTTTTGAATTCAACACACCCGCACAAAAAACCCCCGCCCGCAGTCTGGTTTCAGACTGCGGGCGGGGGTAGATAAAACCGCTCCCTCGCGGTTGCGGCTCGTAAGGACTGGTTGTTACGCCTTTTTCACCTTGGGTGGCACGATCGCGTCCTTGCAGGCTTTCGCCACGCGAAACTTAACCACTTTCTTGGCGGGAATCTTGATAGCTTCGCCGGTCGCAGGGTTGCGGCCCATACGAGCCTTGCGATCCTGGCGAACCAGCCGGCCAATTCCGGGCACCACGAAAACACCGTTCTTCTTCACTTCACTCACGGCCAGGCTGCCGAGCGTTTCAATAATTGTACGAGCCTGCTTGTTGGTCACTTCGCCGGCCGCAGCCAGCGCCCGCACCAGCGCGGTCTGCGTCATTCTTGTTACTGTAGCCATTCTTTCTCCTGTTATCGAATGTTTGCTTCACAAACCCCGAATCGTGTTCTGACCCCATGTTTATTGGGTCCTGGAGCACCTCGCGGAGTAGCTAGCCGTCTTCATCATACGGAGAAACGAGATTGAAGTAAAGAACCAAAATACAAAAAACGTGCGTTTTGCTCAGGTTTTTTAGATTCAATGCCTGCCGGGGTGGGTTTCCGGGGCTCCGGGGCAAGTAGACTGGTAGTTTCATGTCATTCGAAGAACTTGTCGAGGCCGAAGGCCACCTGGTCGATTCCCACATGATGGAGCAGATCTTCGACAAAGTGGTGGAGTTCAACGGCCGCTTTGAAGTAGAGCAGTTCCGCATCGGGCGCACCAACAGCGATCCCTCTTATTTACGGCTCCGCGTGGCTACGCCGACGCACGAGGAAATGCAGCAACTGCTGGCGCACCTGCTGCCCATCGGATGTTCGCCGGTGCAGGTGGTGGACGCGACGCTGGAAACGGTGCAACGCGATAAGTGCGCGCCGGAAGATTTCTATTCCACCAGCAACCACCGCACTCAACTGCGGCTGGGCGGGGAGTGGAGAGAGGTGCAGAGTCAGCGTATGGACGCCATGCTGGTGGTGACCGGCGACGCGGAAAGCTACGAGGCCCACTGCCGGCGGTTGCGCGATCTGAAGGCGGGCGACCGGGTGGTGACAGGGATGCTGGGGATCCGCGTAATTCCGGAATCGAAGGAGCGCGACCGGCAGGCGTTCGCGTTCATGTCGAACGAGATTTCCTCAGAGCGGCAGGTGGAAACCGCGGTGCGGCAAACGGCGGCACTAGCGCGGCAGACGCGAGAGCAGGGCAAGTCGATTGTGGCGGTAGCGGGGCCGGTAGTGGTGCATACGGGCGGCGCCGCCGGCCTGATGAAGCTGATTCGGGGCGGCTGGATTAACGCAGTACTCAGTGGCAATGCGCTGGGCGTTCACGATATTGAAGCGGCCCTGCTGGGGACGTCGCTGGGAGTACGGCTGGCCGACGGGCGGCAGGCCGAACACGGGCATCGCAACCACATGCGCGCCATCAACGCGATCAATCATGCCGGAGGCATAAGAGGCGCGGTAGAGAGCGGACGGCTCACTAAAGGCATCATGTACGAGTGCGTAAAAAATAACGTACCGTTCGTGCTGGCGGGCAGCCTGCGGGATGACGGCCCGCTGCCGGAGACGATCACGGACATGAATGCGGCGCAGGATGCCTATGCGGTCCAACTGAAGTCGGCGGGTCTGGTGCTGTGTTTGGGTTCCATGCTGCACTCCATCGCCACAGGCAACATGCTGCCGAGCTGGGTCAAGATTGTTTGCGTGGATATCAATCCCGCTGTTGCAACCAAGGTCAGCGACCGGGGCACGGGGCAGGCCGTGGGTGTGGTTACCGATGTGGGGCTGTTTCTGGAGCTGCTGGCGAAGGAGTTGACGCAGTGAAGAAGCAGTATACCGATGACCACGCGGCAGCGGGAATTGATGCCGCGCTGCCGGAGATCGAAACCTGGCCCAATCAGTTTCGGGGTTATGAAGTGGAGATCTCGGTTCCCGAGTTCACCTCGATCTGCCCGAAGACGGGTTTGCCGGATACCGGGACCGTTACGGTGCGTTATGTGCCGGACAAGGTTTGCCTGGAATTGAAATCCTTCAAGATGTACACGATTGCGTATCGCAATCTGGGAATCTTTCAGGAAAATGTGGTGAACTGTTTTTTGCGGGATATTGTGAAGGCTTGCAAGCCGGTGAGTATCACGGTGACCGGCGATTTCGTGCCGCGCGGCGGGCTGGGCTCGAAGATGACAGCCAGCTGGAGCAAACGGAGTTCCGGTGGCAAGTGACGCGGAGAAAATTGCCGAGCTGACTGCGTTGGTGCAGGCGGCGCGTGACAAGGTGCGGGCGCGCTATCCGCAGCCGGGCGATGAACTTCCCGAAGGCTCGTCGGCGGGGCCCGCGGCGCGCGGAAATATCCGCATTGCCATTGCTGATCTGATGCCGGCGGTGCATGCGCGGGACGCGGCGCAGGCGCGCATTGCGTCCATCGGAAGTGTGAATCCGCGCTCCGGCGGGCTGCTGAACGCTCTGTTTCAGGCGGGCAAGAAATTGATTGCGCGGGCGCTCGGCTGGTTTGTGCGCGATCAAGTGGTTTTTAACCGGGAAGCAGTCTCCACGATGGAAGCGTTGATCGAGGGTCTGAACGAACACAACCGGACACTGTTGTCGCTGGCTGGCCAGGCCAATGAAAATATCGGGTACGTGCGAAGCGAACTGGAGGCGCGGGCGCGCGACCTGAGTATTCAGATGGATGCGCGCGCCGGTGAACTTGACGCGAAGATTGACCGACGTCTGCAGGAAGTACAGCAGCAAATACAGGATGTTGTGATGCCGGTGTTGGAAGCGGTGGAGCCACTGCGGGAAGAAGCCCGGGAATTGAAAGATGTCCGCACTCACTGGGCGGAGTGGCGCAAGGCCTGGGAAGAAAGACTGGCCACCAATGAAATTCAGTTTCTGCGGGCTACGGCCGATTTGCAGGGCGCATTCCAGCATCGGGTGTCGCTGGTGGAAGCCAACTTCCGCGACATCGTGAAGATGCAGCACACCGACTATCTGGGAGCGCTGGATCGTACCACCGACGCGATTCACAAACAACTGTTCACGGATTTCGAAAAGGTGCGCGCGGAGTTTGCAAAGTCGGTGAATGCGGAGTTGCGGTTGATCCGGCAGCGGACGGGACTGCGGGTAGCTTTGCCGGCGGATGTTGCCGTGCCGGGTGCGGCCGTTGCGGTGGGCAGCGCTGCAATTCCATCGCTGGACTATGCCCGCTTTGCGGAGCGATTCCGCGGCGACGAAGCCGATGTCATCGCCAAACAATCGTTCTACGCCCCGTATTTCGCAGGGCGGGTGAACGTGCTGGATATCGGGTGCGGGCGCGGGGAATTGCTGGCGGTTCTGCGCGACGCCGGTGCGAAAGCGCGAGGGATAGACCTGGATGCGGAATCGGTGGCGGTATGCCGCGAAAAGGGTTTCGAAGCAGAGGCGGCTGATTTGTTTGTCTGGCTGGCGGCCCAACCGGAAGAAGATCTCGATGGCATCATCAGTTCCCAGGTGGTGGAGCATATCGAGCCGGCGCGTTTGCCGGAAATGATCCGGCTGTGTGCCTCGCGGCTGGAACGCGGGGGAGTTCTTGCGATCGAAACACCGAATCCCGAGTGCCTGGCGATTTTCGCGACACACTTCTATATGGACCCCACCCACGTGCGTCCGGTGCCGTCTAAGCTGCTGGAGTTCTACATGGAGGAAGCGGGGATGGTGGATATTGAAATCCGCACGCTTTCACCGGCGGTGGCAGAAAACCCGGAGCTGAACGAGCTGCCGGAAGGGTTCCGGGAGCGGTTCTTTGGCGGGTTGGATTATGCGATTATTGGCCGCAAAGGTTGAGACGTGGGATACTGTTGAAGCGATCCCGATTGCTGTTGCTGGGAGATCGTCTAACGGTAAGACTGCAGACTCTGAATCTGTCTATCGGGGTTCAAATCCCTGTCTCCCAGCCAAACTTCTGCAATCAATAACTTGTCACGTCTGTGTCGGCTGGTGTATAACTTGTCTGACCTCCATGACCAACACATCCATCCGTTTCACCCGATCATCCGCCACCCTCCTGCTTGCCTTCACTGCCGGGTTGGCTTTGGCCCAGCAACCGCCGCGCGGTTCCTCCGCCCCGCCGGAGCAGTCTAAAGTCACACCCGTCAACGGTTTGCCTAACCCTTACGAGACCATTCGAAACTTTGGAACGTTGCCCAACGGTCGCAAGTGGGGTTCCGTGAGCGCGATCAACGTGGACGCAGACGGAAAGCACATTTGGGCTGCGGACCGCTGCGGAGCCAACGATTGTGTGGGTTCCGACGTGGACCCCATTGTGAAGCTGGACCCCGATGGCAAAGTGGTGCAGAGTTTCGGCGGCGGGCTGATCCTATGGCCGCACGGGATGGACGTGGACCGTCAGGGCAACGTCTGGGTGGTGGATGGACGCTCAGCGACGCCTGAGGAGTTGAAGAAAGCCCCCAACGCGGCGGGCAAGGGTCACTCCGTGATCAAGTTCAGCCCCCAGGGGAAAGTGCTGATGACACTGGGAACCCCTGGCACCGCAGGCAACCCGCCCTCCGCGTTCACCGATCCCAATGACGTGCTGATTGCGCCCGACGGGAGCATATTTGTGGCCGAAGCCCATGGCGACCAGTTCCTGGACGCTCCGGGGACCGGCGGCGTGGGACGTATCTCGAAGTTTTCCTCTGACGGCAAATTCATCAAGAGCTGGGGATCGTGGGGTTATGGGCCGAGCCAGTTCCGCGGCGCGCACTCACTGGCGATGGATTCGCGAGGACGGCTCTTCGTGGCGGATCGCGGCAACCGGCGCATTCAAATCTTCGATCAGCAAGGGACGCTGCTGGACACCTGGTACCAGTTCAGCCGGATCAGCGGGCTGTATATCGATAAGAAAGATGTGCTGTACGCCATCGATTCCGAATCGGACGACAACTACAACCCAGGCTGGCGGAAAGGCCTTCGGGTGGGTAGCGCCAAAACCGGGCAAGTTCTGTACTTTGTGCCGGAACACGTTTCCAAACGGGCGTCCGGTATGGGCGGCACAGGTTCGATGGGTGAGGGTGTGGCGGTGGATTCCCAGGGTAACGTTTACGGTGGCGAGGTTGGTCCCATTCAGGGCGTGACGAAGTTCATTCCGCGCCTGATCAAGCCGTAGGATCGGCCTGATAGAGGCAGAGTTCGTCGTACTGATTGAACGCGAGGAAATACACGGTGCCGTCATCGCGGAAATCCATTGCGACAAGGCGGATTAGCCAGTCACCTTCCGGCGTGGGGCGGAACAGGTTTTGCACCTGCTGCAGGTCGCCATTCGCTTTTCGTACCACGATGGAGTTGATGCCGTTGGAGAACTGGAACAAAGCGTCACCGGCGCGATTGATCTCAGCGGCATTGACGCTGTTGGCATTCTGACCGTTGGGCATGATGGTGGTGACGTCGAGCAGGGTACGCCAGTCTGAACCGGTCCACTCAGCGAGAATATTGCCGCCGGTTTCCACCGTCATCTCCGCCATCAGATGATTGCCTGAGGCGCGGATTATGTTGGGGAATCCGGTAACAGTGTGATTACCGAGCTTCGTGCCGGGAGTTGCGGCGAGAGTCCAGTTACTGCCGTCCCAGATGGCGAGCGAGGGCAATGGTAGGTTACGAAAGCGCAGTTCCGCAATTACGCGGCCATCATCGGCGAGGAAGAAAGAATCGAAGGTGGAAACGGTCTGGCCGTTGAGGACTGTAGCTGTTGCCAAGGTGGGAGAGTAAGTGAGAATTTGCCTGACTTCACCGTTACTCAGGATACAGAAACGAACGTCACCCAGGCTGGTAGACGAGTAGAACAAGATGTCACCCTGGCTGTTGATATCCAGACCGGACGGGTTATTGAGCGTCAGCGTGCTGTCGACGCGGAGGGGAAAAGACTGCACTATTTGGGGAGCACCGCCCGGCACAGCGCGATAGATGCCGAGACCGGTAATGAAATAGACATCGCCGTTGGGTGCCTTGCGCATGTTGGAAAGAGAGCCGACGGAGCCGCCGAACCACATGGTAGACGTGCCAAAGCGTTCTCCAATTGCCACGGTGGAGTCGAAATCTCCATTGGTGAAGCGGGCGATGCTGCCGGGATTGCCGCCCGCCATGACATGGGGCGGGCCGGCTCTGGCACCGCTCAGAAGGGTGTTGATGTCGACCGGCGCGTCGGCAGTCACAACATCGCCGGATTGAAACAGAAGCCAGGGTTTCTCATCCATGCGTGCCGCAAAGAGAGCGTTGGTATCGCCGCGGACCAATAGTGTGATGGAACCCCAGCGATCAATGGCACCGCTTTCAATATCCTGCACGGTCTGGTCGAAAACTTTGCGGTTGAGAAGCAGGACAGGTTTGACGGCACCGTCCTTCCACAGATAGATACCGTTGCCCTGGTTGTTGTAGGGATTCGCGTAGATCAGCGTACCCTGGTTCGGATCGCGGAAGAGAATGCCGGTTTGCGAGGTGAGGCGCAGCGAAGTGATTTTGCCATTGGGCGCGAAATTCACATACCATTGGCTGCCGTCATCCAGCGTGACGCAGAAGATGGCGGTGCCGTCTTCATCGAACCAGGTTGCGGGCGCGTTGGTGCGACCGCCAGTAAAGTTGCGCACCCGCGCGGTGGCAGGGCCGACGCCGGGAATGGGGTCGCGGACCGCCAGCAGTTTTTTTCGTCCGTTGAAATCGTGGCGATAAAAGACGCGCACTGCTCCGTTGGTGACGCCGTAGATTGCCGTGCCATCAGCGGCGATGCCGAAGTCGGAGTCAATGTTGAAGCCGGCGGAAATCTCAGCGAGCTTGTCGCCGGTGTTGATGAGCGGATCGTCGAGGCCGCTGATGCCGCGGAACAGGCCGGTCAGAGTGGCCGTTGTATTCACGAAGCGAAAGCCGGCGCGCACCATCTTCCAGCCGGTGCTGGTGAGGGAATTGCGAGTGATGAAAAGGCTTGAGGTGGCTTCGGTTCCACCCAGGGGAACATTGCTGTTTAAGAAAGACTGGACGCCGGAGGTGACGGTGCCGAGGTTGAGTTCCGTACCGTTGCCGGAGGTGTCTTCGTAGGTGAAAATCTGGCCGTCGCGGGTAACGGAGTGAGTGCGGAATTCCAGCGCGCTGGAGGCGCGGCCGAAACGGGGCATGCCGCCTGCGCTGATGACCTTCCACACGCCGCCATTCCAGTTGACGAGCGCGTTGCCCAGGCCGGAAAGCGATGCGTTGAAGGTGAGTCCGCCGTCATCGGTGGGCCAGAGCATGCTCTGTTTGGGACGCAGCGTCCATGTGGATCGGGTCTTGCTCAGAGTGGAAAAAACCCGGCTGACGTTGTAGAACTTTGGCGCGTTGATGGTGACCGGCGTATACGCAACCCAGCGTTGCTGCAGGCCGGGGAAGGTTTCGTTGTAGGTGTAGTTGGCCCAGACCCATGCGGACCCTTCGCCGGTGGGAGTGACCGAACCCGTGGTATTGATACTGCCGAGGTATGAAGTACTCTGGCGTTCGTTGAGCAAGGACCATTGCAGAGGCACGTTGGGGATGGGGACGCCGTTGACGTCGTAGAAGAAGGCGGAGTAGCGCGCACTGGAACCGACGGTGAGAGTATCGGGGCCAAGAACCTCAAGCCGCAGAGGAATGGTCTGGAAAGCGGCCTCGCCTGTGACCGAACCCGAGCGTGCGGTTACGCGGATGGTTCCAAGGCCCCTGGTGGAGACCAGTCCGGACGTTGAAATGGTCGCCATGGAGGGCTGGTTGACCGCCCACGTCAGCACGGCGCCGGGGATGGGCTGGCCGGTTTGATCGCGTACCACGGCGCGGACTTGCAGCGTTTCACCAACCACCACCTGAGATTTCTCCGCGAGCACTTCGACGAGGAAAGGAGTTTGGGCAAACGCAGGCAGTGCGACGAGCGCGAATAGTGCGAGGACCTTCAACCGAAGACCTCTTCCACGGCGCGGAAGCCAGCGGCACCGGCACCGTTGACGTAGTAATAACGCCGGCCGGAAGGAGTGTCATCAATACTCTTCGTCCAGTCGACGCCCATGGCGGAGTAAATGGTGGCAGCAATGTCGTCGGGGTAGATGGCGCGCTGGGCGTCCCAGCCGGCATCGGTGATATTGGAACCGTCGGCGTTGGTCTGGCCGATGACGCGACCACCCTTGACGCCACCGCCGATCATGGCGACGTTCATGGCAGCGCGGTAGTGATCGCGACCGCCGCGGGAGGTGAGTACGCCCGGGGTACGACCGAATTCCCCCATCATCACGATGAGAGTGGAAGCGAGATCGCCCGAAGCCCGCAGATCGTCCACCAAATTGCTCACGGCGCGGTCGAGGTCGCTGGTAAGCGTGTAGATGTTGCTGGTCTGGGCACGGTCGAACTGACCCACGTGGGTATCCCAACCGGAGTGCGTGACGCTGATGAACGCTACGCCCATCTTGCCCACGATGGCGTTGCGCGCCACCAGCAGGGCGCGCCCCAGGTTGTTGGAGCCGTAGCGGTTCTCTTCTTCCACGGAGAATTTGAAAGTGTTATCCACGGCCGTGTTGTACATCATCTGCTTCGCCCGTCCGTAGTAGCCGGCGTAGGCGGCCACTACATCGTTGGGAGGTGCGGTGCGGATTCCGGAATCCAGATCCTGCAGGAGTTTGAAGCGGTCTTCGAAGCGCTGCTGGCTGGCAGAGCCGAAGTAGTTGTGGGTGAGAGTGGCAAGGCCGGTGCGTGCGGCGGGCGGGGACATGGGCATGTACGGTCCGCCCAGGAAAGTGGCACCCTGAACATTCTGATTGAACGAAAGGAACGGCGGCAGAAGCCCGTTGAAGCCCCGTTCATAGCCAATGACCGCACCGATGTGCGGCGTTTCAGCGGCCAGCGCCGGGTTCTGCGAATGGCCGGTCTGCACATAGAACTGGCCACGCTCATGAGCGGCTTCCCAGCTGGAACAGGAACGAAGTGCCAGCAGGTCGCTGGTGAGATTGGAAAGGCGCGGGAAGTAAGTGCGGGATAGCGCGAGGCCACCCGGGTACTGCTGAATGCGGGCGTCCGCGGGGTTCCAGGGGCCGTCCTTCGGATCGAAAGTATCCAGATGGCTGGGGCCGCCATTCATGTTGATAAAGATGCAGGTCTTCGCCGTGTTGCGGGGGCGGGCGCCAGTGGCAACAACCTGCGCGTCGGCGTGGGGCGTTAGCAGAGCGGCGGATGCGGCACCGAAGAGAAAGTGGCGCCGGTTGAGGTGTTCGTGGCCGCCGCAATTGTGGATTCGTCTCTTCATGAAAGGCTCAATAATTGAAGGCGAAATCCAGCTTGTTGACCAGCACCCATTGCAGATCACTGAGCCACTGATAGCGGGGGCCGACACGGCGCGACAGCAGGAGTTGTAATTCCTGGTCTGTGGGATAACGGGTCAGCGTGGCGAGGAACATGCGCTGGATGGCGGCGGTGTCATCGGGAAAGTTGACGTCGATTTCGTGTACGCGGTTGGTGATGCCAATGGACGCGGTAGAGAGGCCCAACGTACGGTAAACATTATTTGAATCGTTCATCATGTACAGCAAGCCAAGGATGGAAGGGGTAGAGACGCGGTCGATGGTCCACCAGTCGCCGCGGCCAAATTGCTGCAGGAAAGTGGTGACGCGGCCATCCGAGAAAGGCTCGGTGGGATCGGGAAGCTGGTTGGCATACCAGACGGCGTTGCGCCCGCCGATGAGACTCATGGGTTGTTCGGTATGGGTGGCGGTAGTGAGCGCGTCGTACATCTGTTCGGCGGAAAGACGGCGCGCCTGATAGCGGGCGAAGTAGCGGGTATAGGCCGGCTTCCACTGGCCGTCGTAACGGCTGGAAAGCTGGTAGGTTTCGCTGTTGACAATCTGGCGGATGAGTGGTTTTAGCTGGTAACCGTTGTTGATGAGGAAGTCGGCAAGGGCATCGAGAAGTTGCGGGTTGGAGTTCTGCAGGGGCCAGTCACCGGGTGGAGGATTGGCGGGATCGAGCCGGGCAAGATCCCAGCCATCGGCAGGATCGACGATGCCGTAGCCGAAGAAATAACTCCAAAGATAGTTGGCGGCGGCGCGTGCGAACTGGCGATCGCCAGTGACCATGCTGGCGAGTTCGCCGCGCCAGTTACCGGTTGTGGGTTCGGCACCGGATGTGAACAGGGCCGGGGTGACCACGGCGTTGGCGCGGGCCGGACGGCACCCGGGATTATTGGGCGGCACAGACCCGGAGTAGGTGCCATAGTTGCGATCGACCACGATGGTGCGCGGGCGGTAGCCAATGGGGTCTGTGGTGACGCGGACGAAGTTTGTGCGGGAGAGAAATGCCGACATGCGCCAGAAATCGGAACGAGTGCGGCGCGACAAGTGCAGGTTGATCTTTTCCAGGTGGCCGCGCCCGTTGTGGCACGAGATGCATTCCACTTTGTAGCCGAGGAAGCCGGTGGTGATTTTTTCCGTGATGTCGTCCCATGAGTCCTGAACGGGACCGGCCAGGTCCATCCAGCGGGCGAAGAACTGGGTGCCGGGTTCGGTGTCGACGTCTCCTGCAGCCGTGATGAGTTGGCGGGTCCAGGCATCATAGGGCAAATCTTTGGCGAAGAGATCGTGGACGAAGTTGTAGAAAGTGTCGCGGCCTCGCGTGGAGATGGTGTCGTACTGACGCGTCACCTTAAAGCGATTGGCGAGGAACAGGGTGAGCTGGTCGGCGTAGGCGGAAGAGGCCAGAAGATCTTCAATCAACTGGGCGCGTTTACCGGCATCGGTGCCGGCGAGGAATGCAGCGGCTTGCCCGGGAGCAGGGATGCGGCCGGTGAGGTCGAGCGAGACACGGCGCAGAAATTCCGCATCGTTGGTGGAAGGGGCGGGAAGAACGCCATCCGCCGCCATCTTCTTATAGGTGAACTGGTCGATGAAGTTGCCGGAGCCGGAGAGGCGGGAGTTCTGAGCGACGTTGGCGAAATGCAGGCGGCGCGCGGTGGCGGAGTAGGCGGCAAATTGCCGGTCAAGATCGAGGCTGGCTTCGCTCTCGGTGCGGAGAGCGGCAGGGTAGGCCGGGCAGGCGAGATCCTGGGCGCGCAGACCGATCGTGCCGGTCGCGGCAATCAGCAGAATCAGCCGGGGAATCTTCATGGAGTACTCCAAATATAATAGCGTTCTTTGGCGTTGTCGTTATGACGTGGGCCGGGTTCAGCGGGGATGGCCACAGATAGTCGCCGATGGTCGCCGACAGGACACGAATCAGGCGGCTCTTGTGGACGGTACCCATGCGGTGGCGGCGTTGCGGGCCATTTGAAGGCGGTAATCGCGAATAATGGAACGGTCGAGACGGTCAAACGAAAAAACCAACCCACCGTTCTCCTTAGCTTCGCCTTCCGGGTCGAAGACCTCGCCATTTTGTGCGGCATACTGGCGGAGGAGCTTGGCTTCTTCGAGTGCTTGGGCTTCGGCGGCCTTGCGTTTATTTTGGTCGAGGTCCAGTTGCTTACGGTCTTTTTCCATGCCGCGGCGGATGCGTTGTTCGTAGAGGGAGAGGTGGTCGAAGACCTCGGGATGTTCGCAGAAGGCGGTGGCCATGTGGAGAGCATCGGCGATTTGTGGGTTGTCGCCGGCGATGGTGCAGTCTTTGCGATAGCCAATGTGCTGGGCGAAGATATTTTCTTCGACCGCGCGGGAGCGGTTGAGACGCCACTGGGCTTCGGCGATGTTGCGGACCAGTTGAATTTCGTCACCATTGGCCGGGGCGAAGCTGGCGATGATGGGGGCGCAGAAGGCTTCGACGGCCCTGCGCTCGGCGTCGGGCAGGAGACGGACCTGGCCGGTAATGCCATGACGGCTGGCGTTGAGGCGTGCGCCCTTCTTGCCTTGTTCAGTGCGGGGGCCGGTGGAGAATTGGGCGTTGCGGCGATTGGCTGCCAGGCGTTTGGGGGAGAGGAATTGACGCATGGCCTGGGTGAAGGTGCGCGGGATTGGTGCGCTGGTTTCGGGGGTTGGGGTGGTGGCTTCCGGGATGGCTTGCGGGATTGCAGAGGGTTGCGAAGCGTTGGCGGGGTTCATCGACGGTGTCATTGGAGTTATTTCCTTCCTCGATTGAGGAAATAGCATGAGTGGAGCGGAAATCGGGGTTGGGGGTGAGGGTTGGGAAGGGGGTAGTTGAGGCGGAAGGCCCTTCTGTACAAGGGTTTGGGAGTAACAGGAATTTATTTTTGGCGGCTTGTGACCGGGTTTGAGGGGCGGCGGAAACCGGGGTTTCAACTGAGGTGGGCGTGGCCGTGAGTCATGATTCCGGAGTCTGTCGATTGCGCGACAGATCCACGAGTCCGCGGGTTGCAGCCTCCCCGAGTACGCATTGACGATGATGAGGTCAGTCTTGACTGATTCAGTTAGACGAGTGGCCGCGCGCTCGCCCGCCAGCGGGATAACCAGTTCCCGGCGCGCGCGCCGTGAGAATGCATGTTGATTGAAAACCGGGCTGTGATTACGGGCTTCCCGGGGCACCCGCCATGCATTCGTCCCGCCTGAGGTTGTACACCCGACGGGTAATCGGCGACCACTGTGCGTTGCCCGGAAAGCGCAGTCGAAACGCCTGCGCTTTCCGGGCAGCCTGTTAGCCTGGATTAGAACTTACGCCGAAACTTTGCCGCCAGCATGGCGAAGCCACCCAACAGCATAGTCAGTGTGGCAGGCTCGGGCGTCGCAGCCTCCTGCGCACCCGACCAGGAACCGGGTGATGACACAGAGCCGCCATTGTTGACGATCTGTTGTGCAAACGATCCGTTCAAACCACCGTCATACACAACGCATCCGGTGCAAAGTTGAGTGTTGGCGAACGTGGTCGCGGATGCCGTCAGGATGCGTGCTACCTGCCAATCGGCCGGCTGGCCGGGCACGGGATAACCGTCGTCGGAAAATACGTCCCACGAGGTGATGAGTCCGCCGGTAGTTCCAAACGACACGGTGTTTAACGAATTGTGGTTGGCCGAAGACATCGTGAACGCCCCCACCACAGTCATGGACCAGGAAAGGACATGGCTGGAGTAGCCGGTCAGCGCTGAGTCGCCTGGCAAGGCAGCGTCCAACGTAACCGAGCCGATAACATAATTCGAGGTGGTAAACGGAATCAGGTCGCCGTTATTGCCAGTGCCGCCGGTATGGAGCGTACCCTGGTCGAAAGTCGCACCGGAGTAAGTGTAAGTGATCGGAGCAGCTTGTAAGCCCAGGCCGCAAAGTGACAGGATGGCCACTCGCACGATAATTCCGCGTTGTAATATTCTGGTTTGCATTTATTAGTCCTGCCTCAAAAGTTTCAGATACAGTGGTCGAGGCGGGCCGCTATAACTTCCATCGGCTGCCAGGCGGAGACGCTGCATAGAGAGCGCTCCACGTAAAAAATCTTAGGCCACGAGAATACTGAAGTATATCAGATCGTCATCGGGCGACCCAAAGACAAGATCAGACGTATCAGGCGTGCTTAAAAGCACCTAAAGCGGTTCTGCCAGGCATGGCACTAATGGATCGGCAGATTTCACCATCGAACCCGTCCACGAGGACTTCCGCAATGACTCGCCGCCCCTTGAACTCGCGTTCCAGATACATTCCCGGCGGTGGCAACCGCGGATGAAAAGCGCTGGCCACTTTGCGGCTGACGCTGAGCGTGGGTGCCGGGATGTGCAGGTCGGCGTCATTGGCAATTTCCAGCGCCCGGCGACGCGCACGTTCGGAGAGGTCAACTTCGGCCAGTGCCTGATTACGCCAGGCGATTCTCCGAAACAGGAACTGCTTTCACCTCGCTGTGGATTGGCACCACAACGAAAGACCGCCCGGCGGTCGTTCCGCTGTCTGATGGTTGCTGAACAGCGGCAACAAGACGAGCCGCCTTCTCATAGACTTGCAAGAGGTCGGAGTCCGTTTCGAGCGATATGACCACATGAAACAGGACGAACCGGGCATCTGGACGACACCGACCGGCTCAAAGGTGGCTTGTAATGACCTCCGGCGCGGGCGTGCCCGTGAAGCAAGCCACTCTCTATGCCGGCTATCGAAGCGCGAGCTCTTTCATCGCTGCCTTCCGCGAAACGTTCGATACGACGCCCGCTCGCCATTTTCAAGCCGGGCGTCCCCTGACTATGGCGCTGGACTGCACCAGATCCGCGGATGGGCTTCGTTTGGCCTCGGGCGTGCAGGCGGACTGCGGACGTGCACGAATCGACAAAAGCGCGTACCAGAGGGTAAACATGACAAACAGCACACAGCAGCAAGCTGAAGGTGATCTTCACGACGCGAAGGGAACGGCAAAGGAGGCGGAGGGTAAACTTACCCACAACCCCGATCTCGAAGCGGAAGGCCGGACAGAGAAGGTAGCCGGCATCGTTCAAAGGAAACTGGGGCAACTCGAGAAATTGATTGGCAAGTAACCTGGCCGCGGTCAACAAGAAACATTGGGGTCAGGACGGTCGAGGCGGTACCCATTAACGGGCTTTTTCACTCCCCGCTGGTAGCGAGGCAGCCCGCGCAACCTCGCGCAAGTAGGCAGTAAACGCTTTCACCGGCTTCGAGATGTAACGCCGCTCCAGCCGCACATACCCGATCTTCCGGCTCGCCGGGGGTTCAATCGCGAGCAATTTGCACCCTTCGGCCGAGCGGCGCGCCAGTTCGGGGACAATGCTGACTCCAAAGCCCGCCCGGATCAACTCAAAAATACTCGCAAACTGATCCGCCTCAAACTGCGCCCCGAAGTGTGCCCGCGCCCGCTCGCACACCGTCAGCGATTCCTCGCGCAGACAGTGGCCGCCCTTCAGAATCAGCAACCGCTCATTCGTCAACCGCCGCAACTGCACGCTCCCTGCTGAAGCCAGCGCATGCCCCTCAGGTACCGCAAGGCACAACGGCTCCCGAAACAACTCGCTCATCACCAGCCCGGTTTCTGCCACAGGCACGCTCACCACTGCCAAATCCAATGCCCCATCCAGCACCTGTTGCAACAGATCTTCAGTGATCGATTCACGCAGCTGCAACTCCACTTCCGGGAATCTCTCAACAAATCCACGCAGAACCGGAGCCAGAAAATAGGGCAGGATCGTCGGAATCGCTCCCACCCGCAGCGGCCCCCGCACACCTTCGCGGGCTGCCTCAAGGTACTGTGGAAGCGCCGCGGCCTCCTCAAGCAATGCCCGGGCCCGCGGCAGCAGCGTCGCACCCGGTGCAGTGAGTTCAATTCTGCGGCTGAAACGTTCAAATAACGCCTCGCCCAGCGCCTGCTCCAGCTTGTTGATCTGTTCGGAAAGCGATGGCTGCGCCATCCCCAGCTCTTCCGCTGCGCGCGTGAAACTACCCGTGCGCGCCACCGCACAAAAACACTCCAGTTGGCGCAAATCGAAGCTCCGGCCCTTGCGAAGCAAATCTTTCTTTCCCATAGGTATATCCTATCGCAGCGATAGCGGCAATCGTCTTGTTCTATCCGTCGTATCCCCCTATTCTGATGTGGGTGAGGCGTGAGCCTCCCTTTAGATCAAGGAGAAGTCAATGAAGAAAATCCTGAAGTCACTGCTCCCCGTTTGCGCGGTTGTCGCAGTGCCTTTCCTGTTCACGAGTGTTGCCAGTGCTCAACAGCCGCAACCAAACCAGTTCTGGTGGCCTGAGAAATTCGATGTCTCGCCGCTGCGGCAGAACTCTGCCGAGTCTAACCCGTTGGGAAAAGACTTCAATTACGCCAAGGCGTTCGCGAGTCTCGACCTCAAGGCCGTCAAGCTCGATATCGAGAAAGTACTCACCACGTCTCAGGACTGGTGGCCGGCCGACTACGGGAACTACGGCCCATTCTTTATCCGGATGGCCTGGCACAGCGCGGGTACGTACCGGACGCTGGACGGCCGCGGTGGCGAGGAGGGTGGCCAACAGCGATTTGAGCCGCTCAACAGCTGGCCCGACAACGCCAACCTCGATAAGGCCCGGCGTCTGCTCTGGCCGGTGAAGCAGAAGTATGGTCAAAAGATTTCCTGGGGCGATCTCATCGTCTTAACCGGAAATGTCTCGCTGGAATCCATGGGTTTCAAAACCTTCGGCTTCGCCGGAGGCCGCAGGGACGACTGGGAGCCGGAAATGGTTTATTGGGGCCCGGAAAAGAAGTTTATGGCCGATGAGCGCTACACCGGGGACCGGAAACTACAGAAGCCGCTGGCAGCGGTTCAGATGGGGCTGATTTATGTGAATCCAGAGGGTCCAAACGGCAACCCCGATCCACTGGCCGCAGCCAAAGACATCCGCGAAACCTTCGGCCGCATGGCGATGAACGATGAAGAGACTCTCGCGCTGATCGCGGGTGGTCACAGCTTCGGTAAATCGCATGGCGCCGCGCCCCCTGCCAATTGCGTGGGATCGGAACCCGCGGCAGCCACTGTAGAGAAACAAGGGCTCGGCTGGGAAAACAAGTGCGGCACCGGTAAGGGCGTCGACACGATCACCAGCGGTTTGGAAGGTGCCTGGACCTCCACTCCCACAAAGTTTTCCATTGAGTACCTCAACAACCTGTTTGCCTATGAATGGGTGAAAACCAAGAGCCCCGCCGGCGCAATCCAGTGGGTTCCCGCCAACGATCAGGGCGCGAATCTGATTCCGGATGCTCACGACCCGTCAAAGCGGCATGCGCCGATGATGTTCACGACAGACCTCGCGCTGCGGGAAGACCCGAGCTACCGGAAGATTGCACTACGCTTCCGTGAGAATCCGGCGGAATTCGAACTCGCATTTGCCAAGGCGTGGTTCAAGCTCACCCATCGCGATATGGGCCCGAAGGCCCGCTATCTAGGGTCGGAAGTTCCTCGCGAAGATCTGGTCTGGCAGGATCCGATTCCGAAGGTGGACTACAAAGCGGTGGACGCGAAGGACATTGCGGCGCTGAAAGCCAAAATCCTCGCTTCCGGCCTGAGTGTGCCCGAACTGGTTCGGACCGCGTGGGCATCAGCTGCGTCGTTCCGCGGCACCGATATGCGCGGTGGCGCCAACGGTGCACGAATTCGCCTCGCACCTGAAAAAGATTGGGAAGCCAACAATCCGACCGAACTGGCAAAAGTCTTGCCGCGACTCGAGAGCATCCAGCAGGATTTCAACCGCACCCTGTCGGGTGGCAAGAAGGTTTCCCTCGCCGATGTGAGACTCGCGCTCGGCAGCGAGTGTGTGGCGGAGAATCTCGCACTGAAAATCGAGAGTAAATCTGATATCCAACCGCTCGCCTCGTTTGTTGAATCGCTGCGCAAGGCTCCACCTACTGAAGGCTCATGTACCGAGATTGCGAAGGCGGTCGAAGACTTGAAGTTCGCGATATGCCTACCCCACGAAATGGCCGAGTCAATGCTGTCTCAGCGGCTGGCCGATAGAGACGCCGTATCTCGTGCTCTGGCGCAAACCATCAAGTTCATCACGATTCCGTAAGGCCGCTCTCGGGCTCCAGCCTCCGTAGTGCCCGGGTAAAGTATTTTCTTTGCTCTCGCCATTCAACGACTTTGCTCACCTCGCGTAGGTGCCTCTCTTGAACGGCAGCGAAGGAGAACAGCAAGATTTCCTGCAGATCGGGAGCCAGGAGGAGCAGGTTCATGATCTGCGTGACCCGTGCCCGGGTCACTTGCCCGAGCCGTGCAATATCGGCGTAATCGCGGATTTCTCCACGTTCAATCATGCCCTGAAACTTGATGGCGAGCGCCATTAGCCGGGTGATCCGGGGAACCCGTGGGTGGCTCGGCGCCTCTTGTTCTGACTCATCCTGGGTAACTGGCTCGCTTTGGCGTTTGCGCACCGAGAGGATAGTCTCGACCTGATTAGATTCGACCGAGTCTGGAATATGACGGATCTTCATTTCCCTTGACATAACTCCTTTGCTCCTGTGTTGCTGAAGTTCACGGTGACCTTGCCGGTCCGCCCGTCGTAGCCGACCTTAGCGACCAGTAGCCGGATCATCTGTTCCTGCTCTCTCGTGGTCATTGATGCCCAGACGGCGTCGAACTCGGCGATAGTCTGCCGGAGTTCTTCACCGCTAATGTGATCTGTGACGAGGTCACCACGCTCGGCTGCGGCTTCCTCCAATCGGCGTTCCGTCTTCTCGATGTCTCCCTGCAGCGCGCTGATCCGTTCGAATCGGGCGCCGGAGTCCACGCTCGTGTCTGCGGCTTCTCGAGCGAGGTTCTGATTGAGTTGCCGTAGGCGTTTCCGCAAACCGTCGGTTTCGTCGTCGATCTCCCGGTGCCTGCGTGCCACCTGTTCGAGGGCTTCCGCGGCAACGGCCTCCGCCAGCCTCGGATCCGAACCAATCCGGCGGATGCTGTCGAGAACCGCGGCTTCGATCGCCTGAGCGGTGACGGACTTGGTCTCGCAGTTCTTCCAGCCTTGCTGCTGGGCGTTGTAGCAAACATAGTAGCGGTAGCGTTTCGACTGCCGCATCGTGTAGCTGTGAACCATCGGGGTCCCGCAGGGAACGCAGAAAAGCAGACCGCGAAGCAGTGCCCCGAACTTGTTCTTAAGGCTGGCACCGTTGTCGCCCCTGTTGGCTCGGAGAGTTTCATGGACCCGGTCCCACGTTTTCTGGTCGACAATGCGTTCGTGCTGGCCGGGGTACAACGTGCCTTTGTGGTCCACCATTCCGGTGTAGATGGCATTGGTGAGAATCCCATGGAGGGTAGCTTTGGCCATGCGCTGACCGCCCCGAACCTTGCCGTCCCCGGTGGTCCACCGTTTGGTCAGCATGCCGCGTCGGTCGGTTTCCTGCAGCACGGGGAGCAGGGACCCCCTTTCCAGATAGAGACCGAAGATCGTTCGAACCTGCTCCGCCTCTTCCGGATTTACATGAAGTCTGCCGCCCTTGGGATCGATGTCGTACCCGAGGACCGGGTGGCCACCGATCCATTTGCCTTTCCGCCGCGCGGCCGACATCTTGTCGCGCGTGCGTTCGGAGATAATTTCACGTTCGAACTGGGCGAACGACAGGAGGATGTTCAGAGTCAGACGTCCGATGGACGTCGTGGTGTTGAACTGCTGCGTGACCGAGACAAAGCTGACGCCGCTCTGATCAAACACTTCAACAATCCGAGCAAAGTCCATCAGGGAGCGGCTCAGTCGGTCGACCTTGTAGACCACGACGCAGTCCACTGACCGGGACTCGACCGCGGCGAGAAGCCGCTGGAGCGCTGGCCGGTCCATGTTGCCGCCGGTGTAGCCGCCGTCGTCGTAGTGATCGGCGAGCGCGAGGAACCCCTCACTCTTCTGGCTGACGATGAACGCTTCGCCAGCTTCCCGCTGGGCATCGAGCGAATTGAATTCCTGCTGCAGCCCCTCCTCGGTGGACTTGCGCGTGTAAATCGCACACCGGACGACCTTCTTCTCGGCAGTCACCGCTGGTGCGCTCGCGGTTGCGCGCGTGGAACTACTTCTGCCCATGGGTCACCTCGCCGGTCGGCGTCATGCCAAAAAAGGCATAGCCGTTCCATTTCGTGCCAGTGACCTCGGTGGCGATTGCACTCAGGGAGCGATACTGCCGCCCGCTGAACTCGAAGCCATCGACCAGAACCTTCACGATGATCGACCGTCCCTTGTATTCACGCTCTACGTAGGTTCCGATTGGTGGAAGCCGCGGGTCGAGTTCACCGGCCACTTTCCGGCTGGCGCTCAGATTGCGATCCAGCGTGACATCCTTCTTGAACGCCGTCTTGGGTGCCTTGATGCGCAGGTCGGCATCGTTCGCGATCTCCAGTGCGCGGCGATGAGCCCGTTCAGAGAGGCCTCCTTCCGCCAGTGCCTGGACACGCCAGGCGATCCGCCGGAACAGAAACTGCCTGTTGAAGGACCGGGACTCCTCGCCGAACACCTCCAGGTGTTTCTGGCGGAGCTGTTTCACGGTCATTCTACTCAACTCCTCAATCTCTTTTTGCATCGCGGCCTCGACGGTTTTCTCTTGTCTCAACGCTGTTAACCTCATGACCATGAACGCTCTGTGGAGAGGCGTTAGCAAGTCGATTTTCGAGCTTTCGACGGGCGCGGAGCCGGAGATATCCGGCGGCGAAAATGCGGGCGATCGATTGGAAGTCCTCGGCTGGAATGTTCAAAACGTTGACCTTTGCTGTGGATTAGCACCACAGCGAAAGTCCGCTTTGCGGTCGTTCCGCTGTCGAGAGGCATCTGACCTGTTCGAGTGAGACGCTGCCCTAAACATACGCGGAAAACTCGGAAAGTGTAAACCGAGTCGGACGGGGGTGTTAACCAACTTGGGAGGCTCTCCGGCGGTGGGGAGAATTCAGGCGGGAGAGAGTGAAAGTGCTCTCACCGGGACTCACCGGCGTTCTCTCCGCAAGCAGGCGCGGAGAACGAGGTTACGCGGAAGGGGTTTGCTTTGTTGGGGATAATATGCGGAAGACTGCGGGAGGAAGAAGGGGCGCTCGTGTTAACCCACGGGCGCTGAATTTTCGTATAAAGACAATTTGGCTCCTGAGGTAGGATTCGAACCTACAACATTTCGGTTAACAGCCGAATGCTCTACCGTTGAGCTACTCAGGAACAATAAAGGCGACGCTCCTCCGATTGTATTACAGCTGCCCGCGCGGCGTAAATATTGGGCCTGGGTTGTCTCCTCCTCACACCCTCAGAACTTCGCACCGGCGATACCGGTCACGGCGCGCCAGTAGAGCTCGAGATGCTTGTAAACTGCCTCGTCCAGGATGCGTTCCAGGTCGCTGTGCGCGGCGAAACCCTTCAGGATATCCTCTTCATCGGTCATCGCCCCAATCCCGTAGCACTGCACGCCTTTGGCCCGCAGGAACGCCATATCCGTGGCACCTGTCTGCATCAGCGGCAACACGGGCACTTTGTAGACCTGCTGGAACGCCGCTTCCAGCGTTTTATAGGCTTCTGACGTAATGCTGGAAGGCCCCGCGTTCGGACGGGCGTTGGTGTTATTTGGAACGATCTCAATCTGCGGATCGTTGATTACCTTCCTCATCAGCGCGTAAAACTCGTCCATATTCTCTCCAGGGAGCGCCCGCACGTCCAGCGTCGCGGTGGCTTCCGAAGGAATCACGTTGCTCTGAAAACCTCCATTGATGATGTTGGGCGACACCGACGTGTGCAGCATGGAATACCAGAGCGGTTCGTTCTCTGCCAGATACTGCCGAGCGGCGGCGGATTTTGCCGGATCCAGCAGATCGCGGAAACGCTGGGCCTCCACAGGCGCGCTAATCTGCGCCAGCTTTTCGAAGTAGGTGCGCGTGGTGTCATTCAGCTTCATCGGCGGATCCCACATGGCGACCTTTTCGATGGCACCCGAAAGATGCGCGATGGCATTGCCACGCATGGGCCGCGAGCCATGCCCCGACGGTCCTTTGGAAATGAGCATCGTCCCTTTGGGCTGCTTTTCCGTGGTCTCAATGGTGGCAAACACCGGCTTGCCGCCGCGTCGGGTGACACCGCCAGCTTCGGCCAGCGCGATCTCCGCATCAATCTCGTTCCAATGCTCACCCACGATGTATTCGATGCCGGGGCCGGTAGAGGCCTCTTCGCCCACTTCCGAGAGGAAGATCACATCGCGATCCAGTTTGGCGTTGGTGCGTTTGAGCAACACCATGGTCATCATGGCGGCGAACAGATTGCTTTTGTCGTCGAGCGTGCCGCGGCCGTACACCCAGCCGCCGTTGCGTTCCGCGCTGAAGGGTCCGAACGAAGTCCATTTAGAAGCGTCTACCTTAACCGTGTCGCTGTGAGCCACAATGAGCAGCGGACGCTTTGAGCCGTTGCCCTTTATGCGTGCGATCACGTTGGCGCGGGCCGGATCTTTGGCCACCAGCGTCACCGGAATGCCTTCGGCTTCCAAAACCCTCTTCACATACTCAGCGACTTTGGTTTCGTTGCCGGGCGGGTTGGTGCTGTCGATACGCACCAGCCCCTGGAAATGACGCATGGCCTCATCGTTGACTTTTGGCCAGTCGATGTTTTGCGCGAAAGCAGGCGCGGCTGCGAGGAGTGTGAGGGTGATGAGAGAACGCATATTCAGAATTTAGCTCCGGCGATGGCGGTGGTGGCCTGCCAGACAAGCTGCAGGTGCTTGTAGACGGCCTCTTCGAGGATACGTTCCTGATCGCTATGGATGCCGAAGCCTTTGAGCGTGTCTTCGTCATCGGCCATGGGACCGACGCCGTAACACTGCACGCCACGGGCGCGAAGTTGCACCATGTCCGTAGCGCCGGTCTGCATCAGCGGCAATACTGGCACCCCGTAAACGCTCTGGAAAGCCTTTTCCAGCATCTTATAGTTTTCGGACGTGATGCTGGTGGGCGGCGGGACGGGACGTGCGCCACCCTGACCGCCCGCAACCACCTGTACGGCCGGATCGTTGATCACCTTGCGCATCATATCGTAGAACGCATTGATATCCTCATCGGGCAGCGCACGAATGTCCAGCGTCGCAGTGGCTTCCGATGGAATCACGTTGCTCTGGAATCCGCCGTTGATAATGTTGGGCGAAACCGACGTGTGCAGCATCGAATAGAAAGTCGGTTCATTGATCGCGAGGTACTCGAGCGCGGCAGCCGATTTCGCCGGGTCCATCAGATCCCTGAAACGTTGCGCCTCCACCGGCGGACTGATCTGTCCCAGCTTCTCAAAATAAGTCCGCGTCGTGTCATTCAAACGCATCGGTGGATCCCACAGGGAGATCTTGTCAATAGCCGCCGAAAGATGGGCGATGGCATTGCCGCGCATGGGGCGCGAGCCATGACCCGAGGGACCGGTAGCCACCAGACGCGCGCCCCGTCCCACCTTCTCTGTAGTCTCGATAGTGGCAAAGTAAGGCTTGCCGTTACGGCGCGAGACGCCCCCTGCTTCGGCGAGGCAGACCTCGGCCTCGATATCGTTCCAGTGGTCGCTGATCAGGTAACCGATACCAAAACCCGATGCGCCTTCCTCGCCGGCCTCGGTCACGAAGATGACGTCGCGGTCCAGTTTCGCCCCGGTGCGCTTCAGCAGAACGGTGGTCATCATGGCGGCGAAGAGGTCGCTCTTGTCATCGATAACGCCGCGGCCATAGACGTAACCGCCCACGCGCGCGCCGCTGAAGGGCGGTATGGTCCATTTGGCAGCGTCGATCTTCACCGTATCGCTATGGCCCATGATGAGCAGCGGTCTCTTCGACCCGTTCCCCTTGATGCGCGCGATCAGATTGGCGCGTGAAGGATCTTTCGACACAATCATCGAGGGAATTCCCTCGGCGTCGAAGACCTTCTTCACGAAGTCGACGACGCGGGTCTCGTTGCCGGGCGGGTTGGTGGAATCAATCTGTACCAGCGACTGAAAGTTGCGCATGGCCTCGTCGTTGACTTTGGCCCAATCGATGCTCTGTGCCGCGGCAGGGAGAGCCGCCGACATTACCAGCGCGAGAAGGGTCCGCATGGCAGGAAGTTTATCAGGTTCCCGCCAGGAACGGTTGTGTTAGAACGGCAGGTCGTCAGACCTGGATGGCGAGTTGGCAGTGGTAGCCCGCGCCAGGAACCGATAAGGGTTTACCGGTGTGGAGTGCATGCGTACTTCGTAGTGCAGGTGCGAACCGGTGGCCCGTCCGCTGGTTCCCACCAGGCCGACGGTCTCACCCTGACGCGTTTCCTGCCCTTCCACCACGTTGATTTTGGACAGGTGTCCATACAGCGTCTGGTAGCCGTTGCCGTGATCTACAATCACACAGCGACCGTAGCCGGCATACCACGAAGCGTGCACCACAACGCCGTCACCGGTGACATGAACCGGGGTTCCGACGGGCGCCGTAATATCCACGCCGCTGTGCATGGCACCTTCGCCGGAAAACGGATCGCTGCGATGGCCAAAGCCGCCCCCAAGGCGACCCGCCACGGGCCACATACCGGGCATCGCGTTCGGTGTAGCGCGCGCAAAAATATTACGACTGCGGCCCACCCGGTTGGTGGTTCGGAGATAGTTGTATTCAGCCAG
The DNA here is from genome assembly GCA_038229475.1 of Bryobacterales bacterium. Lineage (GTDB taxonomy): Bacteria > Acidobacteriota > Terriglobia > Bryobacterales > Bryobacteraceae > BOG-234. The sequence goes on along the minus strand of JBBROK010000001.1, from coordinate 459,721 downwards.
AGTTTCGCCCACGGTGGGAATCAGTGGAGCTTCACCAACCAGATCGGCACCACCTGTCAGTTGCTGACGAACGCCATAGGCGACCGTGACTTCATCGGCCAAAAGCTGGAGACTGGCGAGTTGTTCGTTGGTCTGCCTGACCTTTTTCTGAAGATTGTCGTAGCGCTCACGGAGCAGCTGCGCTTCATGCTGCAGAGTATTGTAATTGGCTACTTTCCACGCCATCCGGGCATAACTGCCCACTACACCAAACGCCAACAAAACCAGCAATCCGGCGACACCCAACCCCCCGTATATTAAGCGGTGGGGAATGTGAATGCGCTGCAGGCGACCGTGAAGCGAATGAGCTAAAACTAAAATGAAATAATCTTGTTTCAAAATTTGTACCCTCAGGAAAATACCCGAGCCCGGGAAAAAAGCTGGAATCGCCGAAGCAGATACCGGCTTAAATAATGGAACTAGAAGGTTAACACCTTTTAAGCTTGCCAGTCAACCCTTTTCACTGGTAAGCTCCAGGCGTGCCAGCCCGAATTCCCGGCAGTTTTTTCGCGCGCAACCTGATTGAGCGCAGAAGCCTTATTTTTCAACTAGTTAAGCGAGATTTCCAGCAACGCTATGTAGGCTCGGCGGCGGGTTGGCTGTGGGGCCTGATCCATCCCCTGGTGCTGCTGGCCAGCTACTGGTTTATCTTCAGCGTCTGCCTGAAGGCCCAACTGGGCCCCAATGAGGTAACCCAAAACTACCCCATGTTTCTGTTCGCCGGCATGCTCCCGTGGCTGCTCTTCAGCGAAACCGTGCAACGTTCGTCCGGCTCACTGGTGGAGCAGGCGAACCTGATTACGAAAACCGTTTTCCCGGCAGAGATTGTGCCTGTCTCCATCTTCCTGTCATCCCTGGTGAGCCATCTTCTGGCGGTAGGGCTGGTCATGGTGACGGCGGCCATCACGCTGCGGAATTTCAGCCCCATGCTGCTACTGCTTCCGGTGTACGTTCTGGTCACCGGGATGTTCGCCGTGGGGATCGGCTGGGTGGTTTCGTCGCTCCAGGTTTACCTGCGCGACACCGCTCAGGTGGTGACTGTGTTAATGACATTCTGGTTCTGGCTGACGCCGGTATTCATTTCGGAATCGCAATTTCCGGAACGCGCCCGCTTCCTCCTGGCGGTGAACCCCCTCTCGTACGTGGTGCGGGCGTATCGGCTGATGTTGCTGGGGCACGGTGCGCCGTCGATGAGCGATCTGGCGACTGCGACGGGGTTCGCGGTTACAGCGTTCGTACTGGGCGGGTTGTTCTTCCGCTACATGAAACGCGGCTTCGCTGACGTGCTGTAGAACCCGATTCGTTTTCTCGTTTACTCTTGAAAGGTGCGGCACTCTCCTTTTTTAATCTTTCTGCTGATCTCGTCGGCGCGGGCGCAATCGCCCCACTGGGAGATGCAGGAAAGCCACACCGAGGCCAGCCTGCGCGGTGTGAGTGCAGTGGATGACAAAGTGGTGTGGGCCAGCGGTTCGGGCGGAACATGGCTGCGCACCGCCGATGGTGGCTCGAACTGGCAGGCGGCTACCATTGCCGGCGCTGAGACCCTTGATTTTCGCGGCGTTCACGCCTTTAGCTCGCAAGCGGCCATTCTGATGAGTGCCGGGCAAGGCGACAAGTCGAAGATCTACCGTACCGAAGACGCGGGCGTGCACTGGACCCTGCTCTTCACCAATCCCGATGCGGTTGGGTTTTGGGATGCCATTGCGTTTTGGGACGTGCGGCACGGCATTTTGGCTGGCGATGCGGTAGACGGCGAAATTGCCATATTTACCACCGCCGATGGTGGCGGGAAATGGACCCGGCAGAAGACACCAGTGGCGCTGGAAGGCGAAGGGGCGTTCGCCGCCGGCAATTCGTCGCTGACATTGCGGGGCAAGAGCGAGGTATGGTTCGGTTCCAGCGGTGCCCGCGTCTTTCGTTCCCCTGACGGCGGAAAAACGTGGACTGTGGCGGCAACGCCGGTGCGGAAGAACTCCGCCAGTTCCGGAATTTTCTCGGTCGCCTTTGCCACTGGGCGCAGCGGCATGGTGGTGGGTGGCGACTACGCCAAAGACAGCGAGCCGCAACAGAACATCGGTGTAACCGAAGATGGTGGTAGGACATGGACCGCGCCCGCCTCCGGCCCGGCTGGTTTTCGGTCCGCCGTACTGTGGCTGGCCGACGTCAAGACCTGGCTGGCTACGGGAACTTCCGGATCCGATCTTGGTTCCGGAGACGGGTGGAAGATGTTTGATCCGGGTGCCTTCAATGCACTCAGCGGCAAGTCGGGCAAAGCAGTGTGGGCGGTGGGACCGAAGGGCCGCGTCGCACGCCTGAAACTGAAGTAGAGGAGTGACGCACATGCGCAGCGCAGCAGTATTCATTTTGGCCGCCGGATTCGCAGCGGCCCAGCAGGCACCCAATCAACCCGGCACTACATGGACTGATGAGCAACTGCGCGAAGCCGTCGCACTTTCGCGCGCGGGCCGCAAACTCACACCGAAGTTCTGGCCCAACGGAGCGCGCGTGGCGGTGTGCCTGAGCTTCGACACCGATACCGAAGCGCCCGATCTGCGCGACGGCGTTACTTCGCCCACAACGCTCTCTGCTGCCGACTACGGCGCGGAATCGGGCGTGCAGCGCATCATCCGTATGCTGGACCGCTTCCAGGTTCCGGCGACTTTCTTCATGACCGGCGTGGACGCCATGCTGCATCCCGACATGCTGACCGCCATCACGAAGAGCGGACGCAATGAAGTGGGCGTACACGGTTGGATCCACGAATTCACGCCACGTTTACCAGAAGGCGAAGAAGAGCGCCTGCTCGACAAGGCCATTGACTACCTCACCAAAGCCACCGGCAAACGGCCTACGGGATACCGCGCGCCTTCGTGGGCTTTCAGCGGGAACACCATCGACCTGATCCGCAAGAAGGGCTTCCTCTACGACTCCAGCCTGCAGGCGATGGACGAACCGTACGAGATCGTGTCGAAGGGCAAGCCAACAGGCATCATCGAACTGGCCATCGACTGGACGCTGACAGAGACACCGTACCTGGGACGCAATGGCCATCTGCCTTCGCCGGAGCTGCTGTATGGCCTGTACAAAGATGAGTTCGACGGCGCTTACGAAGAGGGCACCATGTTTGTGTTGACGCTGCATCCATTTCTGAGCGGCCACCGCGCGCCCATGCAGCATCTGACGAAGTTCGTGGAGTACATGAAGTCCAAACCCGGCGTTTGGTTCGCCACGGGTGACCAGATTGCGCGCTACGTGAAAGAGAGCGGCTCGAAATAGGCGGACAGGTCAGTTTACAATCGCTGAATATTGGGCGAAGTCACACCCTTCAACGCGTTCCGCGTATCGACGATCAGCTTCGAGTTGGCTACCAGCGCTTTGTAATCGAATGCTTTGTGGTCTGTGATGATGACGACGCAATCCGCATCCACAACCTGAGACACAGGCACAGCTGACATGGTGTGGTTTTCGACGCGAATTTCGTGCACAAATGGGTCTGAGTAAACCACAGTCGCCCCGCGTTTGCTCAGCAAATGGATCACGTCGAGAGCCGGGGATTCGCGCACATCGTCGATATCGCGCTTGTAGGCCACGCCCATGATGTGAATCTTCGAACCTTTAATGGACTTGCAATGGTCGTTCAGCGCATTCTGCACTTTCGACACTACAAAATGGGGCATCTGGCCATTGATGTAACCGGCCAGTTCAATAAAGCGGGCTTCAATGCCCGATTGTTTGGTCTTCCACGAAAGATAAAAGGGGTCGATCGGTATACAGTGCCCGCCCAAGCCAGGGCCGGGGTAAAACGGCATGAAGCCGAAGGGTTTGGTGGCGGCCGCGTCGATGATTTCCCACACGTTAATTCCCATACCGTCGCACATCACCGCCATTTCGTTGGCCAGGCCAATGTTGATCATACGGAAGGTATTTTCCAGCAGTTTGACCATCTCAGCTACGCGGGTGGAACTGACCGGCACCACGTGATCCAGGGCCTGCGAATAGAACAGGCGCGCCAGTTCGGTGCAGGCAGGCGTGGTACCGCCCACCACTTTTGGAATATTTTTAGTCTGGAAGTTCGGGTTGCCCGGGTCCACCCGTTCCGGTGAGAAGCAAAGGAAGAAATCCTCGCCGACCTTCAGGCCGCTCTTCTCCATCATGGGCAGCACGAGTTCGTCGGTAGTACCGGGATACGTAGTTGATTCCAGAATCACCAGCATGCCCGGATGCAGATATTTGGCGATCTCTTCGCTGGCGGACACGATATAACTCATGTCCGGATCTTTGGTTTTGCGTAGTGGCGTGGGCACGGCGATGTTCACTGTGTCCATCTCCAGCAATGCGCGGAAATCTGTGGTGGCTCGCAGCAGCCCCTGTTGAACCAGTGGTGCCAGAACCGCAGTGGGAATGTCACCGATATATGACTCGCCCGCATTTACACTCGCGCACTTGGACTCGCTCAGATCGATTCCCACTACGTGGAATCCGGCCTGTGCGAACTCCACCGCGAGCGGTAGCCCCACGTACCCCAGACCGACAACACCGATCACCGCCGAGTGCGACTTGATCTTCTCTGCCAGTTCTGCCGCAACACCGGTCAGGACCGTGGTTCCCGTGGTTGGTTGACTTGCCAAATTGCTCATTCTTCCGTTATTTTCCCATAGTGATAAATTCCTTCCGCCACAAACGCCGCCGGTCCCGTCAGGAACACCCCGCGGAATTCCGGTACCGTGTGGTCGAAACGAATCTTCAGCGGTCCCGCCGGTGTCTCCACGGTCACCGGGCTCGCGACCATGCCCAGCGCGATGCCAGCGGTGGCAGCGCCGGTGGACCCGGTGCCGGAGGAATTGGTTTCGCCCGCGCCGCGCTCCCAGAAACGCACGTCGAGGGTGTGCGGATCTACCCGGCGCACAAAGGAAACATTGGTCCGGTTGGGAAAACGCGGATCCCTTTCGGTCGCCGCACCCACCGCGCGCCAGTCGAAATCAAAGTCATCCACCGGAAATGCGCATTGGGGATTGCCTACGTCCAGGATTACGGCGTGGCGACCCTGCACCTGCGCCTGGCCGTCTACGACCTGAATCTCGCCCATATCCATCTCGAACTCGATCTCCAGTCCGCGCCGTTCGATGACGCGCAAGTGCTTCACGCCCGCACCTGTCAGGATGCGGAATTCACTGCGTTCCAGCGAATGTTCCGCCGCCACCGCGGCCGCGCAGCGCGTGCCGTTGCCGGAGAGTTCAGCCTCGCTGCCATCCGGGTTGAACAGGCGGATCGTGGAGTCGATATCAGAGCCCATGGGTGCCATTTCCACCAGCATCCATCCATCCGCGCCCACTCCGGTATACCGATTGCAAATCGCAATGGCGACGGCGGGGTAATCCAGGCCGTGCGGCAGATCAGCCACTGCGGTCAGCAGGAAGTCGTTCTTGGCACCATGCAGTTTATGGAAGGGGATCATCATATGAGTTTGCCCGCCGGTAGATTTCGATTACCGGCGCACCTTTCACCATAATCCGATGCACCAGGCTGTAGCGCGGTCCACGCAGTCTCCAGCGGTCGAGCGTGGTCTGCACCACATCGCCGCCCTGTGCCACCGCCCAGGTGGTCTTGAGATACAGGTCGGGCCGCGCGCAGGCCAGGTCAAATTCGCTGTCGTTGTCGCCCGTCAGGGTGGCACGCAAAGGTATGCCTGTGCGGCGAAAGATGCCGGTGAGGTCACCAAAACTGGTGAATACGGTTTCGCCAGGTTTCGCCCGGGTTTTGAGAAATGAGACCGCGTCCGCGGTCCATTCACGCCGCGCCCGTGAGTTTACGTCTGATTCGCGCCAGGTCACCGGGGGTTCCAGGGGATGCAACGCAAAGGGCAGGAAAACCGCCGCCAGCACCACCGCGGCCCACCATTTCGCGGGTCGGGCGAGTGCCCCTGCGCACAGCGCCAGCAGCGGCAAAGCCGGAACCGCATAGCGTGTGTTGTAGAACGAGTACGGCTTCATGGTGGGCACGAACAGCGGCGTGCCGGAGGAATGAATGCTCCAGATGTAGAACGCCGCCGGCAGCAACAGCAGCAGCACAGGCCATACCTTCTTACCGGCCATCGCCACCAGAGAACCCGCCGCGGCCACCAGCAGCGCCGGCCACCCTGCCGCCAGCCGTACGGCCTCCAGGTAGTAGCGGGCGGCGGTTAGCCAGTCCCCTTTGCCAGGATACATCTGGTTTCCCTGAATCGCCAGTGCCGACCAGGGCCCCCGGTAAAAATACAGAGCATCGCCAAACTGCCAGCGGTTGTGCGCCAGCCAGAGCGCCGGACCGGTTGCGGCGACAGCGCAAAACGCCAGTACCATCAGCGGACGGCGGCTGCGCAGCAGAATGTACAGGGCAACGAAAGGAATGAGAAACCACATTTCGTAGCGGGTTAATGTTCCCGCCAGCGCGCTGGCCCCGGTGCCGACAATTGCTCCCCAACCCGGTCGCTCGCCGAAACAAACCGTGTAATACAGCAATCCGCAAAGCGAAGCCAGCAGCAACGGTTCCGTCATCGGAATGGCGCTCAGGTACAACATATTTGGATTGAGCACCAGAACTGCCACTGCAATACCCCCCGCCAGGCTGCCGAACAATCGGCGCATCGCGGCGAAGAGAAATACCGCGGCCAGCGCCATCGCGGGGACGGAGACGAACGCTCCAGCCAGGCCGGTTTGCCAAAGCCAATTGTTGCGAACAAAGGGAGCCAGCAGAAGGTGCGGCAGCGGGAGCCAGGTTGTGCCCAGTTGACGAATGCCGGGAGTCCGGTTATCCACCAGCCGCCGGGCAATATTCAGGTGCGCTTCCGCGTCACCGTAATAGAGAGTACTGCCGTTCAGGTAGACGGCAGCGGCAGCGGCCCCCAGAACCGCCAGACATGCCAGAAAACACAGGGCAACCGCGCCTGCGCCCCTGGAGGACTTAGAACGCCGTGAACTGGCGGAACTCTTCGAAGCGGGCATCGATTTCTTCGCGCGTCAAGGTGCGGAACCGTTCTGGTCCAAAGCGTTCGCAGCAGAAGCTGCCCATTACGGAACCGTAGATTACTGCCCGGCGTATCTCGTTGTGATCCGCCTTCGGATCATCCAGGGAAACGCCTTTCCCCGCCAGATAACCCATGAATCCGCCGGCAAAACAGTCGCCCGCGCCGGTGGGGTCAAAAACGTCGTCCAGCAAATATCCCGGCACCATGAAATGGCTATCAGCCCGCCACAACAGTGCGCCGTGCTCGCCGCGTTTGATCACCAGAGTGTGCGGGCCCATCTGCAGAATCTTGCGGGCTGCCTTGCGCAGGTTATTTTCGCCAGCCAGCAGGCGGGCTTCGCCGTCGTTGATCAACAGGAAGTCCCAGCCGGCAATCGTTTTCAGCAGATCCTCACGCGCAATGTTGATCCACAGATTCATGGTGTCGCCACCCACCAGCTTTGTGGCCGGGCCCATCTGGTCGCGCACCGCCTTTTGCAGAGTGGGTTGAATATTACCCAGGAACAGGCATTCGGAATTCAGCCATTCCGGGGGTAGCTTGGGGTTGAAGTCGGCGAATACGTTGAGATCGGTCGTAAGGGTGACCCGGTCATTCATGTCGTCGGAGTACTTGCCGGCCCAGAAAAATGTTTTCCCCGGTGCCCGCTCCAGGCCACCCATATCGATGCCGCGGCTGACCAGAAAATCATAGTCGTCCTGGGCGAAGTCGTCACCCACCACGCCTACAATACGGGTCTGGCTGAAGTAGCTGGCGGCCAGTGCAACGTAGGTGCAGGAGCCCCCCAGAATGCGGTCAACCTTACCGTGAGGAGTTTCGAGCCCGTCGTATGCGACGGAACCTACAATAACCATAGACATTGGCTTGATTGTAGCGGGTGCGCCGGTTTAAGCCGCTACTGCTTCCGGTTGCAGCACGCGCGCCTCTCTGCGGCGTCCGGCGGCACGGTCGCGGATCCAGCGGTTGGCTGGAATCTCCACCAGTTCGAAGGCCAGTACCGCGGCGGCGATTACGGTGGCCAGGTACAGAATACCGGCGGGCAAGCCGGTGATATTCAATCCGCCATGAACCACACCCCTTCCCCACCACCAGAGAATCGGGATATGCAGAACGTACATCGCATAACTGGCTTTGCCCAGATATTCCACGCGGGGCCGCGAGAGAAACCGCGCCAGCCATCCGCCGCTGAGGGCAAAGCCCAGCAACAACAAAACGTTCAGCGGACGCAGTACCGTATTCAGGTCCGCATAAGTTCCCCACAGTACCCGCGGATGCAAAATGAACCACACTCCGGCCACCGCCGCCGGCGTATACAACCAGGCACCACGCTCGCGCACCCAGGGCCGGTTTTCGATGAGTGCAAAGATCCGCGCAGTGACAATTCCGGCCACAAAATCAGAGAGATGAATCAGCGGTTTCAGGTGCCATGGCAGGCCATTGTGCGCCATCACCACCGGCGTGACCACACAGGCCCCCAGGGTGAGGCAGATACAGCGCCAGCGGGCGTTGCGCAGAAACGTGAACAGCAGCGGAAAGCACAGATAGAAAAAGAGTTCGCAGGACAACGACCAGGCCGGAGTGTTCCAGCCCACCTGAGGATTCGGCTTCCAGCCCTGCAATAGAAATCCGTAGTCCAGCAGCAGGCCGGCCTTCTGCCCTAATGCACGACCGGGTTTGAGCATTGCCTCCACAATGAACTTCAGCACAATTGCAAGGCTCAGCAAATACACCGGATAGATGCGTGCCAGCCGGGCAGCGGCAAACTGAATCCCCGTGGACCTGTTCCAGTACACTTTGGCATAGCTGCGGGCCAGCACAAAACCAGAGAGCAGGAAGAAGGTCTGTACTGCCAGATAGCCGCCATGAATCAGCGTGGCTACGGGCACCGGCAAAGCGTCGATGGTGCTGCTCAGCAGCATGTTCTTGCCCGCCAGATGATGTAGAATTACCCAGAAGGCAAGTACAAACCGTAACCCGGTGAGTGCGGGCAGATAGCCGGCTGGTTCGGCGCGCAGGGGCGCGGACTGGGTTATGGAGGCGATGGGTATTATCTTAGCGTTGACGGAGCGCTGCGCTCAATAAAACAGGTACTTGCGCCACTTCTCGTCGCCCTTGCCCAGCAGCCGCATCAGATGGCGGCTGGTATGCAGACTGAAAGGCCGTGGCTGGCGAGCCAGTTTCATACCCGCCTCGTCCGGCGTTCGGCAGCCCTTCCTGTTGTTGCAGCGGTGGCAGCAGGCGACCAGATTTTCCCATGCCGATTCACCCGCACGCGACCGCGGAATTACGTGGTCGAGCGTGAGTTCCCCGGCCACCATAATCTTCAGGCAGTACTGACACTGATAGCGATCACGCATCAGAATATTTTTCCGGGAGAGTGCTCTGGTCTGGTGCGGAATCCGCTTGTACTCCAATAGCCGAATGACAGACGGCAGATTGACGGCGCGGCGCGCCGAGTGCACCAGCGATGCCGAATGCTCCTCTGCGGAAGCGATTCCTTTCAGCACCAGCACCAGCGCCCGGCGCGCGGCGCAGATGTTAATGGGCTCGTAACTTGCGTTCAAGACCAAAACGGGTTTCTGTAGTCTGCTCAGTACCGGCATGTTTTCTCAGGGTCCCCATTTCCGATCTGCACGGGCCAGCGTCAGCAGTGCAACCGACTTTGCGCCCGCCCGTTTCAGCGCGCGGGCACAGGCACCTGCTGTGGCCCCGGTGGTCATCACATCGTCTACCAGAAGAACTCGCTGGCCTGCCAGTGTAGGACTCTGGCGTACTTGGAATGCGCCCTGTACATTACTGCGGCGCGCTGTTTTGGAAAGACCCGCCTGGGCATCGGAAGCCTTGACCCGCCGCAGTGCTCTCACCATTTGGAATCCGCGTCGGCCAGCTACCTCGCGGGCCAGCAGTTCGGCCTGATTGAAGCCTCGCTTCCATCGTTTTCGCCAATGCAGGGGCACCGGCACCACAATATCGAACCCGGAATCCACCGGGATTGCCCGCTCCAGATAACGCCCCAGTGGTTTGACCAGCGGCTTCATACCGGCGTATTTAAACAAGTGAATCAGGGTGCGCAGCGTACCTTCGTAAGCTCCGAAACTGGCCGCGGAATCGAAGCCCCGCAAACCGGAACGGCAAGCGGCGCAGACCCCGTGCTCATCCAGCGGGAAACGGTTGGCAAACGGTGTGTTGCAAAGCGTACAGAAATGTTCGGCCGTACCGGGTTCAGGTGCAGACAGACACTCTTTGCACACCGGAACCCTCGTGATCCGCAGCAGAGGCGTATCGCATACGCGGCAATTATCAGGAAAAAACAGCGAAAAGATCCCTTGGGGAACCCCGCGGAGCAACTCGGCGGTCGTCCTCGTCAGCAGACTACTCGAGAAGGCGCACCTCCTTGAGGTCTTTCAACCATGCTGACTCGAATATGGACCGAGGGTGCCATATGCCAACGTCGAATACCTTTATTTTACGGAGCAAACAGTATAGTTGTCAAATGTGTGGTTACAAAATCCGCTTCCGGTTCAGGCAACTTCGTGTTTCAAAACCGCTTGTCGTTCCAGCAGCACTTCGATCAACATCGCTCCGATCCGCAGGAAGTCATCAAGATCCGGCGGTTTCGTAATGAACCGTTCCACGCGTAATCCCTCAACCTGCGCCCGCTCCAGCGGTGCCGCCGACGAGGTCACCACTGCCACAGGGGTATTCGACAGTTCCTTATTGCCGCGGAGGGCCGCCAGAACTTCCATGCCACTTTTCTTTGGCAGGTTGAGATCCAGAACCACCAGATCCGGCTTGGGCATTGCCGCATACTTTCCTTCCCGGTGGACGTAGCGTAATGCCTCGGCCCCGTCATCAATCACGGTTAGCTCATACGCCAGTCCGGTTTCGTTGAGCGCGAGCCGCAGCAACTGAACGTCGGCGGGGTTGTCCTCAATGACGAGGATGTCGAACGGCTCGTCAATTCTCTTAGCGCGCATTGCTTATACTTTCTCATGCGAGGGCAGCGTGAAATAAAACGTCGCTCCCTTGCCCAACTCCGACTCCACCCAGATCCGTCCGCCATAACGCTCGGCCACCCGCTGACAAATCGCCAGTCCGATACCCGTGCCGGGAATTTCTTTCCCCTGCAACCGCTTGAACACACCAAAAATCGTTTGATGGTACTCGGGGGCAATTCCGATGCCGTTGTCGGCCACCGAGAACCGCCATTCATCATGCATTTTCGCGACCGCGACATGGATGCGTGGGAGTTCCAGGGCACGATACTTGAGCGCGTTGCCGATCAGGTTCTGCAGCAGCTGAACGAAGTGCGTCCCATGGCCGCTGACCGAAGGCAACTCATCCCCGGTGACACTTGCCCCGCTTTCCACAATCGCGGGCTGAAGGTCTTGCATCACCGTCGCAAAAACCTGGTTCAGATTGACCATCCCGGTCGGTTCCGGCAATTCCGCCGCCGCCGCGCTATAGGAAAGCAGGTCTGCCAGCAGAGCCCGCATGCGCCTGGTTCCATCCGTGACATAGCCCACGAAGACTTCCGCGTCTGCTCCCATCTCTGCCCGGCAGTTTTTCAACAAAAGCTGAGAATAGGCGGTGATCATGCGCAACGGCTCCTGCAGGTCGTGGCTCGCGGCAAAAGCAAATTGATTCAAATTAGCATTTGCCCGCCGCAACTCCTGTTCGGTCTCTTTCTCTTCATGGATGTCCGTGTTGGAACCGATCCACAGCGAGATTTTGCCCTCGCCATCGCGCATGGCGTGCGCACGGCTGAGATGCCAGCGGTATACGCCGTCCGCGCGGCGAAAGCGGTGGGTAAATTGGAAGGGCTCGCCGGTTTCGATGGAGTGTTTCCAGCGGCGTACGTTTTCTTCCACATCCTCCGGATGAATGAACCCGGTCCAGCCCCAATCCCTGATCTGCCCGAATGAAAGCCCGGTAAACCCGAACCATTGCTGATTGAAGTAATCCACCGCGCCCCCGGCGGTGGCGGTAAACATTTTCTGCGGCATCGATTCCGCCATGAAGCGGAATCGCGCTTCGCTCTGGCGCAACCCTTCTTCGGCTTCCTTGCGTTGGGTCACATCGCTGGCCGCTCCGAACCATTCCATGATGTCACCGGTCTCATTCAGCAAAGGGATCGCACGGGAAAGCGCCCAGCCAAAAGTATCGTCTGCGCGCCGTACACGGTGTTCGAGCTCGAAGATGCTTTTGGACCGAATGGCTTCGTTGATCACTCCGGTCACAAGAAGTTGATCGTCCGGATGGATGTATTTATCCAGCCAGGTTTGACTGGGGTCGGTGGTGTCAGCGAGGAACTCCCTGCCCTCGAGGTGGAGCATCTGGCTCCAGTCCGCGTTCATGCGATATACCACTTGCGAACTGGCACTGAACAGAGCACGGTAGCGCTCTTCGCTGTCGCGCAGCGCTTTCTCTGCCTGCCTGCGCACCGTGATATCGCGGGCGATTCTTGACACGCCGATGATTTTCCCCGCCGAGTTCCTGATGGGAGATATGGTGAGTGACACCGGAATACGGTGCCCGTCCTTCCGCAGGCGCACGGTTTCAAAATGCTCAATATGCTCTCCCGCTTTCACCCGCCCCATAATCAGCTCTTCCTCGCCGTGCAGTTCGGGTGGAATCAAACGCAGAATGGACTGGCCTGCCATTTCCCCGGCGGTGTAGAGAAAGAGCCTCTCCGCGCCGGCGTTCCAGGTAGTGATGATGCCTTCGAGCGTTTTGCTCAGAATCGCGTCATTGGAAGAGGTTACAATCGCTGCCAGCTGGGCTTGCGCTTTTTCCGCGTGAATGCGCCCGGTGATATCCTCGATCGCCAGCAGGATGGTTGCACCATCGAATGGCGTCGGCTGCTGGATTTCGCGCGCGCTCAGCAGCATGGTCTTGCGCCCGATGCCCTCAAATTGATGGTCCACCTCGAAATCCGCGAACTGGGACTTCGCAGGCAGAATCTTTTCCAGCGCCTCCCGCAACCGCGGAATGTTCCATTGTCCGTTGCCCAGGTCGTAGATGGAAATGTTTTCAGTCTCACCTTTGGAGGTTTGAAACGTCTCGTAGAAGGCTTTATTCGCGCTGCGAATCTTGAAGTCTTTGCTGAGCACCACCAGCGGATGCCGTACGGTTTCCACGATGGCTTCGGCGAAATTGCGGCTGTTCCGTGCCGCGTCGATATCCAGCATCACCAGCAGAGCGCCATCGATTTTGTTGTCCGGTGCCTGGTAGGGCAAAGCCTGAAGAGCATACCAGCGCCCTTTCGGACCCAGGACCTCCCGCTCCACAGAGCTCCCGCCGTTCACAACTTTGCGCAGCAATTCCGGCAGATCGGGCACGTCGATGTTGGGCTTCAGATCGGAGATCGACCGTCCGATGTCAGACTCGATGAGATTCAGCACCGGTTCCATGGAACGCGTGAAATGCCGGATCTTCAGGTCTTTCCCCACGATCACCAGGGGGACGTTGATGCTGGTCAGCACATTCGACAGATCGGTGTTCACTTCGGTCAGGACAACGTTGCGGGTCTTCAGCTCATCGTTGACCGTGTTCAGTTCTTCGTTGGCCGACTGCAGCTCTTCCTTGGCGGTCTCCAGTTCCTCGTTGCTTGCCTGCGCTTCTTCGTTGACGGATTTCAATTCCTCTGTCGAGGCTTCCTGATCCTCAATGATGGATTGCAGGTATTCCCTGGTTGCGGCCAACTCCTGTCTCAGGCGGGCTTTCTCCCGCGCGTTGTGCGCACCGATGGTTTTCGCGGCTCCCGCGTCATCCGCCGCTTCCCGCTGCTCCGTATCTTTCGCCGGGTCCGGCGCAGGTGCGGGTGCGGCCTCTTCAAACAAAACCATCAGGTGAAGCGCCGGGTTTGCCGAGCCATTTACCGGAATCACACGCAGCGTGATGTCCGTAAGTCGCCCATTGTGTTTCATGCTCACGTGCTGGCTGACGGCGGCTTTCTTGTGCCGGGCTTTCACGATCGCGGCCCGCAAACCCACAACCAGATCTTCGCGGGCCAATTTAAGAAGATTGTAAGTGGGTTCTCCGGAGGCAAGCTGAAGGTACGGCCCGGTCTCCCCGCGCACGTGAACAATGTTCATCGCCTCATCCACGATGACACCGGCGGGAGCATATTGCGCCAGCAGCATTCGCTCGGCGGATTTCTGCACATCCAGCGCCGCTCTGGTGTCGCCGCCCGGCATCGCGCCGGTAACCTTGACTGCCAGACCCTCATCGGGCAGGAAGGGGAGCTTCAACGGCTTGGAACCCGGTTGTTTTGAGTACAGTTTGAGCTTCTTGTCCAGCTGCTGGAAGGAGTGCGCAAGCGGGCCTATGCCTTCCGAGGGCCCCAGCAACAGAAACCCTCCCGGCTTCAGCGCGTAGTCAAACATGGACAGCGTCTTTCGCTGCAAAACAGGTCCGAAGTAGATCAGCACGTTGCAACAAGTGATGAGATCGAGCTTGTTGAAGGGCGGATCTTTGGTGACGTTGTGACGGGAGAAGATGCACGTGTCGCGGATGGATTTGGCGATCTGGTACCCGGCGCCGGTCTTCACGAAAAAGCGTTTCAGCCGGGCGGGTGAGACGTCCGCCAGCACCGACAGCGGGTATATTCCGGTCTGCGCTTTCACAATCGCGCTCTCGCTGATATCCGAGGCGAATATCTGAATCAGCACGCTGATGCCTGCCTGCTCCAGAAACTCCGTCAGGCCGATGGCGATGGAGTAGGCCTCTTCGCCGGTGGCACATCCCGGCACCCAGATCCGCACCGCGTCGTCTGGCGATCTGTTCTTGAGAATCTCCGGGAAAACTTTGTCGCTCAGTGCCTCGAAATAGTTTGGCTCGCGAAAAAACGCCGTCACCCGGATGAGCAGATCATCAGCCAGAGCTTTCACTTCGGCCGGGTTCTGCTGAAGATACGCGACGTAGTCGTCTAACTTCTCGTTAGCGTGCAGAACCATACGGCGATGGATGCGGCGGCGGATTGTGGTGTGCTTGTAGTAAGTGAAATCATTCCCGGTGACGGTCCGCAGGATCTGGAAAATCCGGTTCAGCGCCGACTCCGTTTCCTGCGCCGCATCGCCATCTTCCTCCGGATTCACAGCGAGGTGAGGATGCTGAGCCAGCCGGACCAGACGTTTGGCGATCTCCTCCGGTGCCAGCACGAAATCGACCACACCCGCGGCAATCGCGCTTCGCGGCATGCCGTCAAATTTGGCCGAGGACGGTTCCTGCGCAAAAGTAATTCCCCCTTCCGCTTTCACTGCTCCCAGGCCCAGGGTACCGTCTGACGCGGTGCCCGACAGCACGATTCCGATGGCCTTGCTGGTGTTGTCGTGGGCCAGGGATTGCAGGAAATAATCGATGGGCAGGTTGCGGCCGCTGCCCCTCTGTTCCACTCGCAGGTGTCCATCCGACATGCTCAGGCGCACGCCCGGCGCGATCACATAGACATGATCGGGCTCAACTGGTATGTCGGCATTGACTTCCAGTACAGGCATCTTCGTTGCCTTGGAAAGCAGATCAGTCAGCCCGCTGTGTTGCTTCGGGTCAAGATGCTGAATCAGCACGAACGCCATGCCGGAATTGGCCGGCAGGTGTTTGAGAAACGCGGTGAACGCCTCCAGGCCGCCAGCCGACGCGCCTACGCCGACAACCGGGAACAGCAGCTTTTTGGCGACGGATTGCTCAATGGAGGCTGGGGCGGCTCTTTTTTTCAGCATGCGGAAGTTCCTTTGCCAAGTTCAAGCGTACCCCGGAGTTCGCGGCGGAAAACTCAGGTCGGCTCAAACGACCGTTGCATGACCAGCTTCCGCTGGAACTGGTTCCGGAACACGCTATCAGCTGGATGGATTCCTGAAAGCTCACGATGTCCGAAAGTTCCGGTGTTCGGGGGACCGCTTGAACTAAGATAGATCCAATGGACAAAGCCCTCTCCACCCTGCTAACCAGATTCGCGTTGGTGACAGTCATGACCGTTGCGTCCGTGCCGCTCGCCGCCCAAACGTATCGAGCGCCGCGCGGCAGCGATGGCAAGCCCGACCTGAATGGCATCTGGCAGGCACTGAATGAAGCCAATTATGACCTCGAAGGGCACGTGGCTCGTCCGGCCATGGCGCTGCGGCCAGGACCCTACGGTCCGGTGCCGGTCGCCGCGGTGCTGGCGCTGGGCGCTGTGGGCGCAGTGCCGCCCAGCCTTGGCGTAACGGGGGGCGTTGAGATTCCCTATAAACCCGAAGCGCTCGCGACCAGGAAAAAGAATCAGGAAAACTGGTTAAACCTCGATCCGGAAATCAAGTGCTATCTGCCGGGTGTGCCACGCGCGGCTTACATGCCGTACCCGTTCCAGATCGTCCAAAGCGCCAGTGCGATGACTTTTGTCTATGAGTATGCCGGTGCCGTGCGGAACATCCATCTGAAGGACCCCGGGCCGGCGCTGGCCGACTCGTGGATGGGCCAGTCGGTGGGGCACTGGGAGGGTGAAACTCTGGTCGTCAATGTTACCGATATGAATGACCAGACGTGGTTCGACCGCGCCGGAAACTTTCATAGCGACAAGCTGCGCGTGGTGGAGCGGTACACGCGAACCAGCCCCGATGTGATTGCCTTCGAGGCCAACCTCGAAGATTCGGAGGTTTTCACGCGCCCCTGGAAAATCAGCATGTCGCTGTACCGGCGCCAGGATACCCAGATTCTCGATTTCAAGTGCGTGGAGTTTGTGGAAGAAATGCTGTATGGGCCGTTCAGGAAGCGCCCTCTTGGCAGGTAACAGAAAGGGTTGAACATGCGAAATCGATTCATTTGGACAAGTGCCGCCGCAGTGGCGTTGATCTCACTGACCGCGATAGCGGGGACGGCGCAGACTCAGGCAAAGCAGAGCGCCGCAAAGTCTGCGCTCCGCCGCATGCCTGACGGGCATCCGGATTTACAGGGCATTTACGACCTTGCGACCATGACCCCTATGGAGCGGCTACCCGGTGATCCCCCGGTGCTGTCAAAGGAGCAGGCGGAAAAATTGCAGAAAGCGGAAGCCGCCCGCCGGTCTGTGGACGCCACGAAGCTCGATCCGAATCGCCCGAAGCTGCCCGTGGGCGGTGACAAGACTCCGGGAAAGTCGTTCTTCGAAGTTCTGGAAAAATTCGGTGGCGGGGAAGTCGGTGGCTATGATCGTCTGTGGCTGAACCAGGGCACCGCTTACACCATGGTGGATGGCCAGATTCGAACCTCTATCGTGATCGATCCGCCGAATGGCCATGTACCGCCTTTCAACGCCGCCGGGAAGAAGCGGCAGGCGAACCCGTTGGCGCTGCCGACGTCGGACGCGGGCGAAGAGAACCAGGATGTGACCGCTTCGGCTCGCCGTGGCGAGTATGACAACCCGGAGCAGCGGCCGCTGAGCGAGCGCTGCCTGTTGGGATTCGGTTCCACCTCCGGTCCGCCTGCGCTGCCGGACTATTTTTATAACGATATGCATCAGATCGTGCAAACTCCAAACTCGATCATGATCCTTACCGAAATGATTCACGACGCTCGTATCGTCAGAATGAATGCGCCACACCTTCCCGGCAACATCCGCCGCTGGATGGGCGATTCGGTGGGGCGCTGGGAAGGCGACACGCTTGTAATCGACACCACCAATTTCACCGATAAAACTCGTTTTCGCGGGTCCACCGAAAATCTCCGCGTGGTGGAGCGCTTCACGCGCATGGATGACAAGACGCTTTTGTATCGCTTCACAGTGGAAGATGCGCAGACGTGGGACCGGCCGTGGACGGGCGAAATGACCTGGCCGGCGACGGATAAGCCGATCCTGGAGTACGCCTGCGCGGAAGGCAACTATGCCTTGGGCGGAGTGATGAAGGGGGCGCGCGCCCAGGAGGCTACGGAAGCGGCGGCGAAAACCAGGAAATAGTTCGGCTGCGGAACTACGAGTGAGGAAATTCCGTGTCCGGGTGAATTGGAATCCAGTTGTACCGCGAAGGAACCGACGCCTTCAATATTAAGCCTTCCTGTAGCCGTCCGTGATCCGGACTGTGAACGGCAAGTGGCTGACCGCCCATGAACACGTTTCCATCCCGGTCGACATCCTGACCGGCAATGCCGACTTAAGCTCGAAACCGTGAACGGCGCACGCGCCAGCCGAATTGCTTAATCGCCCTCGATATGATGCCGCCGTACCGAAATCGCCTTGCCCGTTGCATCATCCACTTCCACAATTACCGCGTTTAATTCCACCTTGCCCTTCGCCGGTTCCATCTTGACCGGCAGAGCCGTGAGGAACCGGCGAAGTATCGTCTGCTTCTCCACGCCAATCACGGAATCAAACGGCCCGGTCATGCCGCAATCCGTCTGATAAGCCGTGCCACCGGGCAGAATGCGTGTATCCGCCGTCGGGATGTGTGTGTGTGTTCCCACCAGCCCGGAGACACGCCCATCCAGATACCAGCCCATGGCCATTTTCTCGCTGGTCACCTCAGCGTGCAGATCGACGAAACGGACCTTCACATCTTCCGGCAGCGCAGCAAGAATTTCATCTGCTTTGCGGAACGGGCAATCCGTCTGTGGCATATAGACGCGGCCCTGCAGGTTGATTACGGCGCATTTTGCCCCGCCAGGCGTTTGGTGGATGTAAACGCCATTGCCCGGTGCGCCGGGCGCGTAGTTCGCCGGACGCAGCAGGCGCGGATTGCGCGGCAGGTAATCGAAGATCTCTTTCTTGTCCCAGATATGGTTGCCGGACGTCATCACATCGATGCCGTAGCGGAAGAGTTCTTCCGCTACCGACGGCGTAACGCCAAAGCCCGCCGCCGAGTTCTCGCAGTTGGCAATCACGACGTCGATGCCCTGCGAAGCGCGGATATCCGCCACGTGGTCACCCACAATCTTGCGGCCAGCCGATCCGAAGATGTCGCCAATAAAGAGAAGTTTCACGGCCTTGACGTGACCGCGCCTTCCGCCGCAGAGCCCACCAGGGCGACATATTTCGCGAACACTCCGTTGCGGTATTTCGCTTCGGGCGTTTTCCACGTCGCGAGACGACGGGCGATTTCCCCGGGCGGCAGGTCGAGATGCAGGGTACCCGCGTCTACATCCACGGTGATGGTATCCCCCTCGGCGACTGCCGCGATCGGTCCGCCGGCAGCGGCTTCCGGTGCTACGTGGGCAATCATGAAACCGTGCGTCGCACCGCTGAACCGGCCATCGGTAAGAAGCGCCACGCTATTGCTCAAACCCGCACCCACCAGGGCTCCGGTGACGCCCAGCATTTCGCGCATACCGGGACCACCGCGCGGGCCTTCGTAGCGGATCACCACCACATCACCGGCCTGAATCCGCCCCGCCTGAACCGCGGCCATGGCGTCTTCTTCGCGATCAAACACCCGCGCCGGGCCTTTGTGGAAACGCTTGTTATGGCCAGAGAGCTTGATGACGCAGGAATCCGGTGCCAGCGAACCGCGCAGAATCGCCAGGCCACCGCTGGGCTTCAACGGCTGGTCCAGCGGTCGAACAACCAGTTGTCCCGGCGTCTCCACTGCTTTCGCGGCCTCCTCGGCAAATGACGCGCCGGTGACCGTGAGCGCCGAGCCATCCACGTACTTCCCTTCCACCAGACGCTGCGCGATCACGCCGATTCCGCCTGCTTTATCGACATCGGAAGCCACGTACTTTCCGCCTGGCTTGATGTCGAGAATAATCGGAGTGCGCTCGCTGATGGGCTGGAAATCGTCAACTTTCAGATCGACGCCGGCCTCCACGGCCATCGCCAAAAGATGCAGTACTGCGTTAGTGGATCCGCCGGTTGCGGCAACTCCCGCAATGGCGTTGTTGAATGCGGTGCGTGTGCAAACATCGCGGGGCCGGATATTGCGCTCTACGCAGCGCATCACAATCTCACCGACGAACCGGGCAACGCCCTCCTTGCGGATATCCACCTGCGGAACCGCGGCGGTGCCCATAGGTGACAGGCCAATCAGCTCCATCACTGTGGCCATGGTGTTGGCGGTGAACTGACCACCGCACGCGCCGGCGCCGGGGCAGGCGTGGTTTTCAATTTCGAGTAATTCCGCATCCGTAATACGACCCGCCGCGTTGGCGCCAACGGCCTCAAAGACATCCTGGATCGTAATGTCAATGCCCTTGTGCTTCCCCGGAAGAATGGTGCCGCCATAGAGAATTACGCCGGGAATATTCAAACGCAGCAGCGCCATGGCGGCACCTGGAATGGTTTTGTCGCAGGCCACCATGGCCACAATGCCGTCGAACATGTGACCGCGGGCCACCAGTTCGATGGAATCGGCGATCACCTCGCGGCTCACCAGCGATGCCTTCATTCCTTCGGTGCCCATGGTGATGCCGTCGCTGATGGCGATGGTGTTGAATTCCATCGGCGTGCCACCGGCCTTGCGGATGCCCGCCTTCACATGCACCGCCAGGTCCCGCAACTTGTAGTTGCAGTTCATGGTTTCCGTCCATGTATTGGCAATGCCGATGATCGGCTTGCGCAGATCTTCATCGGTAAAGCCGATGGCTTTGTACATGGAACGAGCAGGTGCGCGGTCGCGTCCCTGGGTGATGGTATAGCTGTTGAGCTTCATGGGAGGAAAGAAAAGGCCTGAAGTGTCATTATAGGTTTTCCATGCGGATTGGTATCGATTCCGGCGGCACCTTCACTGATTTCGTCGCGGTTCATGACGACGGACACCTTGATTCCTTCAAGTTGCGCTCCAACCCGGCGAACCCGGCCAGCGTGATTCTGGAGGGCATTCAGCGCGTGGGCGCGCTTAAAGCGGAGGTGGTTCACGGCTCCACCGTAGCCACCAATGCCCTGCTGGAGCGCAAAGGCGCGAAGACGGCATTCGTGGTGACCGCGGGCTTTGAAGATCTGCTGGTCATTGGACGGCAGAATCGTCCCGAGCTCTACAATCTGACGCCCGCTCCGGCGCGCCCGCTGGTACCACCCGACCTTTGCTTTAGCATCGACGAGCGCATGTTGTTCGATGGGACCGAAGAGCGCCCCGTCTCGCGCGCCGATGTGCTGCGCGAAGCGATCGCGAAATCCGGCGCCGAGTCCGTGGCAATTTGTCTGCTGCACTCTTATCAGAACGACGCGCACGAACGGGAGCTGCTCACGGCGTTGGAAGGGCTGGGCTATGTCTGCGCTTCCTGCGACATTTCGCCGGAGTTCCGCGAATTTGAGCGGGCATCCACCACTGTCATCAATGCCTACGTGGGCCCGTTGATGGACCGTTACCTCGGTGCTCTGGAACAGGGCAGCCCGTTCCCGGTGGCCATTATGCAGTCGAATGGGGGATTGCTGTCTGCGGCGGAGGCTCGCAAACACGCGGTGCGCACGATTCTCTCGGGACCGGCGGGCGGCATTGTCGGTGGCGTGGAAATTGCGCGGTTGTGCGGCTTCAGCAAGGCGTTGACGTTCGACATGGGAGGCACATCCACCGATGTCGCGCTGGCCGGCCGCGAAGCGCGTCTGACCACCGAAGCCCGCGTGGATAATTTCCCGGTGCGCGTACCCATGTTGGATATTCACACCGTGGGCGCAGGCGGCGGTTCCATCGCGTATGTGGATTCAGGCGGCAGTTTGCGCGTGGGACCGGAATCTGCCGGAGCATCGCCGGGACCAGCCTGTTACGGAACGGGCGTGCGTCCAACGGTTACCGATGCGCATGTGGTGCTGGGTCGTATCGCGCCCGATCAGCTTGTGGGCGGAGCCATGCATCTGGATGTGGCTCGAGCCGAGGCCGCTGTGGCGACTGTGGGGAAGCAACTGGGCATGGATGCCGTGGCCACGGCGGCCGCGATTATTCGGGTGGCGAACTCCAATATGGAGCGGGCGGTGCGCACGGTTTCTGTGGAACGTGGCGAAGACCCGCGCGATTTTCCGCTGATCGCGTTTGGCGGTGGCGGCGGGTTGCATGCCTGCGAAATGGCGGTGGAACTGGGAATCGCGACCGTGATTGTGCCCAGACTGGCGGGCGCTCTCTCGGCGTTGGGAATGCTGCTGGCCGACCGTACGCGCGATTATTCAGTGGGCGCGCTGGGCGCAAAGAATTTCGAGGCGCGTTTCCGCAAGCTGGAGAAACAGGCGCGGAAAGACGTCCGCGGCGCAAAAATTGAGCGCTTTGCCGATATCCGTTACGCCGGACAGAGCTACGAGTTGACGGTGCCGTGGTCAACGGAGAATCCGGCGAGTCCCTTTCATAAGGAACACCAGCGCATTTATGGATACGCCGATGCCAGGCGCCCCGCGCAGGTCGTCACCTTAAGGGTACGCGCCACACTGGCGGTGCAGAAGCCGTCGCTGCAATCGCCACGCGGCCGGACGCAGAAGCCGATACCGAGAAAAGTCTGGCTGGAAGGGCGATGGCGCAACATCCCCACGGGGCCACGGGGAATTTGCGGGGCCAAACCCACGGCGGGACCCGCGCTGATTCTGGACTACGGCTCTACGACGCTGGTGCCGCCCGGCTGGACGATGCGGACGGACATTTCGGGCAATCTCATTCTGCGAAATAAATAACCATTCGCCGGATTCCCTACGCGGCCCCCAACGCCGTGTCCAGATCTTCCATCAGATCGTGTACATCTTCCACGCCCACCGAAAGCCTTATCAGGGTATCGGAAATTCCCAGCGCGGCGCGGTTGGCCGCCGGTATGGAAGCGTGGGTCATGATGGCCGGGTGTTCAATGAGGCTTTCCACGCCACCCAGGCTCTCTGCCAGCGCGAACAATCGCACATGTTCCAGCATGGTGCGGGTAGTTTCCAGATCGCCCCGCAGTACCACCGACATCATGCCGCCGTAGCCAGACATCTGGCGTGAGGCCAGTTCATGCTGTGGATGCGACGGCAGCCCGGGGTAGATTACCTGCTCCACCCGGGGATGTTTATCCAGCCATTGCGCAATGGCCATCCCATTGGAACAATGCCGCTCCATACGCAGGTGCAGCGTCTTCAGTCCACGCAGTGCGAGGAAGGAATCGAACGGCCCGCCCACCGCGCCCACGGCGTTTTGCAGGAACGCGACTTTTTCGCCCAGCGCAGCGTCATTCACCACCACTACGCCGCCGATCATGTCGGAATGTCCGTTCAGAAATTTAGTCGCCGAATGCATCACCATGTCAAAGCCGTATTCAATGGGCCGCTGCAAATACGGGCTGGCGAAGGTATTGTCCGCACAAGCGAGAATGCCGTGCTGGCGCGCGAAGTTCGCGATCGCAGCCAGATCGAGAATCTTCATCATGGGATTCGACGGCGTCTCCACCCAGATCATCTTCGTATTCGGTTTCAGTGCTTTGGCCAGCGCTGCCGGATCGGAGAGATCGGTAAATGTGAAGTCGAGTCCGGCCGAGCGGCGGCGCACACGCTCGAACAATCTATAGGTTCCGCCATAGAGATCGTCGCTGGCCAGAATGTGCGAGCCGCTGTCCAGCAAATCGAGCAGCGTGGAAGTGGCGGCGAGTCCGGAGGCGAACGCGAAGCCGCGAGTGCCGCTTTCGAGGTCGGCCACGCAGCGTTCGTAGGCAAATCGCGTGGGATTCTGCGTGCGCGAATACTCGAAGCCTTTGTGTACGCCCGGACTGGGCTGCACATAGGTGGAGGTCTGATAGATCGGCGTCATAATCGCGCCGGTGGTTGGGTCAGGCTCTTGTCCCGCGTGAATGGCGCGGGTTCCAAAACGATGGGACATCTACTTCAGCTTACGCCGCAGATAGCTAAGAAGGTCGGCACGGGTAATCAGGCCGATGAAGTTCTCGCCATCCAGCACCAGCGCCACCAGGCCGCGGTTGAGAATGTCGTACACGCGATCCAGACTTTCACCCGGTGCAACGGTCTCCAGTTTGCTGGTCATGGCCGCGCGCACAGGCTTGCTGAAACCGTTTTCGTCCTGGTTGACCGCCAGCAGTACGTCCGATTCATCCAGCACTCCAATACAGCGGCCGTTTTCAATCACCGGTACCTGGGAAATATCCACCATACGCATACGCTGAAAGGCGGTGAGCAGTGGATCTTCCGGTCCTACCGTGATCACCGCGCCTTCGTCATACTGACGCGTCACCAGATCGCGCAGGTCGCCTGCATGCGGGCGTTGCAGGAAGCCCTGATCCAGCATCCAGTACTCGTTGTACATCTTGGAGAGATACTTGGCGCCGGTGTCGCAAACGAAAGTCACCACACGTTTTGGCGTAGTCTGATCGCGGCAGTAATGCAGGGCGGCGGCGATGAGGGTGCCAGACGACGATCCGGCCAGAATCCCGCTGTGCAGCAGAAGATCGCGGGCGGTGGAAAGGCTCTCGGCGTCGGAAATCGAATAAGCGCTTTTGGTGCGGGAAAAATCGGCGATCGCGGGCGGCTTGCCCTGGCCGATCCCCTCGGTCACGTAGTTGCCGGTAGGAATCAGATTCCCGGTGTGCACGTATTCGGCGAGCGAGGAACCTACCGGGTCGGCCAATACCATTTCGCAGTCGGGTTGTACGCGGGCGAAGAAACGGCTGAGCCCGGTGAGCGTGCCGCCGGAGCCCACACCCACCACCACCGCGTCCACATCATGTCCCATCTGCTGCCAGATTTCCGGGCCAGTGGTGGTTTCGTGCGCCAGCGGATTGGCGGGGTTATCGAACTGGTTGATGTGGTAGGAACCCGGTGTTTCACGGGCAATTCGTGCCGCCATGTTCATGTACTGGTCGGCGTGATCGGGGCCAACGTCAGAGCGTGTGATGCGAATATCCGCGCCCAGAGCCCGCGCGTGGGCTATTTTTTCCGATGACATCTTATCCGGAATCACCAGGATGAGCTTATAGCCCTTCACCGCCGCTACCAGCGCCAGACCAATCCCGGTGTTTCCGGCCGTGGCCTCCACCAGGGTGGAACCCGGCTTGATTTTGCCGCTGCGCTCGGCGTCTTCAATCATGGTGAGCGCCATGCGGTCTTTTATGGAGCCACCCGGGTTCTGCGACTCCAGCTTCAGGAAGAGCGAACAGACTCCGGTATCGAAGCAGTGCACGGGTACAAGCGGGGTGTTGCCAATGAGGCTGAGGGTGGTGGGTGGGATGGCGTGTTGCATCTTTCCGATTTTACCGTTCGACTGTGCTTGCCACATAAGCGTTCACATATGTTTCGCCATGTGCTCATCGGTCTGTAACGGTCCTTCGCCAGAATGAGGTCATGAGTTGCCGCCGTCGCAAGCAGGCAGGTTCAGGCAGGGCAGCGTGACGCTGTCTCAGGCACGACACACTCTGCACGCCATCACCATAGTTCCGGACCACCGGATCATGGTTCGGGTAAACCGCTGGCGCGCGCCCCGCTGGGTACGGTGGTGGATGTTGCTGGCCACCCGCGCCGGAGATGGCTGGCTGTGGGGCGCCATCGGCGTTGCCCTGCTCTTGTCATCCGATCCCCTGCGCTTCCGCGCCATAGGCGCAGCCAGCCTCGCCGTGGCGACGGGCATCCTGATTTTTCTCAAAGTAAAGCATAAGGTTTGCCGCATCCGGCCTCGCGACCTTGAGCCGCATTGCTGGGCAAATGTAGTCACCCGTGACCGGTTTTCGTTCCCTTCCGGGCATTCCACCACAGCTTTTGCCGTAGCCCTGTCGCTGGGTTCGTTTTATCCGGAAACACTGGATTTACTGCTCTTGCTTGCCACCATGGTTGCGCTTTCCCGTATTGTTGTGGGAATGCACTTTCTGAGTGACGTGCTGGTGGGGTCTGGCATGGGTGCACTTTTGGGCTACGCTGCCTTCTGGTTCGCCGCCTGAAAGCGGCGGTGTTTTGTGCCGCAACACACCTTTTGCTGTAACCATCCCTCCACTGCCATCGCCTCTTGTCTGTAGCCCGCCACGCGCTCCGGCGATACAATGATCGTTAACCGGACATTGCGGGATCCAAAAGAATCCTGAGTTTTCTCTTATGTGGCTTGTACGACTCGCGCTAAACCGCCCTTATACATTCGTCATCATGTCGTGTCTGATCGTGCTCCTTGGCGGAGTCTCGATTCAGACCATGCCTGTGGATGTGTTCCCCTACATTGACCTGCCGGTTCTAAGCGTCATCTTTAACTACGGCGGTATCTCTTCGGAAGAAATGTCGAACCGTGTGATGACGGTTTTCGAACGCAGCGTCGCCTCCAACGTCAACGATATTGAGCATATTGAATCGCAGGCCTATCAGGGCGTCTGCGTCATTAAGTTATTCCTCCAGCCCAACGCCCGTGTGGAACTGGCCCAGACCCAGGTGGTGTCAACCGCCGCCGGATCGCTGCGGCAGATGCCGCCGGGAATCTTCCCGCCCAACGTGGTGAAATACGACGCCTCCAGCGTCCCCGTGCTCCAGCTTGGTCTGGGAAGCAAGACGCTGAGCGAACAGGATCTTTTCGATTACGGCAACAACTTCATTAAGCTGGGGCTGGTGAGTATTCGAGGTACCACCATTCCTGGGACCGCGGGCGGCAAGTTCCGCGGTGTGATGATCGACCTCGATCCAGAGGCGATGTACGCCAAGAGCATCTCTGCGACCGACGTTTCCAACGCCCTGGCACAGCAGAACCTGATTCTGCCCGCAGGCACGGCTAAATTTGGGGACCGGGAATATCAGGTTCGCATGAACAGCAGCCCACGCGTAGTGGATGAAATGAACAACCTTCCCGTGAAGGTGGTGAACGGCGCTGTGGTTTACATGCGCGATGTAGCCCATGTGCGCAACGGCGCGGGCGTGCAAAGCGCAATGGTTCGCGTCAACGGCAACAAGGGCGCACTGATGAGCATTCTGCGCAACGGGCGCGCCTCTACCATCGAAATCGTCAAACAGATCAAAGCCGCCCTGCCGCGCGTGATGGCTAACTTACCGCCTGAACTCGAAGTGAAGGAGCTGGCCGATCAGTCGATCTTCGTTAAAGCCTCGATTCAAGGCGTGATCCGTGAAGCTGTCATCGCCGCCGGGCTTACCGGGCTGATGATTCTGCTCTTCCTGGGAAGCTGGCGCAGCACGCTGATCGTCTGTATTTCCATTCCGCTCTCGGTCCTCGTGTCCATCATCGTTCTGAACCTTACGGGCAACACGATCAACGTGATGACGCTGGGAGGGCTGGCGCTGGCGGTGGGAATTCTGGTGGATGATGCCACTGTCTCCATGGAAAACATGCATCGCAACATGGCCATGAAGAAACCGCTGATTCGTGCCGTGCTGGATGGCGCGGAGCAAATTGCGACTCCGGCACTGGTTTCCACACTCTGCATTTGCGTGGTCTTTGTTCCGGTGTTAATGCTGGGCGGTGCGGCCCGCTTCCTGTTTACGCCTCTTGCGCTGGCCGTGGTTTACGCCATGCTGGCTTCCTACATTCTGGCGCGAACGCTGGTGCCGATCATGGTTCACCATATGCTGCGGCCAGAAATGAAGCTATATATGCAGGGCGAGGGTGAGGCCCATGGCGGCAGCGGCCCCATCTGGGCTGTACACAACGTCTTCAACGCCGCGTTTGAACGGATGCGCGAATTCTATACCTCACTGCTGGATTGGTCGCTGGATCACCGCAAAGCCGTGCTGGCCGGTTTCATGTTGTTCAGTTTCGGTTCGCTGGGTCTGATCACGTTCATCGGCAGCGACTTCTTCCCCACCGTGGATTCCGGCCAGTTGCGCCTGCATGCCAGAGCGCCTTCCGGGACTCGCATTGAGCAGACCGAACAGATCTTCGCCGGTATTGAGCAACACATCCGCTCGGTAATTCCGCCCGCCGAACTAAACTCCATCATCGACAGTATTGGCCTGCCCGTGGGTGGCAATAATCTGGCTTATGGCGATAACCCCACGCTGGGCGTGAGCGACGGCGAGATTATGATTTCGCTGAAGCCTGAACACAAAGTTGCCAGTGATGACTACACCACCAAACTGCGCAAGAGCCTCAACGAAACGTTCCCCGGTATCGTGTTTTACTTCGAATCCGCCAACATTACCAATCAGATTCTGAACTTCGGTATACCGGCACCCATCGACCTCCAGATCGGCACCCGCAACGCCGTGCAGGGCTACAAACTGGCGCAGCAACTGCAAAAGAAACTGGAGAAGATTCCCGGTATTGCAGATGTACACGTTCACCAGGTGGTTGATTATCCCGCAATTCAGGTGGACGTGGACCGCAGCAAGGCCTCTGCCATTGGTCTGACCCAGCGCGACGTCTCCAACTCACTGCTTATTTCACTCTCCGGTTCCGGTTCGGTGCAGCCCACGCAATGGCTGAACTGGGCTACGGGCGTGAGCTATAACGTCAACGTGCAGACCCCGCAGTACCTCATCAATTCCATGGATGCGATGATGCACCTGCCTATTCTGCCTTTGACGACTTTTACCAGCCGGACCACTGACAGTCCCATGGGCACAGCCACCAGTCTGGTGAACTCGGTGGGCCTTGGCCCCAACCAGCAAACCCTGGCTTACGGAAATCCGGGCGCAGTGCAGTCTAACGCGCAATTCCTCTCGAATGTTGCGGGAACCAGCCGCAGTGTGGCACCGCAAATTGTGAACCACTACGACGTGCAGCCGGTCTTCGATGTCTACGCCAACGTGGACCATCAGGATTTGGGAAGAGTAGGCGCGGCGGTTCGCAAAGTAATGGACGAAACCACCCCCACCTTGCCCAAGACCGTTACCCTCGCCTTGCGCGGCCAGGTTGCCACCATGCAGGAGGCCTTCTACCGCCTGGGTCTGGGCCTGATCTTCTCGGTGATTCTGGTCTATAGCCTTATGGTGCTGAATTTCCAATCGTGGCTCGACCCCTTCATCATTCTGATGGCCCTGCCGGGCGCCCTGGCGGGCATTGTCTGGATTATGTTCCTGACCCAAACCTCATTCAGTGTGCCTTCCATGATGGGTTCCATCATGTGCATCGGCGTGGCCACCGCCAACAGTATTCTTCTGGTGACCTTCGCCAACGACCAGCGCCTGGAAGGTATGGACCAGCGCGCCGCGGCGCTTTCGGCAGGCCACACCCGTATCCGCCCGGTGATTATGACCGCCACCGCCATGATCATTGGCATGCTCCCCATGGCCCTGGGAATGGGCGAAGGCGGCGAGCAAAATGCGCCGCTGGGGCGCGCCGTCATCGGCGGGCTGGCAATGGCTACGGTGACTACACTGTTTGTTGTTCCCATCGTCTACAGTCTGCTGCGCAAGCGCCCGCCTGTGGATATCGAACGTCGGCTGGCCGAGGAAGAGCATGAAGATATGAGCGGTTTGTCCATGGAGCCCGCGCGATGATCAGCCGCCACCCGGGAGAGACCAGCGCAGAACTGGAACTGCGGGCAGAGGTGGCAGACCTCCGCCAGCGGCTGGAGGAATTGCAAACTACCCAAAAGCAGGCTCGCCCCTCCGGCCACACGCACCCGGCTGCGGCACGGAAAAAGCCCTCTACAACCGTGCTGTTGTCACTTTTCATCATCATTCTGGTGCTGGGCGTAGCCGCTTTCTTCGGCGGTTATTTGCCCGCGCTGCGGAATCAGAAAATGCTCGTCGACCAGGTGGCGGAACAGGAATCGGATATCCCGGTGGTGAATGTCGCGGTGGTGGAACGATCTCCGCAGAAGACACAATTGATTTTGCCGGGAAATATTCAGGCAGTCACCGAAGCGCCGGTATTGGCGCGTGCCTCCGGCTACATCAAGCAACGGTATGCCGACATCGGGGACCGCGTGAAGCAGGGCGACCTGCTGGCGGAAATCGATTCACCCGAGTTGGGCCAGCAGGTGGCCTCTTCGCGCGCCACTTTGCTGCAGATCACCGCCGCGGCTGATCAGGCCCAGGCCAGTCTGGAACAGGGCAGAGCCAACGAACAGCTGTCAAAGGTCACCTCCGAGCGGTATCAGAATCTGGTGGAACGCGGCGCCGTATCACGTCAGGACAGTGATAATTTCCGCGCCCAGTTCGATGCGTCTCATGCCAACGTGGCAGCCCTGGTGAAAGCCGAAGCCGCCGCCAGAGGTTCGGTGGGCGCGGCTACTGCGAATCTCAACCGGTTGCTGGAAGTCCAAAGCTATACAAGGGTCAAAGCACCTTTCGCCGGCGTCATCACGGTTCGAAATGTGGATACCGGCGCGCTGGTAAACGAAGGCAACACGCTCATGTTCCGCATTGCCCAGACCGACCGTCTGCGTATTTACGTCAATCTGCCACAGGGAGATTCCACTCTGGTGCATCAGGGCATGAACGCCACTCTCCGCATTCCCGATCTGCCCGCCCGGATCTTCAAGGGCACCGTTACCCGAACCTCCAACGCTCTTGATCCAAACACCCGCACTATGCTGGCAGAGGTGCAGGTGGAAAATCCGGAGGCGTTGCTGCTGCCAGGGATGTACGCGCAAATCAATTTCGAAACCATGCGGGCGCTGCCGCCCATGATAATCAAGGGTGACGCGCTGGTGATCCGGCCCGAGGGCCCCAGGGTCGCCATTATCACCGCCAACCAGACGGTGCATTTTCAGGCGGTGGAACTGGGTCGTGATTTTGGCGACACGGTGGAAGTTCTTTCCGGCCTGGAATCCGGTCAGCAGATCATCGTGAATCCCGGCGACAGCGCGGCCGAAGGAGCAAAGGTGAAGCCTGTTCTGATCGTGGAAACCGGTAGTCGTGGTGGCCGCGGCAAGCCTTAGAAGTTCTCTGCCTTGTGGCAGAATCTCCAATGCCGCATCTGTACCTGTGTTTCCCGAGTGACCAGCCTGTCGTCATTTCACGTATGACCTGCGCGTGCGCGCTCAACGGGGAAGGCTAAACAAGAGGGCCGACCAACGGCCCGCGCATCTCTAACAGTGATCGGATTGCTCCCTTATAGGCATGATGACAAAGGGTTCCACACTGCGGATCCTGCTGGCAGCGATGCTGTTGCTCTTCGGAAATTCTGTCAGGACGGAATTTTACGGCGCAAGCCCGGACCAGGAGTTGTCCCGGAATGATCTACACGCGCTGGTTCGAAATGCCAAGACGGCAGCCGATCATCGAAGGCTTGCTGCGCATTTTCGAGGCGAATCAGCGAGGCTTTTGGCAGACCAGAAAGAACACGTGGAACTTGCCCGTTACTACGACGAACATCCGCTGAACACCAAATACCCCACGCCGGGGGACCACTGTCGGCAGTTGGCGGGCTATTATGGTCTCGCTGCCAAAACAGCCTGGGAGCTTGCCCGGAATCACGAGGATCTGGCGGTTCACGCCGAAAGGTGATCGCCCGCCACGCCGGGGGCTTTCGCCTGAATCTCGTCACTGGTTACTGCGCCATCCACCAACTGAAGTACCCGGTCAACCTCCCCGATCATGCGTTCATCGTGGGTTACAACCAGGATTGCGGTGCCCCGCTCCGTGCTCACTTTTCGTAACATGCGCATCACGCTGAGGCCCCTGTCCGTATCCAGCGATGCCGTTGGTTCGTCCGCCAGAATCATCGCCGGATTGTTTGCCAACGCCCGCGCGATCGCCACGCGCTGTTTCTCTCCCCCGGACAGCTTTTCGGGAAATTGACCCGCCCGGTCTGTTACTTCCAAATAATCAAGCAACTCAGCGGCGCGGGCATGAGCTTTTCCGCCGGGCGTCCCTATCAGATCCATCGGAAAGGTAATGTTTTCCTCCGCTGTCAGGAAGGGAATCAGGTTGGAGAACTGAAAGATGAATCCGATTTTTTCCCGGCGAAGCCGCTGGAAATCCCTCTTTCCCCCTTTGTAGATGTTGTCGCCATCCAGAATCAGTTCACCCGCTGTCGGCTCGGTGACAAGTCCCAGAATCATCAGGAGCGTGGTCTTTCCAGATCCGCTCGGCCCCATGATGGCAAGCAGCTCTCCCTTGTTTACGGAAAGGTCGATTCCCTTGAGCGCTTCGACCTTAGTTCGCCCCTGCCCATAAGTCATTACCAGCTTTTTGGTTTCGATCGCGTGCATCATATTCTGCTCTCAGGTCCCCAGAATGAGCCGCGGGTCGACCTGCATCGCACGCCGAACCGCAACAAGGCTGGCGAGGATCGAAATGATTGTTATGATGACCAGCATTTGCCCCATATCCCCCAGGGTTGCGGTAACCCGTCTCGGAAAGTAAGGTTCGGCAGCGAATTCCATCATGGCACCCATAACTGTACCCAATAGTCCCATCAGCAAAGCCTGCTGAATAATCATGCTGTAAATACGCGAGGTCTGCGTGCCAAGTAGTTTCAGCACGGCAATGTCTTTGATCTTGTCCAGAGTAAAGGTGTAAGTAATGAGCCCGATAATGACTCCGGCAATGATAAGCAAGAGAAGCCGGAATAGCGACAGCTGCATGAGGATGAGCCGGTTGGCACCCATCAGTTGTATATTGATCTGCCGTGCGGATGTATACACTTCGAGGTGTTTCCAATGTCTGATTTCCGATGCCACCTCCTCAAGGGAAGTTCCGGGCTCGACCCTGACCGCGATCGCGTTAATCATGTGAAGGTTCTCCGATAATGAAGAGGCCTTCCGCATCGCCGGTTCCGTCAAACGCGGAGCCACGGCTTCGGCACCTCCCAGCTGTGCTCCGGTACGCCTCCTGATATTGCGCAGAAGATCCGGGTCGGGCTGGAAAAGGATATTCTGCGCGTCCACCAGCCTGGCGTAGATGACTGGATCGGCATTGAATCCAACAATGTTCTTCGTCAATCCCACCACTTTGTAGTCGAAACCGCGCATCCGGATGATTTCGCCGACCTTCAGGCCGGTCTTCACATCCGCAACCACTTCGTAGTGACTGGCTTCGATTCCACGTCCCGCGACGATCATCGGTGGACCACCAATGTGATCCGTCTCATAGCCGACAAGGAGAAACCTTAGTTCACGCACCATATCGAGCCAGTGCGGTTCGACCATGGTTTGCGTACCGAACTGGGCGTTTCGGTACATAAACATCATCAGGCCTGAAGAGGCCGGAGGGTGGTCGATGTGGTCCCATGCCATAACCAGCGGGCTGGCCTCGGCCACGCCGTGAATGGACTGAATGGCGTGGTAATAGTCTTCGGGAAGCCTTGATGCCTCAACGAATGGACCCAGCCAGTCTTTTTGAACAACCCAAAGATCGGCGTTAGTGGCCACCACGACCGTAGAGGAATCCAGGATTACGCCGCGAATAATGCCGCCGATCGTAAACACCACCAGCAGCAGCAGACTGACACCAATTGTCGAGCTGATGAACTTGAAGACGTGGTAGCGTGCATCTTTGAGAGCCAGATTCATTGCGGCTCCCGCTACATCTTCATCACGGGGCTGCTCCCCATTGTTGGACCGGCGGCCCTGGAACCCGCCTTCCCGCTTCGGTCCTGGCGCACTTTTTGTCCGGGGTTGATTCCCATGGGTTCTGCCAGAACCCAGTCGCCAGTCTTGAGATTTCCTTTGACCGCCATGACGTGGGATCGCGGACTGCTGGCAACGGATTCGACCTTGACCTGGCGAACTTTGTTATCAGCGCCAGCCACCAGAACAAACCGGTCGTCACCCATCACCGTGACCGCCGTTTTTGGCACCACTAACGCATCTTTTGTCTGGCTGACAGCCACATAAACGTCGGCCCATTGACCAATTTGCAGTTTGGCGAGGGGCAGTGGGAATGAGATCTCGACGGTCATCTCTTCGGCGGCTGGATCGGCTTGCGGACGGATTCGATACACGCGTCCAACAATCTGTTCTTTTTCCCGCCCACGCAGGGTCACTATTGCCGTTTGGCCTGTCCTGACATCGCCTGCAAACCGCTGGTCGAGGTACGCTTCCACCAGGATCACTTTGGGATCCGCAACCCTGAGAACCGGATCTCCGGAACCAATCGAATCTCCCGAGCGCCTGGGCCGGTCGGTGACGATCCCACTCACGTAAGTGAAGATTCTGGTCTGGGAGAGATTGAACTGACGCAACCGGACGTCAGCCTCCGCAGCTGCAATTTCGGAATGCGCGGCCTGCACTCTCGCGCTGGCAGCTCCAACCTGCGCATGTGCAGCTCCGATTTCGGCCTGCGCGGCTGCCACCGCGCTTTCAGCTGTCCGCTGGCGTTCCTGGTATTGATCGGCTTCTTCCTGGCTGACGGCTCCCGCCGCTACCAGGTGCTGCTCCCGCTCCCACGCCCGTCCTGCCTGATACTCGGTTGCGCGGCGCTGCTGTTCCGTCGCGCGAGCCGAGAGTTCCGTCGCACCGGCTGACAGCTCCATCGCCTGCGCGGCCTGTTCCGTCATGCGGGAAGCTTCAACACGGGCCTGGGAACTCTGCAGCATCTGACGCAGATCGGTGTCTTCCAATGTGGCGATCACCTGCCCAGGGTGAACCACATCGCCCTCATCGACCAGCATCCGCTCGATGCGGCCCGGGATCTTTGCTCCCACAGACGCCAGCACAGCGACGTTTATGGTGCCGGTACCCTGTAGCTCCCCGGTGTAATCCTGTCGCCGCACCTGAACAACCGCAACCGTGGGCGGCGTGAAGAATTCGTACTTCACAAGAAAGAGAGCGGCCACTACGAGCACTACGTAAATGAGGATTTTGCCGGCTTTCCTGAGGCCGCCATATTTGTTGTCTGCTTCCGCTTTCCCAGGCTTGCCGTCTTTCTTTACCTGGTCCGGCTGGTTCACCTTCGCGGGCGCGGGTTGGTCGCCTGCTTCGGCTTTCTTTGGCGGCTCAAGCGCTTTCGGCTGTTCCATCGCTTCCGGTTGCGTTATGGTGCCAGGCATTTGTGCTCCTTAAATCCCTGTTTCCCGTTTGATAGCGGCCGTGGCTGTCGTGTAGTCGGCCAGCGCCCGATAGTAGCGGGCTTCCGAAGTCAGGAGCGCCGCCTGCGCATCGAGCAGAGTTTCGATAATGCCGCGGCCATAGCGCTGCTTTTCCTGTTCAATCCGGAGCGCCTCCCGAGCGTAGCCGATGGCAGCCTCAGTGGCCCGAATTCGCTCTTGTGAATTCTGCGTCTGCAGATAGGCGGTGCGCGCTCTCTGAGTGGCGTCGAATTCCACCTGCTTCAGGTCGGCCCGTCGTTCCAACTCGCGGCTCTTTGCTTCCTCAATTCGATTCGTTAAGGTGCGATCGAAAAGGGGAAACATAAAAACGGCACCCGCAACCACTCCGCCTTTATACACCGCGAAAGGATCGGCGCTCTGGCCCCGCAAATCGCCAACCAGAGAAAGTGAAGGCCGCAGTTCGGACCTCGCCCTTGCGACGGAGCGCTCCGAGATGGTCACTTCCGCGCGGGCGATCTGGTTTTTCGTGCTCCCTGTGTCTGCAATCTGAGACACCTGGGCCAAAGACAGATGTCCCGTAGCCTGTGGCAGCGTCGTTTCCACAATTACCGGGGTATCGACTGGACGGCCAAGGAGCGCGTTGAACTGTCCCGTTTGAATCTCGCGTGCGTTTCGGAACTCAATCGCCGTGTCCTGCACGTCCGCAAGGCGGGTATCCACTTTCAGAAGATCCACGCGCGCGATTTTCCCTTCGTCCAGCATCTGCGCCACGACGCGGCGGCTTTCGGTCAGAGCTTTGACGGATTCCCGCGCTGCCTCAATGTCCCGATCCAGTTGAACCAGGTTGGCGTAAGTACTTGTGACGTCGAAATCGAGGCCGCGCTCGACATCGAGCACGTTGACCTCGGCCAAATCGCGCTGGGCTTGTGCGAGGTTTATTGCCGACCGTATCCGCCCGCCGGTATATACAGGGATTGTGGCGCGGATGTCTGCATTCAGATGCCCTCTCCGGGATGGCTGGCCGTCGGGAATGTCTGCCAATTGAGTGGAAGGGAAGCCCATAGCGGTTTCTGTCGCCTGGCTCGATGCGCGAGCCGCTGCGCCCAGGGTGACACGCGGCAAACGCTCCGCCCTTGCGGTGGCGATGGTTGCCTGCCCGGTTATGACGGTTTGTCTCTTTGCGGACAGGCGTGGGCTGTGCTGCCGGGCGTAGGCCACCGCCGCCTCCAGGCTAAGCGGAGTGTCCATCCGCTGAGCGGAAAGGAATGGGACGCAGATGATGACGGTCGCGCTCAGGATCAGCCACGCAAGGGCACAACCGCGGCAAAGAGGCGTTGCAGTCATAGGTAGTTGATCGGAGGCGGCAGTGCGGCCGTTACCATTTCCGATTAACTACAGCAGCCACCGCCCTTCGGCTGCGATGCCACGGACTTATTCAGATAATGCTCCGGAGTGAGATCAAACTTGCTCTTGCATTTGAGACTGCAAAAGTAATATGTGTGTCCTTCATGAGAGGTTTCCTCAGCTGCGGCAGCTGTTTCCACGTCCATGCCGCACACAAGATCTTTCACGACTGCTTTCGCTGCTGTTGCATTCTTCATGCTCATTGTCTCCTTCGTTTTGTTGCTACGACAAACTTTAAGACAGCACGCCAAGCCCCAAAAACGCAAACACGGCCTCAGCGCCTGCCGTTTGCCGTGCATACCCATTTCTACGGCTTGGCCGAGCTGGCGAACTCATCCTTCACCGTGACCACATGTCGACAGTGACGGCATATCGTCAAATTGCACTCATACCCAGCCCCCGCCAAAACCAGCCTGCCGTAGACTTCGGATAATGCAGGGTAACTTCCGCATGAATCGCCACAACAATCCGATCGGTAGTTTTCGATCATCAATACAATCGGCCCCTGATTCAGCCCGTAACCTGAAGGCCCACCCTTCACGAGCTTGGCAGAAGTTGTATCAGTTCACATCTGGCTTCGGTTTATTTGGCACGCCGAGTCCTTTCGGCATGGATGACGATGCACGATCAACCGCACCTGGCCAAAGAGCGTCCCACGGACTCAGCGCGAAACTTTCGCCGCAGCTACACGTCCTGCGCCATTACCCGCGCAGCACAGCGCCATCTGACGCATCCTGGACCAGCTTCATAACCAACCCCCGCCAAAACCTGCCTGCCGTAAACCACGGATGATGTAAGGGCAGTTCCGCATCAATCGCCACAACAATCCGGATCGGTAGTTTTCGATCATCAATACAATCGGCCCCTGATTCAGGCCAAAGTGCCACGGCGATACCCAATAGCCATAAGGATTGCCTGGCACCCCCGGATGGCTCGGGTTAAAAGAGGCTTTGAATCCGTAGGAATTGAACTGAGTCAACTTGGCCTGGTGAATACAATGGTCAAGCGCGAACAGCACGATTTCCGGTGCGAACGGGAGTGACGCCGCCACCGCAAAGGGCGCGAGCGTACCGTCGTCGGGCCCGTAGGGCACGCCGCGGGCGATGTAATCGAAGAACTGCCGCTCGATACCCTCTACTTTGAGGGTTTCGGGGCCGGGCCCCTCGCTTGCCGAAATTCCCCAACAGCATGCGGCGTAGCCGGCTAGTTTGAGCGGGTTTGTAATTGCGTATTGTTGTTGCGCATAAGTCGCGCGCCGGCTGTTCTCGAAATAGTCGATACCCTTCTCGCGCATGAAGGCATCCTGAATGCCCCGAAAATCGATCCACACGTGCGAGAGCTGGTGGGTGAACAACGATCCGGCATAAAGATACTCATATCCGTAACACCGTTCCCACCGGTATGTGGAAGCCCACGCTGCGTAGCTGCTCACGGGCAGCGGATAAGTCGGAGAACCCAGCCCCAGCACATACAGCAGCAGCGCCTCATCATAGCCTTCCCACCGGTATTTCAGAAACCCGCTTTCCGGTTTCCAGCCGTGAGTAACCGTTGCACCCTGATCCTGTGCCCATTGCCAGTCCGCGCGACGGTAGAGGGCGTCGGCGAGAGTGCGGATTTCCTGCTCGTCCGCAGTCTCCGCGTCAAAATAGGGCGCCGCCGCCAGCGCGCCCGCCAGCAGAAATGCGCTGTCCACCGTTGACAGTCCGCATTGCCAGACCCGCCGGCCGGTCTGCATACCGGGAAAATGATAGTAAAATCCGCGATAACCAGTCGTGTACGGTTCGGGGCCTTGCGGACTGTTCCAGAAAAACCGCAACGTGTTCAATGTTCTCTCCACTGCGGAGGAGCGTGTCATAAACCCACGTTCGACGCCCACCGGGTATGCCGCCAGCGCCAGTCCGGTGGGGGCGATACTGGCTGGCCGGGTGGGCGCGGTCTTGTCGATCACCAGCCCATTCGCGGGATTCGTCTCATGGAGAAAATATCCGAATGTTTCGCGTTGCAGCTTTTCCAGTGCGGGTTCCATCAGCCATACTTTAGCCCGCCTGCCCGATCTGGCGGCGAACCCATCATGAGATGGAAGTGACCCGCACTCTTCGCAGCCGCAAAGCGTTCAACACCACGGAAACCGAACTGAAACTCATCGCGGCTGCCGCAATCATGGGGCTCAGCAGCAAACCAAAGAACGGGTACAGCACTCCCGCCGCAATCGGCACGCCCAAAGCATTGTAGATGAAAGCAAAGAAGAGATTCTGCCTGATATTGTTCATGGTTGCCTGGCTCAGCAACCGCGCGCGGAGGATGCCGCGCAGGTCGCCTTTTACCAGTGTCACTCCTGCGCTTTGCATGGCCACGTCGGTGCCGGTGCCCATCGCGATCCCGACCTGTGCCTGAGCCAGCGCCGGAGCATCGTTGATCCCGTCACCCGCCATGGCCACAAAATGCCCCTGCTCCTGAAGTTGCTTGACCTGCTTGCTTTTGTCTTCCGGGAGGACTTCCGCGATCACGTCATCGATACCCAGCTTGCGCGCCACCGCCGCCGCCGTAGTGCGGCTGTCGCCTGTCAGCATCACAACCCGAATCTTCTGCTCGCGAAGCTGGCGAATCGCTTCCAATGTCGTTTCCTTGATGGGATCAGCGACGCCCAGCAGGCCCGCGGCCTTGCCGTCCACTGCGACGAACATGACTGTCTGGCCGTCGGTGCGCAATGCTTCCGCTGCGGCCAGCAGCGGCCCTGCTGCCACGCCCGCATCCTCCATCAGTTTTTGGTTGCCCAGCTCCACCCGTTTGCCTTCGATGCGCGCCTTCACACCTTTGCCTGTCACTGACTCGAATCCTTCCGCCTGTACAAGCTGGATCTTGCGTTCCTCCGCGCCCGTCACAATTGCCGCAGCCAGTGGATGCTCACTGGCGCGCTCCAGACTGGCCGCCAGCCGCAGCAACTGTGCTTCATCGAAGCCGGAAGCCGGTTGAATGCTGACCAGCTTCGGTTTGCCCTCGGTCAGCGTGCCGGTTTTATCCACTACCAGCGTATCCACTTTTCGCAGGAACTCGATAGCCTCGGCGTTTTTGAACAGCACTCCTGTGGTTGCCCCCTTACCCATCGCCACCATGATCGACATCGGCGTTGCCAGCCCCAGCGCGCAGGGGCAGGCAACAATCAGCACGGCCACCGCGTTGATCAGCGCATGCGCCATGCGGGGCGCAGGGCCGAGAGTGGCCCAAACCGCAAAGGTAATCACGGCGGTACCAACCACAGCCGGCACAAAGTAGCCTGCCACCAGATCGGCCAGTTTCTGAATCGGAGCGCGGCTCCGCTGCGCTTCCGAGACCATCCGCACGATCTGCGCCAGCATCGTGTCTGCGCCCACGCGCTCCGCGCGCATGACGAGCGACCCGGTCCCGTTGACCGTGGCTCCCGTCACGCGATCACCCGCCTTTTTCTCTACCGGAATTGCCTCGCCGGTGACCATCGACTCGTCCACGCTGCTCCCGCCGTCGACGACCGCTCCATCGACGGGAATTTTCTCGCCGGGCCGAACCCGAAGCCTGTCTCCAGCCCTCACCTGATCCAGGGGGACATCCACCTCCCGGCCATCTTCGTGCAGCAAACGGGCCGTCTTCGGTGCCAGTCCCAGTAATGCCTGGATTGCCGCGCCCGTCTGACTGCGAGCCTTCAACTCCAGTACCTGCCCGAGCAGCACCAGCGTCACAATTACCGCAGCCGCCTCGAAGTAGATTGCGACGCCACCCGCTTGATTGCGAAACGAGTCTGGAAAGATGTTTGGAAATAAGGCCGCGACGAGGCTGTACCCGTATGACGCGCCCACACCCAGCGCAATCAGGGTGAACATATTCAGGCTCCGGTTCACCAGGGACTGCCAGCCACGGACGAAGAAGGGCCATCCGCCCCACAGTATTACGGGTGTCGAAAGGATCAGCTCAAACCAAGTCCATGTAGTCGGTGCGGCCAGTTGCTCCAGGGGACGCCCCGGAATGTTTGCCCCCATGGCCGAGATTAGTACCGGAACCGTCAGAGTAACCCCCGTCCGGAATCGCCGCTGCATGTCCTTGAGTTCGGGATCCTCCTCGGCGTTTGCCGTCGCCACACGGGGTTCCAACGCCATTCCGCAGATCGGACAGCTCCCCGGCCCGGTGCGGACAACCTCCGGGTGCATTGGGCAGACGTATTCTCTGCGACCGCCTGTGGGTCCGCTGACGTTCTCAGAGTTTATGTCGGCGCTTGTAGTCATTTCTTCTCCATCCCCTTCATGGCTCCATCGGGGTGCTCCATGTGTTCCATCATCTGGCCGTGCATGCCGGCCATTTTAGCCGCCATCTGTTTTTGCTGCGAGACCATCTCGTTGATAACGTCGGCGATCGCGTTGGTCTTGGCGTTGCCCTTCGACGCGTTCATCGCCGCGACCTTCTGATCCATCTTTGCGTCCATGGCTTGCATTTCAGCCATCATCTGTTCGTGCATGGCCATCATCTGCTTGTGATCGGCCATGTCGTCCATCTTCATGCCCGCAGCCATCGGCGCCTGGACCTGATTCTGCTGGGCGATTGCACCGATTGCACCGATTGCGAATGCGAGCGCAATTACCCGAAGACCTGTTGCTTTTGTTTTCATCACTTGTCTGCCTGTTCTTGATTTAACTCTGCCGTGCAGAGGTTAGACCAAGTGGGCAGCACGGCGAGGGCCGTTTGCGATGCGATCTTTGTAGATGCGTACGGGTCTTGAACCAGAAAGGCGTCTGCGCCGCAATCTTGTCGAGCAGACCCGGCGTGGCTCGAGCTGTATTACATGCGGACGCGCATGACGTCCACCAACTCCTGCACAGCGCGCGCACTTTTTTGTAACGCCGCAAGTTCAGGCTCGTTCAGTTTGATCTCGTAGATTTGCTCCAGGCCAGCCGCTCCCAGTTTGCAGAGCACGCCGACGTAAAGGCCGTTGATTCCGTATTCACCCTCCAGATATGCCGCGCAGGGCAGTACTTTCTTCTTGTCATTGAGAATGGAATCGGCCATCTCTATTGCCGCCGCTGCCGGCGTGTAATAAGCGCCGCCAGACTTCAGGTGCT
This sequence comes from Bryobacterales bacterium, assembly GCA_038229475.1. Taxonomy (GTDB): domain Bacteria; phylum Acidobacteriota; class Terriglobia; order Bryobacterales; family Bryobacteraceae; genus BOG-234. The sequence continues at coordinate 418,496 of JBBROK010000001.1, read as the reverse complement.
TCACGATTTCCGTGCCGCCATTGCGCGTGCGCTCCACAATCGCGCTGAGCCGATCTGGCGGAATCAAATCGGTCAGCGGAATGCCTGCGACGCTGGAAAGCCGCACCAGGGGCACCATGGTGTCACCGTGACCACCCAGCACCACAGCCGTGACATTATTGACCGAGACGTTGAGCTCCTGCGCGATGAAGGTGCGGAAACGGGCGGAATCCAGCACTCCGGCCATTCCAATCACGCGATTCTTCGGAAATTTCGAGACCCAATACGCCGCCTGTGCCATGGCATCCAAAGGATTGGTCACCACAATCAGAATTGCGTTGGGCGACATTGCCACCGACTGTTCCGTGGCCGCCTTCACTACCTCAAAATTCTTCACCAGCAGATCGTCCCGCGTCATGCCCGGCAGGCGCGGAAACCCGGCGGTGATAATCACGATATCGGAATTGGCCGTAGGCGCGTAGTCGTTGGCCCCGGTCACCGAGACATCGAACTGCTCCACGGGTCCGGCCTGCAGCAGGTCGAGACTCTTGCCCTGGGGAACGCCTTCGACAATATCCACCAGCACGACATCGCCGAGTTCTTTCTTCGCGGCCCAAACCGCACAATTCGCGCCCACATTGCCGGCACCAACTACTGTGATTTTGTTTCGCATAAGAGCTATTTGGTCACGGTCGGGTACTTGATTCCCAGTTGTTCCAGGTAGGTATCGTACTTTGAAGAATCGTAGTAGAACTTCTTCATCTCCGGTCGGTACTTCTCCATGATCTTCTCGTTGAGCCACGTGGCTGGCTTGTCGTCGGGACGCAGAAAGCTCTTGTACTTCACATCCTTCGTCTGTACATTGTTGAAATAGTCCTTCGCCTTCGCCACCAGTTCCGGGTGAAGCAGAATATCGAGGATGGTCATCGCCTGCACCTTTGCGCCCTGCACCACGCCTTTGTGGGCGATGGGCGTCGCCATGGAGACCGCGTTGGCCCAGTTGTGACCTGGGCCTCCGGGAATATTCGAGGGGTAACTGAGCGTCACGGTTGGCACGTTCCATGAGATGTCACCGATATCGTCGGAAGGGCCGCCCGTGGGCTGTGGCCCGCCATCTTCTCCACCCTCGCCCTCATTCGGATTCAATCCGCGCCGCATCGGGCCAATAGTGGCAGCCAGACCGCGCGTGGGCACCTTCATCTCTTTCTGGAAAGCCCGCGCCAGTTGCTGGTCAGCATCGGACCACTGCGGCAGCCCGACCTTTTTGATGTTCTCGTACATCGCCTCGCCAATCGGCACATTGAAGTGCCCCGGCCAGGCGGTACCCAACATACGCGTGGTGACAGTAGTGTCGGTCATCAACGTCGCCGCCTGCGACATGTTTTCGCCGATGCGCCACAGGTTCATGATGTGGTCGTAATCCATTTCGCGGTAGTAGTACCAGATGGATGCATTGGGCGGCACAACATTCGGCTGATCGCCGCCGTTGGTGATGACGGAGTGGATGCGCGTGGCCAGGCGCAGATGTTCCCGCCGGAATTGCCAACCCACATCCATGAGTTCCACTGCATCCAGCGCACTTTTGCCACGCCACGGCGCGCCCGCCGCATGGGCGCTCTCGCCCTTGAACATGTATTCCACCGAAACCAGACCGCTGCCTGTGGTGGGGCCAACCGAGACTCCCAAATTGTTCCCCACGTGTGCGAACAAGCAAATATCCACGTCCTTAAACATTCCGGCGCGAATGTAATGGGCCTTGGTGCCCACCAGTTCTTCGGCCACGCCCGGCCAGAGCTTGAGGGTGCCCTGCAGGTGCTCGCGCTCCATGACCTGCTTGACGGCCAACGAGGCGAGAATCTGCAGCGGCATACCGGAGTTGTGGCCTTCACCGTGGCCGGGTGCGCCGTCGATCATCGGCTCATGCCACGGAATACCGGGCTTTTGAGATGCCTGCGGAATATCGTCGATATCAGAGCCCAACGCGATGACCGGCTTGCCCGAGCCCCAGGTCGCGATAAAAGCTGTGGGAATTCCGGCCACACCGCGCTCAATTCTGAAGCCTTCTTTTTCCAGGATTCCGGTCAGGTACTTCGAGGTCTCATACTCCTGAAAGCCGAGTTCGCCGAAACTGAAGACGCTGTCGACCATGACCTGCGCCTGCTTCTTCATGCCATCAATGCGACCAGTGAGGTCGGCCTTGATGGAAGCTTCTTTTTCCGGAGTGATTTTGGGTTGAGCCAATGCGGCGGTGGTCGCCAGCGCGAGGATAGCGAAGAGTTTGACGAGGCGCATGTCAGGGTCCTTATTGGGTGAGTATATAAGGAGCAACCGGTTGATTCCACCTCGGTGAACTTCGGTGCCCGGCAAGAGTGACCCACTCGTACTGGTTTGGAGCGACCACCCTGGAAACAGGCCTTGCCCAGGGGCAGGATCGCCGAACCGGTTTCGTCCGCGCCGCGGGTGGGCAAGTCGTTTGATTTGATCGTCCCAGCCTGGCGAATGGGCCGACGCAGTTGCGCGGTTCGCTGACGAAGACGCTGCCGGCGCGAGCGATGAACGTGCCACACCGGCTCACTATCGGACAAACTTTATCCCACTTTATAGCGAGTTCTTCCATACGCAGTTCGGCTTCGGCCCGCGTGGCCGAGTGCGCGTGGCCGAGTGATGGACCCGCTTTAGATCGGCAGCCACGCCATTTTCCCGCCCCTCCGCTGGCACCGGCCTATCGCAAGCGATATCATCGTCCTCACAACATCCTCACAATCCAAATCGCATGAAACGCTTCGCCTCATTACCCCTCATCCTGCTGCTACTCGCCGGCACCGTCGCTCTCCATTCCGCCGATCCCCCGAACACCGAATGGCAGGCCGCTGGCGGAGACTCCGGCAACAACAAGTACTCCACGCTCACCGGCATCAACACCGCCAACGTCAAGAACCTCAAACTCGCCTGGCAATGGAAGAGCGGCGAAGTTCCCATGAAAGAAGCTGGCGTTTCCCCCGGTCAGTTCGAAACCACGCCCCTCATGATCGGCGGCACCCTCTACTTCTCCACCTCTTACAACCGCGTCGTCGCCATGGACGCTGCCACCGGCAAGGAAAAATGGAAATATGACCCGCGCGCCTTTGACGATGGTCAGGTTCCCAACGGCACCGGCTTCGTTCATCGCGGCGTCGCGGCATGGAAGGATAGCGCTACCGGCAAGTTGCGCATCCTCATGAACTCCCGCACCCGGCTCATCCAACTCGACGCCGCCACCGGCACCCCCGTTCGGGAATTCGGCGACAACGGCGTTGTCAACCTTCTCACCGGCGCCCGCTGGGACGTGAATCCTAAAAACTTCACCAACACCTCACCTGTCGTGGTCTACAAAGACCTCATCATCGCCGGCAACGGCGTGGCCGACCGCCTTATCTATCCCAAAGATCCTCCCGGCGACGTTCACGCCTACAACGCCCGCACCGGCAAACTCGTCTGGACCTTCAACACCGTCCCGCGCGATGGTGAATTCGGTGCCGATACCTGGGAGAATGGCTCCAACAACTACACCGGCCACACCAACGTCTGGGCACCCATCTCGCTCGATGTCGAACGCGGCCTCGTCTATCTTCCCCTCAGCACTCCCAGTAACGATTACTGGGGTGGACGCCGCCTGGGTTCCAATCTCTTCGCCGATTCCGTGGTTTGCCTTGATGCCACAACCGGCCTGCGCAAGTGGCATTTCCAGACCGTTCACCACGGCCTCTGGGATTACGACAATCCCGGCCCGCCCATGCTCGTCACCATCAACGTGGATGGAAAGAAAATCGACGCCGTCGTTCAACTCACCAAACAAGGCTTCGCTTTCGTCTTCGACCGCGTCACGGGCAAACCCGTCTGGCCCATCGAAGAACGGCCTGTACCGGTCTCCGACGTGCGCGGCGAAAAGTCCTGGCCCACCCAGCCCTTCCCCACCAAACCGCCTGCCTTCGCCCCCCAGGGTGTCACGCTCGCCGATGCCAATGACCTCACTCCCGCCATCAAAGAAGAGTCCCTCGCAGAAATGAAGAAGTTGCGCCTTGGTCCGCTTTTCACACCGCCCAGTATGGAAGGCACTCTGATGCGCCCCTCCACCATTGGCGGTGCCGATTGGGCCGCCGGCGGTTTCGACCCCGAGACCGGCATTGTCTACCTCAAGGTCAACGCCAACGGCATCATCGTTAAGCCCCGTATCGCGGATAAAGACGGCAACGTGGAACCGATTGCCAATGCGGCAGGCGGCGGACGCTACAACATCCACGGCAACATTCCCATCCTCAAACCACCCTACGGCTTTCTCAGTGCTCTGGACCTCAACCGCGGCACCCTGCTCTACCAGAAACCATTCGGCGACGACGCAGCTCTGCGCAGAAATCCCGCCCTTGCAGGCGCAAAGCTTCCCGCCAAACTCGGAGCCGTCGGCACCTCGGGCCTCATCGTCACCAAAGGCGGCCTGCTCTTCGTTGGTGGCGGTGATGAAGCCGTCCACGCCATCGATAAGAAGACCGGCGAAGACCTCTGGGTCTACCTTACACCCGGTTTCCGCACTACCGGTACGCCGATGACGTACACCATCGGCAACAAACAATATGTCGTCATCGCTGTGGGTGGCGACGGTGCCGAACCAACTCTGCTGGCCTTTTCAATATGAAACGTCTTCTCCTCTTCATCACAATCGCTGCTTCACTCTGCGCGCAAACACCGCGCCGCGTCGCCTTCACCGGCGGCATGCTGCTGGATGGCTACGAAGTTCCACCCATTCATCACGCCACCGTTCTGGTGGAAGGCAATCGTATTGTGCAGGTGGGTCGCTCGGAAGACGTAAAAATTCCCGCCGGCACCACTATCGTTGACACCACCGGCCAGACCATGATGCCCGGCATGATCGAATTGCACGCGCATCTGGTCATCCTGGGCCACGGTGATTACAACCGCTGGTTCAAGTGGCTGGATGAGCACAAAGACCAGTGGCCCATGGAAAAAGTAATGGACCTCTCGGCCAAACAGTTACTGATGGCCGGCATCACCACCGCGGTCGATCTGGGTTCCCCGCTCAAGGAAAGTATCAGCGTTCGCGACCGCATCAATAAGAATCAGATTCCCGGCCCCCGTATGCTGATGAGCGGTCCCTGGATCATCAACGAATACGCCATCTTCCCGCCCCAAATGCAGATCAAAGTGAAGGGCGCGGCCGAAGCCGGCAAGGCCGCCGAAGCCAACATCGCCGGCGGTGTCGATCTCATCAAGGCCCAGGGTGGCCTCGACTACGAACAGCTCAAGGCCATCGTCGATGTCGCCCACGCAAAGCGCATTCCCGTTCACGCCCACCTCTACGAAGAACAGGCCACGCGCGACGCCCTGAGGGCGGGCGTGGATGTTCTGCAACACGTCGGGTCCGGCGGTTATCCCGCCTACAGCCCCGATCTTGTGCATCAGATTGCCGATAGCGGCCGTCCGGTGGTTCCCACCGCCGCCCATCGGGTCTGGATTTACCCCGATACCGTGAACTTCCCCGAACGTCTCGACGACCCGGAACTCAAAGCCCAGTTCCCGCCTGATCTCTGGGCCGAAATCGCCGATTCCTTTGAGGGTTTCCACCGCCTGCCTTACTTTCAGACCACCGACCGCCAGATGCTTTACAGAGAAGAATCGGTCAGGCAGTGGATCAAGTCTGGTGCCGTCATCGGCATGGGTACCGATAACGGCACGCCCCTGAACTTCCACAGCGACGCGCTTTGGCGCGAAGCCAAGGTCTTCACCGATAACGGCCTTTCTCCCATCAAGACCATCAACGCGCTCACCCGCGTCAACGCACGGATTATCGGCAAGGGCCGCGACATAGGCACCATCGAACCCGGCAAGTTGGCCGACATAATCGTAGTGAAGGGAAATCCTCTCTATGACGTTGTTGCTCTAAAAGACGTCCTCGTCGTCATGAAAGATGGAATCCTTCACAAAGGTGGCCCCAATGCAAAATAGGAAACTCGCATTCGCCGGATTGACTGTCGCACTCACCGCGATCTTCATTTACGCCCAGGATCCCGATGGCGGCGCAACCCGCGGCCGCAATCTGACTGCCCATCGCCCCGCTGTCCCCGGCGTTCACGGCCTCGTTACCGCCGGACATCCGCTCGCTGCCATGGCCGGCCTGCAGATTTTGATGAAAGGCGGCAACGCCATGGATGCCGCCGCAGCCGTGGGTGCTGCACTCAACATGATGGAGCCGCAGATGAACGGCGTCGGTGGCAACGGCTTCATGACCATCTACGAAAAGAAAACCGGCAAGGTCTACGCGCTCTCTATGGCCGGTGCCGCGCCCAAAGCCATCGACGGCTCAAAGATGACGCCGGAGACTCTGGACTGGGGCATCAACGCCGGAATCGTCCCCGGCAACTTCGGCGGCTACCTCGCCGCTTTGCAGCGTTTCGGCACCATGAGCGCCGCGCAGACCTTTGCCCCGGCCATCGACTACGCCGCCAATGGATACCCTATTGACGCATCACTCTCCGTTGCTATTGAACGAGCGAAGACCCGCCTCGCCGCATTTCCCACTACCGCCAATATATTCCTGCCCGGCGGCAAAGCCCCCAAACCCGGCGAACTCTGGAAGAACGTTGATCTCGCCGCCACCCTCCGCAAAACTGTGGAAGCCGAAACCGCCGCGCTGCAAGCCGGCAAGTCCCGCTCTGCCGCCATCGATGCCGCTTTTGACCGTTTCTACAAAGGCGACATCGCCCAGGAGTTCGATCGCTTCTTCAAGCAGAACCACGGTGCCATGGTTGCCGCCGATCTGGCCGCCTACAAGCCGCAATGGCTGGAACCGCTGCACATCAGCTATCGCGGCTATGACGTTTTCAGCAGCCCCGCCAGTTCCCGCGGCGGCTTCGAGCTCGAAATGGCATTGAATCTGATTGAAGGCTTCGATCTGGCGAAACTCGGCGTCGGTAGCCCTGAAGCACTGCACCTTATGATTGAGGCCATCAAAGTCAGCAAGACCGACATTTACCACTATGTCGCCGATCCGAAATTTACCAAAATCCCCGTCGAGAGCCTGCTTTCCAAAGCCTACGCCGACACACGCCGCAAGCTGATCGATCCTTCAAAAGCGGGTGCCTATCCCACCTGGGGTGACCCCTCCCCCGCGCCGCCTTCTTCCCCCGCGCTCTTCGCCGGCCTCCGCAAACCTTTCCCGGATAACTATGAAACCGAGCGCGATACCACCAGCTTTTCCATCGTCGATCAATTTGGCAACGCGGTTTCCTGCACGCCCACTCTTGGTGGCGGCTTCGGCGCCGGCGTTGTGGTGGGCAACACCGGCCTGCTGCTCAACAACGGCATGCGCCTCGGCTCCAGTTCACCGTATCCCGACAACGTGAACTACGTCCGCGGCGGTCAGATCCCGTTGCTCAACAATTCCCCGTCCATTGTTCTGAAAGATGGCAAGTTGTTCATGGCTTACGGCACGCCCGGGGGTGAAACCATCGGCCAGACCGAATTCCAAATGCTGGTCAACGTGCTCGACTTCCACCTGCCCGTGCAACAGGCCGTGGAATCGCCACGCTTCGCTCTCGACGCAAAACCCAACTTCTATAAACCTGGCTCGGAAATCTCCGTCACCATCGAAAATCGCGTGCCCGCAGCGTCGCTCAAAGCCCTTCAGGCCATGGGTCATCATCTGGCGATTACCTCAGACTTCACCGCCGCCGTAGGTGGCATGCAGGCCATTATCATTGACCCGGCAACGGGAACCATGACCGCCGGTGCCGACCCGAGACGCACCGGCTACGCCGTCGGCTGGTGAGCCTTCAAATTTTACCCCTTGCGCAAATAGGCGTCGTCGCCCGTGATCCAGTCTTCGCGGCGCGGCGAAAACAATTCCGTCAGCGTGGCGTCCTCCAGTGCCTCCAGATAATGCGGTGCGCTGGAAGGCACACGGATCACATCGCCCGGCCCCATCTCCGCCGCAATGCCGTCGATGAAGAACCGTACGCGACCGGTTTTCACCATCGTCACCTGCTCGTTTACGTGATGATGAACAGGCACAACATAGCCCTGCTGCACCCCGATTTGCGAGATGCTCATCGTCTCCGTATGGATCACCTGGCGGGTGGTCTTCGGGTTCATCTGTTCCAGGGGAATCGTACTCCAGTTGTAACGGTCCATAGCAGACCAGTATCCTATGGATTCGTATGAAAGGTATCGTCCTTGCCGGCGGAACGGGCAGCAGGCTCTTCCCCCTCACCAAGATAACCAATAAACACCTGCTCCCCATCTACGACAAGCCGATGATCTACTACCCGATCCAGACGCTTGTCGACGCGGGTATTTCCGACATCATGGTAGTCACCGGTGGCAAGAATTCCGGCGACTTCCTCAGGCTTTTGGCCAACGGCAGGGAGTTTGGGCTGAAGCATATCGCCTACACCTACCAGGAGGGAGAAGGCGGTATCGCCGAAGCCCTCAGTCTGTGTGAGCACTTCGCCGATGGCGAGCGCATCTGTGTCATCCTCGGCGACAATATCATCGAGAAGAATATCCGCGAAGCGGCCGAGGCTTTTGCCCAACAGCCGTCGGGCGCCCGCATCCTTCTGAAGGAAGTGGAAGATGCCGAACGCTTCGGCGTGGCCGAGTTCTCAGGCGACAAAATTATCGGCATCGAAGAGAAGCCGGCCAAGCCGAAATCACGCTTCGCCGTCACGGGCATCTACATGTACGATGAAACCGTGTTCGATAAAGTGCGCACCTGTAAACCATCGCATCGCAACGAACTCGAAATCACCGACGTCAACAATGCTTATATTCAGGAAGGCACCATGAGCTACTCCTTCCTGGATGGCTGGTGGACCGACGCCGGCACCTTCGAATCCCTGCTCCGCGCCGCCAACCTGGTGCGGCAAACTTTCGGGGGTTCCACTTCGGAATGATCGAACTCCCCGAACGCGAACACGGCATTGGCGACGTCATTCTGTCGCCCGATTCTGCTTCTCTCATCACCGGCGTCAAGTGCGCGCCCTTCGCCGTCTGGCCCGATGACCGTGGTTACTTTCTGGAAGTACAGCGCATGGGTCTTGGACTTGCGGCCGCGTTCCCCGCGGAGACCACCCAGATCTCTGCCGCGCTCAACTACCCCGGTATCATCAAGGCCTTTCACCATCACCGCCATCAGACCGATTGCTGGACTCCGGCAATGGGAATGTTTCAGGTGGCGCTCATCGATCTGCGCCCGGAAGCGGAGACCTTTGGCCGCTGCAATACGCTCTACGTGGGCAATCTCCGCTCCTGGCAAATTCTGATTCCGCCCGGCGTGGCGCACGGCTACAAGGTGGTCGGTAACGGTCCGGCAATGTTGATTTACGCGACCGACTGCTTCTACAATCCCAAAGATGAGGGCCGGATTCCACACAATGACAAGCGCCTCAATTACGATTGGGAACTGCAGCACAAGTAGCCTCACACCGTGATCGCCGCGCTCGACGCCACTCCGCTTAGCCTCACCTCCGGTGGCCTCCACCGCTACGTCACGGAACTCTCTCTGGCTCTGGCGCACGGCTTCCCTCAAGATCAATTCGTGTTGATGTCGAACCAGGCTTTTTCCTGTCCCGCCGCAGCCCCGCGTAACCTTACGGCGCTCGCTACTCCCGGTCCCGGACGTTGGTGGTTGAACGGTGTGCGCTCCGCCATCCGCGACAGCAATGCGTCGGTTTTCCATGGCACCAACTTTGAAGTTCCATGGGTAGGGCGAACTCCCTCGCTGCTCACCATCCATGACCTGTCTCCGTGGCGTGATGCAGCCTGGCATCACGCGGCCGATCGCGTGCGACGCCGAACGCCCTGGCTGGTGCGCCTTGGTCGCGCCCGCCTCATCGTCACGGTGAGTGAGGCGATCCGCCGCGAAATCATCTCCCGGTTTGGAGTCGCCCCGGAAAAGGTCCGCGCCGTTCCGCTTGCGGCTGCGGCTATGTTTCGACCGGTCGAACGCTCACTCGCGCCGCCCTACTTTCTGTGCGTCGCCACTCTGGAGCCGCGCAAGAATATTCCCGCGCTGGTGCAGGCCTGGCGTGCTTCCCGCGCAACCAGCGGTGCCGAGCTCTGGCTCGCAGGCCGCATGCGCGAGGACTTTGTTCCCCTGCCGCCTGAACCGGGTCTACGCTTGTTGGGAGAGGTTTCAGACGAGTCACTCCCCGGCCTCATCTCCTCTGCGCTGGCTTTCGTTTACCCTACCCTGTATGAAGGTTTCGGCCTGCCGGTCCTCGAGGCCATGCAATGCGGATGCCCCGTCATTACCTCGCGCGATCCGGCCGTGATGGAGATTTCCAGCGGAACCGCGATTCATTCCTCCACCGTTGGCGAGATGGCCGGTGCCATGTCTGCCATTGCCGTGCAGCCTGAACTGCGCGCACGTCTGTCGGACGCAGGGCGAAAGCGCGCTACGGCTTTCTCCTGGTCCCGGACCGCCACTGAAACCCGTGCCATCTATGCGGAGATCGCCCGCGTATGAAAGTGGTCATACTCTGCCCCGAACCTCCGTATCCCCTGAACGGCGGCGGAGCGTTGCGTACGGCCTCTATCGTCAACTACTTCGCGCGTTTTGCCGAGGTTGATTTAATCCTGTTCTCCTCCAGTGGACAACCAGCCCAACTTCCGCCCGGGCTGGTGCGTTCCATGAAAGTTATCCCCTTGCCCGCGCATAGCCACAGTGCCCTGGCCCGCTGGCGCCGCAATGCGTTCCGCGCTGCCTGCGGCGTTCCCCCGCTGGTGGATCGCTTATCTGGTCACGACGCAGAGGTCCGCGAGGCACTGCGCGGCAGGCGCTACGACTTCGGTATCGTTGAGCACTCCTGGTGCGCGCCTTACCTCCCTCTGCTGGCCGAGGTCTGCGACCGCACGCTGCTCGACATGCACAACATCGAATCGGTACTCCATCAACGCGCGGCGGCAGTGAGTGGACCCCTGGTTGCGGCAGGCCATCGACGATTTGCCACAGCCATGCGGCGGTTGGAGGCGGAGTTCGCGCCACGGTACTCCTTCGTGGCGACAACTTCGCAGCGCGATGCAGAATCCATCCGTGGCATCGCACCCGGTGCCAAGGTCATCGTCTATCCCAACGCGCTTCCGGCTGCACCACTCCCTGTTGTGGCCGTCGACGAAAATCTGGCGGTTTTCAGCGGAAATTTTGAATACCATCCGAACATTGATGCCGTTGACTTCCTTACCCGCGAAATCTGGCCCGAAGTTCGCCGACGCCACCCGTCGCTGCGCCTGCGCCTGGTGGGGCGTGGCGCGGAGTTCATTCAGCACCTGATTGCAGCCGACAGTTCCATCGAAGTGACTGGCCCCGTGGAAAATGCCCTGGCCGAAATCGCCCACGCGCAAATCGTGCTCGCGCCACTGCGCATTGGCAGCGGTACCCGGCTGAAGATTCTGGAAGCGTGGCAGGCCGGGCGACCGGTCATCGCCACCCCGCTGGCGGCTGAGGGCCTGCAAACAACCGTTCCCGCCAATATTCTGCTCGCGGAATCGGCGCAGGCGTTCACCGACGGTATGGATCGCCTGCGGAGCGACGCAGACCTGAGGAGCACACTTGCCCGGCAGGGAAGGCAAACCCTGGAGGACAACTACACGTGGCAGGTGGCGTGGCGGTCTCTTGACGCACTTTTTCAGCACCATGCCCACGAGTAACAATATGCAATAAGGAGATTCTTTGGCAAAGCTGTCAGTGGCCTGTGGGCGATCGCATCACACCGGTGGCCAGTGCCGGTCCGACCCGTTTCAGGGAACCGCTCCCGAGCCGGCGATATTTTGGCTGCTGGCGGGCGCGGCAGTAGTCATTGCCATCGGAAAACACCGTCTATACTGAGAACAACTAATGCGTTACGCCGTCGACGCTCACGCTATCGGCAGGCATTTAACGGGGAATGAAGTTTACATTCGCAGTTTACTGCGGGCGTTCACTGATCTTGACCGCGATTCCCAGTTTCTGGCCTACGTGTGCGAACAGGAAGCTGAAAACTGGTTGCCTGGCAGGGTGCGCGTCCATCGCGTAGCCCGCAGTCCGTGGGCCCGTCTGGGTTGGGATCTCGCTCGCCGCGTGCGCGAAGATTGCCCTGACCTGCTGCATGTGCAGTACACAGCGCCTCTTCGCACCAAAGTCCCTATCGTCGTAACCGTACACGACGTCAGCTTTCTGGAACACCCCGAATATTTCACCCGGATGCGCGGTTTCCAGCTTCGGCACACCGTTGCGCGCACAGTGAAATCGGCTGCCCGTATTCTGACGGTAAGCGAATTCTCCCGCAGGCAGATTCTCAAAGCCTACGATCTGCCCCCGGAAAAAGTAACGGTAGTTCCCAATGCTGCCAGTGATGACTTCCGGGTTATCGGCCACGACCGGGCGCAAGCCGCGGCGGCGCAAACCACCGGATCGGAAGCGCCCTTCGTTTTTTCGGTGGGCGATCTGCAGCCGCGTAAAAACCTGATTGGCCTCATCGCCGCATTTACCCGCCTGGTCACTGAAAATCGCCAACTCAAGCACAACCTGGTGCTCACGGGTCAAGACACCTGGTTTACCCATAAAGTTCGCGAAGCGGCCAGAGCATCCGGAATCGCCAGCCGCATCATCTTTACCGGGTTTGTACCGGATTCCGCACTCCTGCAGCTTTACAACGCCTGTGATTGCTTCGTTTTCCCGTCGTTCTATGAGGGTTTCGGTCTGCCCATTTTGGAAGCCATGGCCTGCGGGCGGGCCGTGGCCTGCTCCAACACTTCCGCCATGCCTGAGGTCGCCGATGGTGCCGCCCAGCTGTTTGATCCCTGTTCCGTCGAGGGCATGACCCGCGCCATGGCTGATCTGCTTTTGAATGCGGAACTTCGCGGGCGCAAGGAACGTCTGGGTCTACAGCGCGCCGCGCTGTTCAACTGGAATCGCAGCGCGCTGGCAACATTGGAGGTTTACCAGCAGGTGGTGAAGGCAAAAGCACCCATTGCCGCCGCCGTCCGTTCCGCCGTGGTTACCGGTAATAGAAAATGAGCTCTGTCATGATGCGCCGTCTTTTTGCTGCGACCATCGCCCTTCTGGCCTGCTCCCCGGTCGTTCCGGGTGCGGATTTGAAGGGCTTTCCCTTTGCCGCTGAGAACCTGACCTATTCGGTGAACTGGCCCAGCGGCCTGAGTCTGGGTGAAGTCCACCTCCGCGCCCGTCCCGATGGACCCGGCTGGACGTTCACCCTGAATTTGGATGCCGGTCTGCCTGGCTTTCCCGTCAAAGATATCTACACTTCCAACACCACCCCGGCCTTGTGCACTACCCTGTTTGAACGGGACGCCCAACATGGCTCCCGCCACGCGCGGGAACGAGAAACCATCGACACCGCATCCCATACCGTGACCCGCTCCACCATCGGTGGAGGTGAGAGTACTCTGGCCGCACCCCCGTGCCTGAAAGACGCGCTTGCACTTCTTTATTTCGCGCGCCGCGAGCTGGGCCAGGGCCGTGTACCCGCTGCGCAGCAGTTTCTCTTCGGCGGTCTGTATCAGGCGCGCCTGGAATATGCCGGGGCACAAAAAATTCCCGTGGCCGAGCATCCCACTGACTCTGACAAAGTCAACTGCATCATCAAAGGGCCTTCTTCCGAGATTCAGTTTGAGGCCTTCTTTGCCCGCGACGCCGCACGCACGCCCCTGGTAATTCGCGTCCCTCTGGCCGGTGGACGCTTTTCCATGGAGCTGGTCCGCTGAGTGCGTTGAAGATAGCGTTTTTTTCTCCCATGCCGCCTTCAAAGAGCGGCATAGCCGACTATTCCGGGGCGCTGGCCGGCGAACTGCAAAAAAACGCGTTGGTACGCATCTATTCCTCGAAGGAAGCCTCTTTCGACCCCACTTCGGCTGATATTCCGCTGTATCACATCGGCAATAATCCATGGCACGATTTCTGCTATGAAAGTGCCTTGCGCTATCCAGGCGTGGTGGTGATGCATGAAGCGAATCTCCATCATTTAATGGCCCACCTTACCATCACGCGAGGTGATTGGGATGGCTACATGGCCGAGTGCGAACTCAACGGCGGTGCCGTGGCCCTCGCCTTCGCGCAGCGGGTCCGCCGGCGCGAGATCGGGCCAGACTACGAGGGTCTGCCCATGACGTGCCGCCTGTTGCAATCCGCCCGTGGTCTGGTTGTGCATAGTGATTTCGTGGCCCGGCAGATGCGTCAGCAGGGATTTGCCGGTCCCATCGCCACTATTCCGCATGGTGCGTGGATTCCCAAAACCAACCGCCTGGCTACCCGCCACCAGCTGGGCATTGATGAAACCACGCCGCTGATCGGTGCCTTTGGCTACATCAAGCCCTACAAGCGGATCGCGGAATCGCTGCGTGCTCTGCGCCGCCTCGTGCGCCTCGATTCACGCGTACGTATGATTCTGGTGGGCGAACCTCATCCCGAATTTCCCGTCGCTCAACTGATTCGCACCCTTGGTCTTAGCGAACACGTTCGTGTCATTGGCTTCGCGCCCATTGAAGATTTCGTGGAATACATGGGGGCCTGCGACATTATCCTCAATCTTCGGTATCCCACCGTAGGCGAAACCTCCGGCAGCCTCACGCGCGCCCTTGGCCTGGGCAAGGCCGTGATTGTTACCGATATCGGCTCGTTTGCCGAACTGCCCCACGATGTCTGTCTCAAGGTGCCGGTTGGTCCGCACGAAGAGGATACGATTTTCGAGTACCTCAACATCCTGGTTTCCCGCCCTGATCTGGCCCGTGCCATGGGTGACCGCGCCCGCAGCTGGGTGGAACGGGAATGCAGCTGGGCCACTGTAGCCGGGCAGTATGCGGCATTTCTGGCGGAAATCGCCGGACATTCCCAACCTGCCCCTGCGCATGCCCCTGCGTCAGAACCGTCTCTGGCGCCCCAACCCGCCGAAGTGGACATCCAGCCCGAGGCCATCGAGACCTGGGTTGCTCCCGATGCCCGTCAGTACGCCGCCATTCATAAGAGCCGCTTTGTCCACACACTGGAAATCACTCCGCCCGGTGATGACTCGAAATCGATTCTGGAAATGGGCGCGTACATGCAAATCACCCCCGCGCTGAAATACCAGCTGGGCTACGGTTCCGTGCGCGGCTGCTATTACGGGCAGGCGGGCAACACAGATCACAAAACCATTACCGCGGAAGATGGCCGTTCTTTCACCTGCGATGTGGATCACTTCGATGCGGAAAAAGACATCTTCCCCTACCCGGATGCGTCGTTCGATACCGTTCTCTGCTGCGAACTGATTGAACATCTGCCCTCAGACCCCATGTTCATGATGAGTGAGATCAATCGCATTCTGAAACCCGGCGGCCAGGTGGTGATCACCACGCCCAATGCCGGCGGCCTGCGCGCCATCTCCGCTATTTTGCTGGGTTACCACCCGGCATTTTTCCCCGCTTACATTCGCCCGCGCAAGCCGGGCGAAGAATCGGAGGCGCGGCACAACCGTGAATACGTCCCCATGGAAGTGCAGCATCTGCTCACCGGATCGGGCTTCGAACTGGTGCGTCTGGAAACCGGCGAGTTTCTGCGGGAACCGCATCCGGAATTCGCATGGGTGTCGCACCTTTTACAACGCTACAAGTTGAGCTTCGATCTGCGCGGGGATGGTATCTATGCCGTGGGCCGCAAAACTGGCCCTGTCGTCAATCGCTGGCCCGACTGGCTGTACCAATGAAGCTGACGGTCCGCAATCCGCAGGTTGTCCTCCGCGATGGCCTCCTCGTAGTGCGCGCCGAAATCTTCAACCCGTCCGGGGAAACCGTGAGCGCGTCCCAGGGCTGGCGCGCCGGCTATCACCTGTTTGACGATCCCTCGGGAACGCTGGTGGTGGATGGTGAGCGACTTGACCTCAACCTTGCGCCGGGCGGCGCGCAGGCTCTCGAAATGAACATCGCCGTGCCGCCTGAACCGGGCGCGTATTCGGTGCGGATTTCCCCTGTGCAGGAGGGCGTGGCGTGGTTCTACGAGCGCGGCTGGCCTTTTCTGCGTATTGATGTGGACGTTCGCGAAGATGGCGCGCGCCTGCTGCGGCGCTGGGGAATCACCAATCGCGGCGCGGTGGCGCGGCGTAACGCAGCGCGGGCTTTAGGGCGGGCATTCGTATGGCCGCTCGCCACCATTTGGCGCAACAGAAGTCTCATCCGAACCCTGGTGCGGCGCGATATTCTCAGCCGCTATAGTGGATCGTTCGGCGGAGTGTTCTGGACGATTCTGAATCCGCTGCTGCTGATGCTGACTTACTTCTTCGTCTTTGGCCTGGTGCTCAATTCCCGCATCCCGGGCGACCCCAGCCCCGTCGGATTCGCACTTTACCTGCTTTGCGGCATGCTCCCCTGGCTGGCCTTCAGTGAGGCGGCGGGACGCGCGCCCGGCATTCTCCTGGAGCACCGGAACTTCATCAAGAAGCTGCTGTTTCCGGTGGAGATTCTGCCAGTGAATCTGGCGGTTACCGGTCTTGTCACCGAGTTTTTTGGCCTGGCTCTTTTCGTGGCAGCGGTTTTCCTCACGCGCGGGCACCTGCCGGTTACCGCGCTCTATGTCCCGCTGATTGCGATACCGCAATTCCTCTTCACCGCGGGGTTGTGCTGGTTCCTCGCTGCGCTGGGGGCGTTCGTGCGCGACCTGGCGCAGATCAACGGTTTCCTGCTTACGATCTGGTTCTTTATCACGCCCATCTGTTACCCCGAGCAGTCGATGCCGGTCGTGGCCAGAGCGTGGCTGGAGAAGAACCCGTTCTATATTCTTGTCCACGCCTATCGTACTGTTCTGCTGGATGGAGTCGCGCCAGACTGGACCCCGATTATCTGGCTGACCGCGATTTCAGGTTTGATCTTTATTGCCGGCCACGCCTGGTTTTATAAACTCCGCCGATCCTTCGCCGATCTACTCTGACTGCCGGAACAATTCGCCATTGCGCCACGCCAGCAATAGTGCTTCCTGGGCCGCCGTCGCGGCTTCCTTCACTCGCCACACGCTGCGATTCCGGTTGCCCACCGGATTGCTGACGCCGCGGACCTCGCCTGCCGGCACACCGTACAACCTCGCAACATGCGCGATCGCAGCACCTTCCATGTTCTCGATCCCGCCACCGGTGCGCGCCCCCAGAATCTGCGCCGCCAGATCGTCGCCCGTGCAGGTATTCACCGTCACAAACGGAATCCGCCGCGCAGCGGGAAGAATCTGCAGCGGCAGAACGTTGTAGATCGGCTCCGGCCCCGCAATCACAGGAAATCCCAGCGCCCGCATATCCAGAAATCCGTCGGGGGAATTCGCGCCCAGATCCCCGTAGCATTCGCTCTCTGCCCACACCGCGTTGCCAATATCCAGGCCTGTTCCCGGGTAAGCGCCCCCGATCCCGCACACCACCACAGCCCTGGCCTCGTTACGCTCCAGGAACCGCGTCAGCGCATAAGCCGCGTTCACCGCCCCCACTCCGGTACAAATAACCGGCACATGCGGACGCAGTAAAGCGCCTTCCATTTCCGTTGCCACACACACCACCAGATCGGCTGCCACGCTGCCAGCCTATCAGCAGGTTCAGGCTCGCCGGGTGATTCCCTTCGTGTTAACTCAGATCATTGAGGTAACCGATCCTACCGTTGCTGTCATCCGGCTTATCGACCGACACATTATCTTTCCTGGTTCACATCACCCGCGGCATGGGGTCCCACGCCCGGCCAGGATGTTCTGCATGCAACAGCGTGGAAAGTGCGGCATCAACCCGTTTACCCGGATCAGAGCACCTGTTTCCGCATTAGCCAGGCGTCATGGCGATTCACCAATCACTGGATCGGCATCTACAATCGCGGCGCGAGTCTCAAACTTGTCCGCTGAGTTCGTCAGCCCATAAGCTGCGTTCACCGGCGTGCAAAATAACCGGCACATGCGGACGCAGTAACGCGCCCTCCACTTTACGCTTGTGCCTTAGCGATTCAGGATCGGGATGCTGCTCGCCGAAGGCGGCTGCGGGATAGACCGCAGGAACGCATAGATGTCGGATAGTTCGCGGTCGGTCACTACTTTGGCCGTGTAAGGAGGCATTTGCCGGGCCGGGTGGCGAACGTAGCGGGAGAACGCGGCGTACGGAATCGGCTGCGGCCCCAGCCTGACGCCGGCGGCTCCGCCCTGCCCTTCATGACCATGGCATTCGTAGCAACCGAACCGGTCAAATAGTTTGCGGCCATTCCCTGTATCTCCGGCGGGCGTAAGGGGAGTCTGCGCGGATATCGCGCCTACCGCCAGCAACAAAACGATGAGAAGACGGGTCGACATAATCATCTAACGGGGCTGGGTCACCACGTCCAACAGCGCGGGCTCGCCGCGTTGCACGATCCCGACCGCGCGACGCAGGGCGGGCCCCAGATCTTTGGGGTCGGTGATCGGTCCTTCGCCATGAACACCCATGCTTTTTGCCAGTGTCGCGTAATCGATAAAAGGATCCTCCAGCCGCGTGCCGATGTTGGCGTTGGCGATCCCTCGCTGGTGCCGGTTGGCCATGCGCTGGATATGCATGACTTCCTGATGGTAAGCGCGGTTATTGTGCATCACGCTCAGCAACGGAATGCGGTGATGCGCGGCCGTCCACAAAACTCCTGGCGCATACATCAGGTCACCGTCGTTTTGTATGCTCACACAGAGCCTTCCGTGCCTGCGGTGAGCCAAAGCCGCACCCACCGAAGCTGGAGCCGTGTAGCCTACGCCAGCGGCGCCTGCCCCGCTGATTACCTGATAGTGCTTGTCAACGTCCCACAGCCGGGACGCGCTCCCGCCCACCAGCGCCCAATCCTTGTCTCGAATGACCTCCCACAATTCGGCGGCCAGGCGCGCGGTGCTGATCGGGCTGGCATCCCAGGCATAAGTGGCCGCAATACGAGCCCGCTCCTGGTCCTGAAGGTGTGCTGTGGCCAGCCTGCGACCGCGGTCTTCAATAGCTCGTTTACGGTCTCCCGTGAGCAGTCGCCTGCAGGCTTCAATGAGTGCGGGCAGGGTGGCCTCGGCATCCGCCGCCAATGCAAAGTCGAAGTCCGTGAAGCGCTGGAAGTCCTGATTGTTCCCTTTGATGTACAGCTCACTGGCCGAAATGCTCACCAGCTTCGCACCTTCCCGGGTGGTGGACCGGGTGGTGCGCCGCAACTGATCCACAGATTCATGAACCGTTCCCCAGAAATCCGGAACCTCAAGGCCGACGATGACATCGGCATTCGGGATCGCGGCACCCGCAGTCTGGCTGAGGGGATTTCGGGTAGGAAATCTGTCGCCGGTCACGGCCGCCTGCAGCAACTCCGCCAGTTCCACCAGTAACTGCATACCTTGCGCAGTTCGCACAACGCGACCGGCGATGAGCACGGGATTCTCCGCCGAGACCAGAAGCCGGGCGACCTGCGCGACCGCGCCCGGTTCGCCCACTGGCGGCGACGCCAGGGTCAGTCTCGGGATCTTCAGCCGGGCATCCGCGGCAATGGGATTCTCCTGAAGATCGCTGTCCGCCGTCAGAAGAACTGGCCCCATCGGCGGAGTCATGGCGATTTTGTAAGCTCGAATCGCCGATTCGCCGAAGTGCGTGAGAGAGCCGGGCAGGTCATCCCACTTCGTATAGTCACGAGTCATGGCCGCTACATCCTGGGCGCTGTGATACCACTCCGCCCCCGGCCGCCGACTCGCGGCGTCCAGTGTGTTCCCGGCAATGATGTAGACCGGCACCCGACCGGCCCACGCGTTATAAATCGCCATCGACGCATGCTGCAAACCCACATTGCTGTGAACCATCACCGCCATGGGCTTGTTTTCAACCTTGGCGTATCCATCCGCCATGGCTACCGAGGATTCTTCGTGGCAACAGGTGAGTAGTTCAGGACTCTTGTTGCCGCCGTAATTGACAATCGACTCGTGCAGGGCGCGAAAACTGGAGCCCGGATTGGCGGCGATATATTCGAAGCCGATGGACTTCATTACATCCACCATGAAGTCCGATCCCGGGCGGTCCGTTGTCTGTAATTCCGCGGCGGCGTCCACAGCAGCGGACTCGGCGCTAACCTGTCGTGCGGAGGGCAGTGGCGTTCCCTGGGGTGGCGCCTGCTGTTGCGCCTCAGCGGCCCCTGGTTCCACAGCCAATGCCGTTGCGCCCGCCGCAGCGCTGCGCAGGAACCTGCGGCGATCGAGAGAGTCTTGCGCGGATCCAGCCATGCAGTCTCTCAATGTATCGCGTTTCAGGCGGCGCTGCGGGAACTCGCGGAGCGGGGGCAAAGCTCCCGGCAAGATTGCAACCAGAACTCTGATTGAGTAGAGTGGATGCTAAGAGTTAGTGCTTCAAAATCTCCAGCAGGAGCCGAGGGTCCATGTTCAAGATTCAGGTTTCAACTTTGGTGGCGCTGATTTTCACTCTGCCACTTGTAGCGCAAACCACCGCCACTATTTCCGGAACGGTATCCGACCAGGGCGGCGGCGTTATGGCTGGCGTGTCCGTTGTCATCACCAATATCGACACAAAGCAGGAGCGTGACGCCAGGACCGACGCTTCCGGTCGGTTTTATGCACCCGGACTGGGCTCCGGCCGCTACAACGTAGCCGCAAACTCGCCGGGCTTTGAACAGGTTGTGCAGCCCGGTGTCACTCTCACTGTTGGGCGGGAGCAGGTGATCAACTTTACTCTGAAGCCCAGCCAGGTGTCGGAACGAATCGAGGTGAAGGAAGCCTTGGCGGCCGTCGAAACCACCAGTGCCAGCGTTTCCGAACTGGTAGACAGCCAGAAAGTCCGCGCCCTGCCGTTGAACGGTCGCAGCTTCGATCAGTTGATCTACCTCCAGCCGGGCGTCAGTGTTGCCACCTCCGCCGGTAGCAGCCCGAACCAGGGCCGTGGCTCGAAATTTTCGGTGGGCGGGGCACGCCTCACCTCCAATCTGTTCATGCTGGACGGCACAGATATGAACGACGCGCAAAATTTTACCCCGGGTGGCGCGGGCGGGCAGTTGCTGGGCGTTGAGTCGATTCTGGAGTTCCAGGTAATATCACACAATGGCGGTGCGCAGTACGGACGCTCCATGGGCGCCATTGTAAACGCCGTCAGCAAATCCGGAACCAACGCTCTGCACGGTGATTTATACGAATTTCTGCGCAACTCTGCGCTCGATGCCAGGAATTATTTCGACGATCCGGCATCGGCCATTCCGGCGTTTAAGCGCAACCAGTTCGGGGCCGTAGTGGGAGGCCCGATAGTGCGCAACCGGTTGTTCTTCTTCAGTAACTACGAAGGAATGCGGGAACGGTTGGGCGTGACCAAGACGGCATTGGTTCCGGACGCGCTGGCCAGAGTGGGCCTCATCAAAGGATTGCGAACGCCCGTCACAGTGAACCCCGCGGCGATGCCCTACATCAATCTCTTTCCGTTGCCCAACGACGGCAGGCCGGCTGACGGATCGATCGGACGGTATTTATTCAATTTGCCCCAGCCCACCAACGGATCTTATGTCACAGGCAAGGTGGACTGGAACGCCGGGCCGAAGTTCAGCATGTTCCTTCGCTACACGCTGGACGACAGCAGCAAGTTACGGCAGGATGCGCCGGACCACGTTCTGGGACTGTTCGCTGAAAACGAAACACATCGCAATCAGTACATTACCCTTTCGACGACTCAGGTTCTTTCCAATACGACCTTGAATTCGGCCCGCTTCGGATTCAACCGGTCGGTCAGCCTGGTGAATCTGTTCAACCAGGCGAAGGTTCCGGACAGTCTGAATTTCATTCCCGGGCAGAGTTTTGGACGGTTAAATATCGCTGGCGTCTCCACCCTTGGCGCCACCATTAACGATCCCCGTTATTTCCGCATGAATAACTTCCAGCCGGGCGACGACCTGACGGTTGTGCGCGGTCGCCATACCCTGAAAATGGGCGTGAACCTGGAGCGATTTCAGTGGAACACTGCTAACTTTAACCGCATCGGCGGAGATTACGTGTTTTCCTCGCTGGCAAATTTCCTGCAGGGCAGCGTGCAGTCGTTTCAGGTACCGTACCCCGGCAGTGAACCCAACCGGGGGATTCGCGCTACGCTGTTTGGAACTTATCTGCAGGACGATTACCGGGTGACGTCGCACCTGACCCTGAACATTGGCTTGCGTTACGAACTCACCACCGTGCCGCTCGAAGTGAACAATAAGATGTCCTTCCTTCCCGATCCGACGGCTTCTGTGCTCAAAATATCCCAGCCATTCCGGGGGAATCACAAGAACTTCGCTCCGCGGTTCGGCTTCGCGTGGGACCCGCGAGGGGACGGCAAAACATCGGTGCGTGGCGGTTTTGGTATGTTCTACGACCAGATTCTGCTCAACCAGTTTCTGAACCTGTTTGACCGCAACCCTTCGCCCGATTTCAAGAGTCTGTGGCTCACTACCACCCTGCTGGGTGCCGCGGCACCTTTCCCGCATCCGCTGAATGCGGCTCTGGGAGCTCCGCAATTTACACTTCAGAATGCGGCGTTCAACGATTTCAAGACACCCTACCTGTATCAGTACCACGTCTCGCTGCAACGGCAACTTCCCGGCAACGTGATCGGCACGGCAGCCTGGGTGGGTTCCACGGGCCGGCACATTGTGACTCGCTATGACGCCAACACGCCCATTCCGACCGTGCGCCCGGACGGGACACTGTTCACACCTGCCAATGCACAGCGCCGTCAGCCGCAGTTTGCCGAGTTGCAGACCCGCCGCTTGTCCGGGCTCTCTTATTACGACTCGCTGCAGCTTTCGTTCGTGCGCCGGTCGGCCTCCGGTCTGCAGTTGCAGGGATCGTACACCTTCAGCAAATCCATCGATATGAGCGGGGGATTGTTCAGCGAAGAAGCCAGCAATTCTTCCGTGGCGGCAGAGATTCCGGACAATCTCTTCAACGAACGCGGCCTCTCCAATTTCGATATTCGGCAAAACGCAGTTTTCAATCTGCTGTATGAACTGCCTTTTGGACACAACTTACACGGAGTCGGCAAACAAATCGTTCACGGCTGGAGCGTCGGTGCGATTGCCACTTTCGCGGCGGGAGTTCCATTCACCGTAGAGAATTCGGCAAATCGCTCGCAGAACAAGTTGTCGGGCGCGAGTTTTGCGGACCGGCCCAATCTGGCACCCGGTGCCAGTACGAATCCCACCAGCGGCGTATCGCGGGGCTGCTCCGGAATTGCCGCCGGCACGCCGGTGGGAACCCCCACTCTCTATTTCGACCCCTGCGCCTTTGTACCGCAGCCTTTAGGCACGTTCGGGAACCTGGGACGGAACACTCTCATCGGCCCTGGCATCACAGAGTACGATGCCTCCGTGAGCAAGAATTTTGCGGTTCGGGAAAATATAAACCTGCAACTGCGCGTGGAAGGCTTCAATCTGGCAAACCACCCCAACTTCCAGGCTCCGGGCACCAACTACCGCAGAATCTTCGACGGTTCGGCGCAGGGTGCGCTGGTGTCGTCCGCAGTGGGAGTTCTCACCGCCACCACCACCAATTCCAGGCAGATCCAGTTTGGCCTCAAACTCGTTTTCTAACCCGCGCGCTAATCGCCGTGGGCTTCACGATTGAAGTGCCGCTTGATCTCCGGGTCTTCCTTGTCGTCTTCAATCTGCTCCACCTGAAGAGGAAGGCCGAGCCGCAACGGGAAGTCGCCCTCGGTCAGCGCCAGATAGCGCGCCTTTGTGGCGCCGGTATTGAAGTGCTGGTGAAACCAGAAGAACGGCGGCGATACCACTGAACCCGCCTGCCAATCAATCTTCACTGCTTCTGAATCGCGCAGCTTGTCTTTCTCCGCCAGCGAATAGCCCTTGCCGTTCAGCGTCAGAATAATCGCCTCGTAGGGATGCCGATGGCCGTGCTTGTAAGTGCCAACCTCAAATTCTGAAACATGCGGCTCAAGAATCGTATTGCCACCCATATCGAAGAACATGCTGGCGTTGCCCTCGCCGCGCTCTTGCCAAAGCACGACCTCCGATGAGCGTACGTCTTTGACGAAGTTCGTCTTATCCCATCGCTGCCGTACGCGCGCCGTGGACGTAAAGTAATCCGACGCGCCGTCGTAGCGGTCTGCGAAGTTGAAATTGGAATCGTTAATCAGCCCCATGCTGCCGAAAACCTGTACCATGAACGGGAAGGTAGTAATGATCAGCAGCCGCGCCGGGTGCGCCGGATCGCTGTTGAAGTGGCGGTGCATCGCATTCACCGGAATGGTGAACATACTGCCTTCGGCCCAGGAAAACCGGTTTGGCCTGTTGCCGCTGCCCACTGTCGTATAACCGCGGCCGGCCAGCACGTATGCAATCTGCTCGTAGAAATGGCGCTTGGGGTCTAAAGCCTTGCCCGGTGCGATTTCCTGAATCACGCCATCCATGTGGACATTGCCGGAAAAATTGAGGTACAGCCCTTTCCCGCCAATCTCCGGCCAGGGCTGCATTTCCTGTGTAGTAGCGTCCAGCAGCGAATATCCTTCCACCATCGGCGCTTTGCTGGTCTTCAGCCATTCGCGGTAGAAATCGCGCTCCACGCGCCCGCCTCCACCAATGTTGGCCGGGCTGAACTTCGGCGGCACGACCACTCCGGTGGGCGTCTTCAGCTTGCCCGACTGCGCTTGCACCGGGCTTGCCATGGTGACAGTCCCCGCCGCAGCCGTGAGTAACTCCAGCAGCCGCCGGCGCGATATGAATCCCTGTTGAAAGTCTTCGATGATGTTTGCCATGTTTCCTTTAGCGTGAAGCCAGCGTTTTCTCAACGTCTGCACAGCCAAGGTGCAAATGCGTGAGTTTGGTACCCAGGTTCGTCAGTGCCATTTTGCCGGGCACAATCTGGTGGCACAGCGTGCAGCCAAACTCGTTAAACCGTTTGGCGGTAACTTTCTGACCCTCGGAACGCTGGCTGGCCGCAACCTGCGCGATCACGTTCATGGCGGTCAGGCTCCTGACGCAGCCCTCGAATCCATTGCTTAGCTCTTTGCCTTTTGCGGTGAAGCCCGGTTTGCCATCCTGCCCCGCCGTATGACAGCCGTTGCATCCATGATTATCAAACACATACTGCGCCATTTCTTTTTGGCTCTTACCCGCCGCGGCCATCTTATCCAGACCCGCGCTCGTCGCCTGCGCGGACTGCCGCTGCTGCGCCGGGAGCACAGCACACAGCACTGCAGCCAGAAGCAAAACAGGCCAGGAACGATTCATCCTTTGGATTCTACCCGCATTCCCGTGTCGCGTCAAATTCGCCTTGGGGCAGAGTGAATCCGGCCGAGTGTCAACGATGGGCGGTCTTGTGCGGCGAAGTCGTTTTCAGGGGAAGCGCCGGAACTCATCCGGCGAGCTGGCCTTGAGGTTAAGGGTTTACCAGAGCACCTTCATGCCGAGCTGAATACGGCGCGCCGTGGTCGATGTCTGGTTGAGCGCCGTCAGCAGGCCGCTCCCGTCCGAATCGGATTCTCTGTACCTCTCTATGCCAAGGTGCCGCTCTCCACTACGTTTCCGGAGAGGTCGGCGTCAACGACTTCGATGTTTACACGTTTTATGCCCACAATCCCGCACGAGCATGGTTTGCGAAGTGGCGCGGGATCAAGGACTTTGGTGATCCGAAGTTCGGTCGCTCACTGGATAAGCCGGGGTTTGCGGGACGACGTGTCGATTTGCTGGGCCGAGGGATCCCTCACGGAGGCAATCCGATTGAGGATATCCAGTCATACTTGTGCCCTGGCTCCACTGACACCGCGCGGCTACTGGCCGCCAGGGCGGTTGTACTGATTGGGCCGGAGAAGTACTTGGGAACGATTGTTTGGCCGAAGGCCCGGTATACCCGAACGTGAATACGCTGACCTGGCTTTTCGGCCATGTAACCGCCGAAGCTAACGTGGACCTGCAGTCCCTGATCGCGTCTGTCGGGTCTTTCGGAGGACCAGCCATCCTCGTGCCGTCTCGGAACAGCGCCCTGTTACGCTGGTGTCTGTTGAATGGTCTGCGCGTCATTCAGCCGATGTCGTTGAATGAGTATTGGGCTTATAACGAACCTGTCGGCGCGTGGTCAGCCTCGCTTGTTTTTAACCGGTTTCCGGAAATTATGTTGTCAACACCTGGGCTGCGGGATCGCGCGCTATTTGATTCCGCCTCCAGCCCGCCGCTCTTGTCTTACGATAGAAGGAGGTACGAAGATGGCGACTCTTGATTGGTCACAGTGTTCTGTTGTCGAAAGCACCCCTGGCAAGGTGAGCGGCGCGTGGGTATTTCGAGGTACACGCGTTCCCGTGTCGGCGATTTTTGAGAATCTGAAAACCTCTCCCATCGAGGAAATTCTTGAGAACTTCCACGTCACGCGCGACCAGATTCAGACTGTGTTGGAGTATGCGGCAAAGAGCGCGCAGGCACCACTCGAATCTTCGCACGCTTCATGAAGATCATTCTCGACGAGAGCGCGCCGCAAAAACTGAGGCTGCTGATCGACGGCGATCATACCGTGATAACGACGTGGTTTCAAGGCTGGTCAGGCCTGAAGAACGGAGCATTGCTCAACGCGGCGGAAGAAGCGGGATTCGACCTTTTCATCACGGCGGATCAGGAGTTGAGTTATCAGCAAAATCTCACGGGCCGGAAAATCGCGCTGCTGGTCTTGAGTACGAATAACTGGGGTGTAGTCAAAGCCCACATTCACAAGATCATGCCAGCGATCAATGCCGTGACGCCCGGAAGCGTTGCGTTTGTTGATATCGGGCACGCTCGCGGCTGACAAGTCCCACCACCTGGGAAAGCGCACCCTCGGTGTACGGAAAGGCTTGGCTCCGCCCCCGAGTGCGCTGCACACGTGGGCGCAGCGAGAAAAACCAGCACGTCTACTGCAGACCGAGGGCAGCGAAATCGCGCTCGCGGCGAATCAGCTCGATGGTCGCATCGACGACGGAAGCTGAGAGCGGCTCATTTGAGTGGAGAACGGGAATGCCGTTTTCCTCTATAAACCGTGCAGCGCTGAAAACAGGGCGCGGCGCCGTTTCAGGAACCGGGAGGTGCGAGATCAGGACATCGCTGAACAGCGTGTCAATCGAAACACCGTTCGCCCGCGCGGCCGCAAGATACGCTGGTTCCATGGGTTGCGGAAGATGGATGGTCACGGTCATACCGGGATCCCCCCTTTAGAGTAACGTACCCTGAATCGGCGAGTTTGTCACGTCGGAAAACTGTAAACTGCGCTGTAGCCAGCAGAAGGTATCTCCGCGACGTTCGTGGTCGCAGTGCCCTTGCTGGTCCCGTATCTCATCAGTGCGGCGGCGTGGGTCATCAAGCTTTTCCGCTGAGGCACCCCCGCGCAAACCGCCACGGGTTGTTTGTGTGATATACAAGATGAAGCCGTGTTCAGGAAATCTCTCCGCACCGCGCTGCCCGCAGGGCTTGCACTGGCCGCCTGGCTGGGCCTGGGCGGTGGCTTCCCCCGTCCCGTCGCGCGGCTTATTTCATACGACCAACTCTCCCCTGACGGCGAGGCCTGTGAACCCTCCGCCCCGACCGTCGGTTCCTTAATGGCGGCCGAGTTGCCCCTGCGTAACATCCTCATGCAGACGCGCATCGCCCTCGACGCGGCCTGGACGCCGTTCGACGCCAGCCAGCGTAAGCCGGAGCGGACCATCCGCGATCCGTATGCGGCCTACAGCGCCGTAGCCGTCGATTCCAATCACGATGAAGTTGTGATGACCGACGAAAATCTGTTCAACATCTGGGTCTACGACCGCAACGTCAAAACTTCACCCGGTAAAACCTCCGAACCAAAACGGATCATCGGCGGCCTGAACACTAAAATCGAATTTCAGTGCGGTCTCTATATCGATCCGGTCAACGGCGATATTTACGCTGTTAACAACGACACCATCGATACTCTCGTCATCTTTTCCCGGAAAGCGGTTGGCGACGTGAAGCCTGACCGTGAATTGCACACGCCGCACGGTACCTTTGGCATCGCCGTGGATGAAGAGAAACAGGAATTGTTCCTCACGGTGCAGCATGACAGCGCGATCGTGGTTTATAAAAAGTCCGCGCAGGGCACGGAGGCGCCGCTGCGGGTGGTGCAGGGCGATCGCACCGGACTGGCGGATCCGCACGGCATGGCCCTCGACAACAAGCGGGGATTGCTCTATGTGACCAATCACGGCTCTTCGCACAGCGTGCGCGAGAATCCCTCACCCCGGCGTCGCCGCGAGGGTTCGCCCGGCTTCCCGTTAACCCGCGACGATGCCGTGCCCGGTTCAGGGAAGATCGGGCCGCCATCCATCACCGTTTATCCCAGGGATGCACAGGGCGATGTCAGCGCTCTGCGCACCATTCAGGGACCGCGGACGCAGATGAACTGGCCCACCGGGCTCGCGCTGGATGAGGATCGAAATGAGATCTTCGTCGCTAATGACGGCGGGAACTCGGTTCTGGTGTTTGACGCCAATGCCTCTGGCGATGTGGCGCCCTTGCGCGTGATCCGGGGGCCGGCCTCTGCCGTCAGCAACCCCACCGGGATTTTCCTCGACAAAAAGAACAACGAATTATGGGTGGCGAATTTCGGCAATCATACTTCCGCCGTATACCGTCCCGATGCGAACGGGGATGCCGCTCCGCTGCGGGTGGTGCGCAGCGCGCCGCCCAATCAGCCGGTGCCCGGCCTGGGAAACCCGCACCCCATTGCTTACGATTCGAAGCGCGAGCAGTTGCTGGTTCCCAATTGAGTGGCCCATCCGCAGATTGCGGTATTCGCCAGGCTGGCGAAAGACGGAGCTCAACCGGTCAGAAAAGTGGAAGGGCAGGGCAGTATGCTGGGCCGCACCATGCACGGTATCGCCTACGACTCTCTTCACGATGAATTCACCGTGCCGCAGCAGTTCGGTCAGGCGATTCTCACTTACCGCGGCGCAGCCAACGGCGAAGAAAAGCCCGCGCGGGTGATTATCGGCCCGCATACGGGCCTTGATGCTCCGGAGCATCTGGATGTGGACCCGGTCCACAACGAAATTTTCGTGCCTACCCGTTACGGCGCAATTCTCGTCTTTCCTCGCGGCAGCGCGGGCGACGTTGCTCCCATCCGCACGATTCAGGGCCCCAACACCATGATTACCGGCGACGCGCCCATCGCGGTGGATCCGGTGAATGACCTGCTGATCGTGGGTGGCAGCGCCGGACGCGGCCAGGTTCGTTTGCTGATCTTCAATCGCACCGATTCCGGCGATGTAAAGCCCAAAGCGGTAATTGGCGGACCCAGGAGCCACCTGTATTCTTTTGGAGGTCCGTTCGCAGTGCTTCCGGCGAAAGGCGAGATCCTGGTCAGTGTCCGTGGCCCGGGTCCCTACGCTGAGCTTTCTTCCGACGAAGCATTTGTTGGCGTCTGGAGCATTAAAGACAATGGGGACGTCCCGCCCAAATGGACCATCGGCGGACCCCATGGCGTATTGCGCATGCCCCGCGGTATTGCTCTCGATGTGAAAAATAAGAATATGATGGTGTCCGATAAGCGGCTCAATGCGGTTCTGACTTTCCACTTCCCGGAAATTTTCTAGGGTTGGCCATGCAGGAAAACCCCGCGCATATTGTTACCGTGACCGATTTCTCCAGCGAGACCCTGCGCGATATCATCGCCCATCTTGAGGTCTCGAGCGATTTTGAACACCTCGTCTACCGGGAATCCGAACTCGACGCGATTTGGTCCATCACCGGGTTCACTCTGCGTTACGAATCGGATCCAACGCGCCGCGATGCCATCGCCAGATTGCATGAAACCGCCCACCTGGCACACGATCTGGTAGCGGACCGCCGTCCCGGCGAAGCGGCGGAAATACTGCGAAGCTGTTTATAATCTAAGGCGAGTACTATGCTGTCGAGCGAAGAAAATAAACTTCTGACCCATACTGACGCGGGCACTGCCGCCGGGGAATACTTCCGCCGGTTCTGGATGCCCGCTCTGCTGGCTTCGGAAGTCCCCACGCCGGATTGCCCCCCGGTCCGGATTCGGCTGATGGGTGAAGATCTGATTGCCTTCCGCAACACCGTGGGACGCGTTGGACTGATGGATGAGTTCTGCCCGCACCGCCGCGCCAGCCTATTTTGGGGACGCAATGAAGAGTGCGGCCTGCGCTGCGTCTATCACGGCTGGAAATTCGATGTAGACGGTGCCTGTGTGGACATGCCCAACGAACCTCCGGAGTACGGGTTCAACAACAAAGTCCGCACCACAGCCTACCCCACGCGCGAATACGGCGGAGTGATTTGGGCCTACATGGGCCCGGCCGACAGAATCCCGGAATTGCCCAAGCTGGAGTGGGCGCGTGTGCCGGACTCGCACCGCCACGTCTCCAAGAGGTTTCAGGAAACCAATTACCTGCAGGCCATCGAGGGCGGAATCGATTCCAGCCATTCCAATTTTCTGCATGCCAGCGTGGATGCCTTCCGTCTCACCGATTCGTACGTGGCGAAAGCAAAAAACAGTTCGAATTTGCGGGCGCGGTATCACCTGCTGGACAAGGCCCCGCGCTTTACCGTCAAGAAGACAGATTACGGCCTCATTATCGCGGTCCGCCGCAACGCGGAAGAAGACACTTACTACTGGCGCATGACGCAGTTCCTGCTCCCCAGCCACACTATGATTCCTTATCAGAAGGGCCACTCCATTCATGGCCACTGCTGGGTTCCGCGCGACGATCAAACCTGCTGGGTGTGGACCATCAGCTGGAATCCCGAAGAGTCGCTTTCCCGCGAAGATCGCGACGCCATCGACAACGAGACCTTCGTTCACGCCCGCGTCGACCCCGTCACCATGCGGCCACTCCGGAATAAGGACAACAACTACGGCATCGACCGTGAACTGCAGCGCAACACTACGATGACCGGCATTCACGGCTTCGCCGCGCAGGACCAGGCCCTGCAGGAAAGTATGGGACCCAATGCCGACCGTACGCGCGAGCGGCTCGGTACCAGCGATACGGCGATCATCGCCACCCGCCGTCTGTTGCTCCAGGAAATTCGCGCCCTGCAGCAGGGTGAAGAGCCACAGGCGGCGCATCGGGGCGAGGCTTACTGGGTGCGTTCCGCATCGCTGCTGCTGAACCGTGATGTTGAGTTCGATGAGGGTGCGCGCGAGCTGATGAAGGCGGACGTCTGAGCGGTGAACCTGACCTGCGCGACGAAATAGTGCGGGCGTGCAGGGTTCTGTATGCCGCCGGGGTGACGGGCGATGGCCTCGGCGGACACCTCAGCGCCAGACTCTCCGGCGAGACCATGGTCATAAAGCCACGGCCTGTCAGCTGGTGGAAACTTGCGCCGGAAGATCTGATCGTTATGGATTTCGACGGCCGTCGCGTCGACCGTCCCGGCGAACCCGGCGGGGTTCGCGAGTGGCCCATTCATGCCCGTACTTACGCCCTTCATCCGCAAGTGCGGTGCGTGTTCCACGCCCACCCCGCGGCCTCTACGCTGATGGCGGCGCTGGGGATTGAGGTTGAGCCGCTGGATCAGGATTGCGCGTCGCTAACGGATCGGCTGCCGGTTCTGGACAACGGCGCGGTCAGCATCTCAACTCCGCAATTGGGCGACGATGTCGCCCGCGCGGTTGGCCCCACCGGAGCATTGCTGCTGAAGAACCATGGCGTGGTGGTGGCGCAGCCTGGAATCGCCGAAGTGTGCGTGAGGGCGCATAAAATCGAGAAAGTCGCGGAGACCATGCTGCGCGCGGCATCGCTCGGCAAGCCCCCCTTCCTCACGCCCGAAACCAAAAAGAATATTCTGGCAGCGCGTAAAGGCGTGGAGCCGGCCGGCATCGACCAGGAGCGCTGGCGTATGCTGCAGGATTATTACCTGAGGTCTCAAGTTGGCTGACGCGGCAACAACGGTTTCCCCTTTACCGGTTTCACAGTCTGGTTATTGGAAAGCAGCGCTCTGCGTTGCCGCCCCCGTCGCACTCTGGTTTCTTCCTCTGCAACTGGAGCCGAAGGCGCAGCATGCCATCGCCATCGCAATGTTCATGATCCTGGCCTGGGCCACCGAGTTGATGGATCACGGCCTTACCGGGCTCATCGGTTGTTACCTGTTCTGGGCGCTTGGGGTGGTGAAATTCGATATGGCGTTCAGCGGCTTCGCCGACGACACGCCATGGTTTCTGATGGGCGCGATTCTGTTCGGCACCATGGCCGCCAAGTCGGGACTGGCGAAACGTCTTGCTTACCTGATCATCATTCGCGTCGGCACCACTTACTCGCGCCTGCTGCTTGCCCTGATCCTCTCCGATTTTCTCCTGACTCTGCTGGTGCCTTCCGGAATGGCCCGCGTGACGGTTATGGCGGCGGTGGCCACGGGGTTGATCCAGGTCTTCGGTCTGGGGCCGGGGAGCAATGTCGGTCGCGGCATGTTCCTGATTCTCACTTACACGGCAGGGGTCTTCGACAAGAGCATCATCGCCGGTGCGTCGGCGATTACGGGCAGGGGCATTATCGAGAACGTCGGGCATGTGCAGGTCTTGTGGAGTCAGTGGCTGATCGCTTACCTGCCCTCCGACATCGTCACCATTCTGGTGGCCTGGAGACTTACGCTGTGGCTGTATCCTCCTGAGTTGGCTTCGTTACCCGGCGGTAAACAACACTTGAAGGATGAATTGGCGAAGGCGGGCCCCTGGACGACTCTGGAAAAGAAATCGCTGGCTCTGATGCTGATGGCGATCGCGCTGTGGGCCACCGACTTCCTTCACCACATTCCCTCCTCCATGATCGGCCTCGGCATCGGCTTACTCGGCGTGCTGCCGTTCCTGCGCCTTCTCACAATTGACGATATGCGGAAACTGAATTTTCTGCAGTTATTTTTCGTCGCGGCCGCCGTTGGAATGGGCAAGGTTCTAACCGCAACCAAAGGGCTGGCGGTACTCACCAACATCGTCTTCGGCTGGCTGGAGCCGCTGCTGGCGCATCCGCTGCTTTCCACGTTCGCCTTGTATTGGGCGGGCTTTGTCTACCACTTGTTCCTCGCCAGCGAAATCTCCATGCTGGGCACTTCCACTCCCCTGCTGATGCAATTTGCGCTGGCGCACGGCCTGAGCCCTCTGAAGCTGGGGATGTTGTGGGTATTCTCTTCCGGCGGAAAGATTTTTGTGTACCAGTCCGGGGTCCTGGTGATCGGATACTCCTACGGTTACTTCCGCGCCCGTGACATCCTGCGCCTGGGCCTGATCCTCAGCCTTGTGGATTCGCTTTTGCTGCTGGTGGTGGTGCCGCTGTATTGGCCGCTGATCGGAATCAGGTGATTGGAATTCGGGATTCAGCTCGGGCAGCTTGTCTGGACAGAGGCGGGCGTTCTGACACACGAATCCCTCGAAGCGGTGGTAGCGGTTTAAGATACAGAGAACACATCGTCCCCAGCCCAGCTTGCCTGCTCCCACGTGACACGACCGCCGACGAGGGCGTTGCCTTCGCGTCGTTTCAATTTGACGGGAAACAGCCTGTTCAATTCAAAACAAATCGGGCGTTCGGAGGCGTTAGTTAGGAAGAGATCCTGCCGCAGTCTGCAATCGCCAGCATTCGGCCAGGAACCTGAAACGGGATCTACCGCACTTTCGCACCCCCGTCCCGTGTCACCACGCTCCCTGCCGGTGGAGTATTGTGTTTCATATGCGTAAATTCATGCTCCTGGCGGCGGTCGTGGTGGCTGGCGTTGCGATTCACGCTCAGGTAAGCGCCCCGCTCATGAACTCCAATGCCGCCGCGGCGTGGGAAAGTCTGCTGCGACTGCGGACTACCGCAACCGTTCTGCATACCACCGCCCATCCCGATGATGAAGACGGTGCCCTCATTACCTGGCTGGCGCGAGGGCAGGGTGTCCGCACCGGATTGTTCACCCTGAACCGCGGCGAAGGGGGTGCCGATCTGATTGGTGCCGAACTTTACGACGGGCTGGGGCTGGTCCGCACCGAAGAACTGCTGGCCGCCGGGCGCTACTACGGCGTGGACCAGTTTTTCACGCGCATGACCGATTTCGGTTTCTCCAAACGCATGGATGAAACCCTGGAGCACTGGGGCGAAGAGAATGTTCTGCGCGACTGTGTGCGCGTGATCCGCACTTACCGGCCCGACATTCTGATTTCCCGCTTCCATGGATCGGCCCGCGACGGACACGGGAATCATCAGACGGCCGGTCTGATGTCGGTGGAAGTTTTCAAAGCCGCCGCTGACCCCAATATGTTTCCTGAGCAGATTCGGGAAGGTCTGCGCCCCTGGCAGATCAAAAAGCTGTACCGTAGCGTGAGAGACAACGAGGTTACAGCCACGGTCAAAGTTGACACCGGCGTCTACAATTCGCTGGTGGGTATGAGCTACCGGCAGATTGCCGCGACTGGCTTAAGCTTCCAGCGATCGCAGGGTTCTGGTGGACGGCGTGCCGATCCGGGGCCGTCCATCTCGGCCATAGAGCTGGTGGATTCTGCGCTGGGAACGAAATCCAAAACGGAGCAAAGCGTGTTCGAGGGCATCGACACCTCAGTCGCAGGCCTGGCGAAGCTGGCCCCCGCACTCGGACTTGGCCCCAGGCTGACCGAAATTGAGAAGAATGTCAACGTTGCCATGGAACGGTTTGATGCGCGTGATACCGGCAAAGTTGTGGAGTCTTATATCGCTCCCGCGTTGAAGAGTGTCCGTGAACTTATGGCAATCGTACGTGCCGCGCAATTGCCGGAAGACGCAAAGTACGATCTGCTGTTCCGCCTTCGCAACAAAGAACAGGAGATGGTGAAGGCGGGAAATTTACTCACTGGCGTGTCATTTGAAGTGCTGGTGGATGCTCCGGTGCGCACCGGAGGACGAGGCGGCGACGGTGGTTTCGGTGCACCCCGGCAAACTTTCGCGGTGGCGGTTCCGGGCCAAAAATTCGCCATCACCGGGACGCTGGTGAACCGCGGCAGCGTGAGGCTGGAGAATATCGAGATCGGCCTGGAAGCGCGCGGCAGGATTCAGGTAACACCCCGTGCCCCCACTGCCGCAGGCGTTATCACCCGGCGTGGCTTCGATGTCGCCATCAGCGATGACGCCGAACTGACGCGGCCTTACTGGTCGCGCAAGGACATGTTTCGCGAACACGCCTACCAGATTGACGACGCCAAATATCTGACACTGCCCTACAAGCCCGCCGAATTCATGGGCAGTGCGAAGTACCGGGTGGCAGGCGTGGAATTCACCCTTACGCAGCCAGCCGAAACGGTGTCCATTGAGCCGCCGCTGGGGGAGCAGAGACGTCTGCTGGCGATTGCGCCCGCGATGTCGATCACCCTGACGCCGCGTATGGGCGTGATTCCGGTGGATCGGCGTAACAGCACCATCGCGGTTCACACCCAGGTAACGAGTAACGCCAAGGCTGCCGCCGATGCCAAAGTCAGCCTGGACCTGCCCCCAGGCTGGAAAGCGACCCCAACTGCGTTCGATCTGCATTTCACCCATGAGGGCGAAATTCAGAACGCCGATTTCGAAGTTGCGGTTCCGCAGGTGACGGCAAATGGGCAGTACGCGATTCAGGCTGTGGTGGCGTATGCAGGCAAACAGTATCGCGAGGGATACCAGACCATTGCGCATCCCGATCTGGAAACCCGCCGACTCTACAAACCGGCCACCGCGCAGCTCACTGGCGTGGATGTAAAAGTGGCGCCTGGCCTGATCGTTGGTTACATCATGGGGGTGGGCGATGAAGTTCCGGAGGCGCTGGAACAGCTGGGAATCAAGGCGCGGATGCTGGCGTCGACCGACCTTGCTGCCGGCAACCTGCAGCAATTCGACGTGATTCTGGTGGGCATTCGGGCGTCAGCCGTCCGGCCAGACTACAAAACCTATAACAGCCGACTGATGGACTACGTGAAGAACGGCGGCAACCTGATTGTGCAGTACCAGACCCAGGAGTTCGATGCCATTCAATATGGTCCGTATCCCTATGTCATGGGGCAGCGTGCGGAAGAGGTATCGGAGGAAGACGCCAAGGTCACTATTCTGGATCCGGCGAACCCGGTTTTCGCCGGCCCCAACAGGATTACGGCGGCGGATTTCGACCACTGGGTGGAAGAGCGTGGCTCGAAGTGGATGAACACGTGGGATCCACAGTACAAAGCGCTGCTGGAAAGTCACGACAGAGGGCAGGCCCCGCAGAGTGGTGGAATGTTACAGACGCGTTATGGTAGAGGTACATTTACATACGCGGGCTACGCGTTTTACCGGCAGTTGCCCGCCGGCGTTCCTGGTGGATTCCGTTTGTTCGCCAATTTAATCAGCCTTGGAAAGAGAGATAACTAACTCCACATGCGTACATTCTTGCTGCTGACCCTGCTGCCCGTGTTGGCGTTTTCTCAGGCCACAACCGGCACTCTCACGGGCACTGTTCACGACGCCTCGGGTGCGGTGGTTCCCACCGCTTCCATCACCATTCGCAACGTCAATACGGGCGTGAATTCAAAGTGGACCACGGGCGACGCGGGTACCTTCACAGCTCCCACGCTGTTGCCCGGCAACTACGAAATTGCCGTGGAAAAGCAAGGCTTCAAGAAGGCCGTGCGCCAGGGCCTCGCGGTGCAGGTGGCGAATACGTCACGCGCCGACATCACGCTGGAAATCGGACAGGTGAGTGAAACCGTGACCGCAACGGCGGAATCGCCGCTGGTGAAAACAGATACGTCGGAGCTTGGCCAGGTGATTGAACAGAAATCAATTGAGGAATTGCCGCTGAACAGCGGTACCGGGCGCAACTTCACGTCGCTGATGACGCTGGTGCCGGGCACTATCCGCACCAGCCCGGTGGGCGTGTTCGATTCGCCCCAGGGCAATTCCAGTTTCTCTGTGAATGGCGCGCGCGATGGTGCCAACAACTATATGATTGATGGCGCCGATAACAACGAAGTCCTGCTGGGCATCGTGACGATTTTGCCCCCGCCTGAAGCGTTGGGTGAATTCAAGCTCCAGACCAGCGCGTTCAGCGCCGAGTACGGCCGGGCGGGCGGCGCAGTGATCAATGTCTCCACGAAGTCGGGCACCAATCAGGTGCACGGCAGCCTCTTCGAATTTCTTCGCAACAGCGCCATGGACGCGCGCGGGCCGTTCGATCCCCAAAAGCTTCCGCCACTCCGCCAGAATGAATATGGGTTCACCCTGGGCGGGCCAATCCGCAAGAACAAGACCTTCGCTTTCGGTGACTGGGAAGGCTTCCGCCAGCGCTTCGGGCAGTCTTACACGGTGACAGTTCCAACTCTGAATCAGCGCAATGGTGTTTTCACGGCGGCCGAAGGTGCCGGCACGATTTACGATTTCTCCACCCGGACGCCGTTCCAAAACAACACGATTCCTACTAGCCGCATCGATAAGATCGGGCAGTCGCTGTTGAATCTCTACCCAGCGCCCAATCTGCCGGGCAGCGTGAGCGTCGGTAACGGCGTCTCCCGCAACTACATCGGGACCAGCGTGCAGCAACAGGATGTGAATCGCGCTGACATTCGTGTGGACCACACACTCAGCGCGCAGAATTCTCTATTTGGACGGTACAGCCTGTATGACGCCTACACCGCTCTGCCGCCGCTGTTTGGCGACAAGGCCACCGGCGATACCCCCGGCCGCTCGGCCAAAGGGAATGCCCGCAACCAGTCTGTGGTGTTGGGTGACGTGCATGTATTTTCATCGAACCGCATCAACGAATTCCGTGCGTCGTATAGCCGGATCGCCGACAATTACACCGGGTTCGACTACGGCAACAACCTCGCCACTACCCTGGGTATTCCCAATCTCAACATTTACGGACCGGTTTCGAGCGGGCTGCCGCGTATCGATATTCAGGGTCTGAACTCACTGGGTGTGGATGCGCCCATTCCGGCGCTGCGCTATGAAAATTCGTTCCAGTATCTGGACAACCTGACCTGGATTAAGGGGCGCCACTCACTGAAATTTGGCGGCGATTTCCGACGCACCCGCGGAGACTTCTTCCAGATTTCACTCGACAGCCCCCGTGGCCACTTCACCTTCGATCCGAATTACACGTCGAACAACGGCGCGACGCAGACCGGCCTTTCAACCGCCAGCGTTCTGGTGGGCTTCCCGGCCACGGCATCGCGCGGGGTGATCAACGATTTCCCCGCCAACCGCAGTTCGCAGTTGTTCTTCTTCGCGCAGGACGATTTCAAGATCTCCAGCAAGCTCACGGTGAATTACGGTATCCGTTATGAACTGTACTTCCCGCCCACCGACGCGCACGATAACCAGTCGAACTTCAACCCGGCCACCGGGCAGGTCGTGCTCGCCGGCCGCGGCACCAATTCCGCCGCGCTGGTTAACCTCGACAAGAACAATTGGGCGCCACGCTTCGGTTTTGCGTATGCCTGGAAGCCTGGTACCGTGATCCGCGGCGGCTACGGCATCTCCTACTATCCCGATAAGTTCGGTGCCACCGGCGGCACACTGAATACCAACTATCCCTTCATCACGCTGCAGAACATTACGCCGGCGGACCGGTTCACGCCTACGCCCTCTTTGTCACTCGCCAATGGCATTGCACCCCCGGTGCTGCCTGATCTCAAGCAGGCCTCTCTGCCGCTGGTGGGGAACGTGATCTATTTCGATCCCAATTTTGTGCTGCCCTACATCCAGTTCTGGAACCTGACGGTGCAACGCCAGATCCTGAAAGATACGGTTTTCGAGATCGGCTGGGTGGGCACTAAAGGCACGCATCTTTTTGGCAATAACCACGTCAATCTGAACCAGCCCTTGCCGGGCCCGGGCCCGATCACCAACCGCCGGCCTTATTTTGCGCAGGCACCTTTGGCGGGTAACATCAATTTGCGGGATTCCAGCGAATCGTCCATCTACCACAGCATGCAGGTGAAGCTGGAAAAGCGCGCGGGCAAAGGCCTGTGGTTGCTGGGCGCCTATACCTGGTCGAAGGCGATTGACGACAACGCGCAATCCTTCAACACGCTGAGCTGGGAATCGGTAACGCGCGGTCCGGCGTCAACCGACTTCCGCCACTCCACCACTCTTACGACGCTTTATGAAATTCCCGTTGGCAAAGGGCACCGTTTTCTGGGCAGCATGAATGGCATCGGCGAAGCGATTCTGGGGGGCTGGCAGGTCAACGGCATCTATCGTTTCCAGACTGGCCTGCCCTCTACCGCCACGCTCTCAGCGGGTCTGGTTTCGTCCACGGTGAACACCGGCGGCGCGAACCGTCCGAATCAAATCGGAACCGCCGAATTGCCCGGCGGCTCGCGGACCCTCGGAAGATACTTCGATACATCGGCGTTTGTGGCACCGGCAACGAATTCCTATGTGTTCGGCAATGCGGGGCGGAATACCATTCGCGGACCCAGCCTCAGCGGCATGGACGTCTCTCTGTTCAAGCAGCTAAAGCTCAACGAAAAGTACATGGCGCAGTTTCGCGCCGAGTTCTTCAACCTGCCGAATCACCCGAACTACGGGCAGCCCGGAACCACGCTTGGCACCGGCACCTTTGGCCAGATCACCTCGCTGTCGGGTAACAGCCCCATGCGCCAGGTACAGCTGGGTTTGAAGCTGCTGTTCTAGTTCGATAGCGGCCCAAAGCCAATGATCGAGATCGTACTTCGCCGTAAACTCGGTCTCGGTCCCGCCTTATCGGCCAACATGCTGGCGATGATCGGGGTGGGTCCGTTCCTCACCATCCCGCTGTTGCTGGCCTCCATGAACGGCCCGCACGCCATGTTGGGCTGGATTCTGGGGGCGGGCATCGTCTTTTGCGATGGGCTGGTGTGGGCGGAATTGGGCGCGGCGCTACCGCAATCGGGCGGCGCCTATCACTATCTTTCCGAGGCGTTCGGACGCAATGGTCCGGGACGCATGATGAGCTTTCTCTTCCTCTGGCAACTGGTGATCGCCATGCCGTTGGGCCTCGCCTCGGGTGCCGTCGGATTTTCCCAGTACGCGCTTTACCTTTGGCCCGGCATGAGCGCAGCCACGGGGAAGTGGCTGGCCGTGGCGGTGTGTCTGGCTGCCTGCGCGCTGATCTACCGGCGCATCGAGTCGATCGGCAGGCTCAGTGTGGCTATCTGGTGCGTGGTGATGGTGGCCGTTTTGTGGGTGGTGGTCGACGGGCTCTGGCATGCCAAAGTGAGCCTGATTACAGACCTGCCTCCAGGGGCGATGGATCTGAACAGGAACTTCTGGATGGGTCTGGGCGGTGCCACTCTGTTTGCCGCATATGACTATGGCGGCTACAACACTGTCTGCTTTCTGGGCGGTGAAGTAGAGAGGCCGGCGCGCACCATACCGTGGGCAATCCTGGGTGCCATCGGGCTGGTGGCGGTTCTCTACCTCACCATGAATCTCACCATCATCGGCGTAGTGCCATGGCGGGAAGCGATTCACTCGAAGTACATTGTGAGCGACTTCATCGCGCGCCTGCACGGAAGGCGGGTGGCGGAAGTGATGACGGTGCTGATTCTGATCACCGCCTTCGCCAGTGTGTTTGCGGGCATGCTGGGAGCCTCGCGCGTGCCCTGGGCGGCAGCGAAGGAAGGCCAGTTCTTCCGGGTGTTTGCGCGGCTGCATCCCTCGGGAGAGTTCCCCACGTTCGGCGTGCTCTATATTGGTATCGCTTCGGCTGCGGCGTGCGCGTTTGATCTGGATGCGCTGGTAAAAGCGCTCACCGTGATTCAGACCCTCATTCAATCGCTGGCACTGGTAGTTGCCGTGACCGCGCTGCGCATTACACAGCCGAAACTGCAAAGACCATTCCGCATGTGGGCGTATCCGTTCACCAGTGCCGTGGCGTTTGTGGGCTGGACCTACATCATTGCCACCAGTGGCGCGGTGTACATCACGGCGGCCACGGGTCTGCTCGCGCTGGGCATCACGGCATACTTGTTTAGAGCGAAGAGCAAAACAGAATGGCCCTGGGCGAAGACAACAACGTAGAGGTTCTGGTGGCCGGCGAACTTTTTGCCGATCTCGTGATGGCCGGTTTCAACACCCTGCCGCAACCGGGTGAAGAAGTGTTCGCCCGTGCATTTCGCAGAGAACCCGGTGGTGCCGCGATAACCGCCATGGGTCTGGCCCGTCTGGGTCGGCGCACCGGATTGATCGGTGCTGTCGGTGCCCTGGATGGCGCCTGGCTTCTCGACAGCTTCTGGCGTGGAGGCGTAGACGTTTCGCGCGTTCTGACCGTGCCAGGCGAATATACCGGCACCTCGGTCGCGATATCGGGTGAGGGCGAGCGCGCCTTCCTTACCTGGCCGGGAGCCAACGGACATTTCATGGAGGTGTTTCGTGATTCCGCCCTGCTCACCACGCACTTGCACTGGTCGGCACCGGTGGATATCACCTCGCTGCGGCGCTCGCGCGGCATGGGACTTTCCATCTCCCTTGATGTCGGCTACGCCGCCGCCGGACCGCATGTACTGGAAGCGCTGCCCCTGGTCGATTGGTTCTTCCCCAATGAAAACGACGCCGCCCGTATCACCGGTGAATCCGTTCCTGAAGCCATGTTGCGGGCTTTTTCGCGCGCCGGAGCGCAAGGTGTTGTGGTGAAACTGGGTGCCCGCGGTGCCGCCATGCTGGCGGGCGGAGAATATCTGGAACAAGCCCCGCCGCCAGTGACAGTCATCGACACTACCGGAGCGGGCGACTGCTTTGACGCCGGGTTCCTGGACACGTGGCTGAACGGCGGCTCGGCCGCCGAGTGTCTGCGCGTCGCCAATATTTGCGGGGCGTATTCCACCCGGTCACTGGGCGGCATTGCCGGCTTTCCCCGTCGCGACGAAATCCCCTGGGGGGGCAATTGAGTTACAAGGTAGCAGTCATTGGCGGGGGCGGGGTCCGCACCCCTCTGCTGTTGCACGGACTGGCAAGTTCCGCGTTCCCGGTTTCTCAACTCTCGCTGTACGACATCGACGCGCCTCGCGCCCGCGTCATGGCCACCCTGGGCCGCGAACTGACCGGTTTTCCCATCACTGTGGAAGAGCGACTGGAGCCCGCCATTGAAGGCGCCGATTTTGTCATCTCCAGCATCCGCGTGGGTGGCATCGCCGGGCGTGCCCGCGATGAACGCCTGGCGATGAACCATGGCCTGGCCGGGCAGGAGACCACCGGCGCAGGCGGCGCTGCCATGGCGCTGCGGACCGTCCCCGAAGCCATCGCCCATGCCCGCATGGTGGAGCGCCACGCGCCGAAGGCCTGGCTCATCAGCTTCACCAATCCGGCCGGTCTGGTGACCCAGGCGATCCGTAGCCACTGCGATGTCAAAGCCATCGGAATCTGCGACACTCCTTCGGAACTGATTCACCGCCTGGGCGAAGTGCTGGGCGGGCAGGTGGAGTGCGACTACTCCGGTCTGAATCACCTCGGCTGGGTGAGCCGGGTGCGCCGCAATGGCGTGGATGTGACCGCCGAAGTTCTGGCCAGCGACGAAATCCTGCGCGCGATTTACCCCGCCGATTTGTTCGATCCGCTGTTGATCCGCACCCTGGGCCTGATTCCCAGCGAGTACCTGTTCTTTTACTACAGCCCGCGTAAGGCCTACGCGAATCAGAAAAAAGCCGGGGCTACCCGCGGGGGCGAAATAGAGCAGATGAACAACCAGCTCTTTGCGCGCCTCGCTGCGCTGGATGCTCCCGCCGGCGTGGAGTGCTATCGCGATTACCTGCGTCAGCGCAACGCCAGCTATCTGAAGCTGGAAGCTGAGGCGGGGTCGGCCTTTGAAGCGGGCATCACCGCGCCCGACCCGTTCGCCGCCGCCACCGGCTACCATCGCGTGGCTGTGGACGTGATGCGGGCGCTGGTGAGCGACCAGAAGCACGAAATCATTCTCAACGTGCGAAACCAGGGTGCCATCGAAGGGCTGGCGGATGACGATGTGGTGGAAGTGCCCTGTTCCATTGATCGCCACGGCCCCGTGCCGCACAAAACCGGAAGATTGCCGGAAACCGTTCGCGGCCTGGTGCAAAGTGTGAAGGGCTATGAGCGGACCGCGATCCGCGCCGCACTGGAGAATTCCCCGGACCTCGCCCGCTTGGCGATGCTGCAATATCCGCTCATCGGAGATTGGGAACTGGCGGGAAAACTGCTCCAAAGCTCTCGTTAGCCGACCCGCTCGGCTAGCCAACTCAGCAATGGTCTATCCTGCTGAAGGCATATCGCCAAACCGGGAATTTCCTGCCCGAACTTTAGCCTTGGCTTCCAGCTCACAGCTGGTTGCCGGTTTGAGCTATTCCGGATCAAGCCTGAATTTGGCACCCCGACCCCCGCCCCGCCGCCACAAACCCGTTACAATATAGGATCAGCATGAGAACACTATTTTTGAATCCTCCTTCCTATGAAGGCTTCGACGGAGGTGCGAGTTCGCGCTGGCCAGCCTCACGCGAAATCGAATCCTACTGGTATCCCGTCTGGCTCTGCTATCCGGCGGGTATGCTGCCCGACAGCAAAGTCGTGGACGCCCCGCCCCACCACATCTCCATTGAACAGACCGTCGCCATGGCGAAGGATTTCGAGCTTCTGGTCCTGTTCACGTCCACCCCGGGTTTCGATGTCGACGTCAAAATCGCGGAAATGATGCGGGCCTCCAACCCCAATATGAAGGCCTGTTTCGTGGGTCCCCCGGTCACCGTAGATCCGGAAAAGTGCCTCAATGCCTCGCTCGCCATCGATTTCGTTATCCGCCGCGAGTTCGATCATCAGATTGTGGCCTACGCCACAGGCACGCCCATCGAAGACATTCCCGGTGCCAGCTTCCGCAAAAACGGTGCGGTAGTCAACAATCCGGAAGCGCCCGTGATCGAAGATCTGGACAAGCTTCCATGGGTCACCGACGTCTATAAGCGCGATCTCGACATCACGCGTTACAACGTCCCCTTCCTGCTGAACCCGTTTCTTTCGCTTTATACTTCGCGTGGCTGCCCCGCCATGTGTACCTTCTGTCTGTGGCCGCAAACACTTTCCGGTCACCGCTGGCGTCTGCGTTCTACTGATGACGTTGTGGCCGAATGCAAGTCCGCCCTGGAGAAATTTCCCGAACTGAAGGAAATCTTCTTCGACGACGACACTTTCAACTACAAAAAGGAACGCACGATCGAACTGTGCGGCAAGCTGAAAACGCTGAACTTCACCTGGAGCTCCACCTCGCGCGTCACCACGGATTACGACACCCTCAAGGCCATGAAGGAAGCCGGCTGCCGCCTCCTCATTGTCGGCTATGAATCGGGCGATCCGCAGATTCTGAAGAATATCAAGAAGGGCGCAAATGTCGAAATGGCCGAGCGTTTTACGGCCAACTGCAAGAAGCTGGGCCTGCTCATTCACGGCGATTTCATCATCGGTCTGCCCGGCGAAACCGCCGAGAGCATCCGCCGTACCATCGACTTCGCCAAGAGACTTGATAACGAGACCATTCAGGTTTCCATTGCGCACCCTTACCCCGGCACCGAATTCCATGACTGGGCCGAGAAAAATAACCTCATCACCCTCGGCAGCCATGTCGATTCGCACGGCAACCAGCTGCCCAAGGTGGTTTACAAGGATCTGAACGAGGCTGACCTTATGGACTGGGTAGAGCGCTTCTACAGCGAATACTACTTCCGCCTCAAGGTGATCTGGCGCGTGGTCAGCAAAGCCATTTTCAATACCCACGAACGCCAGCGGCTCACCAAGGAGGCCAAAGAATTCATGGCGCTCCGCGGACGCCGGCGGAAGTTTATCGCGGAGCAACGGGCGTCGGCTGTCTCCACGGCAAATGCCGGCGACTAGAGTCATCCACCGCAAGACCGCGCTTTTCACCGGCATCGTGGTGGTGAGCAATGTAGCCGGCAATTCCGCGCTCACTTATGGCATGCAGCAGTTGGGCGATATCGGCTATTCCCCGCTGGCCCTGATCGGTGCGCTGTTTCATCCATGGGTCGTGCTGGGCGTTGCTTTGCTCATTCTGTGGACCCTTTCCCACATGGCCCTGCTGAGCTGGGCTGACCTGA
The DNA here is from genome assembly GCA_038229475.1 of Bryobacterales bacterium. Taxonomy (GTDB): domain Bacteria; phylum Acidobacteriota; class Terriglobia; order Bryobacterales; family Bryobacteraceae; genus BOG-234. The sequence continues at coordinate 373,522 of JBBROK010000001.1, read as the reverse complement.
GCTACGTCTTGCCCGTCACCGCCATCGGCTACGTTCTCACCGCGCTCTCGGGCCGCTATTTCCTGAATGAAACCGTCACCTCCACGCGCTGGGCCGGCATCGCGCTCATCACCGCCGGCGTGACCCTGGTGGGACTCACCTCCCCATCTACTACGGAGCACCGCCCATGAAATGGGTCCTGGTGCTGCTCATGATTGCCGCCACCACCGCCGGCGACGTGTTCCGCGCGGCGGGCATGAAACGGCATGGTGAAATTGCGGACTTCCGCCCCGGCGCAATCGGCCGGGCGCTGGCGTCTCTGGCGCGCAATCGCTTCGTGATTCTTTCCACCTGTTCCATGACGGTGTCGTTCTTCGCGTTTATCAAGCTGGTGTCCATCGCGCCGCTGAGCTTCGCAGTGCCGGTCTCCGCTGCCACCTTTGTTCCCGAAACCCTGCTGGCGCGGTTCTACCTTCGGGAAGTGATCGACTGGCGGCGCTGGCTGGGCGCGGGTCTCATTATGGTTGGCGTCGTTCTTGTTTCGCTATGAAAGTCGTCGCGGCTATTTTCGTGCTTTGTGGTGCCGGTTATAACCTGCTGGCCCTCGGCGCGGCCCTGGCCTTCCGGCTGCGCCGCGCGACATCGCCCCACTATCGCCCACCCGTTTCCATCCTCAAACCTCTGCGCGGCCGCGACCCGATGTTCTACGAAGCGCTGCGTTCCCATCTCATGCAAGAGTATCCGGAATTCGAAATCCTCTGCGGTGTCGCCGACCCCGGCGACCCCGCCCTGGAAGACGTGCGGCGTCTGCAGCGCGAATTTCCGGCCGTCGCGCTCAGCATCCACATCACGGCGAATGACGCACCCAACGCCAAGGTCGGCTCGATGGAATTTCTGGCCCGCGCGGCGAAGTATGAAACCCTGCTGGTGAGCGATGGCGATATCCGCGTGGAGCCCGGCTATCTCGCCGGCGTGGTTGGCCCACTGGCCGATCCCAAAATCGGCATCGTCACCTGCCTCTACCGCGGCCAGGCATCATCCGCTGCGGCCCATGCCGAAGCTCTCTCCATTGCCACCGACTTCGCCCCCGGCGTCCTCGTTGCCCAGCTGCTGGGTACCGCCGGCTTTGCCCTCGGTGCCACCATGGTCTTCCGCAAACATACTCTGGCCCAAATCGGAGGCTTCGCCGCCATCCGTGAATACCTCGCCGACGATTACCAGCTGGGAGCCCGCATCGCCGCCCTTCCCACCAAAGTCGTCTTATCCCACATAGTGGTTTCCACCAACCTCGGCGCAGTATCGTGGGCGACGGCCTGGCGCCATCAGTTGCGCTGGGCGCGAACCATCCGCGTCTCGCGCCCCGGCGGCTATTGGGGCCTTTTGTTCACCCAGCTCACCCTCTGGAGTTTGGTGGCGGCTGTCACAGGCCTCGTGACGCTGGCCATTGCCGGCGTCCTCATTCGTCTGGCGGGTGCGGCAGCAGCCTTATGGGCGCTTCGCACTCTCTCGCCCGGCAACCTTTTGGCGGTTCCTTTTCGCGATCTGGCAGGCGTCTGTATCTGGCTGGCCGGACTGGGCGGCAACACCGTGGAGTGGCGAAACTCACGCTTCCGTCTAAATCGTGATGGCCGGATGCGATCCCTGTAATACAATTATTTTTACCCCTCTGGTTGCAGGAAAAGTTTTCAGGAGAAGAACCCCGATGAATGTCCGAAATGTATTAACGATCAGTTTTGCAGGCCTCATGATGGTCTGCGGTGCCCTGGCGCAGGATGAATTGAGCACGGCTTACAACGATTTGAAGGCTGCCAGCGAAACGAAGAAACCGCCCGCCGAAATCAAGAAACTGGCCGAAGTCGCCTTCGCCGCTGCCAAGAAGAACACGGGCCCCGTCCCGGCCGATACCGACAAAGATGCCTGGGACGCCCGCGTGAAGTACGCCGGTGACGTTTCCGGTTTCGCCGAGTACGCCCTGTACGCCTCTGCCGTGGGGGCTCCTCCCGCTGCCGCCGTCGATCTGTTCGGCTATCTGGAAGCGCAGGCTCCCAAAAGCAAGTACATGGGTCTGGCGTATCCGCGTTACGTGCAGGCGCTGCAGCAGTCCGGTCAGACCGCAAAAGTGGGGCCCACTGCGGAGAAGGCAGTCGCCGCATTCCCCGATGACGCGCAGTTGCTGATGTTGGCCGCCGATTATGAAATGGGCAAGCAGCAGGCGGACCGTGCCCTGGGCTTCGCCAAACGCGCCAGTGCAATTCTGGAGCGGCATCCGAAGGCGCCGGAAGGCGTAGCGGCGGCGGAATGGGAGCGCCAGAATGCCTCGGCTCTGGGTCGGGCGCATTACTATGCCGGTTTGGTGTATGGCACTAAACGCCAGTTCGCAGAGTGCGATAAGGAACTGCGTCCCGCGCTGGCGCTGATCAAAGACAACGCCACCTTCACAGCCAACGCGTATTACTGGTTGGGTGAGAGCAATTATGCGCTGGGCCGGCAGGTGATGGATCGTACGCAGATCAACCAGGGTATGAAGTACCTGGAGACGGCCGCAACGATGTCGGGTCCATACCGGGAACTTGCCGGTACACGGCTGCGCGGGATGAAGCAGGAAATGGGTGTGAAGTAACCGGCATTCCGTACCGTTCCCACCTTACCGCGCGAAAATGTCTTCGATACGCCGGGCCTCCAGCAGGCGCAAGCTGGCGCGACCCAGCGCGGCCTGTGTGAGCCCTCCGATGCGTTTTCGTACGGCGAGCGAAATGGGGCCAAACCGATGCGCCGCAAGGCGCAGCAGGATGATCCGCTCGCCTTCTTCCCTGCCTTCTTCCCGGCCCTCTTTCTGACCTGCGGCGTGTGCCCGCCGCAGCTTCGGCCCGAAGACTTCGTGATCCATGATGTCGTTCAGAATCGGCATCTTTTTTGCCTCCCGTACTACCACCGGCCCCAGCTTCCGTAGGGCGGCCAGCGTCATCAACTCATCCAGCGCTTCGCCGCGTTCCGCCGCCGGAGCCTGCGCGATCTTTGCCAATACACGCTTTACCGTTTCCTTCGCCTGGCCCAGCCGCGTCAGGATCGCAATTACATTGTCGCCCAGTTCCGGGCTGGCCAGCAATGGTTCGGTCTCGAAGCTCCGGATATCCACCACATGGAACCGGAAGAAAAAGTCCGGACCGCTCACCGTACTCTTCATTCGTAGTGGTTTCTCGCCCACATAGAGCACAATCTGGCGGGGAAAGCGGCCATACTTGCGGGCCACCCCGAAACAGTACTCGCCTTCCCGCGGCCACATGACTTCATTTTGGCTCTGCAGTTCAATGTGAACCAGTTCCCCATCAGTCGCTTCGCCCAGCAGATCTACCCGCAGACTGCGCGATTTCTGCAAGTCCACATTCAACCAGCGGAGTGAATCGCACCCTGTCAAGGCGCGCAGAAGCCGACTGCCCGGTCGGGTTAAAATCTTCTTTAATGCAGCATCGTATTCGTGCACGGGTTCATTGAACTAGTGGTTCGAAACCAAACATATTCTCACCGGTTTTTTGCTGCCCTCCCCCTGCTCCCCCTCCCGCATCGACCGTCCCACGTCACTTGGCCCCAGATGGTCGATGTGCCGTATAACATGTATAATGGAGGAAATGAGCAATCGGGCTCCCTGCATTTCGCCCGGAGAAAAATTAGTGGCCCCACAGAAAAAAATAACCCGTAAACCTGGCAACCCCAAAATCCTTGCGAAAGTAGCCACGGGCATCCAGGGTTTGGACGAAATCACCATGGGAGGGTTGCCCCGGGGACGCCCCACTCTGATCAGTGGAGGTGCCGGAGCCGGCAAGACACTTTTCGGACTGGAGTTCCTGGTTCGGGGAATCACCCAATACAACGAACCTGGCGTGTTCATGTCGTTTGAGGAATCCATCCCGGACCTCACTGTCAATACCGCTTCCCTCGGTTTCGATCTCGACCGCCTCGTAGCCGACAAGAAACTGTTCGTCGACCACGTCCATATTGAGCGAAATGAATTTGCCGAAACCGGCGACTATGACCTGGATGGTCTCTTCGTTCGAATTGCCGATGCGATCCAAAGAGTAGGCGCCCGGCGAATCGTTCTGGATACCATTGAGACCCTCTTCGGCACCTTACCCAACCCCGGTACGTTGCGCGCGGAAATCCGCCGCCTGTTCGAATGGCTCAAGCAAAAAGGCTTGACCACCGTCATTACCGCCGAGCGGGACCAGCCCGATAAGATAACCCGCCACGGCATTGAGGAATTTGTCTCCGATTGCGTGATCGTGCTGGACCATCGCACCCGGGAAGAGATCTCCACCCGCCGCCTCCGCATCGTCAAGTACCGCGGCTCCACTCACGGCACCAATGAGTATCCGTTCCTCATCGGCGACCATGGCATTTCCGTCCTGCCCATCTCTTCCCTTGGCTTGGACCACCCCGCCCCCACTGTGCGAATCTCCAGCGGCATTGCCCGGCTGGACACCATGCTGGGCGACAAGGGCTTTTATCAAGGGAGCAGTATTTTGGTAACCGGTGCCTCCGGCAGCGGTAAAAGCAGCATCATGGCGCATTTTGTGGATGCTGCCTGCCGCCGGGGCGAGCGCTGCCTGTACCTGGCCTCGGAGGAATCGCCGCAGCAAATTGTCCGCAATATGCGTTCCATCGGCATAGACCTGGAGCCCTGGATTAACCAGGGGTTGCTGGAATTCCATGCGGCCCGCCCCTCTTACTGGGGCATCGAACACCACCTGCTGCTGGTGCATAATCTGATCGACCGCTTCAAGCCCCGGATTGTCCTGATGGACCCGGTTACCAATCTCACCGTGATCGGCAACCAGAACGAAGTGCGATCTATGCTCACCCGGCTGGTGGATTTTCTGAAGACCAACGGAATTACCGCTATATTCGCCGATCTGATCGTGGGAGGAAACCCCCTCGAGACCAGCGGGGTAGACGTCTCCTCCCTGATGGACTCCTGTCTCCTGTTGCAGACCATTGAGGTGGGGGGCGAGCGCAACCGTGTGCTTTACGTGCTGAAATCGCGCGGTATGCGGCACTCCAACCAGATTCGCGAATTCCAGCTCACTGACCACGGCTTTCAGTTGCTGGATACTTACCTCGGGCCAGAGGGCGTTCTGACCGGTTCCGCCCGGTTATCGCAGGAAGTGCGCGAGAAAGCCACCGACACACTCCGTCGTCAGGAACTGGATCGCGTCCGTAATGATCTAGTGCGCAAGCGCCAGATCTTTGAAGCGCGCGCCGCCCAACTTCGGGCCGAGTTTGAAGGGGAGCAGGAGAAAATCCAACAAAATATATCCGAATCGGAACTGCTCCAGGCCGAACTGGTTCAGGACAGTACCCAAATGGTGCGCAGCCGGAGCGGGAACTTCACCGACGAAAAGAAGGGGCGCGTGAAACCCCGCGGGCAGGCTAAATGAAGCCAACCGATCCAAAACCTCCGGCGCGTCGCCTCAAAATACCTCGGTCGAAACCCGAGACGTGGGAGCTGCGGCTCTATGTGGCGGGCCAGACGCCAAGGTCGATTCGCGCCTTTGGTAACCTCAAGTTGCTCTGCGAAGAGTACTTGAAAGACCTCTATCGCATTGAAGTGATTGATCTTATGAGGCAATCGCAATTCGCGCGCGGCAACCAGATCGTAGCCATTCCAACCCTAATAAGACAACGCCCGCAACCGATCCGAAAAATTATGGGAGACCTGTCCAACACCCTTCGGGTGTCATTGGGCCTCGACTTGCGTGGTGCACGGTGAGAACTCTGATGGCAAAGTCCACCACCAAGCGCAAGAAAGCGGAAAACCGCGCAGGCTTCGTCCTGCGTTTGTATGTCAGCGGATCCACCTTGAAATCGGCCCGTGCGATTGAGAACATCAAACGGATTTCTGAGGAATATCTGAAGAACGGGTATCGCCTGGAAGTAGTCGACGTCTACCAGCAACCCGATTTGGCGAGGGAAGATCAGATTGTGGCGGTTCCCACGCTCATTCGGCGGTTTCCAACCCCCCTTCGAAGGCTTATTGGGGATCTGTCGAACACCCAAAATGTGCTTCTGGGGCTCGATCTGAACCCGTTGGCTTCGTGAATCCCGCGCCATGCAGCCGCGTCCACCTCATACCGAGCCGCGACAGCGAGGGAACGGTCCTGTGCCCCCGGTAATTCCACCTGCCCCGTCGCGCAAGGAATTGGTCACCCGCCTGCAGGAAGCGGAGCAAGCCCTCCACGCCATTCGGTCCAGTGAGGTGGATGCCATCATTGTGGATGGCCTCGGCGGGGAGAAGGTATTCACGATTGAGGGCGCCGACTATATCTACCGCGTTTTCGTAGAGCGGATGAACGAAGGTGCGGCTGTTCTCAGCAGCCAGCACATTGTGCTGCACTGCAACGGCCGTTTTGCTTCGATGCTGGGAACCGCCATGGAACAAGTCATCGGCTCTTCCATGCATGGTCTGGTTTGTCCCGGCGATCATGCCCGGCTGGGCGCGTTGCTTCGGCACGCCGCCCTGGAGCCCTGTCGGGGCGAGATCGATCTGCAATCGCACGAAGGAGCCCGCGTGCCGGTCCGCCTCTCTTTGAATCCCCTGGAGCAAGGCGGAACCCAGGCTGTCTGCCTCATCGCTTCGGACCTGTCGGAGGTAAAGCACGCCGAGCAGGACCTGCGTGATTCCAGCCAGCAGTTGCGGAATCTGGCGGCCCGCCTGGTGAAAATTCGGGAGGAGGAACGGACCCGGATTGCCCGCGAAATCCACGATGAGCTGGGCCAGTCGTTGACTGCGGTGAAAATGGATCTGGCGTGGCTGTCGGGCCGGTTGCCCCCGAAAAATGAGCAGATGCGCACAAGAATCGCCTCGACGGTGCAGTTGGCGGACGACCTCATCAAAGCCGTGCGCAGAATCTCCACCGATCTCAGGCCGGGGATTTTGGATCTGGGTTTGGCGGCCGCTGTGGAATGGCAGGCCCGCGATTTCCAGTTACGAACCGGCATCCCGTGTCAACTGCAGTTGCCCCTTCAGGAATTGGCGCTTGCCCCGAACATCGCCACCGCTCTGTTTCGTATTTTCCAGGAGAGTTTGACCAACATCACGCGGCATGCCAACTCTACCTCTGTCGAGGTGTGCCTGGAGATACAAGGGGACGGGATGGTGCTGCGAATAGGCGATAACGGGCAGGGGTTCGACGACACCAACCCTGCTTTGTCGAAATCGCTCGGCCTGTTGGGTATGCGGGAACGCGCTCTTATGTTGGGCGGCCAGGTCAATATCTCCAGCACGCCGGGCGCAGGGACCAGCGTCACCGCCTGGATTCCTCTTCGCCCTGCCGGGGATGTTTCCGTCCTGCCTGGTGCCATGGCCAATGTCACGTAAAAGGTGATGCCATGATACGGGTACTCATCGTTGACGACCACGCCATTCTCCGCCACGGGTTGAGGGCGCTGCTGGCCGATGCCTTCACCTCTGCCCGGTTCGGCGAAGCCGCCAATGCCGCCGAGGCGCTGGAGCAACTGTCTAAACACGAATGGGATATCGCGTTGCTCGACATCACCATGCCGGGGAAGAGCGGACTCAACCTCCTTAAGGAATTAAGGGTCGCGTGGCCCAGGCTTCCGGTTCTGATGCTCAGTGCCCACCCGGAAGACCAGTTTGCCATTCGTGTCCGCAACGCCGGTGCCCAGGGCTACATGACGAAGGAAAGTGCACCTGAGGAACTGGTGAATGCCATCCGCACCCTTCTCGCCGGGGGCGAGTACGTTAGTCCCAAGCAGGCTGAAAAGCTGGCCGCGCCATCGCTGCCGCAAGCCGTCAGCTGGCTTTTGGAAAATGGCCCGGGGGAACTGGAATTGCGGTTGCAGCCCCTCATCTGCCATCTTTCCACGCCCCTGCTGATCCTCGATAACGATCACATTTGCCGCGACGCCAGTTCCGGGGCCGGGAAACTGCTGGGACTTTCGCGGGCAGAGCTCATCGGGCGCTCTCTCAAACAGGGGGGGCAGAAGGGCACGCTCTCTCTGGTGGGTGCCGATGGAAGCAAGCGGACAGTGGACTGCACCACGCAGGGCAATGTCTTGCCGGCGCGCCAACTCCTCATCCTGCATGGCAAAACTGCACTTGGGGGCGCTATCGCGGCATGGGCCCAGGACTATGCACTCTGTTTGTTGAACGCTCCGGGAGAAATCGTCGCCTGGTACGCGGGTGCAGAGCGCATCTACGGTTACACCGGCGCAGAGGTGATCGGCCGGCATGTGGCGGTGCTCTATCCCGTGGAGGACACTTTGCGCACCAGACCGCTGGAAGAACTGAACAGGTCCGCAGCCGAAGGTCATTTCGCCAGTGAAGGCTGGTGCATGAAAAAAGACGGAGCGCGATTCTGGGCCAATGTAAACACCCTGGCTCTGAAGAACGAAAATGGGGATTTGAAGGGGTTTGCGCGAATCGTGCGCGATTTCGGCGGGCGTCAGGAACGCGACCAGCAGCTGCTGCGGGCACGCGCTCTGCTGCGGCCACTGCCGGTGGAAACCGCCATCGCCGGCATAGTTTCCGGGGAGTTTGACCGGATTACAGAAGCCAATGAAGCCTTCCTGGATCTGGTGGGCTACAGCCGCGAAGATTTACAGTCGGGGCAGGTCCGCGGGCTCGATCTCACACCTGCGGAATATTTTCCACTCGACGAACTGGCCCAGGAAGAAGGTTTGCGCTTCGGGGCCTGCACACCGTTTGAAAAGGAGCTGATCCGCAAAGACGGAACCCGCATCCCCGTTGTGGTGGCTACGGCGGTGCTGAATCTCTTCCCGTTTCGCTGGGTCAGCTTCATCCAGGACCTCAGTGAGCGGGACGGGCAGAAAGTTGACCCCGAAGTGGCGGAGGAAGGCAAGAACGACTTCGAGGAAATCATCGGGCGCAGCCCGGCGCTGAAACGGCTACTGGGGCAGGTGGAAGTAGTTGCCCCCACCAACGCCACGGTATTGATTCTGGGTGAGACCGGCACCGGAAAAGAACTGGTGGCGCGCGCCGTTCACCGGTTGAGCCCGCGCCGGGAACGCGCCTTCATCAGCTTAAATTGCGCCGCCATTCCCACCGGCCTTCTGGAAAGCGAACTTTTCGGCTACGAGAGAGGCGCGTTCACCGGTGCCTTAACCCAAAAAATCGGGCGCTTTGAGATGGCCCACAAGGGCACTCTGTTTCTGGACGAAGTGGGCGACATTCCCCTCGATCTGCAACCCAAGTTGCTGAGGGCCCTGCAGGAGAAGTCGTTTGAGCGGTTGGGTGGTACGAAGACGATTCCGATTGACGTTCGGCTGGTGGCGGCCACCAATCGCAATTTGACACAGATGATGGACGAAAAACTCTTTCGGGCCGATCTCTACTACCGTCTGAAGGTCTTCCCCATCACCACGCCTCCGTTGCGCGATCACCCCGAGGATATCCCTTTGCTGGCACGGCATTTTATGCGGAAATACGCACGGGAAATGGACAAGGAAATTGACAAAATCCCGGCTGACATGATGGCGGCGCTGGTGGCGTGGTCCTGGCCGGGCAATGTACGGGAGTTTGAAAACTTCATTGAACGAGCGGCCATCCTCACGAAGGGCTCCAGCCTGCGTGCGCCGCTGAATGAAATACAACCCGCTGCGGGGCCGGTGCCCGCCGGCATCAGCGGCGCCGGCAGCGGCACTTTGGAGCAAGTGGAGAAAGAACACATCATCCGCGTCTTGCGCGAGACGGGCGGCATAGTAAGCGCGGCGGCGACGCGGCTGGGAATGCCCCGCACCACGTTGAACGCGGTGATGCGAAAGCTGGGTATTTCGCGTACAAATCTGTAGAGTTCCAAAGCATTTTGACCACTACCGCAGACCACCAGCCCGGGAGGCGGTAGAGCCGTACAACCTCTGGCGCTACATTGTGTGAACGGAGCTTACGCGTGATCACTACCGTTCAGCAGCACATTCTTCAGCAGCAGGAATCCTTCCCGGAAGCCCGCGGGACCTTCTCCACCCTGCTCTCCGGCATCACCCTGGCGACGAAGATCATACAGTCGCGCGTTCGGTTGGCGGGGCTGAACGACATTCTTGGCAGTGCTGGTGCCTCCAACGTGCAGGGCGAGGCGCAAGAAAAGCTCGATGTCTTCGCCAACCAGGTTCTTCTCGATTGTCTGGGTAAACGTGACAGTGTCGCCATGCTGGTTTCCGAAGAAGACGAAGAGCCCGCAATTTTTAACCGCGCTCCCGATGTCGGCAAGTACATTGTCGTCTTCGACCCCCTCGACGGATCATCGAACATTGACGTAAACGTTAACGTCGGCACCATCTTCTCCATTTTCCGCCGCCCCGATAATATGGAGAACACGCCCTCTGCCGCCCCTCTCCAACAAGGCTTGAAACAGGTTGCCGCCGGGTACGTCGTCTACGGATCGTCCACTATCTTTGTTTACACAGCGGGCAACGGTGTGTTTGGTTTCACACTCGATCCGGCGATCGGTGCCTATGTTCTTTATGCGGAAAATATGCGTATGCCGGAGCAGGGCCCCTATTATTCCGTCAACGAAGCCCAGATGGAGAGTTTTCCGCCCGTGTACAACGAATACCTTCGCGGGTTGCGCACGGGCTCGCTTGGCCACCCCTACAGCTCACGTTATATCGGATCTCTGGTCGCCGATTTCCACCGTACTTTGCTTAAGGGTGGTGTCTTCCTTTACCCGCCCACCGCAAAGCACCCCGAGGGCAAGCTCCGTCTGCTCTACGAAGCCAATCCCCTGGCGTTCATCGCCGAACAAGCCGGAGGCGCGGCTTCCAGCGGCACGCAGCGCATCATGGAAATTCAGCCGACAAAAATTCACCAGCGCACCCCGCTCGTCATCGGCAGCAAGCGCGAGATGGACGAGTTCCACCGCCTCGCCGGCTAGTCAGAAAAAAACCTGGCGATGTCTCTTGCCCAACAAGCCGGTGAAAAAATAACCTTGGCCCGCGAGCTTTTCAAGCGCTCGACCAGAAGTCTTACTGAGGCCCTTTCGGGCTTCAGTCCCGTCGAAGGTATGATGACGGCGGCGAAATACGTTGCGCACACCTTTTGCTGCTCATCCGGCAAAACCAGCAGCAGCTACTTCGTATAAGCCGCGCAGGCTGCTTTATCGTCACAACTCAGCACCACATACAACTCAGACCGGATCTTCCATCCGGTGGCGATCTTGCGCCACATCGCCAGGTATGTCCCGCCAAATGCATTGTGGCCATCCGGCAATGTGCCGATCCAGTGCCCGTGCTCCGCGGCCAGCGGCCCTGCCACCGACACCTCGACCGAATCTGTAATGCGCTCGAAACGAATCGCCGCGGGATCCTTGAACCTGCCGGCAAACGACTCCACGTACTCCTGCTTCGATTTCACCGCACTGCCATTCCCGCGCGTCGCCGTGAAATCTTCGCCCAGCGTATCCGCGAATGCCTTCAGATCATGCGCCAGCATCGCCTGATTCGATTTCGCCCGCTGTGCCCGGATCTCATACCCGGGTGACCGCTTCTGTCCCGCTGCCGTGCCTATTGCCAATAGAACAATCAGTCCGCGCCACATCACATGTTCACTTCCATGGATTCGGTAAACACAGAATCCGGCAACGTGATTCCGCTTACGCGCAGCCGTTCCATAATCTTCGGCCGCACCCCGGTGGCTTTAAAGCGGCCCTGCACTTTACCCTGATCCGTAACTCCTGTGCGCTCGAAAGTGAAGATTTCCTGTAGCTCCACGCGGTCCTCGTGTGCCGAAACCACTTCGGCGATGCTCAGCATTTTGCGTGAACCATCCTGCAAACGTGCAACCTGCACCACCAGCTTGATAGCTGACGCCAGCTGCTGCAGAATCACCCGCGACGGAATTTCCACATCCGCCATCATCACCATGGTTTCCAGGCGGGAGAACGCATCCCGCGGCGTATTCGCGTGAACCGTACTCATTGATCCCTCCACGCCCGTGTTCATGGCCTGCAGCATGTCCAGCGCTTCCGCGCCGCGGCATTCCCCTACAATGATGCGATCCGGTCGCATTCGCAGCGCCGTGCGCAGCAAAATCCGCTGATTGATGCCACCTTCCTTGTTCAAATTCGGTGGACGCGTCTCGAACTTCACCACATGCCGCTGCTGCAGTTGTAATTCAGCGGTGTCTTCAATGGTCACAATCCGTTCCTCTTCCGGAATGAACCGCGACAGCGCATTCAGCATCGTCGTTTTGCCCGAGCCGGTTCCGCCGGAAACCAGAACAGTTGCCTTGGACTGCACGCAAGCCGCCAGAAACCGCAACATGGAGGGCATCACGGTCTGGTACTGCACCATCTCGTCCTGCGTAATCACGTGCCGCCCGAAGCGGCGGATACTCAGCGACGGGCCGTCCAGCGCCAGCGGCGGAATAATGGCGTTTACGCGCGAGCCATCCAGCAATCGCGCGTCTACTATCGGCTGGGCCTCGTCGATGCGGCGACCCACCTGGGAAACAATTTTTTCAATGATGTGCAGCAGGTGCGCGTTATCCCGAAACCGCACCGGTACTTCCGACAGCTTACCGCCGCGCTCAATGAAGACTTTGTCGAAACGATTCACCAGGATATCCGAAATCGACGGCTCTTTCAGCAGCGGCTCCAGCGGACCCAGCCCCAGGGTTTCATCCAGCACTTCTTCAATGATGCGGTTTTGTTCCGCCGCCGTCATCGGAACCCGCTCTTCTTCCAGCAGCCTTTCCACTACGCGGCCGATTTCCGCGCGCAGGCGGTCTTTCGGCAGTGAGGCCACGCGTTCCAGATTCAGCACCGTCAACAACTTACGGTGGATCTGCGACTTCAGCTCGAAATTGCGGTCCGTCGGACGACCAGTTGCGCTGGCTGCCGGACGCGACGTTGGGGGGGGGCGGAAACTCGTACCCATCTGTGATGGCCCATTATAGAAGACAATGGTTTCTTGAACGTGAAAGGTCATGGACGAGACTGCAGTAAATCCGCTTGAACCGCTGATCCAGCCTCCTCCCATCCCCAACAAGCTGTACTTCAAGATCGGTGAAGTCAGCCAGCTGGTGGGTGTGGAGGCCTACGTCCTGCGCTATTGGGAAAGTGAATTTCCCGGGCTCTCCCCGCGCAAATCGGAAACCGGCCAACGCATGTTCCGCCGCAAAGACGTAGAACTGCTGCTGCGCATCAAACATCTTCTTTACGACCAGAAATTCACTATTGAGGGTGCCCGCAAGGCCCTGCAAACCGGTGCGAAGGAACCCCCACCCACCCCGCACATCCGTACCGCTCAAACCGAACTCTTTCCCAAACCCGACCCCTTGCCCGAAATTCGCCGCCAGGTTGCGGATATCCTGACGCTTCTCGGCTGACTTTCCTCCGCTGCTAGACTACAAGTTCGTCTTTCCTCACCCTCCCTGCGGTGTGACCCCCATGGATTTCGACCAGATTCACACATTTCTCGAAATCGTCCGGCTGAAGAGTTTTTCCAAAGCCGCGCAGACGTGTTATCGCACCCAGCCCGCCATCAGCGCCCAGATTCGCCAGCTCGAACATGAACTGAAGTCCGAGTTGTTCGAACGCTTCGGGAGCCGCATTTCTCTCACCGTGGCCGGGCGCACGTTTGCCACTTACGCGGAGCAGATAGTAGAACTCCGGCGCCAGGCGCAGAATGCGCTGAACGAACTGGAGTCCACACCCCGCGGTGAAATTGTCATTGCCGCCAACGAAGCCACCTGCATCTACATACTGCCTGGCGTTTTCGCCGAATTCAAGAGTCAGTTTCCCGGCATTCAGCTCCAGGTCAACCGGTCCTGGGGCTCCCGCATCGTCGAGGCGGTTATGGAAAATGTCGCCGATTTCGGGCTCTGCCAGTTGCCGGTAACGGAGAAACGCCTCCAGGTTGTAGAGATTTGTCGCGACGAAGTCCGCTGCATCGTTCCCGCCACGCATCCCCTCGCCTGCCACGAAAGCGTCACCTGTCGCGACATCACTTCGTTCCCTCTGCTGCTTCCGCAATCGGGTATGACCCGTACCCGCCTCAACGCGTGGTTTGAGCCCGTGGAAGAAGATCTTCATATATCCATGGAACTCGATTCCTCCGAATCCATGAAACGTTTCGTCATCGCCGGTCTCGGCATCAGTTTCCTTGCCGCCGGTAATTGCCGCCGGGAAGTGGCCGAAGGCACTCTCGCCGCTCTCCCCCTTGCCCCCTTGCCGCTCACCCGTAAGCTTGGTCTGGTCTATCGTAGAGATAAGGCGCTTTCCAAAGCCGCACTTGGTTTCATTCAGGTGGTGCTGGCCCAGTTTGGCGGGCCGAAGATGGCGGCTCGTGAAACCCGCCCCGCCGCTCTGGCCGTTGGATAGAAAGCCTTAAGAAACACTATGACCTGCCCGCACTGCTTCACCTCTCTGGAACCCGGCGCAACCTCCTGTCCGGAGTGCGGCGTTCACGTAATGCGCAATGTCACAGCGGTGATGCGCACTTCCGCCGTCTGGATCGCAACCGGCGCCGCCCCCAAATTCTATGCATCGCTCCACGATGTGCCTGAGCCTCTACGCCAGCGCCTCGTGGAGTGCACGAATGGCGCCAATTCCGGAACCATCGTCATCGCCGACCGTGGGGGGCGTGATCGGCTGATCGCCAACGCGCAGGCCGTCGATGCTTCGCGCAAGGCCTTTCGGGCTACCCAATACGCCCGCGCCCCGCGCTTTCCGCGCAATCCGCGCCCGCGTCTCATCCAAAAGGAAATTGAGCCGGAACTGCCCATCCTGGAGCCTGTAACGCCCCCGGAAATTGCACCTGCGGAAAACCACGCGCCGTGGGCGGCATGGGTTGGTTTGGCCCTTTTCCTGGCCTCTGCCGGGGTCATCGCCTTCGCATTTGGGTTGCATTGGTAGACTCACCGGGGACCAACTTTATGTCGAGGAAAGCCGTCGTTTTTGGAGCATCCGGACAACTGGGTGTCGAATTATGCGCCGAACTGCGCCGCCGCGGTTATACGGTCTTCGGCTATGAACGCGGCAAGATTGACGTCACCAGCGCGGAGCAGGTAGAGACCGCTCTCGCCGGTGTCGATCCCGAAGTGGTATTCAACGCGGCTGCCTACAATCAGGTGGATGTTGCCGAGGAGGAACCCCGCGCCGCTTTTGAGGCCAACGCACTCGCCGTCCGCAACCTCGCCCTCGCCTGTCGCCAGAGCGACGCGCGTCTGGTCCACTTCTCCACCGACTACGTATTCGACGGCAAACTCGGTCGCCCCTATGTGGAGACCGACGAGACCCATCCGCTCGGTGCCTACGCCGTCTCCAAGCTGGCCGGAGAGCTCTACGCCCGCGCCTACCTGGCCAACGCGCTCGTAGTGCGCACGTCTGGCGTGTTTGGACCCGGTGCGGTGAACACGCGTCGCGGCAACTTTCCGGAATTGATGATGCGCCTGGCCCGTGAAGGCAAGCCGATTCGCGTGGTGGAAGATCACGTAGCCTCGCCCACCTTCGCCCCGGCGCTGGCCGCGCGCTCCATCGATCTGGTGGAACGCAGGCTCGATGGCGTGTTTCACGTCGGTGGCGGCGAAGCGATCTCGTGGTTCGAATTCGCCAAACTGATTTTCCGCAAGGCCGGTATCGAAGGCGCTGACCTGCAACCTACCAACGAGCGCGAATACCGCACTACGGCAACGCGCCCCAAATTCTCGGCGCTCTCCAACGCGCGTCTTAAGGAAACCGGCATCGCTCCCATGCCGCCCCTGGCAGATGCAGTGGCCATGTATTTGGAACTCCGTGCCCTGGTGCGCCGCCCGTCGTAGAACGGGCAATAAATTGCAGGTGGGTGACGGAGGTCTCAAATGCCACTGCTTAATATTGTGCTCGTGCTGATTGTGATTGGAGTATTGCTGTGGGTGATCAATCGCTTCATTCCCATGGCTTCCAGCATCAAGTCGATTCTCAACGCGGTGGTGGTGATCGCGACCATTGTCTGGGTACTGCAGTCGGTTGGACTATGGGACTCGGTTCGGAATTTCCGCTTCGGGCGGTAGGATTGGAGGCCGTTCTCAAGTGCGCGAGGTTGCGGACATGACAACGGCGGCGACCGTCATCACCACAACCGTCATCCACCCCGGCGTTCGGAGCCGCAAAGGGTTACGCCGCGAA
Source organism: Bryobacterales bacterium (assembly GCA_038229475.1). GTDB lineage: Bacteria > Acidobacteriota > Terriglobia > Bryobacterales > Bryobacteraceae > BOG-234. Next base: position 357,407 of record JBBROK010000001.1, on the reverse strand, counting down.
CCCATCACAAGACGGTTGCTGGTAAGCAACAGGGCAATCACGGTGAGAGGCTGTGCGAAACACCCCATTGACCACGGCCGACTGCCGGGAGGATCAGCCAGAGAACGGCGGCCTCAGCAATTGGCAGGCACCGGAGCCCGCCAGCACGAGAACCCCGGGCATGCCTGCGCTCACCAAGCCCAGGCTACACAGCCAGTAAGCACCCTCGCCTGCCAAGAGAAAAGACAGTGCGAAATAGTTGTGCCGAAAATCTCCACCAGGGTGGCCCGGTAGCGGCCTGTCCATTCGATGTGACGAACCAGCGTAGCCCGGATGACCACGGCCCAGTCAGATTTCACGAGGCGGATCGTGGTCGGGAGGCACCGGGGGGCTTAGCCCCGGCCCCCATGGACGGTGTCCCGGGTGGGGCTTGGCAGAGGCGCGGCAGGTGCCCGCAACGAAGGTCTGTCGGAAGCGGCGTAGTCACCCGCGGATTCGTGTGTGGAAGAGATGGCACGCGCCCCGGTCTCACGCAGAAGAACGCGCGCCCGGCGGCACCACCACGAACTATCGCAATGTACCGAAACGAGAATACCGCCGACTGATTTCCGGCCCGCATATCTTTTGGCGACATATTGGGGTAGCGAGAGCCCCATGCAGAAACCGGCCAGCCAGCCGACTACACCGCCGCAGGCTGCAGAGGCCAGGCTCGCCATTACCGGCGTCACAGCGGCAAGAAATTCCAGACCAGGCACAAAGAGATAGCCCGCGCTCACGGCCCACCCCAGCAGCGCTCCCAGGAGGGCACTCATAGCCGAACCGGTAGCCGCACCGTCCAGAGCTCTGGTTGTCTTTTCGTGAGCGAAGTCTTTTGTGCCCAGGTTTTCCGCCGTCATGGTGGCGATATCCTCGGGCCGGAAAGAGGCCTGTTGAAGCACGCAAATTGCGTCTGAGGCGGTTATCCGGTCGGGGAACAGTCCCAGTGAAGATTGATTCTTTGGCATGGTCTTGCCTCTCTCAGAGAGAGATGTTGAACGTCAGACAGTTACTTCCGGTTTTTCCCGGGAAAAAATTCACTTACTACGTGGAAAGCCGCCTGGCTTCCCATGGAGAGAGCAAAGCCTGCCCAGGCCTCGCCCGTGCCGTTAGTGTCTGCCGGCTGCCAGATGCGGGAAACAAATGCCGCGCCCACAGTGCCGCCCAAACGCGAGACCGATAGCCGCCTTGAGCCGTCATCCCGTCGGGCGATAACCGTGCTCATAAGAGCATACTTCAGGCGAGGAACAATTCCCGTCCCGGTCGATCGCCTGTAACGGTTGTCTTCGTGGAGCGCGCTGGAGATGCCGAACATCATCGTCTCTCGAAGCAGAGTTCTGGCGTAAGCGTTGCCGAACCGCCGGGCATAACCCCTACTTCCCTGGCCCCACTCCACCGGGTGGTTGCTCCACTGGTCGAGACCGGCGCTGACACCGCTCTCTGCAAGAGAGGCGGGGCTGAAAGCATTCTTCAGGTAGTCATGCAGCCGGTCTGACGGAGTCATGGGGGCAAACACGGGCGTAACCTTAGCGGCTGCTGCCGAGTGTGCCTCCGGCGGAATTTTCACCGTGTCAGAAGGTGACTGGGCAAGAGAGAGTGTCGCGGTGCCAGCCAACAGGCAGAGAAATACCAGATCCCTGATTGGTTGCATGCCCCTCACCGTTGTACACAATTTAGCGGCGGTTGTCGTGCTTGCGCTTATCTTCGCGCTTGTCTTCGTGTTTATCTTCGTGCTTATCTTCGTGATCAAAGTCGCGATCATGCTTGCGATCCCAGCGATGGTCGTGCCCGATATCGCCGCGGTCGCCCGACCACTGGCCCGTGTAATAGCTTCCGTTATCGTAACGGGGTGCCTGCCAGCGCGCGCCTTCATAGGGAGGGCGAGTCCAATATCCGTCATGCCATCTATAACGATTTCCTACGGGATACTGGTAGCCATCAACCCACATGTACCCGGGGCCGGGACTGGCTGGTTGAACCCTGATCAGCGGTCTTGGCGGCGGGCCGATCGTGATGGATATCTGGGCGAACAACGATACCCCGAAGAAGACTGCTGATGTTAACAACCTGATGCTCATTCACTATTCCTTTCGTGAAACCATATGCGGTCGCTCGACCGCATATGGTCATGCACCCTGCCCCGGCGCCTATTGGACGGCGATGGTAGCGGTGTTCGATGTGACTCCACCGATGCTGATGATGACAGGCACTGCGGGACCCGCCGTAACGCCCGCCGGTACTTGCGCATTCACCTGGTAGAGGCCGGCCAGGGTCGGTGCCAGGCCCGAATAGGTCACCTCAGCCGGAACACCGCCGATGGTGACACCGGGAATCGTGAGGGTCCGGGAGAGCGGGACGGCCAGCGCCGCAGCCCCTGTTGCCGGCTGGTTGGTTACCGCGCCAAGCCCGGTGCAGAAGATCGCAACAAATCCGCCTTTGAGGGCTGGCGTGCCGGGGGCAGCAAGCTGGGCTGTGGGGGCCACCAGAATTGCTCCCTGTCCCTTCCCGGTCGCGTCTACAGAAAAAATGCCAGGACCGAAGGCGGCCAACGTGACATTCTGCGGGTCAGCAGCCACACCAGCCACCGTTGTGCTGATGGTGGCGCTGGTCTGGCCAGCCAGTTCCCACGGGATCTGAAGATTCACCTGGCCGGTCGAAACCCAGAAGAGGGGCGCGGTCTGTCCACCAATGTTGAAGCTGCTACCGCTCAAGGAACTCGGCAAGGGCAGGGGAATCACGGAGCTGGACTGGCCAGTGGCAAGGTTGGTACCGAACACCGCAGCGATGCTTCCTGCTACTACCGGTGCCACAAAGCTGGCTACATTTACCGCTCCGTTGGAAAAGATGATCGGTTTGATGACGGGTGGAATGGCCGTCCCCGTGGTGAAGATCCACGTGAACGGAGCTGCCAGCGCATTGCCTGCAAGGTCTTTGGCCCCACTTGAAATGGATGCCGTATAGGTAGCGCCGAGCGTCAGCGGAGCGGACGGAAGGAACGTCCCGGTTACCAGAGCATAGCCCACCGTACCCGCAGTGGGGGTGGCACCCTGCCGCAGGGTGAACGTTGTGGCGGTGATGGTGAGCGGGTCCATGGCCTTACTGAAGACTGCGGTGATCGGGCTACTCACTCCCACCCCGAGTGCCAGATTGGTGGGAACTGTGGAGATCACAGTGGGCGGCGTGGTGTCTAACGTCGCACCGGTGGTGAAGGTCCAGGTATAGGCGCTGGCGAGGGCGTTACCAGCCAAATCTTTCGCACCCGTGGTGATGGAAGCGGTATAAGCCGTCAAGGCCGTGAGGTTAGCTGCGGGGCTGAATGTTGCGGTCGCACCAGCAGAAGTCACTCCCCCGGCCACCGGTGTTACGCCCTGCCGCAGCGTGAATGTGGTGGCGGTAAGTGTCGACGGGTCCATAGTGGTGCTAAAAGTGGCTGAAATCTTGTTGCCAATCGGCACCCCGATGGCGGCGTTGGCCGCCGCGGTGGAGATGACGGTGGGTGGCGTTTGTGGCGTAACCACCGGAAGGGAGGCGCTGCTGCCGCCACCTGTGTCGATGCTGACGGCACCGCCCTGGGCCAGTGCTCTGCCATCGAGGATCGATCCGGTGAGCATGGAGATAGAGACAGCGGCCATCACGGTTCCGTGGAGTACCGCCGTGGTTCCTATGGTGGCGGAGCTACCCACTTGCCAAAAAATATTGGCTGCTTTCGCCCCGCCTGCCAGAATCACCTGACGACCGGAGGTCATGGTGAACGAAGAAGCGATCTGAAAGATAAACACGGCATTGGCATCGCCCTGCGCGTCGAGCGTCAGGTCTCCCGATGAAATGGCAAGGGAAGAGGTGGATTTATATAAGCCCGCAGTCAAGGTCTGGCCGCCAATGTTTCCCGCTACCACCACCGGAGTTTGTCTTCCGGCTGCGTCATTGAACGCAGTGGTGAGATCTGCCTGAGCTTGGGCGGCCACCGGTCCACCGGCGTAAACCGTCCCGTTCACGGTTACGGCCGGAGTGCCGGGGACGAACGCAGCACCGGGGAAGATCCCGATATTCCCTGTAATGGTGCCACCCCCGGTGACGGTCACCGTGGTCCCCGCCAGCGCGGCGAACCCGGAGTTCGACCCCAGCGCCACTGGTGCCTGTAACGTCGCATGGGCGCTCACTGCTGTCAGGCACATAACCGACAGGTGGAGACAAATGTTGACTCTTTTCATGATATTGGAACCTTTCACAACTGCGGGACAATTAGCATGGGTAGGGCCAAATACTCGCCGCATCGGCTAACCTCAATGAAAAGGCCGCTTTGCGCGATAATGCAGCAGGTTTCGGATTGCCACGGCACGGGCAGAAGACCGGGATTGTGCAGTCCCCTGACCGTATTTAGTCACCTTGCCGGCAAAGTTGAAGCGGTTCTGGTTCCGAACGGCTATAAGCGTGCTCCGTCAGTTTGCATGGTTCCTGTTGACAAAGCATCCCGCCAGCAAAAGATTGCCGCCGAGGCCGAAGACGACCCAAGGCTGGAGTGGGAGAAAGAGGACAGCGAGATCGACGGCAGCGAGCCTGATCTCGAGCAGACAGAGTTCGATCATGCTAGTCTGTGACCGCCTCTCCGGACGGAACGCAGGAGGGAAATGTGATTCACCTGTTACACATCGAACAGTACCGAAGGGAATTCCCGGATGCGATACCCGAACTCCTCATGGGTCCAGTGAGAGATAAGGCGGCCGAAACCAACGGGATCATCGGCGCAGGCGAGTTGGGAACGCTCCTCGGAGACCATCAAACCGCAGGCACGATAGAGCACCTGGTGGCGACCGGCAGGGACTGGGTCTGCCTGCAGCCGGAAGTGCCTGAATTGGTGGAGTGACCATTAGCGAACCGCGGATTTTTCCGGGATGCCCTGCCACCAAAGCTCCCCCTTTGATTACTCTGATGGATTGTTGGGACAGAAAGAGAGCATCACGATGTCGTCCGCAGGGCTCCGGCTCCAGACCCACGAGTGGCTCCGGGAACACGGCCCAGGAGAACTGGAACAGCTATTCCGGGCAGTGGCTTACCAGCCCGATCCGGCGCAGATTCCAGCGTGGGTTCAGCAGCACGTCTTGTTCCTGCTGGATTCCGATCACACGGTAGTTTCCAGGTATCCTGGTGCCGAACGGATCCAGGGCCATAGCGCCGAATGAAACCATTGGACGAAACCTGGCCTCGCTGCTTTATGTTTCCGAGCCCCTGCTCGCCGCTCGTCTGAAGGAAGAGATGCAGCGATGCGCCTCAGAGGGGTACATCGGCAGCGAAGTCTGGTGCGCGCGGAAGGACGGTACCCGGTTCTGGGGAAAGGCCACCACCCTGGCCCTGCGCAATGACGAAGTACAACTCCAGGATTTCGCCCGTGTGGTCCGCGATTTCAGAAAACGGCACGAGCGGGATCAGAGGGTGGCAGCGGCGCGATCGCAAACCCGGAACCTGCCCGCGAACCCCACCATAGCCGGAGTGGTTTGTGGGGAATACGAGGTGATGCGGGAAGCAAATGATGTGTTCCTCGGGCTGGCAGGCTATAGCCGCGAAGCCCTGCAGTTGGGGCGGATGGTGTAGTCCGAGCTGACTCCGCCGGAATATTTCGCGATAGACGAACTGGCACACGAGGAAAGTTTATGCCATGGAGCCTGTACATCTTTTGAGAAAGAACTCAATTGCAAAGACGGGACGCGGGTACGGGTTGGGGTGACAACGGCGGTCCTGCAACTTTCGCCATTTCGCTGAATCAGTTTTTCCCAGGACCTGCGCGAACGGGACTGCGCGGAGAGCGTTCATCCTGGCGCCGAGGTGCGACATTCGTCGTTCGAAAAAATCGTGGGACAGAGCGCGCCAATCACACTTGTTCCGGGACAAGTTGAGATGGTGGGGCCTGCCAGCGCCATAGGGCGCTTCGAGATGGCACATAGAGGCACCCTGTTTCCGGATGAGATTGGTGATATCCGTTTGGACCTGCAACGTACGAAGACAATTCCCATCGACGTTCGCCTGATCGCAGCCACCAACCGGAATCTGACGCAGATGATGGGTGAAAAGCTGTTTCGCAGTGACCTGTATTACCGGCTGAATGTTTTCCCCATTATGACGCCTGCTCTGCGCGATCATCCGGATGATATACCAGCGCTGGCGCGGCATTTCACCGCGAAATATTCGCGGGAGACGCACCGGGGAATTGAGACTATCTCAGCGGAAACGATGCGTACGCTGATGGCCTGGTCGTGGCCCGGCAATGTGCGGGAACTGGAGAATTTCATTGAGCGATCGGTCATTCTGTCGAAGGGCTCCAGTCTGCAGGCCCCGTTGGATGAATTGCGCCACGAGGTGGCGCGGGCTTGCGGGCGGGCAGAACCCTCTGGAGCAGGTAGAGAAGGAACACGTAATTCGGGTGCTGCTTGAATCCGGAGGTATAGTGAGCACGGCCGCCACCCGTTTGGCCATGCCCCGAACCACTTTGCATGCGCTCATGCTGCGGTTGGGTGTCTCCCGGTTACGATCAGTAGCTCGGGCGTGTGGGCAATGAATTGCATCCTGCCATTCTGCGGCACAGGCCAGCCCGACACATGGAGGCTGTGTGGAGGCCGGCTGGTCCCGCCGCTGGCGCAATGTCTCTCACCCATAATTCGCCGAAGTAGTTAGCCGGACATTCACGGGCACGCGACTTCAGCCGCGTCTATTCCGGCCGGGATCTGCCGCGCAATCCGGAAAACCTGACGAAAGCCGCGTGCCCGAACCAAGTCACGAGGCTGGCTATTTTTTGTAGAACGACACAATTCCAATGCCCTCCCGGAAGCCGGTACCGCTGCCCGAATCCTTCGGTACCGCCCCCATTGCCACAATGCCCACATAGGCCGGGCGCAGGTGGAACCGATACGTGATGTACGACCGCACCAGAACCGCGCGGCGACGGGCCTCCAGATACTGCATGGCAGCGGTCCCTTCTCCGGTGTAGCCCTCCACAATCAGCGCACCGTTGCGCGGGAATTGAAGGATTTCCGTCATCGCATCATCCAGCGCCTGCTTACCCCGGGGAGTAATCGCCTCCGCTCCCTTTGCGTCCTTACCGAAGAGATCCGCCGTCTCCAGACTCATGCGGTGTTGCTGGAATCCTTTGCCCAGCTTACCGGCTTTATACTCGGCCGCACTCATGGAGCCAAGATCATAAAAGCCGCGCTTACGGAAAAAGCCGCGGAACAAGAAGTTGTGTTTCAGGGCTTCGGTGTCTTCTGAAAGGTCAGACATGGCCTCATGGGCGTCCGCCAGCGTTCTTTGCAGGTTTTCTGCTACGCCGCCGTCGGCCGAGGAAGACTGGAACTTATCCACCGCGCTCTTCAACTGATCCGTAATGTGACGAAGGTTGGTCGCCGCCTGGCGGACTTCAGGCACAATCTGACTCTCATCTATTTTGGCCACCAGCTTTTTCGCGTTTTCGGTGGTATCGCGTACGTTCTGAATGGTCTGGCGGGTATCCACAACGGCTTGTTTTACGTTGCGGGCCAGATCTTCGTCATGCAGCAATACGCCCACCACACCGTGGCCTTCTTTCACACCCTGCGTCATCTCCCGAATGTTGTCCGCAACTTTTCCTGATGCTTCCAGAATGCGCTGTACCTGCGGCGTCGCATTCTTAATTAATAGATTGGCCGAACGCGACGTCTCGCTGATATTCCCCACTGCGGTAAGTACGGGCTCCTTGATGCCGGCGATGATAGTACTCACGGACTTCACGCTGTCGCTGACCTCGGTCATTAGATCGCCCCAGTCAAACGGTTCTTTAGATCGGATCGCAGTGCCGCTTTGAGCCTTGGCCGACGCGTCGGATCCGCCATCCACTTCCATGAACTTATTGCCCAGCACACCGTCGGTCTGGATGGTAGCGACGGAATCCTGACGTACCAGGGAGTGGAGTTTTTCCGAGATTCGAATCCGCACGCGGAATTTTTCGCCCGGCTGTGGCGGAATGTCGATCACTGTCACTGCGCCCGCATCCATGCCTGCTACGCGAACTTTGGTACCGATCTCAAGACCGGTAACCTTCAGGAAGTCCGTGTAGACTTCAAACGATTTGGCAAACAGTTGGGTACTGTCGCCAATCAGGAACAGTCCCACGGCAAACAGCAGGAGCGTACCTGCCACAAACAGCCCGACGATAGTTTTTTTCTTTGCGTCCATAGTCACCCGCCCTGGCGGGACTGCATAAAGTCCCTCACCAACTGAATTTCACTTTGATCGAGTTCTTCCGCCGTACCCTCCGCCAGCATTTTCCCTTCATCCAGAAATGCCAGGCGGTCGGCGATAACGCGGGCGCTGGGAATATTGTGAGTGACCACCACCAGAGTTGTGTGATTCTTTTGCTTGACCGTCAGCAGCAACTCATCAATTTCCCGCGAGGTGACCGGATCCAGACCGGCACTGGGCTCATCCACCAGTAAGATCGCCGGCTGCAGCGCCAGAGCTCGCGCCAGCCCGGCGCGCTTGCGCATGCCACCGGAAAGATCGGAGGGCATACTGTTGTATTCCTTGCCCAGACCCACTTGCTCCAGAACGTCCTGCGCGTGCTGGCGGATTTCCTTATCCGGCTTATCTGTGTGCCGCCGCAAAGGAAACGCCACGTTCTCCCCCACCGAAATGGAGTCGAACAGAGCAGAACTCTGAAAAACAAACCCAATTCCCTTGCGCACCGGAATCAGTTCCGTGCTGTCCATGCGGGTGATATCTTCACTGCCGATATGAATCGTCCCGGAGTCCGGTTTCAGCAGGCCGCAGATCAGCTTCAGCGTCACGCTTTTTCCGGTTCCGCTGCGCCCCAGCAATACATAAGCGGTGCCGGGCGCGACGGCGAAAGAGATATCCCGAAGAATAGCGCGCGGGCCGAATGACATCGAGACGCCATTGAATTGGATGGCGCTGGCTGTGGCGTCTGTGCTGACTGTGTTCATCCGCCGAATCCCGGGAATAAAAAGCTGATGAACTTCACCAGAATCACGTCGCTCAGAATTACAAAAGCCGAAGAGAATACAACGCTCTGCGTGGAGACGCGCCCAACACCCTCTGCCCCACCCGTGGCATTGTAGCCAAGGTAGGCGGACGTGCTGCCGATGATGAGCCCGAAGACTACAGTCTTGAGCGTGGGTGGAATAAAGTCAGAGAATGTGAGGCTGTTGAACGCGTGGGAAAAGTAGAGCTGGAAAGAGACGCTGGATATCGCAGCTTCGGCCGCATATCCACCAATGAGCCCCGCGAAATTCATCAGCACAGTGAGCAGGGGCAACGCCACCGCGCAGGCCAAAACCCGCGTCACAACCAGGTACTTGAAAGAATCGACCGCCAGCGATTCGAGTGCGTCAATCTGCTCCGTGACACGCATGCCGCCAAGTTCGGCACCAATACCGGCACCAACCCGCCCGGAGATCAGCAGTCCGGTGATTAGCGGACCGGTTTCCTTTACCAGAGCGAACGCGAGGGCGGTGGGTATCATAGCCGCTGCCCCAAACCTCTCCAGCGTAGAGCGGGTATGCATGGAGAGCACCGCCCCAACGGCAAGACCCGATAGCGCGATCAAAGGCGCGGAGCGAGCGCCGATTTCAAATAGCTGGCGCAGAGTTTCGCTGAACTCGAACGGCCTTCGAAAAGTCTCCCGCACCACCTGAGCGCTGAACACACTCAGGCCTCCGAACCATTCGATAGCTCTTTGACCATTTTTCATGTGCGCTTGTGAGCGTGTTCATCCTGCCAGTAGCCGTGACGGTTGTAGTGCTGATGCAGACTGGTCTCGTAAGCGCGTGTGAGCAGGGCCTCGGCGGTAAACTCGGGTGCATGTTGAACCGCATCGCGCGTCAGATTGACGTAAATGTTCTCTTCTTCCGGGCTGATTCGTTCCACCCACGCGGTTGAGATCAGAACCTTTCTCCCAGGCAGCCAGTTTCGTGTGGCAACGATGAGATACCGGATAGACCACGTCTGGTCATCAATGACGAAATCTTCAACATGACCAATTTCGCCATCACTGGCCTGAAGGGGCCGACCGCTCACGTCGTGCGTACTGCGAAGATGAAAATCCGCTACTTTTCCTTCTGCGGCATTATTCTCAATCCATCCCCCTTGACTGCGGTCCGGATAAGCGGTGGTGCCCCACAAAAATGGCCCGCCCCAATAGGCGGAATAACCGTAGTAGGGGTAATATTCCTCTTCGTATTGCCGTGAGACCGGCTTATCGGCATCCAGCGACGGACTGTTTTCAATCTGTTTCTTCGTGAGGTGAACCGGAATGATTTTCTCCACGGTGTCAACAGGGTTGAGGGCATAGGGTGAGATGAGTACCCGCTGGCCACTCAGCCAGTCGCCGGTATCGGCAACGAGGTAGCGGATTGCCCAATCCTGATCGTCAAAATAGAATTCCTTGACCTTACCAATTTGGCCGTCGAGAGCACCCAGTTGGTAACCATTAAGATTTCCTGCCTGTAAGAACATGTAAGATTGTCTCCTCTTGGAAATAATTACCGAAGCACCAAAAAAGTCGCCAGTTAGCGGGCTGTTTTGGGGCTGCGGAAAACGATCGGCTCTACCAGGCGGAAGGTCAATACAGCCTCAGCCGGGATCCTGATGTTTCTGCCACCGCCGAGTAACTGAAATCCCCGGTCCGCTCCCGGCCCGCCCGCAGTCGTAGTGACCTAGTCGGCGCCGGCAAGGGCGTCGGCTATGGAACCCAACAGAGACCGTTTGCCCGCAAGTCCGCCGGCGCGGATCGAACTCGTTGTCACCGCGTAGCGCACTCCGTTCACGTCCACCGTTTCCAGATCCAGAGCCAGACTGTGATCAGAAAGGTTTCGCACAGTGAACTCCGCGTGGGCTCCCCGCGGCACAATTACACGCCCGGTTTCATTCGTGATCTGCTGCGAAACCGCGCCACCGAAGACCTGGCCGTCGCTTCTTCTGGTGTCAACACGATCGTTGGTTCGAATAGAAATAGTGGTACCGGCAGGAACCGTCTCCATCGGGCCTATGTCCTGGGCTTTCAGTAAACCAGCCAGAGAGAACAGTCCCAGGGCGACGGCGACACTGGCCGGGGACCGCGAATCGAATCTAAAAACGGGTGTCATGCTTTATTCCCTTTACTCTCGTCAGCCTCCGTAAGCGGCTGTTTCACTTCCTGATCACGGTGCAGTTGTTGGCTCCGCTCGTAGGCCTTTCTGGAATGTTCCATGGCTTGGCGGGATTGCTCGTGGCCGGTCTGGTGTTCCTGTTTGCCATGGCTTTCTGCGGCAACGCGGTGGGCGTGAGCCGCGAGGTCATGTAATTCGGCTGCCCGCTGGTGGTCGTTTGTAGTCATGCCAATACCTCAATTTGTCCCGATTTGGTGTGCGCTTCTTTAGCGAAAAGCCAAGCCTGGTCGGCATATTCATTGGCGCGTTCCGCGTGCCGGTTGCCGTCCTGTTCGCCACTCTTATTCGTGTGCTCCGCGGCGGCCCGGTGAGCTTTCGCAGCCAGTTCATGTTGTTCAGCTGCCTGCCGGTGAGTTTTGTGCAATGGGTCCTCCAGTCTTCAGGGTGAGCCTGATCCTGCCCCCGGCTTAGCATTTGAATACCCACTCGGTAAGGAACGCGCCGGGGGCCACGCACTCGCCATTTCCTCCAGCGCATCCTCAGTTTTTCGCATCATCGCTCACTTTCCGGGCTGTGCCAAAGCGAGCGGCGCACGCCAAAAGACGCAGCGACTGGCTACATCCGGTCAAAATGACGGCAGGGCGTCGGCAACAGGGGCATGCCGCAGAGGGAGCCGGATTGCGGGAAGGCAGTCCAGCGCGTATGGCTTAAAGGCGATGCGCTGAAACACGCGGTGGGAGGGTTGGCGCACAACGTGCAGGTGCAAGCCGGTCCGCGGGTTTCTCGCGGCGGAAGAGGGAAAAAATGAAAATTACAATTTTGGCGGCATTGGCCGTTGTACCGCTCCTGGCCATGGACAACGAATCCACGAAGCGTCTGAATGAATCCGCGTCGGTGTTTTCCGAAATTATGGCGACGCCGGATAAAGGCATTCCCCAGGAGATGCTGGAGAGCGCCAATTGCATCGTTATCGTGCCGGGCATGAAGACTGCGGCATTCGTAGTGGGCGGCAAGTATGGCAAAGGCTACCTTATGTGCCGAAACAAGGGCGGCGCGGGTTGGTCTGCCCCCGGAACAGTGCGTATAGAAGGCGGTAGTGTGGGCTTCCAGATTGGCGGTTCCGCCACCGACGTGATCATGCTGGTGATGAATGCGCGCGGAGTGGACAAACTGCTGCAAAGCAAGTTTACCCTGGGCGCTGAAGGTTCGGTCGCGGCGGGGCCGGTCGGACGCACAGCGGCTGCACAAACTGATCTGCAGCTACATGCTGAGATACTTTCCTGGTCGCGGTCGCAGGGCCTGTTTGCCGGTGTCGCCCTGGAGGGCGCTACGTTGCGGCAGGATCTGGACGACAATGCAAAACTCTACGGCAGCAAAATGGAAAACCGGACCATTGTTACCACGGGTGTAAGGGCACCGAAGGCTGCGGCGAGACTGTTGGCGATGCTGAACAAGTACTCGTACCGGGAACACAAAGACGTATCGAATGAGGCCCGACGGTGAACTGGACCGCTAAGTCTCACGCAACGAAAGCCATCGCGATCGCTCTCGTGACATGCGGCGGCATGTCAGCGCAGGCACCGCAGGCACCGAGCCCGGTGTCTGCGCAGACGGCAGTCGTAATGGTTCCCGGCACAGTGCCCATATATCGGGTGACCGTTGTGGCGCGGACCACCAAGGCGATTAATTACAATCACCGCGGCGGTGCTACCACCATTGGCTTTCGCGGCACGGCGCTTATGCCGCTGGCTCGCGGCAACGCCAAAGTGGAGAGCAGGCAGGGCGTAATCCGAATCGACGCGGAAATGCAGAAGCTGGAACCGGCTACCCGCTTCGGGCCAGAGTATCTCACGTATGTATTGTGGGCTGTCACACCCGAAGGCCGTGCCACCAATGTAGGCGAAGTGCTGCTGAATGGGGACAAAAGCAAGCTGAACGCTACTACTGAATTGCAGTCGTTTGGCCTGATTATTACGGCAGAACCGTACTTCGCCGTTACCCGCCCCAGTGATGTGGTCGTGATGGAAAACTTCGTCGTGCCCGGCACCACGGGCACCATCGAAGAGATCGACGCGAAATACGAATTGCTGCAGCGCGGCCAGTACACGCTGAATGTGAATCCGGTTGAAATTAAGCCGCTCCCGCTGGACCGCAAGGTTCCTCTGGAACTATACGAAGCCCGCAACGCCGTTCGGATTGCGCGCTGGACTGGAGCGGAGGCATACGCGGGCGATACCTATCAGAAAGCAGTCGTAGGCCTGCAAAACGCCGAAGGCTATTTGCAGGGGAAGGCCGGCAAGAAGCCGATCGGAACAGTAGCCCGGGAGGCTGTTCAGATGGCGGAAGATGCCCGCATTATCACCATCAAAAAGATGGAGGAACAGACTCTGGCAGCTGAACGTCAGGCTGGAATGCAGCGGGAAACGGAAGCGGAGGGGGCACGGCTCGCCGCTGTTGCAGAAACCCGGCGCATTGCAGGGGAGGCTGAGAGAGCGCGGGTTGCGGCACAAACCGAAGCCATGCGTTTGCAGCGCGCACATGATTCAGAGACGGCGATGGCGCTGGCCGAAGCAGACCGCATGAAACGGTCCAGCGACGCGAAGGTCGCCGGAGCGGAAGCAGAAGCGGAGCGGCTAAAGCGGGAGAACGACGCGCAAAGGGCCGAAGCACAGAGCAAACTGGATCGCGCCAATGCGGAAAAGGTAGAGTTGCGCAGCCAGTTACTGGCTCAGTTCAACGCGATTTTGCAGACCCGCGACACAGAACGTGGCCTGATCGTCAACATGTCAGACGTTCTGTTCGACACGGGCAAATTCTCGCTCCGGCCACTGGCGCGGGAGAAGCTGGCCAAGGTTGCAGGAATCATCTCCGGACACCCGGGGCTGCGCCTGCAGATTGAAGGACACACCGATAGCGTGGGCAGCGACGAGTACAACCAGGACCTATCCGAACATCGTGCCGGATCGGTTCGAGACTACCTGGCGCAATCGGGCGTGGCGGCGGCATCGTTGACGGCGATCGGGTTCGGCAAAACCAAACCCATTGAAAGCAATGAAACCGCTATGGGGCGGCAGATGAACCGGCGCGTGGAACTAGTGGTTTCCGGCGAACTAATCGGCGCGGCCATTCGTCCGGCTGCTGCGCCGTTCGACTAGCAGGGGCAAACGTGGACGGGTCGCGCGCAGCGATCGCCGGAGCGCCAGCCGCACTGACGCTTACGAAACAAGTGCGCCCCGCGCGCGGAGGAAAACAAGATGAACTGGGATCAAATCGAAGGTACGTGGAAGCAGTTTACCGGCTCGGCGAAAGAGCGCTGGGGCAAATTCACCGACGACGATATGCAAACACTAACGGGCCAGAAAGAGCACCTGGTGGGAAAGATCCAGGAGCGATACGGAATCGCGCGGGAAGAGGCCGAGAAGCAGGCCGATGCCTGGTCAGCCACGCTGAAAGCAACACGGCAGGAAGCCACCAAAGCGCACGTCTAAAGATCACAGCAGAAAAAGAGGAAAAATGAAACTATCAAAGGTATTAACAGTATTTGGATCGCTCGCGCTTCTGGGCGCGGCTATGGCACCCGCCGCGCGGGCGTCGGAATGGAATAAGAAAACCACCGTCACCTTTAGCGGGCCCGTGGAGATCCCGGGAGTTCACCTTACCGGATTCGCCGTATTGCCCGCAGGCACATACGTCTTCAAGATTTTGGATTCGCAATCGGATCGGCATATCGTGCAGATCTTCAACAAGGAAGAAACGCAGATCTTCGCGACTATTCTTGCCATTCCGAACTATCGTCTGAAAGCCACGGACAAGACGGTGATGACGTTCCGCGAACGAAGCGCGGGCGAGCCGGAAGCTTTGCGGGCATGGTTCTATCCGGGCGCTAACTTTGGTGAGGAATTCGTGTATCCGAAGGCGAGAGCGATTGAGTTGGCCAAGGCCACAAATACTCCCGTGTTGTACACATCGCGTGATATTCCGGTGGAAGTCGCAACGGCTGACGTCGGAGCATATCAGCCGATGGTGGTGGAATTCCAGCGGGCGCCCGTGATGGCAAGCGCACCCACCGGTGAGGAAATGCAACTCGCCCAGGTGGTAACGCAGCCACCGGCAATGGTGGAAACGGTTCCGGCACAGCAGACCGCAGCCGTGCTTCCGGGGACTGCCAGTCTGACGCCAGCCATTGGCTTGGCCGGGCTGTTGTTTCTCGCCGCCGGCTTCGGGCTATGGAGTGTGCGTAAGCGGATCGCCGCGTAGGTGAACCTCTGGTCACGGCTCGTTAACGTCTCAATGATGCTAACGAGCCGCGACCGTCAAAGAGCGGTTGCTGCTCAAATTGCGGAGCAGATCACCCGCAGGGCTACAAGGGAAGTATTTGAAAAAAGGAAATTCACGTGACTTCTGTCGACGACATCACAGTAGCGATATATTCCACCCATGCTGAGGCCGAGAAGGCTGTGATGGAACTGCAAAAATCGGGCTTTGACATGAAGAAGCTTTCGATCATTGGTAAGAATCCGCATGCCGAAGAGCACGTAGTGGGTTTTTATACTACGGGTGACCGAATCACTTTTTGGGGTGCGCAGGGTGCCTTCTGGGGTACCGTGTGGGGAATGCTGATGGGGGCGGCGTTTTTTGCCGTTCCTGGTTTAGGGCCGATCCTCGTGGCCGGGCCGGTAGTCGCGTTGGTGGTGGGGGCGCTCGAGGGTGCTGTTACACTAGGCGGGCTTAGTGCAATTGGCGCCAGCCTTTACAGTATCGGTATACCGAAGGACAGTGTGATCGCGTACGAGATTGCAGTTAAGACAGACCAGTTCATTCTCCTGGCGCACGGCAACACGGCGGAAGCGGCCCGCGCGCGGGATGTGCTCCAGACCACGCTGCCGGATGAATTGCACTCTCATTCTCTTACGGGCGTGGCAGGAATCCGCGAACACGAACCGGTTGTGGTCTAAGGCGGAACTGCGAAATGGACGTGCTTCCGGTTCACTATCGGGCCGCGTTGCTACTGATTCTGGCGCTCACGGGTAGTAACGCCAATCCCTCGGCCGCCAGGGGCGCGCAGAACACACCGCCGCCCTTTCAGATTTCTGTTGCGGTTGATCTGGTAGTGCTGCACGCCTCGGTGCAGGACCGCAGGGGGCAATTCATTGCCGGATTGCGGCGAGAAGATTTCGAAGTTTTTGAAGATGGTGTCCGCCAGTCTCTCCGCGTTTTCCAGCATGAAGACCTGGCCGCTACCGTGGGTCTGGTTATCGACCACAGCGGGAGCATGGCGCCAAAGCTGGCGGAAGTAAAGTCGGCTGCGGGAATCGTGGCACGGTCCGGTCATGCTGACGACGAGTTGTTCGTCGTCAATTTCAATGAAAGGGTGACGGTGGGGCTGCCAAAGGGGACTGCGTTCAGTTCCAATCCGAATGATATTGAGAACGCCATTTGGAGAACGCCCACCGGGGGGATGACGGCGCTGTACGATGCCCTCGGAATTGCGCTGGATCGCTTGAAAACCGGCAGCCGCGAGAGGAAGGCTCTGATCGTGGTGAGCGATGGCGGGGATAACGCGAGCTCCCGCCACCTGGCTGAGGTCATGAACCAGGCGGAACGCTCCAGTGCCATCATCTACACCATCGGGATCTTCGATGCGGAAGATCCCGACAAGAATCCCGGAGTGCTCAAGCGGCTTGCGCAAACCACCGGCGGCAGCGCGTTTTTCCCTGCCGCACCCGGTGAGCTGAACGGCATTGCGGTAGCCATCGCGCGCGACCTGCGCAACCAGTACACACTCGGTTACGTGTCAACCAATGCCTCGCACGCCGGGGGGTGGAGGGCGATCCGGGTGCGGGCAAAGAATGCGCAGGAGGGCAAGCTCCAGGTGCGTACCCGTTCCGGCTACTTCGCCGGTGATGCCCAATGAACAATCCGGCCATTGTCCATCTGCTGGTGAAATGGATACAACGCGCTCTGTTTGGCGGAGCCGCTGTTTTGCTCACATGGTGCGGGTATGCGTTACTGGATTCCTGGAGTTTCCAAAGGAGCGGGAATCTGCAGTTGCAGGAGATACGTAGTACTGAAAATCCCGCAGGTGCAGAGATGAGTCCCGTTGTTTTGTCGGCGTTGCCGCGTCGTAGTGCAACGGCACCCAACATGGCCGACGTGATTGGCCGTCTGGAAGTGGAGCGTCTGGGGTTGCTGGTGATGATAGCGGAAGGCACCTCGGCGTCAACCCTGCGGCACGCTGCAGGACACATCGCCGGGACCGCGCTGCCCGGTCAGGCGGGCAATATCGGTATATCGGCGCATCGGGATACATTCTTCCGGCCACTCCGGAATATTGAGCGCGACGACATCATCAAGCTGACTACAGCACGGGGCGAGTATCGATATCGTGTTCTGGGGACCAGCGTGGTGAGTCCATCGGATGTCAGCGTACTGGAACAGGGAGACGACGAGATGTTGACTCTGGTCACCTGCTATCCGTTCTATTTTGTGGGGCCAGCTCCGCGGCGGTTCATTGTCAAGGCTGAGAAAATCCCCACAGTCACCAACTGAGCGGTCCCTCTCAACACCTTTCAACAACCAGGAAGGTAATATCGTCTGTCTGTGGCGTGCCTTGGGTGAATTCCGCAATGGCCTGCAAAAGCTGCTTCTCCAGCCGGTGACTCCCCAAAGGGGCCTGCTGCTGAATGATTCCCATCAGCCGTTCCTCGCCGAACATCTCTTCCTGGTGGTTCTGGGCTTCGGTAAGGCCGTCGGAATACACCACCAGAATGTCTCCCTTGCCCAGATGGAGCGGGCGGGGCTGGAAGGAGGCGAAATCAAACATTCCGAGGATATAAGAATTGGAGACGACTTCTTCGATTTTCCCGGTGGCTGCGCGGAACAAATAGGCCGGGTTGTGCCCCGCACTGATGAATTGACCTGTGCCCGTCGGGTTAGAAAGGAAGAGAAAAAGCGTCACGAACTGCCAGGGAAGAGATTTTTCGCAGAGCAGTCGGTTCACCCGGTTCATCACCTCCCTGCGGTTGAGTCCCCGCACAAAATTCCATATTAAGTGCGCCCAGCAGCATGGAACTCAGAAGGGCAGCGGGCATCCCCTTGCCGGAGACATCCGCCAGAATCCCCACCCACTCCCCTGAACTGAGTTGCAGAAAATCGTAGAAATCCCCGCCTACATAACGTGTGGGCTGGTTGAAAGCGAGGATGTGAAACTCCTCAAACTGCGGAAGAACGCGGGGCAGGAGGCTTTCCTGTGTTTCCTGTGCCAGGGCCAACTCCGCTTCGGCTCTCTTGCGTTCTTCCAGAATCTGAAGACGAACAACCTCACGGCTGGCCTCCAGCTCCCGTACCGTTTCCTCCAGCTGTTTGCTGTAGTTCTTCAATTGCAAATGCAGCAGCCGGACTTCCAGGACATTGTGAACACGGGCCCGCAGTTCAGCCAGATCAAAAGGTTTGCTGACAAAATCGCGGGCACCGGCCTGCAACGCGCGCAGCTTGTGGTCGGGTTGCGCGGTGATGACGAGGACGGGAAGATAGCCACCCTCTTCTATCTCCTTCAGACCTTCCATAACCTCGAATCCATTCATGCCCGGCATTTGTAAGTCGAGCAGGATCAGACTGTAGCGGTTTTTCCTGTGGAGTTCGCAGACCTCGGTCGGATTTGTAGTGGACTCGACATGGGTATAGCCGGCGACGCGCAACATACCCTGCAGCAAGAGAACATTGGCGATTTTATCGTCCACAATGAGGATTCCGGCGTTCTGAACATCGGCAGTACTGAGCATTTTCGTTTCTCCTGGGTCATTTGGCCTGAACGCCCGTTTGTGCCGCTGCGTCCAGCGCTACGTCCAGCGTGTCCATAAGCGCTTCGGGCGCGGCGGCATGAACCGCCGCCTGTTTCAACATGCGGTCCCCCTTCCGCAGAGAGAAAGTGACGATATATCGTCACCTGACGAGATATGGTGGCAGGGGCGCGGCCAGGCGGGCAGAGCCAAAGCCCTTTGCATCTGCAAAAAGATAGTTTTCCGGCGAAAAATAAACCGTCTCATCGATCACGCTTGAGACACGTTCCGGGCCAATGCGACACCCGTCAGAACGGCCACTTCCAATCACGAATCGCGGGCATATCGTCTCCATACTGCGTTATGAACCGCTTATGTTCGGTCAGTTGATCGCGAAGATACTGCTTGAAGTAGCCGGTCTGTTCGCGAAGCCGCACCACACGATCAATCGTGTCACCCGCCAAATGGAAGCGATCCAGATCATTCAAGACTGTCATGTCGAAGGGTGTGGTGGTGGTGCCCTCTTCCTTGTATCCGCGCACGTGCATGTTGTGGTGGTTGGTTCGGTGATAGGTGAGCCGGTGGATGAGCGAAGGGTAGCCGTGAAAAGCGAAAATAATCGGCTTGTTGGTTGTAAAAATCGCATCGAACTCGCTATCGGGCAACCCGTGCGGGTGCTCGCGGGGTGGCTGCAGCGTCATAAGGTCCACCACATTGACTACCCGAATCTTCAGGTCCGGGAAATGCTCGCGCAGCAGTGCCACCGCCGCCAGTGTTTCCAGGGTGGGCACATCGCCGGCGCATGCCATCACCACATCCGGCTCACCCCCCTGGTCGTTACTGGCCCAACCCCAAATGCCAATCCCCGCCGCGCAATGCGCAACGGCCGATTCCATATCGAGCCATTGCAGCGCCGGCTGCTTGCCCGCCACAATCACGTTGACGTAATGCCTGCTCCGCAGGCAATGATCTATGACAGAGAGCAGCGTGTTGGCATCCGGCGGCAGATACACACGAACCACGCCGGCTTTTTTGTTAACTACATGATCGATAAATCCCGGATCCTGGTGGCTAAAGCCATTATGATCCTGCCTCCAGACATGGGATGTCAGCAGGTAGTTCAGCGAGGCGATGGGCCGTCGCCATGGAATTCCCTGCGATACCTTCAGCCACTTTGCATGCTGGTTGAACATGGAGTCGATGATGTGGATGAAGGCCTCGTAGCAGGAAAACAGACCATGCCTCCCCGTGAGCAGATAGCCTTCGAGCCACCCCTGGCACATATGTTCGCTGAGGACTTCCATCACCCGGCCATCGTGACCGAGGTGATCGTCTGCCGGTTCAATCCGCGCCATCCAGGCGCGGTCCGTTACTTCAAACAAGGCCCCCAGCCGATTGGAGTTGGTCTCATCGGGGCCGAAGACGCGGAAGTTTGCCGCCGCTGCGTTGAGACTCATCACGTCGCGTAACATCCCGCCCATGGCGCGGGTTGCTTCCCCGGGCACGGTGCCGGGCCGGGGCACATCCACCGCCCACTTGCGGAAGTCAGGCATCACGAGATCCTTCAGCAACTGGCCGCCGTTGGCATGGGGATTCGCGCTCATCCGTTGAGCCCCCTGTGGCGCCAATTCTGCCAACTCTGGAATCAACCTGCCCCCGGCATCGAATAGCTCTTGTGGCCGGTAGCTTTTCATCCAGGCTTCCAGCATCATCAGATGCTCCGGATTCGAGATCACGTTCGTGATCGGCACCTGGTGTGCGCGGAAGGTTCCTTCGGAAGCAAGACCGTCCACTGTTTTTGGCCCTGTCCAGCCCTTGGGGGTGCGCAAAATAATCATCGGCCAGGCAGGGCGCGCGGCGTTTCCATTGGACCGGGCCTCGTGCTGAATGGCGGCAATCTCCGCAGCCACCGTGTCCAGCGTTGCGGCCATCTGTTGATGCATCGCGGACGGATCATCCCCCTCCACAAAGTACGGCTTGTGACCGTACCCGGTGAAGAGATGGTGCAATTCGTCATTGCTGATGCGAGCCAGCACCGTCGGGCTGGCGATCTTGTACCCGTTCAAATGAAGGATGGGGAGCACGGCACCGTCCCGCGCCGGGTTCAGAAACTTGTTGGAATGCCAGCTGGCAGCCAGCGGCCCCGTCTCCGCTTCGCCGTCACCCACCACGCAGCAGGCGATCAGATTCGGATTGTCGAATACAGCGCCATAGGCGTGTAACAGCGAGTAGCCCAGCTCGCCACCTTCGTGGATCGATCCCGGTGTTTCCGGGGCAACATGGCTGGGAATTCCGCCCGGGAACGAAAACTGTTTGAAGAGCCGCCGCATTCCTTCCGTGGATTGGGCGATAGTCGGATAGACCTCGCTATACGTGCCCTCCAGGTAAGTATTGGCCACGATCCCCGGGCCACCATGACCGGGGCCGGTCACGTAGATCATATTTAAATCGTGATCTTTGATCAGACGATTCATGTGGACATAGATGAAGTTGAGACCGGGCGTAGTACCCCAGTGCCCCAACAGCCGTGGCTTCACATGCGCAGGTCGCAGAGGCTCCCGCAGCAAAGGGTTGTCATGAAGGTAAATCTGCCCCACAGAGAGGTAGTTGGCGGCACGCCAATACGCGTTGATACGCGACAGCAGGACTTGCGAAAGCGGCTCACTCACTGGTTGGCAGACTCCTCAAGGAACCGACAGACTTCCCGTGCAATCATCTGTTCCTCGTCCGTGCGAAGCACGCGGACAGCCACCCTGCTTACATCGCTGGAAATCAGCGGATTCGCCGCTACATTCCTGGTTCCCTCCAACTCGATTCCCAGAAATCCGAGGCCTTCACAGATGCGCCTGCGGATTTCCGCGGAGTTCTCGCCAATTCCACCGGAAAATACCAGCGTGTCCAGCCCGCCCAGCGCCGCCGCAAAGGCCCCGATCCACTTGCGTGTCTGGTAACAAAACAGCTCCACGGCCTCGGCGGCGCGAACATCGGTCGTCTGGCTTTCCAGCAGATCCCTCAAATCAGAACTGGTCTCAGAAACGCCCAACAATCCGCATTCATGGTTGATGAGGTGATTGAATTGTTCCGGCGTCAGGTTTCCGTCCCGCATCAGGTACCATGCCACGCCGGGGTCCAGGTCACCCGGCCGGGTTCCCATGGGCAGGCCGGATGTGGGCGTAAACCCCATACTGGTATCGACGCTTTTACCTTTGTGAACTGCGGCCAGGCTCGCGCCACTTCCCAGGTGGGCCAGAATCACCCGGCCAAGGGAAGCTTCCGCCCCGCCAACGCGAGCCAGCTCTTCCATGAGGAAGGCGTAGGACAGCCCATGAAAGCCGTATCTTTGAATACCCTTCGCATGGAAGCGGCGGGGAATTGGCAGCAACTTTGCCACGTTTGGCATATCGGTGTGGAACGCGGTATCAAAACAGGCCACCTGGGGCAGCGTCGGGTACCTTAGACCAAAGGCTTCCACCAGGTGAATTTCTCTTGGCAGGTGGTCAGGGTCATAAGAACTGATGCGATGAAGCTCAGCCAGCAGATCGGGTGTCAACCGCATGGGCCGTGAGTGCCGCATACCGTGGACGATTCGATGGCCAATCGCGCTGACAGAGGAGAAAGGTGTATTTTTTTCCAGCCAATGGATGAGAAATTCTGTTGCCGCCACCTCATCCATGCCTTCCATGGCGCAACTGCCCTGCTTGTCCTGCTTCGTCTCGCGGAAGGTGAGATTTGTACCCGGCAGGCCGATGCGGTCGATTTTCCCTGCCATTCCAAAGAGCGCGAACTTGATACTCGATGAACCCGCATTGATGGTGAGGATAGATTCGTCGCTCACGGGACTCAGCGGTCCTCCGCTTCCCAACGGAACTTTGCTACCGCCAGTAGTCCAAAAACGGCTGTACTCAGCAGCAGCGCGCCAATGGGACCGATGGCGGCCGAAAAACCCAGCCCGCGCCACGTCATGGCGTCCAGACCGTCCATCGCCCAGCGAGTGGGCACGAACAAGGTTACGGTTTGAAGCCACGGCGGGAAGATAAACGCCGGCACCCACGCACCGCCCAGCATCACCATAATCAAAGTTACGAAGATGCTCATACCGCGCGCTGCATCCGGAGTTTTGCCCAGCGCCGCGATCAACAGCCCGAAGGCTGCGGTCATCAGCGAGAACGCTACGCAGACTCCCAGAAAACCCGCCATACTACCTTCAATCCGAACCCCGAATACGGCCCGCGCAAAGGCGAAAGCCACCACGAGGATCAACATGGAAATCATGGCGGCGCTGATGGCCCGGCTGCCCAACAGCATGCCTCGCGACAACGGTGCGGCGCGCAGCCGCTTCCACAAACCACGTTGCCGCATCAACAGCATGCCAATTCCCACATCCACGCCCATGAACAAAATGAACTGCACGCTCATGCCGCCGAACGAGTGGGCGTATCCGTTGTACTGCACGCCCGCGCGCGCCGTGACTGCTTCCTGGCGAACCTCATAGGGCACGGTGACTCCCGCCGATAACCCGGTTGCCTGAGTCGCGGGGGATCGCTCATTCCACTGTTCCACGCTCTGCAGCAAGTCGCGCAGCCGCTTCTTGTCGGCGGGTGCCAGACCAGCGCTGCCATCGATACCGGCCAGAGATTCCTTCACCAGTGCGTTGCCGGTAGCCCCGTTGAACATCTCCCTGCTCACCACCTGCATCACGCTGCCCGTGAGAATCCCCTGCACCATGCTCTGCTCGGCGGCGTGCGATGGATCGTAGAACACGTCGATTTGTGGTTTTTGGGTGGGTGTGAAAAAAGCCCGGCCGGCATCCGTTCCGAAATCTTTTGGCAGGACGATTGCCACCGTCGCCGTCCCCTTGCGAACTGCCGCGCGCGCTTCGTCCACAGCAGCGGCCTTCACATTCAAAGAATCGCGGGCTTGCAGATCGGCGAAGATGGCGCGGGAGATCGCGCTGGAATCCTGATCCACCATCAGCACCGGAATCCGGCTGGTTTCGGTTTTCCCGCCCAGGCCACCGAATATATAGCCAAAAAACGAGGCAATGACAATAGGAGCAATAAAGCTCATGATGACGGAGCGACGGTCTGCAAAGAAAAGCCGCAGGTCTTTTTGGATCAAGGCTCGCAGTGGAATTATCATGAGTCGCGCAGGCTCCTTCCGGTGAGGCTGAGAAATACGGTTTCCAGGTCCGGACGTTCGCTGACCACGTGGCTATAAGTATGGCCATTCGAGACCAGCCATTGGAGAATACCGGGCGCGTCTGCGGAAAGATCGTGCACGCCAACCTTCAGAATGCTCTCCGTCAATTCGGCGGATCGGACTCCGTCAACGATCCGCAGCTTTTCCAGCATGAGCGGGCCGACGCCACTGGTATTTTGCAGTTCAATTGACAGCAGGTTGGTCACCGGCAGCAGGCGGCAGAGACCGTGCAGGGTGTCGTCGGCAATCACCTTGCCGTGATCGATGACCACCAGGCGGTCGCACAGGCGTTCCGCTTCTTCCATGTAGTGGGTGGTGTAAAGCAGGGTCTTGCCGCGCTTTTTCAGGGTCTCCAGGTTGTCGAAGATCGCATTGCGGCTCTGCGGATCCACGCCTACGGTGGGCTCGTCCAGCAGCAGGAGGTCCGGATCGTGCAGCAGCGCCGCGGCCAGATTCAAGCGCCGCTTCATGCCGCCGCTGAAGGTTTTTACTTTGTCTTTGGCACGCTCCGTGAGCCCCACAAGTTCGAGTGCCTCGGCCGAAGCGCGTTCCAGTTTGGCCCCCTCCAGCTGATACAGTGCGCCGAAGAAGGCGAGGTTATCGCGGGCAGAGAGTTCGTCAAAGAGCGCGATGTCCTGGGGGACAAGGCCGATCTTGCGCTTGATCGGGTCGGTATCAGCACCCAGCGCACGGCCTTCAATCAGTACTTCTCCCGAATCAGGGCGCAGCAGGCCCGCGATCATGGAAACCGTGGTGGTTTTGCCGGCTCCGTTCGGGCCAAGCAGGCCAATGGTTTCACCCTTACGAATGCGAAGGCTTATGCCATCCACGGCGACGGTGGTTCCGTAGCTCTTACGCAAATCTTTGACTTCGAGCACAGATGTGGGCAGTGTAGCACCGCATAATGAAAAGCATGCGACCGAAGACTGATGGAATTCTGGAATCTTCACTGTATGTGACTGACCTCGCACGGTCGGTTGCGTTCTACCAGACCATCTTCGGGTTTCAGGTCATCAGCGATTTCGGAATACGTGGCTGCGCCATGGAAGCGGGCCATTGCCAGGTATTGTTGTTATTCACCAGGGGTGGTTCCCGTACCACCGCAACGCCGCACGATGGCGACGGGGAACTGCATTTGGCGTTCGCGATTCCCGCGGCG
This sequence comes from Bryobacterales bacterium, assembly GCA_038229475.1. Classification (GTDB taxonomy): domain Bacteria; phylum Acidobacteriota; class Terriglobia; order Bryobacterales; family Bryobacteraceae; genus BOG-234. The sequence goes on along the minus strand of JBBROK010000001.1, from coordinate 332,127 downwards.
GAGCTGGAAAACTGGGCAGCCTGGCTGGCGGAAAACGGAATCGCGGTAGAAGAGAAACAACGGTGGGAACGGGGCGGCGAAAGCCTCTACTTTCGCGACCCGGACCGGCATTTAATCGAAGTCGCGACGCCTGGCGTCTGGTCAGTTTATTAAGGCGGCGTTTTCCTGTTGATACAATACAGATGAAATGCATACTTCTGACGCAACCCACGACGGCTTTAGCTTCCTTCGGTCGAAGGGGCAAAGCATCATTGCGGTGAGAAATAGTCTCAGCTACCTGATGGCCGAGTATAGCGATGTGACGGGCATTACCAACTGGCGTCGCGTGGTTCCGGCCGGACAGCGGGAAAAAGTTGAGAACTGGCTCCGGGAAAACTACCCGGTGCGCGCAGCCGTCAATTAAAGTCCCGTTATTTCTCCGGCAACGCGAACACGTACAGCGCCTGTCCGCTGGATGGCGGACGAATCTCGGGCGCAATGGTATTCGGCACCTGGCGCGGACTGCCTCCGCCCAAACCAGTCGTTACCGCTACGTACTGTCTGCCGCCGATGCTGAAGGTAATCGGAAAACCCTGCACCGAAGTGCCCAGCCGCATCTTCCAAAGCGTGGTTCCGGTCTTCACATCCACCGCGCGGAACATGCGGTCCAGATCGCCCACGAATGCAACGCCGCCGCCAGTGGAAAGCACGCCGGTCATAAACGGTGCCCGCTGTTCGTACTTCCAAAGTTCCTTCATCGTGCGTACATCATACGCCGCCAGTTTGCCGACATTCCCGTTCGAACCCGGCATTTCGAAGAACTTGCGCCGCGCCGCCGTACCGCCTGACGCTTCCTCGAACTTCACCACGTTGCCGCTCATCTCCATGCAACTCTGACTCAGCGGCGCAATAATCGCCTGGGTCGCGGGCGAGTAACTCATCGCCTGCCAGTTGTGGCCACCCTCGGTGGAAGGGCACGATTGGATCCAATCCTCGGCGCGCTGCTCCACAATGTCGTTACGGTAATGCACTTCGCCGGTCTTCTTATCCACGTTGTCAAACACATTCTGGAAAACCATTTGTGTCAGGTCGCGGAACTTGCCGTTGGTGCGGTCGAGCTTCCACAGAATGCCCGCCTTGCCGGCGTTGAAGACGAACTTCTCGTTGCCGATGTCCACCAGAATGCGCTCATAGACTTCATCCAGATCCAGTGACTCACCCGGAATGTGCTGGAAGTACCAGGCCAGCTTGCCGTCATCGGGCCGCAGCGCCAGGGTGGAGGTCATGTACAGCGTGTTGCCATTGGCCTTGCGGCTGGCGCGCATCCAGGGCTTCGCCTGCGAAGTGCCCCAGTAGGTCAGGTCGAGCACCGGATCGTAGCTTCCGGTGATCCACGCATCGCCCCCGGCGCGGAACATATTGGGCAGGCCATTCCATGTATCACCGCCCGGCGTGCCTTCCTGCGCCACGGTATAGAAACGCCACAACTGCTTACCGGTATCAGCGTCATAGGCGCTGATGAAGCACTTTTCGTCGCGGTAAGTGGTGCAGCCCGCCAGACCCTGAATCACTTTGCCCTTAATGATGACGGGGCCAGAGGTATTGGTGAAATCCCTGTTCTTCTCCGACATCTGTGTGGCCCACACCTGCTTGCCGGTGCGAGCGTCCAGCGCCACCATACGGGCGTCGGTGGCAGCGGCGTAAATCTTGTCTTTGTAGATGGCGAGATTGCGCATGGCGAGCGTGCCGCCCAGGCCGACAGTGGGGCCGATCTGGTTTTCCCAGATCAGTTCACCGGTTTTGGCGTCGATCGCCTGAATCCAGTTGCTGGTACCTGCGATGTAGAGAATGCCATTGTGCACAATAGGCGAGGTCTCATTCGCGCCGGTTTCGTTCAGACCCCAGATCCACTGCAGTTGCAGGTCTTTCACGTTCGCAGCATTGATCTGATTCAGCGTGCTGTTGCTCCACGCCTGGTAGTTGCCGCGCAGCATCAGCCAGTCAGAGGGCTTGGGATTCTTCAGGTCGTCATCGGTTACGGGAGTGAAACCCTTCACCTCGCCAGAGACCGTCAATCCGCGAGGGCGCGCCGCCGCCGGTGCCGGCCCGCGACCTCCGCGTCCCCCCGCGGCAGTCGGAGCCGGGGCCGTGCCGCTGGCGATGGACCGGATTACGGCGGCCGTGTTTGCCGTCAGTGCCTGCGCTCCCGCCAGTGCCCCGTTGGTTTGCAGAATGTACGCGGTGATATTCAGATACGATTCTTCGCCCAGCGTGCCGCCATTGCCGGGAGGCATTACGGCCTGAATGTAGCCGTACAAATCCTTTGTGGTGCGCGCGCCCCACTGCGTCATGAAGTTCGCGCCCGCCAGCGGCGGTGCTTCATTGCGTCCGATCAGCGTATCGGTATGGCAACTGGCGCACGAAGTCTGGTAGGCGGTGCGCCCCGCGGCAGCCTGGTTAGCCGTGTACACGCCGGGTTGCTGCCCGGTGAGGAGGAAGATTCCGCAACCGGCAAGGGCGGTGGCGGCGATGAGAAGTTTTTTCAACATGGCAGTTCTCCTTAGGGCAGCAGCCAGCCCCACAGATTGCCATCCGGGGCTTTTTCACTATGAATCTGAAGGTACAATTTGCCGGTTCGCAGCATGGCGACTTGTTCGGCGTTCAGGTCGAACGATCCCGAGACCTTGCCGCTGGTGCCTTTGTCGATTGTCAGGTCGAAGACCGCCGGTCCGCGCACACCGGTTGCCACGCCGCGGTGAATCTGCGCGATCGTCGCGGCTGATTTCAGCCCCTCAAACGATCCGGCTACGGTAATTTTTGTGCCATTGACAGTCGCCGTTGCCTGTCCGATTCCGGCAATGGTATCGAACATCGACATATCGAGCGGCACCGGCGAAAGCCGGGCTTTGAACGTTGACGGTGCCTGTGCCAGCGCGGTGATGGCCAGCAGCGTCGCGGCGAGGCATGCTTTGATCTGCATTCCACCTATTTAAGCACTGATACAACCGTTCCCGAAAGCCGATAGCCTGAAAGGCCCGGCCATCGCTATTAAGAAGAGTCAAGGTGCCCTTATCGTGGATCCCGTTCTCCCCAACGTGGTGGACAAGGACCCGCTCGCAACGTTCAACTTCTTCGGATCGGCTACGTGTTTGAGCAGGTATCGAAGCGGCGGGTTCCGCAGCCGGACTTGCCGTGAGACGCCGTGGCTAAACGAAGCTGAGAGTTGGTTAAGTAGCGTTTCTTTAGAAGGTTGGCTTGTGGATGTTTCCCGGAATTGAAGTTCCTCGTTTTCCCGCTTCCTTCCGTGTTGCCCGACGAACGGCCTTAAAGCGCCGCCGTCCGCCGCCGGATCTGCCATAAACCAGCCACGGCAAGCCCCGAACCCAGCAGCAGAAAGCCGGAAGGTTCCGGCGTTGCCGCCTGGCCACTCACGGAAAACTCCGCGCCAAAGATGTTACCGGTGCCAGCCAAGGCGGCATAGGTCTGCGAACTCAGCAGGGTGCCGCTCTTGGAGTACTGGTAGAACGTGGGGGCGGCACCGTGAACCTCAACCTCGTTCATCCACAGCGTACCGTCGCCGGGATCGAGCGCTAGGGCGGAGGGTGCGAACGGCACGGTGAACGAACTCACAAGAGTTCCGTTTAGCAAGAACTCCGACACCAGGTTGCCACCTCTGGAAGACGTCCACAAGTGGCCGGTGCCAGGATCGTAGCTGATCCCCCAGGTGTCGACAGGAGCCGTGAACAGAATAGTCGGTGCTGTCCAGTCCGAATTGAAGCGGTAGACGCGGTCGTTGCTTGTGCCGCCGGGCCTCTGATCCCACCCAATTGCATAATTGTGCGTGCCATCGCTGGTTCCATCAAGCCACTGCAGGTTGTTATCTGCCACGTGGTCGGTATAGGTATTGCCTGTGGCGTTTCCCGCCAGTGTGTACTCCGCGCCTGCGTAGGTTCGGACAGTCGAGTCAACCGCCAGCATGCTCCCGGCCACGCCTGCGGTCGTGAAGACAACCGCAGAACCCTGAACGCCGACCAATCGTCCACTCCCTGGGTCGATGAAATAGAGTGTGTCGATCGGGCCGGCAAAAACTGCGGCGGATGCTGCCAGCATCGCTACCAACCCGGTCACCCAAGATGAGGCGGCGTGGTTATGGGGAGTTCTTCTCTGTTGGGTCATGATTCTCATTGTTCTCCTGAAATGCTGACAACGGGGAATCATGACACAACCCTTTTGCAGGAGTGATTTATTTCACCAGGGGCCGAAAATACTCAATCGTATGCCGCAGACCTTCTTCCAGCGATACCACTGGCTCCCACTTCAGGAGTTTCTTTGCCTTGGTGATATCGGGCCGGCGTTGCTGCGGATCATCCTGCGGCAAAGGCTTGTGAATGATTTTGACCTTCTTGCCAATCAGATCGCGAATTTTCTCTGCGAACTGCATGATCGTCATCTCTTGCGGATTGCCGATGTTGGTCGGCATCGGCTCATCGGATAGCAGCAGCCGGTAAAGCCCTTCCACCAGATCCGAAACGTAACAGAAACTGCGCGTCTGCGTGCCACTGCCGAAAACCGTAATCGATTTCCCTCGCAGGGCCTGATCCAGAAACGCCGGCACCACACGCCCGTCATTCAGCTTCATCCGGGGGCCATAGGTGTTGAAGATGCGCGCAATACCGGTGTTTACACCCCGCGCCCGGTGCCAGCCCATGGTGAGCGCCTCGGCAAAACGCTTGCTCTCGTCATAACAGGAGCGTGGCCCCACAGGGTTCACATTGCCCCAGTAGGATTCCACCTGCGGATGGACCATGGGATCACCATACGTTTCCGACGTCGACAGCATCAGAAACCGGGCCTTGTTGCGATGCGCAATCTGCAACATGGTTCGGGTACCGGATGAGCCCACATCCAGCGTCTCCAGCGGGTGCTCCAGGTAATCCTTGGGACTCGCCGGCGACGCGGCGTGGATTACATAGTCCACTTTCTGCCGGAATTCCAATGGCGTCGAGACGTCTTTCTTCAGAAAGTGAAACTTCGCAGACAGCCTCAGATGCGCGATATTGCGCATATCACCGGTCAGCAAGTTATCGACACCAGTGACTTCCATGCCTTCAGCCAGCAGCCGGTCGCACAGATGGGAGCCGAGAAAGCCGGCCGCACCGGAAATGATTACCCGTTTCGCGCGTTTCATTTCGGCTTGGCCGGAGCTTCGCCGAAGTTCGCCAGCAGGTAGTCGAGAATCTCGTCGCGGTCGGCCTTTTTCAGGTCCAGGCCCTTGCGCTGCATATCGTCCACCACGTCATCCCACTCTTTGCGATTGAGCTTCTGATCCACGAAATACTCGTGACCGTGACAGGAAGTGCAGAACTGCGTCACCTTCTCTTTGCCTTTGCCTTCCGGCAAGGGCTTCTGCGCATACAAAAAAGGTGCGGCCGCAAATGCGGCAACGATCGCGAGTTTCCGGTGCATACTTCCAGTCTACTGTGCGGCAGGCAGCTTGTAGGCGATGAACTGACCCGGCGCGCCGGGTCCACTCACTGCCACCACAATGTACTGTTGGCCGTTCACCGTGTAGGTCATGGGTGAACCGGTTTGCGGAGCGGGCATATAAATGGCGCCCACTTCCTTGCCGTTGGTCTTGTCGTAAGCGCGCAGCATGGCACCGCGGCCAGCGGGTGTAGTGAAGAAACCACCTTCACCGGCCACCACCAGAGTTTTTGTCACCAGCGTTCCGATTACACCTGGACGCCCGGTGCGGGGAACGTTGACACCCTTCAGCGCCGCGTGGTTCTTCACGTTGTCAGGCGTTTCACCGTGGGCGATTTGCCAGGCGATCTCACCTTTGTTGAGATCGATGGCCGAGATGCTGCCGTACGGCGGCTTCAGCAGAGAGAGGCCCTGTACGTTGGGTCCGCCGCCCCCACCACCTTCGCCGCCCACATCAGCCGGACCACGACCAGGTCCGCGCCCACCGGGTGCCGCCCCGCGTCCACCTGGCGCGGCTGCCGCAGCACCCGCCGGGCGCGCGCGGCCTGCAATCCAATCCATATCCGACTGGCCAGGGGTGGGCTTCACCAGTCCCAGCACACCCACCAGTCCCTGGGAAAACACGTAGAACATGTGGGTCTCCGGATCATACGATCCGCCCGCCCAATTGGTGCCGCCAATGGAGAGCCCGATGGCCAGCGTGCCAATGGGGCCTTCCGCCTTGCTCATGACCGGAGGAGTGAAGATGGGGCCCATCTTGTATTGTGCTGCCACCTTTTCACCCTGAGCCCGAAGTTCCGGGGTGAAATCGATGATGTCATCTTTGGAAAAACCACTGCGGCCATAGGCCGGCGGTTTGGTGGGGAAGGGCTGTGTGGCGGCGGTCTTCTCGCCAGGCACGTCCGACTGCTCCACTGGTTTTTCTTCAATCGGCCAGATGGGCTGACCGGTTTCGCGGTTCAGCACATAGAGCATGGATTGTTTCGTGGGCTGCGCCAGCGCCTTCACGGTGCGTCCGTTGACGGTGATGTCCGTCAGCACGGGTGCGCACGGAATATCCATGTCCCAGATGCCGTGGTGCACGGTCTGGTAATGCCATTTGCGTTTGCCGGTCTTCAGATCGAGCGCGACGATGCTTTCGCCGAACAGACCGTCGCCGGGGCGATGTCCACCATAGTAATCGCCGGTGGGAAGCTCTACCGGAAGGTAAAGCAGGCCGAGTTGTTCATCCACTGCCATCTGGCCCCAGACGCCGGTATTGCCGGTGTAATCAGCCGAGTCTTTTTCCCACGTGTTGTAACCGAATTCGCCCGGCTTGGGGATGGTATGGAAGATCCACAGACGCTTGCCGGTGCGCACGTCGAAGCCGCGCACATAGCCTTTCACGTTGCGCTTGCTTTTCGGAAAATTTCCAGCCAGATGCGCCGCGCCCACAACGATGGTGTCTCCGGCGACAATTGGCGCCGCGTGCAGACCCACTTCGCCAGTCACCGGATCAATCTCCTGATCGTCATCCTGTTTCAGATCGATCATGCCGCCTTTGCCGAAGGTCGGAACCAGCGCGCCCGTCTTTGCATCCAGGCAAATCAGCATGTAGCCGGGTGTCACGTAGAGAATGCGGTCGCTGGTCTTGCCGTCGGTCCAGTAAGCGAGGCCGCGTCCGGAGAGGCGGCGTGGAGCCCCGTCGCCGCGCGCGCCTTCATTCAGGCTGTACGACCACAACAGTTCTCCGGTGGCTGCGTCCAGTGCAATGGCTGCGCGGCGCGTGCCTGCCACGGTATAGAGAACCCCCTTGGCCATCAGTGGCGTGGCCTGCAGGTTAAACTCCGGGCGCGGGCCCTGATGCGAAGTATCGAACTTCCAGGCTACTTCCAGATCGTTGAAATTCTTTGCGTTGATCTGGTCGAGCGCGGAGTAGCGGGTTTGGCCCAGATCGCCTCCGTAGGTACGCCATTCGCCATTTTTCGCGCCATATTGCGCGGCAGCGGGCAGGGCGGCAGCGAGGATTGCGAGTACGTAGATACTGCGGGTCATACAAGGACTCCTTGGGAACTGCGGAACTCCACAGTTTTCACCGATTGTGTCACAAGGCTTATGTTGCCGGGCTCAGGTAGCGTTCGAAGAACTCTTCGGCCCGCCGCCAGGCGTCTCTCAGCACCCATTCGCGGCGGAAATAGTGAATTTCACCGGGATAGATCGCCAGATCGAATTTCTTGCCCAGTTTGCCCAGCCGGTCCACCAGATTCAGCGACTCGTAGAAGGGTACGTTGAGGTCGTTGGTGCCGTGGAAGACCAGCAGAGGCACTTTCAATTTATCCATATGATCGATCACTTTCGCCTGCTCGAACACGGCAGGTTGCGATACCGGCGACCCCATGCGTGGCACGGTGTAAGTGGCCGGGCTGCCCATGGACCAATCGACCACGCCGGCCACGTTGATCGCGCACCGGAACAGGTCCGGTGTGGTCACCACTGCCTGCAAGGTGAGATAGCCGCCGTAGCTCAGACCCCAGACTCCAATCCGATCGGGATCCACATAGGGCAGCGTCTTCAGATAGTCGGCACCGGCTGCGATGTCTTCGGTCTGCTTGCCGCCAATGTCGTGATAGTCGCCGATTGACCAGTCGCGTCCATAGCCGGAACTGCCGCGATAATCCGGTGTGAGAATCACGTAGCCCTGCTGCGCAAGGTACTGGTGCATGGCGTAGTACATCCGCCAGGAGCCCGGATGCCAGCCGAGGTAATTCTGGTTCGGCCCGTCGGAGTGAATCCACACGATGGCGGGATGCTTCCGGTTTCGGTCCAGCGTGGCGCTTGCGATCAGGGTTGCGGGTACTTGTTTCCGGTCGGTGGCGCGACTGGGATAGTACACGGCCACTGGTGCCGTCAAATCGGAAACCTGAATTTCGGCGGGCATGGACCTGGTCAGTTGCTGTGGAGCGGCTCCAGGGCGTGCGTCCACCATATACACTTCCTGCGGATGCTCAGGGGCGGTCCGCACGTAAACCAATTTTCCGCCATCGGGAGAAAAAGCAGGATCCCAATTCAGTCCGCGCGCCGTCACTATAGGCGTCGCTTTGCCTGTGGCTGCGTCGGCGATGTCGATGAACCGCTCCATTCCGTTCCGCAATGCCGAATGTGCAAACGCGATACGCTTGCTGTCGGGCGACCACGTGGGAAAAGCCGCCGTCAGTTCACCACTGGTTATCTGACGGGCTTCCTTTTCCGACTTTGCGCTCGCCGCCATCAGGTACAAATGGGGCCAACCTGTCCGGTCGCCAATGAATGCAATTGAGGTGCCATCGGGAGACGCCGCCACCAGAGCACCATTGCCCGCGGTGGGTGTCCAATAGGCGTCGTCGTGATCGCGCCAAACGGTACGTGTTTCGCCGGTGACGGCGGTGATTTGGATCTCCCGCGTCTTGCGGTCCGGCGAGAGTTCCTGATGCACCAGGGCTGGCCCCGTGACCCACTGCGCGCCCGCCTTTACGCCACCGCCGCCCGATGTGGGGAACAGCACAGGGTCCCCCAACAGGACAGGTACGATTCCCAGCCGGTTGTCCCGGTTCACGTTGCGGAAGACGCGCACGCGAGTCCCGTTGTACGGCAGTGTTTCCGCCGCATCTTCACCATGAGAAGAAGAGAATGCTACGTACTCCCCGTCCGGCGAGAAGGACAGCCCGCCCAGCCGCGGAGTGTCGGCGAAGTGCGTCAGTTGGCGTTCGGTCTTTGCGCGCAGGTTGGCTACCCAGAGCTGCCCCCGGCGTACCAGCGCCATCTGCTGCTGATCACGGGAAAGAGTAAATGCGGTAACGTCTTCGAAGCCCGGCATTCGCACTGGAGCGCCGCGCGCAGTCTCCACACTCCACAGCACATCTTCCCGCACAAAGAGCACTCGTTCCGCCGATGCCCACTCGAAATGCCCGATATCCGATTGCAGCGTTGCCGGGTGCCCCGCAAACGTCGTTAGCGCGACCGGGGCGGCACCTTCGCGGACACTGAACAAATTCTGAATGCCTGCCGCGTCCCACAGGAACGCGACTGCTTTGGCGTCGGGCGACCATGTGGGCTCGGTTGGATATTTGATCTGTGCGATGCGGTCGATTGTGATACTGGATTTTGGCGGGGCGGCGGCGAAGGCGGCAACCGCGCAGAGAGTTGTGGCGCAGAGAGTTGAGAGAAGATACCGGCGCATTTGTCCATCATAGTGGAATCGCGCTATCTTAAAAGCAGATCATCATGAAAACCAGCCTCGCGCTTTGCTTTCTGGCCACCTGCTCCTTCGCCGCCGATGCGGTTCCACAAACCGGTTCGGTCGCGCCCGATTTTACGCTGCCCTCGCAGGACGGCAGCCGCATCAGCCTGCACGACTTTAAGGGCAAATGGGTCGTCCTTTACTTCTATCCCAAAGACGGAACGGCCGGCTGCACCATTGAAGCCCACAATTTCCAGCGTGATTTGCCGAAGTACGAACAGAAGCACGCCGTGATTGTCGGCGTCAGTGTGGACAACGCCGATAGCCACAAGGAGTTCTGCGCCAAACAGGGTCTTACTTTCAAACTACTCGCCGACACCGATAAGAAGGTCTCGCGACAGTATGGGTCACTCACCAATCTTCTGGTGATGAAGATATCGGCGCGTAATACTTTCCTGGTGAATCCCGAAGGCAAGATCGCGCATGTGTGGACCGGCGTGGAACCTGCCAAACATAGCGCGGAAGTTCTGGCTGCGCTGCAGAACTGAGCCGCGACGGATGAGGAGTTCGCCGGGGCCGTGCGCCAGTAGATTACCGGTCCAGTTCCCGCCCGCCCCACCACAAAGAGATCGCCCAGCCGAGAGCGCACGGAATCAGGAACAGCCGACTCACCAGATGGGTTGAAGATGCCGCTGCCATCAGCAGGATGATTTGTGCGATCGCGCCGCCGAATGCCGTACCCGCCTGCAATCTCCAGCGCAATTGCGCGCGGCGTTCCTGTACCGCCGGTTTTCGCGCAGCGGCCAGCGAGATAAAGCCCGCGGCCAGACCGGCCAGCGGGTCGAGCGCCACCGTCAGCAGGACGCATACCAGCAAATAGGCAATGTCTTTGGCCAGCAGAATCTGCCATCCGCGTAGCGGCAGCAGCCGGTACCGTGTCATGCCGGCGCGCCCGTCGAGTCCGAAAGGAGTTTGCGCACAGGTGGAAATTGCGAGCATGGCCAGCAGGGTTCCGGGCAGGTGTGCGTCGGCGGGCAACAGGCCGGCCAGCCTGTAAGCGGCGGCCGCGCCCCCCACCAGCAGGGCGCAATAGAAATCCAGGGTTCGCACCAGGCCGCGCAAATCTTTGCGCACCAGTTCGCCCAGTTGCCCCGGCCAACGCGGCATGGCGCGCCACGCGCGGCCTTTGCCCTGCGGAATCCAGTCTGACGCTACGAATGCCAGCAGGAAGACACCAATCGCCAGCGCACCCAGCCCCAGCGAAACTTTTCGCCATAACGCAAACACCAACACTACCCACGTGACCGGATTGAGAAACGGGCTCAACACCCGCAGCAGTCTGCGTTCGATGCTTTCCAGCGGCCACAAATGAAATCGCGAGCGCGGAATATGGCGCAGGGGATCGGAACTGAGCGGGAAGAACAGCACCATCGCCACAATCGCGCCGACGAAAGCCGCAGCCGCCGGATCCAGCATGAAGAAGAACGCCGCAGCCGCGTAGTAGAGGTTGTTGGCCGGAACCTTCATCAGCGATTCCTGTTCCCGGCGCATCGCCGTCCATAGCGCGCGCAGTACTGCCCGCAGGCGTCTCACGCCATGCCCAGCCAATCCAGATCTCCATGATCGGGCCGTTCGGCGAGGTCGAAATAAATCTGCTCCAGCGGTGTGGTCAACTCCGCGGCACGCGCCTGCCACACCATGCGGCCCTCGCGGATGATGACGAACTGGGTGGCAATCTCCTGCGCCACCGGTAGAATGTGCGACGTCAGAAAAACCGTAACGCCCCGCGCCGCGGCGGCCACCAGAATGTCGCGCATGGCTTTCGATGTCACCGGGTCGATGGCCTCGAAAGGTTCATCCAGAAACAGCGCCTGGGGATTCGGAAGCAGCGCCATGGCCAGCGACGTCTTCTTGCGCGTGCCGTGCGAACACTGCCCGGCGAAGGTGCGCTGTGCCGGTTCCAGCCGAAGTGCAGCGATCAGCTGCCCGATGCGCGTCCGCGCTACCGTGCGCGTGAGGCCGTAGACATCGGCCGTTAACTGCAGATGTTCTTCCACGGAGAGATCGTCAAACAGTCCCAGGTCTTCCGGCAGAACACCGATACGTTGGCGGAGTTCGCTGGATTGGCTCGCCGGGTTGCAGCCGCAGACGGTGGCAGTGCCTGAAGTAGGCGCAAGCAGGCCGGTGAGCATTTTTACGGTGGTGGATTTGCCCGCACCATTCGGTCCCAGGCAGGCGCAAATCGCGCCCCGGTCGACGGTCAGCGTGAGGCCATCAACCGCTGTAAAGTTACCAAAGCGCCGTGTCAGATTCTGGCAGGAGATCACGGATTTATTGTCGCAATACGGCCGGGCGGCTGCGCTCAGGCGTACATCGGGTTCAGGATCAGGTGAGGGAACGATCCGTGTTACCGGTTCACGATCGTGCAACTGAAATTCACCGCATCATCGGTACTGCCGGTTCCCTTCCAAACCGCTTCCTGCGGGTACGGGCACAGCGGGCGCGTACGTTCCAACCTGCCTGCCGTAACGCGCTCGGCAATCACCTTCTGGGGAGCCACGCCCTTTTCCACCCACTGCTCCAGCGGCTCCACCATGTCGAACGCCGTGGCGCCCGGCCCTCCGCCGCAATGCTGCATGCCCGGCACCATGAACAGCCGGTAGAATGCGGTGGTCTCCTTCAACCCGCTATTCCCGCCGCCGCTCATCGCCTTGATCACGCTTTCGTAATAGTTGATGCTGTTGAGCGGGGTAATATCCGGATCGCTCCAGCCGTGATACTGAATCAGCTTTCCGCCGCGTGCGCGGAAGCGCGTCAGGTCAGGATTGATGGCATTGAACAACGCACCCAGCTTGGTGTCCACATAATCGATATCGCTGTCGAAACCATCCTGGGCGTCGAAACGAAAGGTGCGGTAATCCCAGTTCGGATCGTCGAACACCATGTACTTGAAGAACGGCAGGCCAAGGTTGGAGTGACCGCTGCGGCCCGGCTCATTCCCCGTAATCCAATTGGCCCAGCCGCCCGGTCCCGCTTCACCACCGGGCACAATACCGGGGTAGATTTCATCGCCCTCTTTGCTGTGCAACCCGGCCCACAGCCGGCGGACTGCGGTCACCTGCGGCGTCGTCAAACAGGCCGGGCCATCACCGGTTTTACACTGCAGCTTCGCCGGATCAAAATGGCAGCGCCGGGGATCGGTGAGCACGCCGTCCTTCACTCCATCCAGGGCATCGCACTGCTCATTCACCGCATCCGCAATCAGGCTGATCTTAGTTGTCGGAATATAGCCATCTCCATCCATGACGATGCCGGAATACAGGTGCCCGCCGATGTAGTGGTGGGTCCAGTAATTGGCTGGATCGCCCGCGATAATACCGTCGAAATCGCCGGGATAACGCTGCGCCTCAATCATCGCCTCGTGTCCGCCTTGCGAGCAACCGTTGAAATACGCGTGCTGCGGCCGGGTGCCATAGAAGGCACGCAGAATGGCTTTGTCCGCTTCTGCCATCAGATGCGTACCGCGGTCGGCAAAGTTCACAATGCGTTCGTAGTGACCCAGTGCCCAGGTGCCGTCGTTGGTGGAACCCTGGTGCCCTGTATCGGTACTGCTGGAGGCGTAGCCGCGCGTGAGCGGACGCACCATTGCGCCATACCCGATGGTGCCGGCCAGGCCGCCGTTTCCCACCGCCAGCAGTTTTTGATTCCATTGCTCCGGCATCCACAACTCGAATTGCACTTCCTGATCGGCTGCGGCCATCACCCGGCAGAACGCGGGAACCTGAACAGTATTTCCACCGCGTCCCTGCGAGCCCGGCAAATCAAAGGGACCCGCCGGAACCGCAACAGCTAATTTCATCACGACGCCGGGCAATTTCAGATTGAGCAGATTCGCGCAGGGCTGCTGGGCAAAAACCGGCGCAGCCAGTGCAAGCAGGGCGGAAGAAAACGTGAGATAACGCATGGTTCACAGTATTCTCGCACAAATCGAGTCTCTTCCAATGCCTGAAGAGCCTGAAGGAGGGAGGCTTGGGAAATTGTGGGAGTAGTGGAGCGAATCTCCGAAAGTTACCTGGGGCCATTGCGCAAGCATAGGGGCTTCGATCACAGAGGCTCCGAGCATGCCGATTCGATCAAGGCATTCTACGAAGAACACTTCAATCCATACCTGAACTTTCACCGGCCCTGTGCGGTTCCGGAACTGAATACAAATCAAAAGGGCAGGACCATCCGTATCTACCGGTGGTACGGAATGCCATGGGAGATTCTACGGCAGCTACCGGGAATCGCCGGATGCCTGAAAGACGATGTGACCGCCGAACAGATTGAAAAGCCGGGCCGGGGCCGACAGCGATACCAGGGCCGCAATGAAGATGCGCGAAACCAAAATCGAACACGAAAGGAGTTTCAGCCCCGTCAGCCACCCTCGTCCTTCAAGCTCATCTCGCGATTGAACGCTGCCGCGACAACCATGCCCCCGAGTCGGAGCGTTCATGTTTATGATCGATGGCTATTTTCTGGGCATGACACGCCGGCTCGGCGCACGAATGTTCGACGGAGGGGAGAATCTGTCCAAACGAACCGGGTCAAACAGGCGGGCCGCTATTGCATAATTGGAATCTGACTCCCGTGGATATGAATGCCGGGAAGACCTCATACAATGACCGCCCTATGGTAATGCGACTTTGCGGCGTGCCGCTGGAAAAGGACCAGGAGTTGTTGCAACTTGCCTGCGAGGAGAGTCTGGCGCTCTTAGCCGGAGAGTGGGAGCAGAGCCGGGTACTCAAGCAGGTGTTCCGGATCAACCCGTGGCAACGATCCCGCACGGGCGAAAAAGTTCCGATCGGACGACCGATCAGACGGATCGATGAGATGGCTGCATTTTCGCGGGAACTGGTCGATGCGGTTTACGGCAGGGGTCAAGTGGAGTTCGACGGCTTCGGATGGACCATTAATCCGGCGGGCACGCGAGCGCGGGAGTGGCACCACGGCTATACGCGCGATTATTCGAAGACCTTTATTCCACTTTCCCCGTTGACCGAATCCAACTCTTTGCAGTACCTGATGTTGCCGGAGGATATCTCCGCGGATCCGGAGTGTTCTTCGCGGGGGACGACCGCCGCGAGTCTTCGGCGAGAAGCTGAGGTTAGAGAACAGCCTTGAAGAGCCTCATCCGCCGGCTACGGCCCTTTCGATTCGCGCTTGTGGTGATAACTTTCGGCTTGACGCTGGAAATGGCCTTCAACGGGCTGGTGCCGCTCTCGCTGCGCTACCTGATCGACAGCGTGATCGGCGGCGGGAATGGCGGCAAAATGGCGACGCTGCTTGCGTTTCTGGCAGTGGGCGCGGCAGCATCGGCGGCCATGGGCTTCGCACGTGACCGCGCGTGGGCCAGCACGCAGGCTGACTTTCTGGCCGGGCTCCGGCAGGAGATGTTCGACCACATACAGGTTCTCTCCATCGGATTCTTCCAGTCCGGTCGCGGAGGCAGTGTGCTGTCAAATTTCTCCAACGACATTTCCACAGTTGAGAATGCCGCATCCATGGCTATTCCCTGGGGCCTGCTGCCCGGTTTTGAGTGCATCTTCAGTTCGATTCTGCTTTTTGCGCTGGATTGGAGGCTCTGGCTGGCCGCCATGCTTCTTTGGCCGTGGGCGATCCTCGCGCCCCGATTTTCTGCCATCAGGGCAGACACAGCTAATGCGGCGCGACACGGCGGAGAAGCGGCCTTACTGGCCGAGTTGCAGGAGAATCTGACTGTTCAGCCGGTCGTCAAAGCATTCGGGCTGGAGACACTTCGTATCGCATCATTCGCAAAGCTCAATCGCGAATGGGCCCAGTGCGCTGCGCGGGCCGGCAGGGCAAATTCACTGCTCGAGCGCTCGACTACAACAGGCATTCTGCTGATACAGGTTGCCGTCCTCGGCCTTGGAGCGTGGATGGCCGCTCACCATCGAATCACCATCGGGACTCTGGTCTCGTTCCAGGCTCTGCTGCTGCTGCTCAGCAATAACCTCAATTACGTGATGCAGTACATGCCGTCGCTCATTCAGGCGCGAGGCGCAATGTCGCGCATCGAGGAACTGCTTGCGATCGCGCCGCAGGTCAAAGAGAATCCGCAGGCGGTCGAAGCGCCGGCGAACATAGGGGCTATCGAATTCCGTAACGTGAGTTTCGGCTATTCCGCGGACCAACCGATTCTCCACGGCGTCAGCCTGTCGATTCCGCCCGGCGCGTCGGCTGCGTTTGTCGGTGGGAGCGGATCCGGCAAGAGCACCATGCTGAATCTGTTGATGCGCTTCTACGATCCCGATTCCGGTTCGATTGTGGCTGGGGGACTCGATATTCGCGAATACTCCCTCGCGTCCTGGCGTCGCCGGCTGGGCCCTGTGTTTCAGGAGAGCCTGCTGTTCAATCAGGCGTTGATGGAGAACATCCGCATGGTCAGGCCAGACGCGAAGAAGGAGGAAATACATGACGTCGCGCGCGATGCCGAGATTCACAGCTTCATCGAGGCACTGCCGCAGGGCTACGACATGCCTGTGGGAGAACGCGGTGGGCGGTTGTCCGGCGGACAGCGGCAACGCGTCTCCATCGCACGTGCGATTCTTCGAAACCCCGCTGTACTCGTGCTGGATGAAGCAACTTCGGCCCTCGATCCCGGCACGGAATCGGCCATCAACGCAACTCTCGCGCGTCTCGCTCAGGGGCGAACCTCCATTTCGGTCACGCACCGCCTGGCTGGAGCGGCGACTGCCGACATTATTTTCGTGTTTGATCGTGGTCGCCTGGTGGAGTCAGGCTCACACACCGATTTGCTGGCACGCGTGGGCCACTACGCTTCGCTCTGGCAAAAACAACACGGATTCGACGTCAGGAACGACGGATCGAGCGCGACAATCACGGTCGAAAGGCTGGCGAAGATTCCGCTCCTGAGCACGCTTTCGCCGCTCTCGCTGGCGGAAATCGCTCCGATGTTCCGGTCGGAGGTCTTCCGGGCAGGCAATGACATAGTTGTCGAAGGCGACGCGAGCGGCAGTTTCTACATCGTGGTGCGCGGTCGTGTCGAGGTCCTGCAGCGAAATGTGCGCGTCGCTGTGCTGGAAGACGGTGATTACTTCGGCGAGATCGCGCTGCTCACGGGTTCGCCGCGCACCGCGACCGTAAGGGCCCTTACCGGGTCAACCTGCATTGCGCTCGACAAGGAATCATTTGCTGCCTTTCTCGCGCGATCACCAGGCCTGACGGAACAGATTACGCGCGTGGCCGCGGACCGTCGACAGAAGAGTGCGGCCGCGCACCCCTGATCTGCTCTATTTGGTCCATTCATAACCGGCGGCCACGCCGCCGGAAAAAAGAGCGCCCTGTTGCAGAGAGCGGCGAATGGCAGCATCCCTCATCCAGGTGATTTCGGAGTGTACACGCAGATAGACGCCATGCCGGAAGCGATGCGTTACGGAGCCATCCGCTCCGAGGAACGTGGGCTCAGCCTTTTCGACTCCGGCATATATGCCGTTGAACTTCGCGGAGGCCCACGCCTGGCGCAGGTTTGCGTCAAAGTCTAAGCCCTTCCGGCTTGCCGTAAAGTTCGGCCCGGCTTCGCCGTAATACGCGCCCCGGAACCGGATGACGTCGATGGCCTGACTGACAAGGAGGCGAATCGGCCCGAGATGCCAGGAGACGCGAACCGACGACTCACCAGTAGCCGGGTCAAGTACTCCGCGCACGGGCCTGGCGAACCAAAACTCGAACGCCGGCTCGATCCGCCATCGGCCGAAGTCGTGCGACCAGCGGACCGAAACGTCCCCGCCGTCAAGTGTGCCGCGCTTTGTTCCGAACGTCCGTTCATTGCTGAAGTCTGCGTTGCCCCAGAGCGAGACAGTGAAGTCGCGGGCCGTGATCCATGCATAAGGCTGCGCGACAGCACTCGTGCTGTAGGCCATACCTCGCCAGGTGTATTTCGAAATGAAGTCCGTTTCAAGGCCCGCGGAACTCAGCTCCGGGCCAGCTGCCCATACAGCCGGAACCGCCGTGATCGCAAGGAGAAGGGCGAGGGATTGAGGAACGATATGACAAACCCTCGCCATCCGCTTCATCCGGGGAACGTCTTGATCATGCCATCAGCTGGTTCTTGCGACCCGGGCTTTCGGTTCCGGGTGCGCGGTAATGAATCAAACTCGAAGGCAGCTTCGAGTCTCCGGCAAGAACCTGTTGCACCGCGGCTTTCTCCCGAACCAGATCCCACAGTGGCTGGTCGACATTTGCAATTGCAGGGAAGGCGTGCGCGATGAGCGCGTCCCATGCGGGTCCGTTGCGGATTGGATCGTCGGGAAGAATACGTCCGCGGCAATCCGTTGACGCGCAGAGACAGTCGAAAGGTTCTTCGAGGTTCAGCGTGCCGTAGTCGTCGGTAATCTCTTCGTCTGGTGCAATGTCCTTCACTGCGATTTCGAAATCGAAACCCGGGCTGAGGCAGGCTGCAGCACAGGAATGATTCACGAACCGACCGTGGTCCCAGCACAGAATCCGATCACCCTGGCCAGTCAAATAGGAATAGCGGTCCACGTGGCGGCTCAGCAGCCGGGGAAGAATTTCGAGTCTGGACGAAGAGATGATCTGGTCGAGTGGATCAACCGCCCATGTGATGGTACCCATCGGAATCAGGCGCGTGGCAAACAGCCCATAGCCGATAGCCGGGCTGACGAACCTGAGTTCGGAGTCTGGATGAATCAAGAGGTTAATGCTAACACATCGGATCACAGTGAACGCTACCGAAACGCTAATGGGGGAACTTGCACCGCTGGCCCTTAATATGCTCTGAAGGGCCGGTGGCGCGCAATGAGCGCACAACTGCCGTATTGAATCTCTTCGGTGCCTTGCCCGGGGCTGGCGCATGGCTGGCCGGCGGATGGTGGACTGCGCTGTTGCTGCGCGGTTTGCTGCCCGCGGTATTTGCCATCGCGATGGGCCCGCTGGTGGGCGCAGTGCAGCACGGCGACGCGTTGGGCCGTTCACTCGCACTCACCGGAGCTTTACACCCAAGGCGATCCGGTTAACGAGAATGATCCGGACGGGCTATGCGACATCGTAGTGGGGCATTGGTCAGGAGCCGGGAGCAGGCAAGACGACGGGAATAACGTAGTTTGCCCGCGACATTCAGAGTGAACTTGGGTTTCCCTACCCTGGCGACGTGAAAAGTGTGTGGGACGTGATTGTGCAGGCGGCGGGATTTGTCAACGAGGCAACGCGGTTGGTTTACGGCGTGCTGATGGTGGCATCTGACTGCGACGCACCAATCAACGTCTTTACCTTCAGTGGCGGTGCCGCCGCCTTCAACGCCGCTTATGACGTTCTCCCTGACGACATTTAAGAAGCGGGTTAACGAGGTCACGTACGTTTCTCCCGGAGTGTCTTTCGAAAATAACGGCTTGGTGCAGGGGAACAGGACGACAACCGTATTTTACGACCCCGGCAGCGTGATTGACTTCGCCGTGGTCAGCGGTGTTCCGTCGTCGGCGAAGTACAGGGCAGAGGACTGCGGTCACGATTCGAACTGTGTCTTTACGAAATTCAGCGCCGAACTGAGGGGTTTGGCTGGGGCACCACGTCAGTATCCGGAGGCGTCGGCTTGGATTTCGAATGGATACAAGACGCCGTTGGTTTGGGCGGACCACGCTTGGCCTGCCGGACGACCGTACGTCTTCTAGTTCCAACATGCGCAGCATCCGATTCTTTGGCAGTTCTGTGGTGCTGATTACGCGTAATCTACCGCTAATTCACGGTTTCCGCGCTGTACCGTGCGATCAATCCGGTGCGCACCACCTGACGGAAGACCCCTGCGAACAGGCCGCATGCGGCCAGCAGCCACAGCGCCGCCAGCCCAACTGCCATCCCGATGTCGCTCGCCGCCACGCTTTCGCCTGCAACCAGTTTTCTTAGGCTTAAAAACACCCAAGTGGGCGGCAGAATCCACGAGACCGGCTGCATCCACCCGGGTAATGTGGAGACCGGGTAGAACACGCCGGCAAACGGTGCCAACACCGCTGGTATGGGCCACACCAGCCACTCGCCGGCCGGCCCCAACCGCAGCACCACCGCTGAGGCCGCGATTCCCAGTGACACGCCGAACACGAACAACACCAGTACAAATAGTGCCCCGGGGACGCCCAGGCTGGCCAGCGAGAAATGAAATGCCAGGCTGGCCAACGCAATCATCGCGATCAATCCCACTGCACTCGTGATCACCGACGTGGCGATCAGTCCGCTCAGATATTCCGCAATCGAGACTGGTGACGCAAATAGATTCAGAAAATTCCGCGACCACATGTCTTCGAGGAACGCCACCGTGACACCCTGCATGGCGCGTACCAGGAAATCCCACAGCAATACCGCGCCCAACAGCCGGGGTACGAAGCTTCCTCCGGCGGCGGCGAACGTGTCGAGGTATCTGGTGATGAAGCCCCACAGCAGCAGATCGAGCATGGCCCA
This sequence comes from Bryobacterales bacterium, assembly GCA_038229475.1. GTDB lineage: Bacteria > Acidobacteriota > Terriglobia > Bryobacterales > Bryobacteraceae > BOG-234. The sequence continues at coordinate 311,981 of JBBROK010000001.1, read as the reverse complement.
GCCGAACATGGGCAATACCCGAACCGGGCTGCCGCGGATCAGGTAGAACTGGCGCAGCGCGATGGCCTGTGCACGAACCAGTTTCATTCGCCCTCCCGAAGCGGTTCGCGCGCCACCGCGACAAACAGATCTTCCAGCGACGCATGCCCGTGTAATTCCGCCAGAGTTTTCGGGTCACCTTCCAGCAGAATCCTTCCACGCGACAGGAACAGCACCCGGTTGCAAACCGTTTCCACCTCCATCATATTGTGCGAGGTCCACAATACGCCGCCCCGCCCGCGCGCCGCAAACGCCTGAATGTGTGCGCGGATGTCGCGCGCCGTTGCAGGATCGAGCGACGCCGTGGGTTCATCCAGCAACAACAGTGCCGGGTCGTTCAACATGGCTTTGGCCAGCGAGACGCGGGTTTGTTCGCCGGAAGAAAGTACGCCGCACCGGGTGTTCCGCAGGGGCTTTAAAGTGAAATCGGCGATGGCCGTGTCGATGTGTGTTTCCAGATCGGGCGTTTGATACAGCATGCCGAACACCCGCAGATTTTCCGCCACCGTCAGGTTGCCGGGTAGTTGCGCATACACGGCGGCGAAGTTGGTGCGGGAGAGAGCAGCGCTGCGCCGTTTCGCCAGATCGATGCCGCCAATTTGGATGGTACCCGTATCTGGCGCCAATACGCCCAGAATCATGTTGATGGTAGTGGTCTTGCCCGCGCCATTGGGTCCCAGCAGGCCCACAATCTCGCCCTCGCGCACCGAGAAAGAGATGGAATCGACAGCCGCGCGGCCAGCGTACACCTTGCGTAAATTTTCCGCCCGCAGGATTTCAGCCAAAGTTCAGGATATCGGCATCAACTGGAACAACGACGCCTGGGCCGGAACTTCCGGCGCCCGGTCCTGTTTTCGAGGTGCTGTCGCAAGGCCATAGCGGTTGCGGATTGTGTCCAGGCGTGCACGCAACGAATCGAGGTAGGGTCCCCGCAAGTACGGCTCTTTTTCGAATCGTTCCTCATAGCGCCGCAAAAGCGCGGGGAAATGTTGCGCGACGAAGGGCAGAAAAACCCGCCGCGCCGAAGGCTGCAGAAACAATACACCGCCCCCGAACCACTCCGCACCGTGGTCCTTCGCGGCTTTGGCGAGCCTGTCCAGTCGCTGCTCCTGATCGGTAATCAGCGGCATGACCGGGCTGGGAAATACGCCCACCGGAATCGCAGCATCCGCCAGTGCCCGCACGGCGCGCAAACGCAGGTCGGGCCGTGGCGCGCGCGGTTCCAGCAACCGGGCCAGACCCGTGTCCAGGGTGGTGATGGTCATGTTCACCGCAATCGAATTGCGCCGCGCGATCCGCTTCAGCAGTTCGATATCCCGCGTCACCAGATCGGATTTCGTGGTGATGGAAATCTCCAGATCTGTATGCTCCGCGAAGACCTCCAGCGCGGCGCGCGTACGACCGTATCTTCGCTCGGCGGGCTGATAGGGATCGGTCGCGGTACCGATGGCGATTCCGCCACCTGTAAAACGCTGCAACTCATGTCGCAGATTTTCCGCTACGCCCGATTTCGCGTAAATCTTGTCTTCGAAATCTTCGCTGGCGCGCAATTCCATGAACTCATGGGTATAGCGCGCGTAGCAGTAGCGGCACCCGAATTCGCAGCCGCGGTAAGGATTCAGGCTCCAGGCGAAAGACATGCCCGGCTTCGACCGGTTGAGCAGGCTGCGGGAGGGAAGCTCAAAGTACTGGACGGCCCGTTTGGTCTCCAGCACCTCGCTTCGCGCCCGCAGCGCTGCTATCCCGGTGAAGCTCGTCTCGGGAGAGACTGCAAAGAGCATATTCGATATTCGCCTTTCATTCGCCTAATGTCAAGGGGGAAATTTATCCGGGCTGCGCTTCGATTGACGTGCAATGACAGCACAGGCAGGCGTGGATCAATTTTGGCCGACCAGGGCCAGCCTGAAGCCGTTGGAGCCAAGGTGTTGTAGACTATTGCCAACTATGCATTCCGCGCTGCGTGGCCTTGTCGCCACACTCCTTCCGCTGTCGCTTCTGGCAGCAACCATCAATGTCACGAAGCCCGAAGATTCGGGCATGTCGGCGGAGCGCCTGGCACGCATCCGGTCGCTGATTCAGAGCCATATCGCAGCCAGCGATCTTTCCGGCGCCGTGACCCTCGTGGCACGCAGGGGGAAGGTGATTCACTTTGAAGCCCACGGTCTGGCCGACAGGGAAGCCAACAAGCCCATGCAAACCAGCACGCTGTTCCGCATGGCGTCGATGACCAAGCCGATGACCGCGGTTTCCATTCTCATCCTGATGGAGGAAGGGAAGTTGCTGTTGAGCGACCCGGTTTCGAAGTACATTGCCGAATTCCGCAACCCGAAAGTGGCCGTGTGGCAGTTGCCCAACAACCCGCGGGGCGCGGGCGCGATGCTGGTGCCGGCCAACCGCGAGATCACCATTAAAGACCTGTTGACCCATACCTCCGGACTGGCCAACGGCTTTGAAGGTCCGGCGGGAGATTATGTGCGGAAAGCCAACCTTGCGCGCGGCGGGTCACTGGATGAGCGAGTGCGCCGGGTGGCGGCGCTGCCGCTGAATTTCCAGCCAGGCTCGCAGTGGGAATACAGTCCTGGCACCGGTTTCGATACCCTGGGCCGCATTATCGAAATCCAGAGCGGGATGAATCTGGCGCGGTTTTTCCAGACCCGCCTTTTCGATCCGCTGGGAATGAAAGACACTTTCTTCGACGTGCCAGAGGCGCGCCGGGCCGACATGGTGGTGGCCTATTCGAAGAGTGACAAGGGTCTGGTCCGGCCTCCGGTGGCAGCCCTCACCACGGAACTTTCGGGACAATATTATTCCGGGGCCGGCGGCCTTACCGGTAGCGCGCAGGACTACCTGCAGTTTTGCAGCATGTTGCTCAATGGCGGCCAGTTGAATGGCGCGCGCATACTGAGCCGTAAGACGGTGGAACTGATGACCTCTGACGCGACTCCCGGCCTTGACCTGCGCAACTATCTGAACGGCGAACAGGTGCTGCAGGGCTATGGATTTGGTCTGGGCGTGCGGGTTAGGCGCAACAACGGTGAAAATGGCTGGCTGGGCACGCCGGGCGATTTTGGCTGGGCCGGAGCTTTGGGACCGTATTTTTGGATCGATCCGAAGGAACAACTCATCGGTATTATTATGATGCAGACGCCGATCCGTTCGTTGCGCATGGAATTCCCCAATGCGGTTTATCAGGCGGTGATTGACTGAGCCCGTCACGCCCCGATCCACTCTCGTACCTTGGCGATCAGATCGCCGGATGGCGCGTGGCGGGAACATACCAGCGCCTGCGCATTCTGCAGGGTCCATCCGCCGCGATTTCGCACTTCGATGGCCGCGAGGTTATCAATCTCGCTTCCAACAATTACCTCGGGCTGACTACCCACCCGAAACTGATCGAAGCCGCCATTGCAGCCACCAGCCGGTACGGGGTGGGCTCGGGTGCGGTGCGCTCCATCAGCGGCACTATGGACCTGCACATGGAACTGGAACAGCGCATCGCCAAATTCAAGAACGTGGAAGCGTGCGTGGTGTTCCAGTCCGGGTTTGCCGCCAATGCGGGGACGGTCGCCGCGGTTCTGACGCCGGAAGATCATATTATTTCCGATGAACTGAATCACGCCAGCATTATCGACGGCTGCCGTTTGAGCCGTGCGAAGATTCACGTCTTCCCGCATAAAGATCACGCCGCGGTGGACCGTATTCTGGGCGAACTGGCCACACAAAAAGGGCGCAAGCTTCTCATCACCGACGGTGTTTTTTCCATGGACGGCGATATCGCTCCCCTGCCTCAACTGGTGGAGGCGGCCGAACGCCACGGGGCCATTATGATGATCGACGACGCGCATTCTTCCGGCGTGCTGGGGCGCAACGGCCGGGGCACGGTAGATCATTTCGGGCTGCACGGCAGGGTAGATATTCAAGTAGGAACGCTTTCCAAAGCGATCGGTGTGCTGGGCGGTTATGTGTGCGGAACGCGCGATCTGATCGAGTTCCTCTTCCACCGCGCGCGCCCGTTCCTGTTCTCCACCTCGCATCCCCCGGCAGTTGTGGCGGCGTGTCTGGCGGCTTTTGACATTCTGGAGCAGGAGCCGGAGCGGATCGAAAAGCTTTGGGAGAATACCCGCTATTTCAAAAAGGGACTGGCCGAAGCCGGCTTTCATACCGGTATGAGTGAGACACCGATCACGCCGGTGTTTGTGGGCGAAGCGGCGCTGGCGCACCAGTTTTCGGCGGCGTTGTTTGAGGAAGGCGTATTCGCTACGGGAATCGGTTTCCCCACGGTGGCTAAGGATAAAGCACGGGTGCGGACCATTGTCAGTTCGGCGCACTCAACCGAAGAGCTGTCGCGTGCGGTGGAAATTTTCCGGCGGGTAGGCAGGAAGCTGGCCATTCTCTAACCCACTACTACGCCAGACTGGTGAATTTAGTGACCACAATTGGCGCAGTTGAAGCTAAGCCCCACATGGGGTGGATTCCCGACATTGGTCGCGAGCGGTGAGGATGTTGTTTACCCGGCATGACAAACCGCTTGCCCGTCTTGTGCCCCAAGGCGGCGGTGAGCGAAATGTCCGTCGCGGACGCCCCGTACCCGCTCACTGTGGATCCCGGCGGGACGTGCGCATCGAACAGTGCCACTGACACTCCCTCTTCAAATGCCGGTTTTGTTCCGGCGGCAGCCTTGACGGGCACCGCCATCCCCGCGCCAGCGGGGCTTTTGGATTAACCGGACGAATATCCGGCTGCTTCTGTCACCGCGGCAGGCTCCGCCGCGTCTAAGCTAAGCAGTGAGTACTGAAAAAACGATGAACCCTGATTTTGTGTCCCTCGGCCGGCTGGGCTCGGCAGCGCTACTGTTCCTAACCCTTCCCGCCGCCTTGCTCCACGCCCAGGCCCCGCGCAAACACGCCGCGGTTTTGGCGGAATTCAGCGCAGCCATCGAAGAACTGATTGATTCCGTGAGTCCGGCGGTGGTCGAGATTGAAGTCCGCCTTCGTGTACCGGTCGAAAGCGAGAATGGCGGCCGTGCCGCTTTCTTTGCGCAGCAGCGCTCCAGCGGATCGGGTGTCATTGTCGACCGCTCCGGGTTCATCCTCACCAACGCCCACGTTGTGGAAGGGTCCCGCGAAATTGATGTGAGCGTCGCGGATGCCTCGAGGCCCGCGGGAAAAGAGGCTCACAGGCACTTTCCCGCGCACCTGGTCGGTCTGGATAAGGAGACCGATCTGGCCGTTCTGAAGATCGATGCCGAAAATCTGCCCACGCTCCCCTTCCGCGACTCTGACAAACTCCGCCAGGGACAGATCGTATTCGCTCTGGGCAGTCCGCTCGGCCTCGACAACACGCTCACTGTGGGTTATGTCAGCGCCACCTCCCGCCAGGTGAAGCCCGACCAGCCGATGTACTACATCCAGACCGATGCGGCCATCAATCCCGGCAACAGTGGCGGTCCGCTGCTGGATGCCGACGGCAAGATCGCGGGCATCAATACCCTTATCATTTCCCAGTCCGGCGGCAGCGAAGGCATTGGATTCGCCATCCCTGCCAACATCGCCCATCGCGTTTACGACCAGTTGCGCAAAGAAGGCCACATCCATCGCGGCACCATCGGGGTGATCGCGCAGGACATCAACCCCCTGATGTCCAAAGCGCTGGGTCTGAATCGCCATCCCGGCGTCATCATTACCGATGTGGTTCCGCATGGCGCGGCCGAGGCCGCGGGTGTGGAGGCGAACGATATTGTGCTGGCGATCAATGGCCACCCGGTTACAGAGGCCCGTGAGATCCAGTCTGAGATTTTGCAACACGCCATTGGCGAACAGATTTCCCTCGATCTGCTCCGCGGGGATCAGACCGTGCATAAGAATGTGGCGGTTCTGGAACGTCCGAATTCTCCTGTTGCGCTGGCCGATATTGTGAATGGCACATCTGATCTGGTTCGTGAATTGGGTATTCTCGCCCTCACACTGGACGGAAAAATAACGCCCATTCTGCCCGATACGCGGCGCCTGGATGGAGTTGTGGTGGCGGCGATACCGGCTGAGTATGCTGCCATCAATCCCGGTCTTCGGCCCGGCGACATCATTTACGAGTTGAACCGGACCAAAGTGAGCTCAGTGGAAGAACTCCGTGCGGCGCTGCGGGCCATCAAGCCCGGTGATCCGGTTGCGTTGCTTACGGAACATGACGGAACCCTGGGATACGTCTCGTTCACTCTGGAGTAGGTCACAGGGCGGCTTTCCACGGATACCGAGCGATACTGGAGGGGACAAATGACGCCGAGTGATACATCCCCAAAAGCGAGCGAGGTCTATTTCCGGCGACTCGCGGAGATGACGCCGGCGGAGCGGGTCAATATCGGCGTTGCTCTTTGGGAAGCCGGCGATGCTCTGCAACGCGCCACCGCGCGCCAGCAGTATCCGAATGCTGACGATGCGGAAATTAATTTCCGCATTGCAGCGACCCGATTTGGCGTGGATCTGGCGCGCAAGGCGTATCGAAGGCAATGATCTCTGCCGGGGATGCCTTCACCCCTTTGCGCTGTGCACTCGAATCAGCCGGCATTCGGTATGCGGTAGGCGGCTCGTGGGCCAGTACAGCATTTGGCGAGCCCCGTTTCACCAACGACGTCGATATTCTGGCGGATTTTAGTGTTGCCAATTTGGATCAGTTTCTTGCCAACCTGCCCTCCACTTTTTATGTTGATCCCGAGGAGGCACGGGACGCCATTCAACGCGGCGCGCCTTTCAACGTGATCTACATGCCGATGGCCTTCAAGTTCGACTTCTTCCCGGCCCGGGCGTTCCCACTTGGCCTGGAGGAACTCGACCGGGCCGTTCTTGTGGCCAACACGGGGATTTCGGACACGCCCGCTCCGTTTGTCACGCCAGAGGACATTCTTCTTGCCAAACTACATTGGTTCCGGGCGGGCGGGGAGGTGTCCGAGGTGCAGTGGCGCGATATCCAGGGGATTGTTCGCAGCCGGGCCACAACTCTGGATCGCGATTACCTCGAACGAAGCGCCGCCATGCTGGGCATCACGGTCTTACTCAAGCGGGCCCTCAACGCAGAGTGACGTTGCGCCAGCAATCTACTTCTTCAGCGCGGCCTGCCAGTTCTGCACGATGGTGATGGGGGCGCGGGCGAAGATGCAGGTGTTCTCGTTCAGCAGGAAGCACGAGCCATCGGCACTCACGATGTAGCCCCCCGGAACGCCCTTGCCGAATAGCAGCGGGGATTGAAACAGGCGCACCGGCATACCCGGGTCAAAGGGAGAGAGAGACTTTCTCCCATTCCGCCCGCGCCAATGCGGGAGGTGATCTCAATAGGGACCGAGTTTGGCACTGGGTTCGAGAGTCATGAAGTGTGCTTGACAGTTCAGTTCACTATGAAAAATATTTGGTGAGAATTTTTTCTCCTTTTTGCCACTACTTTGCTTGCGAGCGCTCCACGACTACGACGCAACACTGAAGAAGATCCTCAGCCGGGCGGGGAGCCTGCTGTTGCATCGGCTCACCGGCAGCAATTCCATTGAATGGGTGAATATTGAACTCCATCGTCGCGGCAGCCTGCGTGTCGACCTGCTGGGAAGAACACCGGACGGTCGCCTGATCCACATCGAACTGCAAAGCCGGAATGAAAAGTTCTTCTATGTGCGGATGGGTGAATATGGGTTTGCGATAGCTCGTCAGTACGGACGATATCCGGAACAATTCGTGCTGTATGTCGGCCAGGAGCCGCTGCGGATGGAGAATGAAATCCAGTTGCCGCAATTTTCTTTCCGGTTCGGTATCATCGACATCCGGGATCTGGACACCCAGGCATTGCTGGAAAGCTCGAATCCGAGCGACAATGTAATTGCGATTCTGACTCGGGACGGCGGGAAGAAGGAAGTCATCCGCCAGGTGCTGGCGAAGATCGCGCGGGCGAAGGGAAACCAGCAAAAAGAAGCGCTGGCGGAATTGATGGCCATAGCTGGTCTGCGGAAGCTGGGGAATGTAATCGGGCGCGAGGTGAAACAAATGCCAATTCTGGAAGACTTCATGGATCACGACTTTCTGGGGCCGAAGCTCCGGAAGGCACATGCGGAAGGTCTGGAACAGGGTCTGGAACAAGGCCTGGAAAAAGGTTTGGAACAAGGTTTAGAACAAGGTCAGCTGGGCTTACTCCTTAAGCTCGCCGAGCGCCGTTTTGGCCGGGTCCCGGCCACCCTTCGCAAACGTCTGGAAGCCCTGAAGCCGGTTCAGTTGGAACGCGCCGGTCTGCGCCTGCTGGACGCCCGGCGCGTGGAAGACCTGTTACCGCGTTAGCAGACCGTGCGCAAGAATATTCGTTTCCTCAATACTGGACTCATAAATAACGCCCATTCTGCCCGATATTCGGTGCCTGGGTAACGACACAGGCGTAGCGCGTAGCGCCTTGCATTGGGCCGCCGGGCTTGATAAAGAATTCGCCAGTCTGGTCCACAAAGAAGGAGCGAGTATGAGCACTGCAACGCCATCGCGACGGAAATTTCTTGTTCATTCCGCAACCGGCCTGAATGCGGCCTGGATTGCTGCCAACTTCACGGGTATTCTGGCCGCCCAGGAGCACGTGCGCCAGGCTACCCAGGCCGGGCAGTTGCCGCGCCTCGCTGTGTTCACCGAGGCACAGGCCGCTGAGGTGGAGGCCATGACCGCCCGCATCATCCCCGCCGACGAAACTCCCGGGGCCCGCGAAGCGCACTGCGTCTACTTCATCGACCGGGCACTGGCCACTTTCGCCCGCAAGAGCCAGTCGGCCTACACAAAGGGCCTGCAGGATCTGGAAGAAAAAGCGGGTGGCAAGTTCTCTGCCCTCACTTCCGAACAGCAGATTAAAATACTTACCGGCATGGAAAAGACGCCCTTCTTCAATATGGTTCGGAACCACACCGTGATCGGCTTCTTCGCTCGCCCGGTGCACGGCGGCAACCAGGACAAAATGGGCTGGAAGCTGATCGGCTACGACGATTCCCTCAACCATAAATCGCCGTTCGGTTTCTACGATGAACAGGCCTTGTCTGCCGGGAAGGCGTGAAGGAGCACCATCATGAAAAAATATTCGACATCTGCTGAAGTTGACTTCATTGTTATCGGCTCAGGCGCGGGCGGCGGAATCATGGCCAAACAGTTATCGGTGGCTGGCTTTTCGGTGGTGGTGCTGGAACAGGGAGGCTGGGGAAAGTACGGCCGCGAACAGGAATACAACAAAGACGAGTGGTTACAGCTGAACCTGAGCGATGACGACCGCCTCATGAGCGACCCGTTGCGCCAGCGCAATACCTTCCGCCGGACTGACAAAGAAAAGGCCGTCGCGGGAAGCCACAGCTACGGTTGCGTGATTGGCGGCGGCACCGTGACCTACGGCAGCAGCAGTTGGCGCCACCTTCCGTATGAGTTTCGCGAGGTCTCTTCCGACTCCACGATTCCCTCTGGCACGGGCATGGCCGATTGGCCCATCACCTACGAAGAGCTGGAGCCTTACTACACCCAGGCCGAATGGGAGATGGGCATCTCAGGCAAGCGCGTTATTTCGCCGTTTCTGGCACCCATGTCCAAAGACTATCCCATGCCTCCCGTGCCTCTGAAGAGTTCGGGTGCATTGCTGCAAACCGCGGCGGCAAGGTTGGGGCTGACTGCCGTTCCCGGGCCTCTGGCGATTATTACGAAGCCTTATATGGGGCGCGCCGCATGCGTGAACTGTGGCATCTGTTCGGGCTATGGTTGCCAGGTCCGCGCCCGGTCGAGTTCCGCCGTCACCATGATTCCCCTCGCCGAAAAGACCGGACGGTGTGAGATCAGGGTGAAGAGCTATGTGCGCGAAATCACGGTCGACGGCGCGGGCCGGGTGACCGGCGTGGTTTATTTCGACGCGCAGAAGCGCGAAGTCCGGCAGCGGGCAAAGGCGGTTGTGCTCTCGGCCAACGGCTCGGAGTCTGCCCGCCTGCTGTTGATGTCAAAGTCAGCCCGTTTTCCTGACGGCCTCGCGAACTCATCGGGTGTAGTGGGCAGGAATCTGATGATGGGCAATACGGTAAGTGCCAACGCCCTCTTCGAACATCCCCTGAACGAGTACAAGGGAGTTATTTCCGGTGCCGCCATTGTGGACTACGTGCCATCTGACGCGAAGCGCGGCTTCTACGGCGGCGGGCGGATGACCGCGCGGGGCTACCAGACGCCGCTCGATCTGGGGCTGAACGGACTGTCTCCGGAGGCACCGCGCTGGGGCGAGGGGTACAAGAAGGCGCTTCGGGAAGAAGCCAACCACAGGATGACGATCACTTCTTTCGTCACCCAGATGCCGCTGGCGACGAACCGGGTGGACCTCGATCCCGACGTGAAGGACGAATGGGGTTTGCCTGCGATGCGCATCACTTCGGCCAGCCATCCTGACGATATCCGGAACATGGAGTTCTTCCGAACGAAAGCCATTGAAATTCTGCAGGCAGCCGGGGCCAGGAAGGTGTGGGCACCTCCCGTCAGCGACACCCGTGGCGGCGCGCATAACCGCGGCACCTGCCGTATGGGGAACGATCCAAAGACCTCGGTGATTGATAAGAATCACAGGGCCCACGATGTGCCCAACCTGTTCATTGTGGACGGCAGCGTTCTGGTCACCGGAGGACGCAATCACCCCACCATGACGATTCAGGCGTTGGCGTTCCGCGCGGCGGAACACATCATCAATTCGGCGAAAAAGGGTACGTTCAACACCGCGCTATAGACCTGATTCGCGTCGCGCAGGTCAGAAGAACGCAGCTGGAGACAGGTCGGCCGGATTTGCCTCCCCGAATCAGACAGCAAACGTGCGCTCAAAGAACGCACGGGTTTCCTGACGCAGGCGGCGTGCCAGCGTGTCGAGTGCCTCCCCATGCATCGCGGCCGGAATCCAGCGATGCACCAGTTGCGTTAATACCGCCATTTGCTCAGGGCTGGAAGGCAAGCGGCCATCGGCGTGACCGGTCGAAATGCGCATGCCGTGATCCACGGCGCGGAAAAATGTTGCGGCGTCGTTGAGGAACGCGGCGTCCCGAGGCGCGAGGTGGCCGGTTTCCACCAGCACCGCGATGCGCTCCGGCGTATTGAGCAGCCGGTAGAATTTTTCACCGCCGCGCAGGCGGAGATACATCAACGCGAAATCGATATCATAATAGCCCCCAGGGCCGGCTTTCAGGGGGTCGCGGGCGCCTTGTTCGCGTTCCAGCCGTGCACGCATGCGGGCAAGTTCCGCGCGCGAGCGGGCGGCTTGGCCGTAACGCTGCCAGTCGATTTGCTGGATCTCGGCGAGGAACGCAGTCGCCCGTTCCATGTCACCCGATACGGCGCGGGCTTTCATCCAGCTGATGCCTTCCCACGCTTCCGCCGTGTTGGCGAAGTAGTCGCGGCAGGCTGCTTCGGTCTGGACCAGCGCGCCTTCACGACCATACGGGCGGAGGCGGGTATCGATGTTGAAGACCACCCCGTCGCCGGTATAGGCACCGATGGTGGAAATCATGTGTTCGGCAACGGTCGTCCAGAAGGGGAGGTCGGCAACATCGGCGTCAGGAAGGATGAAGTTGAGATCGGCGTCGGAAGCAAGGTCGAATTCGCGGACGCCAAGGCGACCAAGGGCCACCACCATCAGACGATGGGGGGGAGGGGGCATCGTACTGTCGGCAGTTTCGGCGATGGCAATTCGATACGCCATGGCGATGACGGTCTGCGCGAGATCGGAGGTGCGGCGGAGAGTCTTGAAAACCGGCGCGGCGTGGTAAATGCTGTCCGCCTGAATACGTACCATTTGTTCACGAAAGTAACGGCGGAGTGAGGCCACATCATCGGGCGCGGTGAAGCCATCCCTTCCCTGGCGGACTCCACAGGCGTGCGCGATCTCACTCAGTAGTGCGGGATGGCGCACGAGTTGGCCGGCGAAATAGCTGGAGTGTTCAAACAGATCGATGGTGCAGCGGGCGAGTTCACGATCCGTATCCAGCTTCGCCAGCCACTCCGGCTGGAGTACAATTTTTTCAAGAAATGACTCAAAGCTGTCGGCGGGCAGCATCAGTTGCACATCGCGCAGGAAGCGGGGAGCGCGCTGTTCGAGGAAACGGCTGAGGTTCACGGACGGGAACGAGGCGGTGCCACCGGCTGGTGCATGCATTTCCTGCGGATCGCGGGAGTGAATGACGCGGTCATAGAGATCCTGGACGCTGGCGAAGTGACGATCCAAAAGATGTTGCAATGTGCCGGCACCAGCCAGACCCTCGGGCATCCGGCGGGCAAGAATGTCGAGGTCGTCCTTCGCGGCGGGAAGTGCGTGAGTCTGGCGGTCTTCATCAAACTGCAGGCGATGCTCCAGGTGACGAAGAAAACGGTAGGCTTCGGCGAGGCGCGAATACTCCTGAGCGGAAAGCAGGTCTTTGTCCCGGAGTCGGGAGAGCGCGAGCAGGGTGCTGCCGTGTCGCACCCACGGCTCACGGCCACCATAAAGACGCTGCAGGCACTGTACGAGGAATTCGATATCGCGAATGCCGCCTCGGGCAAGCTTGACGTCGACAGTGGGAAGGCGGCGACTGCGCTGCTTTTCATGGATGCGGGCGCGGGTTTCGGAAACCGCCTCTACGGCGCGGAAATCGATGGTGGTGCGATAGATGAGGGGCTCCACAAAGGCGAGGAGTTCACGGCCCGGGGCTGGGTCACCGGCGGAGACGCGGGCCTTGATAAGCATTTGCAGTTCCCAGTCGCGACCACGGGAGGCATAATACTTTTTGGCGCCTTCGAGGGTGGGGCAGATTTCGCCCAGGCTGCCATCAGGTCTGAGGCGAAGATCCACGCGATACGCCATGCCTTCGGGCGTATGAGTAGAGAGCAGCGCGGTCATACGATTAATCGCGGTTTTGAAAAATTCTTTCCCGGCCAGGCCGCCGGAGCAGACGAACATCAGATCGATATCGGAACTGTAGTTCAACTCCTGACCACCGAGTTTGCCGAGAGAAATGACAGAGAAAAGTGAGCCCGGGTCGCCATACTCGCGGGCGACATCGCGGCGGACCGAAGACCAGACAACGCTGAGAATGGCGTCGGCGAGGTTGGAAAGATCGGCGGTGGTTTCGGCAATGTCGGCAATGCGAAGGGCGTCACGCAGGACGATGCGCAGCAGCTGGCGGCGGCGGAAGCGCGCGATGTCCACCGGTTGTAGTGTGGCACCGGCGGCAAGCTGTGCGGCATATTCTTCGGCGAGGAAGCCGCAGTGCAGGCTGCCCGCGCTGGCGATTTCCAGAAGCCATTCGGGATGCCGGACTACGGCCTCGCCAAGAAAGCGGCTGTAAGAAAAAATTGTGAGAGCGTAGTGGAGCGCGGTGCGATTAGTCCGGTATTCCGGGTGATTCAGGCGCGGGAAGAAATGGATGGCTTGCGCGGGGTCGGGCAAAGAATCAAACAACGCCCGTGCGGCGCGCGCGGTAGCGGCGGGCAAATCCTCTAGGAACACCGGCTCGGGCACAGTGCGATTATCGCGCGGGCACCTGTGAGCGTGAGAAGGTCAAGGGATGGAACCCGCATTTATCAGGCTCACGCTGTTTCTGCTGCTGATCGCGGCCGTGGTGGCCATGCTGACGCGCCGATTGCGGCTCCCTTACAGTACGGGACTGGTTATAGCTGGTATGGGACTGGCACTGCTGCCGAACGCGCCGCACATTGCGCTGACCAATGACCTGCTCTACCTGACGCTGCTGCCTCCGTTGTTATTTGAGGCGGCATTCTACCTGCGCTGGGCGCGGCTGCGAAATGATCTGCCCGTGATCCTGACGCTGGCCTTTGCCGGAGTAGCGATTTCGGCTGGCGTGACGGCGGTAGGAATGCATTTCGTGGTGGGCTGGGAATGGACTGCGGCATGGGTATTCGGGTGTCTGATTGCGGCCACAGACCCGGTGTCGGTATTGGCGACGTTCCGCGAAGCCGGGGTGCAGGGGCGCTTATCGCTGCTGGTGGAAGCCGAGAGTTTGTTCAACGACGGCACAGCGGCAGTGGCGTTCGCCCTGGCCGCGGCCATAGCAGCGGGACAGCAGGTGTCCGCTGCCGAAGGCGTACTGCGTCTGGTGGGCAGCGTGGGCGGAGCAGTGCTGTGCGGCGGGGCGGTGGGTTTGGCGGCCGTGTTTCTGGCAGGGCGGTCCGAAGATCACCTGGTGGAAGTGACTTTCACCGCAGTAGCCGCGTGGGGTTCGTTTCTGCTGGCCGAGGAGTTGCACTGCTCCGGCGTGCTGGCCACCATCACCGCGGGACTGATTCTGGGCAACAGGGGACCGCAGGACCGTGAAGCAATTCGCGCGTTCTGGGAATATGCGGCGTTCGCGGCAACTTCGTTGATCTTCCTCTTGATCGGGATGCATGAGGCAAGCCGGGGATTCGGTGGCGCCTGGAAGGGAGCGGCAGTGGGAATTGCTGCAGTGCTGGTGAGTCGTGCGGCTGCAGTATATCCCTTGTCCGCGCTGTTCCGGTGGTCGAAGCATCGCGTGACGGCAACGCACCAGCACGCCTTATTCTGGGGCGGATTGCGCGGCGCGCTGGCTCTGGCTCTGGCGCTGGGGTTACCGGAGACAATGGCGGGGCGCGAAGCCATTGTTACGGTGGCATTTGCCGTGGTGGCATTCTCAGTATTTGCGCAGGGTCTGACAATGACTCCGCTCTTGCGCCGGCTGGGCGAAATCCCCGCCGTTGGGCGATGATAGGATTTACCCAAATGATAGGATTTACCCAAATGAGACGTCTCTTCCTGGTTCTCCCCCTGCTTTGCCTGGCGGCCTCTGGCCAGACCGCACAGCGATTCAACGTGAAAGAAGCCAGCATCGCCGACATGCGCACGGCGCTGCAGCAGAAGCGGGTCACGTCGCATGAACTGGTGAGCCAGTATCTGGCGCGAATCGCAACCTGGGAGAACATTCTCCACGCAACCATTACCGTGAATCCAAAGGCGATGGAAGAAGCTGACCGGCTGGACCAGGAGCGTGCCGCTGGCCGCATTCGCGGACCGCTCCACGGTATTCCGGTGGCACTGAAAGATAACGTGTTGACGAAGGATATTGTGACTACGGGCGGTGCGGTGGCGTTCGAAGGCTACAAGCCTCCGTACGATGCGACGCTGGCGAAGAACCTGATGGATGCCGGTGCCATCATCATCGCGAAGACCACGCTTTCGGAACTGGCTAACTGGGTGGCGGGATCGCCGACGCCCATGCCGGGTAACTACAACGGCGTGCGCGGATTCGCATACAACCCCTATGATCCGCGACCCGATCCCCGCGAAGGAACCAACGACGGCAGGCCTGCCATGCAGACAGGCGGGTCGAGTTCCGGTGCGGGCACGGCCGCCAGTTTCTGGGCGGGCAACGTGGGCACAGAAACGTCCGGATCGATTTTGAGTCCTGCGAATCAGAACATGCTGGCGGCGGTGAAACCGACAGTGGGCCGCATCAGCCGGTACGGCGTAATTCCCATTACGGCGGATCAGGATACGGCGGGACCAATGGCGAAGACAGTGACCGATGCGGCGATTCTGCTGGGCGTGCTGGAGAGCGCATCGCCCGATCCGAATGATCCGGCAACGCAGCGTTGTGCGCCACCTTCGGGCCGCGATTATTTGCAATTCCTGAAAGCCGACGCGCTGAAGGGTGCGCGAATTGGAATTCCGCGGGCGTTTTTCTATGACGCGATGGAACTGCCGTCGCGAACTACCGCGGTGCCTGTTGGTGGAGCCGGTGGCCGGAATGGGTTTGGCCCGGGCCGCGGGCTCAGCGTGGAACAGCGCAAGATCATGGACGATGCCATTGCCGCACTGAAGGCCCAGGGCGCGATCATCGTAGACCCGGTGGAAATCCCCAGCATCATGGAAAAGAATCCGGACAAAAATTTCGTGCTTTATGGTCAGTGCTCGGGCTACCTGAGCGGCCGCAGCTCAGATGCTGATTGTTCCATGGTTTTGAAGTACGGCATGAAGCGTGACTTCAACAAGTTCCTCGCATCACTGGGACCCACCGCACCGGTGAAGACGCTCACCGAATTGCGCATGTTCAACATGACGCACACGCGGATCAATACCATTCGGTTTGGACAGTCATTGCTGGATATCTCGGATGAAGTGGATGTGGAAGCCGACAAAGATCGCTATGAAGCAGACCGCGCAAAAGATATTCTGCTGGCGGGGACGCAGGGAATTGACGCGGCGATGAAGGCGAACAATCTGGATGCGCTGCTGTTCCCGGGCGCCAGCGGAGCGGGCATTGCGGCCAAGCCGGGGTATCCGACGGTAATTGTGCCGTTTGGTCTGGACGCAACACCGGCAAACACGCCGTTTCCCGCAGGTTTCAATCCGAATCCGGTGCCGATGGGCGTGAGCTTCACCGGAATGGCCTGCGCGGAGCCGAAGCTGCTGGGCCTGGCGTATGCGTTTGAACAGGCGACGAAACGCCGCGTGCCGCCGGCAGCCACACCGTAGGCTTACATGAACAACCGACGAGATTTTCTGCAACAGGCGGCGTCGATGGCAGTGGCACAAGGTGTGGCGCGGGGCGCTTCGGGCTACGCGTTTGAACGGTGGAACGTCTTCACCAAAGATCCAAAAGGCGGCAACCCGCTGGTGGTGTTTACCGATGGCGGCGGGCTCAGCGATGAACAGATGCAGAAGCTGGGGCATGACATTGATCTTTCGGAAGTGATTTTCCTGCTGCCGAAGCAGAGCAAGCCGGGCACAGTGAAGGCGCGGATCTTCAATCGCACTTCGGAAATGACATTTGCCGGGCATCCGATTTTGGGTGCTGCGACGGCCGTGTGGTCAGGGATGGCGGCGGCCAAACGGAAGCCGGTGATGGATGTGGTGTTGGATGTTCCAATCGGGTTGATTCCGGTGACCATGACACGCGAGGGCGATACGGTTTACGGCGAGATGCTGCAAACGGACCCGGTGTTCGCTGAAAAACACGAGCCGGAGAAAGTTGCCGCACTTCTGGGGATTCCGGCTGGCAGCATCGTGCGGGATTACCCGATTCAGAATGTATCAACCGGACGCCCCAATCTGATTGTGCTGGTGGATTCGCTGAAAACGGCGGGCGCGATAAAGATTGATGGCGGAGCGATGCGGGAGTACTTTGCCGGAGGTGACCCACAGCGGAGTTTTTATATTCTCTCGCGGGAGACGGTGGACAAGTCCGCGCAGATGCACGCGCGAAAGCCCTCGGCAATTGTCGCTAACGAAGACCCGGCAACGGGCTCTGCTGCAGGCCCGGCCATTGCGTGGATGGTGAAATACGGCCTCGTGAAATCAGAACAGAAGATCGCTCTTGAACAGGGCATCGAAGTGCGCAGGCCGGGGCGGATCATGGCGTCGGCAGTGATGGCAGGTGAAAAAGTAACAGGAGTCCGTGTGGGTGGCTACAGCGTCCGCGTGGACCAGGGGACGATGAACCCGGCATGAAGATTCGCAGTCTGGACGAGCTGGCCGCCATTCGCCCGCAGTGGCAGGACAAGGTGGTGGTCTGGACCAATGGCTGCTTCGACCTGATTCACGCCGGGCACGTGCGCAGCCTGCAGGCGGCGAAGGCGCTGGGCGATATTTTGATTGTCGGTTTGAACAGTGATGAAAGCGTTCGGGCAATCAAAGGCCCAGGCAGACCTCTGGTATGTGAACAAGACCGCGCCGAAGTGATGGCGGCGCTGGAATGCGTGGACTACGTGACGATTTTCCATGAAACTGACCCGGGCGCGGCGCTGGGCAAGCTGCGCCCGGACGTCCACTGCAAGGGCGCTGATTACGCGAATCGCGAGATTCCGGAGCGGGCCACGGTAGAGAGTTATGGCGGTCGCATCTGCTTCCTGCCCCTGCTGGAAGGTCGCTCAACAAGCCGGCTGGCCCGGCTGTTGGAGAAGACATGCGCGAGTTAGTGGCCAGGTTTGTGGCTGGTGCGGTGGCGGTGCGGGTGCTGGTAGCGGGCGACGTGATGCTGGACACCTACATTTCGGGAGAGGCCACACGGATCTCCCCGGAAGCTCCGGTGCCGGTGGTGGGGGTAACGCGGCGCCGCTATTTTGCAGGCGGCGCAGCCAACGTGGCGGCTAACGCGCGGGCACTGGGAGCGCAGGTGGCGATTGCGGGCGTGACGGGGACAGACGATTCCTCCGGGCGGCTGCGGGAAGTATTGCGATCCGGCGGAATTTCCACCGTGGTCTTGCTGGAAGACGCGGCGCGAACCACCACAACCAAGACGAGGATCACAGCCGCGGGGCAGCAGATCGTCCGCTTCGATGAGGAGAGCCCGTTGCCGTTGACGCCCGGTCTGGCACAGGATCTGCGGCGAAGAATTGAAAGCGCGCTGGAGACGGCGGATGTGTGCGTCATCTCGGATTACGCCAAGGGCGTGGTGGATGCGGAGTTCAGTCGCTGGTTGATTGACGCAGCGGCAGCCAGAAAACTGCCGGTGGTGGTGGATCCGAAATCGAGCGATTGGTCGCGCTATCGCGGGGCAACAGTGGTGACACCCAATGCGAAGGAAGCCGCAACCGCATCAGCAGTTGCGCTACACACGGATGCAGACCTCACGAGCGCCGCTACGGGCCTGTTGGAAATGATTGCGCCATCGGCATTACTGGTGACGCGCGGCGAGCACGGCATGTCGCTTTTCGAACGGTCTGGCGTTGCGACCCACATGCCGGCGCGGGTCAACGAAGTGGCGGATGTAACGGGCGCGGGCGACACCGTGGTGGCCGCGCTGGCCATCGCGCTGGGAATGGGTTGCTCACTGGTGGAAGCGTCTGCGCTGGCCAATATCGCCGCCGCAGTGGCAGTGAGTCATCACGGAACCTGGGCGGTAAAGGGCGACGAGATGCTGGCTGCTGTTTCAAGATGAGGCGCGCGCTGTTTCTGGATCGCGACGGCGTGCTCATGGAAGACCGGCACTATATGCGTGATCCGGTTGACGTGCACCTGATTGCGGGGGCGGCAGAGGCCCTGCGCCGGTTCGCCGCAGAGGGTTGGCTGCTGATTGTGATCAGCAATCAATCGGGCGTGGGACGCGGGCTGATCTCCACGTCCGAAATGGAGGCGGTGCAATCGCGGTTTCTGGAAGCACTCCGCGCGGAAGGTGTGGAGCTTACAGCAACCTACATCTGCCCGCATTCACCTGACGCCGGTTGCGAATGTCGCAAGCCGTCGCCGTACCTGCTGCGTAGGGCCGCAGAGGAGCACGGAATCGAGCTGGCGGAATCCTGGATGATCGGCGATAAAGAATCCGATGTAAGCGCGGGTGCCGCAGCGGGGTGCCGAACAGTTTTATTCCGGGGAGATGTCTCGTGGGCGGAAATTGCGCTATGATGGCCGCTGTCCGGGAGACAACGTCCGTATGCGAAAAATCATCCTTGCGCTGCTGGCCGCGGGTTCGCTCGCAGCCCAACACGAACTAACGGAACCGAAATATTCGAAGACCGATGTTGAGATTGGCAACCGCCTTTACATCGCCAACTGCATCTATTGCCACGGGCCGGATGGAGACCAGATCACCGGGGTGGATTTCAGCCACGCCCGGTTCCCGCGTTCGCGCACCGATGACGATGTAGTCAAGATTCTGCGTAACGGAATTCCAGGCACTGGTATGCCGGCGCAGACCATGGCCGAACCGCAGGTGCGGACCATCGTGGCGTATCTCCGCTCTCTGCCTGCATCGGGAGGTCAGACCCTGCCCGAAGGAGCTGACGCTGCGCGCGGCAAAGCACTGTTTGAAGGCAAGGGCCAATGCCGCAATTGCCATCGGGCAGACGGCGCGGGATCGCACTTCGGGCCCGATCTGAGCGATGTGGGTATGCTGCGCCGCGTGGTGGAACTGGATCAATCGCTGACCGAGCCCAACGCCGTCATTATGCCGCAGAACCGCATGTTTCGTGCGGTGACCCGCGACGGGGCCGTCATCACCGGACGCATTCTGAACCAGGACACGTTTACGGTCCAGCTAATGGACAACAAAGAGCGCCTGCTCTCGTTTCAGCGGGCGAATTTGAAAGAGTTTTCGCCCATCAATACTTCGGCAATGCCCTCGTTCAGGGACAAGCTCACCTCTGCCGAACGGGCCGACCTCGTGGCGTACCTGATGTCGTTGAAAGGAATCTCACATCCATGAAAAACGTTCTTCTTCTCGCGCTGGCCACGGTGGCGGCGGCATCCGCGCAGGTTTCCTTTGAGCGCCTTCTCCAGTCAGATAAAGAGCCGCAAAACTGGCTCACCTATTCGGGTAATTTCAAAAGCCAGCGCTACAGTACGCTGAACCAGGTGACGCCGGAGAACGTGAAGAATCTGGAGTTGCAGTGGGTTTATCAGGCGCGTTCGCTGGAGAAATACGAAGCGACCCCGCTGGTGGTGGATGGCGTGATGTACACCATCCAGAATCCGGACGATGTGGTGGCGCTCGACCCGGTGACGGGGCGCGTGTTCTGGACGTTTTCCTGGACGCCCTCCACGGAAGCGCGTCCCTGCTGCGGCCGGCTGAGCCGGGGCGTGGGCATTGTGGGCGACAAAGTATTTCTGGGCACCATCGACGCGCGGCTGATCGCGCTCGACGCACGCAGCGGCAAGCCTGTGTGGAACGTTGAAGTCGATAAGCCGGAAGACGGCTATGCCATCACGCATGCGCCGCTGGTGATTAAAGACAAAGTGATTGTGGGTGTGGCCGGTGGCGAGTACGGCATTCGCGGACATATTGATGCCTATGACGTAAATACCGGCAAGCACATCTGGCGCTTCTACACGATTCCGGGCGCAGGCGAAAAAGGCAATGACACCTGGGCGGGCGATTCGTGGAAGACAGGCGGCGCTTCGGTGTGGGTCACCGGCTCCTACGATCCGGAGTTGAATTTGACCTACTGGGGAATCGGAAATCCGGGGCCTGACTGGAACGGCGACGCACGCGGTGGCGACAACCTTTACAGCGACAGCGTGGTAGCGCTGGATGCGGATACGGGAGTCTTGAAATGGCACTACCAGTTCTCACCGCACGATGAATTCGACTATGATGCCGTGCAGGTTCCGGTGCTGGCCGATATTCAATGGCCGGGTAGTGCGGGGCTGCGCAAGGTGATGATGTGGGCGAACCGCAACGGCTTGTTCTATGTGATTGACCGCGCCACGGGGCAGTTCCTGCTGGGCAAGCCGTTCGTGAAAGTCACCTGGATGAAGGGCTTCGATGAGCGCGGGCGTCCGATGAAAGTTCCGGAAGCGCAATCGAACCGCGAGGGCACAATGATTTATCCGGGCAACCAGGGCGGCACGAACTGGTACAACCCGTCCTTTAGTCCCGCGACAGGGCTATTCTACATTCCGGCATGGGAAGATTATGCGTCGTTTTTTGTGAAACAGGACGCGGAGTACGTGAAAGGCCAGACCTTCAGCGGAGGCGGGCCTCGCAACACCACACCGCCGGTTGTAGCGGGCAATTTTAACTATCGCAAAGATGGCGAGCAGTATGGCGTGGTGCGCGCCATCGACCCGAAGACCGGGGAGAAGAAGTGGGATTTCCCGATGAGTGACGTCACCGATGCGGGGATTATGACCACTGCCACCAACCTGTTGTTCAGCGGCGGACGCGAAGGCTACTTCTTCGCGCTGGATGCGCGAGACGGGAAGCTGCTTTGGAAGGCCGCACTGGGCGGACGCGTGACATCGGGTGCGATGACGTATTCCATCAACGGACGGCAATACGTCGCGGTGTGCGCAGGGAGTTCTCTGTTCGTCTACGCACTGCGCCAATAGTACGATAGCCGGATGGGACCCGCTCGCGTCACACTCACTGGTCGTTATGTAACCGTTTTGCCGCTCGATCCGGAGAAGCACAGGGACGCCTTGTGGGATGGCACCGGCGGCGAGGCCAACGCCGCATTGTGGGACTGGATGTTCGACGGGCCTTTTGCTGACCGTACCGCCTTCGACGAACACCTGGCAGCCAAAGCGCGGTCGGAAGATCCTCTGTTCTTTACCTGCATCGACGCGAAGGGACGCGCCGTGGGCATCGGTTCGTTGATGCGGATCGACGTGAAGAACCGGGTTGTGGAAGTGGGTAACCTGATGTTCGGGCGGGAAATGCAACGCACGCGAGCTTCCACGGAAGCCATGTATCTGATGGCCCGGTATGTGTTCGAAGAACTGGGTTACAGGCGCTATGAGTGGAAGTGCAACAACCGGAACGAGCCGTCGAAGGCGACAGCGAAACGACTGGGTTTCACATTCGAGGGCATCTTCCGCCAACACATGATGGTCAAAAACAAGAACCGCGATACGGCCTGGTTCGCCATGCTGGATTCCGAATGGCCGGCACGCAAAGCGGAGTTTGAACGCTGGCTCGACCCGGCGAACTTTGACGCAGCCGGGCAGCAGCGGACCCGGCTTGCGCAAGCTATTTCTGAATAGTGGGCCAGACTGCTTCCACAGTTTCGCCGCGGCAGGCGTAGATGCGTCCGTAAAGGTTGGCGGTGGGGTCGCAGTGCGGGGGCAACAGTTCGATGCGGTCGCCGAGGCGGGGCTTGATGGCGCAATCTTCCAGATCGATGTAGCCGAATTCGTCGCCACCCCAGCGATATGTGGCACCGGGAAGGCCAAGCGGTTCCGGGCCGAACGGGCGGTCCGTGGAGAAAGCCTTGAATCCGCTGTCTACGGTTACGAACCCGGCATGGTTGGCGCTGATGACGGTGGCCTGGATGGTCATGGCGTTCTCAAACTCGATGCCGATGCGACGGTACGCCAGGTCCATCAGCGCGTACGAACCGGCCTGCAGTTCGGTGAAACCGTCGATGGCTATATCCACGTCCCAGGTGCCTGTGGATCCGCCGGTGAGAAGTTCGCAAGGGTGGCCGTCGGCGCGCAGTGCGTCGCGAACGGCGCGGGCACGGGAGAAGGTGAGGTCAGAGTTTGCGAAGCGTTCGGCGAGGTTGGCACCGTGCGAGCCGGCCACGGAGTAAGCCTGAATGCCGCGCAGGTTCAGGTGCGGTGAACGGGCAATGGTGCGGGCGATTTCCAGAACCTGTTCGGTGTTTGACGCGCCTGTGCGGTGATCGCCGATATCGAGATCGATGAGAAGGTCGACGATGCGGTTTGCGGCTTGCGCGGCTGCCGCGTACCATTCCGCCTGACGAAGGTGATCCACCGCAGCCATGGCGCCGGTTTCGACCACGCGACGAATTTTTGCAGCGTCACCCAGCGGTCCGGTGAGCAGCAGACCGGTGAAGCCTTCGCGGGCCATGGCTTCGGCTTCAGGCACAGTAGCCACGCACAGACCGGATGCGCCCAGAGCCAACTGACGCCGGGCCACTTCGGCACATTTGTGGGCCTTCACATGGGGCCGCAACGCCCGGCCGGAGGCGCGAACTTCGCGGGCCATGCGATCCAGATTGCGCTCGAATTTGTTCAGATCCAGAGTGAGCGCGGGGGTAGGGACTGCAAACTTGTGCATGAGCTTGATATTCTCTATTTACCTTGCTCTCGGATCGTATCGCACAACTACGCCCCACTGCCGTGAATGCGGTGCTGGCAGAAGTTCGTCAGCTTCAAGCCCAGGGTTGCGATCTGCTGTCGCTCATGCGCGGTGAACCAGACCTTGCCACGCCTCCTCATATTGTGGAGGCGGCGAGCGCGGCTCTCCGGAGCGGACGGACCGGATATCCGGACAATCGCGGCGAGAAGAATTTCCGCGAAGCGGTGGCCGAAAAGCTGCAGCGCGACAATGGTCTGCAATTTGACGCGGGCACAGAGATTCTGGCGACCTCCGGTGCGACGTTTGGCATCTATGCCGCGCTGGCCGCACTGGTGAATCCGGGTGATGAAGTGCTCATACCCGATCCGATTTACGATGCGTATCAATCGCCCATAAAGCTGTTGGGGGGCGAGATTCGTCCGGTGGCCGCAACTTACCAGGAAGGGCGTTTCGCGCTCGACGTGAACAGTCTGGAACGCGCAGCGAGCGTGCGGACCAAAGTGCTGATCCTGAATACGCCATGGAATCCGGTGGGTACAGTGCTATCCCGCAAGGAAGTGGGAACGATCGCGGAGTTCTGCATACGGCGCAACATCACGTTGCTCAGCGATGAGATTTACGAAGCCATTACTTACGAAGGACTGCGGCACATTTCTCCGCTGGCGGCAGCACCGGGGCTGCGGGATTTGTACATTCACGTCAACAGCCTGTCGAAGACCTACTCGATGACGGGTTGGCGCGTCGGTTATTGCGCGGGGCCGAAAGCGGTTATCGATGCGATGTTCATGGTCCTGGCGCAATCGAGCCGCGGACCCGCGACGTTCGTGCAGGATGCGGCCGCAGTGGCGCTGGCGGGGTCGCAGGATGCCGTCAACGAAATGGTGGAAGAATACACGCTGCGCCGCGAGCAGGTGATCGTCGCTCTTGCAGGTATTCCGGGCGTAAAGGTATTGGCACCGGAGGGCGGATTCTTCGCCATGCTGGACGTCAGCGGATTGGGGATGCCTTCGAACGAAGTTCGGCAAAGATTATTGAACGACGCCGGTGTAGTGGTGATTCACGGGTCGGCGTATGGCCCGACGGGTGAGGGAACGTTGCGGGTTTCGTTCGCTTCCGGTGGCGCGAATCTTCAGAAGGGACTCGCGCGGCTGAGTGCGGGGCTGCAAAGTATCGGAGCCGCGGCGTGAGCCTGGTACAGCTCGCCGGGAATCTGCAAGGTGAGCTAAAGGCAGCGGTCACAGGCGAAGTTCGGTTCGATACGCTAAGCCGCGCCCTCTATTCCACAGATTCTTCGGTCTACCAGATCATGCCGCGGGGCGTGGTGATTCCAAAGACGCGTGAAGACGTGGCGCGCACCCTGGAGATTTGCCGGCGTCACCGGTGTTCCATCACCATGCGCGGTGCAGGCACGTCGCAGGCCGGGCAGGCCATTGGCGAGGGCGTGCAGATCGATTGCTCGAAATATCTGAACCGGCTGCTGGAAGTGAATGCAGAAGAACGCTGGGCGAGAGTGGAGCCGGGCATCGTTCTGGACGAATTAAACGTGCAGCTGGCTCCGCTGGGGCTGCGTTTTGCCCCGGACATTTCAACCGCCAGCCGCGCGACCATCGGCGGCATGATGGCGAACAATTCCGCCGGCGCGCGGAGCGTGTTGTACGGCAAGACCATCGACCACGTGCTGGAACAGACCGTGCTGCTGGCGGATGGCTCCGTTGCGCACTTCCACGAAATGGCTCGCGGTGAGATTCCGCAGGATGGCTCGCGCGCAGCGGATTGCTACCGCACCGTGTTGCGTCTGGCAGAAGAACACGCCCGGGAAATTGACAAGCGATATCCAAAAATCCTGCGAAGAGTGGCCGGCTACAACCTGGATGAGTTCCTGCCAGAGCGCGAAACGGTGAATCTCGCCAGGGTCATGGTGGGCTCGGAAGGCACACTGGGAATCGTGCTGGAAGCGAAGCTGCGCCTGGTGCCGCTGCCGAAGGCGAAGGCCGTGATGGTGATCCTGTTCACTGATCTGCTGGTAGCGCTGGGTGCTGCGCCGGTGATTCTGGCGCACAAGCCCTCGGCTGTGGAGATCATGGACAAATCCATTCTCGACCACACCGTACACAACGAGAATCTGGACCGGATCAAAAAGAGTTTTACGAAGGGCGATCCGGCGGCGACGTTGTGCGTGGAATTCTACGCGGACCGCAAGGAAGACCTGCCCCCGAGGTTGGCCGCGCTGGAGGCTGATCTGCGCGAGCGCGGCCTTGGCTACCACTATCACGTGGAGACCGACGTTGCGGCGCAAATGAAAATCTGGAGCGTGCGCGAAGCGGCGCTGGGTTTGGCGACGGCGATGAAGACCGACGCCAAGTCGTTCTCCTTCGTGGAAGACACGGCAGTGGCACCCGAAAAGCTGGCGGCGTACATCGAACGGTTCGTGAAGATCGTACAGGCGCACGGCACTACGGCGGCTGTCTACGCGCATGCCTCGGTGGGTTGCCTGCATGTGCGGCCAGTGGTGAATCTGAAGACCGCGGCCGGTGTGCGGACGTTCGAAGCCATTGCGAGCGAAGTGGCAGACCTGGTGCTGGAGTTCGGCGGAGCACTTTCTGGCGAGCACGGCGACGGACTGGTGCGCGGGCCGTTCATGGAGCGGATGTTTGGCAGCACGTTGTACCAGGCATTCCGTGAAGTGAAGCGCACGTTTGATCCGGAAGGCATTCTGAATCCGGGCAAAATTGTGGATTCGCCGCCACTGACGCAGAACCTGCGATTTGGCGCCGGATACCAGACACCGAAGCCTCACACATGGTTCGATTACTCGGAGTACGGTGGCATGAGCGGCGCAGTGGAGATGTGCAGCGGCGTGGGCGCCTGCCGGAAGAAACTGGCGGGGACGATGTGTCCGTCGTACATGGTGACGAAGGACGAAGTAGCCACAACCCGCGGCCGTGCCAACGCGCTGCGGCTGGCGATGAACGGGCAGCTGGGCGACGCTGGCGACGCAGCCGTGATGGAAGCACTGGACCTCTGCCTGGAATGCCGGGCATGTAAAGCCGAATGCCCCACCGGCGTCGATATGGCGCGCTTCAAGAGCGAGTTCCTCGCCGATTATTATTCACGCAATGGAGTGCCGCTGGAAGCACGGGCGCTGGGTGGCCTGGCGGGCGCGGCCAGATGGGCGGCGCGATTTCCGCGGATCGCCAACCGCATATCGGGCAATCCCATGGTCAAGCGATTATTAAACATCCACCCAAAACGTACCCTGCCGGAGTGGCGCGGGGACACTCTGGAAAAACAATGCGCAGGCCGTGGAAAAGGCACCGGTACACCGGTGACTCTGTTCAACGACACGTTTACCAATCACTACGATCCGGAGATCGGTGTCGCGGCCATTGAAGTGATGGAGCGCGGCGGGTGTGCGGTGAATTTGGTGCGGCCCGGCTGTTGCGGGCGCCCGGCGATTTCGAAAGGGCTGCTGCGCGAAGCCCGCGCGGGGGCGCGGCTGCTGACACAGGCGCTGGGTCCGGTCGCGGCGCGTGGCGAGGCCATTGTATTCCTGGAACCGAGCTGTCTTTCGGCGGTGAAGGAAGATCTGCCCGCACTGCTGCGCGGTGCGGAGAGGGCGGCAGCTGAAAAAGTAGCGGCGGCCTGCGTCTCGTTCGAGCAGTTTGCAGGCGGATTGGAATTGCCCTTACGTCCGGCGGAAGGCCGGATTCTGCTGCACGGACATTGTCATCAGAAATCGATGGGTCTGGTGCCCGCGGCTGCCAAACTGCTGGGCAGGGTACCCGGTGCCACCGTGGTTGAACTGGATGCGGGTTGTTGTGGAATGGCAGGGTCGTTCGGGTATTCGCGTGACCACTACGATGTTTCCGTCGCGATCGCCAACCGCAAACTGATTCCGGCGGTAGAGGGAATGGAGCCGCACGACGTATTAGTGGCGGCGGGTACTTCCTGTCGCCATCAGGTGGCCAATTTAACCGCGCGCCAGGGCATTCACCCGGCGGTGCTGCTGCGGCGCCTGCTGGCAGGGTAGAATGTAGGTGCGTCGGGTTTAGTTAACACCCATGATTTCTGTGCCTTATCTACCTGCTCTGCCCGCCTTACTGGCGACCTCTGCGTTCACGAAGATCTCCCGTGGATTGTTTGATGATACCTTCGCTGGTATTCATCAGCTTTCGTGGTTCGACTGGATGCTGCTGGTGCCGTACTTTGCAATTCTGGGCGTCCTTTCCATCTACGGAATGCATCGCTTTGATACGATGCACACCTTCTTCAAGCACCGCAAGAAGGTGCTGGTAACGCCGCCCAATCCCGAAATCTGGCCGCGCATCACCATCCAGTTGCCGCTCTACAACGAGCGCTACGTGCTGGAACGCCTGCTGGAAGAAACCCTGAAAGTGGAATACCCCAAAGACCGCCTGCAAATCCAGGTCCTGGACGATTCCACTGACGACACTCACCCCTTCGCCGAAGCCCTGTGCGAGAAGTACCGCAATATGGGGTACCCCATCGAATACAACCACCGCACCAATCGCTACGGGTACAAGGCAGGCGCTTTGCAGGAAGGTCTGAAAACTGCCACCGGCGAGATCGTAGCCGTGTTCGACGCCGACTTCCTGCCGCCCGCTGATTTTCTGCTCCGCACCGTGCCACACTTTGCCGATTCGAACGTGGGCGTGGTGCAGACCCGCTGGACCTACCTGAACCGCGAGTTCAACGTGTTGACCGAAGTACAGACCATGCTGCTGGATGGCCACTTCGTGCTGGAGCACGGCGCGCGTTCGAAGGCCGGCCACTTCTTCAATTTCAATGGCACCGCCGGCCTGTTGCGCGTAAAGATGATTGACGACGCGGGCGGCTGGCAGCACGACACGCTCACCGAAGATTCCGACCTCAGCTATCGCGCGCAGTTGAAAGGCTGGAAATTCGTTTATCTGCCCTCGGTGGAGTGCCCCAGCGAACTTCCTGTTGAAATGCACGGCTTCCAGGTGCAGCAATTCCGCTGGGCCAAGGGTTTGATGCAGGTCGCCATCAAGCTGCTGCCTACGCTGCTGAAGGCGGATATTCCGCGGCGCACGAAGATTGAGGCGTTCATGCATCTCACGCCGAACGTTTCGTATCCGCTGATGATTCTGTTTTCGGCGCTGATGCTGCCGGTGATGATCGTGCGCTTCTATATGGGCGTGTGGCAGATGATGCTGATCGATCTGCCGCTGATCATCGCGTCGTTCTGGTCGATTTCAGCGTTCTATGTGATCGCGCAACGCGAACTGTATCCAACCACGTGGAAGCGGTCGTTTGCTTTCTTACCGGCGCTGATCGCGGCCGGCATCGGACTCACGCTGATCAACTCGCGCGCGGTGCTGGAAGCCGTGATGGGGAAGAAGAGCGAGTTTGTGCGCACGCCCAAGTACGCCATTGAGGGTACGCAGCAGGTGAAGTCGGCGGTGAAGAAGTACCAGAGCGGAAGCGGCTTGCTGCCCTGGCTGGAACTGGCCGCGGGCAGCTACTTTCTGTATATGTGCTGGTTTGCGATTGATACCTACAACTACCCGTCGCTGCCATTTTTGAGTTTGTTCGTGGTCGGATACTACTGGGCGGCGTTTAGTACGCTGTGGCAGGAGCATCAGGACAGGCGTCGGCATAACCGGGCGCATTCTTTGGAACTGCAGACCGCGAAGTAAAGAGGGTGTGCGCTTGTCGTATTTTGCGCATAAGATAAGGTATGAGCATTGAGCAGGCGCTGATGGGGACGGTACGGAAACTGGCGCCCGAGCAGCAGAAGAAAGTCCTGGAGTTTGCCGAGAGCCTTAAGCCCGGGCTGAAGCCTCCTCTAAAAAGCATGAAGGGGTTGTGCGCCGACCTTGGTATTTCGATTTCCGCGGAGGAAATCGACGAGGCTCGCAGGGAAATGTGGAATAACTTCCCGCGCGAGTTCTAATGTCCTCGGTCGTCGTTAGATACCCACACCGTAATTTGGTATATCTTCAATGACCCAAAGTTGTCCAAACTGGCCTCGATTGCCCTGGAAGCTGCATCGCGGTGTGGTGATCCGATTCATGTGCCATCCATTTGTCTGGTTGAGATGACGTACTTCGTGGAGAAGGGCAGAATTCCGCTGGTCGCGCTGGAACGGGTTTCAGCTGCCGTTATTGGAATGAATAACGGTTTCCTTCTGGCACCTCTGGATGAGGGGGTGGCGATGTCCACACGAAAGATCGACCGGGCCAAAGTGCCTGACATGCCGGATCGCATCATCGCGGCAACGGCGCTCAGTCTTGGCTTGCCGCTGGTGACGCGGGACGGGCGCATTCGCGCTTCGAGCATCCAAACGATTTGGTAGCCGGCGCCGCGCGTCCTACCGCTTCGTATGCGCCAGCCGGTACTCGCGCCGCGCGCCGGCCTGTTCGAAGCGGCGGCACTCGTCCGGCGTCTCAGCAACAACCGCGGGCACCGGCACCTTCCCGCCTGCCTTCTCAATCGTCACAAAGGTCAGATAAGCCGACGAAACGTGCTTCTCCATCCCGCTGATCAGATCTTCCACCCACACCTTTACGCCCACTTCCATTGACGTCCGAAACGCCCGGTTCACACTCGACCGCAAGTGGATCATCTGTCCGATCTTCACCGGATGGATGAAGTCCATGTGGTCCACTGAGGCCGTCACCACGGGACTGCGGCAATGTCGGATAGCGGCAATGGCGCCCGCAAGGTCCACCAGGTGCATGATTTTGCCGCCCAGAAGGTTGCCCAGCACGTTGGCGTCGTTAGGCAGGGCCAGTTCGGTGTAATCAGAAATCGATTCACGGACAAATTTTCCAGACACTTCGTTCATAAATCAGAGATGCTGCAATCGCCCCTTTTGGCGCAGATAACAGGTTGCGTAGGCCGCAATTTGGCGATCCAGAGGCGCTGTAGAAGTGGCGAGTTCGGGGGAGTACAGCCTGGTGCCGACTCCAAACGGGTGATGGTCGCGCTCCTGAGCCCAGGCGACTTCGACCATGCCGTCGCGATCAGAGCAGATCAGGAAACGGGCGGCGTCCACTTCGGCTTTAGCGGCGCGGGGACATTGAACGCGGGCGTAGCCATAGTTGCAACCATGCCGCAATACAGCCGGATCGATTGCGGCATCCGGGGCTGCAGCGCAGGTACCCGCGTGGAGGTCGCCCAGCGGCGCGGCGGCGGGCAAGGCACCGGACAGCGGATTGCTCGGCAAAAAAAAGGGGCAGGCCACAACTGGACGCTATAGTAACAACTGACGTGTCAAACCGCTTGGAAATCCTGCAAAACATGGCCGCCGACCGCGCGAATGCGTTCGCGAACTACGGTTTGGCGATGGAGTATGTGAATACGGGCGCGCTGGAAAATGCAGTGACGCAGTTTTCGGTGCTGCTGGAGCACCACCCGAACTACGGTGCCGGGTATTTTCACAACGGACAAACGCTGGAGAAGTTGGGGCGAGTGGATGACGCCCGCGCCATCTACCGCAAGGGGATCGAAGTGACGGCGGCGACAGGCGACCACCATACGCGGAGCGAGCTACAGGGATCGCTGGACGCTCTGGGATAGGTCGGATGGCAGACCGGACCCGAGCCCGGCAACTGGCAGCCGCAGCGATAGCGCGCGGAGACGCGACCGGCTGGTTTGAAGAGTTGTACCGCGAGGCCGACGCGGGGAAGTCGGTGGTTCCCTGGACCGATCTGATTCCGCATCCAATGCTGGTGGGATTTCTGCAAGGTCGCGCTGGTGCCGGCTCCGCGCTGGTGGTGGGGTGCGGCTTTGGGGATGACGCGGAAGAGCTATTTAGACGGGGTTTCCAGGTGACGGCGTTCGACGTGTCGCCTACTGCGGTGGCCAAGTGCGAGGCCCGGTTTCCGCACAGCCCCGTACTCTATGTTGCGGCTGATCTTCTGCATCCGCCGCCAGGCTGGGCGGGAGCGTTCGATCTGGTAGTAGAGATTTCCACTCTACAGGTGCTGCCGCCGGAACCGCGAGCGGTGGCATTGGCCAATGTCGCGAAGTTTGTTGCGCCGGGCGGAACG
Organism: Bryobacterales bacterium; assembly: GCA_038229475.1. Classification (GTDB taxonomy): domain Bacteria; phylum Acidobacteriota; class Terriglobia; order Bryobacterales; family Bryobacteraceae; genus BOG-234. The sequence goes on along the minus strand of JBBROK010000001.1, from coordinate 280,412 downwards.
CTGCTGGTGGTTGCCCGGGCACGCGAAGAGTACGAACCGCGGGGCGAGATGCCATGGCCACTCACGCGCACCGGGATGGACCAATTCCAGACCTGCGGGCTGGCAAAAGTATCGTTCGAAGAGCTGTACGACAGCGAAGATCCGCCGGTCAGACGGTATCGCGCCGTCTACGTCAGGCCTGAATAAAGCCGGCCGAGGCGCCCACCCAATCCATACCTTTGTTGAAGTCAACGCCCATCTGAGTGCCCCGGCCCATGCGGATGATGGTGTTCACCGCCTGCAGACCGTCACGCCAGACGTACATAATCCGGACTTCCACCTTGTCGACTCCGGCAGGGGTGTCCACTACCGGGCGAAAATCGACGCGCTCCTGCAGAAGATAGCCGGAACGCTGTTCCGGGGGCACTGCGGCGATTTGTTCAGTGGTGGGGCCAACAATTACGCCCGCGCCGGCGAATGAATACAGAGGCTTGAGCACGTATTGCTCCGGGTGTTCCACAAGGCCCGCCTGATCCAGGAATTGCGCGCCGGGCACTGCCGGATGGTTCAAATACGGCAGTGAAAATTTGCTGAGCCGGAAAAACCAGTTGGGGTGGCCCGCCCATTCGACATTGATATCGTCGCGAAAGTCAAAGGGCAACTGGATGGCGCGGCGTTCCATTTCATCCACTATGGCGCGGTTGTAGATGCGGTGGACAGGAGTTTCCAGACCGTCGCGCAGATGGAAAAGCCGGTTGCCGCGCTTGATGAGCGAACGAATGTCCACCGCGCGAACACCAATTTCGCGCTCAGTCGTAAGGAAGTCGTGACGGGTTTTCTGCCCGCCGGGATCAACGTCGGTAAGAACCACGTTTTCGGGATCATGCGTGCCGATAATGGCGTCGCGCATGAGCCGGTAGTAATCCGTGGTGGAAAGCCCGCCGGGCAATGCCGCAAGATCGGGGTCCAGCTGGTAAGCGGCGCGGTAAGCATCGGCCAATGCCGGCTGGTAAAAGTAGAGCGACGGGAAGCCCTGAATTTCCACCAGCTTTGGCTCCAGGTTCTGATCAAGACCGAAATCGGCCTGGACAAAAAGGGGGGCCGCGGCTTCGTTGGGTACGCGCCATTTTTCCGGGATAGCCTGCTCGGAATCCGCCATGTACTGCTGGTTGCCAAGCAACTGCTGTACAATCTCCGCACCATAGCGCGACATGCGGTCAATGAGCTCGGCGGGGAAGAAGCAGGGGGTCTCGCAGTGGCGGAACTGCACGCCCTCGCCGCAGCGGGCTTCCAGATGCGCGAACAGGCGCGCATAGTTGGCCGGGGTCCAGTCCGCGTTAAATTTTTCGCGCAGCGGCGCGATCAAAACACGAACGCTCCCGCGTGCATAATCTGGCGGCCATCAATCCAGATATCAAAATTTCGCCCCACCACGTCGATATGCGTTGCGGAGTACCAGTCTGCCCCGGTATGGGCGCCGTAGGGATTGCCGAAAGCGATGTGGATGCCGGGAATTTTTTCGTCCTGCAAAATATTGCCGATCACATCGTGAACAGCGATGTTCGTGCCGATGGCGAATTCGCCCACACGATCACTGTTCTCATCGGTGTGGCAGTAGTCCCAGAACTCTTTCTCCAACTCTTTGTTGGAGGAGTGAGCTTCCACAAGGCGACTATTCGTCACGCGGAGGGTGAGTGGATTGGCGGCGAGATCGCCGTATTTTTCACAGAGGTAGTCACCCACTACACCATCGATCACGAAGACCCCATCCACACTGAGCGGCGTGGTGAAAGTCTCGCCGCCCGGCAGGTTGCCCCACTTATTGGGGCTGATGATACCGCTGGTCTTTACCCATTTCAGGGAAGGCGAAAAACGGCCGGTAAAATCAGAACCGGCCGGTGTTGTGGCATGAATCTCGCGGGCCTGGGAGGCCATTTGCCATACCTCCGTGCTGATGCGATCCACCTCGTTGAAATCGGCCCGCATACCTTCCAGCATGATGCGGCGATCAATGTTCACCATGTGGCCATGACGCATGCGCCGGCGGTTCACCACATCGGTCATCTGCATGCGGGTGCGCAATTCATTCTGCTGTGCGCGGACGGCGAAAATGCTCACTTCGCTCGATTCCATATCCGCCAGAACGGGCGCAGGCATATCGATCAGGGGCCGGGGTGCCAGCTTTTCCAGGATGAACGCGTTGTAGCGGATCGATTGACGGTCGAGTTCCTGCGCCAGGCTGGCACCAATGGCAAGACAGGCGTCATCCGTGATGAGCGTGACCTTCTCCTCGGGCTGAATACGCAGACACGACGTGATGGCGTTACGCGCGCCAGGAATAAAATCAGGCTCAGGGGGCTGAGAGCGGAGTAAGTCGTTGTGCATCTTGTTTTTAAGCGGGGAAAATACCGTGAGCGGTTTCCTGAATCATGTAGTCGACCACCTGTTTGAGATCGCCGGTTTCTCTGAACACGCGCAGTTGGCGGTCGGCGCCGGTGCCGCGGTCCAGCATTTGTTGCACGTAAGCGATCTGGGGACGGCTGCCGAGTTCATCCACAACGTCAGAAACAAAATCGAGGAGTTCGCCGATGAGTTCGCGTTCCGGCACCTCGGCCTGCTTGCCGAAATCGATGAGTTTGCCATCGATCCCGTAGCGCGCTGCGCGCCATTTATTTTCCATGATAAGCGCGCGGCTATAACCGCGGAACGACAAATTCCGCTCATGCAGCTTGTACAGTTTCGCCATGATGGCCTGACACAGCGCGCCGATGGCGATGGTTTCTTCGAGGCGCATCTGCATGTCGCAGATACGGAATTCCACCGTGGGGAAGTGCGGATGCGGGCGAATATCCCACCAGATTTTCTTGGCGTTATCAATGCAGCCGGTACGAATCAACAGATCAACAAACTCTTCGAACTCGCTCCAGCTGCGAAATTCATCCGGAATGTTGGTACGTGGGAATTTATCGAACACCTTGCAGCGGTAAGAATGCAGGCCCGTCTCATAACCCTGCCAGAACGGCGAATTGGTGGACAATGCGAGCAGGTGCGGCAGAAAATAACGCGCGCCGTTCATCAGCTGGATCGCTGTTTCGCGGTCCTCAATGCCAATATGTACATGCAGGCCGAAGATGAGATTGGCCCGCGCCACCATCTTCATGTCCTCCACCATGATCCGATATCGTTCGTCGGGGTAGATATCCTGATCGCGCCACAACGCAAAAGGATGCGTGCCGCCCCCGGCAATTTCGAGGCCGCCACGCCGGGCCAGAGTAATGATTTCCCGGCGGATGGCGCGGATTTCTTCTTCAGCCTGACCGATGGTGTCGCAAACGCCGGTGCCAATTTCCACCACCGAAGCATGCATCTCCGGCTTCACGCGCTCAGCCAGTACGGTCTTGCCGCGCTCCAGAATTTCCGCCTGAATATGCGAACGCAGATTTCGCGTAACCGGATCGATGGTCTGGTACTCTTCCTCGATTCCGATGTTAAAAGTGGGTCGCTTAGCCATTGCGTTTAGCCATGGCTTTTGCCCAGTTGTAAGGAAGCTGCGCGGGCGGGTGCAGGGCGCGATCAATTGCCATTTCCGCCACGGCATTAACAACCCACTCGAAGTTCTCCGCACCCACCGATTCCAGTCCGGCATCGGGCGCGGGGTTCATGAAATCGATGGCATAGGGAATACCATCTTCCACGGCGAACTCAACTGTATTCAAGTCGTAGCCCAGAGCGCGGCAGAGCGTAAGGCAATCTTTCACAATGCGTTCGCCCAGCGCAGGTGACGGAGGCGGATTACCCGGCACATAACGGAGGTGATTCGGCTGCAGCGGGTCGTAACGCATGATGTGGACCTTGCTCTGGCCAATCACGTAGCAGCGGAAGTATTCCTGGAAATTCACGCCCCGTTGCAGTGTCATACAAAGGTCAGAGGAATCGTCATAGGCCGCGAAGAACTCTGCGGGGGAATCCACTTTGAACACATTCTTCCAGCCGCCGCCATCGTGCGGTTTCAGAAACGCCGGGAAGCCGATGTATTCGAATACCCGCTGCCAGTCGATGGGGAAGATGAGATTGCGCATCGACATGTCCGTGGTGCCGGCGGGGAGTTCCTTGTGCGGCAGGATGACGGTAGGTGGAACGGCGACGCCGAGTTTATCCGCGAGGGCGTAGTTGAAGAACTTGTCATCGGCCGACCACCAGAAGGGGTCGTTGATGATCTGTGTGCCGGTAAGGGCGGTGTTCTTCAGATACGAGCGGTAAAACGGGATGTCGTGCGAGATTCGGTCAATAATCACGTCGTAGCCGCACGGCACAGCCATTTCCACGTGGCCCACTTTCAAATGTTCGGCGACAACGCCGGGCGTACCGCTGGTGTTGATTCTGTCAACAAGGGCCGGAGGGAATGAATTCTCCATGCCATAGAGAACGCCGATTTTCTTCATGGGGTCTCCCCGCATTATCTCAGGAAGAATTCTGCGGCCATCTTGTGCCACCACGGCCAGTCATGACAGAAGCCTCCCCAGGCATCAAGTTTGTGGGGAATCTGCTTCAGGCCGAAAGTGCGCGCCAGCCGAACATTTTGATCGAACAACGGGTCCTCATTTCCCACTGCGAGGACGTAGTAGTTGCTGCGGATCCGGCTCAAAAGCTCCGCATCTTCGAGATTGGGCAAATAGTCGAGGGGTGCATTGAGATAGGCGTCCTGATTGTAGTGGCCGTGCAGGAAGCGTCCCGGAATATCGAATGCCCCGGACATGCTCACCGCATAGGTGACCATATCGGGGTGGCGTAGGGCGAAATTGATGGCGTGATAGCCGCCGAAGCTGCATCCGGTAGTGCCCATTTGCGGCCATGACGTGCGGTCACGGACGAAGGGATAGACTTCCAGTGCAAGATAGGCATCAAAGGCGTTTTGCAGGTGGAGCCGTTGCGAGGGATGAACTTTGTCGTTGTACCAGGAATCCTGATCAACAGAATCCACGCATATGATCTGCAGCTCTCCGCGGTCAATCTTTGAACTCAGAGCCGTGACCATGCCGCGGTCTTCATACTCCCGGAAAGTACCGCCGGATGTGGGGAACACCAACACCGGAAAACCGCGATGGCCAAAGGCCAGCAGTTCCATGTCTCGATGAAGGCTGGGGCTGTTCCACTTGATGTATTCGCGATGCAAGAATGAGACTCCTGCATTCATGGTACCGGGCGGCTTAAACTTGCTGTGTGCTCCGGGTAATCATCATTGCGCATTGCTGGCTGGGCGTAGCCGTGTGCCTGTTGTTTGTACGGCGTAAGGTGAGAGCGCGCTGATGGCGAGCGATCGGCCAGCGGAAACAGAGGGCAGAATCCGGCTGCATAAGCAACTGGAGTCTCGCTACGCTTCGACGCGTCGCGATGTCGTGGTCTATTTGCCTCCGGAGTACGATGCCGCCGCGAAGACGCGATACCCGGTGATGTACATGCAGGACGGACAGAATCTGTTCGATCCGGCGACGGGATTCGCAGGCAACGAGTGGAGCGCGGATGCCGTGGCCGATGATCTGATCCGCAAGGGCCGCGTTACGCCTCTGATCGTGGTGGGTATTTATAACGGCGGCGCGCGGCGCATTTCCGAATACACGCCGACCCGCAACGCCCGCCTGCGAAAGGGCGGTAAAGCTGCGAACTATACCGCCATGCTGGTGCGCGAGGTTAAGCCCCTGATGGACAGCACTTACCGGACGTTGAAATCGGTTGGTTCAACCGGTATCGGCGGGTCTTCGCTGGGGGGCCTGCTGGCTCTGACCGCGGGTCTGGCGGAACCCCGGGTGTTTGGCCGGCTGGCAGTGATGTCGCCTTCTGTCTGGTGGGACGGGCGAGCGATTCTGGGGATTGTCGAAAGCTGGAAAGGCACGAAGCGTCCGCAGATCTGGCTCGATATGGGGACGAATGAAGGAGCCTCCCCCCAGGCCATGATTCAGGACTCACGTTCCCTGCGCGATGCGCTGGTGAGCAAAGGATGGAGCGAAGGCGAGGACCTGCAATACAGGGAAGTGCGCGCCGCGCAGCACAATGAGCACGCCTGGGGCGCAAGGTTGGGGCAGGTGCTGGAGTACTTGTTCCCGGCGCGGTAAAGGGCGATAGCAGTCATTCATTGCTATCAAGAGCGCATGGAAACGAGTGGGAAGACTTCGGTATTGGGAAGCACTCAAGAAGTGGGCTTCGTAGACCTCGTCGGGCGCTGGGTGCCGGATCCGGGCTTTGACGATGTCATCGCCAGCCAGCGTCAGATCGACCTCGAAAAGTGGAAATGAGAGTCGCGATTGACACCAATCGCCCAACCCACTACTTCAGCTTGCCGCTGAGCTCTTCGTAAATCCTGTGCACCGCAACCGGGCCCTGCGACTTTGCCAGGCTCCACGTGCCGTACTCTCCCCAGTTGGCCTGTTTGATGGCATCGGCTTCGGAGACACCCGCTTTGTATAGCCGCGTCACTTCGTTAATCACAGCTTTGGTGGCCTTGCGATAGCTGATCAGTTCTTCCTTCGCCACCTTCGCGTTTTCAGTGAAGCCATGACCGGCGATGTAGAGGTTGACGTCCATTTTTTCAGCTTTATCCAGAGCGCCGAGCCATTCCGTGGGGTAGGCGGAGCGCATCGCCGGGAACACGCGGTTGAGGAAAATCTCGCTCAGGAAAAGAACTTTCTCCTTGGGCAGATAAATCGCAAGGTCGCCGCCGGTGTGGGCACGTCCCAGAAACAGAACCTGAAATTCTTCTCCACCCAGCTTGTAGGTCTTCTTATCGGGCACCAGTTCGGCGCTGGCGGGAAGTTTCCACGTTCCCGCCTTCGCGTTGGCACCCTGGCGGTCCAGAATGGCTTTGGAATTGGGATGGATAATGTAGGTGACGCCGGCGGGGAGTTCGTTATTGCCCGCCGTGTGGTCGCCGTGATCGGAGCAAATGACCACGTATTTGATGGGCTTCGGCGTGATTTTACGGATGGCCTCGACTTCTTTCCTGGTCATCTCCGGGTTGCCCTGCGCGTCGGCAAGGATAACGCCGTCACTGGTCACGATGAACATGTTCGTAGTAGTGAAAGGCTCGTCACCGGCATGGAAATCTTCATAGGTGTAGACGTTTTCCATGACTTTTATGGTGCGCGGGAAGTCGGTCATCTTCATGCCGCGCTTGATGGGGTCAGCAGTGCGGACTACATCCTGAGCGAATACAGCGATGGCACAAGCAAGGGCGAAAAGTGCGCAGGAAATACTGGCTTTCATGCGCGCCATCTTATCACCTACGATGGAATCTAATGGCACTCCCTGATCGCATGAAAGCACTTGTCAAGAGCAAGGCCGAGCCCGGCCTGTGGCTGGAAGAGATAGCGGTTCCCGCAATTGGCATGAACGATGTGCTGATTCAGGTGAAGAAAGCGGCCATCTGCGGCACCGATATCCATATTCTGAACTGGGACGAGTGGGCGCAACGCACGATCCCGGTGGGTATGGCGATTGGCCATGAATTCATGGGCCGGATTGTGGCCGTGGGTGCCAATGTCACCGACTTTTTTGCCGGTCAGATCGTCTCCGGCGAGGGTCACGTGGTCTGCGGCCGGTGCCGGAATTGCCTGGCCGGGCGACGCCATCTTTGCGCCCATACTTCCGGCGTGGGTGTGAACCGGCCTGGCTGCTTTGCGGAATACATCTCAGTACCCATGAGCAATGTGTGGGTGCACAAGAATGAGATCGATCCGGAAGTCGCCTGCATCTTCGATCCCTTCGGCAATGCGGTACATACTGCGCTGGCCTTTCCGGTATTGGGTGAAGACGTTCTGGTGACCGGTGCCGGGCCTATCGGGATCATGGCGGCGGCGGTGGCCGTGCACGCAGGCGCGCGGCACGTGGTAATTACCGACGTGAATCCGTACCGGCTGGAACTGGCACGAAAGGTGGGCGTGACCCTGGCGGTTGACCCGCGGGAACGCAAACTGGGCGATGTACAAAAAGAACTGAACATGACCGAAGGCTTCGATGTGGGCCTTGAAATGTCGGGCAATGCTTCCGCATTCCGTGACATGCTCAGCAACATGTCACACGGCGGGCGCATTGCCATGCTGGGCATTCCGCCGGGGGAAATGTCGATTGATTGGAACACGGTAATCTTCAACATGCTGACTATCCACGGCATCTACGGACGGGAGATGTACGAGACCTGGTACAAGATGACAGTGATGCTGGAGTCTGGTCTGGACATCCGCCAAGTGATTACGCATCGTTTCCACTACACGGAGTTTCAGACGGCGTTTGAGTTAATGAAATCGGGCAACTCGGGCAAGATCATTCTGGACTGGAGCGCCGGGTAGCATGCGGTTTTCCCCTCTGCCCGCTCTGATGCTCTGCGCCGCAGCACTGATAGCCCAGACTCCGGCGGGAGAAGTTCGTCTGGAGATCAGGGACCCGGCCGGCGCAGGGGTTGAAGCAACGGTGCGGGTGGAGAATCGGGTCACCGGACTGGAGCGCCGTTTTCGCTCTGACGCCAGGGGGGTGGCTACCCTGGCAGGACTTCCCCCGGGGCGATACCGGTTGCAAGTATCGCGGCAAGGGTTCGCGGTGCACAGCGAGGACCTGGAGGTGCAGACGGCGTCGCCGGTTTCCCGAACTATAACCCTTACCCTGGCGGCATCGAGCTATTCCATCGGTGTGGCAGCGTCGACGCCGTTGCCGGGCGTAAACCTCGCTTTGGAGGAGATTGCCGGCCCCGTACAGGTGGCGAGCCACGCGGACATCGATAACAGCGGCGCGCTGGATCTGACCGACTTCGTGAACCGGCGGCTGGATGGCGTGTACCTCAATGAGATCGCGGGTAACCCGGCGCAGGCTGACCTGAATTACCGTGGCTACACGGCTTCCCCGCTGCTGGGAACGCCGCAGGGTATTTCGGTCTACATGGATGGCGTACGTCTGAACCAACCATTCGGCGACGTGGTGAGCTGGGATCTGATTCCGCGTGCGGCGATTGCTGAAGTGACACTGATCCCCGGATCCAATCCGCTGTTTGGCTTGAACACGCTGGGTGGGGCGTTATCGCTGGAGACGAGGGACGGTCGGGGCAGTCCGGGTACGGCGGTGGAGTTGAGCGGTGGAAGCTTCGGGCGGAAGATTGCATCACTGGAACACGGCGGTTCGAACAGCAAGGGAATCAGCTGGTTTCTGGCCGGCAACATGTTCTTTGAAGACGGGTGGAGAAAGGATTCGCCCTCCAACGTGCGCCAGTATTTCGGCAAGCTGAACTGGCAGGGCACGAAGACAACTCTGGCGTTGACAGTAGCCTGGGCCAACAACCACCTCACCGGTAACGGCCTGCAGGAACAGAAATTCGTGGAACAGGATTACACCAGCGTTTATACCAGGCCTGATATCACAAGTATCCGGTCGCCGTTTCTAAATCTGACGTACCGGCACAATCCTTCAACCAGCTTCACGCTGGCCGGCAACGCTTACTACCGCCACATTGGAACGCGGACGCTCAACGGCGACCTGAATGAAGGTTCGCTGGATCAATCCGTGTATCAGCCCAGCGCGGCGGATATCACCGCACTGAATCGCGCCGGTTATACGGGTTTTCCCACCAGCGGCGCTAATGCATCCAATACTCCGTTTCCTTTTTGGCGCTGCATTGCCCAGGCGCTGCAACAGGACGAACCGGGAGAAAAATGCAACGGGCTTCTAAACCGGACAAATGCCTCGCAGCATAACGGTGGCGCGGCGATGCAACTCAGCTGGTTCCGGTCTCCCACGGCCGGTCGCAATCAATTCACTGCGGGCGCAGCGTGGGACCAGAGCAGCACGGGCTTTACGCAGTCGCAGCAATTTGCCTATCTAAACCCTGATCGCACCTTCACCGGAGTGAATGCGTTTGCGGACGGCAAGAATACGCGGGACAACGTTCCCAATGACACGCGGGTGGAGCTCGATGGCAACGTCCATACGGGCAGCGTCTTTGCCACAGACACGCTTTCAACGGGACGTTGGCATCTGACCGGTTCGGGGCGATTCAACCGTACCGTTATCGGCAACAGAGACCAGTTGAGGCCGACCGCTGGCCCTGGGTCTTTGACCTCAACCAATACCTTCGACCGGTTGAATCCGGGAGCAGGCCTTTCCGTCCAGCTATCGGAGCGTATCAATGCCTACGCCAGCTATTCGGAAGGAAGCCGTGCGCCCACGTCCATCGAACTGGGTTGTGCGGATGCCAACCAGCCCTGTAAATTACCTAATGCATTAGCAGGAGATCCGCCACTGAAGCAAGTAGTGACGCGCACTGTGGAGGCGGGGATTCGCGGGGGCATCGGCAGGAACATGCGCTGGAGTTCCGGGTTCTTCCGGGCGCAGAACAACAACGACCTCCTGTTCGTTTCCTCTACTCAGACCGGGTTCGGCTACTTTCGCAATTTCGGGCAAACGCGGCGCGGTGGCGTGGAGACAAGCCTCAGCGGCCACTGGCGAAAGTTGGTGGGCGGCGGCGGGTATACTTTCCTCAATGCAACGTACCAAAGTGCAGAAACAGTTCGTGGATCTGCCAACAGCTCGAACGACTCAGCCGCAGAAGTGAAGGGTCTGGAAGGCACAATCCGGATTATGGCCGGATCGCAGATTCCGCTGACCCCGCAACATATGGTGAAGGCATGGGCGGACGTGAACGTCACTGCAAGACTGGTGCTGAATCTCAACCTCGTCGCCATATCCAGCTCGTTTGCGAGTGGCAATGAGAACAACTCCCATCGCGCGGACGGCACCTATTATCTGGGCCCGGGGACTGCTCCCGGCTATGCTGTTGTCAATCTGGCTGCCCGCTATCGTTTGAGTAAATCGGTCGAGTTGTTTGTGAGAGTGAATAATCTTTTCGATCACCACTACTACACGGCGGCGCAACTGCAAGTGACCGGTTTCACGAGCGCAGGAAACTTCCGCGCCCGGCCACTGCCTGCGGTAAACGGTGACTTCCCGCTGGTGCACGCAACATTTTTCGCACCGGGCGCACCCATTGGAGTATTCGGCGGCATGCGGATAACATTCTGAACTAACGCCGGGATCGGGTATCGTCGAGGGCTCGCCGAACGATGGGGTCTTCCCGCAGGGCAAGAGCCTTTTCGTAATAACGCACGGCAGCAACGTAGTCCTGGAAACCCCGTTCCACGAACGCCATCGCGCACAATGCGGCGAAATTACCCGGATCACGAGCCAGCAGCGGCGTGAGCCGATCACGTGCAGAATCGAGCTTGCCTTCCAGCGCGTCCAGGCGAGCCAGATCCACGGTCAGTTGCGGAGTTTGAGCCGAAACACGAGCTTTATCGAAACTGGTCCGGGCGCGCGGGTATTCATGGCGCGCTAAATATTGTTCCCCCACTGACAGCCACTCCGCACCCGGACCAAGGTTGGCGTTGAATGCGATCAACGTCCCCTGCACCGGACGCGCCTCCGGCTTCGCCGTGCGCAAACCATCGGGCGTTTCCACCTGCAGGCTCCACTTACCGCGAGGCAACTGACCCAGTTCGGCGAACACGAAACCCTTCGAATCCACTTCGCCCGCTGAGGTACGAATAAGGCGTGACGCGATGCCGCCTTCTACCACTCGCCACCGCAGATCGGCCGGAGCGGAGAGTTGCAGAACCGCCGTGGTTCCGGGCGCGGGCAGTACTCGCGTCTCGCCAAAACGCCACGGCGTCCATGACCTGGCGTCGTCCTCAGCACGCGCGCCAAGCAGTATCCCCGAGGCGCCTTGCTTCGGCGGCACGGTAAGGGGAAAGGGAGTCTCCACCCCGTCTACCTCAACCACAACCGTGTACGCCCCAGGCAGCAGGAAGAGCCGGTGTACATAGGTCGATGGGCCTTCCGGGGCATGCTCGAAGGAGGTCTCCTGGCGATCGAGCGGCTCCGCGCCGGTCAATACCGAAAGGGCGATTCTGGCACGTGTGGTGACGTGAACCGCAAGGTCTACGGCGGGGATTCCGTCTGGCGTCCAGCTGGTAAAAAACTCTACTTCGGGTCGTACGGAAATGAAGAAACGGGAGGAAATTTTTTCTTTCACACCGCGACGCAGGGTGGCTTCCGGGCTGGAAGCATAGAAGAGAATTTCGTCGTTGCCGGATCCCTGAATACCTTGCGCCACCTGCAGCGCGGCATCCACAATATGGGTCTCCGCCGGAGGAACATTAAGGCGGTTGATGATGTCGTCGCGGTTGACAACATCATTCACTGGAAATGCACCGCGGGTGGAGGCGGTGGGAAGCAGCAGCGAACGGATCGTATCCAGCTGGGGAGAATAGAGCCGGAACATGTGGCTCTCAGAGCGCTCATAGAAGAGAAATTGCAACCGCGTGTTGATACCGAGCACGGCAACGCCCTGGTAATACCAGACCTCGGTAGGCACAAACATGCGGCTGGAGGGAATACGTTCAATGCTCTGCGGCGGGCCCAGACTGAGGTACAGACGGCCTTGATCGGTATTGGCTCCGGAGCCAGGCTGGCTGGAGCCGTAACGGGCATCAATATATTCCAGACGGCCGAAATATTCCGCCTGGGTAATGTTCTTCTCATCGAAGAAGTGGTTGCGGAAGTTATCCCGTTCGGCTTCGGAAACGAGAGATAAATAGCGCTGGCGCTCCGGCCTGGACAGTACCGATTCAACTTTTTTGAGCCAGGTATCCACCGGAGCGGCGGCTGCGGAAAAAGCAGCGGCCAGAACTGCAGCCAGTATGCGGCTAGAAATCAAACCGGACAGCCATCTGCAACATGCGTGCCGCATATGCGAGGTTGGAGTTGAACGCGGGCCTTCCATAGTTGGCCGAACCTGTTGCCAGCTGGTACGTACCATAGTTCTGAGCGTTCAACGTGTTGAATGCTTCGAAGATACCAGAAACTTTGTAGCGCTCCCTGATGCTGATGGATTTGGAGAGGCGCGTATCCACGCGGTTGATGTGCTGCCCGCGGAACGCGTTGCGATCCAGCGTGGTGAAGCCGGGCGCAATGGACGCATGCTGGAACTGCGGGTCGATGAAGACCTTCGTGGTGGCGGGGAAAGTGCGGTTCGAAGTGCCCACGTAGTTGAAGGGGTTGCCAGGCGCGGTCTCGGCGTAGGCGTTACCGGAGCCGAAGTGATAGAACATGCTGTAGGAAATACCCCAGGGGAGTTTCGCGCTGCCATCAAATGCGATCGTGGTGCGCTGATCATCCACGGATTGCGCCCATTCGCTATTGAGGTCGAATTGGTTGTTGGCATAATTGAACGCGCCTGTGGAAGAATCTTTCAGTTTGGCGAAAGTCCACGCGCTGCCCAGCTGATAACGCGAACCGAGGCGACGGTTCAGTGAGAACTGACCACCTTTGTAGATGGCACCGGACGAGCCTGGCGTGGTGAATTGCAGGATCTGGCTATATCTGGTATCGGGCCGGGGTGAGGTGGAGGGATTCTTTCCGAACCCGGTGGCCGGATCGAAAAACAGGTTGCGATCCTGCCGTTGCCATTCATGATAGACACGCCAGGTGACGAAATCACCCGAGAAGGTCCAGCCCTTACCGAACTGATGTTCTGCTCCAACGGACATCTGGAAGGAATAGGGGGTCTGCGCGCCGGGTGCCAGGATCTGGATGTTTTGCAGCGGCGCTACAACCTTGCCACTCACGAAATCGTCACCGGTGAGGGCACCGAAGGGTTTGGCCAGATCAATGTTCCGGGTTGCGGTCCGGTTCACAGCGGCCTGAATGGACCGCTCGCCGTTGAAGACCTGCTGGTCGATCACCTGGTTAGCCTGAATATCGGCATAATAGAGACCCGCGCCGCCGCGGATAACTGTCTTGCGGTCGCCCGTCAGGTCGTAGGCGAAACCGATGCGGGGAGCGAAGTTTTTGTTCTCGCCGCCGCGGGCAGGCAGGATGCCGGTTTTCAGAGGTGCGGTATACCAGATGCCGATGTCGTTGTCATAACGCATGCCAAGGTTGACGGTCAGTCTGGGGTTCAGCTTCCAGTCGTCCTGTAGCCAAAATCCGACAATATTACGGGGAATATCAACGGTGAAATCGCCGAAGCCCTGGGTATAGGAACTGACCAGCGGCGCGATGGCGCCAAAATTCCAGGTGGTGGGATCGTTCCATACAGGAATCAACTGGGCGATGTTGGCGGGGAGTGCAGTAATGGGGTTGGCGAGGCCGCGAACATTCTGCTGGAAGTAGCCGGTATGGTTGTTGGCCAGATACTCGCCTCCGGCACGCACACTGTGCTTGCCGCGATACCAGTACATGTCGTCGCGGACCTGGTTGGTGTGCTGGTCGAAGATCTGCGGATAGTTATAGGGCCCGCCGATGGTGATGCCGGGGAAACGCATTTCGATACTGTTGACGAGCTGGTTGTTGGTCCACTCGAAATAGTTGTAGCCGTATTTGATTTCGTTGAGGAAGGTGGGCTTGATGCTCCAGTTCATGTTGAAGACCGCGCCCATGCCGTCGCGGGTCTGGTTGGCGGCGCGGGAAGGATGGCTGCTGCCATCGACGTTGCCGAAGGGATTGCGCCACTGCGCACCGTTCAGGCGGACTGAAAGCTTGATGCTGCTGGTAGCCAGAAAATCCACACGCGTCAACCAGGTTTGCGTGCTGAAATCGTTACCGAAACTGAACGTCTGGTTGAAACCAATGGGTGCCATGATGACCGTTGACGGTTGCTTCTCGCCTTCGTAGGCGGCAAAGAAGAAAAGCTTGTCGGTCTTAAATGGACCGCCGATGGTGCCGCCATATTGCTTGTCGGAATAAGGCAGAACGCGCTGACCAACGGGATCGGCCGCGTTGAAGCTGTCGCTGCGGAAGTAGCCGTAAGCGGAACCATGAAGCTGATTGGTGCCGGACTTGCTTTGGGCATTGACCTGCAGTTGCGAGGAACGGCCCAGGGTGGCATCGAAGCGGTTGGTTATCACCTGAAATTCGGCCAGAGCTTCGCGGCTGTACTGGGGTTGGCCGAAACCCGATCCCGCAGCGTTTTGCGTCACCTGCTGTCCATCTACGTTGATCTGGTACTTGCCCTGACTCACACTACCCAGCGGCACGGTGCTCACGGCGTTGGCGGTAACGCCGGGCACCAGCATGGCGAGTTCCATCCAGTTGCGGCCATTGAGAGGGGTCTCGCTCATGCGGCGCGTATCAACGTTGCCGCCTACCTGAGAGGAACTGACGTCAATGGTGGCGGCAGACTCCACCACTTCGACCGTTTCGGAAGCGGTAGCGGGGCGCAGGGAGAAGTCCCCGGTGACGACCTGCCCGACCAAAAGAATGATGGTGCGCTCAGCCGGGGCAAAGCCCTCTGCCTGTGCGCGAACCTTGTATTCGCCGGCTTCGAGAGCGGGGAAGAAATAGGTACCCTCGGCACCCGCTTTTGTACTAAAGGCACGACCGGCAGTGGACTGCGCGCGCACCGCGGCGTTGGGAATCACGGCACCGGAGGCGTCGTGAACCGTTCCCTGAATGGCGGTTTGCTGCGCGAGCGCGGCGAACGGCACGGCCAGCAGTACTACCAAAGCGAGTTTTGTCGTGTTCATTTTCTCCTCGACTTCTACTTCGCCGCTACTTCCAGCAACGTGTTGGTGATCATTTTCAGACCCGAGACCAGGGAATCTACAGGAACTCTTTCATCGTTGCCGTGCATACGTTCCAGATCAGCAGCGCTAATGGGGTAGGGATAGATGCCGTAAACGGGGATGCCTTTGGCGCGCCATGCGCCGGCATCGGTACCCGCCTGGAACAAATAGGGAGTGACGCGGGCTTGCGGCCAGGTAAGTTTCGCGTGCTTGCTGAGTGCTTCGTAAAAGCAGCGTATCTTTCTTTGATTCGGCTTTTGATTCGCCCGCAAGCCTGGGAACTATGGGTGGCCCGCCGCCGGGGGCGACCTTGATTTCGATGCGCGGATCGTTAATGACGGCTTTGATCTCTGCGATCAGTTCTTCGGCAGTGGTGCCGGGGATGGTGCGGAAATTCAGAGTCGCGTCGGCGGAACCCGGGATGACGTTACCGCGGAAGCCGCCGTTCATAAAGACCGGTGCAATAGTGTTCCGCATGATGGCGTGCAGCAGAGGATTCCGGCTGATGGCTTTGTCGGCAGCCGCGACCAGCTGGGGATCGCTACTGATAGCCAGATTGCGGAAGTGGGTCTTCAGGGGCTCCGCCGAGACTTCAGAAAGTGTCATGAAAAACTGCCGGGTAGATTCGGTGAGCCTGGGTTTGGTGTTGTATTCGGATACCTTCACCATGGCGCGCGAGAGGCCGAAAATGGCGTTGTCGGGCAGAGGCATGGAGGAATGTGTGGAGGTTCCGCGCGCGGTCAAAACCAGAGAAACAGCGGATTTGTCTGCTGTAGAGATGCTGACGTACTGCACTTTGCCGGCGGCGTCTTTGATGATCCAGCCGCCTTCATTGAGGGCGAACTCGCAATCAATTTTGTCCCATGCCTTTTCAGCAAGGAAGCGCGTGCCATAGGCGCCGCCCTCTTCATCGGCCTCGGCGACGAAGATGATGTCGCGGGCGAGGGGACGTTTGGATTTGGCGATGTCGATGACGGCCTGGAGGAAGACGGCCATTCCGCCTTTGAAGTCGATGGCGCCGCGTCCCCAGACGTAGCCGTCTTTGATGACCCCGCCGAAGGGATCCACCGACCATTTCTCGCGCTCAACACCCACCACATCTTCGTGAGCGGCGATGAGGACGGGGCGCTTGCTGCCGTCACCGCGCAGGCGCGCAACGAGATGGGCCTTGCCCGCCTGGGGTGTGGGAATGATGTCGATTTCGAAACCGAGGGGTGCCAGACGCGACTTCAGAAATTCTGCGAGGGCACCTTCATTGCCCGGCGGGTTGCTGGTGTCAATTCTAATTACGTCTGCCAGCAGACGCGCCACATCGGGCACATTCTGCGCGGGGCATAAGATTGCCGTGGCACACAAAAACAGGAGTGTCTTCAAATTGAGGCCCTCTATTAAACCCGGAAATGAATTAGATCGAAGGTATAGGACCGGGAGGGTAAAGTCAAGTGCGGTGCGGGCGGCGGGGCGAAGAGCTGCGGCCGTCGCTTGCGGAACCTGAGAGGGCGTTTCCATTGTTTTCAATGACATCTCAGGTTCGTTCGGCAAATTTGCATGCGGTGAACCCGGCATGGAGGGAGCGGGAGACATTTCGGGCGCCATTGCGGATAAGGCGGTACGCGGCGGAAATAGAGATTCTTTGACCATCCCGATCACATTATGGAACGCGAATTGGGGGTTTTAAGGCCGGGCTCGCTATAAGCGGTTGATTCGGTTGAGGTTATTTTCCCTGCCCGGCGGTGACTGAAAAAAGTCGGAAGCCGATCCGGCAGTGGCGGAGATCAGCGGGCCGGGAGAAATCCCGAGTGCGGGAACGCTCACCGGGATCGCCCAGGGTCTGGATGTTATCCGCAACGACCGCACCATCACGCTGGACGAGTACCGGCGGACGCGCGGTTTGTGAACTACTAAGGTAGAACTGTCGCGGCGTGCGGAGCGCGATGTGGACCGGGTGGACCGACCGACACAACAGCGTGTACTGCGGCGACTGGAGCAACTGGCGCAGGATCCATTCGATCCGCGAATCCCGGAGCCGCTGGCTGGCGCTGGTGAGCTGCGGAAATCGTGGCTGGGAGGCCGGCGGGTCATCTTTCAGGTAGACCGGGCCGAACGGATTGTTGCGGTGGTGATGATCGAACGCCGCGGCCAGGTTCGCCAGCGCATCTAAAGCATTGGCGGGCATGAACGCTTTTTTCGCTTCGTTTGATGTCGTCGAAGATCGCCTCCACGTCAGAGTTGAAACCCGCCGCATGCTCTTCCCGAAATTTCCGGATTTCCTCTACGATTGGATCCAACAGACGTTCTGTGTCCCAGTCAATCGCACCTTGCCGCCAAACTCAAGAATCCTCGTGGGCCCGCTCCAGTTGATCGTCCATTAGTTCATCAAGATCTTCATTGGTCAGCGGTTTTCTAGCCCAGTGCCGGACATGAAACACCCGCACCCACCCTGAGGATTCAGTAGTTTGGTTGATCTTGAAATAGATCTTGTAGGCCCGGTTCCTTTTGCCGTGGAGGAGAAGCCGCACGTCGTCTCCGAGTTCTTCGGCCTCGGGTGCCAGTGGACACCGAGCCGGCATCTTTCGCAGAGTCTCAATCGCACCGAGAATTCCCGTAAACCACTTCCGGGCAAGGCCCAGACTTACCTGCGCTTGATGAAGCCGGTCATCGCATCCAGATCGGCAAAGGCCTCATCTGTGATGAAAACGTCAAAGGCCATGCTTTGCCCGAAGCTTTGCGGCTGCATCTTCGAGGGGCATCATCCGGCCTTCGTAAGCAACGCTCATGCCGCGGCGGATTGCGGCGATGGTCTCAGCTCGTTCCAAACGCTCAAGGATCAACTGATAGCTTCCGGCATCCTGAACGACCAACTCGGCGCGCCCATTGACGGTGAGCACCAGTGGTGTCTTATTCTGCTTGAGCCGACCCACGTAGTCTTTGATGTTGCGCTGGAACTCAGTAACCGAGCGAACTTCTCTCAGGTCGATCATCGTGGAACCTCCATCATGCTTAAAGCAGATAATTACACGCTATCACGTTGGGCTGTTTTAGCTTGAAAACCAGTCACCCGTGAGCGGCCCGAACCAACTTTGGTGGCGACGAGGCTTCTCTTGCAGACGTTCCCGCAGCGCCTGATAGTCTTTCGGCGAGGAGGCAAGATCTTGCCATTTTGAGTTCGTCTGGCCCGGGCCGGATCACTGTGCGGCCAGTTCCCGTTCGAGCGCCTGGTGCAATCAGCCGCGTTTAGCCGTATCGTTACCGACTGGGTCAGGGGGCGTAAAGCGGGTGTTCCGGATGATCAATCAGCCGAGCAAACCTGCTGAAATCTTTCACCTCCGGGATATCACTGGTGTCAAAGTCTTCGTCGCGGACGGATGCCATGCGTCGGGTAGACTCCGGGCCTTCCCTGCATCGCGACCACTTTTCAGCGTCTTCCCGCGTCATCGCCACCGTTCTAACCGGCGTCCTGGTTTCAGCGATCCTCATGGTTTTCTTCACATCGTTTTCGTTCTGCTGGTGTTGCGGCTCGCGCGGAGATGATGCGGACCACAACAAAACCCGCCCGGTCGATGGCTGCGTGTGCCACTAACAGCAGAAACGAGCCGGGCAGGTGCGGCGCGGACGCGACTGCAGTCGCATGCCCAATGGGACGAAATTCAAAAGGCAAGTCTATGCGACGCAGCACTGTGGACGGCGCGTATGCCATTCCGTAGCCCGCTCATAGGCGCGCGCCAGGGAAATAACCGTCATCTCCGCCAAATGGTTGCCGGAGATCTGCAAACCGATGGGCATACCCGATCGGGTGAAGCCGCAGGGGACGGAGATAGTGGGCAGTCCGTAAATATCGAAGGGTACCGTGTTGCGCAGCGAGTTGGCTACGCCGCCGGGTGGCGGAACTTTGGGGTCAGCGTTTTCGATGGTATCGGGCGGGATGGCGGTGGTAGGTGTGATGAGAACGTCGACGTCGCGGAATACTTCGCGGACCGTGCGGCGCACCAGATCAACCTCCCGTTTAGCGGCGATGTACTGGTCCGCGGTGATGTTGCGGCCACCTTCGAGTCGCGTGCGAACCTGGGGCTGGTACAACTCCGGAGTCTTTGAGTAGTAGGGCAGATGATACGCCCAGGCTTCGGCTGCGGTAACGGGTACGTTGCCGTAATCGGGCAACCGGACGTCACGAATACCGGCGGTGAGTTTCCTCAACACCGCGGTGGCGGCCTCTACAGCGGAAGCGATATCGGGATCGAGGCCTCCATAGAATAAGGCACGGGGAATGCCGATGCGCAGGCCGGAAACTCTAGCCTGCAAAGCGAGGCGGTAATCGGGTACGGGCGCATCCAGGCAATTGGAATCCAGAGGATCGTAGCCGGCGATGGCATTTAACAGGATGGTGGCGTCTTCCACGCTGCGCGCCATGGGGCCGATGTGATCGTTGGTAAAGGAGAGTGGAACCACGCCGCGGGTACTGACGCGGCCATAGGTGGGCTTGATGCCGACGATACCGCAATACGCCGACGGCTGGCGAATGGAGCCGCCGGTATCGGAACCCAGGGCACCGTAGCAAAGTTCAGCGGCGACGGCGGAAGCCGAGCCACCCGATGATCCGCCGGCAATATTCGCAAGGTTCCAGGGATTGTGCACGGGGCCGAAGTGGGAAGGGACGGAAGTAGCACCGTAGGCGAATTCGTGCATGTTGGTCTTGCCGAGGATGATGGCACCGGCGGCTTTGAGGCGGCGGACAACTTCTGCGTCCCGGGTGGGCACGCGATTCAGAAATACTGCGCTGCCGGCGGTGGTGCGAACGCCGGCGGTGTCAAAGAGATCTTTCAGCGCAATGGGGACGCCGTGCAGGGGTCCGCGCAGTTTGCCTTTTTGGCGCTCCGCTTCCAGTTCCTTCGCTTGTGCCATGGCCTGCTCCGCCATCACGGTTATGAAGCAGTTCAGACTGGGGTTGTACTTCTCAATGCGCCGGAGGCATTCGCGAGTGAGTTCTACAGGTGAGGCCGACTTGCGCCGTACCATTTCCGACGCAGCGGAGAGGGAGGGAACAGCCGCTGCCATCTGCGTGAGGAACTGACGGCGGGATTCGGAAGTTCTATCGTTCATCGCCGGAGTTGCGGGGATCAATGTGGCCAACGGTCTTCAGCAGAAAGTAAAGGCGCTCCACTTCCTCTTCATCTTCCGGCCGCAGCACGCGATAGCGCGGGGTTTCGACTGGACGGGGCACACCACCGCCGAGGAGTTCACCCCAGTACTGACGCCAGGGTACGCCGTCGATCAGGGCACCGGTGGACATCTGGCGCAATGCGCGCAGCAGATGTTTGCAACAGTCCACTTCGCCCGGGTAGATCAACATCATATCGGCCTCATTGAAGAACTTGAGATTGATGAGGAGGGGCGAGAGCCAGCCGGTGCGGTCGATGCGCTGGATGTCCTGCCACGGAATGATGCGCTTGCCAATTTCGAGATGCGTGTCGTAGACCTTGATTTCAGGACGTGTGGCAAGGAACAAGAGCAGACCGGCGGTGACGCAGAATAGTGCGGCGGGGATGAAGGCAGGGTGCCACGACCAGCCGAGCCAGCCACAGAACGCGGCCAACGCCAGAGCCACAACTCCGAACGAGATGTAGTGGCGGGCTGGAACGTAACGGCTCATCGGGACCCTTTGCGGCTACCTCTAAGGGTACTCCCGCCGGGGCGTGCGGTCAACGGGGGGGTAGGGTGGTTGTGTGGGGCGGGCGATTTTCGCGGCGTTCGGGCCGATGTCTGCATCCTATGGATGGCCACAGACGAGGAAAGGAATGCGATGAAAAGATCGGCGATGGTCAGACTTGGTTTGACTTCCGCCATGGCCGCTGCGCTAACGGGCTGCGGTGGCAGGAAGGAAGTATCGAGGTGTGTGGACGAGAACAACCGCGTGGTGGAAGAACGTTTGTGCGGTGACGGGGATCGCACGGAGCGTACGGGGAGCCATGGATTCGGCCCCGTCTTTCTGCCCTATCGCTGGTATTACGGCGGGGCTGGTTATGCGCTCGGGTCGATGGTGGGCGGCGGCCGTTATTCGGCGACACCAGGAAGTTCGGTGGTGCGGGGCGGTTTCGGCGGCACGGGTGAAGGCGTTGGGGGTGGTGCGTAAATCATGCAACGCAAAACGATACAACCGCGCCAGGACTGGCAGGAAAAGGTAGCGAAGCAGGGGCTGATCTACCACTCGGTGAACGGTCAGCCTTACTGGGATGAGTCCGTTTATTACCAGTTCAATGCCGCGCAGGTTAATGAACTGGAAGCTGCGACCAATGATCTTCATGCGAAGTGCCTGGAAGCGGTGCAGTATGTGATGGATCACAACCGCTTCGCGGCATTGGGAATTCCGGCGGCGGCAGTGCCGGCGATTTGCCGGGCATGGGAAGAAGAACCTCCGGCGATTTACGGACGCATGGATTTTTCCTGGGATGGCGCACGTCCGCCGAAATTGCTGGAGTACAACGCGGATACGCCGACAGCGTTGCTGGAGGCCGCGGTGGTGCAGTGGTACTGGCTGGAGGAGTTATTTCCCGGGGCAGACCAGTTCAACTCCATCCATGAACGGCTGGTGGCCAAGTGGAAAGAGTTGAGTGGCTATCTGCACGGGCCACTATCCTTCGCACACCTCGCAGATAACGAAGACGGGATGACCGTGGCCTATCTGCGCGACACGGCGATGCAGGCGGGATTGTCCACCAGTTCCCTGTTGATGAAGGACATTGGCTGGGACCAGCGGCAAGGGTGGTTTGTAGATGCCCGCGGGGAGCGCATACGGAGCATTTTCAAGTTGTATCCGTGGGAATGGCTGCTGCATGAAGAGTTTGGAAAACATGCGCTGGACCCGGCTGTAGAGGTGCAGTGGATAGAACCGGCGTGGAAGATGGTGCTTTCCAACAAAGGTATCCTCGCCATTTTGTGGGAGATGTTTCCGGGGCATCCGAATTTGGTGGAGGCACGGCTGGATGGCCCGGGGCAGATGCGGGAGTATGTGCGGAAGCCGCGGCTATCGCGCGAGGGGGCCAATATTCTGCTGGTGGCTCCGGGTGCACAGATGGAGACGCCAGGCGACTACGGCGGAGAAGGCTACGTATACCAGGCGGCGGCACCGTTGGCGGATTTTGACGGGAAACGGCCGGTGATTGGAAGCTGGGTGATCGACGGCGAGGCGGCGGGGATGGGGATTCGGGAGTCAGATGGCCCGGTGACGACGAATACCAGCCGGTTTGTGCCGCATTTGTTTGTGGTGAAATAGTTCGAGGCGTGGCCCTGTCATGGTGCCGCGGACGAGCAGGTTGCGCGGCGGCTGGCCGCTGTGACCTCCTTGTCCCGCCAGATGCTTTTGTAGAGGGAGATTGATGCCATGACACTCGCCGGGAAAGCCGCGGTTCTGCGAAGTCGTATTTCCACCGACGAAGACCTGTCCGACTTCATGAATTTTTTCTTCGCGAATTTCTTTGATGATCCTGCATTTATGGGAATGGGGCGGAAGTATACCGCGTCGCGCCTGCGAGACACGCTGGAATTGATCGGCCAGCAGTTTTTCGCGACGCCGGAGATCAGCGTCACGCGGATCTCCCTGTTCGAGGTGCCGGAGCTGGGATTCATCCACGGGACGTGCCAGATGGAAGGGGCACTGGCAATGGTGGTTTATGTTCCGGAAGCTGAAACGGGCGTCTGCGCGGTTCGGACCAGAGTAAGCCACGAGTCTCTGTTTGCGCGCTTCAAGCCAGTGAATCCGGGAGCGATACCGGTGAAGACGGCGATGCTGCAATAGGGCGGACGCGAATGCCCGAGATTAGCCCGCTTTTTTGGGATCGTGATCCGCATGTATTTCGACGATCACGACCCCCCGCATTTTCATGCCTGTTATGCCGGCGACGAAGCACAAGTGGGAATCGCGCCGATCGCGGTTTTGAACGGATCGCTGCCGTACCGCGCAGCCTCGATGGTATTCGAATGGGCGGGCCGACATCAGGGGGAGTTGATGCAGAACTGGCAAAAGTTGCATACTGAGGAAGGGCCATCGAAAATTGCTCCCTTGCGATAAGACTATGTTGCCACGAATTACAAATGTCCGATATGTGGACGGCTACACGCTGGAACTGACTTTCAGCGACGGTGCGTCGGGGAAAATCGACTTCCGCGACCGCGCGGTTGGCCGGGGCGGGTTATTCAAGGCACTGGCGGATGTCGCATTTTTCAGACAAGTGCAAGTAGACGCCGATGCCGGGACGATTGTGTGGCCGAATGGCGTGGACTACTGCCCGGATGTTCTGTATTCGCTTGCCACGGGCAAGCCTCTTGCTGTATTGCAGCCAGCCTGACCGAAAGCGAACCCCAGGGTCAGCCATACTTCAGGCGACGTTCGGAAGTATGGCGCCAGGCAGCCAAATGGCCCTTACCTGAAAAACACAAAAGCCGCCGGTTGCCCGACGGCCTTTGCTCAATCGTAAATGGCGTTTTCGTTTAGTCGCCGAAGCTGCCGACTTCTTCGCGAACTTCTTCTTTCACTACCGGCCGGGGCGCGGCGGGCTGGATTCCACCCAGTGCACTGAGCGGCACAAAGCCACCCTCGGGAGCCTTCTCTTTCAGAACGACTTCGCGGTACAGCTTGGCCATCTTTGCGTCTTCGGCGGACTTGCGGCGCATGTTTTCGTCGCGAGCGCGAATCTTTTCGTCGCGAGCGGTACGGGCAATACCCTTGTCGTCGAGATCGTGCTGCCGGTCTGCATTCACCGCACCCATATCAAGGATGAGTGAGTGCTCGTGTGAAGCCAGCGGCACTTCCTTGTTGCCGGCGAAGATTTCGTGGCGACCCTTCTCCTCATACCACTTGGTGAGCGATGCGGTCATGTGCATCTTCTCCACAATATTACGCCAGCCCACACCGGTGTTATAGGCGCAGAAGCTGATTTCACCTTCCTGTGTGGCGTAGGGGATGATGCACTGTTCGGTGCGGCGGAAATCGTAGTTGAAAAGATCCTGGAACCACATGCCGGCGATGAAGAGGAAGTTCCAGCGATCACGGCGACGCTTTTCGATGTCATCCATGGTGCGGTCACCGGTCACCTTGCCGTAGTCATGGCCAGAGGCACCGAAGCACTTGTCGAACTTCATTAGCATGTCGCTCAGCTTGAAGTTGCTGGGAGCTTCGAAGGGATTGTAGTTGCGGAGCAACGCGAGGGTGACGCCCAACACAGAGAGGAACTTGCCGCGGGCGGCGTCATTGACCGACGCGATGTCTTTGGCCAGTTGTTCAGCGTTCAGGAACTGCGTCACGGGACGGAATTCTTTGGTTTCCTTATCGATCATGACAGCCATGCCGGTGCCGCAGTTGGGGTGGCAACCACAGCTCAGCTGGCCCCATTCCGCGTCAGGCCCGTGCACCAGATCGGCCCAATCGGAAAAAGTGCTCATGAAGGAAATGGGGAACCAGTCACGAGTGGGCTCGCCCATACCGACCTGATTTTTGGCATCGTGCGCCAGGTGCGACAGCGTGTAGCGCTGGGCGATACGGCGATCATCGGTGATTTCTTCGTCGCGACCGGTAAACGATACCGGCTGGAACGAAAGGAAGGAAATTTTCTTCGGGTTGGCGAGGGCGAATTCAATGACTTTGCCCACCTGCTCATTGTTCACGCCGTTGATGATGGTGATGACGGGAACGATATCGACGCCGGCGGCGTGCAGATTTTCAATAGCGCGCAGTTTGACGTCAAACAGGTTGCCGACCGCACGATGCGAGTTGGCAGCGTTGCCCACTCCATCGAATTGCAGATACGCGTAACGCAGACCGGCTGCGGCGGCTTTCTTCGCGAATTCCGGATCCTTGGCGAATTCGATACCATTGGTGGCTGCCTGCACGCTGTTGTAACCAACTTTGCGGGCGTAGGAAACGGCGGCGCAGAAGTGGGGGGACAGGGTGGGCTCTCCGCCCGAGAACTGGACCGACATCTGGCGGCGCGGCTTGATGGTAATCGCGTTGTCCAGCATGGTCTTGATTTCTTCCCACGTCAATTCGTGGACGAAACCGACCTGATTGGCATCCATGAAACAGGGGTCGCACATCATATTGCAGCGGTTGGTCAGATCGATGGTGAGCACCGAACCGCGGCCATGGGTCACGGTGGAAGAACCGTGGTCGTGGAGGCCTTTGTCGTTGTGGGCGCGGATATCGCGACCGGGGAAGGTCCGTTCGAGGTGTTCGGAGTAGGCCGGGTCCATGGACATGAGGTCTTCAAAGTGACCGTGGATCTGACAATCCTTGACCATGTAGATGTTGCCGTCACGCTCGATGATCTGGGCCTTGATTTCTCCCATCTTGTCGTTGCGGAGAACATCGACCGGCAATTCGCCGTTCAGAATCTTGTTGCGCATCTCAGGGATGCACTTGGGGCACAGGGAATCTGTGGTGCGCGGCCAGCCGAGTGGCGGCTTCTGCTTTTCCCACGACTTCAGCAGGGGCTTGTCAGACCATTTCGGGATGAAAGAGGCGTTGGGGCGAATCGAGTTCAGGGTGTTGAACACTCCCCAGGCGACGTTCGCGGTGGCCGTGACGGCCTTTTCGACATATTTAATTGGCTTCTGCATGGATGTAACTTCTCCCCAGTTTGCGGTATCCCCATCAGCATATGACGTTTTGCCTGTATAGTTCGATGAAAAAACATTAAGCTGTGCCCGAAAGGGGTCCGTTGGGGCATACAGTGGTTAAACGGTACCCCCAGGTGCCGGAAGGGGATAGACTTGGCAGCTCCCGGCGGCGGAACACGAGGGATAACCGGTAGTATTGTCCGTAATTTAGCGGCAGAAGTCGGGTTCGATTCGGCAGGTGTTGCAGGAGTGGGGGAACCCCCTGATTTCGAGCGTTTCCGGGATTGGGTGGATCGCGGGATGGCGGGTGAGATGGGGTATCTGACCGACCACCGGGCGGACTTGCGGCGGGAACCGGGGACGCTTTTGCCGGGGGCGAGATCGGTGATTTGTGTGGGTCTGGTCTATAACGGGCCGGAGCCCTATTCGACTGCATTCACGGATACCGAGCGGGCGTGGATTTCGCGCTATGCCTGGGGCGAGGACTACCACGGGCTAATGCGGGCCAAGCTGGGCGCCCTTGCCCATAAGCTATTGGAAACAGAAGACTTTCAATGGCGTGCATGCGTGGATACCGCGCCCCTGCTGGAGCGCTCGCTCGCACGCCAGGCAGGGCTGGGATGGATTGGGAAGAATACCTGCCTGATCAACCAGCAGCTTGGGTCGTGGATGTTCCTGGGTGAGTTGCTGACTACCCTGGAGATAGCGCCGGATTTCCCGCCCCCGGAACGGTGTGGAACGTGCACGCGGTGCATTCAGGCGTGCCCGACGGAGGCGATTGTTCCCAGTGCTCGCGGAGGGTTCGAGCTGGACGCGCGGTTGTGCATTTCCTACTTCACGATTGAATTGCGCGGGCCGATCCCGGAAGAGCATCGTTCGGGAATGGGTCGGCAGGTTTTTGGTTGCGATATTTGCCAGGATGTTTGTCCGTGGAACGGGCGGGCGGCGCAAACTCGCGAATCGGCACTGGCACCGGGCGAGGTGGCGCCGCCGCTGGAGCGACTGGCCGCGCTGAGTGAAGAGGAGTTCCGTGATCTGTTTCGGAAAACACCCGTAGCCCGGGCGAAGTACCGGGGTTTTCTGCGAAATGTAGCGGTGGCGATGGGAAACGCGGGGCTGGAGAAATTTCGGGAACCGCTGGAAAAGCTGGCAAATGCCGAGGATAGTGAGGTGTCCGGGCACGCCCGATGGGCACTGGCTCAACTAACCGCGGGTTGATTGCTATACTGTTGTCGTTGTGATCTACCTTCTGACTTTCGTACATGTAGTGGTGTGCCTTTTCCTGATCGTGGTCGTTCTGCTGCAAAGCGGAAAGGCGGCTGATTTGGCGGGGGCTTTTGGCGGCATGGGGTCCCAGACCGCCTTTGGACCGCGCGGATCGGCAACGTTGCTGTCGAAGGCGACGACTCTGTCGGCAATTCTTTTCATGCTGACCTCGATCTCGTTGTCGATTCTGGCCACGAGGAATGTGGGGGCTTCATCGACACCGACGCTGGAGCGGCACGGAGCGCCTGCCAGCGCACCGAAGTCGGCGGCTCCGGCACTGGCAGTACCAGCGGCAGTGCCGACGACGGCAATACCGGCACCGGTGCCAGCACCGGCGGCACCCGTACAGAAGAAGTAGATACATACGCCCCAGGTTTGCGGAGGTGGCGGAATTGGCAGACGCACTAGCTTGAGGTGCTAGCGGGAGAAATCTCGTAGGGGTTCAAGTCCCCTTCTCCGCACCATAGAAAATAAAGTGGTTAGCTCGGCCCGCCAGAGATGGCGGGCTTTTTTGTTTGGATCGGCTGGGGCGGTTTTTGTAATGGTTCTGCATGATCCGGGTATTTGCAGGTGGTCTCCCGGTCGTTCCACGGGAAATCGTCCCGCAGAACCCGAAAAGCACAGACGCATCGCAACTGGCCCGAGGGGCCCCACAGGCAGTAGACAGCAGGAATGCCCGTACGCACCAAGCGCAACCTTAAATCAGTTGTTCGGGGTGTACTGTAAATAGAACCATGAAAAACTCCGCGGACAAAATAGCGGCTCTCGGCCTTGCCTTTGGCGGAGTTTTCGGCATTGCCGGAACCGCTGTATCGGAGCAAAACCTCAGAGCGGCCTTTTGGGGAATAGACGGTGTCGGGATCGTAGTGGCCGCGACTATTTTAGCTCTGAAATTCTCTCGCAAACGCAGCGATTGCGTCGCCGCCGGGTTCCTCGTCTTCGCCATCGCGGAGGGAATCGTCGTTTCCGGTGCCCCATTGACGCTGCAGGCAAGCGTGCCTTCGTTTGGCGCGGGGGCGGCTTTATGGTCGGCAGGCCTTCTGCTCACCAGTATTCCAGGAGAATTCGCCCTTTGGACTCGTGTGGCCGGTATGATTGCCGGGGTCCTGATGGGGTTCACTTCGGCGCGAATATTCGGCGGAGAACAAGTGCTGCCAACGGCGTCTCCGCTGCCTTTCTTCGCCTATCCGTTCATGGTCCTGACATTCGGGGGCTGGATTTGGGCGTTGCTGAACAACCGGGATTTCGAGCAGAAACCCTGAACTCAACCGCGCACTGCCAGGTAATGCGTCGAACCCCATCGGCGGCAGCAATCTCGCGCATCATCTTTATGAAGGAAGTTATCCGGACAGTTCTGCGCCCATTTACGGAAAGACCGGTGCATTTTTCGGGCGGCGCGGAGAGCCCGAAAACGCGGCAGGGGCTTGCGCCGCTCGCTGTCCGAAATCAAAACCATCACGCGTGCCCTTCATAGTGGTTACCCGCAAGATAAAATTGGGGTAATGCGACGACACCGCTTAGCCCCCCATGGGTACCGTTCCATAAAATCACGAAAATTCCGGCTCCTTGCAATCATCGCCCTGGTGTCAATCGGGTCGGCCCATGCGGCAGAGATCGTCACTTCATCGGTCAGGGAATTGCAAACGGCCATAGACAGCGCTCAGGCCGGAGACGTCCTGATTCTGGCTAATGGCACGTATCTCAACAACACGATCAAAATCGTCGGCAGTAGCATCACCGTGCGGGCGGCGACGCCTGGCGGAGTTTATCTGAATGGCACCGATGCGATTTCGATCCTGGGGAGCAATGTTACGTTTAGCGGATTTCAGTTCACGTCCGGCACCATTCCGGGCTTCGTGATCACCGTGCTGGGAAGTAATAATACCCTCACACAGTTGAACTTCAATGGCTACTCAGCCCAGAAATATATAAACCTCAAGGCCGGTTCGCAACGGAACACCATCACGTATTCCAATTTCCAGAATAAACCTGCGTCGGCGCCGCAGGGCAACCTGATTGAGGTGGAAGCCGACCCTTCGGTCATCGGCTATCACACAATCGGCCACAACTCCTGCCAGCACATGCCAGGCCGCGGCGGAGACAACGGAAATGAATGTATCCGGCTGGGAGAGGGAGCGCAGTCCACCTATATTTCAAGAACGGTTGTGGAATACAACTACTTCGAAGATACGGGGCTGGGAGACAGCGAGGCCATCTCTGTTAAGTCGCGGGAAAACGTTCTGCGCTGGAACACCATGAAAAATAATCCCGACGCCATGTTCGTTTTTCGCAACGGCGACAACAACGTTTGCTACGGCAACTTCTTTCTGAGCTCGGGTGGTATTCGGGTGAAAGAAGCCAACAGTATCTACTGTTACAACAATTACTTTGAACGATCCGGCGTTGGCGGCAGCATGAATGCCGTGACCTATGACTTCATCAGTCCCAACCTGCGGGATATCAACTTCATCCACAACACCTTCGTCGATTCCGGATTAATTGCTCTCTCGGCTGGGGCGACCGGGAATACATGGGCCGATAACGTATTCAGAAGTGCGTCCGGAAGTATCTTTTCAGGTTCGCCCTCCGGAATCTCCTGGGCAGGAAATCTCTATGCCGGGAAACCAGGCATCGCGCCTCCGTCGGGGCTATCCGCCAATGCGGACCTCGGTTTAGCACTAAATGCCTATGGTTACTATGGCTTGTCAACCACTTCCGTGGCGAGGGGAGCGGGGGTGCCGTTTCCTGCGATTCTTTCTATAGCAGGGATAGACGGCGATTACGCCGTTGCGCTTGATGTTGCGGGACAGACCAGGGGCACCGTCAGAGATGCGGGCAGTGTCGCCTTCGGTGCCACCGGCGCCATGACGAATCGCCCACTGGCACTGTCCGATGTGGGGCCATCTTATTTGCAGAGTTCGGTCCGGGCGTTCAACTCCGCCAGCTACCTGGAAGGCACCTTTGCACAGGACTCAATCGTCACACTCTTCGGCAATGGACTGGCACTCCGCAACGAATCCTGGGATGGTTCGGCCGTCACCACACTGGCCGGAGCTTCCGTGAATTTAACCGACAGCACGGGAACAACCAGGGCTGCGCAACTGTTCTTCGCAGGTCCGGGCCAGATCAATCTCCTGGTCCCGCCAGGTTCAGCCACGGGACCAGCGACGATCGTTGCTACAAAGTCCGGTGGCGCGTCCGCGCAAGCCGGCATCGCGACCATAGCGTCTTCTGCAGCCGGGATATTTACGCTCAGCCCGGGTTCATCAGTTCCCGCCGCGCTCTTTCTGCGTATTTCGTCCGATGGCCAACAGACCACTGGCTATGTCTTCGACGTAAATACACTCTCCGCCGTCGATATTCCCCGCAATGCTGGGGATCAAACTTATCTGATACTTTTCGGAACTGGACTTCGGCACTCCAATCAAATTGCGGCGACAGCAAACGGGCGCCAGGTTCCCGTCCTCGCAGCACTGGCGCAGGGACAGTTCCCTGGACTCGACCAAATTAACCTCGGCCCGTTGCCGTTCGACCTGCCCGGTGGAACCGTAAGCTTTCACCTCTTCGATGAAGGCCGGGAGGCCAATTTGATCACGGTGCGACTGCAGTAGAAATTGACCCGACGAAACTGCGCAGTTTGGGTTGAGGTGCGATCTAGTAGACTGATGACGCTGACAGGAGGATATTTACTTTGGTCCCGAGGCTACTCCGGCTCGTTAGTCGACATTCTGCGGCTTGGCTTACGGTGACGTTGCTGTTGGCCGCGCTCTTCCCGGCCCAAGCCCAGCAGCCGTCTTTCGGCATCCCCACACCCCCCCTGGGTGCAGGCCCGTTCGTGCTGGATACGGCGGAACAACACAAGATTCAGGTCACAGTCGTGACCAGGGGTCTGGTCCATCCCTGGGCACTGGCATTCCTGCCGGATGGCAATATTCTGGTCACCGAACGGCCTGGCCGACTTCGAATCATTCGCAATGGCGTGCTTGACCCGACGCCGATCACCGGCCTTCCGGCGGTGAGAACGAAGGGACTCGGCGGTCTTCAGGACGTCGCCCTGCACCCCAGGTTTGCCGATAACCATCTCGTCTATTTCACCTACATCAAGTCTTTGCAGGATGAAAAGAGTGCCCCGGTGCTTGCGCGCGGAAGGCTGGAGGGTGGGGCTCTGGTGGGCGTACAGGATATTCTTATCACCGATGCCTACCCGGGCAACGTTGGCCTCAGCGCGCGCATTGCCTTCGGGCGCGATGGCATGCTCTATGTCGCGACGGGCGGTAATATCGCCAACGTTGCGCAGGAACCCGGTAGCCTGAGGGGCAAGGTTCTTCGTGTGCGTGATGACGGCTCGGTGCCGTCCGACAATCCCTTCGTAGGACGCGCCGGCTATCGACCGGAAATTTACACCCTGGGGCACCGCAATTCACTGGCTCTCATGGTTCATCCTGACACGGGTGCCTTGTGGAATAACGAAAACGGCCCTAATGGTGGCGATGAGGTCAATATCATCCTCCCGGGCCGTAATTATGGCTGGCCGCTGATCAGTTTTGGCCGTGACTACGCGGGCCCGCATATTTCGGAGCACCCGACGCTTGACGGCATGGAATCACCCCTCGTCGTGTGGTTACCTTCCATCGCCGCGTCGGGAATGGCGGTCTACACCGGCGACCGTTTCCCCAGGTGGAAGGGCAGCGTCTTTGTAGGCGCGATGCGTACTGGCGAGATTCCTGGCACTGGTCATCTGGAACGTATCGTGTTCAACGCGAAGAACCAGGAACTGCGGCGCGAATCGATGCTCTACGAGTTGAAGCAGCGGATTCGCGAAGTCCGCCAGGGTCCCGACGGATACCTGTACCTCTTGACCGAGGAACAAGACGGCACGCTACTCCGAATAGAACCGGCGCAGTAGCTCGTCTCTGCCGGCGGCTGATAAGCGGGCGTGTTATCTCCTCGCCGGAGCGGGCGGCGCGGCAGGCGACGACATGTTTCGGCGGCCATTCACGATCGGCGGCAGGCCCTTCGCTTCGTAATAGGTCGCGGTGATATAACGCCTGATGCTGCTCGGATCATCGCCCGCCGTGTTGGCGTCATACGGCGCTGTCAGGTTGGCGGCCAGCACGTCGTCGAGTGACTTGCCCTGATCCACCAGAGTCTTGACTTTGGCGAGGACATCGACCAGCATGGCGCGGTAGGGCAGGAGATCCTTTTTGTGGATCAGGGTGCCATGCCCGGGAACCAGTACGGTATTGTCGTCAGAAAGCGCTCCCATCATGTCGATGGCTTCAACCATGCCACTGATTGAGCCGCCATTGGCCTGGTCGGCAAACGGATAGCCGAAGTTACGATAGAAATCTTCGATATAGATGACATTCGCTTTTTCAAATTTAATGATGGTGTCGGCACCCAGATGCGAAGGCATCATCGGAATGAAATCCACTGTTTCGCCATTCATCTGGACCTTGACCGCGGGCTTGCCCTTGTTGGCCGGGTCGTACTTGTAGGTGACCATTGGCAACGCCATGGGACCGGAGGTCGCTCCAGCTGCGCTTCCGGCCGGCATCATTTCCCGACGCAGATCTTCCTGGCCGAACAGAACTGCGCCCAGCTTCTGGAAGAGAGCCACGCCGCCGCTGTGATCGGGATGGGCGTGGCTGGTGACCAGAATCCTGATCGGTTCCTTCGACAGAGTTCTTACGGCATCAATCGTCTTCTGTGCCAGCTCTTCGTCCTGAGAATCCACCATCAGGACGCCATCCGGGCCATAGAGCGCCATAACGCGACCGCCGGCGGCGTCGGGGTGAGTGGTGTCCAGCTTGGGTGAGCCGTGCAGGATGGCGAGATTATTGCCATATTTGGTTTCAACGGTGATCTCGATCTTGTCCCACTGCGCGAAACTGCGGCCGGGGGCGCGGTTTGGACCGCCAACCTGCGCCAGAGTCATCGCGGGTATCAGCGTCACCGCTGTAATCCCTCCAATCAACAATGTTCTGATCTTCATGTGACTCTCCTTATTCCTCATTCCTGCTCAACCATCGACGCTCTGACTTCATTCCGGACGCGTTCCACGAATGCTCTTCTTCCGAAACCAGTTTACCCGCCCGGCCGGTGATGCGCGGCCTGGTGCAGAGCCGGCTCCATCGACCAGTCTTTCGATCGACCGCGCTTCCGACGTTGCTCGGACACAGCAGGCAGACTCGTCATCCCGACATACTCGTTTGAATTCGATCGGGAGTGGACAAAAGAGAACGGCGGGCTGTGAGGGATGAGCTGCAGCGAGTTGAGGTGCCGGCAGGGGAATTCTGGCAACTCCAACACCCCGAGTCGGCTTCGACTGCGCCGCCACGTGCTGCCCGTAAATAAATCTAAACTCCCATGAATCGACTCGTGAGCGAAACCGGTTCGCTGCGAGGGCTCTGCCTTGGCGGGCTGTAAGAAATAGTTTCACCCGACGATCAAATCCGGACCGCCCTTACGCCTGTACTGGTGAGGCCAGACTCGTTCGCGATAAAAAGAGCCTCCCGGAGAACCTGACGTTATGGTTAGAAAACTTGCACTGTTTGCGGGGATTACACTTTCCCCATGGGTTGTCTCCGCAAACATGATCGCTTCTTATGTAGCCGCTACCGATCCTCTGACCCAGGGCTGGAGCCTGACCCAACCAAGCTGCGCCCTACCAGGATGCTCTCCCGGTAACCCGGTGGCCGGCGCGGTGAACGACGCGGGCACGCCCGCCTGGAATGTGTCAGACCCTTCCCCCCAATCGGGAAGTTTGCTCAACTATCACAGGGACGTCGCGAACCCGGATGTTGCCACCGCTCAGGCAAACGGATGGGTACTTTCCGCCAACCTCCGGGTTCTCGACCCACTCATCACTACCCCGAATCCGTCGGTGTTCGTTTCTTACGAAACAGGTACCGGGCAGCGCTTTATACTGTTCTTCGGCACGAACAACTTCGGCGGAGCCACACCATCAGTTAGTTTGGGGTTCGACGGAGTCGACAATTTGATTCCCGTAAGCTGGGACCCTGGAGCTGGAGGATTGGGCTATCACCTGTATGAGTTGAAATACGATCCCAGCGTCCAGAGGGCAGCGCTGTTCATTGACGGTACAGAGCGCATCGGCAACTACGAGGGTGACATTTTCACTGTCCCCCACCCCCGCCAGGCGGTTGTGTGGGGGTCGGATTCAAGCGCCCACACGGGTGCCGCCAACTACGCCTCCGTCAGTTTCTCGATCAACGACTCCGCGGCACCGGAGCCCGGTTCATTCCTGCTTCTGGCACCGGTATTATTTGCAACGGGCTGGCTCCGCCGCCGGTTCCGACGGGATTGAACCGTCTCATTCCCCGAAGGCACGGCGGAACGCTCACCGGCTTTGGTTCGGTTGGTTCCACTGGTGTGCAAATGTTTCCCGCACCCAACAGCCTGACCTTATCTGGAGCGGTAATTCGGAAAGGCTTCCAGCAGCGCAGAGTGCGCGGCGGGGTGGCACGCCGTGAGGGCTGAATGGACCGGCTTCGACCGACGCCCCTACCCGAGGCGGGTACGACGCGAACAAGCGCCAGACGCTTCATACCGGAAATGCTGTTGATGCCTTGCCACCCTCGCCGCACTCGATAAGGCGATGTTGAGAGCGGCAATTGGTAGCTTGCGGCGGATGGCCAATTCGAGGTATGCGGCGTTGCAGTCTGTCAGCCGACATTGACGACCTCGTACAACCACAAGGCCGGAACAATCGCCGGACGGGCGGATCAACCACGTTTAGTAAACGATGCCGTCTCTGGTGGTTACGGCGGGGATGATCCGGCAGTTGGTTAACGCGGAATTTCCAGCTTCGGGTAATACTGGTAGTCCTTATCCGTGCCCTGTAGCTTCTGCATCCACTTCTTGCCCGCTTCACCGGGAGCAAAACTCCAATCCTGGCGGGCATAGTTCCAGTCGCCTGGATTCAGTTGCTGGGCGCGTTGCCAGTACTTCGCCGCCAGTGGCAGGTTGTCGTGATCGTGGAACCAGACCGCGAGTTTGAAACTGGCATCGGCCTCCATGTCCGCGGCGGAGCGGGGTTTCATCTTCTGTCGATACGCATCATCGGATAAGGCGTACTTGCTGCGCTCGCCGTTGGCGACCCAGTCGCGCAGGGCGGCAACGTAGACTTCTCCCTGTTTGGTCAGAATCCGGTCACCGTACTGATGCTCGCCGGTGGAGGTCCATGCCTGTTCGGCGGGCCGGACCACATGGCCGCGCTCGTCGATCCACATACCGGTTGGCACATTGATGAAGTTGTAGGCCGTGCTCACGGCGTGTTGCTTGTCGATCAACGTGGTGAAGGTGGCCTTCGCCGCGTCGTACCATTTTCCGGCAGCGGGCTCGCCCCCGGTATCCTGCGCGGCGGCCACAATCTCAAAATTACTGCCCTTCAGTTCTTCGTATACTTTCTGCCAGCCTGGCAGATCGAGGCGGCATCCTCACCAGGAGGCCCAGGTGAGAATCAAAACTTTTTTGCCGCGAAAATCAGAGAGATGAACGATCTTGCCGGTGCGGTCCGGAACGGAAAAATCCGGGGCCACACGCGATTCATAAAAGTCGCCGCGCAGTATCGGAATTTCCCCGAAACTCCAGACTCCCGCATCCGTCACCACCGGTTGGCGAACTTTGCGGGCGAAGCCGCTCAGATTAAACCATTCACCGCTCTTCATGGCCTTCGGGATCGGGATGCATAAGTCGTCTTTGCAGGCTCCCTGGGGCTTCACGTGAAAACTATTGATGTCCGGTAAGTCGGCGGATCGAACCCAGAGGTCTGCGGAAGCAGATTGCGCACTGCGCGGTCTCACCTTCACCGCAACCGCACGATCACCGCACAACACTGTCACCGGAGGAACTGAGGGTTCCGCAGCCAGAGTGATACCCGCCGCACCCGATGCCAACAGAAAATCTCTGCGTCTCATGCCCTTCAGTCTATACCGGGGGCCTTTTGAGAGTCAGGGCGGAAATGTTCCCCGACGGATTCCGTGCGCCGGGCGACCGGCAGATTGAGAAGGCGATTGAGACTTTGGGGGCGCTGAAGTAGGGCGGAGGGGCAGAATTACCGGATTGTTTCTATGAGATCAGCTCCAGCAGTCGATCGACGATACGTGCCATGTCTTCGGGGTCCGCCTCACCCGGACGCTTCCCGATTCGCTCGACGGAGATCGTGCGCACCTGGGAAATCCTGACCCAGGATGGACGTCGCAGGGTATCGGGAGGAAGAGTGAAAGGCAACGTATGACAAATAATCCTGCCGGCAAAACCGGGGGAATAGAAGTCACATCCGGAAGCTGCCATCGGGCAATAGCGTTAACTCCCGTCCGCGCCAGAGGATCTTGTTGCCGAAGAAGCCCAGCAACCAAGTCGCGAAGCTGGAGTAGTCCTCCACCAGTAACAACCACCAGAAACGTGCAATCAGCGGGTCGTGCAAAATTTCGACCGCCGTGGCCCACGCAACCCCGGCGCGGAACAGCAGCGCAATAATGAGCAGGCCCCATGCGCCATGCGCCAGCATCCAAAGAATAGTCGCGATGGCCACTGGCTTGGTGAAGATCTCGCCAATGTAGCCCATGCGGCGGGAGCGGCGTGTGCTGCGTGCCCAACGCAGCCGGTGCTTCCAGTTCCTCACAAAGCTGTCGTTGCCGATGTGATGCTCAACCACGCTGCGGCTCAGAATCACAGTACGTCCGCGGGCGTGCATGGCATTGCCCATAACAAAATCTTCGGCCAGAAAGCGCTGTAACATCTCGAATCCGCCGATGGCTTCCAGTTCGTCGCGTCGTGTCGCGATGGTGGGGCCGATGGCAAAATCCATGCCGTTGAGAAGTCGCTGGGTTAACATACCGGCGAGGAAATCCGTATTCAGGCCAAGGGCTTCAATGCGTGACCAGAATCTGGGGCCACCCGCGGCGCGATAAGGGCAGGTGACCAGCGCAACGTTGGGTTGCCCGAGTTCTGCAACAACCATCGCAAGAGAATCGGGAGTGTGACCGACATCGCTATCCGACATGAAGAGGTGCTGGTGGCGGGCATGGGGGAGCAGCGCACGCAGGCTCCAGACCTTGGCGTTGGGTAGCGGCGAGACACCGGCGACGATGAGACGCGAAGGGATGTGCGGGAACTCGGCCATCACGCGGCGGGCGATGGGACCGGCGGGGTCGGAGGGTTCGTGGACAGAGAGCAGGACTTCGAAATCGGGATAGTTCTGCGCGAAGAGGCTGCGCAGATTAGCCTCGGTATTGTCGGCTGCGCCGGCCAGCGGGCGAAGCACGGTGACGGACGGGAATTTGGTGAGTTTGGGCGCACCGCTGCGTTTGTATCGCCACGCGCCGATGATGGCCAGCGCGCAGTAGACCAGTGAACCCAGGTAGAGCGCGGAGAGCGGCCCGAGATAGAGCCACCGATAATACGTAGAAAGCGGCGCCATGAGAAACATTATCGTTGGCACGGCCGGCCACATCGATCACGGCAAGACGTCGCTGGTAAAGGCGCTCACCGGAATCGACGCGGACCGGCTGGAAGAAGAAAAGCGGCGGGGGATCACGATCGACCTCGGCTTCGCACATCTGGAACTCGCGAAAGACCTGCGCATCGGGTTTATCGACGTGCCGGGGCATGAGCGATTTGTACGCAACATGCTGGCAGGCGCGGCGGGGATTGATGCGGTGCTGTTCGTGATCGCGGCAGATGAATCGATCAAACCGCAAACCCGGGAGCACTTCGAGATCTGCCGGCTGCTGGGCGTGAAGGCGGGCATCATTGTCTTGACCAAGGCAGACCTTGCGGACCCGGAAATTGTGGAGCTGGTGAAGCTGGAGGTAGACGACTTCACGGCAGGTTCTTTCCTGGAAGGGGCACCGAAAGTAGCGGTGAGTTCCACCACGGGCGCGGGTCTGGATGAACTACGGCGTGAGCTGGAACGGGTGGTGCGCGCGGTGGAGGAGAAATCCGCAGGGGGCTGTTTCCGTCTGCCGATTGACCGCGCGTTCAGCATGAAAGGATTCGGCACCGTAGTTACGGGGACGATGATTTCCGGCACCTTGCAGAAAGAACAGGAAGTGGAACTGCATCCCACGGGAAAGCGGCTGCGGGTGCGCGGGATTCAGGTTTACGGCGCGGCGGCGGAGCGGGCGCGCGCGGGCGAACGCACGGCGTTGAACCTCGCGGGAATTGAACCGGCGGAGATTCATCGCGGCATGGTGTTGACCGCGGCCGGGCTGTTCCAGGCAGTGACGAAGGTGGATTGCCGACTGGATTTATTACGCTCAGCCAAGCCGATGCGGAACCGGACGCCGGTACACTTTCACGCAGGCGCGGCGGAAGTGGAAGCGGAAGTACGGTTCCTGGATAAGCGAACGCTGCTGGATCCGGGCCATTCGGCCTGGGTGCGGATTGTGCTGCGAGAGCCGGTGTTATTGCTGCCGGGCGACCGCTTCATTGTCCGTATGTTTTCGCCGGTGGTGACGATTGGCGGCGGCATAGTAGTGGAGATAAGCGGGCGGCGCTACAAGGCGGCTGACGATGCGCCCGCGCGATTGACGCGGCTGGCTGGCGGTGACTTGAAGTCGCGTGTGGAACTGCTGGTGAGTGAACGTTCCAACGGGATCGCCGAGTCGGATCTGATCGCACTGACGGGCGAGACGCGGCTGCCGAATTCCACAGTGATAGAGAGCGCAGGCAAATGGCGCATCGCACGGGAGCGTGTGGCGGCACTGCGGACATTGATGGCGACGGAAGTACGCGCGTTTCACAAAACACACCCGCTGTTACAGGGAATCCAGAAGCAGGATTTGAAGGGCCGTCTGATGCCGGATGCCGCGGCGGAAGTTTTCGAGCACGTGCTGACTGGCAGTGCCGACCTGGCGCAGGACGCCGATGTGGTGCGGTTGACCAGCCACAAGGTAGTGCTGAAGCAGGACGAAGAGCAGGCCCGCGCTGCGATTGAGCGTGCGTTTCAGCAGGCGGGGTTATCTGCGCCCGCAGTGGTGGATGTGTTGAAGACATCGGGCGTGGAGTCGGCGCGTGCCCGAACAATTTTGCAGATTCTTTTGCGGGAAACAAAGCTGGTGCGGGTGTCGGAAGATCTGGTGCTGCATGCGCCCGTACTCGCGGCCTTGCGGGCATCGCTGAGGGAGCGGAAGGGTGAGCGCTTCGCAGTGGCGCAGTTCAAGGAGTGGACGGGCGTCTCACGGAAGTACGCGATCCCGCTGCTGGAATATCTGGACCGGGAGCATGTAACGCGGCGTGAGGGGGACGAACGGGTGGTGGTGTAGCCTTTTCTGCAGTCCCCGGTCACACCTCGGAAACTTATTTTCTCGCAACCCTCAATCGGTTGATAATAAGGTGCTTGCAGGTATAGACACGTGCTGCGCCCCGGTATTGCAAGGTGGTTTCGCGCCCACCTCGTGCTAAATGTTCATGCAAGAGGACATCCCATGAACGTTATCCCAATCGACTCCCGCTCGCGACGCCTGGAGCCCGACTCCGCCGGCGAGATCTTTCTCACTCGCATGATTGCGAGGAATTCTGAGGTGCTGAAAGCCTGTTTTGAAATCGAAAACAGCTGGTTCAATGACGCCATCATTCGGAGCGGAGCGGTCACACCGCAGGAAAAGAACATGGCTATGGCGAAGGAGTTCTGCGAACAGAGTGCCCGCTTCATGCGCCTCTCGAACTATGAAGAACGCGTCAACCGCGTGCGCCGCGGCCACCTCAAACGGTTGACGAACATCCGGAAGGCGCGCCCCACCGGAAAAACCGCTTGATCTAGCCAACCTGTCGATATGCTTTATGGGGCATAAAACGAAGAGATACGGTAAAGATAGGGCAGTATTTGAAACCAATAGTGGCATGTGTATACTCTATAGAGTATGAGATGAGATGCCAACTCCTGCTGATTTGTCATTGGGATGGAAAAGTTATGAGGTTCTTCAGTCTGGAGACAAGGTGCCCTTTTCGAAGTCTCTCGCGCGCGTGGGAGCTCCCCCAAATGGGGCCGTTCGCCAGATGATGACGCTGGAATCTATCGGCGTATCTGAGGCGCAGAGAACACTGAAGGACAGTAAAGGTGGATCACGGGTCGTACGCAAAGACGATAAGATTTGGCTCCTAAAATGCAAACCGTCCTGCTGGAGGCTGTATTTTTATGTCTCTGAAACAAAAGAGGAAAAAAGGATAATCTACGTTCATGCCGTCTGTAAGAAAAAAACCGCAGAAAACGATACTGACGCCCAAAAGGCCAGAGTCATTGCCGATGGAATACGGCCAGGAGGAAGTCGTATCACGCCCTTCGCCTTCCCCCCTCGCTGAAATCTACGAAAGCGACGAATTCAAATCCGAATGGTTTAATGCCGTGAGTTTTCATGTGGCGCAAAACCTCCTTCATCTCCGCCGCTTCCGCGGAATGTCTCAATCCGCAGTCGGAATGGCTATGGGGACGAGTCAGCCTGCCGTGGCAAGGATCGAAACCGCACAGGAGAATATTACACTGAGCACGCTTGAACGTTTAGTCTCGGCGCTAAGGGGAAGATTTCATGTTTCGATTGCCCCAGCGGAGCTATGCGTCAATCAGCCATGTCGGCCGTGGTGGGAGAGCGCCGATTTTTTATCAGGCGCTCGATGGGGAGTCACGGGGTTTGCATCCCGTAATACCGGCCAGGCTCAGCAAGTGGTCATTGGACTAGAAAAAATTCTTTGTAGTACTGTAACTCACGCCGGATACATTTTGGAAGGTTCCCCGCTGGCTAAGGTCAAGGAGGCTCGGACGGCTCATGTCGATGATAAGAAAACACCCGCAATCGGCGGATGAAGATAGCCACCATCCCCCGCAAGCGGATCGAGTTGTGAGCCGATCACCAACATTCGTTTCGCTCTATACCAATGACGTTCAGGTGATGACGTCACCTTGGGATTTGCGGATGATTTTAGGTGAGCTGGGAGATCCCGTATTCCCTACTAGCGTCCAAGTTCTGCAACTTGGTGAAATACGAATGTCCCCCCAGATTGCCAAAAAACTGACGATGATACTTATTGATCAACTTCGCAAATATGAGCAATTCTATGGCGTGATTCCCTCGCCAGATGAAGACGCTGGAGCGCACATGAGGAAGACTTTGGCGCATTCAGCATCAGCCACCCCCCCCGAACAGCCTTGATGACCCTATCGGTGCGTTGAGTATCCGTCAGCTTGCGACCGGTGTAAACGAAGCCGCGCTCACTGCAACACGATGCCAGGTGCTTCTGGCTCATTTGGCGGTGGATGCCGTAAACGGATCGCTTCAGCAGCGAGAATTACGATATTCGACCATGTTGTCTGTGACCTTCAAACCCTCTTCCCGGCGAACGTAGAGGGAATGACAGGCTGGGGAGATGGGGGGGCTGCCCGGTATAACGGCACTCGGCCCTGGATTGCTTTCCGGCATGTGCAAACAACTGGGAATTCGGAAAGAGGAGCTCTGATGTTCACCGCCAGCTACCCGGCAGGTTTTCATCCGGAAGAGAGCGGCAAGGGATATTGGGTCAATTTCCCCGATTTGCCCGAAGTTCTTACCGGAGGAGACGATCTCCAGGATGCTATCCGGCAGGCTGCGGATTGCCTCGCTGAGGCGATCGCCGGGCGCATTGCCAGAGGCAATGAAATTCCGGTACCTTCGAAACCAAAGCGCGGGCAGCGTCTGGTGGGTGTGCCCTTATACCTGGCCCCAAAACTCGCACTGTATCTCGCGATGCGCGAAAACGCGGTCACCCGCACCAGTCTGGCGAAGAAGTTGGGCGTGAGCGAGACGGTCGTGAGGCGCATGCTGAACCCGAAAGACGCGGCGAAACCTGACAAGATTCAGGCAGCACTGGCGCAGCTTGGCAAACGTCTGGTGGTTGTATTTGAAGACGCCGCCTGAGTAGCGCGGCGCCTACTCCAGTTCCAAACCCGATTCCTTCAGCACGCGCCAGCCGCCATCCAGCGAAACAGGATTCTTGTAGCCCATCTTCTGCAGGCTCTCGGCCACCAGCGCGGAACGAAAACCGCCGCCGCAGTAGAGGACCAGCGTCGTATCCTTATCCGGGTACTTGCCTTCGATGTCGCGCTCAATGGTGCCGCGGCTTAAATGCGTCGATCCCTTGACGTGGCCCACCTTGTACTCGTCGTTCTCGCGCGTGTCCACCAGGACGTGTTGCCGGCCAGTCGAAAGCATTTCCTTGTAGCCGTCGATATCGATTTCGCGGACATGCTTCTTTGCGTCGTTGACCAGATTCAGAAAGCCGGGGGCGTGTTGCATGGTTATTTTTCCTGTTAGTCTACTCGTTCGATTTTTGCACCCGCCGCGGCGAGTTTGGTTTCAATGCGGTCGTAGCCGCGGTCAATATGATAAACGCGGTCAATCACGGTCTCACCCTTCGCCACCAGGGCCGCAAGCACCAGGGAAGCACTGGCGCGAAGATCGGAAGCGATCACCCCGGCGCCAGTGAGATTGCTACGTCCGGCGACAATGGCGCGACGGCCATCGAGACGGATATTGGCACCCATGCGCATTAGTTCCTGGGCGTGCATGAAGCGGTTCTCAAAGATATTTTCGCTGATAATGGAGATGCCGCTGGCCTGGGTCATCAGGGCCATGAACTGGGCCTGCAGGTCGGTGGCGAAGCCGGGATGTTCCTTGGTCTCCATGTCCACGGCGACGATGTTGCCGCCGGGGTGGATATGGAGTGTGCCTTCCTCGGGCCGGCTAACGTTTACACCCGCGGCTGCGAGTTTGGAGAGCAGTGCGCCAAGGTGTTCGGGGACGCAGCCGGTGACACGAAGGTCACCGCCGGTGATGGCGCCGGCGATAACGAAGGTGCCGGCTTCAATACGATCGGCGATGATACGGTGCTGCGTGCCGTGGAGTTCCGTGACGCCCTGCACGCGCAGAGTGCTGGTGCCGGAGCCATCGATCTTTGCGCCCATGCGGATGAGCAGATCGATGAGGTCGCCCACTTCGGGTTCCATCGCGGCGTTCTCCATCACCGTCTCACCTTTGGCCAGCACCGCGGCCATGAGAATGTCCTCCGTGCCGGTGACAGTGATGCGGTCAAAAACAATGTGCGCACCGCGCAAGCCGCCGCCCGGTGCCGCCGCTTCCACGTAACCATGTTCCTGGGAGATCTTCGCGCCCAGGCGTTCCAGGCCCGCAAGATGCATATTGATGGGCCGCGCGCCAATGGCACATCCGCCGGGCAAAGACACGCGGGCGCGCCCGGCGCGGGCCACCAGCGGTCCCAGAACCAGACTCGAAGCACGCATGGTCTTCACCAGTTCGTAGGGTGCCTCGGGGGAAACGATCTCGCGGGTCTCAATGGTCACACGTTCCCCATCCACATGGACGGTGGAGCCGATGTCTTCCAGCAGGCGCTCCATGGTGCGAAGGTCGCGCACGGGCGGAATGCGATCCAGAATTACCGGCTCGGCGGTAAGCAGTGTGGCTGCGAGAGCGGGCAGAGCCGAATTCTTGGATCCGCTGGTGGCGATGGAGCCGTGGAGGGGCTGGCCCCCCTGAATGACGAATTTATCCATTATTTTCAGATTCCCAGGTTTGGATGGCTGCGCGGACGTTGTTATCGGCGGCGGAAAGAAGTTGGCGCGCGGCAGTTTCGGAAACGCCCGTTACGCTCCGGATGATGCGCAGAGCGCGGTCCAGTAACTTTTCGTTCTTTGGCTGGACATTCACCATGAGATTGCCGCGGACGTAACCCAGGCGTATGAACGCGCCCGTGGTCAGCATGTTCAGTACCAGTT
The DNA here is from genome assembly GCA_038229475.1 of Bryobacterales bacterium. Classification (GTDB taxonomy): domain Bacteria; phylum Acidobacteriota; class Terriglobia; order Bryobacterales; family Bryobacteraceae; genus BOG-234. Next base: position 236,177 of record JBBROK010000001.1, on the reverse strand, counting down.
TGGTGGCAGTGCCCGCCTTCAGGCGCGTGGAGCCGGCGATGACTTCCGGCCCGGGGACAGGCGCGATCGCAATGCGCACGCGGCGTGTAAGCGCAGAATCGGGTGTGCAGCAGAGGCCGATCGTCGTTGCACCTAACTGGTTAGCGAGATCGATGGCACCCAACACATAAGGCGTGCGCCCGCTGGCGGTGATGCCACACAGAACGTCGCGGGCTGTAAAGCTGCGGGCCGTCAGATCGCGCGCTCCGCTTTCTGCATCATCTTCGCTGGCTTCGGTGGCACGGACGAGTGCCGATTCGCCACCGGCCATGATGCCCTGCACCATGTGGGCCGGGACGTTGAAGGTGGGCGGGCATTCGGATGCGTCCAGCACGCCGAGGCGTCCGCTGGTCCCCGCGCCGATATAGAAGAGGCGGCCTCCGGCCTGGAATGCGGCCACAATGGCGTCCACGGCGCGGGCAATGGCACTGAGTTCCGGGGTGATGGATGCGGCGACGCGGCGGTCCTCCAAATTCATCACAGCCAGCATTTCTTCCGTGCTGAGCCGGTCAATACTTGCCGAAGCCGGGTTGGATTGTTCCGTGACCAGGCTGGCCGTGTCGCTGGTGGATAAGGAGCTTATGCAGCTATTGTAGGGCCAGGCCGGGAGGCGCGGTAACGTAGTGTTTTCAGAAGTAACAAATGGGGCAGGTAATCGCAATCGACGGACCGGCGGGCGCAGGCAAAAGCACAATTGCCAGGCGGCTGGCGAACCGTTTGGGGTATACCTATATCGATACCGGAGCCATGTACCGCAGCGTGGCACTGGCAGCGGTGCGGCGCGGCGTCAATCTCACCGATGGCACGGGCCTCACACACCTGGCCGAAGGGGTGCGGATTGAACTGGTGCCGCCGAATCTGGTACGGCTGGATGGCGAAGATGTGACCGACGCGATCCGGGCAACCGATGTGACGGCGGGAGCCTCCGTAGTGGCAGCGGTGCCGGGCGTAAGACGCGCGATGGTGGAACTGCAGCGCGCGCTGGCGCGGAATTCGAACGTAGTCATGGAAGGGCGGGACATCGGGACGGTGGTTTTCCCCGAGGCTTCCGTCAAAGTATTTCTGGATGCCAATTCCGGGGAGCGCGTGCGGCGACGGTCCGGAGAGAAGCCGGAGGTGCCCGCCGAACAACTGGCTGCGCAGATTGCGGAGCGCGATGCGCGCGACCGCGACCGGGAAAATTCCCCGCTGGCTCCGGCAGCAGACGCCCATTACCTGGATTCCACGGGTTTGAGCCTGGAACAGGTCGAAGAAGAAATATTGAGGCTGATTGATGCGTTGAGGAAGGTAGAACAGGCTTGAAGAATCTGCTGGTGATGAAGTTTGGCGGAACCAGCGTTGGCTCTGCCGCGCGAATAAAGGCGTCGGCGGCGCTGGTAGCGGCGGAAGCGGCAAAATGGCCAGTGGTGGCGGTGGTCTCGGCGATGTCGAAAATCACCGATTTGCTGCTGGAAATCACGCGCTACGCCGAGGCGGCGGATGATGCCGGCATGCAGCGCGGCGTGGACCAACTGCGCGCGCGCCATCTGGAGACTATCGCGGAATTGCTGCCGGAAGCGGACCGGTTGCCGGTGATCGCGGCCGTGGAAGAACTGCTGACGGAGTTCCAGCGCATCACCAGCGGGATGCGAATGCTGGGCCAGCGGCCACCGCGCGCAGTGGATGAAGCCATCGCGATTGGAGAGCGACTATCGATTCTCCTTGTGGCGGCTTATTTACGCACCCAGGGCGTTGCCGCTACGCCGGTAAATGCGGCGGAACTGATTGTCACCGACGCGGTGTTCAACAACGCTTCGCCACTGATGGCGGCGACAGCGGATAAGTCGCAAGCGCGGCTCGGTGCCATGCTGCGGGCCGGGCAAGTGCCAGTGGTTACCGGCTTCAACGGCGCGACGGTGGACGGAAGGCCAACGACCCTGGGCCGCGGCGGGTCTGATTTTTCTGCGTCCATTCTGGCGGCGGCGCTGGATGCCGCGGAACTGTGGATCTGGACGGATGTGGATGGCATTATGACCGCCGATCCCCGTCTGGTGCCGAACGCGAAGGTTCTGGCGGAGATCACCTACAGCGAGGCGGCCGAACTTGCCTATGCGGGCGCCAAGGTGCTGCACCCGCGAACCCTGGCACCGCTTGTGGAGCGAAAGATTCCGGTGTGGAGCAAGAACAGTTTTGCGCCCTCCAGGCCGGGCACGCGAATAGTGGATTCGCTGGCGGCAGGCAACGCCGGTGCGCGCGCCGTGACATCCATGGCCAACGTGGCGCTGGTTTCGCTGGAGCCTTCCAGCGGTGCGGCCGGGGGACTGCGGATCATGAGCCGGGCCGTGGATGCACTGGATCGCGTGAACGTGGAGATTCTGGCGTTGTCGAGTTCCAGCTACCGGCAGAGCTTCTGCTTCCTCGTTCGCAACGAAGAGCTGGAAAAGGCGACCGAGGCCATAGAGTCCGCGCTGGCGCTGGAGTTGGCGCACGGCTATCTCAAACCATTGCAGATAGATACGGAAGTGGGGCTGTTGGCGGTAGTAGGCGAAGGGATGCGCGGGTTTTCCGGCGTTGCCGGGCGGATTTTCACCGCGATCTCGCGTGAGGGCGTGAACATTATTGCCATCGCGCAGGGTTCCAGCGAATTGACGATTGCGATTGTAGTGCGGCGGGACGGGCTGGAAAAGGCGGTTCGTGTGGTTCACGCCGAGTGCCACCTGTAAACTCTCCGTTTGCCGCCCCTGTTACAATAAGAAGGATTTTCTTTAGGAGTTCTCCCTTAACATGTTTGATCTGTTTCGCAGCCGCGAAAAGTCGGTTCGCTATGTTTTGACCGGAATGCTGGGGTTGGTCGCCCTGTCGATGATTACCTATTTGATCCCGCAGACCGGGACGGGTGTGAATTCGACGGACCCAACTGTAGTCGCCACCGTCGGTAAAGACGACATCACTGCACTCCAGATCAATCAGGCGGTCCAGAATATGACGCGCAACCGGCAGATGCCGCCGGAATTGCTGGGGATCTACGTGCCGCAGATCATCCAGAACCTGATCAACGAGCGCGCCATGGACTATGAAGCGGAACGGCTGAAGATTCAGGTGAGCGCCGAAGAAGTGGACAACGCCATCATCGACCAGTTGCCGCCCGATGCGGTCAAGAACGGTAAGGCGGACCCGGCAGTTCTGGGAAACCTGCTGCAACAGCAGGGCATAACCCTGGGGAAACTCAAAGACGACGTGATGCGGCAACTGCGGATGACGCGGCTGCAACAGGTTGTGACGGGTGGCACAATGGTGTCGCCGCAGGAAATTGAAGCCGAGTTCCATAAACGCAGTGACAAGGTAAAACTTCAGTATGTAGTGGTGTCGCCGGCTAAATTCCAGGCCCAGGCAGAACCCACCGATGCGGAAGCCAAGGCCTACTATGATGCCCACGCGGCGACGTTCCAGATTCCGGAAAAGCGGAATGTGGCCTTCATTCTGATTGATCCGGAGAGGGTTTCCGCCAGTCTGAACATCCCGGAAGCGCAGGTTCTGGCTGACTATAACAGCCGTAAGAACGATTTCCAGGTGACGGAACGGGTGAAAGCACGCCACATACTGCTGAAGACGGAAGGCACCACCGAGGCATTGGTGAAGCCGAAGGCCGAGGCGCTGTTGAAGCAGTTGAAGGCTGGCGGAGATTTCGCCAAACTGGCGAAAGAAAACTCCAATGATCCCGGTTCAGCCAGCCAGGGTGGCGATTTGGGCTTTCTGGTAAAGGGCCAGACCGTGCCCGAGTTTGAGAAATCCGCATTTTCTTTAAAGCCCGGTGAAATCAGCGATCTGGTGAAGACGCAGTACGGCTTTCACATCATTCAGGTGCAGCAGCATGATCTGCCGCAAATACAGCCGTTTGAGCAGGTGAAGAACCAGATTCTGCTGGATATTCGGCAGCGTTCCGCCAACCAGATGATGGAGAAGACGGCCGACGCAACAGTGGCGGCGTTGCGCAAAGATCCCACGCATCCGGAAAAGGCGGCGGAAATTGCGGGTTCGTCCGTGCAAAAGGCAGAGAACATTCAGGCAGGCGATCCCATCCCCGGAATTGGCGTCTCAAAGGAATTTGATACCGCAATTGGCGGATTGAAAAAGGGCGAAGCCATGGCGGGTCCGGTGGTGTTGCCCAATGGCAAGGCAGTGATTGCGGTGGTGACCGAAGTGTTTCCGGCCCACCCGGCGCAGTTCGAAGAAGCCAGGGCCGACGTCCGCAATAAGGCGCGTGAAGAAAAGCTGGAGAAGGTGCTGATACAGAAGAGCGACGAACTGGCAAAGAAAACCACCGAGTTCTCCGGAGACCTGGAAAAGGCGGCGAAAGCGGTTGGTTTGGAAGTGAAGACTTCAGCCGAGGTGGACAGGAACACGGCGATTGAAGGTTTAGGGACGCCTTCCAGCTACCCGGATTCGATGATCAAGCCCGTCGGGTCCATCATCGGGCCGTTCACTTCTCCGGGTGGCCGGGCGATGGTGAAAGTGCTGGCCAAAATTCCTGCGGACGCGGTTGCTTTGGCTGCGCAGACCACCGCCATTCGCACCGAACTCAAGCAGCAGAAGCAGCGCGACCGGGCGACTATGTTCCAGGACGGATTGCGCCAGCGGCTACAGGCGGAAGGCAAGATGAAGATCAAGCAGGATGCCGTCGATCGCCTCATTCAGAGCTTCCGCTCAAAGAGCTGAACGCGACCTTGCCGGATGGATTCGCTGCTGGATTTTCTTAAGTCGCTGTATAACGCCGAGCGGCTTCTGGCAATGGTGCGTTTGCTGTTGAGCAGTTGGGGTGGCATAGCCGGATTGTGCGCCATTGTATTTGCTGAAACTGGTTTGCTGGCGGGATTCTTTTTGCCGGGCGATTCCCTGTTGTTCAGTATTGGTGTGGCAGTGGGGGCGGCAAGCGGAAACCCGCTGGTGCTGGGTGGGCTGCTGATGTTGGCTGCCATCGCTGGTGACAACACCGGTTATTTTCTGGGGCGCAAGGCCGGGCCGCGGATTTTTAGCCGGCCGCAATCACGTCTTTTCCATCCGGACCATCTCAGGAAGACTTCGGAGTTTTACGATCGCTACGGCGCAAGGGCACTCATTTACGCCCGTTTCATGCCCATTATCCGTACCTGTACACCCTTTGTTGCGGGAGTGGCGCGCATGCCGTATTCCCGTTTTCTGCGCTACAGTCTGCTGGGTGGAATCATCTGGATCGGTTTCATGCTCACTCTGGGGTACAAGATGGGGCAGATTGAAATCGTACGGGCGAACTTTGAGAAAGTTGTACTGGGCATCATTTTACTTTCCTTACTCCCCGCGGTGATTGAGGTATGGAAAGCACGTTCTGCTTCACGCTGAGTTACCGTTTGCCCTGTTTCTCCCGCTGCATCTGTTCCCGGTAAACCTTCTCCAGATGTTCCACACCCTCGCGAAAGCCCTTCGGGTCCACGAAGCGCTCCGCTTTGTAGGGGTCGCCCGGCTGATATTTTTTATGCAGCCCAAACTGCGAGGCGTGCGACGCGAGGAATACATCGATCTGCATCGCTTTCTGCGCCGCGAAGGTCTTCGCGTAGTCCGCGCCAATCTCCGCATATTTCGGCATCCCGCTCACGGTCACGCCGGGATTGATGGAACCCATGTTCGCTATGACCACGCGATAGCTCCTGCCACCTTCGTTCACGGTTGTCGTAAAACTCATCGCGCCCCTGGTGTGACCCGGGTGATCGTGCGCAGTGAGTTCCACGCCGCCCAGGGAAATCTTCTCACCATCATTGAGAGCGCGGTCTACTTTCACCGGCTCAAAGCGGGCACCCGGTGTATCGCCAAAGCGGAAGTCGGCCTTGCCGCCGCTCTCCAGCAGTTCCACATCCGGTGCTGACATAACCAGTTGTGCACCCGTCTTGCGCTTCAATTCCGCCAGACCGGCCACGTGGTCGAAGTGCCCGTGGGTTGCAGTAAGAATTTTCGTATCCGACATCTTGAAGCCGAGTTTCGCCACATTCGCCTCGATCTGCGGCACTGTCTCCGCTAAACCGGTATTGATCAGAATATTACCGGCTGGTGTGGTGATGAGGTAGGTGGAAAGATCGTATGTTCCCACCCAATAAATATTTCCGATCATGCGGAACGGTGGAAACGCACGGGTCCATTCCTCGTTGGTCTGGGCGAAGAGGGAAGCAGTGAGCAGGCAAAAGAGAGCGGTGAGTCGCAACATGTCCGGCTAGTATAACAAGCCGGGGCACCGCGCTCTCAGAATTGCTTTGTATAAATGATCTTGCTGGCCGCATTACGGCTTTGCGTTACGAAGCCGGTGTTGGGCCCGATCAGTTCCAGCCAGTTATGGCTGTACACGAAATAGATATTGTTGCCTGGGCGCAGAATCCAGCGGAAGCGCGATTGCCAGCCAACCACGCGCGTCACGTTGTCGTACTGGATATTGTTCGATATTCCCATCCGCGGGCTGAACTGATTCACCGTGTTCAGCCGATAGACGGTGGTGGTAAATTTGCCTTCGGTCAGTTCCACCCGATTCCAGTTGTATTCCGCACTGATCTGCATGCCAGGCCGTGGCCGCGTGGAGATACCGATGAACGTCTCTTTACGTGTGCCGGAGTAAAAGCTTCCCCACTGATTGAAACCGAACCCGGAGATTTTTCGCTGGCCGCCCGTGTGCCAGCCGAACCGCTGACGCACAAAATTGTGCCCCTTGTTGGCCGGCAGAATGACTCCGCTGGAAATAGTGAAATCGGCGGAAGGGCTCTCAAACGTTGGCGATATTTCGAAACGAACACCGTCGCCTGATTGCAGCTCCACGCCAAACAACTGCAGGTTGAACGTCCTCGTGCGGATCACGTTGCGCAGGTCCGTGTAAACATCCATGTTGGCGGTCCAGTTATACCGGCGAATGATTCGCGAAACCGGCCGTGGTCCGAACTGCCCGAAAGCCGAGTATTGCCGGATATCGTTGCGTTGCAGAAAGCCAACCGCCGGATTCCAGCCGCCTCCGATTTCGCGCACCGAGGCACGCCCACCCCAGCGGTCATTGGGGTAATCGAGCGTCATGCCCCAGGCGTGGTTATTGCCTTTGTGCAACTGGTCTGTGTTCCACAGATAAAAACCGTTCAGCTCCAGATTCTTGTTGCCGTGGAACCGTGAAGTGGACAGCGCGAAATCTGTGCCCGTAGTGTAACGGTCATTTACCACGCCCGAACGGTCGGCCCGACGGGTCATAATCGTACCCACATAAGACTGGCGGAAGAACCTGCGCCGGCCGCGAAACACGGTAAAATTTTCTCCCGACAGCTTGTTATTGTTTCCCGTCTCTACCTGAAGAAAGCCGAGGTCGTACGCTCCAATCTGCCCGGTAACTTTCGCACCAAAGTTGATTCGTTGCGGAAGCAGATCCGAACCCAGCCCGATGCTCCGGCTGAAATAAGGCAGCACCACGTTGTCCGGTTCATGACCGAAATCCAGGAAGTTCGACCCCTCCAGGAAAAAGCCGCGTTTCTCCGGAAAAAATAAGGCGAACTGAGTCAGGTTCACCTGGCGCTGGTCCACTTCTGTCTCGGCGAAATCAGTATTTATGGTGACATTTGCTTTCAGCTTCGGCGTCAGACTGTATTGGATATCGGCCCCCGCGGTCCCCCGCAGCGTCTGCGGAATTCCAATCAGTGCGCCGTCCTGAAACTTGCCGATGACATAGGGCTGAATGGTCAGCCCGTGACCCTGGCTGATCTCTTCAATCCCGTCCAACAGGCCGGCTGTCGTCATCCGGCGAATGCCCTGGTTATGGCCCCAGCTGGTCCACAGTGTGTCTTCGTTCTTACGCCGGATGGAGCGCTGAAAATTGATGCCCCACGCCGGAGCTTTTGGATCCCAGGTGAGCGTTCGGAACGGGATGACGATCTCTACGCTCCAGCCGAAATCTCCGCGATTCACGCGCAGATCCCAGATGCCGTCCCAGCCGCGAATATCTCCCCCGCCACCGCCTCCACCACCACCACCTCCGCCACCCGGTCGGCCCCCGCCGCCGGTGTTGCTGGTCAGCAGTCCGTCGCTCATCACGCCGCTGGGGTTGGTTTCAAAGAAGTAGCCGCTCACGCCATTCAGGTAGGGGTCAATGCTCCATTGAAACCGGTCATCGGAAGGCAGGAATCCGTCGCGTACCATTTGGTTCCGCCGCAAACCCTTCGGATCGGAATCGTAACAGATGGCCCCAATATAGAGGTTACGCTCGTCAAACATGACATAAACTTCAGTCTTCTCCGTGGCAACCTCACCGTTGCGCGGCTCCTGCTGAACGAAATCGGTTACCGGTTTGGCGCGCCGCCAGAACGCTTCGTCGATCTTGCCATCCAGCTTCACCGACTCACCCGGTTTCAGCCTTTCGGCATGAACGACGGGCCGGTTTTCGTACCCCGGAATCTTCGACATTTCACGAACGGGAGCCCCTGGTGATTGTTCCTGTTGGGCTAGCGCCGGGCTCACGAACACACAACCGGTGAGTGCGGCGATAAGTAGTTTTTGGTTCACTATGGATAGAGCGCCGGAAGCGCGCAATGTTCATCATAATATGCACCTTGTGATTTTTCTCCACCGCAAGCGAGGCGCTAAGCTGGTCTGGTGGACGTAGAGAAAGTACTGCTGCGCAAGACCGGCGAGGCTATTCATCGTTTTCGCATGATTCGCGAAGGCGATCGGGTTGCCGTGGCCGTTTCCGGCGGCAAAGATTCGCTCGCCATGCTGGAAGCTCTCCTGCTGCTGCAAAAAAGAGCGCCCATCCATTTCACCCTTCGCGCCTTCACGGTAGAGCAGGGAAAGTTCCTCGCCCCCATGGATGCGGTTGGTGCCCATGTGCGTTCCCTTGGCGTGGAATGGATTTATTACACGGATAAACCGTCACTCCGTCTGCTGGAAGAACAACCGGGGCACGGCTGCGATATCTGCAGCCGCTTCCGCCGCCGCGCGGTTTATGAAATCGCCAAATCGATGGATGCCAATGTGATCGCCCTCGGCCATACGGCGGACGATTTCTGCGAGTCCCTGCTCCGCAACATGCTCTTCACCGGGCGCCTCAGTTCACTGGCTGCCGTTACCTGGTCACGCAAGCGGGATTTTCGCCTGATCCGGCCCCTGGTTTTCGTTTCGGAAGATGTCACCCGCAGCTATGTGGAAAGTAAGGGTATTCCGGTTGTGCCCTGCGGCTGCTCGCTTCGAACCGGCACCGTTCGCCGCAGTTTACGCGACACCATCGCCGATTGGGAGAAAGAGTTTCCCCACATACGCGAGACCATGTTGACTGCCATGGGACGTGTGGAACACGGCCGGCTGCTGGACCCGCGCTACCTTGATCTGGATGGAACTTCCACGTCGGATGACGGCAAAGACGGGGGCCAGGATGAGGGCGAACAGCAAATCGGCGGTTCCTCGCTGCTCCCCATACTGGTAAATGCATGAGTGACACCGCAGACACACCGCACATACTGCCCGGTCGTCCGGTGGAAGCCGGCTCCACCGGCTGGATTCACAGCGTGGAACTACCCGATGGTTCCGTAACGCCCGGTCGGATTTCGCTGGACGAGCAATGGCGCCGTATCGCGCAGTTTTCCATTCCAGACGACCTGAAGGGCAAGCGTGTTCTGGACGTGGGTGCCGCCGATGGCTGGTTCAGCTTCGAAATGGAACGCCGCGGAGCGCACGTGGTTGCGCTGGAACTGCCCGGCACAAAAATCCTGGAGGCAAAGAGGTTGCTCCGGTCCCGTGTGGCGGTTCAAGCCGGGGATATCGCTCAGCTAACCTGGCGTGAGCTGGGTACCTTCCACATCATCCTGTGTCTGGACGCTTCGCGTCATCGGGAGCAGCAGGCCACCATCCTGGAGAATATCTGCGGCATGGCGCGGGATCTGGTTTGTGTGGAGGCCGCTGTTTCCGCCGGTCACGCGCTCGTTCCCGCTGCGTTTTACAGCGCGGGCTTTGCCCGGGTCAGGCTGGAAGCCAGACTGGGCGAACACGAACACCTCACTTGTTTCCGCGGCTGGGAACCCTCCCCCGCTACCGCGCCAGCCCCCGCGCTCATCTGCCTTGAGAACAACAAGACCCGCGACCACACCTTCGCCGGTGCTTCTGACGACTACGTCAACTTCTACTTCAAGTGGGAAGGCGTTGATCTCACTACCACCAATGTATTTCCGGAAATCAGCGGTTTCGGAGTGCAACCGGTAAAGATTGATCGTTCTGACGGTGGTTGGCAGGGTTCCGCCAAGCTCCCGCCTGGCCTGTGCCCCGGCTGGCACGAATTCACCCTGCGGGTGGCCAATAGTTTGCCGTCGAAGCCGGTTCGAATCGGAGTTGATATTCCCGCTGAAGCGCGCCCCTATTGGGCCACGGAGGCTTCCACGCAACTGCGCATCCACAGCGTTACCGACGGCAAGTCGTTTGAACGCTCCCGTGTGCGGGTAGGTGCCGACGGTGCCCTTTCGGCGTGGGTTCAGGGTTTGCCTGTTACTACTGATGTGGCCGAAGTCCGTCTGCGCCTGAACGGGACCGATCTGCCCGCTATCTGGCTGGAACCGGCAGGCGAAGGCGCGCGCCAGGTGAATGCCGTGCTGCCTTCCGGTATAGCCGCCGGCGATGCCCGGATCAGCGTCGTTCTGGGCAGCCGCGAATCCGTTGCCCGCCCGGTAACCCTGCACACCTGAAATGAACGACTGGCGCAAATCGTTACGACTGCCGGCTCTGTTGGTCGCCCTCGCTTCGCTGGCTTTCGCGGTGGATTGGAAGGCGCTCAAATTTGAGGGTTATGTCAACGATTTCGCCAAAGTCATCGACGCTCAAAGCCGCGCTGCGCTGGAAGACTATGCCGGTCGCGTGGAGCAGGCTACCGGCGCACAACTAACTTTTGTAACTCTGCCTTCCACCCAGGGCGAGCCGATTGAAGACGTGGCCAACGACATTTTCCGTGCCTGGGGTGTGGGCCACAAAAAGGAAGACGATGGCGCCATGATGGTGCTCTCGATTGAAGACCGCAAGTCGCGTCTGGAAGTGGGCGGCGGTCTGGGCGGTGCCATACCCGACGGCATGGCCGGACAGCTGCTGGATGAAATGCGCCCCGCCTTGCGCGCCAGCCAGTACGGCGAAGCCATGCTGGTGGCCGCCCAGCGTCTTGGCTCAGCCATCGCGACATCCAAAGGGGTCACGATCGCCGCGGCACACCGTTACCGGCGCACGCGCCCCGGCGTGACCGACAGCATTCCCTGGCCGATGATTCTGGTAGGCGTTTTTCTGCTTCTGTCGCTCTTCCGCAGGGGCGGTGGCGGCGGCGGTGGGGGTGGTGGATTCTGGGCCGGGCTTCTGCTGAGCCAGCTACTCAATTCCGGTCGCCGTGGTGGCGGGGGCGGCGGTTTTGGTGGCTACGATTCCGGCGGATCCGGTGGTGGATTCGGCGGCTTCGGTGGCGGGGATTCCGGTGGCGGTGGTGCCTCCAGCGACTGGTAGCCGTAAACAGAACGGAGAACTTTCATGCCTGACCTTCTCGATCAACTCGTAGGAAAACTACAGACCGCCCTTGGGCCGGAACTGGTTTCGGTTGTGCTCTATGGCTCGGCGGCCACCGGAGACCACAACGAAAAATTCTCTGACTACAACGTCCTGTGTGTTCTCCGCAAGCTGGGAACCGGTGAGTTGCGCGCTTCTGAAGCCGTGTTCCGATGGTGGCGCGAAAAGGGTAATCCCGCCCCTTTGCTCATGACCGAAGAGGAAGTGCGGACCTCAACCGATTGCTTTCCCATTGAGTTCCACGACATTCGTGAGCACCACCGGATTCTGCATGGCCCCAATCTGGTGGCTGCGCTTGAGATTGATGTCTCTTTTTACCGCGCCCAGGTGGAACACGAACTCCGCGCCAAGTTGCTTCGTCTGCGCCAAAAAGCTTCCGGCGTTCTCTCGGATAAAGATGTTCTCACGCGTATGATGGCAGATTCCATCGCCACTTTTTCCGTTCTGTTTCGCCATGCGCTGCTTCTTGCCGGCCAACCCGGTCCGGCCAGCCGCCGAAAAATTATGGCCGCTGCCGCCGGGTATTTTTCGCTCGACCCGGTTCCCCTTACAACACTACTGGGCATTCGGGAGGGCGGTGCCCGGCCACGCGATGTTGAACCCGAAGCGCTTCTCGCGACATATATGAGGCAAGTGGAGAAGGTTGTGGCCGCGGTTGACCAGATGGCCGCTTGAAATCGGCAGTTAGACCTGTACCATTGAAAGAGGAGCTCTCAATTTACATGAAATCCGGTATGTTGATTTTGATCGTCGTGGTGGTCGCACTGGGCTTTGGCGGTTGCCAGTTTATTTCCACCCGCAACGGGCTGGCCGTGAAGCGTGAGGCAGTTAAGGCCGAATGGAGTCAGGTGGATGTCGATCTCCAGCGCAGGGCCGACCTGATTCCCAACATCGTCGAAACGGTGAAAGGTTACGCCAAGGAAGAAACTCAGGTCATGGAGTCGCTGGCCAACGCCCGCTCGGCCATGATTGGTGCCCGCAATCCGCAGGAAAAGATTGACGCCAACAACCAGATCACCGGTGCACTCGGTCGTCTGTTGGTGGTGACAGAGAACTATCCGAACCTGAAAGCCAACGAAAATTTTCGCCAGTTGCAATTCCAGCTGGAGGGAACAGAAAACCGTATCCTCCAGGCGCGCCGCCGCTACAACGAAGCGGTACAGACTTACAATACGGAACTTTCGCTGTTTCCGGCCAACATGATCGCCTCCATGGCCGGCTTCCAGCGTGAAGACGCCTACTTCAAGACCGAACCGGACGCCCGCAAAGTGCCCAAGGTTCAGTTCTAAACAAGCATGGCCATGCCGGGCCGCCAGACCCACCCGCTGGGCGTATGGTGGCCCGTATCCGCCATGATGCTGTGCTCACTGCTGAGCTACATCGACCGCCAGACGCTGGCGGTGCTTTCGCCCGTTATCCTCGCTGATACCGGGCTTACTACCTATCAGTACAGCCAGATTATTGGTGCGTTCAGCATTGCCTACATGATAGGGAATCCGGTTTGGGGGTCGATTCTTGACCGCGTCGGGCTGCGCACCGGTATGACGCTGGCGGTAGCCATCTGGAGTGCCGCGGCCGGCGCGCATGCGTTCCTCGCTGGTGTGATTGGCTTCGGCCTGGCCCGCTTCGTTCTGGGATTGGGAGAAGGAGCATCCTTTCCCGGAGGACTGCGAACTGCCATGGAATCGCTGGAACCGCAGCGTCAGGCCCGCGGCATTGCCATCGCCTACAGTGGCGGATCTCTGGGTGCGATTCTGACGCCGCTGATTGTCACGCCGATCGCCGCATGGTGGGGGTGGCGCGCGGCATTTCTGGTAACTGCTGCCGCCGGTGCCGCGTGGATTCTGCTCTGGCAAACAACCTGGCACAGCGACTCGTACGCCTCAGCCAATACCCGTACCTTTGCACTGCCCAATCTTTTCGAGCGGCGCTTCTGGAGTCTGGTGGCAGCCTACGGAATCTGCGCGCTGCCGCTTTCGGTAGTGCTGTATCTGGCCCCGCTGTATTTGAACCGGGCGCTTGGCTTTACCCAGGGTGACCTCGGTAAGGTGTTGTGGATTCCACCGCTCGGCTGGGAAATCGGCTACTTCTTCTGGGGCTGGTTCAGTGACCGCTACACGGCCGCGAATCCGGGGTCCGCGTGGCTCATGGCAACGCTGGCCCTGATTGGCCTGCCCACGGTTCTGATTACACGGATCTCCAGCCCCGGCCTGGTCTTGTTTCTAATGGCATGGGCCATGTTTGCGGCGGGCGGCTTCGTGGTGGTTTCGCTGCGCTCCGCCGCGCAGCGCTATCCGAAAGAACAGACTGCGCTCATCGGCGGCATCGGAGCGGGATCCTGGTCTGCGTTCGTCGCAGTACTACTGCCCCAGCTGGGAAAACTTTTCGATGCCAAAGACTACGCGACGGTGTTTGCCATTACCGCCTTGCTTCCTGTGATTGGCGTGGTGATCTGGTGGCTGGTAACGCCGCGCTTCAGAGCAGCCTGATGGAATCTCTTCCCGTTGGCACTCATTCCTGCGCCTGTACGAAACGGCGCCACAAGCCTCGCATGGTGGTTTTGACCGGCGGCCCGGGTGGTGGTAAATCCGCCATTCTGGAACTGGCGCGGCTTTATCTCTGTCGCCATGTGGTCTTCATTCCGGAGGCAGCCGGTATTGTCTTCGGTGGTGGATTCCCGCGCATTTCCGCACCTGAAGGCCGTCGCGCCTCGCAGCGCGCCATCTACCGTATCCAGCGGGAGATGGAAGACCTTGCCCTCCACAATCGCGATGCAGGCCTGATCGTTTGCGATCGCGGCACCATCGACGGCCTTGCCTACTGGCCGGGCCAGCCTGAAGACTTCTTCGCCTCTGCGGCCACGTCACGGGAAGAGGAACTGGCGCGCTATTTCGAGATCATCCACATTCAGACTCCGTTCTCATCCCGGCAATACCAACAGACCGGCATTCGCCATGAATCCCTGGAGCAGGCCCGCAAAATTGATCGCCGCATCAGCCGCCTGTGGGCCACCCACCCCCGCCATCACGAGGTGAGCGCGGAGATTGACTTTATCGACAAAGCGTCGCGGGCGATTGATTTACTGCGAGGCGAACTTCCCACCTGCTGCCAGACAGTGCCGTGAAGTTAGTTCCTGGTCATGGTCAGACCGGTCACCATGACATCCGTGTTGTGCGCGAAGCGCAGCCCATACGTCCCGTCGGTTGATTTAAGTTTGCCACCGGTTACCAGCAGCGCCTTGTCATAGCTCGCCACTACTGTCCCGTTGATGGAACATTCCACCTTGCTGCCCTTCACAGAGAGCGCGACATCCTGAGTGACGGGTTGACCTTGTCCCGCAGCCTTGTGAACGGCGTCATTGGCCTCACCGAGAAAACCGTTCATTTTGAACGCCCCCGGTCCGAATCCGCGCACGATGAATTTGCCGTTTCCATAGGCTGCACAGTACATCTCGCTCTGGAGCGGTGTTCCCATGTCATTGCCGCCGATGAACACCCCGTAGGGATGCGGATGCGAGTTGAGGCTCATGTACCGTGGCTCCATGAATGTGGCTTTCACCGTGTAGTCACCGGAGGCGTTTGCGCCATTCATCCAGTAGGTGGCGGCGGGGCCCGTGGTGGCGTGGAGCGAGTCACCGTCCTGTGACAGCTTCGCGTCTCTGATGCTCATGCCTGCTTTTTCTTCTGCCGCATCGACGTCGCCGCTCCAACTTTCAACTTTGATGCCGCCGTCGCTGACGGCGCGCGAGCCCTCAGCGGTGCTGCTCCCGGCAAAGCCGACGAAGGGGCCCCTTATATAGAACAGTCCGGCGAGCACCGCGACAACCGCCAGTAAAGAACCGAGAACGATCAGGATTATCTTTTTTATCATTTGTGTGGAGTCAAAAACAGCAGTCAATTATTCTGGACCATAGTGTACTCGATTTTGGCCTCCGCCGCGACCGGCGAGCCGTTGTTCGGTCGTCGTTGTCGTCCCCGAGAGAGCTCTCCAGCGGATTCACCGCAGCCGCATACTTCAGTTACTATCTTCCTTCTTCGGGTAAATACATGCCGAGCCTTGCCGTTTGACCTGTTTGACCCCGCCCTTCCCGGTAGTGTAGATTGCATGTGAGCCTTGCAGGAGACACTATTCCATGAATCGCAGAGAAATGTTTCAACTGGTCGCGGCCGGAACCACACTGGCCATGCAGAAAGCCGTCGCGGCGGTGAACGGAAAAACGCCGGAAGAAATCGCCACCGACGAAGACTTCTGGGCTCAGATTCGCAACGAGTTCACCATTGACCGCTCTGTTCTGAATCTGAACAACGGCTACATGAGTCCCTCGCCGCGCGCCGTCCAGGAGGCCCAGCGCCGCTACACAGACTACACCAACATGGGTCCCTATCACACCATGGTGAAGCAGCTGGAGCCACAGGTGGAGACCGCGCGCCGGCGTATTGCCGAGGTCGCCGGTTGCGATACCGAAGAGATCGCCATCACCCGCAACTCCAGCGAGTCTCTGGAAATCGCCCAGCTCGGCGTTGACCTGAAACGCGGCGACGAAGTCCTCACCACCACCCACGACTACGGACGCATGCTCACCACCTTCCAGCAGCGCGAGCGTCGCGAAGGCATCGTGCTGAAGCAGATCTCGTTCCCCGTGCCGTCACCCGGCATGGACGAACTGGTGAAGCGCTTCGAACAGGCCATTACTCCGAAGACAAAGTTGATGCTCTGTTGCCACATCACCAACCTCACCGGACAAATATTCCCCGTGAAACGGATCGCCGCTCTGGCCCGCGCACGCGGCATTCCGTTGATTGTTGATGGTGCCCACGCCTTCAATCATTTCCCCTTTAAGATCTCTGATCTCGATTGCGACTATTACGGCGTCAGCCTGCACAAGTGGACCTACGCGCCCTGTGGCACCGGCTTCCTTTACGTGCGCAAGTCGCGCATCAAAGACACCTGGGCTCTCATGGCTTCGTCGGATCGCCAGATTGACGACATCCGCAAATTTGAAGAGGTTGGCACGCACCCGGCGGCGAATCACAATGCCATCAGCGAAGCCATTGAGTTCAACCAGAGCATCGGTATCGCCCGCAAGACCGCGCGCCTCCGCTACTTGCGTGATCGTTGGGCCGACCGGCTGGCGCAGAATTCCAAAGTGCGTCTGATGCACAGCAGGGAACTGGACCAGTCTGCAGGCATCGGCAATATCGGGTTCAAAGATCTGGACGTGCGCAAGGTTTCTGACGAACTCCAGGCGAAGTACTCCATCTTCACCGCGCCCATCACGCACAAGGAATTCTCCGGTATCCGCATTACGCCGAATATCTATACCGAAGTCAGCGAGATTGATTATTTCTCGGCTTCGATGGAAAAGATTCTGAAGGCTTAGCGGGCTTCTGCGTCCGGTATCGCCGGCGGAGCCCATGAACCAGCCTCACGTCTGGCGTAAACACCACGCCGTTTGTGGATCGATCCCGAACCGGCCTGATTGCAGCGATGCTCTGCGTGACAGTTAAACAATGCAGGAAGCGATCACAAGCGATCCGGAGATGATGCACGGCATCCCCGTGTTTCGCGGGACTCGGGTGCCGGCCCAGACCCTGTTCGACTATCTT
The DNA here is from genome assembly GCA_038229475.1 of Bryobacterales bacterium. Lineage (GTDB taxonomy): Bacteria > Acidobacteriota > Terriglobia > Bryobacterales > Bryobacteraceae > BOG-234. The sequence continues at coordinate 218,982 of JBBROK010000001.1, read as the reverse complement.
GAGAAGAGTGTAAAGATCTGCGACTTGCGGCGATTCCCGGAGCGACATCGGGAGCAAGTCGAGTCGGCGGTATAGGAAAAACCGCTTCCGCCGATATACTTGGAGTGCCATGAAATTCTTCATCGATAGCGCAAATCTTGACGAAATCCGTGCCGCCGCCAAATGGGGTGTCATTGATGGTGTAACCACCAACCCCAGTTTGATTGCCAAAGAAGGTAAACCGATCCAGGAACAGGTCGCCGCCATTTGCGACATTGTGGACGGTCCCGTCAGTGCCGAAGTTGTCTCGCTTGACACCGAGGGCATGCTTCGCGAAGGCCGCGAACTGGTAAAGATCCACAAAAATATCGTCGTAAAGGTGCCGCTCACCCGCGACGGCATAGCCGCCTGTTCTACTTTCAGTAAAGAGGGCATCCGTGTCAACGTCACGCTTTGCTTCTCCGCCGCGCAGGCCCTGCTGGCCGCCAAGGCCGGTGCCTATTTCATCAGTCCCTTTGTGGGCCGCATTGACGACATCGGGCATGTCGGCATGGATCTGGTCCGGCAGATCGTCACCATTTATAAGAACTACAACTACGAAACCCAGGTTCTGGCGGCGTCATTGCGCGGACCGTTGCACGTGGTGGATGCGGCCCTGGCCGGCGCGCACATTGGCACCATCCCGTTCAAGGCCATCGACATGCTTTTCAACCACCCACTCACCGATAAAGGCCTGGAACAATTCCTGAAAGACTACAACAAAGCATTTGGCAAGGCCTGAGATGGCACATCAACTCACCACTTCATATCTTGAGGAATCCCTCGCCGTTCTGCACCAGTACCGGCGGCTGGGCGAAAAGTCCATCGCGCAGGTTTCTGATGCTGACCTCACCCGCACCCTCGACCACGAAGCCAACTCCATCTCCACCATCGTGAAGCACATCGCGGGCAACATGCGGTCCCGCTGGACTAACTTCCTTACCACCGATGGCGAAAAGCCGGACCGCGACCGGGATTCGGAATTTGCTGTTCCGCCCGCTTCCCGCGAAGTGCTTCTGGCCCTGTGGAGCGAGGGCTGGGACCTGGTCTCGAATACCATCGGCGCACTCACCGAGGCTGACCTTACCCGCACCGTTACCATACGCGGCGAGCCTCACTCCGTGATGCAGGCCATCAACCGTCAGGTTACCCACTATGCCAGTCATGTGGGCCAGATCATTCTCCTCGCCAAACACTTCCAGGGAGAGACCTGGATACCTCTCACCATCCCGCGCAACCGCTCCCAGGAATTCAACCAGAAAGTAACGGCTGGCGAAACCACCGTGCGCCAGGCCCGGCCCGTTTGACAGCCACCCAGCCACCCCGATCTGGCACTCTGCTCCGCCAGTTGGGACTGGTCAGTGCCACTGCGCTGGTTGTTTCCAACATGATTGGAACCGGCATTTTCACCACCACCGGATTCATGGTGGGTGACCTGGGTGATGCCCGCATCGTGCTTGCGGTGTGGGCCGTGGGGGCGATCTTTGCCCTGTGCGGAGCACTCACCTACTCCGAACTCGGCGTCAACTTCCCCAGTTCCGGCGGAGAGTACGTCTACCTCACGCGCGCCTACGGACCGCAATGGGGCTTCATGTCCGGCTGGATCTCGTTCTTCGCCGGCTTCTCCGCACCGGTGGCCGCGGCCGCTCTGGCTTTCTCAGATTACCTGGGCTATTTCAACCCTGTGTTCCGGCAGTCCAGTGCCACTATGGTGCTGGGCTCCGGAGTTTTCTCTCTGCGCGTGGGCGGCGCGCAACTGGTGGCCTCTGCGCTCATCGGGATCTTCACCGTCATCAATTTCTTTGGCGTCAAGCGCGTCGCGGGCGTGCAGAACGTTCTCACCGGCACCAAGTTGCTGGTCATTGGCGTCTTCGTCACTGCGGGCTTTGCCGTGGGCAATGGCACGTGGAACCACATGACCTTGTCAGCGATGCGAACTTCCCCCAACCCGCTGCCCGTCGCTTTCGTCATCAGTATTCTTTGGGTAATGGTAGGCTACAGCGGCTGGAATGCCGCCACCTATGTGGGCGAAGAGATCAAGAGCCCGCAGCGTACCCTGCCCGCCTCACTCGCCCTGGGCACGGGTATTGTGATGGCGGTTTATCTGGGCCTGAATCTGTTGTTCATTTACGCTACGCCGCTGGAAGAGATGAAGAACGTGGTAGCGGTCGGTTCTCTTGCGGCCGCCAATCTTTTCGGCCCGCGCGTGGGCGGAGTGTTTGCCGCGCTGATGGCCGTCTCCCTCATGTCGACGGTGAATGCGATGATGACAATCGGCCCGCGGGTGTACTACGCGATGGCCCACAATCGTGCTTTCTTTCGCGCCGCCGGCGAAGTTCATCCCCGTTGGCGGACGCCCGTCAACTCGATTCTGATGCAGGGTGTCTGTTCCATCGTGATGACGCTCACCCCGTTCCCTTCACTCATCGTCTACATCGGCTTCAGCCTGACGTTCTTCACGGTGATGGCGGTGGGTTCGGTATTTCTATTCCGCAAGCGCGCCGAATGGCAGACCCTTCCTGCACTAAATTTTGTCTACCCTCTCATTCCCGCTGCGTACATTCTGATCGGTGTCGCCACTATTGTGTGGGGTGTGATCTGGGCACCGGTCCCCTCCATCGCTTCCCTCGTCACCATTGCTGCGGGCGCAGGCGTGTATCGGTGGACGGCGGTTCGCCACGCGTGATTCTTATCGGTTAGCACCGTTGACGCTGAGGAAGTTGATCAGCGCGGCATTCACTTCGTCGGCGTGGGTCCAGGTGATGCCATGGGGTCCACCCTTCACTACCGACAACATTGAACCCGGGATCAATCTGGCGGTGCGGAGTCCGGACGCCGCGAGAGGCAGGATGCGGTCGGCATCGCCCTGCATAACCAGGGTGGGAATGTCGACGTGAGTCAGGTCTGCGCGGAAGTCTTCCAGCCACGTGGACACGCAGGCGTGGCACGCGGTGGCAGACGCGCCGACCGCAACGTTCCAGTTCGCCTGAATGGTCTGCTCGCTGACACGCTGGCCCAACAGCAGATCGGTGTTGTAGAAGTTTTTGAAGAACTCCGCAAAGAAGGCAAAGCGATCTGCGGCCACGGCGGTGCGAATACCCTCGAAGACGCTTGAATCCACACCCTCCGGGTTATCCGGCATCTTGAGCAGGTAGGGCGGGACGCCAGACAGAAAGACCGCCTTGCTCACGTTGTTCGAGCCGAATTTCCCCAGGTACCGCGCCACCTCGCCGCTTCCCATGGAGAAACCGACCAGCGACACATCACTGAGTTGGAGTTGCGTGATCACGTGGTGGAGGTCGGCGGCAAAGGTGTCGTAGTCGTAGCCGGTGACTGGCTGACTGGACCGGCCAAAACCCCGGCGGTCGTAGGTGATTACGCGGTGACCGGCGGCCAGCAGGGCGGTGGTTTGCTTCTCCCAGGAAGCGCCGCTCAGGGGATAGCCGTGGATCAGGACTACCGGGTGACCGGAACCGTGATCCTCATAGTACAGATCGATGTTGCCGGAGTTTTCTTTTCCAACCGTGATGTGGGGCATGGGAGTGGCCGGTTAGTATTAGTGCTGGACGTGCGCTTCGAGGAACCACAACTGCTTCTCGGCGGCACGGGAGATTTCAGTGAACACATCAGCGGTGGCCGCATCTTTGTGCTTGTCCGCGGCCTCAATTGCCCCGCGAATGTTCGCGTTAAAAATAGCGTAGCGATCGATCAGCGCTTTGAGATGGGAAGGCCCTCCGGTGGCGGCAAGGGGAAACTCAGGCAATGTCGAACCGGCTGCCGCCATGCGCGCGGTTCCCATAGCCACGCCGCCCAGCGAGGTTACTCTTTCGGCGATCAGGTCAATCCAGGGAAAGGCGTCTTCGGCCAGCTCGTCAAACATCTGATGCAGCTGGATGAAGTCTGAACCTTTGACGTTCCAGTGGGCCTGCTTGATTTGGGAATACAGATCAGCGGTGTCAGCCAGCCGCTGGTTGAGCAATTCGATAAGCGCGTTCCGGTCTTTTTCGGGCAGGCCGACATGGGTTGGAAACGTGTGCGTTGCGGTTTTCATAATTATTCCTTTTTTCCGGTAAAAACAAGCACCACGCCGGCCAGCAGCATGATGGCTCCCACCAGCGGAGGCAGGGGCAGGTTGTGTTCCTTGTCGCGAGTCGCGTGAATGGGACCGATATTGACAACTGTTTCCCGGGTGGTGTAGTTAATACCACCCCATACCAGCCCGATCAGCCCAAGAGCGATCAAAATGACGCCTAATATTTTGTTCACCGGATTCCTCCAGCCTGAGTTGACCTTCTGCGGCCAGGTCGACCAAACCCGGTCACCACAGCCCGTCTTTCCCGGAAGCGGGGTTTTGCGAGGCCGAGCGGTCCGACCGCGCCGAGAGAATTTCCGTACGCAGGGTGCGCAGCGCCATTCTCACCCAGGTTTTCACCGTTCCGAGCGGTCGTTTCAGAAGACCGGCCATTTCGGTCTGCGACAACCCCTGAAAGTAAGCCAGATCCAGCACGTTTTTCTGCTCTGCTGTGAGCTTATCGAAGGCCGCATCCACACGGAAAAACACTTCCCTGTCCGGTTGCGAAGCAGGCGACGGAAGCTGTTCCAGACGACTGGGCTCAAAATTCAAGGTCTGGCGGCGCAAACTGCAGGATCTAAGGTGGTCGAGTGCAAGGTTGCGCGCGATGGCGGCAACCCAGGCCCGTAGTGCGCCGCGGTCAGGCGAGTATTGATGGATACGCGTCCACACCCGCAGAAAGGTTTCCTGCACCAGGTCTTCTGCTACATGGTGATCGCCCACCATGCGGAGAACCAGGGAATAGGAAAAACTCCCGTGGCAGTCGTAGACTTCTTCCATGGCGGAAGGTTCTTTATTGCAGAGACGCGATGCAAGTTGCGCGTCGGTCACAGTGGTCACGTACACCTCTCAGGCAACTCCCCCTTGCACGTTGCGTTCCGTTCAGGAGTCGCGACCGTTTCTTATGAGCCGCGCCCGTAAGGGGGTGCGAGCGCCGGGATAAACCGGCGTGCAGCAGGGGAGGAAGAATCCCCATAAGATAAGGAAACCATCTTGACCTCAAGTCTTATGCCGGGCTTCGTGAGGGCAAGGTGAGCCTGATGCGGGGCAAACTGCATGGGCTTCACAGGAAAGTTGAGTATATCGAGTACGGAAATCTACTGAGTCCGTAAGGGCAGAAGCGCCGTATCCAAGGGCTCAGCTGGGAGTTACGCATCCCCGGCGATACCCTAACCCCGGCTGCCGGCATACAAGCAGCTGTTTGACTTTCGACAGCGCGGTTCTTCGGTGTTCCCGAAAATGCTCCTGGTGGGTCGCTCCGGTCAGGGTAAAGTGGCGGGTCTTGCGTTGCCGTAGTACAAGCCGTTGAAGAGCAGCTTGTAAGTTCCGGCAGGCTGATCGCGGAAGTTGACTTCCGGCCCCAGTAGTACTACTTTGCCTTCGCCCACCGAGGCCTCCGCGACGGCCGTGCCGCCATCCAGATATTGCTGGCCCCAGGCCCACCCGCTATCCAGGGGCGCGGTGCCGCTGAACCACGCAACCGCGCTGGTCTTTTCTGCCGCAGCGGTGGGTGCCAGTTTGAAGACGGGGCTGGAGTCGAAGAAGACATCCACCACTTTGGGCATGCCGAAGGCCAGCGGATTGGTGTTATCCACTGTCACTTTGAGCAGTGAACCGGGGATGTAGAATTTCTCGCGCGGCAGGGCGCGTTCCTGCCCGTTTGGACCAATCTCCGTGAGGAAGTTTTTCACCGGCAGGCCGAGCGCTTCACCCACCGAGGTCGAACTGCCGATGGAGACAATGGTTCCACCGGATTCTACGAAACGCTTCAACTGCGGAGCGGTCTGTTCCAGCGTGATACGACCGCCGGGAACGGGGCCTGCTCCACCGCGTCCCCCACCGCCACCACGGCTGCCGGGGCCAGTCGCCGCAAGGCGAGCAGCACCATCGGTGAGCACGAGGACGTCGAATTTGGATTTGATATCACCAGCATCGAGCGTGGCGGCGCTGACTACGGTGAAGGGAAAGTCGTATTGCTCGAACAGCCAGCGGGTCCAGCCGGAGGGCATGAGACCGCCGTACTGGTCATAGAGACCGATACGGACAGGGCGAATCCGCAGGGCGTCACCTGCCGGTGCCTTCGCCATCCCGCGGGCAGGCACACCGAATTCCCTGGCGCTCTGTTCCAGGATGGGGCGGACTGCCGCGGAAGCCGGGACCCAGAAAGCACCGGCGGTGTAAGTCTGGCCATCGGCGTTAACTTCTTTTTTCAGCCAGTAGACATCAGCATTGGCTTTCATGAGGCGGTTGAGAGTCTTGAAGGAATTATTGATTTCGTGACTGATCAGGTACCCGGCCGAAGTTGCGGGGCCGGAGACAGTGGCTGGCGGCGGGGCCAGAGGCGTCATTGGTAAGCGGGTGAAGGGACCATTGAAGTCTTCCATTACGCGGTCGAACTTCACGCCCATTTGCATGGCGAGGGTCCAGCCGGTGACGTCGTAGGGGGGAGTGGGCGGGCCGCCGGGAAAGGGGAAATCGTTGGGGTGATCCTGGGGCTCGAACATGTCCATCACGTGGGGGCGGAAGGCCTGGGCGGTCTTAATGACGTATGACCCTGCGGGGTACGATTTGCCGTTGACAGTGAAGGCAGCGGTAGAGCGCATCACGGTGACGCCGTTCTTCAGCAGAGCATTGATGAACTCGGTGGCGGTGGCGTAGTCCAGCTGGTCTGAGGGCAGGATGTAGCCGCGGGGGTCGCGCAGCCTGGGGTCGTGAAGCACGGTGTTGTACAACTCAGCGGGCGCGGTGACGGCTCCGAAGAAGTTGCCGCCCCGGCCAGGTCCATTGGCAGGCGCAACGGCTTTGGCTGCATTTTCCAGCGCGGTGATGCGTTTGGGGGTAACCGTCCACGTATCGTGACTGCCGCGCTCAATGGAGTTGTGACCCATCAGCCAGGTGTTGTAGAGCATGGTTTCCCTGTTGCGCGACGCGTAATCGGTAATCGCGCGGTTATTGGTGATCTCGTACTCAATGGACTGGCTGAGGTGCCACGCCTGTGGGGCAATGGGGAGTGGCCAGTCCCCGGATGGCAGTTGTTTTTCTGGCACCAGGGGAATGGTGATGGGCGTAGGGTCGCCAATAATTTCGGTGAGCAGGCCGATGGAGTTGTGGAAATAGGCGATGGTGCGGAGTCCGCCATTCCACCATGTTGAATAGGTGGAGCCGGAGCGCATTTCGCTGCCGCCTTTGCCCTCGGCCACAAGGCGCTGGTGCATCGCAGTGCCCACCGCTTCGATGCCCAGCGGGATGAGGGCATCGAAGTTGTAGTTAAAAGGGTCACGGAAGGGCGGCATGAAGATGACGCCGCCGGCGGGGCCGGTCTGGTGGTGGTTGTAGAGAATGTGCGGGTACCACTCAATGGAGAGCTGCCGGTTGATGTTGGTGGTTTCCGGCATATTGGACATGAAGAAATCGCGATTGTCGTCATGGCCGATGTATTTGGCGTAGAGGCGGGGGAGATTGGAGAGGGTGCGCTTCGCCGGGTCCAGCAGGGGGGCCGCAGGGCTTTCGCTGCCCCGCATATACCAGTTGGCGACCAGATCCTGGCCATCGGGATTCACCTGGGTGTTCAGCAAAATCACGTCGTCCAGAAAACGCAGAGTTTCGGGGTCATTGCGGCTGACCATTTGATAAACCCACTCGATAAGTTGTTGCGCACCAACGGTTTCCGAGGCATGCAGGCCGCCATCAATCCACACTACGGCTTTGCCTTCGCGGGCAAGGGCGCGGGCTTCGTCGGCGGAGAGGTTTTCGGCATGAGCGAGTTTGGCGGAGACTTCTTTATAGTGGTCGAGTTTTGCGAGGTTGGCCGGGGAAGAGATTACGGCCATGTACTGGTGGCGGCCTTCCGCGGTGAGACCAATATCCACCAGCTTCATGCGATTGGATTCGCGGGCGAGCTTTTGCCAGTAGTCTGTGAGTTGGGCGTAGGTGGCGAGGAAGTAGTCGTCCCCGATATTTGAGCCGAACTGGTCCTTCGGAGTAGTGATTTTTGGAGTCTGGGCGAGCAAGGTGAAAGAGAACAGGACCATCGTGAGCGTGGGGAACTTCATAAGGGTAAGTCTACTATCAAAACCTGCGGCGCAGCCGAAAAACCAAAGTACTGGAAATGTGACGGGCCGGGTACTATGGAGGCTCAGGGAAACTACTGCTTGCCGCTATTGCCAATCTCCGTTGAGCGCCCCGAATCCAGCGCTATTCTTGCGCCAGGCCGCAAACCACTGAGCTATTCAGGGTTGTCGCGCCAGGTCGAAACAACCGTGGCGCAGCTGAGGGCGGCCGGAATTGAGCGGGAAGACCGGGTGGTACTACTGGTACCGAACGGCCCGGAAGCCGCCACTGCGGTACTGGCGATTGCGGCAGCATGCCAGTGCGCGCCCCTCGATCCCAACTGCCGGGAAGCCGAACTGGAACGCTATCTGGATGACCTGCGGCCCGGTTTAATTGTGTACGCCGGAGATACTTTAGAGTCGAAGGTACGGGGGGCGCGGACCCAGGGTATCGCAAGCGTGCGCCTGCGAGTGGATGACGGGGCACCGGCAGGCGTGTTTTCGCTGCCTGATCTACCTGCGGCCACCGGGGTTCGCGACGAAACCGGGCCAGCGGGCAGGGCACTGTTGCTTTACACATCGGGTACCCCGGCGCACTCCAAACTGGTGCCGCTTACCTGGGACAACCTGAATGCCAGCGCGCGCAATGTTGCGGCGGCGTTACAGTTGACGGCGGCAGACCGGTGCCTGAATGTGATGCCGTTGTTCCACATTCATGGCCTGGTTGCGGGGCTGCTGGCATCTTTGCGCGCGGGGGCCAGCGTGGTCTGCACGCCAGGGTTTCCCTCGCCGCTGTTTTTCGAATGGATGGATGAGTTCGGACCCACATGGTACACGGCGGCGCCGGAAATTCATCAGTCGATTCTGGCACAGGCGCCGCGGCATGGGGAATCACTGAAGCGTTCGCGCCTGCGGGTGGTTCGTTCCTCTTCAGCGCCACTGTCCGCAGCGGTCCTGTATGAACTGGAGGCAACGCTCCGGGTGCCCGTGGTGGCGTCGTATGGGGTGACGGAAGCCGCACACCAGGTGGCCTCAAATCCGCTTCCGCCGGGCGTGCGCAAGGCGGGTTCGGTGGGCTGCGCTGCAGGACCCGATCTAACGGTTCTGGACGCGGAAGGACAGCCTGTGGAGGTTGGCGCGGAGGGCGAGGTGTGCATCCGCGGGGCCAATGTCACCGCGGGGTACGTAGATAACCCAAGGGCGAACCAGGAATCGTTCCGTAAAGGATGGTTCCACACTGGCGACGTGGGGCGGATAGATCAGGATGGCTATCTGTTTCTCACCGGCCGGAGCCTGAAAAAACCGGCTGAAGACGAGCCCCGCACCATTTACGCCAGCCTGCTTGCGGTGGCTCAGGTGGAAGGTACAGAGGCGTTGCTGGGCACTGGACGAAGACCGATGACGCATCGGGGCCTGGTACAACAAATTGCGCGTACGGTGGAGGCGCTAAACAGCCTTGGCATAGGTCGGGGTGACAGGGTGATCACGGCAGTCGCGAACGGGCCGGAGGCGGCGGCACTCTGCCTGGCGGTGGCTTCCGGGGCGATTGCCGCACCGCTGAACCCCGCTTCCCTCGAATCAGAATTTGAGGCCCTCTTTTCCAATATCAACCCCTGCGCGCTCATTGTAGACGCTCACAGCACGTCCGCGTGCGTGGCGGTTGCCGAAGGCCGGGAGATCCCCGTGATTTGGCTGGTTTCCGATTCCACCGGGCCGGACGGGAGCTTCACTTTACAGGGGTCACTCTTGCCTGGCGGGCCCGTACCAACCGCCAAAACGGGTTTCGCCCAACCGGAAGACGTTGCGCTGCTGATTCATACATCAGGCTCCACAGCGAAACCGAAAATTGCTCCGTTGACCCATGCCAATCTGTGCCATGGTGCCATGAGCAACATCCAGCAGCTCCGTTTGAGCAGCCAGGACAAATGCCTGTGTATAACGCCGATGTTCTTTACCCAGGGCATTCTGGTCTCGGTGTTTTCGTCGCTGGCGGCGGGCGGTAGCGTGGTGTGTACGCCGGGTTATGATCCCATGCGTTTTTTTGCCTGGCTCGATGAGTTCAAGCCCACCTGGTATGCCGCACCCGCAGCGGTACACCGATCTATTCTGGCCCACGCGCCACGCCACGCCGCAGAGGTGGCCCGGGCCCGTCTCCGCGTCATTCGTTGCTCCTCGGCAATTGCCGCCCCGGACTTTCTGGCGCAGATGGAAGCATTATTCCGGGCACCTGTACTGGACTCCTATGGGCTCACGGAAACGAGTTCCACAATTGCCGGCGAGCGACTGCCACCGGCGGTGCGCAAAAGAGGTTCGGTGGGCACGGCGATTGGCTGCAAAATCGCAATTATTGCTGATAGCGGTCAGGTACAACATCCGGGGCAGGCCGGGGAAGTGATCGTTCAGGGTCCGGGCGTGATCCAGGCCTATGAAGGCGACATGGCCATGAACCGCAGGTCGTTTGTGAACGGCTGGCTGCGCACCGGCGATCTGGGCATGCTGGATGACGACGGGTACCTGTTTCTGACGGGCCGCAGCAAAGAAATCATCAACCGGGGCGGCGAGAAGATTGCCCCCCATGAAATCGAGGACGTTCTGATGGAACACCCGGCGGTAGAAGAGTGCCTCGCTTTCGCGCTGCCCGATTCCAGACTGGGGGAAGAAATCGGCGTAATGGTGATGCAGCGCGCCCAGGCGGACTGCACGGAGATCGAACTACAGCGGTTCGCAGCTTCCAGGCTGGCCGATGCGCGGGTCCCGCGGCGCGTGTTCTTTGTGGATGACATCCCGCGGGGCCAGACCGGCAAGTTTCAGCGCATTGGGTTAGCGCAGAAAATGGGTTTAACAGAGGAAGTCTGGAAGGCCCGGCCAGAGGGCGCACCCGAGGCAGATGCCGCCTTGACCTGTCTCGTGGTCCGCGTCATGGCCGAGGTGCTGGGGCTGGCCGCGGTCAAGCCGGGCGAAGCATTCTTTGATGTGGGGGGAGACTCTCTGCTGGCCACCCGGCTGCTGTTGCGCCTGAAGCAGGAGTGCGGACGGACCGTCCGCATGGTCGATCTCTTTCAGTCGTCATCGGCACTTACGATTGCGGCGCGGCTGGGCGAGGACCGTCCCACCGGTGCGATCGTCGCCCAGACCGCCCCCGGCACACTCCCTCCCATGTACTGCCTGGGGGCGGGGCCGCTCTTCATCCCGCTGGCGAACGCGCTTTCTCCCGCCTGCCAGTTTCTGACTATGTCAACGCCGCGCGATCCGGCCGGCGCCGGCATTCACAGCATGGAAGCGCTTGCGGCGACCATGGCTCCGGCCATTCTGACCACCCGTCCGCGCGGACCGCTTTTTCTTGCGGGCTGGTCGCTCGCGGGCATACTGGCTGTGGAAGTCGCCCATCAGTTGGAAGCAGCGGGCTGCGTGGTGGCGGCGGTGGTTCTGTTCGATTCGCTGAGTCCGGTCCGCCGCCGCGAGTGGTTTGCGCCCTCGCCTCGCCGCAGGCAAATGGAACTCAATCTTATGAAAATGATCTACCACATGGAGGATGCGATCGCTCTGGGGTGGACGCATGCCCCCGCTCATATGTGGCGCAAGTTCCACGACGGACGGGAGAGAGCCCGCTATGACCATATGATGCGGTTAGCCGGCAGCGGCGTGGAAAAAATGGATGTACCGCTGAATTTCATGGAGGCGTTCGGTGTTCTGGCGGCCGCTTATACCCCCCGCCCCATCAAGGCCAGGCTCATCCAGTGCCGCCCTACCCATATTCCCCGCGGAGCTTACTACGGCGGGGATTTCGGCTGGAGTGAACTCGGTTATAACGTAGACGTCGTGACCGTTCCCGGCGATCACAACCTGATGTTCCAGGCGCAAAACGCTAAAGTTCTGGCCGCGAAACTCATCGACATCCTGAAAACCATTCCGGTTTAGACGCCCCGGCTTTTAAGTACGGGCACGCGGGAAACCGCCGTCGACTATTCCGGCAATCCGCCACTTCACGATACGTCTGGACTCCAATGTCCTCGAATGGATCAAGGGGCAGGGCAAGTGCTACCAGACGCGTATCAATCAGATTCTGCGTGTTGTCATGGAAGGCCAGGCGCAACCGCCAGTCTCGCCAAACTCATCTCCGGGGAAGCGGATTTAACAGTACAGGAGACTAGCTTTGGCAAAATCTTCGATATACTGCTAGGGAAGTGAGGAGTACACAAATGAAACGAACGATCTTAATCGGCCTGGTGGTTTCGGCCGGCGCGTTTGCGCAAACGAACGAACAGAGCATTGAACGGGCGCTGGCCGCAGCGCCTGCCAATATGAAGGAAGCGGCCACTGTGATCAAATTCAAGCCAGACTTCACCTACGAAACGATCAAGAAGGGCACCAACAAACTGATGTGCTTCGACCGGTCGGGTGAGCCCGGGCGCGCGGTGTTTGCGGTGCAATGCACCAGCCTCGCTAACCTGGAACGAGTGGTGCAGAACCGGAAGTTTGAAGCGATGACGGACAAAGACGCCAGACAGAAGGCGGTTGACGCGGCCGAAGCAGCAGGTACCCGCATCAAGCCCGAGTTTGGTTCGGTCTGGATGGACATGAATGGCGCCGATATGGAACACGCCCGAATTCACCGGACGATCGCGGTTCCCGGAGCAACTACCATGTCGATGGGACTGCCGGATAAACCCACCGCCGGTGGCGTTTGGATTATGGGCGCGGGTACGTCCACTGCCCATTTGATGACGCCGGGTACCTAAACTGCGCGGGCTCCCGCGATAAATGATAGAATTTGCGTGGGATGAAGAAGCTAATACTGGCTGCTACGGCGGTCTGCGCCCTGGGGGCGCAGACGCCGCCAGCCATCAATTTAACGGCGCAACAAGCGCTGGTGAAGCAGTACTGCGCGGGGTGCCACAACGACCGGTTGAAATCGGGCGGATTCTCGTTTAGCAAGCTCGATCTTGCACATCCGGATTTGAACGCGGGCCAGGCGGAGAAGGTTATCGTCAAGCTGCAAACCGGCATGATGCCGCCTGCGGGCGCACCAAGGCCGGATGCGGCAACAATCAACGGCTTTGCGGCGGCGTTGGAACTAGCGGTAGACCAGGCGGTGGCAACGCGTCCGAATCCCGGACGGCCAGCGCTCCATCGGCTCAACCGCACCGAGTACGGCAATTCGATCAAAGAACTGCTGGGTATCGACTACGATCCAACGACCGTTCTTCCTGCGGATGATATGTCGCACGGGTTCGACAACATGTCGGACGTATTGATGGTTTCGCCCACGCTCATGGAAGCCTATGTGAGGGCGGCCGGGCAGGTGGCGCGGGCGTCCGTAGGCGACCCCTCCACAGCACCGGGCATTGCGACTTACAAATTACCGCGCATTTTTTCGCAGGTGCGGCATGTGGAAGGTACTCCCATGGGGACGCGGGGCGGACTCGCGGTGAAACACTATTTCCCGGCCGATGGCGAGTACAACTTCCAGGTTTCTTTTTACTACTCTGGCCTGGGTGCGTTCTATGGGCAGAACATGGGCAAGGGCCAGGAGATTGAAATTTCCCTGGATGGCGAGCGCGTGGCGGTCATGGAACTGGATCCGTTCATGAAGCTCAACACCGTGCTGCGGACGCCCCGCATGAAGGTCAAAGCCGGACCACATATGGTGGCCGCGGCGTTTCCCATGAAGGCATCCGGGCCGGTGGAAGATGATGTGGCGCCGATTGAGCAGAGCCTGGTGGATGTGAGCAACGCCAACGTTCCGGGGCTGACTTCGCTGCCCCATCTGCACGACGTGGGCGTGAACGGGCCTTACAACGTCACCGGAGTTTCCGACTACGCCAGCCGTCGGAAAGTTTTCGTATGCCGCCCTGTAGCCGGTGCGGATGAGGTGCCTTGCGCGAAAAAGATCATCGCGGCGCTGGTGCGGCAGGCGTGGCGGCGGCCCGCGGTTGACGGCGACATCGAGAGCATGTTGAGTTACTACCAGCAGGGGCGCAACGGCGGCGATTTCGATGCGGGTATTCGAACGGCGATTCAGGCGATTGTGGCGAATCCGCAGTTTGTGTTCCGCTTTGAACGGACGCCGGCGAATGTAACGCCAGGGTCGGTATACCGGATCGGCGATCTGGAACTGGCCTCGCGGCTCTCTTTCTTCCTGTGGAGTTCTCCTCCCGATGATCAACTAATCACACTGGCCAGTCAGGGTAGGTTGAAAGAAGCGAGCGTGCTGGAGCAACAGGTACGGCGCATGGTGGCTGACCCGCGCTCGGAAGCACTGTCGCGCAACTTTGCCGGGCAGTGGTTGCGCCTGCAGAATCTGAAAGACCTGCAGCCCGACGATTATCAGTTTCCGGACTACGATAAAAACCTGTTCGAGTCCATGCGGCGCGAGACCGAGATTTTCTTCGATAGCCTGATGCGCGAAGACCATGGAGCGATGGATATTCTGACGGCCAACTACACCTGGGTGGATGAGCGGCTGGCCAAGCACTACGGCATGCCGAATGTGGTGGGTCCGCGGTTTCGGCGGGTGGCAGTGACGGACGAGAACCGGATGGGAGTTCTGGGTCATGGGAGCATTTTGGCGCTAACATCGGTGGCCACGCGGACTTCGCCGGTGAACCGGGGCAAATGGGTTTTGAATGTGTTGCTGGGAACGCCTGCACCCACGCCTCCGCCCAATGTGCCGCCGTTGAAAGAGAATACGGTGGATGGCAAGGCTCTGTCTGTGCGGGAGCGGATGGAAGAGCACCGGGAAAACGAGCCCTGCCATTCCTGCCATCAGATTATGGATCCGCTGGGATTTGCGTTCGATAATTTCGATACCCTGGGCCAGTGGCGGGTGAAGGATGCCGGGTTTGTGATTGATCCTTCGGGAACGCTGTATGACGGCACGAAGGTGGCTGGTCCGGCGGATGTACGGAAAGCAATTCTCAGCCATCAGGACGCGTTCCTGCGCGGGTTTACTTCGGAACTGCTGATGTACGGCGTGGGTCGCGTGCTGGAACCCTTCGATATGCCGGCGGTGCGGGCCATTGACCGGGATGCCGCAAAACAGAATTACAAGCTTTCCAGCATCATTCTGGGGATTGTAAAGAGCCCGCCGTTTCAGATGCGAAAAGCGGAAGAGGCCGTGACCCCGGCTTCGAGTGCGGCACCGGCACCGTAATAATCGCCCGCTTTGCGCGCCGGAAAGAAAATGGAGTCCATGCACTTTCGCCACCGCCCGTTGTTCACCGCCCTTATCGGCACCTGCCTCACTCTTACCGCCCTCGTTCTCAATACACGCGCCCAGCGCGCCGCTTCGCCCACGCAATATCCCACCAGCCTGCTCGCGGGACTCGTGTGGCGCGACGTTGGCCCCATGCGTGGTGGGCGCACTTTCGGCGTCGCCGGACATGCCGATCAGCCGGATACCTTCTACATGGGCTCGGTTGGCGGTGGCGTCTGGAAGACTGAAAACTCCGGCCGTACCTGGTTCCCCATCTCTGACAGCGGTATCCCGATCGGCTCCATCGGTGCCATCGCCGTCGCTCCATCCAACGCCAACGTCGTCTATGTTGGCACCGGTGAATCCGATATCCGCAGCCAGAACTCCTACGGCATTGGCATGTACAAATCCACCGATGCCGGCAAAACATGGAAGCCCATTGGACTGGAAGGCACGCGCCAGATCGGGCGCGTTGTGGTGGATCCGAAGGACGCCAATCGCCTCTATGTCGCCGCGCTCGGCAATATCTACGGCCCCAACCCGGAGCGCGGCGTATTTCGCTCCACCGACGGTGGAGCCACCTGGAAGAAGATCCTCGTCAACGCCGAACGCCCCAATGACGTCGGTGCCATCGATCTTGCCATCGATACGAAGAATCCGCGCGTCGTCTACGCTGCCATGTGGAGCACACGCCGTCCGCCATGGTCGGTCTACGCCCCTGTCAATCTGAAGGGTGGAGGTCTTTACAAATCCACTGACGGCGGCGACACATGGGCCAAACTCTCCGGCGGCCTGCCCACCGACGATTTTGTGGGCCGCATCGGTATTGCCATTGCACCCGGCAATTCCAATCGCCTCTGGGCCGTCGTCGATGATCTCGGCAGCGCGGCACCGCCCGCTCGCGGCAGAGGTGGCCGGACGCCCGCTATACCCGATTCCCAACCCGATGCCAAACCGACCGGTGGCGTCTTCCTCTCTAACGATGCGGGCCAAACCTGGCGCCGCGTCAGCACGGAACAACGTCTGGATAGCCGCGGCTGGTACTTCAACGGCGTCGCCGTCGACCCCGTGAATGCCGACCGCGCCTACATCATCAACACCACCACTTATATGACCACCGATGGCGGCAAGACTTTCGTGCCCATCAAGGGGGCGCCGGGCGGCGACGATTACCACCAGATGTGGATCAATCCCAAAGACGGCAACCGCATGGTGCTCTCCAGCGACCAGGGCGTCGTGATCAGCGTGGATGGCGGCAAAACGTGGAGCAGCTGGTACAACCAGCCGACCGCGCAGCTCTATCACCTCTCTGCTGACAACCGCTTTCCTTACTGGCTCTACGGCGCGCAACAGGACTCCGGCGGTGTTGCGGTCAGCACCATGTCGAATGAAGGTACGCTTTCCTTCCGCAACTGGGAACCGGCCTGCCTCGCCGGCGAAAGCGATACCGTGGTGCCCGACCCGAAAGACGGCAACATCCTCTATGGCAGCGGCGCGGAACGCTGCGACCAGCGGCTGAACATCATGCTGCCCGCCGGGCCGCTTCCTCCCGCCGATCCCCTGAATCCCAACCGCAAAACCTGGAGCCTGCCGCAGGTTTTCTCCGCAGCCGACGAAGCCCTTTATTACGCCAATCAGTTCGTTTTCCGCACACGTGATCGCGGAAAGACCTGGCAGAAGATCAGTTCCGATCTCACACGGCAGCAGCCGCCCCTGCCCCCGAACCTCGATCCGGTCACCGCGAAAGACATCGACCAGCCCATGACCGATCGCTTTGGCGTGGTCTATGCCATTGGGCCTTCGCCACTCAAAGCCGATCTGCTGTGGGTGGGAACCGACGACGGACTCATTTACGTGTCCAGAGACGATGGCCGGGAGTGGATCAGTGTGACCCCGCCCGAGCTAACGCCGTGGAGCAAGATCTCGCAGATTGAGGCCAGCCACTTTGACGTGCTCACCGCTTATGCTTCCGTGGATCGCCATCGCCTTACAGACAACAAGCCGTATATCTACCGCACTCGCGATGGCGGTAAAACCTGGCGTAACGTGGTGGCAGGCATTCCCGAAGGTGCCTATGTCAATTCCGTCAAAGAGGATCCGAAGGCAAAGGGCCTGCTCTTTGCCGCCACCGAACTGCGGGTGTATGTATCTTTCAATGATGGCGACACCTGGCAGCCGCTGCAGAACAACATGCCCGTGACTTCGGTGCGTGACATTCTGGTGCACGGCGACGACCTCGCCATTGCCACCTACGGCCGCGGCTTCCAGGTTATGGATCAGATGACGCCGCTGCGCGAGATCGCCGCGCAGGGACAGAAGATCGTGTCGTCCGCTGCCTGGCTCTTCAAACCCGGTGAGACCTTCGCGGTCCAAATGGGCAACCAGAACGGGACGCCGCTGCCGAAGGAAGAGCCGCAGCATCAGAACCCGCCCATCGGCGTGGTGGTGTACTACCAGCTGCAGGCTGCCGCAGCCGCGCCGCTGAAGCTGGAACTGGTGGATAGCCAGGGAACCGTGCGCGCCTGCGCGGCCAGTGATACGCCTGTGCGTGGGGTGGATCTGAACGCGATTACCGTGCAGGCCGTATGGGAACAGCCAGCGCCTGCGCCCTCAGCCGCAGCGGGCATGCACCGCTTTGCGTTGGATGCCCCGTCGGAGCGCCAGGGGGGGCGCGGCCCGTCACCCCCGCCGCCCAACGACGCATGCCGGTTGTCCAGCGTGAGCCCAGGCCCGCTTCGCGCGGGGCAGTTCACGGTGCGCATGACCGTCAACGGCCAGACTTACAACCAACCGGTAACGGTTCAGTCAGATCCGCGGGCAAACCAGCCATAAGGCGTATACTACTGGTCCAGGGAAGAAAAAATGTCCAGACAATATCTTTGTGTTGCTCTCGCACTTACCGCGCTGTCTTCGTCTGCTCTCGCGCAAACCGCTGCATCTGCACCCAAACCTCCGTCCAGAGCCTCGCAGGTGCCGCGCATGGCCGACGGCAAGCCAGACATGCAGGGCGTCTGGGCCAACAATAGCGCCACTCCCCTGGAACGCCCCAAAGAGCTGGCTGCGCGCGCCCGCCTCACCGACGAAGAAGTCGCGCGGATGAAAACGAAGGCCACCGAACTCTACAACGGTAAGGGCGATGCCGCATTTGGCGACACCATCTTTGCCACTGTCTGGGCCAGTGTGACAGGCGGCAGTGTTGGCCCCCACGTCAAGGCGGACGATGAATTCGACGCTGGCACCGGCGACTATAGTTCGGAATGGATCGTCGCCCGCGAGTGGGATAACCGTACGTCTCTGGTGACCGATCCTCCCGATGGCCGAATTCCTCCCGTGACTGCGGAAGGCCAGGCCCGCCGCAAAGCCAACTCCGCAGCCCTGACCGCCCCTGCTGAAGGACCGGAAGACCGCGGTCTGGGGGAACGCTGCATCTCTTATGGCTCGCCCCAGCTGACCACCGGATATCAAAGCTACTACCAACTGGTACAGACGTCCAAAGCAGTGCTCTTCCAGACCGAGATGATCCACGACGCGCGTAACATCCCGCTGGATGGCAGCCCTCATCTTGCGGCGGTCATTCGCCAGTGGCATGGAGATTCGCGCGGCCATTGGGAAGGCGACACGCTGGTGGTGGATACGACCAATTACAAGCCGCGCGCTTTCATGGCCGCTTCCACCGACAAGCTTCACGTCACCGAACGTTTTACGCTGACCGGCGCTGACATGCTGGAATACGCGGTGACTATAGACGACCCCGGGATGTGGACCAAACCGTGGAGTCTGATGATGCGCCTGCGAAGGGCGGATCATCCGGTGCTCGAATATGCCTGCCACGAAGGCAATATCGGATTGACCGGGATTCTGGCCGGTGCCCGCCGCCAGGAGCAGACAGCCGCGACAACTTCCACACCGCAGCCCCGT
Organism: Bryobacterales bacterium; assembly: GCA_038229475.1. Classification (GTDB taxonomy): domain Bacteria; phylum Acidobacteriota; class Terriglobia; order Bryobacterales; family Bryobacteraceae; genus BOG-234. Next base: position 199,730 of record JBBROK010000001.1, on the reverse strand, counting down.
TGACCGCCCGCGGGTTGCAGACTGCTTACCGCACCATAACCCGCGAAATTCCGGCCGCATCCAGTTGCTTCTCCATCTTCGGCACGGCTTCCTTCAGCAGCTTGTCCAGCGCCGCGGAGCGGTTATCGAAATCCACCTGCAGATCTCCGGCCTCTTCCTGTTGCGTAGCGGTGGGAAGAAAAGGAGAGCCCGAAACCTGACCGAACGCCTGGCTCACTAACCGGTTCACCCGCGCCAGTTCAGCGCGCAGGTCGCCAGCCTCTTTGATCGCCTCCGTCAGCGCCGCTTTCGCCTCACCCGGAACCTGCGGCGCGCTCTCCAGACTGCGGGAGAGCGCGTTCAGTTGGGTATCCAGCGCTTCAGCCCTTGCGCTCGCCGGATCGGTCTTCGATTGCAGCGTGTAAAAAGTACTGATCAGCGTCCGGCGTGTGGCCCGATCCGCGTCGCTCACACTGGTCTCCGTGTCGGGCTCAACGCTGATGGTTGTCTTGTATGTTTTCCCGCCCGCCGTGAGGTGCGCCTCGTACGTGCCCGCGTCCACCATCGCGCCCTGATTCTGAGTCGTCGGGCCAGGGCCTCCCTCAGTTGGAGGCGGCGCGCCACCCCGTCCGCCGCCCGGTCGCTGCGTTTGCGAAAGCGGCTTACCGCGCAGATCCCACTGGATGCGATTCAGCCCCTTGTCCTTCTTCGCTGTAAGTTCACGGACCACCGCGCCGCTCTGGTCCAGAATGGCCAGCTTCACCTCACCTTCTGCTGCGCTCTTGAGGTAATAGCTGATGGTCGTTCCCGGTGCCGGGTTCTGCGCAATAAAGCGTTTCTCCGCCAGGAACTCATCGTTGGTAAATACCCGGTAGTCGAACGCCATCGCAGGCTTCACGCTGAACAGGTGAACGTCACTCGAAAGCACCGCAGGCGTCATCTCCTGCAGCGGTGAAATATCCAGAATCCAGAAACTGCGCCCGTGCGTGGCGGCAATTAAATCGCCATCGCGGGGATGCACCATCAAATCTGCCACCGGTACCGTCGGTAGCCCTTCAGAAAGCGGTACCCAGTGTGCACCGCCATCCAGTGACGCATACGCCGACCCTTCCGTACCCGCGAACCAAAGACTCCGGTTCTTCACGTCTTCGCGAATCACCCGCACCGGCATCGCCGGCGGAAGGTCCCCTTTGATCGATTGCCACGTCTGCCCATAGTCGGTCGATCGGAACAGGTAGGTTGCGATGTCGTCACTGCGATGGCCGTCGAAAGCCAGGTAGACGGTGCCCGCCTCATAGCGGGATGCGACCAGCCGGCTCACCCAGCGCTTGCCCGGCATACCCGGAACCTTCGCCGTAATGTCAGACCACGTCTTGCTGTCCCGCGTCACCCACACATTGCCGTCATCGGTGCCCGCGTACAGCACTTTTGCATCCATCGGTGACTCGGCCAGCGCAGCCACCGTCCCTTTCCGGTTCGTGGTCAGTTCCGGGCTAATCTCGCTCCAGGCATCGCCGCGACTGGTGGACTTGAAAACGAAGTTACCGCCCATGTATACCGTCTTCGAATCGTGTGCGGAGAGGAACATCGGCGTCTCCCAGTTGAAGCGGTACGCCGGCTTCCCGGTTCGGGCGCGTGGCTTGATCGCGGCGTTGCGGCCACTATTCAGATCGTGACGAATCAGGCCACCGTTTTGCGATTCCGCGTAAACAATGTTGTAGTCGGCGGGATCGGGCCGAACTTGAAAACCATCGCCTGTTTGCACCTTGAACCAGTCGGCGTATTGAATGCCCACGGCTTTGCGGGTCGCGCTCGGTCCACCCCATGAGCAGTAGTCCTGCGAGCCGCCGTAAATGAAGTAGGGCTTGCGCATATCCACATCCACCGAGTACAGCTGGCTCAGCGCCATCTGGTTCTGGAAGTCCCACGTTCGGCCGCCATCCCACGTCATATAGATGCCGCCGTCATTGCCATCAATCTGGTGGCGCGGATTCTTCGGATCGATCCACAGCGCATGATGATCCACATGGATGTTCTCCGTCACCGGCTTGAACGTCACACCGCCATCCCAGCTTTCGTTATTGGCCGTAGCCAGGGTATAGACGTGATTCTCATTGGCGGGGTCTACGCGGACCTGGCTGTAATAGAACGGTCGCAGATTCAGCGGATTGACCCACCGCCATGTCTCGCCCCGGTCATCGGAACGGAAGACGCCGCCGTCTTTCATCGTCTTCGGCGGCGCGTTGGGATTCGGCGGCGGGGGCGGGCCATCGCCCGCGTTTTCCGGTGCCGCGGTGGAAGGCGTCTGAATAACGGCGTATACAATTCCCGGATTCGTCCGCGCCACATCCAACCCGATGCGTCCCAGCGGACCCGTCGGAAGTCCCTGCGCCAGTTTGCGCCAGGTTCGTCCGCCATTGGTGGTCTTGTAGATACCGCTGCCGGGTCCCCAGCCTTTTTCCGGATCGCCGCCCGGGAAGCCATCGCGCCGCACCTCATACGCAGCCGCGTACAGTGTGTTGCTGTCATTCGGGTCTATGGCCAGATCCACCACGCCGGTGTCTTCATTGATAAACAGGCTGTTTTGCCATGTGACGCCCCCGTCGGTGGTCTTGAATACACCGCGTTCCTTGTTCGGTCCCCAGATATGGCCCAACGCAGCGACATAGACAGTATCGGCATTCCGCGGGTCAATGCGAATTCGCCCGATGTGCCGGGAATCGGCGAGGCCCATGTTGGTCCAGCTGCGGCCGCCGTTGGTGGATTTGTAAACGCCGTTGCCCCAGCTCACGCTGTTGCGCGGGTTGGCTTCACCACTGCCTGCCCAGATGGTTTCCGGATTCGCCGCGTCCACCGCTACCGCGCCCATGGCAGCCACGCCTTCGTGATCGAAGATGGGCTCCCAAGTGGTGCCCTCGTTGGGGCTCTTCCAGATGCCACCCGAGCCGGTGGCCGCATAGATGATGCGCGGCGATTCACCCGCCACCACGATATCCACCACGCGCCCTCCTGCGCCGGCCGGCCCCACCGCGCGCCAGGGAAAACTTTTCGCCAGCGACGAATCGAAAGATTGGGCGGAAACCAGCGCCGCGGCAGCGACGAGAAGCAGGGCAGTACGAGGCATACGTGAAACGAATTGTGACACATCCGACCGCGGGCACGCGACTTCAGTCGCGTCGTTTTGCTGCTTCCTCGTGTGGATTGTGGATACTTTCCTCAACTCTCTTTCCTGTGTGACGCTAGGAGCGGAAGAGCCTTAAGCCATGCCCACCGCCACCATCACGCTGGACGCAACGCTCAAGGACCGTTTAGCCGATCTGGCGACCGAGGCGGGTCAGCGGGTCGATGACTTTGTAGAAGCGTTGCTTCAGCGAGTGGCAGAGGCTGATGTGCGGTTCGACCGGGGTATACCGGTTTTTCGCCCTCGTCCCGGTGCCCCAATCCTCAGCGTCGAAGATGTAAACCGGCTTTCGCAGAGTGGTGAGGCATAGTTCTTCGCCTGGCCAATCTACTTGATGTAAATGTGCTGGTCCCGCTGTTCGTGCCCGAGCACCAGCATCATCCCCTCGCATTGGATTGATTTTCGAAGAATACAGTATCGGAAGGTTGGGCGACCTGCACCGTGACGGAGTTGGGCGTAATTCGAGTCTGTGCGCAGTTGCCCGGCGGCGGGTGGCAGCCGGCAGCGGTGGCGGATCGCCTGCTTCTCCTGACCGTCTCCAACCGGGGTTATGCGTGGTGGCCGGATGCGGTATCGCCCGCCGTCCTGCCCGAGGTCCGGTCGGCAGCCACGGGCAAACTCGTTACGGACCGATATCTCCTTGGCCTGGCACGGCGGAATGGTGGTCGCGTTGTCACGTTCGACCGCGGGTTGGCCGTGGCGGGCGGAGCCGACGTCATCTGCCTGCTGCCTGATTTTGGGTAACTGCCCGGCTTTGCAGCATGTGAGTACCTCAGGCACCCGGCGCAAACTTAGAACGTTGCAATCGGATTGAGCGGAGATCCCGTGCCACCGGGAATGGCCAGAGGAGCCGCCGTCAGCAGGAAAGTCCAGCGCGTCCGTTGCGCCGCCGCCTTCGCCAGGTCTTCGAGGTCGGTGTTGTCGAACAGACGGACGCCCAGTGCAATCAGCGTGATCTGGTGAATGGGTTGCACCACGCCTTCAACCGGCGATGGCAGCAGATCGCTCACGCCATCAGAGCCCAGCATGGCGATGCCGCGGTCGTGCAGCCACCGGGCGCAGGATGCGTGCAGTCCGCTGGCGCTGCGCCCCACCGCCCACGGCCCCTTCGCTGCCCATCGCGCCCAGCGTCCGGTGCGGACAAACACTACATCGCCGGCGGTGACTTTGATGCCCGCTTTCTTTTCCCAGGCTTCGAGGTCTTCCGGATAAATGGGCGTGCCCGGCTCCAGATACTCCACCCCTTTGAGGCGTGGTATGTCGATCAGCACGCCGCGGGTAAAAATGCCCGCCTTTGCCGTCAGAATCGCGTCCTGCGCACAGCCTTTGCCGGCCACGATCTCGTCGGGGAATCCGTTGAAAATCTTGTGCTCGAACGCCATGTGACAGAGCGAATCCATGTGCGTATGGGCGTAGCCATGGTAAGAGATGCTGATGTTATCGGAGGCGAACTGCGGCCCGCGCAGCGTCCACGTAATGTTGTAGGGACTGGGATTCTCCGGCGTCTTCTCCGTCAATGTCTCATGCGACAGCGAAACGGAGAAGCCTTCACGGACCAGCGCGGCAGCCTGTCGGCGCCTGGCGGGTGTGATGAGGTTCAGCGCGCCCAGTTGATCGCCTTTGCCCCAACGACCCCAGTTGGATAGCTCAACCATCCAGCGGTCAATGTCGGCTTTGGTGACAGCGTGAGGGTCCTGAGCGCGCAGCACTGCCGAAGCCAGCAGCAGGCAAGACAAAAACAATAAGAGGCGTGGTGGTCGCATGGCTTGGATTGTACACGGAAACGGGAGGGAAGCCCCAGGCTACCAGCGTGTTGATGCCATGCGGAAGGAACGATTAAGAATTTCTGACGATGCAGTTATACTCGTCTGCCGGTCATCTTTATCCGGGCAATCATACCCGCTATGCCGGTGAAAAGCAGCAGGAAGCTGGCAGGTTCGGGCGCCGACGAATCCGGGCCCACGGCCAGAGCGGTGAGAGCGTTGAGGCTGGCGAACGTAGTCTCTACTCCAGTGGGGCTGAACTGATAAATAATGCCATCGTTGTATGAGCCTGCGAAGAGATTGCCGGCGGGATCAAGGGCAACGGCATACGGGTGGCTGACCCCGGTTGCCAGCACAGTCAGCGCACCGCCGCTAATCTTGACGACGTGACCGGGACCGTTGTCTCCGGTATACACATTGCCGGAAGCGTCGACCGCCAAACCTGTGGGAGCGATTCCGGAATAGAAGGTACTGCGGGTGCCGTTGGACGCGTATTTATAAACTTTTGAGTCAGCAATGTCCGCCACGAGGAGGTTGCCTTGCGAGTCGAAGGCCAGTCCCCACGGATTAGTCAGATCGGATGCGAAAGTGGTTTTCGATCCGTTGGGAGCGAATTCATAAATGCTTCCATTGCCCAAATTCGATGCGAAGAGATTATTTTGTGCGTCAAAGGCCAACCCGAACGGCAAGGAAATGCCGGTTGCGAAGACGGTGCTTGTGCCTGCAGGGGTTATTTTATAAATTTGCTGGGTGTCTCGAGCGCCGGCAAATACATTGCCTGAGGAGTCGACAGCAAGGCTCCAGATTCTGCCAATTCCAGCAGCAAATGTTGTCTTAACGCCGCCGGAAGTGAACGCAAAAATGTTCGTTTCGTCTGCTGCGTATATGGTGCTCGCTTGCGCACCGGCTGTCGCGCTAAAAATTGTGCAAACGGTAAGGAAAGTCTTTAGGATATTGGTCACAGGGGTCTTCTGGCTCTCTTTTATTCGACTGGATGGGCGCACCCACCAGGGTGTGATGGTACAACAGGCGGCGTGCAACCGCAACAATCAGGACCGGTTTATATGGGTTTGGAAGCGCTGAACGGTACCGGTACCTCGCCAGCCGTTCTGCTTCGTTTTCAGTCCGGATCGCTCAGCCTGTGCATTTCCCAAAGATCTCGCTGCGAGAAAGGCAACAGCGGGCTCAGGGCACGCCGCCCCGCAATGCCTATACTCTTTGTCAGAAAATCCAGTTCACACAGCTGGGCGGCCACCGAAGCGTCATGCTCCACGGGAAACCCGGCCTCGCGGCGCATCAAATCACCCTTGGCCCGCACGCTGAGTTCCAGCGAAACCTGCAGCAGACACAGCATGTCTCCCACAATGTACGGGGACAAAGATCGATGCAGCGTTCGCAGATACCGGCCGGCATTGGTATCAAGAAATCCTCCCGTCGAGATCATCCTCAGCAGCTCTACATCTTTATCGAGTTTGTCGCCCATCCATTTGCGCAACGATTTCTCGCTGACGATGAACAAGACCGAAAACAAAACCGGCAGACCAAGTAAAATAGTAATGCTGGCTTCGAGCGGTGTCAGCACGGCCGCATTCCAGGCGGAGTGAATGGCGATCGCGAGCAGCAGCCCGGGTACAAAGGCCGCGATCCCGTTGAGCCGTCCGCTCGCACGTGCATATATCGCCGAGACGCCCACGATCGCCGTGGTCCCGCCGTGCATCATGGCCGTGCCAAACCCACGCAGCGTCCACAGGGCCAGCGTGCTGCCGCCCAGCAGGTGCAGGTCCGTGGCGTTTTCCACCAGGGCAAAGCCGGCGCCTGTTGCCACACCACAGATTGCCGCGTCCACCATGAACCCGGTCTGAGCTGTCCGGATGAGCCAGATAATCCAGATCGCCTTTGCTACTTCTTCCAGAATCGGCGCACCCAGCCGGCTGTACCAGAACGTGTCCCACCCAGCCCCGGCCACCACTGCTGAATTGACCAGGTAGCAAAAGCCCGCCGCGCCACATCCCCAAACCACGGCACGCAGGATGCGCCGAAAGCTCACAAGTTTGTACGAGTCGATAAACGCCAGTGCTCCCAGAAAAGCAAACACCGGCACCACACCCACACAGAAGCGAAGAAGGTAAGCTCCGGCAGTCACTATGGAACGCCGGCCAGCGCCAGCTCCGGCGATTCGAAGACCTGGAAAATGGTAACCACGTGAGTCAGTTCAAAAACATCCTTCACCAGACCGTACAGGCCGGTTAAAACCATTTCGCCGTGAGCCTGCCTTACCATCTTCGCAGCTTTTACGAAAGATCCGATTCCGGCGCTGCTGATATAGGTCAGCGCACTCAGATCCGCTACCAAATTGAGCGCGCCGTTGGCCACCGCCTTGCTGCACGCTGCGTCGAAAGCCCCGCAGGATGCTTCATCCATTCGGCCCTCAACGCGCATGATGACGGCTCTGCCCACCGCCCTGACATCGATTGTCATTTACCCTAATCTCTTACCGGGCCGCGCCCGTAAGGAAGCGGCCAACGTCCAAGTCTATCGGATCGAAACCGTCACAGTTGCCTGACTGCTGCGGTTGCCTGCCGTAACCACCACCGGAACAGTTCATGTAACGCCACGGGGCAACTGGATATTGAGCTGCGTGGTTCCGGCTATCTGTCCCTGAGTCGCGCCCGCGTAGATCACGTTCGCGGCCTTCCCGCCCACCTGAACGGAAACATCCCCTGCCAGCGGAAAGGCGACTGTTATCGTCGTCCCGGTGCTGCCCGCGGGATTCGTCTGCCCAAGGCCCGTCGCGGTCAGGACAACCGTGGAACCCGCCGCCGCCGGCTGGTCCGGCGAATTGAGTGTGCCGTCCGGATTCACAAATGCTCCCGGACCGCTGCCTGTACCATCAGCCGAGAATAGTCCCGGCGAAGTATCGGTACCTCGCAGCGTCTGCGCGGCAGCTTGCTTTCCATGAAAACTGAGCACCACCGCGATTGACGCGGTGCCGGAAATTTCAAACGGGACGATCGCCGTCACGCGTTCCGCGGACACTGCCAGCAGCGGACCCGGTACGCCGTTAAAGGTCACCTGCACTCCCCCCAGCTGAGCGCTCAGCTTACCGTTGGCATCCGGCACGCCGGCAACGGTGATCGCCGGCCCCATATTCTGGCCGCTGATGGTAATGAACTCACCGGGGACCAACGGGCCATTCGCATAACTGGCGGCATTCACAATCCCGGTAATTACGGGATCGGTACCGGCCTTGCGGGTCAGCCCGTACACCACCAGTTGATTTGAATTTCCGGGAACATATACCTTGCCGTTGGCCACTGTCGGGTTGGAGAACTTGGAGTATCGCCCTACCGCGTCGCCGTCGGACATAGTGCTGTTCCATATCTCCGCAAGGCCGTCGGCGTTGTAGGCGTGAAGGATGCCCGGCGAAAGCGGAGAACGAGTGGGAGCCAGAACCCAAAGAACGCCGCTGCCGGGCTGGAATCCATTCGCCGAAAGGGCCATACCCTGATACGGAACGGCGAATCCATCCTGCGAACGGGCTACCGGGGCGGAACTGAAGGCTTTGCCCTGCAGCCGCCAGGCGGTTACCGGCGCGTTCACAGTGTGCGTGTAAAGCAGGGGGCCGTCCGGGCGGTTCCACAAAGCCATGTTGAATATCAAAGAGCTCTGCGTATCCAGACGCTGCATAATCTGTGTATCGTTTCCGCTCGCGTGGCCCATATTGGTGCGGTCCAGCAGGTAGATTACACCTTGCTTGCCCGACACCACCATGTACCTGGTGCCATCGATCAGCATCACACCGGTTGTTCCCAGATCGTCGTCCGAATCGTTGAGATCCTGGGCGTTATAGGGGGAGAACCAGTCCGCGATCTTCGTCGCCGTCGGATCGAGACGCACCACGCTGTCGGCGAAGTTCGAAACAAGGTCGGTGTCGCCGTTGCTGGGAGCGCCGTAAATAGTTCCAGCGCTGTCCGCCGTCAGGCCGCGGCCCGATTGCCAGAATGCCCCGCCGCTGCCATTCGGTGTTGGATTGAATACCGAAATCTGCTTCTGCACGTCCTGTGCGCTGTAGCCTAACAGGCTGCTGAAAAAGTAAGTTGCGGCGTTATCGGTGAACACAGAATCAACAACTTGCGGGACTGTTTTCGGCGGTTTCTGGCTTTTTTCAGCAGCCTGCTAATAACCAGCCATGAAAGGGCGTGGCATCGCCATGCGATCCGAAGCCAATATAGATGTTACCGTTCAGCAGCAACAACGCCGGCCGCTGCAAGTGCTGCTTCGGATCGAAGGTTACAATGCCGTTTATACTGCTGTCGCCGGTTCCGGTCACCTGCGCCGCAATGGTGGCGGGCGCGCCGAACCGCTCTGCTCCGCTCGTTATATCGAGCGCATGAAGGCGGTAGTAGTAACTGCCGTTCTCCAGCGTCGCCGCAACCACGTACAGCGTTCCGGTGGAAGCGTCAATTACCGGGGTACTCAGAATACCGTTCTCCGGCAGGATATCGAAATAGTCGCCCATGTCCGATGTGTAAGTCGCTGTGGGCACCGCTGGCCCGAGGTTGACGCTCCACAGTGGAATAGATGGCGTATCCGCGTCGAACGCATAGACCGTATTGTGCATCGTTACCGCGTACACCACGTTATGCACGCCGCCTCCTGTGCTTACATCCCGCACATAGAGTGGCTGGGCATAAATCTGCCCGTCAACAGACAGAGAAAAAATCTTTCCGAACGAGCCAGGGCGTGCGTTGTCCGGAGTTAGAATCGTTTCGCTGAGATAAGCGTTGGTGCGGGAATTGTCGTAGCTGCCGGTCAGGACGCTGGCACCGCCTCCGGTCTGCGTACCGACTCCCAGCGCGCCCTGAATCATCCGGGCGTAAGAGTTCGCATCGTGGGAAACAGCCAGGTACATTGCTCCGGCTGTAATCGCAGCTACACCGATCAGAACCCAATACTTACGTTTCACTAATATCTCTCCGGGCGGTACTTTCCTCACCATGTGTATCCCGATGCCATTTCATTACATACCCCGCCGCGATTACCGCCACCGGCCTTCCACAAACGTATACCCTTCCAGCCTGTGCCTCCACCGCGGGCCTGCCCAAACCGCGTTCGCGCGTGGTGGAAGGCCCCAGCCACCCGGCACCCAAATGTAGGCGTTCCCGTTCCAGCGGTAATATCCCGCAATCCAGACGTGCCGTGCACTGGGCCGAACGGAGTGGCGCTCCACGATAGCGGGTGGGGGTCCTGTCTTGACGATAACCTCTGCCGCAGGGGCAGAGCCGATCCCAAGACTCAATCCAAATAATACGGTCAGGATCAGTTTCATCTCGTCTCAAATCAGTTTACCGGAAACAACCAGGAGTCATTGAATCAGCAGTCTATTACGAGCCCTGACTCTAAGGCAGCAGTTTTTCGGTGACGGAACGGTTCGCCATTATCGAGCGGGAACCACCCCGTCCTGCTCAGCTCTCTCGCTTCGGTGCGCGGCGTTAAAATCAAATATCCTGTAGGGAAGCAAGAAAGGCACTCCATGTGTAAACCGCTCGTATTCCTCGCGCTCGCCATGGCTTCAATCGCTGCCGCTGCCGACGCGCCGCTGCTGCTGCAAAAGCCGACCCTGAGCAAGACCCATATCGTTTTCGCCTACGCGGGCGACCTGTGGACCGTACCCCGCGAAGGGGGCGACGCATCCCGTCTTACCAATGGCGCGGGCAACGAAACTGACCCGATGTTTTCGCCCGATGGCACGCTTATCGCCTTCACCGGCGAATACGACGGCAATGTGGATGTCTTCGTTGTCCCTGCTGCGGGCGGCGTGCCGAAAAGGCTGACGTGGCACCCTTCCGCGGATCGCGCGCTCGGCTGGACTCCAGACGGCAAGCGCATCATCTTCAGTTCGCCGCGAACCGCATATTCCCGCTTCTCCGAGATGTTCACCGTCCCGGTAGAAGGTGGCGTGGAAGAAAAACTTCCCTTTCCCAGCGGCTACGAGGCATCCATGTCTCCCGACGCCCAGTCGATTGCCTACCAGCCCGTGGAGCGCGCCTTCACCATGTGGAAGAAATATCGCGGCGGCCAAACCACGCGCATCTGGCTGGCGCGCCTTTCCGACAGCAGCATCACCAAAGTGCCGCGCACCAATTCCAACGACTTCAGCCCTATGTGGGCTGGCGACCGCGTCTACTTCCTCTCTGACCGCAATGGCCCGGCCACCCTGTTTTCCTACGACGTGAAGACCCAGGCGGTCCGCGAAGCAATTTCCAATCAGGCCCTGGATGTGAAGTCAGCATCGCTGGGACCGGATGCGATTGTGTACGAACAGTTCGGCGGAATTTCGCTTTATGATCTGAAGTCAGGCAAGACCAGGCCAGTGCCGATCCGCGTCCAGGGTGACTTCGCCGAGCTTCGCCCGCGGCTGGTGAACGTTGGCCGGCGGCTCGGGTCGGCTTCGGTATCGCCCAATGGCGCACGTGCCGTATTTTCAGCACGGGGCGAAATCATTACAGTCCCGGCGGAAAAGGGCGATGCGCGCGACCTGACCAATACGCCAGGCGTGAACGAACGCGAGCCGCAATGGTCGCCCGACGGCAGGAGTATTGCGTATCTCTCCGATGAATCGGGTGAATATGCGCTGCATGTGCAGCCGCAAACCGGCCCTGGCCCGGTAGCGAAGATCGAACTGATACCGGGGTTCTACCTTTCGCCGCGGTTTGCTCCTGACAGCAACAAAATCGCCGTGGTGGACAGTTTCCAAAAGCTATGGTTCGTGGATCTGGAAACGAAGAAACAAGTCGGAGTGGCACAGGATTCTTACCAGATGCGCAGCGGTGATATCGCCGGCGCGTGGTCACCGGACAGCCAGTGGCTGGCGTACTCCAGGGTGCTGCCCAATCAGCTCAGTGCGATCTTCCTGTACTCGCTCGCGGACGCGAAGTCCACCCAAATTACCGACGGCATGAGCGACGCCACCAACCCTGTGTTCGATAAAGACGGAAAGTATCTGTTCTTTACAGCGAGCACCAATTCGGGCGAAAGTCTGGGGCTGGATATTCGCGCAACGGGACGGACGTCGACCAGTTCCATCTACCTCGCAGTGCTCGATAAAACCCAGCCCTCTCCGTTCACTCCCGAAAGCGACGAAGAAAAGGCAGCCGATACCGGGAAGCCCCCGGCACCGCCAGCCAACGCCGCGGCGATTGTCGTCAAAGTGGATCTCGACGGGATCGATCAGCGGATTCTGGCTGTACCGATGCCGCCGCGGCCTTATTCATCGCTGCAGGTGGCCAAGGCAGGAACGCTGCTTGCGTTGGAGGCAGCGGTGCCCGCCCCGGACGCCACGCCGGGGCCGCCCACCGGGCAAACTGTTCACCGCTACGATTTGAAGGCCCGCAAGAGCGATGTCGCGCTCGCAGGCGTAAGTAGTTTTCACATGTCTTTCGGCGGAGAAAAGGCTATTTATCGCCAGGGAGAGAACTGGATTATCGCGGCGCTTCGACCCATGGCCAACGGACCCGGCGGCGGCCCACCCCCGACCGGACCCGCACCTGGCGGCCCGCCGCAGGGAGTGCTGAACACCGCCAACATCGAAATCCGCGTGGACCCGGTGCAGGAGTGGAAGCAGATGTATCGCGAGGCGTGGCATACCGAGCGCGATTGGTTCTACGACCGCAACACTCACGGCCTCGACCTGAAAGCGACCGAAAAAAAGTACGAGCCGTATCTGCGGGGCGTCTCGGCCCGAACCGATTTGACCTATCTGTTTCAGGAGATGCTGGGCAATCTGGTGGTGAGCCACATGGGAACCGGCGGCGGTGATCTGCCGGAAGTGAAGCGCGTGCGCACAGGTTTGCTGGGAGCCGATTACGAAGTCTCAGGCGGGCGCTACCGGTTCCTGAAAGTCTATAGCGGTGAAAACTGGAACCCGCAGCTCCGCGCGCCGCTCACGCAGCCCGGCGTGAATGTGAAGGCCGGTGAGTATCTCCTCGCCGTGAATGGCCGTGAGGTACGGCCTCCCGAAAACGTCTACAGTTTCTTCGAGGGCTTCGCGGATAAATCCGTCATTCTGCGGGTGGCGGCCGATGCCTCCGGTGCCGGAGCGCGGGATGTGACCGTGGTCCCGGTGGCTGATGAGATTCGCCTGCGCAACCTCGCCTGGATGGAGGAAAACCGCCGTAAGGTGGATCAGCTATCGGGCGGCAAAGTGGCTTACATGTACATGCCGGATACTTCGAACGGCGGCCTGACAGCCTTCAATCGCTACTTCTACGCGCAGGTGGGCAAGGAAGGGGCCATTGTGGACGAACGCTTCAACGCCGGCGGAATGCTGGGCACCGATGTCGCGGAAATGCTGAACCGCAGACCGCTCAGCGCCGCTTCCAACCGTGTGGGAGAGCCTCTCATGCAGCCGCAGGGGATTTTCGGACCCAAGGTAATGCTCATCAACGAGCGCGCCGGTTCCGGCGGTGACGCTTTGCCCTGGTACTTCAAGAGGACCGGAGCAGGCAAGCTGATCGGAACCCGGACATGGGGCGGACTGGTGGGCATGGCCGGAGGGCCGGGCCTGATGGATGGCGGCTTTGTGGGTGCGCCCGGTTCCGGCATTTACAACCCATTGAGCGGCGAGTGGGAAGTGGAGAATATCGGTGTACCGCCCGATGTGGAAGTGGAACAGGATCCTGCACTGGTCCGGAAAGGCCGCGATCCGCAACTGGAGAAAGCAATTGAAGTGGTGCTGGAAGAGATGAAGAAAAACCCACCGCCCCGGCTGCGCCGCCCGGCGTTTCCCAACTACGGGCCCGGCCCCAAATAGATAGCTTCGAAGCCGGGTCTGACAGAGCCGATTGGGCACGTAACTTCAGTCGCGTCGTTCCCGCCTTGCGGGTGGGTCCTCGCCCGGTCCGCGATCCCCGGGGTTGACTCCCGCGCCAGCGGTGTCAAGTCCCGCCCCGCCGTGCTAGACTTCTAGGTTCATGAACCTCAGCGCCAGCTTTTTTGGATATTGGTACTTTAGCCCCACTCCATAGTGGCGTTGGTTTCGTTTCAGTTCACGAGAAGTACAAAACCAACCCACTCGAAAGAGTGGGTTTTTTATTTGCAGAAGAGGTCCGGATGATCATTTCAATGCGGCTGGGAGCCACTAAAGAAGAAGTTGAGCACGTTTGTGAACGGATCGCGGAATTTGGTTTTCGCGCCCATCGCAGTGAGGGGGAGGAAAGAAACGTGATCGGAGTCGTGGGAGTAACCGGAGACGCCACCCTTTGCCAGGAGTCGCTCGAAGCCTGCGCGGGCGTGGAGCGCGTGGTGCGAATTACCACTCCCTACAAATTCGTGAGTAAGAAGTCGCAGCAGACACGGACTGTTATCAAAGCAGGCAAGGCGGAAATTGGCGGCGACCGGTTCGTCATCATGGCCGGGCCGTGTTCGGTGGAAAGCGAAGCTCAGATCATTGGTACCGCGCAAGCGGTCGCCGCGCTGGGCGCGACCATTCTGCGTGGCGGTGCGTTCAAGCCGCGCACCTCGCCCTATGATTTCCAGGGTATGGAACTGGAAGGTCTGCTGCTGTTGGCCAAGGCGCGTGAAGAGACCGGTTTGGCGGTGATTACGGAAGTAATGAGCGTTACCGATGTGGATTTGATTGCCGGCTATGCGGACATTCTGCAGGTGGGTGCGCGCAACATGCAGAACTTCCCTCTGTTAAAAGCGTTGGGCCGGTGCGGGCGTCCGGTGATGCTGAAGCGCGGGCTGAGTGCGACCATCAACGAACTGCTGATGTCGGCCGAGTACATTGTGGCCCACGGCAATCCGCAGGTAATGTTCTGCGAGCGCGGCATTCGGACCTTCGAAACCGCTACCCGCAATACCTGCGATATCTCCGCCGTGCCGGTACTCAATGAACTAACCCACCTGCCGGTGATTGTGGATCCCAGCCATGCGGCCGGACGGCGCAGTATTGTGCCCACTCTGGCCAAAGCCGCGGTGGCGGTGGGTGCGGATGGCATCATTGTGGAGGTGCACCCCTGCCCGGAGAAGGCGTTCAGTGACGGAGCACAGTCCCTCACCTTTGAAGGGTTCGGGGAAATGATGCGCAACCTTTCCGGCTATATCAAATTATGGGAAGCGGAACGTGCCGTCATGATGGCGGGCACGGTCAACTAAAGGAGCGTTTTTTTCGATGATCATTTCGATGCAATTGGGTGCCAGCCGCGAGCAACTGGAACACGTTTGCGAACGCATTGCGGAGTTCGGCTTTCGGGCACACAAAGTGGAAGGCGAGGAACGCACTGTGATCGGCGTAGTGGGTGTTACCGGCGACGCTACCGCTTGCCAGGAATCACTGGAAGCCTGTGCCGGCGTGGAAAACGTGGTGCGCATCACCACCCCCTACAAATTCGCCAGCCGGAAATCGCAGCAGGCGCGTACCGTGATTCGTGTGGGCAAGGCCGCAATCGGCGGCGATCGGTTTGTGGTTATGGCCGGGCCGTGTTCGGTGGAGAGCGAGGAGCAGATTATTGCAACTGCTCAACTGGTAGCCGCGCAGGGTGCTGTCATTTTGCGCGGCGGCGCATTCAAGCCCCGCACCTCACCCTATGAATTTCAGGGGATGGAGCGGGAAGGCCTTCGCCTGCTGGCCAAAGCGCGCGAGGAGACAGGTCTGGCCGTTATCACGGAAGTGATGAGCACGGATGACGTTGCGCTGGTAGCGGAGTATGCCGACATTCTGCAGGTGGGCGCGCGCAATATGCAAAACTTCGCACTGCTCAAGAAGCTGGGACGCTGTGGCCGGCCCGTCATGCTGAAGCGCGGCCTGAGCGCAACCATCAACGAGTTGTTGATGTGCGCCGAGTACATCGTGGCCCATGGCAACCCCCAGGTCATGCTGTGTGAGCGGGGCATCCGAACCTTTGAAACGGCCACCCGCAATACCTGTGATATCGGCGCAGTGCCGGTGCTGAATGAGCTGACGCATCTGCCTGTGATTGTCGATCCGAGCCATGCGGCCGGGCGTCGCAGCATTGTGCCCACGCTGGCCAAAACAGCGGTTGCCGCCGGTGCGGACGGCATCATTGTGGAAGTGCACCCGTGTCCGGAAAAGGCCTTGAGCGACGGCGCGCAGTCCCTGACCTTTGAGGGGTTCAGCGGGATGATGAAAAACCTTGCCGGTTATATCCGGCTTTGGGAAGAGGAGCGCGCCGGTTTGATGGCTGGCGCTGCGAACTGAGTGGCAGTATCGCGCAGAAGCGTCACCATCGGCATCCTCGTCGCCGCGGGTTCGCTGACGGGACTGGTTATAGCGGCCAAGTGGCGCGAGGCGCAGGCTTTCTATCAGCCGGAACAGCTTCTGGCGCGCTTCCCGGCGGAAGAAGCGATTGTTCTGAGTGCAGACCTCAGCCTGCTGCGTAAGGCCGGCTATCCCGGTGCTTCCAAAGCGCCGCTGGAGACAGAGTACCGGCAATTCATAGAGGGCAGCGGATTCGACTACCGCAGAGACCTGGACTACGCGATGGCGTCTTTCAGCAAGACCGGCAACTACTTTATTGCGCGCGGGCGTTTCAACTGGGCCAGATTGCGCGAGTATGCGGTCAAACAGGGTGGCTCGTGCTATCAGGATTTGTGTCGCATGCAGGGCTCTACGGCTGACCGGCGCATTTCCTTTCTGCCTTTGCGTCCGGATACGATCGCGATCGCGGTAAGCACCGACGATCTGGCGGCAACCCGTCTCACGCGGATGGGAGCGAAACCGGCCCGGCCTCTGCCGGTGGATCCGGTGTGGCTCACCATTCCAGGCTCTGTTCTGCGTCAGCCTGAAGGGCTACCCGCCGGTTTACGCGTGATGTTCTCTGGCCTGATGCAGGCTGACCACGTAGTGTTTACGCTGGGCCCTGCCGGGTCGGGCGTGGAGGCTCGCATGGAAGCGGCGTGTAAGTCCGAAGATGAGGCGCGGGTATTAACCAGCCAGCTGCGCAACAGCATCTCGCTCATGAAAGAAGCGACGGCGCGTGATCATGCCGGGTCGGGTGCGCTGGCCAAAGCGTTGATGGGCGGGGTATTCCAGCAGGCTGGTCGCCGTGTTACCGGAAAGTGGCCGCTGGCAAAGGATCTGCTTGACAGCCTCACCGCCGGGCTGTAAATTGACGCCGCGCTGTTACCATCGAAGTGAATCATGATCCAGACCCTCTTCGGCTCAGTCCCCCAGGAGCCGACTCTACTCGACAAACTGAAGAGCGGCGTACAGAAGACGCGCGAAGGCCTTGTTTCGCGTATCGAAGGCGTCCTTTCCGGCAAGAAGGAAATTGATGCTGACCTTCTGGAGGAACTGGAATACACGCTGATCTCGGCCGATATCGGCGTCGCCACCACGGAAGACATTCTGCAACGGATTCGTGAGCGTGTGGATCGCAGAATGTTGAACGACGCGGGCGAATTGCGCGGGCTGATTCGGGAGTATTTACTGGAAGTGCTGCAGGCCAGTGAGCGGCCGCTGGCATGGGTGGATCAGCCACCGGCTGTAATTATGCTGGTGGGCGTGAACGGGTCGGGTAAGACTACCACCATCGGCAAGCTGGCAGCGCACTTTCAGAAGGATGGCCACAAAGTTCTGCTCTGCGCGGCGGATACTTTCCGTGCCGCAGCCATTGAACAACTGGAAGTGTGGGGCGAGCGCACCGGTACTGAAATCATTCGCCAGCATACCGGCGCAGACCCCAGCGCGGTAATCTTCGATGCCCTGCAGGCCGGTAAATCGCGCGGTGCGGATTACATTATTGTGGATACGGCGGGCCGGCTGCAGACCAAAGCCAATCTGATGCTGGAACTGGAGAAGATGCGCCGCACGGCCTCGCGTGTAATTCCCGATGCACCGCATGAAGTGCTGCTGGTTCTGGATGCCACTACCGGTCAGAACGGTCTGGAGCAGGCGCGCAAGTTCACCGAAGCTTCGGGCGTTACCGGTATTGTTCTCACCAAACTGGATGGCACGGCCAAGGGCGGCGTGGTGGTGGCCATCACCCGCGAATTGGGGCTGCCGGTGCGCTTCATCGGCGTGGGGGAAAAAGTGGACGACCTGTTGCCGTTCGACGCCGAACGCTTCATCGATTCCTTGTTTGCTGTATGAGCTGCGAATTCATGCGCGAAGCGTTGGACCTGGCAAGCCAGGGCATGGCGCTGACTTCGCCCAACCCGATGGTGGGCGCCGTGGTGGTGAAGGACGGCGAAGTAGTGGGCCGCGGTTTCCATACCTGGGCTGGCGTGAAACATGCCGAGGTGCTGGCTCTCGAAGAAGCCGGGCCGCGGGCGCGGAGTTCTACTGTTTACGTGAACCTGGAACCGTGCTCCCATCAGGGCCGAACCGGGCCCTGTGCGGACGCGCTGATTGCCGCAGGTGTGGCGAAAGTGGTGGTCGCGTCGGGCGACCCGAATCCCCAGGTTGCAGGCCAGGGGTTGCGCAGGCTACAGGCAGCGGGTGTGATTGTGGAGATGTCCCCCGCGCATACGGCGGAAGCGGAGCGGATCAACGAAGCGTTCTTCCACTTCATGCGGACACGAAGGCCGCTGGTAACCCTCAAAAGCGCGGTTACTCTGGATGGCAAGATTGCGGCACCTGCCGACAACACCGGTTGGATTACCAGTGAACGGGCGCGCGCTCATGTGCAACATCTGCGCCACGCTTCGGACGCGATTATTACCGGCAGCGGAACGGCCCTCGCGGATGATCCAATGCTGACGGACCGGAGCGGATTACCGCGCGCGCGTCCGCTGCTGCGGGTAGTGATGGATTCCACTCTTCGCTTGCCGTGCGGCTCGAAGCTGGTGGAGAGTGCCGCAGGCGACTTGCTGGTGGCAACTACTTCGGCCGCATCACCCGAGCGCCGCAAAGCGCTGGAAGCAGCAG
The DNA here is from genome assembly GCA_038229475.1 of Bryobacterales bacterium. Classification (GTDB taxonomy): domain Bacteria; phylum Acidobacteriota; class Terriglobia; order Bryobacterales; family Bryobacteraceae; genus BOG-234. The sequence goes on along the minus strand of JBBROK010000001.1, from coordinate 180,916 downwards.
GGGTTGAGGTGCGCGTGTTTGATGGACCAGGCGGGCGAGTGGATTTTCGCGACGTGATCGCATTGCTGGCGGAACGCCGCTGTCTTTCCGCCATGGTGGAGGCGGGGGCAAGAATCAACTGGGCGGCGCTGGAGAGCGACGTAGTGGACAAGGTCTATCTGTATTACGCGCCCAAGATTTTGGGCGGATTGCAAAGTATTTCGATGGTAGGCGGCACCGGCAGGCAGCGGCGCACGGATGCGATCCTGCTGGAGCGTACGACTCTGCATCCGATTCCGCCCGATGAATTTGCCGTGGAAGCGTGGATTCAGCGGGAACGCCAGACGCCGCTATAAACCGGCTGCAAACTTACCTTCAACCCCTTCAACACGCCCGCTAAACTCTCGCCCGCCGGACCCCCGCCACGACCGGGACGTGTTTCTGGAGCCAGTGGCACAGGGTGTTAAGCGGTTCTATCGAACAGAGGTGGGCTTCTACAAATTGGATTCGATGCGGAGCGCCGCTTCAAGCACGATCTGACGTGCCAACCCGGCCGCATCCTCGATCTCGGGCTCCGCTGGCGGAGATGTGAACTCGCCGGGATATCGAAAAACCCATGCGTATTCCGTGAGATCATCCAGTCGCTCCAGCAGCGAGGTCAGTTCGGGCTCGAGGGCGGCACACTGCTTACCCAGGGCGCTGAGATCGTGTGTTTTCCTAAATGGTTCGTCGTGCCGCGCAAGCAGAGCTTTCAATGCTTTTTCGGCAGCTTGCTGGCAATGGAACAGCGCATCTTCGGTGTCGGGTGGCTCAGCCGCAAGGCATCTTGCAACGCGGTCCAGATCCTGCCGAGCTTTGGCGAGCCATGCCAGCGCGTGCGCTCGCGGATCAGCTTCCATAAACCAGATGGCCTTCCCGGACTACTGTCGAAGGCAACGATGCGCGGAGACTTAACTGCCTGGTGAATTCCGTCGACCGCATGACAAAGACGTCGCGGGAGACTCCCACGTCCCGACTGGCGCGATACCCGATGCGACTTTGGAGCAGCTCTGGCGGGGCGTTGTCCGGCATCAGCACGATTAAGTCGTAATCGCTGTCCGGTCCTGCGTCGCCCCTCGCCACGGAACCGAACAGGTAGATCCGTTCGGGATGATAGGCATCCACAAGCCGGTTCACTATCTGATCGAGTGCAGTATCCGCGGCGGTGGGAACGGACGGTGGATGCATGGTTGTACCCGATTCAAGTTCCAGTTTGCCATGGCGGGGAGCCGAAAGGGCGGGGAGCCGTCACTTCCCGCTCACCGGCACCTTGCGCCGCACTTCGTCGAAGAAGGTTTCGAGAAAGATCGCGTGGCTCTGCGCCTGCCGCGATTCCGGCGTCTCCTCAGGCCCAAATTCAGGTGCGGATCACGGGCACGATACACCTCGCCGATGCCACCCGCGTCGAGAGGCGAGAGGATTTGGGGACCCAAACGGGTTCCTGCAGCCAGCGGCACAGAGGGTCTATCGACCCTGACTGAACTTTCGGCAGGCACAACGCCACAGACCGCACAAACACTTCACGTTCACCGGCCTCCGCAAACACCATGGCAATCCGCTCACCAGGAGTCTTCTGCCGCAGCACGCCCAGCCACACTTCCATCGCGCGGGGGTCAGTATCGGTAAATTCCGCCGGGTGGTGGGGCACGTAGCCCGATTCTAACGCGACAGGCGGCGTGCGATAGTCGAGCTAATCGCGTGTTTACCGGAATCGTGGAAGAGCTGGGTACGGTGGTTTCGTTGACTCCCCTGGGCGGGGGGGCGAGGCTTGGTTTGCGCTGCTCTGCTGTGCTCGGTGACCTGGTGAATGGCGGCAGTATCGCCGTCAACGGCGTTTGCCTTACTGCGCTGGATTTGCGGCCGTATGGCTTCTCAGCGGACCTTGCGCCAGAGACGCTGGCGCGCACCAGCCTGGGGGAACTGCTTGCAGGAAGTGTGGTGAATCTGGAGCGTCCGGTGACGCCTGTAACGCGGTTGAGCGGTCACATTGTGCAGGGACACGTGGACGCCACCGGCATAATTGAAGCCATCACGGACCTGGGCGACGGCAACCGCGAAGCCACTGTGCGAATACCCATCGAGTTTGACCGTTACCTGGTTTACAAGGGGTCCATCACACTCGATGGGATCAGTCTCACCGTTGCGTCGGTGGATGCCGGGTTGGTGCGGGTGGCCATTATTCCGCACACCTGGGCGGCCACAAATCTTGCCACGAAGCAGGTGGGCGATCGCTTGAATGTGGAGTGTGACGTGCTGGCCAAACACGTGGAAAAGCTGCTGTCCGCGCATCGCCCGCTACAATCAGGCTAGTGCCAAAAGTTACCTTCTTGCCGGCTAATCAAACGTTTGAGTTCGATGCCGACACGCTCCCTTACAAAGACCACGGAAAGCCGCTCTCGCTGCTGGATGTTGCCATGAACTTCGGTTTCCATCTGGAACACGCCTGCGGCGGCAGCTGTGCCTGCACCACGTGCCATGTGGTGGTGAAGGAAGGCAAACAATATCTTTCCGAAATGGACGACGATGAGATGGACCGGGTGGAACAGGCGGCCGATTATCAGCTCAATTCGCGCCTCGGCTGCCAGGCGGTAATGCAGGGCGGAAAAGATGCGGCGGTGACGGTCAGTATTCCGGAGTGGAATCGGAATTACGTGAGCGAAGTCAGCCATTAGTCTGGCGCTCGCCCGCGCAGAAGGGGGCGCATGGTTCAGTTCCGCGATACCGTTCAGCTTGCCGCCGATGCCATCCGTGCGCACAAGCTGCGCGCTGCCCTCACCATTCTTGGTCTCACCATGGGTGTGGCCACGCTGGTCACGGTGATGACTCTGGTGCAGGGTGCCAACGTCTACGTGGAACAGAAGATAGCCAACCTGGGCACCAACGTTTTTCGGGTGGCAAAGACTCCGTTTGCGGTGGTCGATTTTGACCTGCTGATAAAGTCGCAGAAAAACAAGCGGATCGAGCTCTCTGATTTCACCGCGGTGGCGGAAGCCTGCAATTCCTGCGGCTACGTGGGTGCCTCCGCCAGTGGGCCGCTCTCGCTCCAGTACGGTAACAAGCAGGCCGATGACGTCAGCATTCTGGGCTATACGCCCAATATGATCGATATCGATACCCGCACGCTGGTGGAAGGCCGATACTTCACGCCGGGAGAAGACCGTCATGCGGCGTGGGTGTGCATGATCGGTGCCGGGTTGGCCGAACAGTTTTTCCCGGGCGTGAATCCGGTGGGCAAAATCATCCGCACCGGCAGCGCGGAGTTTACCGTGATTGGGGTATTTGAAAAACTGGGGTCGGTGCTGGGCCAGGATCAGGACAACTATGTAGTGATTCCACTGAACACGTTCCTCAAGTTTCGCGGTACGCGCACGTCGCTCACGCTGGAAATCAAAGCGCCCGGTGATGAAGCATTCAAGCTGGCACAGGATGAGGTCCGGGTTACGCTGCGTTCGCGGCGGCATGACCGGCCCAATGAAAACGACAGCTTCTTCATCGGCACTGCCGACAGCTACATCGCGTTGTGGCAGAGCATCAGCGGCTCGTTCTTCGCGGTCTTTGTGATGGTGAGTTCCATCTCCGCGGTGGTGGGCGGCATCGTGATCATGAATGTGATGCTGGTGAGCGTCACCGAACGTACGCGGGAAATTGGCGTGCGGCGGGCGCTGGGTGCCACGCAGCAGGACATTCTGCGGCAGTTCCTCACCGAAAGCCTGATGCAGTGTGTGGTGGGCGGGGCAATCGGTATCGGCGCGGGTTTTGCTTGCGCGCTGGCGTTGCGAACCCTGACGTCATTCCCTGCTTCGGTGCAGCCTTGGGTGGCGGTGCTCGGCGTGGTTCTGAGTTCAGTAATCGGGCTGTTTTTCGGCATCTATCCGGCCACGAAGGCGGCCAAGCTGGATCCGGTCGCCGCGCTGCGCAAGGAGACCGGATGACGCGCCATCAGGCAGTCGAAAATATCCGCGTCGCGCTCGATACGCTGCGGGCGCGCAAGGTACGTTCGGGGTTGACGATTCTGGGAATTGTGATTGGTGTGGCGTCGGTGATTGCCGTTGCCTCCATCATCGACGGCCTGAATACGCTGGTGAAGGAACGTGTGGCGAGGCTTGGCTCGCGGTCTCTTTTCATCACCCGCATTTCCCCCAATCAGGGACCGGGCAGGCTGCCATACAAGATTCGTATCCGCAAATATCTGCAGGATGACGACGCGAAGTATCTGGAGGAATGCTGCCCCGCCGTGTCCTACGCCACCGTGTTCGCCAACCGGGTGGATTTCGGAGAGAAAGCCGACGAACTCACCTACGGCGACCAACATCTGCAGCGCTTTTTTCTGCGCGGCACACAGCCCAATTATGCGCGGGCATTGCCGCTGTTTGAAATCGCCACCGGGCGCTTCATTTCCGATTTCGATGAAGAGCATTCGCGCAACGTAATTGTGATTGGACAGGCGATTGCCGATTCGCTGTTCCCGCACTCGGACCCGATCGGCAAACTGGTGCGCCTGAACGGGCGCTGGTATGAAGTGGTGGGCTTGTTCACCGCCGATCAGGGCTTGTTCGCCAGCCTCGGGGTGAACCAGTTCGCGTGTATTCCGATGAGTACTTTCCGCAAGAATTTCCCGGAGCTCAAGGAGCGCTTTATCGCGGTGTCGGGACGCGAGGAATTTTCCATGCAGACTTTACACGATCAGGTAGAGGAAGGCATGCGCCGGCGGAGGCACGTGCCGCATTTCGGCGAGAGCGATTTTGAACTGGCCGACCCCGATTTCCTCAGTTCCCTGTGGGGACAATTGACCGGCGCGCTGGTGTTGTTGACCGGCATCATCAGTTCCATTGGCCTGCTGGTGGGCGGAATCGGCGTAATGAACATTATGTTGATTTCGGTGACGGAACGGACCAGCGAGATCGGCGTGCGCAAGGCCATGGGCGCGCGCAAGAACGATATCCGCCTGCAGTTCCTCATGGAAGCAATTACGCTTTCCGGCATTGGCGGCGGGCTGGGGATTGTTTGCGGTGCGCTGATTGCTTTCACGGTGCGCACCCTGCTGCCTTCGGTGCCGGCAAATGTGTCGGTCTTGTGGATCGCGCTGGGCGTGGGGATCTCGGTCAGCGTAGGATTGTTCTTCGGCTATTATCCGGCCAACCGCGCCGCCAATCTGGACCCCATCGAGTGTCTGCGCTATGAGTAAGGAGGGCGATTGGGAACGCGACTTCAGTCGCGTTCCGCGCCGGACCCCTTCCATTCCACTTTCACTGATTATTTCAGCCACCCGACCGACATCGGCACGCGCCGTGTCCTTCGGGGCCGGCGGCTGGAGCAACGATTCCTGGGTCGCGAGCGGCTCGATCCGCAGCTACATTGAGCCGTTGTGCCGGGGAATTAAGTCGACCCTTTATTGTTTTGCGTTTTTAAACGGGTCGAAGGGGCAGAGCCCCTCTGAAGTTTTTTCAGAATGCCTGAGCCTGCCATCGTAATCCAAAAAAACGGAGATGGATGACACACCCATAAATCATGTGTGACCACCCGCAAAACGAACGAGAAAACTCCGCGCCACGGGCGTTCTAACCCACCGTCGGCCAGCAAATCAACGTAGCGATATGGTATACAGGTATTTAACCCGTCGGCAGCGTGCTGTCGACTCAAGGGCCGTTGGGGAGCAATCTCCGGCGGCCTTTGCTTTTATTGCGAGGTCCCATGCCATGCGGACGATCATCTATGTCGACGGCTTCAACCTGTATTTCCGCCTCCTGGAAAAACGGCCTTCGCTCAAATGGTTGAACGTTAAAACGCTCGCGGCAAACCTTCTGAACTCGCAGAACACAGTTGTCGGGGTGAAGTACTACACCGCGCGCGTGTCGGGCCGAACCGATATGACGGCTCCCGCCCGTCAACAGATTTATCTCGATGCGCTTCGCTCTGTCCCGGAAATCTCGATTTATATGGGCTCGTTCTTGTTGACAGAGAAATTTGCCGGACTCGTCAAGCCGCCCGAGTTTCGTCCCCGCCTTGCACTGCCTCAACCGTGGCCTGACGTTGTAAAAATAGTCAAAGTGGAGGAAAAAGGCAGCGACGTCAATTTGGCTTCGCACCTCTTACTCGACGCGTTCCAGGGCAATTTCGATGTCGCAGCTGTTCTTTCCAATGACAGCGACCTGATCGAACCAGTTCGCATTGTCACCCAGGTTCTGGGTAAACCCGTCGGTCTCTTGTCCCCTGTTCCAAATCCAACTCCGGAACTCGCTCGGGTTGCCAGTTTTATTCGTCGAATCAGCGTCAGCGACCTCGCAGGTGCCCAGTTTCCGAACCCCGTAATTCGTTCCGACGGTTCAGAAGTGAATAAGCCGACGTCATGGGTGTGACCCGCATGCCCGAATCCCGCTGATTGAACCATTCCGGCACTTGAAAAAACCCGGTCACAACGACTTTTCGCTGATTCCAAACAACTTACCCCATCCACCCCCTCTTCCTCGTTGTACTCTCAAGCCGAGGTTACACAATCATGCTTGCCCCCCAACAGATCGCCGCCAATCGCCGGAACTCGCTCAAGTCCACCGGTCCGCGCACTACGGAGGGCAAAATCGCCTCCTCGCGCAACGCCCTCAAAACCGGCATCAATTCCGCTGCCCTTATCCTGCCCGGTGAATCGCCGGCCGAATACGCGACCATCGCCGCCGCATGGCACCGCCAGTACCCGGATGCCACACCGCTGGAATCCGCGTACCTCGACTCCCTCATTGCCAACCGCTGGTTCCTCCGTCGCCTCATGCGCATCGAATCCACCCTCCTCGTCCAGGAGCGCGCAGGACAGGTCTCTTCCGATCTACCCCCTGGCCACTCCACGCGCGGCCGCCTGTATCGCGCCGCCGCCACCCGCAATGATCAGTTTCACCGTCTCGACACTCGCCGCCGACAGGTACTGGGTGTCGTAATCCGCGCGCAAAACGAACTGAGGAAACTCCGCGCCAACCGCGCTTCTTGCCCGGCCACCCGTGGCCAATCCCAACAAAACACTGCATCCCACCTCGATGGGTCTGTTTTTTCGACTACCCCTTTTGGGCCCGAATCCGAAGCCGCTCTGCAACAGTAGCTCCATTAATGTGCACCAGAATGGAGTCCACCGGCCATCGTTCTGGTGCACAATAAAATTGACGGCCCCAAGCCAATCTGCCGATAGACAACCCGATGCTCTCTTTACCTGAACCTTGTAATGCCCACTTTGCCGCTCTCACCGCCGATTGGACCACCTCCGGCAAAGTCGCGCGCTTCTGGGCCCGTGACGCCTCCCTCTGGACTAACACCGATGAAGACCAGTGGATGGGCTGGCTCGATATTGTCGAACACCAGCTCGAACACCGCCATCGTTTCGAATCCATCGCGCACGATGTGAAAACCCGTGGCTTCCGCGATGCCGCACTCCTCGGCATGGGCGGCTCCAGTCTCTGCCCGGAAGTCCTCGCGCTCACCTTCGGCCACCAGGCTGGTTTCCCGCGTCTGCATATTCTCGACGGTACGGACCCTGCCCAGGTCACCCGCATCGCCAGCCTCGCCGACCCTTCTGAAGCCCTCTTCATTGTGGCCAGTAAATCCGGTTCCACGCTGGAACCCAATATCTTCAAGCAGTTTTTCTACGAACGCGCCGCGCACGATGGTTCCCGCTTCATCGCCATCACAGACCCTGGCTCCAAAATGCAGGCCGCCGCGGAAGCCGCTAATTTCGACCGCATCTGCTTCGGCGTTCCCTCCATTGGCGGTCGCTATTCCGCGCTCTCCGATTTCGGCATGGTCCCCGCGGCCGTCATGGGCCTGGACACCGGTATTTTGCTGCAACACGCGGCCCGCATGGTCGAAGCTTGCCGCGAACCCGACGCCGCGCAAAATCCCGGGGTCTCACTCGGCCTCGCGCTCGGTGCGCTCCAGCGGGCCGGGCGCGACAAAATGACCATCATCGCCTCGCCCGCCGTCCACGCTTTCGGTGCCTGGCTGGAACAGCTGGTGGCGGAATCCACCGGAAAACTGGGCAAAGCCATCATCCCGGTGGATGGCGAATCGCTCGCCGCACCCGTGTTTTACGGCGACGACCGCATGTTCGTCTACGTTCGCTACACCCACGACTTCGACGTTTCTCAGGATGACGCTGTCGCCGCTCTGCAGGCCGCCGGACAGCCTGTCATTCAAATCGATCTTCTCGATCTCTACAATCTCGGCGCGGAATTCTTCCGTTGGGAAGTCGCCACCGCAGTCGCCGGTTCTGTCATGGGAATCAACCCCTTTAACCAACCCGATGTCGAAGCCGCCAAAATCGCCACCCGCGAATTGACCAATGCCTATGAGGTGTCAGGAGCTCTGCCAGCCGAAACCCCGCGCCTGGAATCCGCTGGTTTCCGCTTCTTCACCGATGACCGCAACGCCCTCCAGCTCTCCGGTCGCAACGCCGTCGAATACCTGCGTTCGCATCTGGCGCGCATTGAAGGAGGCGAAGACTACTTCGCCCTTCTCGCCTACATCGACCGGACTGCCGACCACCAGCACGCTCTGCAGTCGATTCGCACCGTCGTACGGGACCATACCCGCGCCGCCACTTGCCTCGGCTTCGGCCCTCGCTTCCTCCACTCCACCGGTCAGGCATATAAGGGTGGCCCCAATACCGGGGTAATCCTTCAGATCACGTGTGACGATAAGCAGGACGTGCTCATTCCCGGCCAGAAGTATTCCTTTGGAATCGTGAAGCAGGCCCAGGCTGCCGGCGATTTTGCCGTGCTTACGGAGCGGGGCCGTCGTGCCCTGCGTATTCACTTATCATCGGACGTATCCGCCGGTCTCCGCACCCTGGAGTCGGCCATCCGTGAGGCTCTCACCCAATGACACACTTCATACTGACCACCCTCCCCCTGAAGGCAACTAAATAAATGCGAATTGGAATGATCGGACTTGGCCGCATGGGCGGCAATATGGCTCGTCGGCTGGTGAACGGCGGGCACGAAATCGTTGCCTTTGATCTCGACCCCGCTAAGGTCGCCGAGCTACAGGCCGAAGGCATGGATGGAGCCACCGAACTCTCCGCTTTCGCTGGCAAACTCGCCTCGCCGCGTATCGCCTGGCTGATGGTCCCCTCTGGCGACCCCACCGAATCCATGGTCAACCAGCTCGCCGCGCTCTTCTCCGCGGGCGACATCATCGTTGATGGCGGCAATTCCAACTTCAAAGACGACGTCCGACGCGCTGCCATCCTCCGCCAGCGCGGCATTCAATATGTGGATGCCGGTACCAGTGGTGGTGTCTGGGGTCTGGAACGCGGCTACTGCATGATGGTGGGTGCCGATCCCGCGGTCTTCCGGCATCTGGAGCCCATCTTCCAAACCCTCTCGCCCGGCGAAGGCACCATTCCGAAAACCCCCGGTCGAGACAATTCCAAAGGCACCGCGCATCTCGGTTATCTTCACGCCGGACCTCCTGGTTCCGGGCATTTCGTCAAGATGATCCACAACGGTATTGAATACGGCATGATGCAGTCGTTCGCCGAAGGCTTCGACATTATGCGGAACGCCAACTCAAAAGATCTGCCGGAAGCCCAGCGTTTCAATCTCGATCTCGGTGAAATCGCCGAACTCTGGCGCCGCGGCTCCGTCGTCTCCAGCTGGTTACTCGATCTCACTGCTATCGCCCTCGCCGAAGACCCAACGCTGTCCGGCTACACCGGCTCCGTGCAGGATTCCGGCGAAGGCCGCTGGACCATCAACGCGGCCATCGAGGAATCCGTCCCCGCCGAGGTACTCACCGCCGCGCTCTACGTGCGTTTTCGGTCTCGCCAGGACCATACTTTCGCTGAAAAAGTCCTTTCCGCTATGCGCAAGCAGTTCGGCGGGCATGTTGAGCAAAGCCATGCTGAGAAGAAATAATGGTTACCGCCAGCCCGCTCCACGTGACTGAAGCTGCCGCCCCGCACGCGCGTCCCGCTGACCGCTGCATCATGGTGATCTTCGGCGCATCCGGTGATCTGACCACCCGCAAACTTATCCCCGCGCTTTACAACCTTGGACGCAACGACCTTTTACCCCGCGAATTCGTCATCATCGGTTTCGCCAAAGACGAAATCTCTGAAGACGACTACCGCAAGCGAATCCACGAAGACATCCACACCTACTGCGGGGTCACGCCCGATTGCACTCTCTGTAGTGCCATCACCGACAACACCTATTACATGCAGGGTGATTTTGCCAACCCTGACGACTACGCGCGTCTGGAAGTCCGCATCAAGGAACTGGAAGAGCGCCACCACACCGGCGGCAACGTTTTCTACTACTTCGCCACGCTGCCCCAGTTCTTCCCGCTCATTGTGGAACAACTGGGCCGCCAGGGGCTGGCTAAGGAAAGCGATGGCGCATGGTGTCGCGTCATTATCGAGAAGCCTTTCGGCAGCGACCTCGAGTCAGCCAAAGCCCTCAATCGTGAAATCCGCACCAACCTCAAAGAGCGGCAAATCTATCGTATCGATCACTATCTGGGCAAAGAAACCGTCCAGAATATCTTAATCTTCCGTTTTGCCAACGGTATCTTTGAACCCATCTGGAACCGCCGCTATATCGACCACGTGCAGATAACCGTCGCCGAAAGCCTGGGCGTGGAACGCCGCGGTGGCTACTACGAACATGCCGGCGCACTGCGCGACATGATCCCCAATCACATCCTCCAGCTGGTGAGTCTCACCGCCATGGAGCCGCCCGTTTCCTTCGAGGCCAACGCCGTCCGCGACGAGCAGGCAAAGATTCTTCACGCCATCACTCCCATGCTGCCCGAAGACGTGCTCACCCGCGCCGTCCGCGGCCAGTACGATGGGGGCGAAATCGCCGGGGCGCGCGCGGTCCCCTATCGCGCCGAACCCTTTGTTGACCCCCTCTCCAGCATCGAGACCTTCGTGGCTCTCAAGCTTTCCGTTGATAACTGGCGCTGGGCCGACGTGCCTTTTTACATCCGCACCGGCAAGCGCCTGCCCCGCCGGTCCACCGAAATCGCCATCCAGTTTCGCCGCGCTCCTCTCCGCCTGTTCCGTGATACGCCAGTGGATAAGTTGATGCCCAACCGCCTCATCATGCAGATTCAGCCCGATGAAGGGATTTCACTCCAGTTCGGGGCTAAAATCCCCGGAGCCCATATGCGCGTGGGCAACGTCGACATGAGTTTCCGCTACGCCGATTACTTCGGTTCCGAACCCTCTACCGGCTACGAACGCCTTCTCTACGACTGCATGACCGGCGACGCTACGCTCTTTCAGCGCGCCGATATGGTGGAGGCCGGCTGGAACGTGGTGCAGCCTGTTATTGATGTCTGGAAGGCCCTTCCGGCCCGCAATTTCCCCAATTATGCCGCTGGATCATGGGGTCCGAAGGAAGCCGATGACCTCATGCGCCGCGACGGTCGCGCCTGGAACGGCGAGTGAGGATGTTAAGCTAAAAGGTGATATGGCTATCCCGAACGTAAAGCGCTTCCGCCCCTTCTGCCCCACCTGCAATGAGACCTTCACCGTAATGGCAGTTCTGCCACGGGAAGCCAACGTGGATTCCTATCTGGCTGAGGCGGTTACCCGCCACGACCACAAAGCGTTCATGGACGCCAAAGCTCTGCACACCAAGGTCCGCGTCGGTCAGCAGAAACAGAAGAAAGCCAAGTAGTTTTCGCTTTCTAGTCCTGCAGCCACGCTTGCACAGAGAACAGAATCACGCCGATTCCCACGGCCAGCGCCAGCAGTCCAAAGGCGATCCGTGCGGCTGTTTTCATCAGTTTCCCAGCCGCGCTTTGAGCGATCGAAGCGCGCGTAGCCCTTCCTGCGCCACCACGTCATCGGCGTCGCGGCTGAGTTTTTCCAGAGTGGGAATCGAGGCGGCGTCTCCGCTTGCCGCCAATACCAGTGCCAGCCCCGTTTTCTCTGACCGTGTACCCTGTTCCGCCACCGGATACACTGCATTCCGGGCGTTGTCTTTGCGCAGCGCCTCGGTCAGATAGGCCACCGCGGTCTCGCGCCATGCACCGGAATTCAGCGTGTTGAGCAGGTAGCGCAGCGGCGCGTCGTCGCTTGTCGTCACCTGTCCGTTCAGCACCAGCCCGAAAGCCGCCGCCAGCCGGGGAGCCATTTTTTCTTCGTCTTTCCAGAGGCGCCCAATCACCGCCACGTCGCCTCCCAGTCGGCCCAGGCCTTCCGCGGCCAGAGCTCGCTGCTTATCATCCTTGGCGGAAAGCAGGCCGCTTAAAAGGCCCTGATCCTCTTTCGCAGGCATCATCGCGATGGCCGCCAATGCGGCTCGTTGTGCCTTGTTGTTGCGCGGATTTTTTACGATTGTCCGCAGCGTGGGCAGGGCATCTTCGCTGCGCAGAATGCCCGCCGTCTCAATGGCCGCGCCCTGCACCTTGTCATCCAGATCGCGCAGCAGATACGTCACCCGCGGCCCGAATTGCGGATCGCCGATCTTGCGCAGCGCCACCAGCCCTTCCAGCATCACGTTGTTGTCTTTGGAACGCAGCGCTTCCACCACGTCCGCGCCCGCCGCCCGTCCACGCAGAATGCCCAGCGCCCGGCAGGCATTGGCGCGGGAATCCATGCTGGAGCCGCCCCGCGCCAGTTGACCCAGCGCCGCAACCACTTCGGGCCGCACCATCACCCACGCATCAATGGTCTGCTCGTTGACTTCGCCGAACTTCGCGCGAATCGCCGAACCTGCCCGCACCACTGTCGACCCGATCCCCTGCTTCACGTAGCCCGGCAGGTAGTAGTTCACCAGGCCATCGGTGGCTCGCATCTGCACTTCGGCGTCGGCGTCTTTGGTGGCGCGCACCAGCGGGTCCACGGTGTCTTGACCACCTATCGCAATGAGCTGCCGCACCGCTTCAACGCGGGTGGCGAGTGTCTCGCTGGTTAGGAATTTTGCAACTGCGGGGATGCCTGCTTGCCCTTGTCTGGCCGCATTGCGGACGTCTTTGGGGGTCTGCGCGGCCAAAGCCGCACCAAGCAGTGAAACGATGAACCACGCGCGCAGCATCTATGCCAATTATGACGCCTCCCGCACGAAAAGAGTCTTAGCGGATGAATTCCACCTGAACGCGATGCGGAATCACGCCGGCTTCATAGCCCTTGTCCAGCAGCAATTGGACCGCCTTCGGAATCGCTTCGCCGGCATCCACCGTATAGTGATTGACATACATGCCGATGAACTTCTCGGCCAGCCGCGGTTCCATATCGCGGGCGAATGCCATGGAATATTCCAGTGCCTCGGCGTGATTATTGAGCGCGTATTCGATGCTCTCGCGCATCATCCGGCAGCATTCCGTCTTTACGTCATCAGGCAGCGCACGCCGCAGTGCATTGCCGCCCAGCGGTAAGGGCAGGCTGTAGGTTTCCTTCCACCATTTGCCCATATCCAGAACACGGTGGAAACCAGCCTTCGAATAAGTCAGCTGCGCTTCATGAATAATCAGCCCGGCATCCGCTTCCCCCGCTTGTACTGCTTCCAGAATGCGGTCAAAGGGAGTAACCACCGGAATGAAATCCGGCTGAAAAATCTTCATCGCCAGATACGCCGTAGTCATCGTGCCCGGAATGGCGACACGCTTGCCCTTCACTTCGTCAGGCTCCATCGGATGCGTCGACACAATCATCGGGCCGTAGCCATCGCCCACACTGGAGCCGGAGGCCATCAGTACATATTTGTCGGCCACATACGGGTAAGCGTGATAAGAAATCGCGGTCAAATCGTAAACGCCTTCAGTGGCCTTGCGATTTAATGTTTCGATATCAGAAAGAACGTGTTTGAAATTTACCCGCGGCGAACGGAGTTTCTTCGTCGCCAGAGCGTAGAACATAAACGCATCATCGGAATCCGGACTGTGGGCGCTGACAATTTCGAATGGAGTTTGATCTGACATGACAGGCAGGTACTAAGTTAGCATCGCATGCTCTCCAGCGTTTCCCAGAACGCAGGGAACGATACTGAAGCGGCTTCGGCGTGTTCAATTTCCGACTCGCCTTCCGCCGCCAGCGCGGCTACTGCAAATGCCATGGCAATGCGGTGATCGCCAAACGAATCCAGCTGCGCCCCGCGAAACTTCTGCTGCCCCGGTACCCGCAGACCATCGGCGGTAGTTTCCACCTGAACACCCATGCGGCCCAGATTCTCGGCGATGGTGGCAATACGGTCGGTCTCCTTGATACGCAATTCGTGCGCGTCGCGCACTTCCAGCCCCTGCTGCGACATCGCTCCCAGCACCGCCAGCACGGGAATTTCGTCAATCAGTGCGGCGGTCATGGCTTTTTCAATCACGCCGCCGCGCACCGGCGCATGGGCAACTTCGATATCGCCCACAAGTTCGCCGCCCGATGATTCAATGCGCGTCACCCGGACTGGCGCGCCAATTGAAAGCAGAAAATCCAGCAGCGCAGAGCGCGTCGGGTTTAGTCCCACGTTCTGAATCGCGATGGTGGAACCCGGAATCAGCAAAGCCGCCGTCAAAAAAAAGGCCGCGGAGGAAAGATCGCCCGGTACGTTGAGTTCGCGCCCGGTGAGCGTGGGGCGGCCATGGATGGAGATCAATCCTTTGCCGGATTCAATCTCGGCTCCAAATTCGCGCAATGCAATTTCGGCGTGATCGCGTGAGCGCATGGGTTCGCGCACCGTGGTGACGCCATCCGCATACAGACCGCTAAACAGGACGCAGGTTTTTACCTGCGCACTGGACACGGGCAGGGTGTAATCGATGCGGCGCAGCTTGCCTCCATGAATGGTCAGGGGAGGGAATTTGCCCTCGCGCGCTTCCACCGTCGCGCCCATCTCAGCCAGCGGACGCATGATGCGTTCCATGGGGCGCCGCGACAACGATTCATCGCCAAAAATGCAGGAAGTGAAGGGTTGCGCGGCCAGCAGGCCGGCCATCATGCGAATGGTGGAGCCGGAATTTCCCGCGTCCAGATCGGCAGCAGGCTTGCTCCATCCGTCCAGCCCGCGGCCGTGAATCTCCACCACCGTACCTTCCACTTTTGTCTCAATACCCAGCGCCTGGACGCACGCAAGTGTGGAGTGGCAGTCCGCGCCCGTAGCGAAATTGTAAATCCGCGAGACGCCTTCGGCGATTCCGGAAATCATCGCATAGCGGTGAGAAATCGACTTATCGCCGGGCAAGAGCACGGTTCCGGACAGGCGTCGGGCGGGGCAAATTTTTTGTCGCATGAAGGTCTATTGTAAAGTTAAAGTTCAGCTCGCGCAGATACTTGATGAAAGGAGTTTTGCCGGAGGACGATGGGGATTGGGGGTAAGACAGGTTTGGCCCCCCCGCGTCGAAATTTCGGACACACTGGAGTCGGCCAGGCAATACGTCATGTCACAAATATTCAAGCCCAGTTCGAACGCGACGGCCCGGATGAGCATCATTCTGACCGTAGTGATTGCAGGTGTTCTCGGCGGCGCTCTGTTCGAGTTGATTGCCGACTCCAACTACGCCACGCGGCAGAATAATATCCGCGAACAACCCATTGCATTCAGCCATGCTCATCACGTCGGTTCCATGGGAATTGAGTGCCGCTACTGCCATACCGGAGTGGAAAACTCGCAGCACGCCCTGGTACCCCCCACCAAAACCTGCATGAACTGCCATTCGCAGATCTGGGTCAACAGTCCCACGCTGGAGCCGGTGCGTGAAAGCTACCGCACCAACCAGTCCATCAAGTGGCAAAAGGTTCACGACCTCCCGGATTACGTGTATTTCAACCACAGTATCCACATCAATAAGGGCGTAGGCTGCGAAACCTGTCACGGGCGGGTAGACACCATGCCGCTCATGTACCAGTACTCCAACCTGGAAATGCGCTGGTGCCTCAACTGCCACCGCAACCCGGAACAGTACGTCCGGCCGCGTGAATTCATCACCAAAATGGGCTACGAGCCCGCTGAGCCCCAGGAAATTCTGGGCCCGAAGCTGGTGAAGGAATATAACATCCAGAAGTTGGAAACCTGCTCTACCTGCCATCGATAGCCAAGCATGACTGAACAAAGCGATTCTCTGAATTTGGAGTCCGTACAGAAACGGCTCGCCCAGGCCACGGGCAAAAGCTACTGGCGCAGTCTCGACGAACTGTTTTCTACCGCCGGTTTCCAGGAATTCCTGCACCGGGAGTTCCCCCGCCAGGCCGCCGAATGGATCGACGACGACGGGCGGCGTAATTTTCTCAAGATCATGGGCGCGTCGCTGGCTTTAGCCGGCCTCACGGGCTGCGTCAAACAGCCTGTTGAGTATGTGATGCCGTATGTGGAAGAGCCGGAAAAACTGCTGGCCGGAAAGCCTGTGTTCTATGCGTCCGGGTACCCGGTTGCCGGTCTTGTTAGTCCCATTCTGGTGGAAACACACGACTTTCGCCCCACCAAGGTAGAAGGCAATCCGGAGCACCCGGCCAGCCTTGGCGCGACCGATGTTCCCACCCAGGCTTCCGTGCTCGGCCTCTACGACCCCGATCGCCTGCAGGCAGTTACGTACCTCGACGAGGCGCGCTCTTATTCGTCGTTCATGCTCTCGTTCCTCACCGCACTTTCGCAGCAAAGAGCTTCTGCGGGTGCCGGCATCTGTATTCTGACCGAAACCGTGACATCGCCTACCCTGGGCGCGCAGATGCAGGAAGTGTTGAAGCAGTTCCCGGCAGCGAAATGGTATCAGTGGGATGGTCAGGGACACGGTCGCCGCAGTGGTGCGGAACTGGCCTTCGGCCAGTACGTGAATCCGGTCTACAAGTTTGACCAGGCCGATGTCGTTTTCTCCATCGACGGTAATTTCCTCGGCAGCGGACCCGGGACCGTGCGCTATGCGCGCGATTTCGCCAGCCGTCGCGTGCTGCGGGGTGGCGTTACCACCCAGAGCCGCTTCTACGCCGTAGAAGCTTCACCCACGTCTACCGGCAGCAAGAGCGACCATCGTCTGCCCTTGAAACCTTCCCAAATTCCGGTCTTCACGCGGGCACTGGCGGCGGCTGTTTCCGGTGGCCAGGCAAGCGGTGAAGTCTCCACTTCCAAATTTTTCCAGGCGGCAGTCAAAGATCTGCTGGCCGCAAAGGGCAAGTCGATCGTGATTGCCGGCGAAGATCAATCGGCGGAAATCCACGCGCTTGTCCACTTCATGAATCAGGCGCTGGAGAATCACGGCAAAACCGTTCTCCTCACCGCTCCGCTGGAGCAAAAAGCCACGGATCAGTATGCCGACCTCAAGGCGCTGGTGGCTGATCTGAATGGCGGCAAAGTGGACTTGCTGCTGATCATCGGTGGTAACCCGGTATTTACGGCACCGGCGGAATTCAATTTGCGCGGCAACTTCCAAAAGGCCAAAACCCGCGTCCGCCTGGGTTTGTATGAAGACGAAACCGCCGAAGTTTGCCAATGGCGCATTCCGGAAACGCACCCGTTTGAACAGTGGAGCGATGGCCCGGCCTACGACGGCACCATGAGCATTATGCAGCCCCTGATTGCGCCGTTGTACGGCGGCAAATCGGCGCATAATATGCTGGCGGCATTTACCGACACTCCGGAAAAACCGGATTACCTGCTGGTTCGCGAATACTGGCAGTCGAAGCACACGGGCGCGGATTTTGAAGCCTGGTGGAAGCGGGCCGTACACGACGGTTTTGTGAAGGGCTCCGCTGCAGCCGAAGTGACGGCAACGGCGAAAATGCCCGCAGCAGAGGCTGCTGTGGCAGGTTCCGCGATGGAAGTTTCCTTCCATACCGATCCCTATGTATTGGACGGTCGCTACGCCAATAACGCCTGGCTGCAGGAATTGCCCCGCCCGGTAACGCGTTTGACATGGGATAACGCCGTGGTGATGAGTGAAAAAACCGCGCGCGATCTCGATCTGAAAGATGAAGACAGGGTGGAACTGGCCGTAAATGGCCGCTCCGTTTGGGGTTCAGTATGGCGCGTGCCTGGCCAGCCGGATGGCACGGTGGGCGTTAGCCTTGGCTACGGACGGACCCGCGCCGGACGCGCCGGTACCGGCGCCGGCTTCAATGCCAACCTGTTGCGCAGTGCGTCCAGTCCGACCTTTGCCACGGGTGTAAAGCTCAAGAATCTGGGCGAGAAATTCCCGCTCGCCGCCGTGCAGCATCACTTCCTGATGGAAGGCCGCGCACCAGTGCGTGAAGGCACACTGGCGGAATATATCAAAGACCCGCTGTTCGTGCAGAAAGAGACCGAAACGCCTCCTGCCGGGCTCACGATTCTACCTTCTGACTGGCAATACAAAGGCTACGCATGGGGTATGGCGATCGACCTTACGGCATGCAACGGCTGCAACGCCTGCGTGGTTGCCTGCCAGGCGGAAAATAATATTGCCGTGGTGGGTAAAGGGCAGGTGCTCAATACCCGCGAAATGCACTGGCTCCGCATCGATCGTTATTACTCGGGTGACGCGGCCAATCCCCGTGCGCACTTCCAGCCGGTGGGTTGCCAGCATTGCGAAAATGCACCCTGCGAAATCGTTTGCCCGGTGGCTGCCACGGTGCACGATGCCGAAGGCCTGAACAACATGGTCTACAACCGTTGCGTCGGCACCCGTTACTGCTCCAATAACTGCCCCTATAAGGTGCGCCGCTTCAACTTCCTGCTTTACACCGATTGGGACACCGAATCCCTCAAGCTGCAGCGTAATCCCGATGTCACGGTCCGCAGCCGCGGTGTGATGGAAAAGTGTTCGTTCTGTGTGCAGCGAATCAACTACGCCAAAATTATGGCGGAGAAGGAAGACCGCCGGGTGAAGGACGGAGAAGTAATTACGGCCTGCCAGGCAACCTGCCCGGCAGACGCCATCGCATTCGGTGATCTCAACGATCCCGAAAGCAAGGTCTCGAAGTGGAAACGTGAGCAACTTAACTATTCGTTACTGGGTGAATTGAACACCCGCCCGCGCGTTACCTATCTCGCCGAAATTCGCAACCCGAATCCGGCCGTGGGGGAGGAAAGCTGATCCATGTCACAACCGGTAGAACTCCCCGATAAGATTTACGTCGGCCCTGTGATCGATGAACAGCATACGCTGGCGTCGATTTCCGATAAAGTGGGCGGCGTCGTGCTGCGCCGCAAGATTACCCTGGGCTGGACCTTCGGTCTTCTGCTCTCCTTCGCCGCGTTGCAGGGGCTGGCGGGTGCGGCAACTCTGCTGTTTGTCAAAGGCGTCGGCATCTGGGGCATCAACATCCCGGTTGGCTGGGGCTTTGCGATTATCAACTTCGTCTGGTGGATCGGTATCGGCCACGCCGGTACGCTGATCTCGGCGATTCTGCTGTTACTCAATCAATCGTGGCGCAATGCAATTAATCGCTTTGCCGAGGCCATGACTTTGTTTGCCGTCATGTGCGCCGGCATGTTCCCGGTATTGCATACAGGCCGCCCCTGGCTGGCTTATTGGCTGCTTCCCTATCCCAATACAATGTGGCTGTGGCCGCAGTTCCGCAGCCCGCTGGCCTGGGATGTGTTCGCGGTGACCACGTATCTGATCATTTCCGCCGTGTTCTGGTTTGTTGGTTTGCTGCCTGATCTTGCCACCCTGCGTGACAGTTCCAAAAAAGACTGGCAAAAAAGAACTTACGGTATTCTCGCCATGGGCTGGCGCAACTCCGCACGGCACTGGCAGCGTTACGAGAAGGCTTCCCTTCTGCTGGCCGGCATGGCGACTCCGCTGGTGGTCTCCGTGCACACAGTGGTTAGCTTTGACTTCGCTGTGTCTCTGATTCCAGGCTGGCATACTACGATTTTCCCGCCTTACTTCGTTGCCGGTGCCATTTACTCCGGGTTTGCCATGGTGCTGACGCTGATGATTCCCGTCCGCAAGTTCTATGGGCTGGATGACATTATCACCCTGCGCCATTTGAACAACATGGCCAAGGTGACGCTGGCTACCGCGCTCATCGTGGCTTACGGCTACATCATGGAGGCGTTTTTCAGCTACTTCAGCGCCGATAAGTACGAAAAATTCATGATCTGGAATCGCATGACCGGCCCCTACTGGTGGGCCTACTGGACGCTGATTCTCTGCAACATAATTACGCCGCAGTTCCTGTGGTCGAAGAAGATCCGTACCAGCCCGGGCATTCTCTGGGTTATCTCGATTGTGGTGAATATCGGTATGTGGCTGGAACGCTTCGTCATCGTGGTTACCAGCCTGCATCGCGACTTTCTGCCCTCCAGCTGGGGAATGTACGCTCCTACGGTTTGGGATTGGGCGACCTATGTGGGCACACTCGGGCTGTTCATGTTCCTGATTTTCCTGTTCGTCCGCGTCTTGCCGATGATCACCATCTTCGAACTGCGCATGCTCCTGCCGGGAGCGCGAGTGAAGGAGTCGGTGGCCCGTTAGGGTAGCCAATCAATATGCATAGCACTGCAGAAGTACACCCCCTGTACGGGCTGATGGCAGAATTTGAAACGCCGGGTCAGCTCGTAGAAGCCGCGCGCACAACGCGCCTCGCCGGCTTTCGCAACTTCGACGCTTATACTCCGTACCCCGTCCACGAACTGGACGATGCCATGGATCTGCACGATAATCGCGTCTCCACGATGACCTTTATTGGTGCTGTGATGGGTGCTATTGGCGGCTTCGGTCTGCTTGCCTGGGCGTCGGCCTATGCCTGGCCGCTGAATGTTGGCGGACGCCCGCTGATCAGCGTGTCTATGTTCATTCCGATCACCTTCGAGTGCACCATTCTGCTGGGTGGTTTGACGGCGGCGATCAGCATGATTTTGATGAATGGCTTGCCCAGTCCTTACCACCCGGTGTTCAACGTGGAGCGTTTCGTGAACGCCTCGCGCAGTAAATTTTTTCTGTGTATTGAATCTGCAGATCCAAAGTTCGATCTGGACCGTACAGCGGCATTTCTGGAAAGCCTGGGTCCGGAAGAAATTGCGGAAGTGGCGCGATGAAAACCTATCACATGTTCGCGGTTCTTGGTGCCTGTTTGGCGCTGGCGGGTTGTTCCCGTCTGGACATGCAGGACCAGCCGAAATATAAACCCCAGCGGCCCAGTGATTTCTTTGCCGATGGCCGCAGCGGCCGCCCCCCCGTGGAAGGCACTGTCGCACGCGGCAACATGGAAGAAGACGTTGCTTTCTACGAAGGGAAAAACGACAAGGGCGACGACGTGGATGTATTCCCGGTGCCGGTGGACAAAGCATTTCTGGAGCGCGGTCAGCAGCGCTATGACATTTTTTGCGCTCCCTGCCACGGTCGTGTTGGCAACGGCCTGGGAATGATTGTCCGCCGCGGCTTTAAGCAGCCACCTTCGTATCACATTGACCGCCTGCGCAACGCCCCGGTGGGCCATCTCTACGATGTGGTGACCAACGGTTACGGTGCCATGCTGAACTATGCCTCGCAGGTGCAGGTTCGCGATCGATGGGCAATTGCGGCCTACATTCGCGCTCTGCAGTACAGTCAAAACGCCAACATCAACGATCTGCCTGCCGAAGCCCGTGCCAAAGTTCCTGCGCAAGCGCAGGCGAGCGCCGAATATCAGGCGGCAGTGAAGTCCCAGCCGCTGGTTTCGGGCGACGACGATATGAAGAATTTCCCGGCCGAGCCGGCCACGCCCGCCGGTGTTCCCGGAGCCACGGGCGTTGGTGCCCGCAAGCCCTCTAATCAGCCGGAAAGAAAATGACGACGACGGAAATTAGTTACACAACCGCCCCGCAACTGACGGAAACGCTCAAGCGCTACCGCAATATCTTCGCGTTCATCGGTCTGGTGTTTCTCTCACTCACCGGTGCCGGGTACGTTATGGAAAGCGCTCAGGCTTTCATGCGCGCCTACCTTGTAGGGTTCTGGATGTGGTTCGGCGCAGGGGCCGGTTCGCTCGCCCTGCTGATGCTGCAGTATCTGACCGGGGGTGCATGGGGCGTGATGATTCGGCGCCCTCTGGAAGCCGGTGCCAAGACGCTTTTCGTGATGGTTTTGTTTTTTCTGCCACTGCTTGCCGGTGCGAAGGATCTGTATTGGTGGACCACTCCCGCGGGGCAGGCCGATGCGGTGATTCAGGCCAAGAGTCTCTATCTGAATCTGCCCTTCCTCTACATCCGATGGGCCGTCTACGCAGCGTTCTTCGCAACGTACGTTTTCCTGTTGCGAAAGTGGTCACTCGAAGAAGATGCAACGAAATCCATGGCCGTATCGGCGCGCCTTGAAAAAATCAGCGCACCCGGCCTGCTGGTGTTCTTCGTCCTGATGACCTTCTGCAGCGTCGATTACATGATGACGCTGGAACCGCACTGGTATTCCACGGTCTACGGCTTCATGTTGATCATCGGCGCGGGACTTACCGCACTGTCGGTGATGATTATCACGCTGACCATTCTGGCCCGCTATGAGCCGTATAAACATGCGCTGACGCACAAGCACCTGCATGACGTGGGCAAGTTGCTGCTGGCCTTCACCATGCTGTGGGCGTACTTGAATTTCTCCCAGTTGCTGATCACCTGGTCGGGTAACCTGCCGGAAGAAATCATCTGGTACATGAAGCGCTGGAACGGCGGCTGGGGCTGGATGTCGATTCTTCTCCTGGTGGGCCACTTTGTGCTGCCCTTCCTGCTTCTGCTCTCGCAGCCGCTAAAGAAAAATCCGAAGACCATCATGATGATTGCAACCTATCTCATCGTGATCCACATTGTGGATGTCTTCAATCTGGTTGAACCAAATTTCCAGAAGTGGGACAACGTCCACTTCTCCATGTCCTGGATGGACGTCACTTCGCCTATCGGCTTCGGTGGTCTTTGGCTGGCCCTGTTCTTCGGCAATCTGAATGACCGTTCGCTGCTGCCGCTGGGCGCACCCGATTTACAAAAGGCTTTGAATCATGGCAGAGAACACTAACCCGCAAGACCCCCAACACGGTCACGGAGATTCCCATGGCCACCCGCCGCCCGAGAATGCGGATGTTTCGTTCGAGCGCACCGATGTCGATTACTTTCAGGTTTCGGCTTTCGGTATCGGGCTGCTGATTTCGACTATCGTGGTGGCCTTCGGCATCATTGGGCTGTTCAATTTCCTGACCAAACACGAAAATGCCAAGAACCCGGCCCCCATCGGTAACATGGCCAGGGAAAAAGACAAACTGCCACCGCGGCCGCATATTCAGCCCGTGCCTGGTGATGCACTGCCACGCGTTCAGTTACAAGATCTTCGCGCCAGCGAAGACCAACTTCTCACCCACTACGGCTGGATTGACGAGGGCAAAGGTATTGTGCGCATTCCCATTAGTCAGGCTATCGACATGGTGGCGGCTAAAGGCCTGCCCACGAAAGCCGGTGCAATGGGTGGGGACGTTGGCGGCTATCGGATGATTCCCTCTGACGCGAGCAGTGGTCGAACCCTGGAGAAGATCTCTCAATGAGGACGTTGACATACATTGGCGTGTTGGTGCTCTCCGTGGCAAGCCTGCAGGCCCAGCCTGATGGCCCCACTGTGAATTCGCGCAGAGATCTGCCGGTACAGGACCTTCTGAATATGAAGGGTACAGACCGCGAGGCCCCGCTGAGCCGGGTGACCATTGAGCAGCGCCTCAACTCGCAGCTCCCGCTGGACGCCATGTTCGCCGATGAAACCGGCCAGCGCCGGGCGTTGGGAACATATTTCGGTACCAAGCCGGTGGTTTTGGCACTGGTCTACTACGAGTGCCCCATGCTGTGTACGCAAATTCTGAACGGATTTGGTCGCGCCAGCCGCCTGCTGAAACTGCAAGCCGGGAAGGATTACGAGGTTGTAGCCATCAGCTTCGATGCGCGCGAAACCCCCGCCCAGGCGGCCGCCAAGAAGGCTGTGTACCTGAAGAGCTACGGCAAACCGGAGAATGCTGCAGGCTGGCACTTCCTCACGGGCGACCTCAATTCCATCAAGCGGGTCACAGAGGCGGTTGGCTTCAAGTTTGTTTGGGACGTGCACACCGCACAGTTCGCGCACGCCAGCGCCATCTATGTGTTGACGCCTGAAGCCCGCTTGTCCCGCTATTTTTTTGGCGTAGAATATTCTCCGCGCGAACTGCGTCTCGCTCTGGTGGAAGCATCGAATAACAAGATCGGTGACCTTACCGATCAGATCCTGCTGTACTGCTACCACTTTGACCCGCAGGGGGCGAAATATACATTTGTTGCGATGGGTCTGTTGCGGGTCGCCGGGGCGGCTACTGCACTGGCTCTGGGGGGATTTGTGTTTATTATGCTTCGGCGGGAGAGCCGCCAGAAAGGGAGCCGAACCGTTTAACTATGGAGCCAAGAAGCTTTCAGTTGTTGCCGGATGCCGCGTCGAGTATCGCCGTGCAGGTTGACTCGCTTTACGCGTTCTTTGTAGCGGTCAGCGCATTTTTCTCACTGCTGGTCGCCTTCCTGATTATCTTTTTTGCGGTCAAGTATCGCTACCGCCAGGGGTTTATACCCGCCGGTATTAACGAAGATGGCCACAGCGTCGGTGGCATGGTGCTGGAAATCGTCTGGTCGGTCATTCCGCTGGGTATCTCGATGATCATGTTCGCCTGGGGTGCCAGCATCTACTTCACCGAAGCCCGCCCCCCCGCCGACGCAACGGAAATTTTCGTCACCGGCAAGCAATGGATGTGGAAAGTCCAGCATATGGAAGGTGCGCGGGAGATCAACGAACTGCACGTTCCCGTCAACCGCAACATCAGGTTGACCATGACATCGGAAGATGCTATCCATGACTTCTCTGTCCCGGCGTTCCGCACCAAAGCCGATGTGCTGCCAGGCAGATACACCACGGAATGGTTCCGGCCCATCAAAGTAGGTGCCTACCATTTGTTCTGTGCCGAGTATTGCGGAACGAAGCACTCCGCGATGGGGGGAACGGTTTATGTTCTCAGTGAAGCCGATTATGCCGATTGGCTGGCCAAGGGCTCAGGTGAAGGCTCCATCGCCGAACAGGGCCAAGCTCTGTTTAACCAGTTAGGCTGCGGTAACTGCCACCCGAATGCCATCAACAACTACAATGGCCGGGCACCCAATCTGGCGGGTATTTATCACACCAAAGTTGTGCTCAAAGATGGATCTGTCACCAGGGTCGACGAAGCCTATATCCGCGAGAGCGTGATGTATCCCCAGGCCAAACTCGTGGCTGGCTACGACGACATTATGCCAACCTTCCAGGGCCTGGTATCGGAAGAGGGAATGATCAAACTCATTGAATACGTGAAAAGTCTGTCTCCGAGGGTGGGCAGCGCAAGTTCGGCTCCGCCGCAGCCGGTTACCAGTTCAGCTACAGAGCAGAAAACAGGCCGTCCAGCGGTGCCGGCGGGAAAACGATAGTTTGTCAGGGAAACGTCAATGATTACAGCAACTGTACCAGTCCGGACCGAAGTCAATTACTTAAATAATGAGCATGGCCTGAAGAGCTGGCTACTCACCGGCGATCACAAACGGATCGCTGTCATGTATCTGATTGTTGTCACCGTCTTCTTCTTCCTCGGTGGCCTCTACGCCGCAGGTATTCGCCTCGAACTCACCACCCCGCAGGGTGATCTGTTCGATTCGAATACCTACAATAAGGTCTTCACGATGCACGGCATCCTGATGATCTTCTTCTTCCTGATTCCTTCAATTCCTGCAACCCTTGGAAATTTCCTGATACCACTGATGGTGGGGGCCAAGGATCTGGCATTCCCGAAGATTAACCTGTTGAGCCTGTACATTTATGCCGTGGGTGCACTGTTCACCCTTTTCGCGCTCATCTCGGGTGGCGTGGATACCGGCTGGACGTTCTACACGCCCTTCAGTTCTTCCTACTCCAACGGGTATGTACTGGCCGTGGGACTGGGAATCTTCATCAATGGTTTCTCTTCCATTCTTACCGGGCTCAATTTTATTGTCACTATCCACCGCATGCGGGCACCGGGCCTGACGTGGTTCCGTCTGCCTCTGTTCGTGTGGGGGCATTATGCCACCAGCATGATTATGATTCTGGGAACCCCGGTGATCGCTGTTACCCTGTTTCTGCTGGTGCTGGAGCGCGGCTTCCATATCGGGTTTTTTGACCCCGCTTATGGCGGCGATCCGGTGCTCTTCCAGCACATGTTCTGGTTCTACTCGCACCCGGCCGTCTACATTATGATTCTGCCATCCATGGGTGTGATTTCGGAGGTTATCTCCACCTTCAGTTCCAAGAAACCATTCGGCTACACTTTCATCGCATTTTCTTCGGTGGCGATTGCGGTGTTCGGATTTCTGGTATGGGGACATCATATGTTCGTCGCCAGCCAATCCACCTACGCCGGACTCGTGTTCTCGATTCTCAGTTATATCGTTGCCATTCCTTCCGCCATCAAGGTCTTCAACTGGACGGCCACGATGTATAACGGCCGCGTTCGTATGAATACCCCGATGCTGTACGCGGTGGGTTTCATCGGACTCTTCACAATCGGCGGACTCACCGGACTGTTTCTCGCGAGTATGGGTCTCGACGTCCACCTGACCGACACTTACTTTGTGGTGGCGCACTTCCACTACGTGATGGTGGGCGGAGCCATTCTGGGCTATCTGGCGGGTATTCACTTCTGGTGGCCCAAGATGTTTGGCGTAATGTATCCGGAGGCACCCTCCAAGGTTTCTGCCTGGCTGGTCTTCCTGGGATTCAACCTGACATTCTTCCCGCAGTTCATCCTCGGCTATATGGGAATGCCACGCCGATATCACGTCTATCCGCCGGAATTCCAGGTGCTTAACGTTCTGTCTTCAGCCGGGGCATCCATCCTTGGAATCGGGTTCCTGCTGCCCGCGATATATCTGACGTGGTCGCTGAAGTACGGCAAACCGGCCGGCCCCAATCCGTGGGGTGCCACTACGCTGGAATGGACGACGTCGTCTCCGCCACCGCCCGACAACTTCGCGGTAACGCCCATCGTGACCAGAGAAGCCTACGATTATTCTGACCAGGAGGTAAAGGACATTGGATAGTCACGGATCCGTCGCAGTTCGGCATCATTTTGCCAGCGCGGAGCAACAAAAAGACGCCGCCACAATCGGGATGTGGACGTTTTTGGTTACCGAGGTAATGTTTTTTGGTGGCCTGTTTCTGGCCTACTTCGTTTACCGTCAGGCTTATCCGGCGGCCTTCGCAGCCGCCAGTAACAAGACTGACGTACTCATTGGTGCTTTCAATACCACGGTGCTGATTTGCAGTTCTCTGACCATGGCTTTGGCGGTTCACTATGCGTCCATCGGCAAGAAAAACCTACTGGTGCTGTTTCTGATTCTTACCTTGCTGCTGGGCGGCGC
The DNA here is from genome assembly GCA_038229475.1 of Bryobacterales bacterium. Taxonomy (GTDB): domain Bacteria; phylum Acidobacteriota; class Terriglobia; order Bryobacterales; family Bryobacteraceae; genus BOG-234. The sequence continues at coordinate 153,620 of JBBROK010000001.1, read as the reverse complement.
GTTCCTGGGTGTGAAGACAATCGAATACCACGACAAGTGGGTTCACCACGAAATTCCAGGCGCACACTATGAGTGCGATGGTTGTGCAGATGCCGTGCACACTTCCCTGTTCTTCTCGCTCTACTTCGGTATGACCGGACTCCACGCCAGTCACATGATTGTGGGCTTCGTGATTCTGGTGATGCTGATCTTCCAGGCGAAAAAGGGCAAGTTCACACCGGAGTGGTACACGCCCATTGAGATGTTTGGTTTGTACTGGCACTTTGTGGACGTCGTCTGGATTTTCCTGTTCCCGCTGCTGTACCTCATTGATCGCACCAAATCGGGAGGGCTGTTCTAATGGCTGACCACAAAGCCCACGGCGATGGCGAACACCACATTGTCCCGAAGCGCATCTACTTCATCGTCTTCGCTGCGCTGATTGTGCTGACATGGGTAACCGCGTGGATTTCCACGGTCGACCTGGGCGCCATGAATACGGTAGCGGCGCTCTCCATCGCTACATTCAAGGCGTCGCTGGTGGTCCTGTTCTTCATGCACGTCTTCTACGGCACACGGCTCACCAAGCTAATCGTAGCCGCGGGCGTGTTCTGGCTGATCCTGCTGCTGTTCATCACCATGATCGATATCTGGACCCGCACATGGATGGGTGTTCCCGGACGGTAGCTACCTGCGATTCGTCAGTGGGCGCCCTGCGGCTTCACCACTGAAATACGAATCTGCGACGGGTACTGTGTGGAATGGTGAATTGAAGTGTGGGCGACTACGCCTTTGACTTCGTCGTAATTGTTGCCGCCGGTGTTCATGTTGCGGTCAAAGCGCGGGAAGTTGCTTCCCGACACTTCTATGCGAATACGGTGTCCGGGGGCAAAGTAATTGCTGGTGTTTAGCGGCTGCAACACGACCTTGTAGACCTTGCCCTTTTCCATCCAGGCTAAAGGCTTGTCATAACCATCGCGGTAGCGCAGGCGCTGAATGGTCTCGTCCAGATTCCAGGCGGTTCCATCGGTGTCCACATCAATCAGCTTCACGGTGACATCGGTGTCTTTCACGTCAGAGGAGACGTAGATCGTCGGTTCAATGGATCCGGAGAGTTCCAGACCCTCTTGCAAGGGCTCGCTGGAATAGACCAGAATGTCGTTGCGCGCCTCCATCTTGCGCTGATCGAACGCGCCGCCGTTCACCGCGTTGCCTGTGCAGCAGACGTTGCCGCCGTAGGAGGGCACGGGGTTCATGGGGTCGTAAATAAAAGTGTCGGGCGCATCAGAAGCAGGCACGGCCGCGGCCAGCGCACCGTCGCCGTACATGGTGTTGGCTTTGCCCGCGCTGCCCAGGAAAAACGTCATCGGCTGCGCGCCCTTTGGTGGCCAGGTATCCGATGATTGCCACTTGTTCAGACCCATGGTGAAATACTTCACCTTCGGCATCTTCTCCAGCACGCCGTTGTTCTCGCCTTTCAGAAAGTGGTCGAACCAGCCGAAGGTAAGTTCCTTGTAGTCGAGCCGGGCATCGCCCATGCTGCGCTCGCCAACTATGGTGTCCTCTGTCGCGCGGGTATAGGAGCAATGCAGGGTAGGCGCGATCACAGCGTACTGCTGATTGGCGGCGTCGCCCAGGGCAGTCTTGCGCACGTAGTTATACGCGGCGAGATTGGGACCCGCCGAGACGTCGTACCAGGACATAAACCAGAAGCCCGGAATGTTGATGTTCTGGCTGTCGTTCCACAGGCCGCCCTTATACCAGGCCGGGTCATTCGGCGTGCGCCGGATCATCGCCCCGCCGGTCTCCACCGCCATGTTGTCGGCGTAAATTCCATGCGGGCCATCCACGGCTTTGATGATATCCATTTCCGGGAGGTGCGCCAGAGCTTTGGACCAATCGACCGCCGGCATCCGCGGCGCCAGATCGAACATACGGGAAGTGCGGACCAGTTCTTCCTGCGTGGTGTCGCTGCTAAACGTCGGACGAATCTGGTTTTGCTCACCGTAGAGCCACGCGATGAAGAGCATCTGCACCGCACCGCCGCGATACCAGTTGCCCTGCTCAAAGTAGGGGCCAACGCGCCCCACGCCGGCGCCAAAACCCTGCGGAATCATGGTGGTGAATGCCGGATTGCCCTGGGAAGCCACGCCCAGCTGCCACTCGGCCGTGGAGGAACAACCGATGGTCCCCACCTTGCCACTGGCCCACTCCTGAGACGACATCCAGGAAATGGCATCGGTACCATCGGTCACCGGAGGTCCGAGGATGTCGTAGTTACCGTCAGAGAAAAAGTGGCCACGCTCGTTCATATCCACCCAGGCGTAGCCGCGTTTGATGGCGTCCAGCTGCGCAGAGAGGTCGCGTGGTGCGCTGAGTTGAACGTCCCACCAGTTGAAGTTGTAAGGCGTGCGGACAAAAATTATGGGCACTTTGCCGCTGGTCTTTTTCGGACGGTAGACATCGGCTTGCATTCGCTTGCCATCGCGCATTTTGACCATGACCTTGCGGTCTACTACGGCGAGTTGCTGGAGTTCTTTTTCGATGGCATTGCGCTGGGCGATGAGTTGGCCGTTGCCACCCTGCTGCTGGGCGGGCGCGTTGCAAATCAAGACCAGGGTTGCGGTAGCCATCACTATAGCGGTGCGGAAAAACATACTTCGATTCTACAGTGTTGGCAGAAACTGAGCAGCCAGTTCTTCGAACTCGGCGGGCGTCACAAGATGGAAGCGCGGCTCCAGCGAACTGAAGCGACGCAGGCCCTGCTGCATCTCGTCGGAAGGAAGCTCGGGGCTGGCAACGTAGAGTTCGCCCGCCGCAACCCGAAAGGGCAGTACGCGCCACTCCCGGGCAAAGCTGGCGGGAAGCGAACGACTGACGGGGAGTGACACGATTTCCGGTTTACCCAGGGGCAGGTGACTCTGCAAACTCAACGCGATGTACAGGTCCTGTTCCGTGATCCGGTTGCTGCCCACCAGATGCCGGCCCAGCCGCACACCGGGCGGGCAGGTGGCCAGCGCCTGCTCCAGCTGTCCCTGTGTAATCCAGCTGCCGCCCACCAGAATTTCACCCAGGCGTTTGCGGTCTGTTAGCAGCGCTGCGCGGTTGGGCCACGCGTGCTCGGTTTTGACCCAGCGCAGCGGCTGGCCAAGCATCTTCGCCCTTGTGTAAGTAAATACTGCCAGCAGCGTGGCCGTGCAGTTCATCCAGTTGCCCACGACTACCCGCAAGGGCACGCCCGCAGCGAAAGCCCAGCCGTAGATCCGCGACGAAAACCAGATCCGTGCCGCCGTATGCCCTGCCTGAATGCCGAGGCCCGTCAGGTAAATGCCGGAGAAGTGCGCGGCTTCGCGCGCCAGACCCCACTCCTGGTGCACGGCACGGGCCCACAGCAAAGTAAGCACCCCGTAGGCGAACAGAATATTAGTAAGTGGAGTGACGAGGTTACCAATGAGCCCCTTGCGATCGCGCCAAAACCAGTAGGCATAATGCCAGGTTTCTGCCGCTGAATGGAATTCCCAGGTCTGCAGCGTGTTGCCGGTAATCCAACGCGCGCGCTGGCGAATGGCGCGCCCGAGCTGGCGCGGGAAGTACTCGCGCGTCGCTACAGGCTGCCCCTTTTCCATCCGGATGGGCATAAACTTTTGCCGCAGACCCATGGCGTGGACACGCCAGCCGTTCTCGTAGTCTTCTGTGAGGGCGGCCGGCTCGAAGATCCGGTTACCGTGGCGTACAGCCAGGCCCTCCAACGCGCGGCGGGAGAAACCTGTACCCACGCCCGTGGAAGGGATGAAACCGCCCATGATTTCCCGCGCCATCATATCCTTGAACTGGTACTCAGCGAATTCGTCACAGTAGACGCCGTGGCACAATTCACGCAGAGGTGTCTGAAGAGCGAGAACCGGAATCTGAACCATGTCGGCAAATTGCGCGTAGTAGTTGACCCGGCGCAGCGAATCGGGATGGATGATGTCTTCGGCGTCGTGGGTCAGCACCATCTCGAAACGCATACCTTGTTGCTCTTCATGGAGAAGCATGCGCTGGTAAATCCAGTTGAGGCAATCGGCCTTGGAGGTGGGTCCATCATGCGGACACATGGCCAGATGCACGTTGGGATACCGCTCCATAGCGGCGCGAATGGCCGCAACTGTAAGGGCATCGTTGGGATAGGCACCCACAAAGAACTCTACCTGCGGATAGCTCGAATGCGCGACGTTGGTATCCAGCATGTGCTGAATTACCCGGTGCTCCTGCCACAGAGCGACGAAAATCGCCATGGGACGGGGCGGCGGGACGTCGAGTTCGTCTTCGGTGGGGGAGCGGTGCCGCAGCCAGGCAAGGGCAGCCGCGAAGTCGATGATCAGGTCATCGACAGCGTTGAAGAGTACCCAGAAGCCGAGCGGTGCGAGAAGATTCGCTACCCAGTGATCCAACACCATGCCACATAACAAGGTGTCAAAACGGGACGAAAGTTCTCAGTTGTTTTTAGGCGCGAAACGTTCAGGCAGCCGAAATCTGATCGATGTGGCCCAGTAGCTTTTCCAGCCGTGCGCGCACTTCGGCTTTATCCGCGCGCAGGGTCTCCAACTCGGCGGATAGCCGGGTGTTGGTCTCCTGTGCTTCGGAGGTTTCGAGGCGAGCCATGTCGCGCTCATCGCGCAAGGTGCTCACCAGCGCAACAGTTCGCTGGATGCGTTCTTCCAGCAGGTCAAGTGTATCGGTCGCAGGGGCAGTGGCGGCCATTTTGGTTTACTTTGCGGCAGCGGCGAGAGCGGTTTGGGCGTGCGCGGCAATCTGCAGGAATTGCGCGTTGTCGGCAGTCGCGGTTTCGGCCAGCACCTTGCGGTCCAGTTCGATTCCGGCCAGCTTCAATCCATGCATCAACTTGCTGTAGGACAACCCGATTTCCCGGGCAGCCGCGCCGATGCGGACAATCCAGAGCGAGCGGTAGTTGCGCTTCTTCTGCTTGCGCCCGACGTAGGCATATTTCAGGGCCTTCTCAACGGCTTCCTGCGCCGAGCGGTACAGCTTGCTCTTGGTGAGGAAAAAGCCGGAAGCCCGGTCCAGTGTCTTGGCGCGATTGGCGCGCCGCTTGGTACCACGTTTTACTCTTGGCACGTTTCTTCTCCTGAATGGTTAAATTAATCTACGGCAAAACGGGCACGTGCAGTGGCACCGTTCACTCGCCGACCCACGCTGCGGTTAAGCAGGGGGCCGTTCTAGTAAGGAATCATGCGCGCCAGTTTGGCCTGATCGCTATCATCAGCGACCACGGACTGGTGCAACTTGTTCTTACGCTTGCGCCCTTTGGACGTGAGAATATGCCGGGCAAACGCATGTTGCCGGACAATCTTCCCCGTCCCGGTTTTTTTGAACCGTTTGGACGCACCTTTATGGGTCTTTAGCTTTGGCATGACAATGTTCCAAGAAACTATCAGGGTACCACGGGGGGGCTTACAGGGTCAGCGCGGCAACGGTTGCGAACTTTTGATCCAGGGTCCACGGCGGGCCGATTAGTTTACCGAGTGAACCGATGCGTTCCAGTGATTTGGCATCGAGACTCTTCTCGGGAACCGCAGTCACCGGCAGTCGCGACTTCTTCGCCGCCCACAGCAGGACTTCGCGGAACATGACGCCTTCGGCGGTGTGGATCAGCGGGTGAGCAGAAAGAATCTTCTTCAGTTCCGGCAGCGGTTTGCCGGAGCCCGTGAGTACGGCGCAGCCAGTGACCTCATGGCCCTCTGCACGTAACTTCTTCACCGCGGCGGCGATCGCTTCCTCTGCGAGCGCGCGGGCGGAATGCAGTGCCCGCCGGATCAACGCTTCCGCTTCGGCAAACGGCAGGCCTTCGGCTGCGTGATACGGCTGTTTTGACCCGGGGATGTCGGGATCGGCAATCACGATTCGCCGGCGATCGAGCACACGCGGGGCGTCCGTTGTTCCCGCCACAGCTACCATCGCGGCGCAGCCGGAATGCGCGCGAAAGCCGAGGGCCACCTGCATTTATTCAAGATCGGGATGAACTACGCTTTCGTGCCTGCGCGCAGATACGAGTCGTCTTTGTCAATCCAGTCCTGGCGAATGGGCGCAAAGATATCGATATCGACGGTATCTTCCAGCGCGACCGCGCCGTGCGGCATGTGGGAGGGGATCACCAGGGTTTCGCCTGCTCTGACGATCACTTCATCGCCATCGATCTGGAACTTCAGCGCACCTTCGAGTATCCACGTGATCTGTTCGCTCTCGTGATGGTGCTCCGGCACCACTGCGCCCTTCTTCAGATACACGTGCGCCAGCATTGCCCGCTCGCCATAGACCAGCTTGCGGGAAATGATATCGCTCATATTCTCGAGCGGAATGGAGTCAAGGCTTGCGTGTTTATACGTCATCGGTTTCTTCCTCATCTTCCACATCCGGGTCCTGACCGAAGCCCTGCTTCACCAGTTTCTTGAAGAAACGCTTGATCATCAGCTTGGCCGTTGTGTCTACGAGGCGCTGGCCCACTGACGCCATTTTGCCGCCGATCTGTGCCTCGCCATCGTAAGCAACTTCAGTGCCCTGGAGGATGCTGCTGAGTGTCAGAACGCCCTCGCCCTTCAGGAAACCGATCTTGCCCGAGCCCTCCACAATCATGCGGAACTTTGTGGGCGCTTCATGATCGGTCAGCGTCACTTTGCCGAGGAAATCGCCGGAGAGCGATGCCAACAGCATTTTGAGTTTGAGTTCGTACTGGTTCTCGCCGATGCGGACCAGGCTCTGGCAACCCGGAATGGCTTTGCTCAGAACGGCGGGGTCCTGTAACAGCTCCCAGGCGCGTTCCGGTTTAATGGGAAGTTCGCGCGCGCCGGTTACTTTCAAGCAGTCCTCGAAAGCGCGGCGCTGATGGCCCGCGCCGTGTAAATCCGCGCCAGGTGAGCGCGGTATTCGGCGGAAGCGTGCAGATCAGAACTGGCATCGGCACCATCGGTTGCATGGGCCGCCGCGGCGGTTACTTCGGCATCCGTGCCTGCTGAGCCCAGCAGCGCTGCTTCCACTTTGGTGGCGCGGAAGGAGTTGCCGGACAGGCCGGTGACGCCCACGCGGATCAGGCTGATCTTGCCACCCTCGCGGCGGGCGCGCGCGGCAACGCCGACAATGGCGAAACCGGAAGCCGGCTGCAGGAACTTCTGGTAGCTGGTACCGGTGAGGCCGGCTTCCAGCGGAACGATGATCTCGCTGACGATTTCATCTTCCTTGAGCGCCGTAGTGAAGGTATCGATGAAGAACTTCGCCGCAGAAACTTTCCGTTCTTTCTTTGCGCTCTTCAAAACGATGGTGGCTTCCAGCGCCTGTAACGCCGCCGGATAATCGGCTGCGGGGTCAGCGTGCGCCACACTGCCGCCGATGGTACCCATATTACGCACCTGAATATCGCCAATATAATTGGCTGTTTCGGCGATCAGCGGGCACTTACCCATCAGCAGGGCGGAGCTTTCCACGGCGAAATGGGTGCAGCCGGCACCGATGTGGATGCCTTCGGCACTTTCACGGATGTAGCTCAGTTCCGTCAGGCGTCCGATATCCACCAGATGTTCCGGCGCGGCGAGGCGCAGCTTCATCATCGGAATGAGGCTCATGCCGCCGCCCAGCGGTTTGCCGCCGGCGGCGATCAGGCCCAGAGCTTCACTTAACGAAGCGGGTGCGGAGTATTCAAACGAATTTGGAATCATGCTGCCTGGCTCCCTGCGTGAGTGGAAACGAGTTTCCAGATTTTCTCCGGCGTCAACGGCATATCGATATGCCGTACGCCCAGATGCGACAGCGCATCGACCACCGAATTCACCATGGCCGGTGTAGAGCCAATGGTGCCGGCCTCGCCGACGCCCTTCACGCCCAGCGGGTTCACCGGCGAAGGCGTACAGGTATGGGCGCTCTCAATCCACGGCATGGTGCTGGCTTTGGGCATCGCGTAGTCCATGAATTCGCCGGTGATGAGCTGGCCGTTGTCGTCATATACGGCGTTCTCCCACAGTGCTTGTCCCAGACCCTGTGCCACACCGCCGTGCAACTGGCCATCCACAATCAGCGGATTCAGAATATTACCGATATCGTCCACTGCCACGTAGCGCCTGATTTCGATCTGACCTGTGGCCGGATCAATTTCGCTAACGACGATGTGCGCGCCGAAGGGATAAGTGAAGTTGGAAGGCTCGAAGAACTTCGTCGCCATCAGACCGGGGTCCATGCCCGGGGGCAGTTTCATGGCGCGGTAAGCAGCGGCCGCAATGGTGCCCAGCGCAACCGTCTGACCGGTCTTGTTGTCGGTGACCACGCCGCCCGCGAAGTGCACGTCCTCTGAGTTGAGGAACATCGCGCCCCACCTGGTGATCTTGTCTTTCAGATCCTGCAGCGCGATATAAACCGCGGTTCCACCCACTGCAGTGCCGCGGCTTCCGAAGGTTCCGATGCCATACTGCACGATGGCGGTATCGCCATGGATAACCGTGATGTCATCCACATGTACGCCCAGTTCATCGGCGGCGATCTGCGCGAAGGTGGTCTCTTCGCCCTGGCCATGCGGCGAAATACCGGTTAGAACAGTTACCTTGCCCGACGGCTCGATACGCACCGTAGCCGACTCCCATCCGCCTGCCGGTGTGGCCGGTGACGGGCCCATGGCGCAGATTTCGCCATAAGTGGATAGCCCGATGCCCATCAGACGGCCCTGCTTCCGCGCTTCGACCTGCTGTTTGCGCAGCCCGGCGTAATCGGAAATTTGCATGGCTTTATCGAGCGTGGCGGCATAGTCGCCGGAATCGTAGTTCAGGCCGGTTGCGGTGGCGAAGGGGAACTGATCTTTGCCCACAAAATTCTTGCGGCGCAGTTCCGCCGGGTCCATCTTCAGCTCGGCGGCCAGGATGTCCATCATGCGCTCGATGCCGTGGGTGGCTTCGGGGCGGCCAGCGCCGCGGTAAGCGTCGGTAGGCACGCAGTTGGTGAACACGCCCACCACTTCCGCCTTGATGTTGCGAACGTTATAGAGGCCGGGCATCATCAGTACGCTGAGGGTGGGAATGGCAGGAGTGAGCAACTGATGATACGCACCCAAATCCTGGATAAGCTTCAGCTTGATGCCGGTGACGGTACCGTCTTTCTTCGCCGCAAGCTCGTAATAATCCACGTGGCCGCGACCCTGAATGGTGGTCATGAAGTTCTCGCGCCGGGTTTCGATCCACTTCACAGGCTTGTTGAGCTTCATGGAAACGAAAGCCACGATAGCTTCTTCGGCATAGACGTTCAGCTTGCAGCCAAATCCGCCACCCACCATGGGGGCAACCAGGTGGACGCGGTTTTCTTCGAGGCCCAGCATGATGGAGAGCAGGGTGCGGGCAAGATGCGGAATCTGGGTGGAGGTGTGGATATGAAGCGTGCGGTCGGCGGCGCGCCAGTCGGCAACTACGCCGCGGGTTTCCATGGGATTCGCCACCAGACGCTGGCTGGTGATGCGCTGCTTCACGATGACTTCGGCTTCAGCGAAAGCCTTGTCGGGGTCGCCGCCCACCTGATGAAATACGAAGGCTGTGTTGTCGGGCCATTCGGGATGTACGGCGGGTGCGCCGGGGGCGAGCGCCTTCTCCGGATGGGTGACGGCCTGGGTGACTTCGTAATCGACTTCAATGTCATCAGCAGCGTCGGCAGCGATATATTTATCCGTGGCCACGACCACGGCCACCGGGTGCCCGGGGAAATAAACACGGTCCACGGCCAGAATGTAGTGGTGGGGCTTGCGCAGGCCGGGGAGGTCAGCGCCGCAGATCACGCCGCCCACATTCTTTGTATCTTGACCTGTGTACACCGCAATGACGCCGGGGCGTGCCAGTGCTTTGGAGACATCAATGGAGCGGATCTTCGCCGCGCCATGCGGGCTGCGCACCATGCCGGCATAATAGGCGCCGGGCAGCTTGATATCTTCCACGTAGGTGGCGGTGCCGGTGATGAAGCGGGGATCTTCACGCCTGCGCAAACGCTGGCCGACGTATTTTTCGGTTTTGGTGGTGGTCGGAGTGGTAGTGGTCGCCATGGTTATGCCCTCATCACTTTCGCGGCTGAGCGAACTGCGTTGACAATGTGCTGGTAGCCGGTGCAGCGGCACAGATTGCCGTCGAGGCCTTCGCGGATCTCGGTGTCGGTGGGATCGGGGTTGCGCTCGATGATTTGTTTCGTGATCATCAGCATGCCCGGCGTGCAGAAGCCGCATTGCAGACCGTGTTCATTCCAAAAGGCTTCCTGCACGGCGTGGAGCTTGCCACCCGCTTCAGCAAGGCCTTCGACGGTGAGAATGTTCGCGCCATTGGCCTGCACGGCAAACATGCTGCAACTCTTGATGGCCTTGCCGTTGACTTCCACCGTGCAGGTGCCGCAGATGGAGGTCTCGCAGCCCACATGGGAGCCGGTGAGGCTGAGCGTTTCGCGCAGAAAATGAATGAGAAGGAGCCGGGGCTCCACTTCGTGAGTTTGGGTAATGCCGTTAATGGTGACGGTGATGGATCGGGTCATTTTTGTGTCCCAGGCGCTGCAATTCCGAAAAATGCGCAACGAAGGAAAGTATACAACGTGGCGGGGGGAAAGGGTAGCGCCGCCAGCCTTCGATTTAGTGGCTTCGTAATTTCGTGCAAAAAGGCCGATTCGAAAAAACCAACCCAAGGGAAACCCGGCAGCTTGTTTTGTTGGAGTTGGAAAGTGGGGGCCGTGTTTCGACTCCTGCCACGGGCAACTTTTGTGGTTCGTTTTCCGCGGTTACGAGATGGGATTGTCTGGCAGGCGGCGGGCATGGTGGCATCCTTTCGATCAAAGGATAGCGCAGAGTTGAAGGGGGTTTCTGTTAAGTGTTTTGGAATCAAAGAAAAGTCGTTGTGAACGCTTCGGTGGGGAAGGGTAGATCGAAGAAAATGGCTTCAGCCTACGGCCCCTAATTAAGGGACGCTACCGGCAGGCTCCACGAGAACATTGCTTCGGGCGACAGGTCCCGCAAAGAGACAATGAAGTAGAGGATCCGTCCGGGGTTGAAGAGATAGGTCGACAGCATGACCAAATTCCTCAGAGAAATCGGCGCGCACCAGCCTTACGAATACCTTGTAGAACATACAGGTTGACAGGCGATCCAATTTTCCCTGCAATGTCGGTAAGATGGCAAAAAAGGAAATATTAGGGCCTTTCGAACAACTGACCCTGACCGCAATCACATTGCCCGGCGACAATGCCTACGGTGCGACCGTCCACCAGAAGATTGAGGAACTCGCTGGCCGCTCGTACTCGATCGGCTCGGTCTATACGACCATGGATCGCCTACAGGCCAAGAATTATGTGCAGTCATGGTACAGAGGCGCAGGGGAAGAGCGCGGGCAGCGCAGTAAACGGTACTTCAAGATCTCGGGAGCGAGCTCGAGAGCGTTGCAAAGGTTGCTCCAACTGGCCAGCGGTGTGGTATCCGGATTGCGTGCTGCGGGACATTTCATTCCGGAGGCGATGCGCTCCTTGTGCCTTATTACATTGTTCGTTACCATTTCCAGCTATGCTCACGGATCTCCTCCGCCTGCGTACGCAGGCGGGCCCGCGGACCTGGGGTTAACTTCGTTGTCTCGGTCATTCCCGCTGGCGTATTCTGGCCTCGTAATGTTGTTGCTGGTGGGCGGCCCAGGATTATACCGTGCCTTCAGAGTACGGCGTGAGTTATCAGAGTTGTCAAGATTGCTTCTGGCCGGGCGACGAACTAGACATCAGACTAAGCGCCCTACCCGCCCGCAGAACGGTGAATTTCTGATTCGTCTCTTCCTCCCAAAGCAGGAAGGCGACGCCATGGCCGGAGACCTCCAGGAAAGGTACACTCGGATGCGGAAGCTATTCGGTCATCGAAAAGCTACTATCTGGTACTGGAAGCAGGTTCTGTGGTCGCTGGGTCCTCTGGCGGGTGCCATGCTCTCCAAGCTGTCGAAAATTGGAGCCGTCATAGCCCTGATTAAAAGAATCAGCAGTTGAAGGCAAAGAGTATCCGAAAGAAGCTGGAATTTTTGTGGTGGAGTGGTCACCTTGTTGCATGAGTGCTTCACAAAAGCAGCCAACTCGCGTGCGCCGTGGACGACGTAACGACGGCTGGCAGTATTTTGTGATTGTCGCGCACTGCGGAAGACAGTTAGTGATTTGATCCGGCAGAGGCAATCACGGGTGCGGTCCATTCGTGTCTATTGAAGGACTTCCGTTCCTTTGGGTTTCATCTCCCGGGTAAGGAAAGTCTTCGGCATCTCCCCTTCGCCAACCAAAGTGAAATGTCTGAACCGCCTGAACCACATTCCATCCGGAACATCGACTTCGGCCTCCAGCCAATGTTTCAACTCGACAAAATCCGCCACGGCAATTCGCCCATCGCGGAAGCGCTCCAGCAGATGTTTCATGACGCCGGACGGGGGCGGTCGCCGAACCTTAGGCATTTCGGAACTGTTTGTGGAACACCACGGTTTCAATCTGATCCGAAAGTTGCCGGATTTCGTCCAGGCTGGTGGTTGTGCGGAGGCGCATTAGCAAGGCAACGAGGGCGGCATCGGTGGTATCGGAGACCGTTTGGGTTTTCTGCGGCGAAACAGGCGCTGTTTTCCCGGCTTTGGCCCAGCGCGCATTCACAGCCTGCCTGGCGCTGGCACTTCGCTGCTCAGCAGTTAAACGGGCAGCGCGCGCTTTTCCGCCCTTGAGGCCGCCTTTGCGACCGAGGGTTACAGCAGCGGAGTTTTTTTTCAAAATCATGTCACCAGTATACGTGACCGCTCTGGAATAAAACCGTTTGAGACCAAGATCGCGGTCCGTCGACGGAGAGGCTACTAACTGAATCCACGCGGGAGGGTTCGCGATCCGGGCGCGAACCAATGCCGGTGAGTTGACAACGCTGTCAAAAGATCAATCTCGCCGATCAGGACCAGATAATTGACGGGGTTGGTGTCCGAGACTAGGATCATGCGGCGGGGATAATTCCCAAACGGCGATGTGTTTCCAGGTCATGTTCCAGATCAGACTCGTTGTAGTCGAGGGTGATGCCGGCTGTCTTTAGAAACTCATGTACTTCAATGCGGCTTTCGTACCCAAGCATCCGGCGCAGCTGGCTTTCGGAAAGGAGACGGGACCTATAGCCTTCAGCCGCCAGAGCTTCGAGCGTCCTGCGCGGCACGTCCGCCCAGCCGGCTTCGAGAGCGTGTGCGATGTCGTCGGGCAGTTCAATGCTGAGGCTCATAGCGAATTTTGCTCTTACCGTACCTCGTCGAGGAGAGAGTGGTACTGCGGGTGAGAGCCTAACCTGGCTTCCGCAGCGGGAGTTGTCGGACACCACTACCCCTCCTCGGCGTGAAGACGATCTGTTCGCCGCCCGGTGCCCATTGGGGAAAGTCAGCTGCTCCTCCGCCAGCAGTAAGTCTCAGCTCGTTTCCACGCGCCAGATCCCGGATCCACAAATCGTTGGCATTGCGCGCGGTGCGCTGGTACTCCACAAGCTTTTCATCGGGCGATAGCGCAGGGTTCGAAAACTCCCGGCCGCGTCAACCCTGCCGGGGGATTTGCCCGAACGATCAAACCGCGCCATTTGGTTTCGCCCCCGCCCCTTGCGGAAGGGTAGAGCAGCTTGCCACGGTCACGCCGTTTCCAGATCGGCAATCATGCGCCGCAATGTCTCAATCAGAACAGGCAAGTCGTCATCGCAGATATTGAAAATCTGTTCAGCATCAACGTCAAAATAACCATGAGCGATGACATCGCGCACTCCCCGGACATTGGACCATTGCACCTGGGGATAAGCAGCGAAAAGCTTGCCCTCCGTCTCGCGATCAATTCGCCGGACGGCCTCTCCCGTCGCGATCAGAACCATGCAAATTGCGTCGAGCCGGTCCAGCCCCCCAGCACCAGAAGAGTGTCTTCCAGCCGTCCGCGCAAAGAGGCGGGATCAGACATAGAGTGCGTCGCGCTCAATGCAGAATTTCAGTCGCGGATTCATCGCTTCGCGCAGACGCACAACGTCAACGGGCCTTCCCAGCATGGTTTCCAGGGTCTGCTTCATCCGGACGGTTGCGAAGAGATTCGGTGTTCCGGTGCGGAACACGACGTCGATATCACTGTCTTGCCCGGCTTCGCCGCGGGCAACGGATCCGAACACTCCAAGCATCTGGAGGTCAAACTCTGCCCCGCGCGAGCGTTTAAATTCCGCCAGGCAGGCCAGCACACTTTGGCGATCAGACGGTCCCCCGCGGGGAACATCAACGGATTGCATCGAAGTGGTGAGCATCAGTCCTGCTCCGATTATCGCTCGCCGGATTCTATTCGTGGCCGGGCGTGGCCACCCTTATTAGCCGCTCGGGCGTAAACGGAACGGAGCGCAAGCGGATCCTCGAGGCATCGAAGATGGCATTGGCCAATGCCGCGGCCACCGGTGCCGCGGCCGCTTCACCCGCTCCCAGCGGCGGCAGTTCCGGATGGTTCACCAGTTCCACTTCCACCGCGGGCACTTCACTGAACTTCAGAATCGGATAGCTGACCCAATCGATACTGGTCACCCGCGAGCGGTCGAATTTGGTTTCTTCATGCAGGGCGCGGCTGAGGGTTTGTAACAGGTTGCCCTCCACCTGATTGCGCAGTCCGTCGGGATTGATGATCAGTCCGCCATCGTGCGCGCAGCAAACCCGCTTTACGGCGACCTTGCCGGAGGTACGGTCCACCTCCACTTCCATGGCCACGGCGACGTAGTTCTCGGACTGCTTGTAGCGGGCGTAGGCAAAACCCCGGCCGGCGCCGGGGCGCGGGTTAGGCGAAGGCCGCGACTTCCAGGCAATCATCTTTGCCACGCGATTGACCACTTCGATCGCCCGTGGATCGTTCAGTCCGGAGAGGCGGAACGCAATGGGGTCCACTTCGGCTGCAGCGGCAATTTCATCGGTGAAACCTTCGGTGGCGAAGACATTGGCGATCTTTCCGGGCGCACGCAGGTTGGAGGGGCGCAAGGGAGTCGTCTTCGTCCAGTGAGTCACCACGCGGACATGGGGTGAGGCATAAGGCGTATCGGCGTTCTGATTCAGCAAGCCGGAATTCTGCCCGCGGGCCTGTTGAATACCGGCGGCGTCCAGGGCTAAGAAGGGCCGCGGACCGGGCAGAGACGCCGGGACCCACATTTGGGCTTCCCATGCCGCGATGCGCGCCCCGCCGCCCGATTTCTCCACAGCCGCACGCATTTCGAGGATCTGCTGGGGACCCTTGGGATCGAGGCCGAGTTCCTCCTGCCGCGTCCACTGCAAACGCACCGGCAGCCCCACGGCGCGGGAGAGCAGAAAAGCTTCCATCGCTGCGTCGTCATTACCGTTGCTGCCATAGGAACCGGAGCCGTCTGCGAAGATCACGCGAATCCGGGCAGGGTTAAGGGAGAACTGGCGCGCCAAAGCCTGACGAAGGCCGTGTGTCCCCTGCGAAGAACTCCAGATGGTGACGGAACCATCCGCGCGTACATCGGCCACCGAACACGAAGGCCCCAGGGACGCGTGGCTCTGGTTCGGCCAGGTGTAGGTGGCCGAGAGCTTTGTTGTAGCCGAAGCGAGGGCCGCTACGGCGTCGCCTCTGTTGATGGTGACTTCCTCTTTCTCAATGGGCAGGGTGCGCACATAGCGGTCGAGCCCTTCATGCCCCGGCAGCCCTTCCCCTTCGCCCCATGTGGTTTTGAGTTCAAGGGCCGCCCGAATAGCCGCCCACTCATCGGCGGAGAGTACGGCCAGAAAACTTTCCATGCGCACCACGCGCACGCCGGGCAGAGCGGAAACGGACGACTCATCCACGTTCAACAGCCTGGCTCCCATAGCCGGGGGACGCACCACGCGCGCATGCAGCATACCGGGCAGTTTCACGTCGTGCACGTACTGGCGGCGACCAGTGCATTTGGCCGGAACGTCGGGGCGCAATATAGGCTTGCCCACGATCTTGTAAGACAGGGGGTCGTGCAGAGGAGCTTGTGGATCAACTTTCAACGAAAGCCGGCGACCGCCGATGAGGGTGCCCAGCGCCATCCCCACACCGCCGGAACGAGGGCGGACTTCCCCGTTTTCCAGGGTCAATTCACTGGCCGGACGGTGCAGCCGATCTGCCGCCAGGCGCAACAGAGCTTCGCGCGCGGTGGCTGCGGCACGGCGGATCTCTACGCCGCCACGAGGTATTCCGGTTGATCCGCCGGTGCCACCGTGATCGGGCGTGAGCCCGGTGTCGCCATCCACCACCGACACCTTTTCAACGGGTACACCGATTTCCTCGGCCACCATTTGCGACAGCGCGATGCGCAGGCCGGTGCCGACATCCACTTTGCTGGTGAAGATGGTGACCGAGCCGTCGGCGGCAAAGGCGAGGAAACTGTCGACCTCATTGGGGTCGAGCGATTTGCCGGTGGCGGTGAGGGTGGACTGGGCGCGCGCCACGCCCAGGCTGAAACCCACCAGCAGCGCACTGGTACTGCGCAACAGGCCGCGACGGGAAAGAGAGGTTACCTGAGGCATGGGGGTTTCCGTTTAAGCCTGCGCTGCCTTCTGGCCGGAAGCCCGCAGCACCGCGCTCAGAATCCGGGTGTGGGTTCCGCACCGGCAGAGATTGTTGTTCAGTCCGGCTTTGACCTGTTCTACCGTCGGCCTGGGCGTTTTGGCCAGCAGAGCCTTTGCGGTCATAATCATGCCATTGGTGCAGTACCCACACTGTGCGGCCTGTTCGGCGATGAAAGCCGCCTGCACCGCATCCGGCTTTTCCGGCGAACCCAGACCTTCAATGGTGGTCACGGCGCGCTTTTCCATTCGGCTGACCGGCGTGACGCAGGAGCGTACCGGGGTACCATCCACCAGCACGGTGCAGGCCCCACACTGCCCCAGGCCGCAGCCGAACTTCGGGCCGGTGAGCCCCAGCTGGTTGCGCAGAATGTAGAGGAGCGGCTGGGCCGGGTCCCATGATTCAGCGGTTGCGGGGCGTCCGTTGAGTTGAAAATTGTATTTCGCCATGGGCTTTCCCTTTTCTTCTGTATTGTAGGCGTAAAATGAGGAAAGGTCTTAATCTACTATGTTTCGTCCCGCACTGGCCGTAACCCTGAGCGCCGCGCTCTTTCTGCTTCCCATGGGGAATGCGCAGCAGCCCATCCGCGTCTCGGTGAACGAAGTGATTGTACCGGTCACAGTGACCGACGACAAGGGGCGCTTCGTCTCTGATCTGCAGAAGAAAGACTTCCATCTCTTCGATGAGGGCAAAGAGCAGAACATCGATTTCTTCAGCCACGAGCAGTCGCAGCCCATCGTAATTGGCTTCCTCATTGATATGAGCAACGGCATGAAGATTCACTGGGCCAAGTACAAGGAAGCGGCTACCGAGCTGATGCTGAATCTGGTGCCCGGCGACAAGCGCTATTCGGGCTATGTCATCACCTACGGCAATGAACCGGAACTGGTCTCAGACACCAACACCGATTCCGAAAAGATGGTCGCCAAACTCAATAAGATGAAGCCCGGCGGTGGCGCGGCATTGTACGACGCCATCTATATGGCCTGCACCAGCCGCAAGACCGTGAAGGGCGAACCCTTTGAGCCGCGCCGCATTCTGATTATTATCGGCGACGGACACGACACCTCCAGCAAGAAGACGTTGCAGGAAGTGGCCGAGATTGCGCAACGCAACATGGTGACGGTTTACGCCATGAGTTCCGCCGCATTTGGCTTCCATTCCGATGCCGAAGATAACCTGACTTTCCTGACTGAGCAGACCGGTGGCAAAGTGGAAGCTCCGCTCAATAATCTTTACAAGGATGTTTCCGGCTATCTTTCGGTACCCTCGGATGCCGGCAACTATGCTCTCGCGGTAGGAACGGGCGGCTATACTGCGGAAATTTCCGGGGCGATTTTTCGTTCGGTGGCAAATCTGGCAGGCGAGATTACCACGCAGTACGTCTTGCGCTACCGGCCGGACTCCAACGAAAAAGCCGACAGCAAGCTGACCCGCAAGATCAAGCTGGCAGTGGACTTACCCGGCGTTAACCTGCGATATCGGCAGAGCTACTACCCCAACGGCGTTCCGCAGTAGTCCGGCGGTTTTGTGGGGGGGCTGGGAATTTGATCGGATAACAGTTAAGATTGAGGCAATCCTGTTTGCCATGGCTGCCGTCTTACCCATCGATTCTCCCGCTGCCTCGTGGCGGCTTCTGGAACTGGCCCAACCGGGCCATCCGGTAACGCCGCTGGGAATCCTGTTGGCCGATCCAATCAATGGACGGCTGCACGTGCGTCTGCGCGATGCGGCGGCTTTTCATGATCTGGCAGAGCAGGAACTGGATCTGCTGGATGGTCTGGCACCGGATCTGGAAGCCAAAGGCCGACAAATGGGCGGGCAGGCCGTGGTGAACTCGATCAACGAATTTTCCGGTTTTCTGCGGGCGGGTGACTGCGCCCAGATCGTCTGCCGGGGCAGCGCGGGGCGCACGGCGGACAAGCTGTTCGAAGAGTATGTAGACAGTACGGTGCGGCGCTTTACCCACGTGCCGGTTTACGCACTGCGGGCCGCAGCCACGCGGTTCGGCGAATCGATGGAGGTGAATGCGGATGCGGAGGAATGGCTGCGCGTGCCCCCTGGAACGCAGCTGCAGCCGGGCATGTTTGCGGCTTCTGTAGTGGGTCGGTCGATGGAACCGCTGATACCGGATGGCAGCTTGTGCCTGTTTCGTGCGCCGGTGGTGGGTTCGCGGCAGGGCAGGCGTTTGCTGATCGAACAGTTCCGTGAGACCGATTTTGCGGCGCGGTACACGGTGAAGAAATACACCAGCGTGAAACGACAAACCGACGGCGACGAATGGGAGCATCAGCAAATCCGGCTGGAACCTTTAAACGCGGAATTTGCGGCCTTCGATTTGGCGGCGGACGAGTTTCGGGTGATTGCGGAGTTCGTGAAGGTGCTCGATTTCTGAAGCGTAAAATGGCCATGCCTTCGCTCTTGCTGGCCTGGTATGATGCCGGACACCGCAGGCTCCCGTGGCGCGAATCCACCCGGCTCTATCCCGTTTGGTTATCGGAAATCATGCTCCAGCAGACCCGCGTGGAAGCTGTAATTCCGTATTTTCACCGGTTCCTCGATCGGTTCCCTGATATCGACACTTTGGCTGCCGCAGTTGAGTCCGATGTTCTGGCTGCCTGGAGTGGTCTGGGTTATTACAGCCGGGCGCGGCTTCTTCACCGGGCGGTTAGACAGGTCGCATCGACTGGCCCACCTGCCAGCCTCACGGAACTACGTGCACTGCCTGGTGTGGGCGAGTACACGGCGGCGGCGATTGGCAGTATCGTACTTGGCCTCCCGGTCGCCGCCGTAGATGGAAATGTGTTGCGCGTGGTCAGCCGACTCACCAATAGTGACGCTGACATCAGCCTGCCCGCTACCCGGAAACGCTTTCAGGCAACGGCGCAGGAGTGGCTGGATCCGCTGCGGCCGGGTGATTTCAATCAGGCCATGATGGAACTGGGCGCTACTCTCTGCACCCCCCGTAACCCGGAGTGCGGGCGGTGCCCGATTACTCCGCTGTGTGGCGCGCATGCGGCAGGGACGCAACACGAACTCCCGGTTAAGATCAGTCGTGTGCAGGTGCGGCAAGTCGCTCTCGATGTGTTGATCCTGCTGCGCCAAAGCAAGGTGTATCTGCTGCCTCGCGCGGCGGCTGAAAAGCGCCTCGCCGGCTTCTGGGAATTGCCGCAGAAAGACGCCGTCGCCGCGACCGAGACGGAAGCGGTGGGGAACTTCACGCATCAAATTGTGAACGACCGTTACCGGGTGACGGTGTGGAAGGGTCGCCCCCCCGCTGGCCGTCTTTCCGGCGGTCGCTGGTTCTCGACGGCTGAATTGGGCCAAATACCGGTAACCACGTTAACGCGGAAGGCACTCAATACCTGATGCGCGAATCCGATATTACCTCCCGGCTGCGCGAGGCCGCGCGGATTCCCCGAGGCTCACAACTGCTGCTGGGCATTGGCGACGATTGTGCGATCTGGCGTCCGCGGGGGTCGGCGGAGGACATGCTTTTTACCTCCGATCTGTTGGTGGAGAGTGTCCATTTCCTGCGTGCCACGCATACCGCCCGCGAGGTGGGCTATAAAGCTGTGGTCCGGAGCTTGTCCGATATCGCCGCCATGGGCGGAACGCCGCGGTTTTGCCTGCTGGCGGTGGCCCTGCCCGAATGGGCCGACAAGAAATGGATCGATGATTTTTTCGATTCGGCAGTGAAGACCGCGCGTGTGACAGGGTGCATGCTGGCGGGTGGCGACCTGACGCGCGCCGCCGCTTTCGCCTGCGATGTGACGGTGTGTGGTGCTGTGCCTCGGGGCGAAGCGCTGCGCCGTGATGGAGCGCGGCGCGGGCACCACATTTACGTGTCCGGCAGACTGGGTGGCTCCGCGCTGGGGCTGGATGAGGGCAAACGCCGAAGTAAAGCGTGGAAACGACATGTGCGACCCGAACCTCGTCTGGCGCTGGGGCAATTTCTGCGGGAAACGCTCCACGCCTCTGCCGCCATGGACATCAGCGATGGCCTGTCACTGGACCTGCAACGCCTGTGTCTCGCTTCCGGACTCGCGGCCGACATTGTTGCGCCACCGCGTTTTCCCCGCGCCAGCCTGCAACAGGCGCTGCACGGCGGCGAAGAATACGAACTGCTGTTTACCGTCCCACAGGGTGTTAAAGTACCCGCCCGTTTTGGAGAGCTGCCGCTCACAGAAATCGGAAGCATGCGGGCTGGCCCGGCAGGTGAGGTGAGGCTGCAGGGAGCCCTGCTTCCCGCTCTTGGACACGACCATTTCGATTCTCCAGACAGGCGGGGCTCTGAGCGACAATGAGAGCTTATGAGAGTTACGGTCATAGGGACGGGATATGTAGGTGCGGTTACGGGTGCGTGTCTGGGATGGTTGGGACACCGGGTCACCTGCGTGGATACCAACAGTTCCAGAATTGAGCGGCTGCGGGCCGGAATTTCACCGATTTACGAGCCTGGTCTAGAAGATCTGCTGCGCGCCGCGGCGGCCCGTGGCGGCCTTGACTTCACCACCAGCCTGGATCAGGCGGTGAGGGAAAGCGAAGTCATTTTTATCGCCGTTGGTACCCCTTCCATGCCTTCCGGCGAGGCCAACCTGAGTTATCTGGAAACCGCCGCCCGCAGCATCGGTGCCGCACTGACAACTTCGGCCGCAGGTCCCGGTTTCCGCGTCATTGTCAATAAATCCACAGTGCCGGTTGGTTCGGGAAATCTGGTGGGAACGCTGGTGCGCGAGGGCATGGCCAACGGTTCTCAGGCCGAATTTGGTGTGGCCAGTAATCCCGAGTTCCTGCGCGAGGGTTCAGCCATCCACGATTCGTTTTTCCCCGACCGTATTGTGGTGGGTGCCGAAGACCGCCGCACTCTCGACGCGATGCGCGCCCTTTACGCACCGCTGGTGGCGCAGCAATTCGCCGCGCCCCCGTTCGCTCCCCGGCCCGCCGCCATCGGCACCATTCCGTTTGTGGGTACGACGCTTACCAGCGCGGAGATGATCAAGTACTCGGCCAATGCGTTTTTGGCGATGAAAATCGGGTTCGCCAACGAGATGGCGAATATCTGTGAGCGGGTGGGGGCGGACATTACCCAGGTAATGTCGGGCATTGGTCTGGATTCGCGAATTGGCCCGAAATTTCTCAACGCCGGCCTGGGCTGGGGCGGCAGTTGCTTCGGTAAAGATATCCGGTCTCTGCTGCACACCGCAGGAGAGTATGGGTATCACGCCCGTCTGCTGGAAACTTCCCTCGCGGTCAACGACGCCCAGCGGCTCAGCGTGATTCAGAAACTACAGGAAAAACTGCGCATTCTGAAGGGACGGACAGTGGCTTTGCTGGGGCTGGCATTCAAACCCGATACCGACGACCTGCGCGATGCGCCCAGTCTGCAGATTGCCGCCAAACTGACGCAAATGGGAGTTCGCGTCCGCGCCTTCGATCCGGTGGCCATGGATATCTGCCGTGAACAGAATCCCGATCTTGCCATCACTTACTGTGCCAGCGCGGAGGAAGCCTGCACGGGTAGCGATGCGCTGATTCTGGTTACGGAGTGGCCGCAGTTCGCCGCGCTCGATCTTGTCTCTCTCGCCGGCAGGATGAGCCACGCGGTGCTGATCGACGGACGAAATCTCTTCGACCCTATGGCCGCGCGCGCCGCCGGTTTTGATTACTGCGGCATCGGCCGTCCCTGAGCCACAAAATGATTTCCTGCCAGTCACCAGACCTGATCGCGCCCGCTGGCAGTATTATCGCCGTAATGGAAGAAGGGCTGTCACGCCTGAAAGCACCGGGCGTACTGTGGTTGGGGCCGGCGGAAAGCATCCCTGCCACCTTTGGCGCCTTCGTGCTCGACCATACCCTGGAACGCATGGCGCGAGTACCGCGAACCCGGGCTGTCTCTCAACTGGTGCGGATGCGCGGGGCTGGCTCTACCTTTCTGGTTCTTACTCATGACGAAGCACTCATGGAAGCCTGTGCGGATGAAGTCTGGTGGACGCGTGACGGCCAACTCATCGCCCGCGGCGATCCAGCCGAAGTGCTGGGCCGCTACCGCGGGTATTGCGCCGATCAACTCCGGGCTTCGGGCCAAGGCGAGTCTGCCGCAGTGGCCCCCACGTTGCGCTCCGGCGACGGTCGCGCGGCACTGGAAACCATCGACCTGACAGGTGAGACCGGTGCCTCCGCTGTAATTTTCCGCAGCGGCGAAGAAATGGCGGTCACCGTGACAGTGCGCTTCAACGCCGACGTTGCCGCGCCCGTGATCGGCATCCTGATCCGTACCCGCATTGGCTTGAATGTGTACGGTACCAACACGGAACTTGAATCGCTCCAGCCAGGCCCGGTTCGAACCGGCGATGCCATCCGCGTCGTGTGGCGGTTCCGATGTGATCTTTGCCCGGGCGACTACACCATTACGGTTGCATCCCATGACCCCGATGGTGTGTGGCACGACTGGCTGGAGGATGCTGTGGCGTTTGCTGTGAGCGATACCCGGTATACCGCGGGCGTCGCCAACCTGCGCGCCAGGGTTGAGGTTGTTCGTGTGGGCCGTCACCAAACCGGTATATCTTAAGAAACGTGGATACCGTGACGAAGCGAAGCAGAAGCATTGCGGCGGTGGTGGCAACGTTTGTGGCGGCGGCGTTTTATATCGGCGCGGGAACGCTTCATTTTGTATCCCCCGCGCCCTATCTCAAAATCATGCCGCCCTGGGTTCCCTGGCACCTCGCCATGGTCTACCTGAGTGGTGTGGCGGAAATTGCAGGCGGCCTTGGCTTGCTGATTCCGCGCGTCCGCCGGGCGGCAGCGTGGGGACTGGTGGCGTTGCTGATCTGTGTGTTCCCCGCCAATCTGTACATGGCAACCAGCCATATTCGGATGACGGCGAATCCGGCACAGGAATGGGTTGCGTGGGCGCGCCTGCCGGTACAGGTATTGCTGATCTGGTGGGTGCTGTGGTGCACCCGGCTGCGGCGTTAGTGAGAGCGATCAGCCCGAAAAGAGGCTGCATGGTAACCCGAAATGACGTATTCAGGTCTACCGGTTCGTGCCGAATCGCTACACGGCTATCCTCCAGCCAACTGTCAGAACTTCGCCACTCATGATATCCGGCGTAGTCAGCAGGCGCAGCAATCCCAATTGCGTAATACGACAGAAATAGAAATTGTCGCCCTTGACGCCGGATAACCACTCGCATGCGGGCTGCCCGGCGCAGAGCGCCCGTTTTTCCCGACCAGCGGGCCGACGGATTCGAGGCGCTGGCTAACGCCCGAAGAGCCGGACTGAGAGTCCGGTGCAGACCGAGGGTCCGCCCCACTTGGCTGCCAACGAACGCAACGCCCCTGTCTTTTACTTTATGTCGCGCACCCTCAGTCCTCCGCCTCGTCCTTATCCTGTTTGGTGTCCGGTTCCAGCCGGATCGGCGTTGCTCTTTTCTGATTCAGAAGCGGAATATCTTCCCGGATAAACTGCGCCCAGCGTGCCAGCGAAGCGTTGGTATCGGACGCAAGTTTTACCACAGCAGCGGCCTGCTGCGTGGTGGGGGCAACGTCCGCACCGTCGAGATCGGCATATAACGCCGCGATTTTTTCGTTCAGGGCAGTGATCTCTTCGAGGCTTGCGTGCGCCTTCTTGTCCGTTGCATCCAGTTGCTTCACTACGGCTCGGGCGACGCGGATCGCCTGCGTGCTTTGGGTGATCAACGCTGTCAGGCGAACTTCAGCGTCGAAGAGTTGACGCAGGGCGGCAGACGTGGATTTCACGCGCGGGTCCATGCGGATGGTGAGGGGCGCGGTGAGCGTCTGACCGGCTGCGATCAGTCTGACGGTGTAAGTTCCGGGTAGCGCCATGGCACCGCGCGGCAGGCGCGGGGTCTGGTAAGGCACAGCGGCGATGGGGTAATTGTGGTGCTCGGTATCCGGCGTCTGGTAGTGGAGATTCCACACAAAGCGATGCAGCCCCTGTGTGGCGGAAAGCGTGCCTGGGCGTTCCACCCAGAAATCCGGAATCGGCAATTTGCTCAGGCGCCCGGGCGTCGTTTGGGGTTGGTCGTCGCTGGAGTACTTGCGGATCACGCGGCCGGAACTGTCGAGTATTTCCAGAGTCGCCCGCTCTGCCGTGTCGCGGAGGAAATAATCGATCACCGCCCCATCCGGAGGGTTGTCCGCGAACGGTTCTTCGCGCGGTAGCGGAGTGTCGTTGTTGTTATTGTTGCGGACGCGCCAGGCGCTGGCGGGCTTCGCCAGCCAGGCAGCACTGGCGAGCGCCTTTTCGCTGATCTGCCGCAGCGGCGTGATATCGTCCA
Organism: Bryobacterales bacterium; assembly: GCA_038229475.1. Classification (GTDB taxonomy): domain Bacteria; phylum Acidobacteriota; class Terriglobia; order Bryobacterales; family Bryobacteraceae; genus BOG-234. Next base: position 128,761 of record JBBROK010000001.1, on the reverse strand, counting down.
GAATCCAGAAAGAGCGGCCGTGAGTGGCCACAATCAGGTCGCTGTCTTTGATCCAGAGGTCGCGCATCGACGTGTGCGGAAGGTTCAGTTGCAGCGTTTGCCAATGGTCGCCATCGTCTACGGAAAACCACACGCTGTTCTCGCTGCCGGCGAAGAGCAGACCTTTGCGAACAGGGTCTTCGCGGACGGTATCAATGGGCGCGTCAAGGGGAAGACCGCCGGTGATGAGTTGCCAGGATGCACCACCATCGTGGGTGCGAAAGATGCTTGGCTGCAGGTCGTCCACACGGAAGCGGCTCACGGACGCATAGGCGGTAAGGTCGTCGAAGTGACCCGCTTCGAGCTGGGTCACTTTGGACCAGGGCGTGAGTTCTTTGGGGGTAATGTCTTTCCAGTGCGCGCCGCCATCGCGGGTGACCCAAATCAGCCCCTCATCGGTACCGGCCCAGAGCGTGTTCACGGTGTGATGCGAAGGGGCCAGCGAGTAGATGACGCCGCGTTTCTTTTCGGCCTCGACATCGTTGGCGGCAAGAGCACCGAGACTGGCCGGAATGCCATTCTTTTCGCGGGTGAGGTCCGGGCTAATGATCTGCCAGGAGTTGCCGCCGTCGAGGGTTTTGAAGATGCGGTTGGCAGCGTAGTAAAGCACGTGCGGGTCGGCGGGTGAAAAAATAATGGGCTGGGTGCGGTCGGCGCGATATTTGGCCTCGTTCAGCGGCGCCGGAGTGACGCTCTGCACCTGCGCGGTACTGTGGCGGTAGCGCGAAACTTGGCCCCGGCCGGAGCCATAAATCAGGTCGGGATTCAAAGGATCGGGCGCGGCATAACCGTATTCGATGATGCCCACCGGGTGCCAGTCGCGAAAGCCGATCGCACCATCGTTGCCGCGGCTGGAGACACACACCGAGCCACTCTCCTGCTGACCGCCACACACCTTATAGGGGAAGTCATTCGTGGCGATGGCATGGTAGAGCTGCGCGGTCGGCTGGTTGTACCAGGAACTCCAGGTAAAGCCGGCATTCACAGAGACGGCTGCGCCCTGATCGCTCACCAGCAGCATGGTACCGGGGTGGAGCGGGTTGATCCAGAGATTCTGGTAGTCGTTGCCGCCCGGCGCGCCCTCAAATGCGCTCCAGGTCTTGCCGGCGTCGGTAGAGCGCCAGGTGACCACGCCGGTGACATAAACAATGTCGGGATTGGTGGGGTCCGCATGAATCAGCGTGTCACCGCTGTCGGCCCTCGCTTGCGGACGCGGATCGGTGGTGGTGGTAGTCCATGAGGCTCCGGCATCGTCACTCCGATAAATGCGGAATTGTGCATCCGTGCCCGCAGTCAGGAGCGCATAGATTCGGCGGGGATTACTGCTCGCGATGGAAATGAAAGCCTTGCTGCTGGTGGCCGGGAGTCCGCCATTGAGCTTGTTCCAGCTCCGGCCACCGTCAGTGGATTTGTAGATCCCGCCGTGCGGGCCCGCGTAGATGTTGCCGAATTCCCAGGGTCCCTGCCGGCCTTCCCACAGCCCCGCATACAACGTATCGGGATTAGCCGGATCGATGGCGATATCGCACGCGCCGGTGTTCTGGTCGATGTACAGCGATTTTTCCCACGTCAGGCCGCCATCGCCGGAACGGAAGACGCCACGTTCCGTGTTGGGGCCGTAGGGGTGGCCGAGAACAGCTGCGTAAACGCGGTTCTTGTCGCGCGGGTCCACGGCGAGCGCGGGAATCTGCTGGCCGTCGCGGAGGCCGAGGTGCGTCCACGTTTTCCCGGCGTCGGTGGATTTGTAGATGCCGTTGCCGATGGAAAGGTCGGGCCGTTGCAGGCCTTCACCACTGCCCGCGTAAATGGTGTCCGGGGCGGAGGGAGCGATGGCGATTGCGCCAATGGACTGGGTGGGTTGAGAGTCGAAAATCGGCAGCCACGTGCGCCCGTAATCTTCGGATTTCCACACGCCGCCATTTACGTGGCCAACGTAAAAGACGTTCGGCTGAGCAGGAATACCGGCGGCGGCGTGGGTACGGCCACCGCGAAAGGGGCCGATATTGCGCCAGTGCAGATCATGCAGCAGCCCCGGGGGCAGCGTCTGCGCATCTGCCGCGATGCCGCCGGCAAGAAGAATTAGGGTGGCAACGGCGCGTCTGATGTGCATGGGGCCATTATGGCGCGGGGGTAATGATCCACCGGGCAATTTCGTCCACCACCGGGGCCGCGGCGTGACCCGGCTTCTGATACTCGGCGGGAAGGCTCTTGCCCTCGCCCGCGATGAACAAATGATTCAAGCCAGGGAAACTGCGGAGCCTTACTTCCGGTCTGTCGCCCAGCGCCGTCTTCCAGTTTTGAAAATCTTTCATGGTGACCTGATAGTCGCGCTCGCCCTGCAAAATCAACATGGGAATGTGAATCTTCTTCGCTTCCGCGGGTGCGCTGTAGCCTTTCAGATCGAGCCAGTAGGAGGCGGGTAAGCCGAGGACCGCTTCGGCACCCGGCTTGATTTGACGGACTCGCGCCGCGTCCGCGCGCAGTTTTTCGAGGGATGCCGGCGTTGCGCCGAGGTACTCGCTCTGCTCGATGATCACCTCTTCCAGCGGTCGCGAACCGCCCGCCAGCAGGATGAGACCGGCCAGGGTTTCGGCGTGATTGGCGATTCGCGGCAGAGCGTAACCACCCAGGCTGTGGCCCAGCACAAAAACCTTGCTGTGATCCACCTCCGGCAGCTTGCGGACCAGTGCAACCGCAGCCACGGCATCGTCCACGGTCTCGTCCCAAATGGTGAAGTTGAGGCCAGACATGCGTTGGCCATGAGTTTTTGTCCGCTTGTCATATCGCAGAACCGCGATGCCACGCGTGGCCAGTCCCTCCGCCAGATCGCGAAAGAGCCTGGAACCGCCGACGGTCTCGTCGCGATCATTCGGTCCGGAGCCATGCACCAGAATGACTGCGGGCACATTCTTGCCTTCGGCGGGGAGGGTCAGCGTTCCAGGCAACTGCCAGTCCGCGGCCCCGAAGGTCACTTCGCGCTCATGAAAAGCTCCGGCGCGGCTGTATGCAGGAGCAGTCCATGCGGTTGGCGCGGTCTGTACCGGGCGCAGGAACAGCCCGCCAATCTTCCCGCCGGGCATCACCGAAAACTGAATGTCGAAACTGGCCGTTGTGAAGGCGGTGTTAAAAACGACCACGTCGGCAGCGGGGCTTTTCATCACAACAGGCGCAGCGATACGCACAGGCTTTCCCAGCGAGGCAATGGGCAGGCCCACTTTTTCGCGCAGAGCCACTTCCGTGAGTGCGGCCTGCATTTGCGGCGAAAACGACGCATACAACGCCGGGTAATCACCGGCCACCAGCTGATCGAAGGCACGCCGTGCCACGGCGGCCGGGTCAAATGCAACCTGCGCGCTGACCGCTGCCGTCAACAAGCAGAAGCTGAAGAGTCTGCGCGTTTCGGGCCTACCTTGCCTGTTTGGCGATGATCAGGTCCTTGATTTTTTCGTATGTCGGACCCGGAATGAGCTTTTTGGCGATGAGCTCGTTCTTGGCGCGATACGGTCGGTTCCTGATGATTTTTTCGGCATAGGCCGGTCCGATGCCAGGCAGTTTATCCAGTTCGTTCGCTGCGGCGGTATTGATGTCCAGCAGTTCCGTTTTGGCAGAGGCGGCAGCAGCAGCCTTCGGAGCGGCTTTGGTGGCAGCCTGGGGCGCTGCTGCGAGGCCGATGGCCAGGGCGAGAGTGGCCAGAATAGAAGTTATGATTTTCATGGTATTCCTAAAAATACCATTTTCCCGCTCAAGGCAGCACGACGGCTCGCTCCATGCGATCGAGCGCGGGAAAGTAACGGTCCAGATAATAATTGCCGTCTTCGAAGACCGGTCCCTGCTTGCCCGCCCGGATGCCACCGCCGGAAGTCTCGCCGTAGTGGGAATACAGCGCATCCACCACGTCCATGCCTTCCACCACTTTGGCGAAAGGAGAGAACGCTTCACCATCATTACGGGCGCTGTTATCGCCGGTATTGATGTAGACCTGCGTGGTGCGTCCGTTGGGAACTGCGAAAGCGAACGCCACCATGCCGCGTACGTTTGATTGTTTGCGCAGATCGTCCGCGATCGGATGGTCGCGCCATGCCTTCGCAATCGCCGGGTCACCATTGAGGCCGAATTGCGCCCAGCGGCCTTTCACCACACGCGCCCAGCGATTGTCGTCATAGTACCCGTTGCTCACCAGATTGAAGAAGCGGTCGGTGCCCAGCGGTGCCCAGTCGCGATGGACTTCCAGCAGGATAGTGCCCTTCGTGGTTTCCAGCCGTACATGGAAATTGTCAGGGGCGCGGCGATTCATCTCCGCTGCCGCCGGGTTCAGCAGTACCGTCGCGGGCGGCGGAGGCGTGGAAAGTACGCGATGTTCGGGCAGCGTTGCGGGGTCGATCATATGGCCACCCTTCATGACGCTGCGAACTTTGCGGATGTTGTGGATATCAGCCAGCGGGTCGGCATCCAGAATCACCAGATCCGCCAGTTTGCCTTTCTCCAGAGTTCCAATGTCCTTGTTCAGCCGCGCGGCGAGAGCGCCGTTCTTTGTGCCCGCAGTAAGGGCCTGCGCCGGTGTCATGCCCAACTCCACCAGACCTTCGATGGCCATGATGGTGCCCGTGCCGTGACTCTGGTTATCCGGCTTGGGATCGGCCTGGAATTCCGGTGCCGACGCCCAGTAGCTGTCCGTGCCTGGCGTGACGATGTTGCCCGCGCGGATGAGCTTGATGGCGTTGGCGCGACGGGTTTCCAGGTCGGTTTCCAGTTCAGCCGCTCGCTTGCGCCCGGCCACGGTGGTGCGCGGCGGCGCGGCGTTCTTTTTCTCCGCGTCTTTTTTCTGCACCTCCGCTTTCGCCTTCAGATGCTTTTCCCAGGCTTCTCCGGTGATCGTGCTCACCAGCATGGAGTTGATGATGTTGCGCTCTTTGATCATGCGCACCAGATCGTCCGGCATTTCGCGGGGCGTGAGCAATTCCGGATGCTGGATGAGATCGATGCCGGCCAGAATGGAAAGGCGCAGGCCTTCAATGGTGGTGGAGTGGGTTTCGGCGATCTTGCCGCGCTTACGGGCTTCATCCACCATCACCTTCTGCGCTTCCTGCGAGAAGCCGATGAAGGAAGGCTCTGAAAAGTGGCTGGTGCCGCCGTACTTTAGAAAGTCCGGCGTTTTGTCGAGGTACTTGTTGATGGCCGCGCGCAGTTCCTGCTGGGAAAGATCAGCCAGATTCTCACCCGCATCCAGTGCCACGGCGTCATTCATCTCTTCCTGGAAGCGCGTGAGTCCGCCTTGCGGGAAAAGGCTAAACGTGGTGGAATACGGACCACCCCAGCCCACGATATTTCCCGCCGCCAGAATTCGCGCACCCAGGGCTTCGCCGCGCTCAATGCGGTCACGCACGCGGGTGAGCGGCATCAGCATACCGTAGCTGTCGCGGACGGTAGTCACGCCGTGGGCCAGCTGAATCTGCGCCGCTTCCAGCACAATTTCATCCTGCCGCGGATAGTATTTGGCCAGGGTTTCGTAGCGCGGGCCCACGCCGCCGTAGAGTGACAGGTGCACGTTGGTGTCGATGAAACCGGGTACGATGTAGCGGCCCGCGGCATCGATTACGCGGGCTCCGGCCGGAATCTGCACCGAAGCTCGCGGGCCAACAGCGGTGATGCGCGATCCGCTCACCACGATTACGGCGTTCGCCACCGGCGCGCCGCCGTTGCCGTCAATCAGCGTGGCACCGGTGATGGCAATCTCCTGGTTCACCTGGGCTGAAGCGCCCAGTGCAAGAGCGAACAACAGAGAGCTGATGCGGATTTGCATCCTTCCAGAGTAAGCGAAGAAATCCTGCTGCCACTGGTCAGCCGATGCACTGGCCGGGCAAATAGTCCTATAATTTGTCTGTGGCCCAATATAAGCTCACGGACGCGAAAGCCGTGAGCGTGACCAAAGACAACCGTCCCGTTGTGAAAATAGTCGCGATCAGGCCGCCGAAACGTACTCCAGGTTCGGGCAAGGGTATATGGATGGTCCCCGACTTCGACGATCCGATCAATGATTTCGCGGAGTATATGTAATTGGCGGTTCTGATCGACACACACACTTTTCTCTTGTGGTGTGAGAACAGTGCGCGGGTTTCTGCAAAAGCGCGAATGGTCGTCGCCAGTTTGCGTCACACGGAGGTGCTCTACCCCGCCGTGGCATCACCGCGACCGGTTCGAGCGCTTGCGCGCGGCACAAGCGCCGGGTGAATCGTTATCTCTGATGTTGCGTGACGAGACTTTCGACGCCTGCGACGTCAATCGTATCTGGGTTTATCCGGCAGGTTGGCAGTTGGGCGCGTTGACATATAAGCGGGTTAGCAAAGACGGGAATTGCGCATACTCCTCGAAAGAACCGCTGCCCGCAAAAAGACACGATGGATTTCATGCTGGAAGGCCCGATCGCCGAAATTGAAGTGATTGCGGTCGGCCAGGGAGTGCGGGTCCGCAATCTCCTGAACCGGCAGTACGGCAAAAGGCGGTGGAGAAAGATGAAGGCAAGACTCCAGTTCGCCTCCTGAACCAGGTCGTGTCCTAATTTTGGCGCTGGCACTGATTTCAGCCTGCTACGGTTCCGTGATTGGATTGTCGGGTAATGAGGACCGACGGCCCCCATACAGGTTTTCCGGGTTTCAGAATGTTGGGATGGCCGTCCTCTCCGCCTTCCCCGATATTGCAAATAATGCCAGTAAAGTATGGAAGAGGAATGTCAAAAGCGCCTCTGTAGGTGAGGCATATAATGGCAACCGCGCAGATAACATCTCCGGTCGATCCCGCAATACTTCTCATGGTTTCGTACCTGCGAGTGTGGTCATGACAAAGCAACGGCATCGTGATCGTTTCAGGGTAGCCGGGGAATACCGTGATCGAAGACATATTTCTCGTATTTTGCATGTTGTGAATCAATTGGTCTCTCGACTTTCGCGCATCTCGATCCCCACCCAAGAAATACATGATCGGTTCGATATCCAATTTTTGGGCAGGCGTCTTTCCCAAATTGGTGAGTGTGATTTTTACCGGAATGTTAAGGCCCAGCTGATCGTATGTGATACCGCCTCCAGGACCAACATCGACATGAATCCATGGACGTTCAGCCATCTCCAGTTGCCTCTCCATCAGGTCGGCTTGCCTTTGGATCGCCGCCAAAGTGTCGGTCGCGGTTGCGGTTTGACGATCCATTGCTGCAGTGGCCCTCGTCATTTCCCGCGCTTGATAGGCGATAGCAATGCCAGTAAGGGTGGCGACAACAACCAGCCACCACTCGGACTTTTGGAAGGGTGCGTACCAGGGGGGCGTCTGATTCTTGGATGTATTGAGTGACTGGCTGCTGCCCTGGCTATTGCTTGTAGCATTCGTCGCCTCAGTCGAAGGGATAGCAATCTGCTGTTTTTCGGGGGCACCGGATGCTTTCTGGTCGGAACCGGCGTTTGGTTGGGCGGAAACGTTAACTGCAAGACCCAGCAAAGCCAGCAGCAGCATGTACTTAGGCATGAACAAAGTGTATCACAAAAAGTATCGCAATCAAGACTGTTTCCGTATTACAATAATGGTATGCCTAACGTCCTCCCCATCGACAAGCAAATTGCAATCATCGCTTCGTTGTGCGAGGGTTCCAGTATTCCTTCCGCTAAGCGAACCACTGGCGTTCACCGCGATACGATTATGCGGCTGGGCGTTCGAGTAGAACAGGGCTGCACCGCGTTAATGAACCCCAAGATGCGGAATCTGGAATCCATCCGGCAGAGTCATCTAGACGAACTGCGCGATGTGATCCACAAATTGCATGGCGCGATTGTTACGCACGTCGAAAGCGTGCCAGTGAAAGAGACGTTCCATGGAAACACAGTTTGGGATGGTGTGGTTGAAGTTTTCGACTGTCACGGACATCCACTACCAATCATGTTTACGCTTGGTCGCACGCTACGGAAGATCCCGCCAATCCAGCGGGCCATGTCACAGTCTTACATAAGCGGACCAATTATTTCGGCGGTAGCAGCCGTGCGTGCCGTTATCCTTCAGGAGTTTAGGGATGCCCAGCCAAGCGAAGCCTAAGAAAATGGGACGCCCAAAGCTGCCCAAGGGCGATGCTAAGGGCCAGATTGTGCCGGTACGCTTCAGCCCGGATGCCATCAAAAAGATCGGTGCAGCCGCTAAGCAAAACGGCACGTCTGTTTCCGAGTGGGTAAGAAGCACAATCAATGCCGCCCTCTGAGCAGACGGCGTTGAAATTAGGACACTACCCTGAACCGCTCTTTGCGCTTCGCGGAGACACATTGGTATGAAGCCCACGGATTTGGAAGGCGCGACTTCAAGATCAGGCGTTTCCTGAAGTGATCAAGAGAACAGTCATGAAAACGCCAAGGCGCAGATCTGTCCTTTGCAGAGATAATTCCGGCTTTCAGGCTTCCCTCATTCCCGGCAAGGTGTACCGCTTGCTGGCGATCCGGCTGCGGAACGCGAGGGAATGGTTTGGGTGGTGGATGAGAGCGGAGAAGGTTATATCTTCGGGAAATCCCATTTTGCAGGAGTCGATTTCCTAGCGTCGGTGGAGTGGAAGTAGCGTGCCGATACAAGCGCGCAATTCGCCAGCTCCGCCTCTTCCCGCTTAATTGTGCCGCCGAACAAAATGCTAGACTCCCATAGTGAGAGTCCCGGCCTCATCATGATGAAACGGTATGCCCTGTTCGGTGCCCTGGCGTTGCCCCTGCTGGCGCAGCAGCCCGGCTCGGAGTTGTTCGAAAAGAAGATCCGCCCGGTGCTGGCCGCAAAGTGCTATGCCTGCCACGCATCTACCCTGAAGTCGCCCATGGGTGGCCTCGTTCTGGATACCAACGCCGGGCTGCGCCGGGGTGGAGCGGACGGACCTGTCATTGTTGTCGGCAAGCCTGCGGAAAGCCGGCTTCTGCAGGCGCTGCGCTATTCCGATCCCACGCTGCAAATGCCCCCTTCCGGTAAGCTGCCCGATTCCGTGATCGCGGATTTTGAGCAATGGATCGCCGCGGGCGCAGCTGATCCGCGTCAGGATGTTTCCACCGCTGCAAGCCCCGCACCCCTGAAAGGGATGAGCCAGGAAGACGGGCGCAAATGGTGGGCCTTCCAGCCCGTTCGCGAAATCCCCGCGCCCCGCGTGAAGAATACCGCCTGGCCGCGCACGAAGGTCGATTCCTTCCTGCTGGCCGCAATGGAAGAGAAAGGCCTGCAGCCTTCGCCCGAGGCAGACGCCCGCACCCTTGCCACCCGCGCCTACATCGACTTACTTGGCCTCCGCCCCACTTATAACGAACTCCAGGCGTTTGTCGGCGACAAGTCTCCTGATGCATGGCCGAAGCTGGTTGATCAGCTTCTTGCCTCCCCGCACTACGGCGAACAGTGGGGCCGTCACTGGATGGATGTTGCCCGCTTTGGCGAAGACAATCCCACGTCGGAAGCCACCAACCCCGGCTATCCCTTCGCCTGGCGCTATCGCGACTGGATCATTGAGGCCCTCAACAAAGATGTTCCCTACGACCGCTTCGTCAAGCTGCAGTTAGCCGCGGATCAGATACCGGGTGCGCCGCGCTCTGACCTCCGCGCTCTGGGCTATCTGGGTGCCGCGCCGGTCTATCACAAAGACCAGCGCCTCTCTGCGGAAGTCATCGGCGGTTTCATGACGGATGACTGGGATGAGCGCGTGGACGCCGTTTCCCGCGGACTTCTCGCCATGACCGTGGCTTGCGCCCGCTGCCACGATCACAAGTTCGATCCCATTCCCACAAAGGACTACTACGGTCTGGTGGGCGTCTTCGCTTCCACCATGCGCGCCGAGCGGCCGCTGTTCGACGTCGATCCCAAAACAGAGCAGCGGTATCTCTGGATTCAGAACCGCTTGTTCGATCTGCACTATTCTGCCAATCTGCTGATCACGGAAGAATCCACCGTGGAGGGCGCGGCATCGCGGGTGGCCAAATGGCGTGCCGAGATGGACAGCCTGCAGGCGGAGATGGAAGCGATGGCAGGCCGCTATCCGCAACTCGCGGCCAGCTTAAGAAAGTTCTACAATCTGCCGCCCGCCCCGGTGCCACCCCGGGCAAGTCCAACTTCCACCGAACCCTTTGCCAACGCCGTTTACGACGCTTCACAGTTTGTGGACGGTTCGGACGCGCACTTCACCTGGGTGGATTACCGGCCCGGCCAGGCGCGTGATTTTCCCATTCTGCTGCATGGCAATGTTGCCACGCCCGGCGACCCTGCGCCACGCCACTTCCTCAGCGTGCTTTCCAATGGCGACACGACATTCCGCGAAGGATCGGGACGCCGCGAACTGGCCGAGCGGATCTTCAGCGATGGTTCGCCGCTTGCCGCCCGCGTAATCGTCAATCGCGTCTGGAGCTGGCACTTCGGCAGAGCTCTGGCACCCACATCGAGTGACTTTGGCGTGCAGGGAGAAAAACCCTCCAACCCCGCGCTGCTGGACGATCTGTCGGCCCGCTTCGTCGCGCACGGCTGGTCGCTCAAATGGCTGCATCGCGAAATCATGCTGTCGGCCGCCTGGCGGCAATCCAGCCGCACCCGTCCGGAAGCTGCCGTCATTGACCAGCAGAATTCATATCTGTGGCGCATGAACCCGCGCCGGATGGAATTCGAAGGCTATCGCGATTCCATTCTTCGTGCGTCGGGCACGCTGAACGAAGAGATGTACGGCCCTTCGGCGGAAGTGGATGCTAAAGGCAATGAGCGGCGTACCGTCTATGCGCGCGTAAGCCGCACACGGCTGAATGATCTGCTGCGCATCTATGACCTTCCCGACCCCACGCAGACCAGCGCAGAGCGCGATGTAACCACCACTTCGCTGCAGCAACTCTTTGTGATGAACAGCGTGTTTTTGCATACCCAGGCAGAGGTGCTGGCCGATGCCGTCGCCAGCCAGCCGGATGCCACTTCCAAAGCTCAGGCGCTGTACCGCAGGATTCTGTCCCGCGATCCCTCCGCCGCGGAACTCGACCGTGCCGTTGGCTATCTGGCGAAAGCGACCGTCGCCGAGTACGCGCAGATTCTGCTGTCGTTGAGTGAGGTGATCTTCTGGCCATGAGTAACCCGATGCGCCGCGTCTCCCGCCGGGAGATGATCCAATCGATGTGCGGCGGCCTGGGTGCCGTGGGCCTCAGCGGAATGCTGGGTGGCGCGGCAGCCCGTGCGGCCACCCCCGGACACTATCCCGGTGCGCGCACCGCAGGCAAAGCCAAGCGGGTGATTTGCCTCTTTATGCCGGGCGGACCTTCGCACGTCGACATGTTCGACCCCAAACCGGCGCTGCTGCGTTATCAGGGTCAGCGGCCGGATGCAGTGGATCTGCGGACGGAACGGCAGACGGCGGGCCTGCTCCCTTCGCCCTTCAAATTCCAGAAGTACGGAGCGAACGGCATCGAAGTCAGCGAACTGGTTCCCCATGTGGGTTCTGTCATTGATGACGTTTGCGTGATTCGTTCCATGTACACGTTCAACCCTACGCATACACCGGCCCGCAGCCTGTTTCACACCGGCAGCATTCTGGCGACGCGGCCTTCCACCGGCGCGTGGCTTTCCTACGGCCTGGGCACCGAAAACGAAAACCTGCCCGCTTTTGTCGTCCTTACGCCCGGTGGCGGTGGTGGCGGTGGTTCGCTCTCGCGTTCCGGCTTCCTGCCTGCGGAGCACCAGGGCATCAGCTTCAGCGATACCGAAATTGAACCGGAGAAGATGATTCCCGATCTCCGCAACCCGTGGGCCGCGCCCCAGGTGCAGCGCGCGCAGCTGGATGAAATTCAGGCTCTGAACCGGGGCTTCAGCGCCTCCTTTGGCAACGACGATTTTCTGGAAGGCCGCATCAAATCGATGGAAGCGGCTTATCGCATGCAGTTCGAGGCGCTGGATGTGTTCGACATTCGCCACGAGCCGGAAGCGATTCGCAATGAATATGGCAGCACACCGTTCGCCAACGGCTGTCTGCTGGCGCGCCGACTGGTGGAGCACGGCGTTCGCTACGTGCACATTAACTACGGCCAGGGCCAGGTGTGGGACGACCACAAGGACATCAACGACAGTTTGCGGCTGCGTTGTCCGGATATGGATCAGGCGGCGGCAGCGCTGGTACGCGATCTGAAGCGCCGCGGCCTGCTGGACGAAACCATTGTGGTCTGGGGCGGCGAATTCGGGCGCACGCCGGTTTCAGAAAGCGGCACTGGTCGCGACCACAATCCCTACGGCTTCAGCATGTGGGTGGCCGGTGGTGGATTCAAAGGTGGGCTGGCCTATGGCGCCACCGATGACTTCGGATTCAAAGCGGTGGAGAATCGCGTCTCCATTCACGATCTTCACGCCACCATGCTCCACGCTCTGGGTCTGGATCACACGCGGCTCACCTACCGTTACGCAGGCCGCGATTTCCGGCTTACCGACGTTTATGGCGAAGTAGTGCGCGACGTACTGGTGTAAAAGACGCCGGCGCCTTGTTTAGGTGAACTTCCCCGCCGGTCCCGTCGTATGGAGGGATGAATCGGATTCATTCACCATCATGAACAACATGTTGCAGGACCTGCGGTACGCCTTTCGAATGCTGGCGAGCCGGCCCGGCTTTTCGGCGACCGCGGTGCTGGTACTGGCTCTGGGCATTGGAGCCAACAGCGCGGTATTCAGTCTCATCGACGCCTTTTTGCTCAAGCCGTTGGCCATTCGGGACGCCGATCGTTTGCAGGGCATCTATTCGCGGGACAGCAAACACCCCGGCAATTACCGGGGGTTCTCGCTCCGGGACTTCAGGGAACTTCGCGGCAACAACCCCGTTTTCAGCGACGTGATGGCGTACAACATCGCGATGGTGGGCATTACCGAGCACGATACGACTCGTCGTTCGTTTGCCGCAATTGTGTCTTCCTCCTATTTCTCCACGCTGGGCGTTGCTCTGCGCAGCGGGCGGCCTTTCTTTGAAGAAGAGGATGCGGCAGGCAGCAACGGTCTTTCGGCGATCGTGTCATACCCCTTCTGGAAGCGGTCCGGCTCGGACCCCGGAATTCTCGGCAGGCAGTTGCAGATCAACGGACGAATCTTTACGGTTGTTGGGGTAACGCCGGAAGGTTTTTCCGGCACCACCGCGCTGGTTAGCCCCGAGTTGTTTGTTCCGCTGCGTGCTTACGACATGGTGATGAACGACTTCGCCGAAGGTCATGGCAAGCCGCTTGCCGCGCCCGATAACTATGCGCTGAGCATGGTGGGGCGGCTGCGTCCGGGGCTGACGCAACGGGACGCCGACGCGCGGCTCAAAGTGCTTTCGGCGCGGCTGGAACAGGCGTATCCGGCCTTGAACAAGGACCAGATCCTGATCGCGCACCGGCTCTCTCGCATGACTATCTCCACGGAGCCACAGGAAGATTCCCGTCTGCGTGTGCCCGCTGTTTTACTCATGTCGCTGGCTGGGGTAATTCTGGCGATCGCTTCACTCAACCTTTCGAACATGATGCTGGCGCGCGGCGCATCCCGGCGGAAGGAAATCGCCATTCGCCTGGCGATTGGCGGCGGACGCCGGCGGATAATCCAGCAATTGTTCACGGAAGGCCTCGTACTGGCGGCGCTGGGTGGCGCGGCAGGGCTTGTGGCTGCTTCCTGGGGGACTGCGTTGCTGATCGGCTCGCTCGTGCCTCTGTCCCCGCTCGATCTGGTTTTTGACGCGCGGCCCGATGTCCGCGTGATCGCCGCAACCATGGCATTCTGCGCATTGAGCACGGTAATCTTTGCACTGTTTCCCGCGTGGAAGCTCTCCAGGCCGGATTTGTCGTTCGATCTGAAGGAAAGTTCGTCCGGAGATTTTTCAAGCGGGCGCGTACGTTTTCTCTCGCGCCGGAATCTGCTGGTGATCGGTCAGCTATCGCTCTCTCTGATGATGCTGAGTGCCGCCGGTCTGTTCCTCCACAGCGCTATTCGGGCAGCCGATGTGCAACCCGGTTTCGCGATGACCCACCAGATTGTTGTCGAAACGGACCCGAGCCTGATCGACTATAACGAGGCACGCGGCAGACAGGTTTACGCGGAGATTCAACGCCGTCTGACGGGGATACCGGGCGTGCAGGCAGTGGGTCTGGCCGCTACGGTGCCCTTCGGAATGGTGTCTCTGGGGAGAAAAGTCAACCCGTCCGGCGTGCAGATATCCAGGGACCATCCGGGTCTTGCGATGCAGTTCAACATTGTGGGAGGCGACTACTTCCGGGCCATGGATATTCCTGTACTAAGGGGCGCCGTCTTCGCGCCCGGCGAGAATGCGCAGGTGGCTGTGCTGGACAAACTGGCGGCGACGAAGCTATGGCCCGGCGGTGAAGCGGTGGGGAAACACATCCGGCTGGATGAAGGCGGGTCAGGCGGCGGCATCGGAATCTCTGCCGATGGCCCGCAGACGAAACAGGCAAACGATTATGAGGTTGTGGGCGTTGTGGGAGACGTGACAGAGAGTATTCTCGGAAGCAAGCCGCAACCTCACATTTATGTCTCGTTCGGGCAAACCTACCAGGCCAACATGAATCTGGATGTCCGCTTTACCGGCGATGGAGAGAATTCGGAGCGCGGCATGCTGGAAGCCGTCAGGCGAGAGATAAGGACGGTGGACCCGCGGTTGCCGGTCCTCGCGCTCAAGACCATGCGCGGCCACCTCGAATCCGGCATCGATATCTGGGTGGTGCGCACGGGTGCCCGAATGCTTGAGATCTTTGGTGCCATGGCGCTGTTTCTGGCAGTGATCGGACTCTACGCCGTGAATGCCTATACCGTTTCGCGACGGACGAGGGAGATCGGTATCAGGATGGCGCTGGGCGCAAATCGGAGCTCGGCGCTGGGCATGATTCTGGCTGACGGCTTAAAGGTCACGGCAGCGGGGCTTGTCGTCGGGCTGTTGCTTTCGGCGGGGCTGGGCCAGGTGCTGGCGGGAATCCTGTATGAAGTGAACGGCCTGGACGTGATGGTACTTGTTTCGTCGACCGCTATCCTCGCGCTGATTTCTCTGCTGGCCTGCTATCTGCCGGCGAGGAAAGCCTCCCAGGTGGACC
Organism: Bryobacterales bacterium; assembly: GCA_038229475.1. Taxonomy (GTDB): domain Bacteria; phylum Acidobacteriota; class Terriglobia; order Bryobacterales; family Bryobacteraceae; genus BOG-234. The sequence goes on along the minus strand of JBBROK010000001.1, from coordinate 113,660 downwards.
CGGTGATCGCACTTCGGTGTGAATAGGCCGTACTGGTGTAAAAAACGCTCACCTCAGTAACCAGCCGCGCGCAGTAACGCGGCGCGGTTCTCCCGCAGGTTCGTTCCTGGCCGCGCCACCGGATACGGCTTCTTCCCCATCAGACCCTTCCACAGTTCGCGGTTGAACCGACCGGTATCCAGCTTGTCTTCCACCTCGAAATCCATATCGCCGAGACGCCGCTGCCAGTACTTGCCATCGTGTTTGTCGCGCGCCCAGGCAAGCACTTCCGGTGTGCGGGGCAGGGAATTGGCCGCAGTTGCCACGGGCAGCGCCAGTTGCGATGTCCGCAACAGATCGGGCACCAGCGCCTGATAATCCCAGGCGCTCTGCGTGGGGTCGAAAACTTCTGTCATGGGCTCGGCAGCCGCCGCGTAAAGACTGCTCGGCTCCAGCCCCAGAATCGCCTCCATGGTGCGCACCATGCTCACGGTGTTGTAGCGTTCAGAGACTACGGCCCGCTGTTTCACATACGGCCCCGCCACGTAGGCGATGCTGCGGTGCGCATCCATGTGATCGGGTCCATCCTGCGCGTCGTCTTCGATGATGAAGATCAGCGTATTCGCCGCATACGGGCTGTGCGCCACTTTTTCGATGACCCGGCCCACCGCATAGTCGTTGTCGGCGAACTGCAGTGCCGGGGTGTTGATGCCATCAGCGGCCGTGCCGAAGCTGCCGAAGTGGTCGTGTGCCAAGCGCAGCAGCGTCAGGTTCGGCATGTTCCGGCTGGTTACCTGCCCATCGAATTCCCGTTCCCATTCCTGGAAACGATACAGGTCGGAATAATTCTGGTCAAAGCTGCGGAAGTAGAGGTCGGTATTTCCCAGCAGCGACTTGTTGGATGGCGTTGCCTGCTGCATCTTATCCGCGAAAGGTGTCCGGGAAAACTTCAGGTGGGCGGGATTTTTTTCCGCTTCGTCGTAGCGCGTCAGGTCGCAGAAGAATCCGTAGTTCCGGATGGTCTTACCCGCCCGCAGTACTTCGTCCCACAGATAGCCCGACCCCACTTCGCCTGCCTCGGAATCAGGCGCGGCCACATCGCCGCCTCCCGGCAGCAGGTTCAGATCGGGTGTGCCCATAGCCAGCAGCGGTTGCGCCTTCAGCCGTTCCGGCATGGACGCAACGCCAACATTTACATTGCGATTGGAGCCTTCCCAGTCGTAAATAAAGCCGCGGCCGGCATAGTTGGCTGGTACCGTCTTTTCGGTATAGTCGGTGGTGCGTGCCGCCACCGACCAGTTCCAGCCCACGCCACTCACCTCGCCTGAATCGTAGAAATTGTCGAGAGTCACAAAATTCCGCGCCAGCGCGTGGTGATTGGGCGAGACTGGTTCCGGAAACTCGGCCAGACCCGGATCGCCGTTACCCACCTCCAGATCGCCCAACACCTGGTCATACGTGCGATTTTCCTTCACGATGTAGATGACGTGCTGAATGCGCTCCCGCAGCCGCGCCATCACCGGATTCTGATTGCGTTCACGTACTACCTGAAACCGGTTGTTCTCCGCCGTGCGCTTTGTCAACGCTTCCAGTTCCACCGCCGGTGGCACAGGGAAGGAAAGCAGGCTCCCCTTTTCCAGCTGATAAACATAGCTGGCCGCCTGCTTCGCGCAGTCCGGCGTACGGGGTGCCTTCACGTCTCCACGGCAGTTACCCGGGTTGGGCCCCGGCATGCTCTTGCTGTTGGCCACATACAGATATTTGCCGTCAGCGCTCACCGTAACGCTGTTGGGATACCAGCCCACCGGAATCAGCCCGGTGGTTCTTGCGCCGGCCACGTCCACCACCGCTACTGCATTCGTACCACCATCGGTCACGTAGAGCGTTTTTTCGTCGGGCGAAAGCGCCAGATTGTTGGGATTGGCGCCCTTCGGCAGATTCCGGCCCGGCAGCACAGATTCCGGTGCCGTCACGCCGACTACCGCCACCACGCGGTTACTCCCCGTATCGATCACATCCACGGCATCGGCGTTGTCCACGGTCGCATACAGGCGGTCCTGCGCTTTGTTCAGCAACAGGCGGTTCGGCTGACCCTGAATGGCGATACGGGCGGCGACTTTTGGCAACGGTCCCATGGCTACGGCGACGATCTCGCGGTCGCGAGGGCTGGAAACATACGCCGTATCGTCACCGCGGATCGCGATCCAGTATGGATACTCGCCGCCCGGCTGACCGGTCTTCGAGACGTCTGTCGCGCCTGGCCGCAGATCGAGCTCACTGGTTACCTTGCGCGACGCGATGTCGATAAAGGTCAGAGAATCGTTGTAGAAGTTTGCGGCAATCAACACCGTGCCGCCACGGTTCACCGCCACGCCCGCTGTCATTGGCTTGGGCGCCCCGGAATTCAGGGGTGCGGCCAGATTTGACCCCAGGCCCAAACCGTGCGCGTGGTTTAGCGAAATAACCGCGTCGCGCTTGAAATTTCCCTTCGCATCCCGGGCAAACAAGTACACGCGGTCGTCCACACCGCCGGAAACATAAAACTCGCCGCCCCGGGGATTCCATGCCAGGCCGCAAAACGTGTTGGGCACAGGCAACGCCTGCAGCTGTTTCGGCGGGAAGACAGACGCGTCGTAGACGAATACGTACTCGTTGGTTTCCGGATCTTTAACGCGGCGCTCTTTGTTGAAGCCGCTGGTGAGCAGAAGCAGCAGCTTGCCATCCGGCGAAAGCGCCGTTGTTACCGGTTGCGACAGGGTGTGGCCGGGCTTGCCTGCAATACCGGGATTCAGCGGCATTTCGACGGAGTGGGGCACGGCCCCCGGGGTTACCGAAAAGCCAGTGGGAAGTGGAATGGGATCGCTGCCCATGGCGGAGGCGGCAAACAGGAAGCAGGAAAATCCGATGAATTTACGCATGTCACAGACAAGGTTATACCCGATTGCTTTCAATCCTGTGACAGTCGTATTTTTATAAGAGTGGTGGAAGCGGGCGCTGCTGATAGTGCCGGCAGAGAGTCTTACCGAAAAATGAAGGAACTGAAAGGAATGCCTGGTGGTACGTATGTGCGGAGATTACTGCGGGGCGAGAAAAAAATGGCAGAGCGCGACCCGTGTGAGCCACGCCCTGCCGCGGACCGAATTACATCTTCACGTTTTCGATGGAGATGGTGTCGCCCTTCAACGTACCGGTAATGATGACGTTGTGGCCGGCGTGGCCCGTGATCTTCGCCTGCTCGGCGAGCTTGTAGATTTTGCCATCCGCCATGACCAGGACGGCCTTATCGCCACCCTTGATGCATTTCGCGGCGCATTCGGCATCACCCTTCATGCCGGGCTTGGTGGAACAGCTCTCGTCTTCGACGAAACCTTTGAATTCCGCCGCCATACCGCTCGCCGCCAGGCCAAGCGCCAGGAACGCGACCGCTGTGAGTGTTTTCATAGTTTGTGTCTCCTTGAGTGCCCGAAGGCCCTAGCTTTTAGTATCGCAGATAGGGGGGACGCGTGCTCTGCGCGGAATCTGTTGGCTGCCCAACTCCCTGGTGTTGAATTGGCTAACGAGGCCTAAACTAATGCCAGAGGGTCTGCCGCCATTGCGATAGAATCCAAATAAAATGATGTCCGCCGCACTGCGCTTCCACGAGACCGAACTGCGTCGTTTCGGAGCCACCCATGCCGCTGTCTTCGGTTCCGTAGCCCGTGGCGAGGCCAAATCCGAAAGCGACGTTGATGTTCTGATCGATCTCGACTACGAAAAGAATATCGGCGTCTTCGAGTACGCACGTCTGAAAATCTACATTGGCGAAATCCTCGGTGGCAGGGTAGACGTCGCCAATCGCCGCACCTTGAAGCCCCTGCTCCGTGAGAACATCTTACGGGACGCAGTCAATGCCTTCTGAAAACCCGCGTCAGCGCCTTCAGGATATCCTCGATAACATCGGCCTGATCGAGGCCTTCACGGTCGGGCTTGAATTGGACGGTTTCGTCCGCGACCAGAAACGGTCTACGCCGTGGTTCGCGCGCTGGAGATCATTTCCCAAGCCTCTCGCCGTTTACCCCGCCAGGTGCTCGACAGGTATCCCGGGATCGACTGGCATACGATCGCGGCTGCAGGTAATGTCTATCGCCATGAGTACGAGGCTGTGGACGAAACTCGACGGTGGGCAGGTGTTACGGCCCGTCTGGGAGAGAAGAAGGGGCGTTCTGCTGGCCGGGTCGCTACACAAACAAGCCGGGATTCACACTGAATATCTGCCCGAGCCTCCGCGCCTGGTCGGCACTGATAGGGCGCTTCCCGGTGACAGCTTCGTTTACATGGCTTCGCTGGCCAAATATGGGCAGCAGGTCCGCAGCGTTCTTGCCAGAGTGGTCCATGAGGAACTGGAGCCTCTCTGCCGGAGTGCTGTCGTCTGGTGGCATTCTGTTCCGGCGGTCGTAATCTTCGACCAGTACCGCGAGAAGCCGCATCAGCCGGGTTTCGTGGGTCGTTCTGGATTTCCCCATACCAACGAGGCGGGCAAGCCGCTCATTGGTATCGGCGTATTGTTTTTCGTTTTCAACCCAGGCTGGTAGTGTATCTGCCAGAAGTTCTTCGTAAGTGACAATAACCATTACAGTTTCTCCCGATTGTATTCTTCGTGGGTGAGCACGCGCCGCACGACCAGTATCTGTTCTGAAAAATCCACGGTGCCGATGAGGCGGTACTTATTTCCGCCGATGTCGAAGATGACGGTTCCTGTAGTTGGGGCGTAGTCTGCTGCCGCAAAGGATGCCTTGACAGCCGGGAAGTGCGGCCATACAGCAAGGTTTGCGATAGACAGGAATCGGGCCAGCGGCTTGCGGGATACCGGGTGTTTCTTTGCGAATTTAGCAATCACCGCTTCACCGAGCACTTTGACGAGTTTACGTTCCCATATTTGGGAGCACGTGTCAAGTGATAACACTGTGCAACCGTCACGAGCGGATGCGAGGAAAAGGGCAGTGCAAATCCCGCTTGTGACTCCTGGCACCGGCGATTAAGAGGCGGTCGAGGGTTTGACGATTCTTACCCGGCGACCCGGAAACGAATCGCCTGGATTGAATTGGTTGTGAATCGAAATATTTGGTGCGCCCGGTATGACTCGAACATACGGCCTTCTGGTTCGTAGCCAGACGCTCTATCCAACTGAGCTACGGGCGCAACTCTCCCGATTATACCCAAGCCTACCCGCCGGACGTTGATTCGCCCGATGACGCCGGTTCGAACTGTCGTTTGCGCTGCTCCCCCGTGCATTCCCCTCCGGTGTTATGCTGGTCACGGAAACGACGGCCCCGATTGAACCTCAACCTCGAAGCGCTCAAGACCGAAATACTGGATTACCTGGCAGCCTCCGAATACGCCGTTTTTCACAGCTATCCGGGTGGCCTCGAAGGGCTGCAGGTCATCATGTGGGACACCGAACAGTTTCCCGATTATCGCGGATTCCTCGATACCGCCCACAAGCTGGGCCAAAAGCTGATTCTGATGGCTTCGCGGGAACTGGAAGAAGCGGAGATCTCTGAAGCTCTGGAAGAACTGGAAGAAGCCGACATGACGCGGGACGAGCGTCGCGACTTCGAAAGCCGCATGCGGGAAGCTCGCCGCCACGCCGGCAACGTCTGTTCACTCGAACTGGGTTTCGATCACGGCAGTCACCTGTATGTGTTTGAACTGCGGCCGGAGTGGTACGAAGATTTCGTGGACGCATGCGATGAAATCGAGATGATGCTCCCGGCCTCGGATGGCCCGGAAGGTGGCAGTCACGGCGGACTCGGCAGCGGCTTCTATTCCAACAACTAGCCGCTGGATTTTTCCGGCTGAAGTTGGTACTCCCTCCATTGCGGCACTTGCAGCCGAACTGCGTCTGCCCTTAGCCGCCGCGAAGATTCTCTGGCTGCGCGGCCTGCGCGATGCAGCCAGCGCCGAAGCTTTTCTCAATCCCCGCTTCGAAGACCTGCACGATCCCTTTCTGCTACGGGATATGGAGCTCGCCGTGGAACGCGTACGGCGTGCGATTGAGACCGGAGAAGTCATGGAGATTCATGGCGACTACGACGTAGATGGCGTCACCTCTACGGTTGTTCTGAAGACAGCCATCCAGATGGCGGGCGGCAATGCGGGTTGGTACATTCCACACCGCTTGCGTGATGGCTACGGAATGCAGCCGGAAGCGGTGGATGCCGCCGCCGCGCGGGGCGCGCAGCTTCTGATCAGCGTGGATAACGGTATCCGCGCAAAGGCGGCAATCGACCGGGCGCGCGAGTGGGGTATCGATGTCATCGTAACCGATCATCATTTGCCCGAAACGACTCTGCCAGACGCCTACGCCATCATCAATCCGAACCGGGCCGACTGCAGGTATCCGAACAAGAATCTCTGTGGCGCCGGTGTGGCATTCAAGCTGGCACACGGCATTTTGGGTAAGGCCGGATGGCCGGAGGCGCGGCTGCAGAAAGTTCTGGCGTCATTCCTGAAGCTGGTCGCGATCGCCACCATTGCCGACATTGTGCCGGTGACGGGTGAGAACCGGATTATAGTGAAGCACGGTCTGGCCGGACTCAGCGACGTGCGCAACGCGGGACTGCGGGCGCTGCTGGCAGCGGCGGGCTTTGCCGAAAAGACGCCGAACGAGACCGAAATTGCGTTCCGCATTGCGCCTGCCATCAATGCATCCGGGCGTATGGATAGCGCGGGCGCGGCGGTGGAAATGTTGCTCACCACCGACGTAGCGCGGGCCGAAGAAATTGCCCGGCGGTTGCTGGAGCTGAATGCAGAGCGACAGACGACCGAACGCGGCATCGTGAAACAGATTCTGGACCGCTGCCTGGAAAAACCTGTAACCGACGCTGATTGCGCGCTGGTGTTCTGGGGCGAAGGCTGGCATCGCGGCGTTGCCGGTATTGTGGCCAGCCGCGTCGTCGAGAAATTTCACCGGCCCGCCGTGGTGCTGGGTGTGGAAGATGGCGTAGCGGTTGGCTCGGCGCGGAGCATTGAGACGTTTCACCTGCTGGACGGTCTGGAGAGCATGCGGGAGTTGTTCACCAAATTCGGAGGCCATGCACATGCGGCTGGCTTGACGATGCCCGCGGATCGTCTGGAAGAGTTCCGCGACCGGCTGAACGCCTATGCAGCGGAACGGCTAAAACCGGAGGACCTGCGGCAGACGGTTGCGCCCGATGTTGTCATCACGATGGATGAACTAACGGATGAACTTTGGAATGCGTTACAGCACATTGGCCCGTTCGGTATGGACAACAAGCGGCCCGTTTTTGCGCTGCGCGGAGTAGAACTAGCCGGGGACCCGCAGTTGTGGAACGAGAAGCATCTGAAGATTATGGTGAAATACCGTAACCGCACGCGCCTGCTGAAAGGTTGGGGGATGGCCCATCTCGCGGCGGAACTGGCCGGGGCGCGCCATGTGGACGTGACGCTGGAAATGGATCGGGATCTATGGGGCGGCTGGGGACTGGTGGCGCGGGCCTGCCGGGTAGCTACTTCTTCCTGAACCACAGCACTTGATTGGCCAGCACAGTCAAAGGTTCGCCCGAGGCCGTCTGTTCCATGGAATGCAGCCCCGCTTTTTCCGGCACGTTCAAATGCCCCAGCATCTTGCCGGTGTTGCGATCAAACTTTACCACCCAACCGGCCGAACCCGTGGGCTCATTGAGCTGGGCAATTCCGGCCCACAGAATATTGCCCGCCAGCTTCAGGGAATAGGTGCGGCCGAGGTTGGGAATTTCGCTGATGTACTTGCCATCGAGAGTAAATCTCTGGATGCGACCGTTCTCGCGGTCGGCCACGTAGACGGTGCCCTTCTCATCAATCTGAATGGAGTGCGGCAGCTTAAATTCGCCAGGGCCGGTTCCGGGAGTGCCCCATTGTTTGACACGCTTGCCATCGGCAGAATATTCCAGCACACGGGCATTGCCATAGCCATCGGTAATGAAGAGGCGGCCGTGGGGGCCAAACGCAATATCGGTAGTGCCGTTAAAAGCACTGCGCGATTCCGGTTGTTCGCCCACCTCAATGGTCATGAGCTTCTGGCCGGTGTTGGAATACTTGATCACCTGCGAAGCCTGCGCGTCCACGGTCCAGACGTTACCCTCAGGGTCGAGCCGGATACTGTGGGGGATCTTGTAGTTGCCCTTGCCCCAGGAGCGCAGCACCTTTCCATTGCGATCCAGCACGAGGACGGGGTCGGCTTTGTCGCCGCGCTGGAGCTCGTAGATCATGCCCTTTTTATCCAGTGCCAGCCACGAGACCATGCCCGATTCCCAGCCAGCGCCAGCGGCCTGGGCCGCGAAGTGCGTACCGCTGAAAGGTAGCTCGGGAGTAGCCTCAATGCGCTCTTTCAGCGCGTCGGCGCGGCTCTGGGCGTCGGCTTTTGTCTTGTCAGTATCAGCTGTATTCTGGGCCAACAGGGGAAGGCAGAGCAGGCAAAGCAGGGCGCGCGAAGACATGGCGATATCTTATCGCAAGCGCTTTGCGAAGATAGAGTCTTGTACCGTATTCGCCCGTTCGAACCGCTTTTTCGGAATCCTCATGTACTGACGATTCTGGGGAATTTCTGGCCGCGCGGTTTTGATTTCACAAAACTCCAGCCGCAACGGCATTTGATTCAGACCGATCCCGATACCCAGGTGCTGGTGGTGAGTGCGCAGCCGGAATGCCAACCGGTGGGGGAAGTGGTGCTACTGCACGGTCTGGAAGGCGCGGCCGATTCCGGTTACATGGTGAGCATGGCGTGGCATGCGCTGGAAGCCGGCTTTATCGCGCACCGCTTTCATATGCGGACCTGCGGTGGCACAGCGCATCTGTCGAAGACCCTGTATCACGCCGGGTTGACGGATGACCTGCGGTATTTTCTGCAGCAACGGCGCAAGGCGGGCAGCCGGCTGCCTATCTTTCTGATCGGGTTTTCGCTGGGCGGTAATGTCGCACTGAAAATGGCCGGAGAGCTGGGCGCGACCGATCTGATTCAGGGGATCGCCGCCGTTTCCACGCCCATTGATCTGGCGGCCTGCACACGGCGTATTCATGATCGCGAAAACCGGGTGTATGAGCGCCGGTTCGTTAAACGGATGAAGAGCCGGCTGCTTTCCACGGGCCGCTATACGGAACAGGATCTGGCGGGGCTCGATACCATTTATCTGATCGACGATAAGGTCACAGCGCCGTCATTCGGATTCGGCACCGCCGACAACTACTACGCCACGCAATCGGCGCAGAATTTCCTCGCAGACATCCGCATACCCGCGCAGTTGATTCAGGCGAAGGACGATACCTTCATCCCGTTTTCCGTCTACTCGCACAACGCGATCCGCGGCAATGCACAGCTGCAATTGATGGCCCCGGACTATGGCGGGCATTTGGGGTTTCTCTCCCGCCACGGTCAGAGATTCTGGGTGGATGACGAGGTCGTGGCGTTTTTGAAGGATTGCATTCAGTAGCTTGCGTTTTACTTCACGCAACTCCAGTTGGCGGCATTGTTGGAGTCGCCCTGACCCTGGAAGCGCGCCGCCAGCGGCCACGGGCACAATGGTCTGTGGAATGCCACGCCCTTCGACGGCGTGTTATCCACATACTTCGCGGCGATGATCTTTTCCGGCGCCTGACCGCTTTCCACCCAGCGCGAGAGGGCGCTGACCACGTCATGATCGGCGTCCTGCGAAGATGCCGGGCTCGTCGTACCGAAGCCATATGCACCCGGACCGCCTGAGCAGTGATACAACCCCGGCACCAGGAAGGCACGGAAGAAGGCCTGCGTGGCCGCCGTGTTATTGCCGCGTTTGGCCTGACTGGCTTCCACACTCTCGTAATAGTTGATGCCGTTCTGCGCGGGAATCAGCGGATCGGCCGCGCCGTGATAGTACAGCAGCTTGTGGCCCAGTTTGCGGAACTCTTCCAGATCCGGATTCGTGGCGTTGGTAACCGCAGCCAGCTTTTCTTCCAGAGTCTGCACATCGCGGTCGAAATCGAAGGTGCGGAATTCCCACGCCGGATTGCTGAACAGCGAGTAGCGCATGAAGTCGCTGGAACTGACGCCGGAAGTAGTCGCGCGGTTGATAACCATCTGTCCGCCATTCTTGCCCCAGCCAAGTTCGTTGCCGGGATACATGCCTGCATAGAACGCCACGCCGGTGCGGGGATTCACGGGACCGCTGTAGATTTTTTCGAAGGCCGAGACCTGGCCGGCGGTCAGACAACTGGCGGCATCGGCACCGGAGCAGCGCAATTTCTTCACGTCGAATTTGCAGCGGCGATGGTCGGCTATCAAACCATCCTTGACGCCATCCAGTGCATCGCATTGTTCCAGCACAGCGTCCTGCACCAGCTGCAATTTCTCCTGCGGCAGACTGGTTTCCGCGGCGCTGGTGACCACACCGTTCCAGACTTCGCCGATCATTTGGCGGGTCCAGTAATTGGCGGCGTTGCCGGCCACGATGCCATCGAAATCAGCGGGGAAACGCTGCGCTTCCATCAGGCCCTGCTTGCCACCGGTGGAACAACCCGTGTAGTAAGACTTCTTCGCGGCCTCGGTGTACCAGGACGTCACGATGGATTTCGCGTTGAGCGTAGTGAGGTGAAGGCCGCGATAGCTGTAATCGATGAGGCGCTCACGGCTCTTGAGCCAGTCGCGGGATTCGCCCGTAGTGTGTCCGGTGTCAGTACTGGCGGTGGCGAAGCCGGTCTTCAGCGCGGCGGCCATGGCCGGGTAGCTGATGGTTCCGGCGAGTCCACCATTGCCCACCACCTGCAGACGCCCGTTCCATCCGGCGGCGGGCAGCCAGACTTCAAAGTGGATGACAGAGACCGGTGTGGGCTTAATGATGCCATGCACCTGACAGAAGGCGGGGAGTGCTGTGAATGGATTGGCACCACGTCCGCCGCCTTCAGAGGGAGTGAAGGCTCCGGCTGCGACGGACTTCGCAGCGGTGATGGTCGTATCAGCCAGTTTCAGGCTGGCGAGGCTGTCGCATTCCGCAGCGAAGGCGGGCAGGCTGGCGGCGGCCAGAGAAATCAAGACAAGAAGATGGCGGGACATGTGGTTTCGAATTTAGCATAAACTGCGGAGGGTTGCGGTTACATCGGCACGCGGCATCAGTTTGGCGATAGAAGATTCGTGACGCAGCTGTTTTTTGCGCCTCAACGTAGCACATGAGGCAGACATCTCTGTGCGAACTGCACATCAATACATCTCAACTGGTGCGCGAAGCTGAACAGGGGGGAGTCACTCTTCCAGCCTTGCGGTAGTGGAATTCCACAGCACTCTGCATCGGGCTATGTGCGAGAAGGCTTACACCCGTGCCAAAGCGGAGGGAATCGCCCAATGGTTCACAAGTCACATTGAGGTTGGCCTGTGGCGAATAGTACCCGTTACCGATTCGCTGATGAGGCGGACCAGTACTGCGGTCCTGGCTGCGCTACGAAACCAAATTCGAACGCCAGTACGACCGCGCCTGCAATCCGTGGACGCGCTATCAGGATCGCTGCGTCCGCAGTGCGAAACAGGAAATCGACCTCGCCGTACCCCCGGCCAAATTGGGTTCGAACGTGCAAACCGCCCACGACCTCTTAACTGGTGGGGCAGACCCTCGGTCTGCGGCGGCCTCTCAGGCCGCCTTCCCGCATTCGCCCGGTTTCAGTGCGGCCGCCTGACCTCTACTTGCCGTCTTTACTTTCGTGGTACTCCATCTCGGTATTCAGCGCCCAGATGTTGTCCTTGTTCACGCGGCCTTCGGCAATATTGTCCACCGCCGTCATCGCGGTGAGCATTGAGTGATCCTGATTGTTGTACTTGTGCATGCCGTTGCGGCCCACAAGAAACAGGTTTTCGAAGCCGTCAATGTAGCTGCGGATTTCTGCAAAACGGTCGTAGGCGCCGAAATAAGCCGGGTAGGTTTTGGGCACCCGAATCACGCACGCGTCCAGAATGTCGGCCTGGTCGATGATGCCGATTTTAGAGATCTCGTTCTTCGCCAGCTCAATCATCTTTTCGTCCGACAGCTTCCAGATGTCATCGGTTTCGTAGCAGAAATACTCAAGGCCAATCCACGCATTGTTCGGATCGCCCACCAGATGCGGGCTCCAGTTGTTGAAGATCTGCATGCGGCCCACCTGCACATCGGGCTCCTGAATGTAGATCCAGTTGTCCTGCAATTCCCCGATTTTCAAGCGGCGAAGCAGGAGTCCCACGGTCATGAAATCGCGATACAGCAGACCGTTCGCCACTTCAACAACGTTCGGGGGCACGTCGGCGGCAAGCTTATTGATCAGCTCTTTCACGGGCATGGTGGAGAAGAAAAAATCGGCTTCTTCCGTGCGCTGTTCACCGGTCTCGCGATGCACCATCTCAGCCGCGCGGATACGGTTACCCTCGGTGTGGAGGCGAACAATATCCCAGCCCGTGGCGACCACGCCGCCCTCGCGCTGAACGTCCTCTGCCACGTACTCCCAAAGCTGGCCGGGGCCGAATTTGGGGTACATAAACTTTTCGATAAGAGACGTTTCCGTACCTTTTTGAGCGATGTCACCCCCGGGTTTTTTGCGGAAAAAGTGCAGAATCGCCTTGCTGATGGAGAGACCCTTGATGCGCTGTGCTCCCCACTCGGCGCTGATTTCATGGCAGGGAACACCCCAAACTTTTTCCGTGTACGACTTAAAAAAGGTGAGGTAAAGTTCGCGCCCAAAGCGGTTGATGAGAAACTGTTCCAGCGTCGTTTCCGGCTTGATCTGGCGGACCATGGCGGCCATGTAGCTGATGCCGATTTTAAGGGTGCGGGTGATGCCGAGATTCGTCAGGGTACCGGCGGTGAGGCTGATGGGGTAATCGAAGAACCGGCGCAGAAAATAGATGCGCGACTTGCGGTTACGGATCAGCATCACGCGGTCCGGATCGGCGTTGGCCGCAGGGACGCTGGCGTCCACATGCGTTGTCTGCCCGTGATAGGTGATATCGGCTGCCGCCATCACCGGCATAATCTTGCGCCACCAGTTCATCACGCGGTCAGACTTGGAGAAAAAACGGTGGCCGCCGATATCGATGCGATTGTCTTTATAGCGAACGGTACGGGAGATGCCGCCGATGTATTCGCTCTTTTCGTAGACCAGTGGCTGCACATCAGTACGCTTCACAAACTCGTAAGCCGCTGTGAGACCCGCCGGGCCTGCTCCGATTATTAACGCTTTACGCTTACTCATTCGCCGATCTACTAAGGAATAGCACGCGATACAATCAGATTTCCTCATTGCCATGCCGCACAATGTCACAGCCATCTATCCCGGCTCTTTCGACCCCATCACGAGTGGGCACCTGGATGTGATTGAACGCGGCGCGCGGATCTTCGGGCGCCTGGTGGTGGCAATTCTGCAGAACGAGGCGAAAGCCCCGCTGTTCACCGTGGAAGATCGCGTGGAGATGTTGCGCGAGGTGGTGAAGCCCTTCCCCAACGTCGAAGTGGACTGCTTTGCCGGGCTGCTGGCCGACTATGCGGAGGGGCAGGGCGCGAGCGTGATTCTGCGAGGCATCCGCTTCATTTCCGATTACGAATACGAACTGCAGATGGCCTTGATGAACCGCCGTCTGCGGCCCACTTTGGAGACGGTATTCCTGCTGGCGGGCGAACAGTTTTCTTTCATCAGCTCGCGGCTGGTGAAGGAAGTGATCAGCCTCGGCGGCAACATTTCCGGCCTGGTGCCGAAATCGGTGGAAGACCGGTTGCGGCAACGGCTTACCAAAGACAAAGAAATATGACACCCACCATGACTCCCCTGACCGCTGACCGCATTGCGACCATCAGTGTTTCCTCCACCATCAAAGTGATGCAGGATGCAGACCGGTTGCGCCGCGAAGGCGTTGACGTAGTAGACCTTTCCGCCGGCGAACCGGATTTTCCAACGCCCGACAACGTCAAGCGCGCCGGCATTGAGGCCATCACTGCCAACTTCACCAAATACACGCCTTCCGGCGGAACCCTGGAAGCGCGCCAGGCCGTCGTCGCGCGCCACAAGGCGGAATACGGAACCAGTTACAGTCCCGCCGAATGTCTGATCACGGTGGGCGGCAAACACGTGCTGTTCAACTACACGCAGGCTCTGCTGAATCCGGGCGACGAAGTGATAATCCCGGTGCCGTACTGGGTCACCTATAAGGATCTGGTGAACTACACCGGCGCGAAATGCGTGTTCGTGGAGACGGATGAAAAAGAAGGCTTCGTATTGACGGCGGCAATGGTGGAGAAGCATCTCACCCCGAAGACGCGCATGATGATTTTGAACTCGCCCAACAATCCTTCGGGCGCGGTGGTGGCACGCGAAGAGCTGGAGAAAATCTACGCCATGGCAGCGAAGCGCGGCATCTACATCGTCACCGATGAATGTTATTCGCACTTCCTGTACGACAGCCAGCCCTGGTCAATGGCCTCGATTCCGAACTCAAAGGCGACGGTGCTGGTGGCGGGAACGGTCTCCAAGACGTATGCGATGACAGGCTGGCGGATCGGCTATGGTCTGGCACCGGAGTCGATTATTGGAGCCATGCTGAAGCTGCAAAGTCACAGCACGTCGAACCCGACCTCGATTTCGCAGAAGGCCGCGATTGAGGCATTGAGCGGTCCCCAGGATTCCATTCCGGTGATGCTGGCGGAGTACCGCAAGCGGCGCGATTACATTGTGGGCCGGTTGCGGGCCATGCCGGGCGTGGAATGTGCACTGCCCGCCGGCGCCTTCTACGTGTACCCCAATGTGCGTGGTGCCATGACGAAGGGCGGCATGGCACTCCCGCTGGAGTTCGCCGACAAACTGCTGAAAGACGTGGCAGTGGCAGTGGTACCGGGCGAGGCATTCGGCACCAACGATCATGTCAGAATTTCCTATGCCACTTCGATGCGCGAGATTGAGCGCGGCATGGACCGCCTGCAGAAGTTTGTGGAAGGTCTGGGAGCGTAGGAGACGTGGTCCGGCTAACTCCCGATCCCAGGGAGATCGTGTGGGGATCAACCCGGACCCAGCCGTGGTTCGCCAATCCTGCGGGCAAGCAGATCGGCGAAATCTGGTTTCCGGTGGAAACCCTGCTGCTGAAGTACCTCTTCACCGAAGATAATCTTTCGGTGCAGGTCCATCCGGGCGATGCCTATGCGGCGGAACATCATAATGGCTCGCCGGGCAAGACGGAGATGTGGCATATTCTGCGCGCCGATAAAGGCGCGCAGATTGCAGTCGGCTTGCAGCGCACGGTGAGTAAAGACGAACTGTCCGCCGCCGCGCTCGACGGCTCGATTGTCCATCTGCTGCACTGGATTCCGGTAGTGGCAGGTGAAAGCTACTTCATTCCGGCGGGGACGATTCACGCCATCGGCGGCGGCATTGCGCTCTTCGAAATTCAGCAGAGATCGGAGATCACCTACCGGTTATATGACTGGGGAAGAGGGCGCGAATTGCATCTGGCCCATGCCCTTGCTGTAGCCAGCTGCGAGCCCTTTGAGGCGCGCAGAGAGTTGCCGGTTCGGTGCGAATACTTCCATACGGCGAAAGCCGGGCGAGTGGTGCCTGGCCCCTCTATTCTGGCGGCCACAGAAGGCCCGGGGGATGTGTGGCTGGTGGATGAGCCAGTGGAATTCGCCGGCGAGGGGTTGGTCGTTCAAATCCCGTAGCGGCGGGCGCACTCCTGCTACGCGAGGCGTGCGGCGAGGTCCAGGACGTCCGTGGCCACAATGTCAAAATCTCCGGTTTTGGCGTTATCGGCTCTCGCCGGATTGCCGTACTCGTTGGGTCGATGGATAAACGCGGTCTGCAACCCCAGTGCGCGCGCTGCTTTCAGGTCGCCGATGTGAGCCGCAGCCATCATGGTCTCCTCCGGCTTGTTACCCAGAATCGCGGCGGCCATCAGATAGACTTCCTTGTCCGGCTTGTAATGCTTCGCCAGTTCGGCGGAAAGAATTACGTCCCAGGGCAGTCCTGCCTGCTTCGCCATATCGGTCAACAGCCCCACGTTGCCGTTCGACAGCGGTGAGATGATGAATTTCTTTTTCAGGCGTGTAAGCCCCGCCACTGAATCCGGCCATGGCTTCAGGCGGTGCCAGACCTTGTTCCAGTGCTGCTTTTCTTCCTCGCTCAGGCCGTTGATTTTATAGTCTGTGAGCAGTTGATCGAGAACCATGCGATGCAGGTCGTCAAGTATGGTCCAGGGCAATTGCCCCTTGCGAACTTTGTCCATCGACGGCCCATAGCCCGCGCGCCAGCGGTCTGCGAACTGTCCCCAGTCGATGTTCAGGCCCTTCGCCTTGCCCCACTCCGCGCCCTCGGCAACAATGGAGCCGCGCCAGTCGACGATGGTGCCAAAAGTATCGAATACGATGGCTTTCGGAGGAGTCGCCGCGCGAGCTCGCAGCGGAAGCAGAGCGCCGATCCCCGCCGCCGCGGTTAGCATTTGTCGTCTGTTGATGTATACACTCATGGAGTTTGCAAGCCAGTATACCTGCTTTCACGCGCGCCCGGTGGCGCTACGCTTGTAGACAGTGAACTTACCTGTGACCATGGCCGCGCTCGCCCTCGCACTGCTCATGGCCAGTTGCAGTTCCGGCCCCGAGAAAGCCCCGGCCATCGGCGAGGCATTTGCGGGACCCGAAGAAGTGATATTCCACAAGGATATCGACGCCCGCTCTGCCCCCACCGGCTCTGCCCGGCATGGCGATCGCCTGGAACTTCTGGCCCAGCGCCGCCGTTGGTTCCAGGTGCGCAATGAGCGTGGACGGGAAGGTTGGGTAGACGACCGCCAACTGCTGGACACCGCCCAAATGAACCGCCTGCGCGCCCTGGCGAAAGAGTCCCGTGATGCCCCCTCCCAGGGTGTGGCCACCACTTTCGATACGCTCAACGTCCACACAGAACCCAATCGTCTCTCGCCCAGCTTCCTGCGCATCAAGGCCGGGGAGAAGTTCGACGTCATTCTGCATCGCGTGGTGGTGAAGGGACCAATGCCGAAACGCCAACTGGTTCCTCCGCGCCCGAAGGCCGCAAGATCGGCAAAGAAAAAAGCGAAGGAACCACCTGTACCGCTGCCTTTGCCACCTGCTGCGCCCGCCCCGCCGGCGGACTGGCTGCAACTGTCGCGCAGTCGTAGTCCGACCCTGGAACCAGAATCCGCCGTCGCCCCCGTCCGCGATGACTGGACCCTGATTCGCACCGCCGGCGAACGCACCGGCTGGGTGCTCAGCAGTCGTTTGTATATGAATATCCCGGATGAAGTTGCCCAGTACGCCGAAGGGCACCGCATCACCTCGTACGCCTCGGTCGGCAAGATCAGCGACCACGGCGATTTGAAAGATATATGGCTCTGGACCACTGCGGAAACACTCGGCCTCGACTACGATTTCGACAGCTATCGCGTGTTCACATGGAGCACAAAACGGCATCGTTACGAGACCGCCTTCATTCAGCGCCGCGAGCGCGGCTACTTCCCCGTGCGGGCTAAAGACGGTTCCTTCTCCGTTTGCCTCGATGGCAAAGACGGCAATCGCGTTCGCCGGATGTTCAAGATTGTGGATACTTCGGTTCGCGCGGCCGGTAGCGAGCCTTGCGAAGGCCAGGCCGCTACCGAAATGGCGGCGGTGGAGAGTTCCGTGATTCAACTCCGGGAAAAAGCTGTCGCGAAACCTGGTCTCAGTGATCGTATGATGTCCACCGTGAAGGGCTGGTTGGGGAGAAAATGAAACTGATGCGCACCAGAAATTATCTTGCCGTTACACTTGCGCTGGCTCCTTCGCTGTTCAGCCAGAAGCTCTTCGTTCCCGCCGATGTCAAAGTCAGAGTGGACCACGTATTCGCCCGCTACAACAGCAATACCAGTCCCGGGTGCGTCGTGGGCACCTCCATCAACGGAGCTGTCTCGCTGCAGGCCGCATACGGCATGGCGGATCTGGAGCATAATGTCCCGCTGACTCCGCAGACCATATTTGAGCCCGGCTCCGTCACCAAACAATTTACCGCTGCCGCTGTTCTTCTGTTAGTACAGCAGGGCAAAATCTCGCTCGATGATCCGGTGCGCAAATATTTCCCCGAACTTCCCGACTACGGCACTCCGGTTCTCACCATCCGCCATCTGCTGCACCACACCAGCGGCCTGCGGGATTGGGGCGAAGTCGCGGCCATCAATGGCTGGCCGCGCACCACCCGCGCCAACGGGCAAAACAACGTTCTGGAAATTGCCTCGCACCAGCTCTCGCTCAACTACGCTCCCGGCACTGAATATTCCTACACCAACACCGGCTTCAACCTCGCCGCCATGCTGGTGAACCGTGTCTCCGGCAAAACCATCGCCGAATTCACCAAAGAGAATATCTTTCAGCCGCTCGATATGGCCGGCACCGGGTGGCGCGATGACTATCGGCGCATCGTACCCAACCGCGCCATCGCCTACAGCGATGCAGGCGGCGTGCTCCGTACCGACATGCCGTTTGAAGACGCGCACGGCAATGGCGGTTTGCTCACCACCGTAGGCGACCTGCTCCGCTGGAACCGTAATTTCACGGAGATGAAAGTGGGCGGCAAGGCCCTGATTGACGCGATGACGGAACAGGGCGTGCTCACCAGCGGACGGAAGATCGCCTACGCCCGCGGTCTGATGATTCTGCAGTGGCGCGGCGTGCCGGAAGTTAGCCACAGTGGTTCCACGGCGGGTTACAGCGCCTGGCTGGGTCGTTATCCGCAACAGGAACTGTCGATCGCCGTGCTGTGCAACGTCACCACCAACGGAACCGCCCTGGGGCACGAAGTGGCGGATATTTATCTGGAAAAGTTCATCACTCACGACTCGCCCCGCGCCACCTCCCCCGAGGCGATGCTGCAGGCCAAAGCCGGTTTGTACCGCAGCGTTCGCGACCACCACGCACAGGCCATCGGGTTCCTCAATGGCGCGTTGCAGATGAACGGGCATGCCCTGATGCAGTTCACTGCCACAACTTTCGGGGAGAGCGAAACCAGTCCGCGTCTTGAATTCACTGCCGATACCATGCGCATCGCCACCCTAGAAGACCCTGACAATCTGTTCGAGCGGGTAGCCGTGGCGAGGCCAACCCCTGACGAACTCGCGGCTTTCACGGGCGAATATGACAGCCTCGAGGCAGAGGTGACCTACCGCGCCGTAGTGGAGAACGGCAAGCTGGTGCTTCACCGGCGAACTGATCCGGTAATCCTGCTTACCCCCACCTACAAAGACGGCTTCCGTTCTTCGCTGGGTAGCGTGCGTTTTCTCCGCGATCCCAACGGCCGCGTGACGCAGATGAGCCTGGGTCTCGCCAGAGTGTGGGATTTGCGCTTGCGCAAGCTCCAGTAGTGGCCCTCCGGTTGCTACCATGGGGAGGGTGCGCAATTGTCATGCAACGAGCCTTTTCGCCGTCTTGCTGCTGATCTCCACCCCCCACGTGAGGGGCGCACCCCAACTCGCCCCAAATCCCGAAGGTCGACCCATAGCGGAAATTACCTTCGAACCCGCACAGCAGCCCGTGGAAAGCCCGCGCCTGAACGAGATGATTGGAATCCACCCCGGCGAACTTTTTCATGCTACCGCTATCCGCGATTCCATTGATCGCCTTTTCGCCACCGGGCGCTACGAAGATATTCAGATAGACGCCAGCGACACTCCGGCTGGAGTGAACCTGCGCTACATCACCCGCGGCAGCTGGTTTATTGGCCATGTTGGGGTGGAGGGCAACCTTTCCGATCCACCCGCCCCCAGCCAGCTGGTGAGCGCCGCAAAGCTGGAGTTGGGTATGCCGTTTGACGAGCCCCAGCTGGCCACAGCCGAAACTAACATTCTGCAGTTGCTTCGCGGCAACGGCTACTTCAATGCGCAAGTCAGCCATGAGTTGCAGTTTGAACCGGAGCACCAGCAGGTGCGCATCACCTTCCTGCTCTCCAGCGGGTACCGGGCACATTATGCGCCCCCGGTGATTACCGGCAATACATCGGTGGTGAGCCAGAAGAAAATTGAAAAGGCCACGCCCTGGCGCAGATTTCTTTTGCCGGGATACCGCGGTGTTACGCAAAACCGGACGCGGGACGGCATGAATGGAATCCGCCTGAAATTTCAGGACGCCAGCCATCTGCTGGCCATCGTGACGCTTGACCCGCTGGAAGCAGCCGACGGCCGCCATGCTACGCCGCACATCTCCATTCAGCCCGGGCCACTGGTGGAAGTGACGGCTTCGGGAGCGAAGATCAGCCGCAAACAAATCCGGCAAAATGTTCCGGTTTTCGAAGAACACACCGTAGACCGCGACCTTCTGGAAGAGGGATCGGTCAACCTCCGTGAATACCTGCAGGGCCGCGGATACTTTGACGCCGCCGTACATCTGGAAGAAGCGAAGGTCATTGACGGTATAACGCGGATTCAGTATTCCGTTGTCCCCGGGCCACGCCACCGTCTGGCCGCGCTCACCATTACCGGCAACAAGTACTTCGACGTGAAGACCATTCGTGAGCGGATGTTTCTGGTGCCGAAGTCATTCGAACTTCGCGCCGGGCGCTACAGCGAGGCGCTACGCAAACGGGACGAACAGGCCATCATTAATCTCTACAAATCCAACGGGTTCCGCGACGTGAAAGTCTCTTCCGGTGTCACCGATGACTATCTGGGCAAAGGCAGCGACCTGGCGGCGGCGTTTCAGATTGAAGAAGGGCCGCAGTACCGGGTGGCATCGCTGGAAATTTCCGGGGCCAACCGGCTCGACCTCAAGGCGATGATTGAGACCCTGAGTTCGCAAGGCGGCCAGGTGTTCAGCGAATTCAACATTGGTGCCGACCGCGATGCCCTTCTGCGGCTCTACGGCAGCAAAGGTTTCCCGGCGACGACGTTCCAGTGGTCGTCCACTCCCGGGCCCGATCCGCACACCACCAGCCTGCGTTTTTTGATCAATGAGGGCGAACAGGAGTTCGTGCGCGAAATCGTGACCACGGGCCTTTCCGCCACGGTTCCCAGCCTCGTGGCACACCAGCTGGGAATTGCCGCGAACGATCCGCTTTCCCCCGCCGCCCTGGCAGAGACGCAACGCCGCCTGTATGACCTTGGCATCTTCGCCCAGGTGAACCTGGCGCTGCAGAATCCGGATGGTGCCGAGAACCGCAGAACGGTGCTGTACGACATGGAAGAAGCCAGCCGCTATTCGCTCACAACCGGCCTGGGTGCGGAGTTCGCCCGCATCGGCGGCGACAACTCCATTACCGATCTTTCCAATCCGGGCGGCGCGCCCGGCTTCGGCCCGCGTTTCACCTTCAACGTGAGCCGCATCAATTTCCTGGGACGCGCTCAAACCATTAGTTTTCAAAGCCGCCTCTCTACGCTGCAACAGCGCGCCGTAGCCACATGGTTCGTCCCCCGCATATTCGGTCAGTCGCGGTTCGATACCTCGGTTTCGGCGTTTTATGACAATACCCACGATGTACGGACATTCCAGGCGAAACGCGAAGAAGCCTCTGTGCAAGTCTCGCAGCACGTATCCAAACCGGTAACTGCGTTCTATCGCTTCACGTACCGGAAGGTGAACGTTTCCAACCTGAAGATCGACCCTCTTCTGCTGCCCCGCCTTGCCCAAAACGTGCGCGCGGGCGTCGCCTCCTTCAATCTTGTGCAGGACCGCCGCGACGACCCGGTGGAACCCCGCAAGGGCGTTTACAACACGCTCGACCTCGGCCTTGCTACCAAAGTTTTTGGTTCGCAAACCAGCTTCGTTCGCCTGCTGGCCCGCAATGCGACCTATCACAAGCTGGGGGAAAAAATCATTCTGGCGCGGGAGACCCAACTTGGCTTTGAACCCGCATTCAGCATACCCGCGGGAGGCGATCCCACCGATCCGGTCCCTCTGCCGGAGCGGTTTTTCGGCGGCGGTGGCAGCACTCTGCGCGGCCTGCCGGAAAATCAGGCGGGCCCGCGCGATCTGCTCACCGGCTTTCCTCTGGGCGGCACGGCGCTGTTCTTCAACAACACGGAATTGCGTTTTCCGCTGCTGGGCGCCAACATCAATGGCGTGGTGTTTGAAGATATGGGCAACATATTTTCCCGCCCGGGCGCAGTCAGCTTTCGCGCCCGGCAGCGGGGCACGGCCGATTTTAACTACATGGTTCACGCCGTCGGTTTCGGCATCCGGTACAAGACGCCGGTGGGCCCCGTCCGCGTGGACATCGCCTACAGCATCAATCCGCCGCAGTACAACGGATTTGCCGGCAACTATATTCAGCTGGTGCAGTGTTCGCAGCTCCACACCTGCCAGGCGGCAAGGCAGCAGATCAGCCACTTACAGTTCTTTTTTTCGCTGGGGCAGGCTTTCTGATGCGACTCCCCGCCCTGTGGCTGGTTCTCACACTTGCCGCCACCGCCGGAATCGTGGACCGAATCAGCGTCACCGTCGCCAACCGCGTTATCAGTTCCAGTGACATCGAAACCCGGCTTCGTCTCAGTGCCATGCAAAATGGTACAGTCGCCGATTTCTCCCTGGCTGCGCGGCGCGCCGCGGTGCAGCAGTTAATTGATCAAAGACTAGTGGCCAGAGAAATGGAGCTGGGCCACTATCCCCGGCTGGAACCCGCGGAGAGAGCCCGCTTGCTTCCCGCCTTCGCTGCCAGCAACTTCAAGGCGTCAATGGAGGCCCTTGACGGGGCACTTGCCTCTGCACACCTTCAACGCCAGGACCTGGAAGAGGATCTGGCCCGGCAATCGGAACTGCTCACCTTCCTCAGCCTGCGCTTTCGGCCCGCCGTGCAGGTTTCAGACGCGGACGTGGAACGCTACTACCGGGAACGAATCATCGTAAAGGTTCCCCTGAACGACATTCGCGACAGCATTGAACAGAGCGTCGCCACTGAGCGCGCGGATCAGGAACTGGAAAACTGGCTGGCCGACCAGCGCAAACGCACCCGAATCGTCTTCGTGGACAGGGAGTTGCAGTGAAGCGAGTTGCATTGAGAAAAGCCCTGCTCGTCACCATCGCGGTTCTCGCCGTGACAATTGCAACCATCGCAATGGTCGCGAACACTGCCTGGTTTGCTGACAGAATTCGCAATGAAGTGATCGGCCGCCTGACCACGGCATCGGGTGGTGGTGTGGAGATTCGTAGTTTTCGCTTCGACTGGCGGACGCTGCGGGTTGATCTGGAAGGCGTCGCCATCCACGGGCGGGAACCAGCGGGAACGGAACCGCTGGCGGTGATCGATCACGTGGTGGTTCACCTGCGCATCGTTTCCTTCCTTCGCCGCGATATTGATGTCACCGGTATTGAAGCCTCGCGGCCACGCATTCATTTCATGGTCGGGGCGGATGGCACCACCAATCTGCCCGTGCGCCCCCAGACAAAATCAGGCACACAAGACCTGCTGGCGCTGAAAGTGGACAGCCTCGTCGCCTCTGACGGGTTGCTGGTGGCCGAGATCGCCGGCAGGCCGCGACAGATGATCCCGTGGAATCTGCGGGCGGAAAAGCTGGGCTTGCATCTTACATGGAATGCGTCACTCAAAGGATATGCCGCAAGCCTGTCGGCCGAGCCCTTACATCTGGAGCCGGAGGGTCTCAACCCGATCAGCGTCAACGTGCAGGCGGAAGCCACTCTGGAACCGAACCTGCTGCGCATCAGCCGCGCGCATCTGGCCGGAGCAAAGTCCGAAGTTGTATTCACAGACCTGCGCATCACTGACATTCTCCACCTGGAAATGTCCGGCCACGTGGGGGGATCGATTGCCCTCGCAGACCTCGCGCGCACCCTCAAAAGCAAGCTGTATGCCGCGGGGAACGTCGCGATTTCGGGCGAACTGGACCTGACCGCGGCCGGCTACCGGATAGCCGGAGATGTAAAGGGTTCGGGGTTGAGTTTAGCGGGTTTTACCAACCTGGAAACTTCCGCGAAGATTCTGGCAAGCCCCGGAAAAATTGCCGCCCAGGGTATCCGCCTGCGCATGGGCGGGGGTGTCTTCTCCGGCAACGGAGAAGTGCATGAGTTGCGCAATTTTCGTATTTCCGGGAATGCCACCGGTGTGAGCGCCCGTGTACTGGCCCGCGCCCTGGGTACCCAAACTCCACCGTGGGATGGACTGGTCGCCGGCAGTGTAGCGGCGGCAGGCACGCTGGGAGCTCCGCTGCGGGAAGCCAGTGCGCACTTAACTGTGACGCCCGCGTCCGCTGGGCCCGCCATTCACGGCGAGATCGCGGCCAACTGGAACGGGCCAGCCCGCCGGCTCGATCTGGGCCATTCCTGGATTGCGCTGCCGGACAGTCGCGTGGAGGTTTCCGGCGTGGTAGGAGACCGGCTGGAAGTGAAAGCGGAAACCAGCAATCCGGAAGATTTCCGTCCTCTTCTGCAGCAGTACCTTGTTCCCTTCTCGCTGCGCGATGGCACTGCCACATTCGCCGGCACCGTAGTCGGAGCAATGAATAGCCCGCAAATTTCCGGGCACGTGGAGTTGAGTCATGCGCTGGTACACGGCCAGGAGGTGGATGCGGCCCAGGGTGACGTTATCGCGTCGGCCAACCAGGTAAAGGTGACCAACGGCTCTGCCACGGCGCAAGGCATGGAAATCCGCGGTACGATCACGGCGGGCCTTACCAATTGGAATTCGCTGCCGACGTCGGCGATTGAAGGCGCGCTGGAATTGGTGAATGCGGATGTGGTTCGCCTGGTGAAACTGGTGGATTACAAGGGCATTCAGGTGACCGGAACGGTTCGCGGAAGTGCGCGGATTGCGGGTACGGTTGCCGATCCGCGGGCCGAAGCCGACGTCACCGTTTCACGCGGCACCATTGCGGAACAGCCTTTCGATTCCATCACCGGTCACCTGCAGTATCTGGGCCCCGGGGCGCAAGCGGTGACCGGGCTTTTCGTTTCCGGCCCCAAGAGGGTCAATTTGACGGCGCGGCGCAGTGGCGGCAATGCACCGTTTCCGCAGGGTCGCACGGCATTCGAGATATCCAGCAATTCCATGGCGTTGAATGAAATCGCTCTGGTGCGCGCCCGCCAGCCGGATATCGGCGGTGCCGCGGAGTTTCACGCCACCGGAACGCTCGACGTGGGACAGGAATGGCATCTGGCCACACTGGACGCTTCGGGTGCGGCCACTGCCATCTCGCTGAACGGCCGCGATCTGGGCAATGCCCGCTTCTCCGTGAAGGGCCAGAATGATGTAGTAGAGGCGCGCGTTGATTCCGATGTGGCGGGCGCGACCGTCCACGGCGAAGGGTCAGTGACCCTTCAGAGGGACTTGCCGGCAACCGCCGTTTTGACCGTAGCCGACGGAGACGTGAATGCGCTGGCTGTGCTGCTGGCGGCACCGGGCACTGTGCGCCGCACTGGTATTACGGGAACGTTGCGTGGCCGCATTGTGCTACAGGGCCCCCTCCGCCGCCCGGAGCAGATCAGTGCGACGTTGGATATTCCGAAATTAGAACTTCGCCCCGCCAGGGGTTCGCCGCTATTGGAAAGTATTCCCGGGTTTGCGGTCAGAAGCCTGGCACCCATCCATGCCTCCCTTACCCGATCCATACTTCATCTGGACCCGGTCCGGTTCGGTGCCCCGGAGACGGATGTTACGGTCGACGGGTCGGTTGATATGTCGGGGCAGTTTCCCCTCAACCTGCGAGTAAGAGGTGCGGTGAACATGGCGATGGCGCGGAGTTTTGTGCCGGATTTAACGGCATCCGGCGCTCTGGTGCTGGATACTGTAGTGCGGGGCAATGCCGGGGCTCCTCTGTTTTCCGGTCGCGCCGCGATACGGGCCGGCGATTTTCATTACGCGGGGTTTTCCAACGGCCTGACGAATGTGGTGGGTGAAGTAGTCTTCAACGGTCCGCGGGCGACTATTCAAACCCTGCGCGGCGAGACCGGCGGGGGCAAAGTGGACGCCTCCGGCTTCGCCGCTCTCAATGGCGACGTATTGGTCTTTCGTATGGATGCCAGTGCAGTGGGGGTCCGCGTGCGCTATCCGGAAGGTGTGAGTTCCATTTCCGATGCCAATATTACGGTGGCCGGGAGCTCGGGCCGGAGTGAAGCTTCCGGCGTAGTCACCATTCACCGCCTGGCCATTAGTCCCAGGGCCGATCTGGCGGGTATGATTGCCAGCGCCGCCCAGCCCCCGCCTGGCCTGTCCAATACCGGCCTGATGGCCAACATGAATCTGGATATCCAGGTGGAAACCGCCCCGGATCTGGCCTTCGAGACCAATGTGGCACAGAGCATTCAGGCCGATGCCAGCCTTCGCCTGCGCGGCACCGCGGCGAGCCCGGCTCTGCTGGGCCGGGTGAATATCACCCACGGTGAATTGGTCTTCTTCGGCAACAAATACACCATCAGCCAGGGTTCCGTTGCGTTCTTTAATCCGGCGAGAATTGAGCCCGTCCTCAATCTCGATCTGACTACGCGGGCGCGTGGCGTGGATGTAGTGTTGACCGTTGCCGGACCAGCTGACCGGTTGAACATGTCGTATCGCTCTGATCCGCCGCTGGAGTTTTCCGATATCATCAGCCTTCTGGCAACCGGCCGCGCGCCTACCAGTCAGACTGGGGGTTCGTTGAGTACAGGACCCGCCTCCGGCTTCGAACAACTGGGTGCCGGTGCGCTGCTGGGGCAGGCGCTGGCCAATCCGGTGGCCGGACGATTGCAGCGCTTTTTTGGTGTGAGCCGGCTGAAGATCGATCCCCAACTCACCGGCCTCTCCGGCAGTCCGCAGGCGCGTTTGACCATTGAGCAGCAAATCACTCCGGATATTCTCTTCACCTACATCACCGACGTGGCTCGCACCAATAATCAGCTGATACGTGTGGAGTGGGCGTTGAGCCGTCAGGTCTCGGCCATTCTGGTGCGGGAAGAGAACGGCTATGTGGGGATTGACTTCGCGTGGAAGAAGCGGTTTAAGTAGTGGTTATTGTCCCGTCCAGCACGGAGTCCTTTTTTGCAGAAATGCCGAGATCCCTTCCTGCGCATCGGCTGCCATGGCGTTCATCGACATGACTTCTTTGGTGTAGGCGTAGGCCTTGGCCTGATCCAGATCGATTTGCGTGTAGAAGGCCTGTTTGCCAATCGCAACGGTGAGCGGGCTGGCATCGGCGACCTTGAGTGCAAGCTGGCGTGCGGCGTTGGTAAGCTCCCCGGGCGGCACGACCTGGTTGACCAGCCCCCACTCCGCCGCAAGCCGTGCCGGTATGAGTTCCCCGGTTAGCAGCATTTGCATGGCGCGCTTGCGTCCGATGGCGCGTGTAAGAGCGACCATGGGGGTGCTGCAGAAGATGCCGATTCTGACACCTGGTGTGGCGAACGCGGCATCCTCTGCGGCAACCACCAGATCGCAATTGGCCACCAGCTGACAACCGGCGGCGGTGGCGACGCCGTGCACCTGGGCAATGATCGGCTGCGGGATGGCCTGCATTTTCGTCATGAGCTCTGTACAGGAATCGAAGATTTGCCGATAGTCGCTGATATTGCGTCCGGTCATTTCCGCCAGATCGTGCCCGGAACAGAAGACTTTTCCCGCCGCCGCCAGGATGACTGCGCGAATCTGCTGCGAATTCCCGATTTCGTGCAGGCATATCGTCAGTTCCCGCATCAGAGCTAGCGACAGGGCATTGCGGCGCTGCGGGCGGTTCAGGGTGACTGTGGCGAGCGGGCCGTCGTGCGTCAGTGTCAGGTGCTCAAGAGGGGGCATGATGGTTATCCTATCCTGGCGGCGGGTAAGGTACCTTGCACCGCTTCGGCGCACGTCTGATGTTTGGAGGGTACGATAAGACTATGGATCGCAGGTTATTGTTGGTTCCGGCGTCGGCTCTGTTTGCCCACGCCCAGTCATCCCCGGAAGCTGTTGCGGCGGAGAAAGCCCTTCGGGCGCGGGTGGAGGAATTTTACAAGCTCCAGCAGAGCGGCAAGTTTCGCCAGGCTGAGCCGTACGTGGCGGAGGAGTCCAAAGAGGACTACTACAACGGGCGGAAGCAGGAAGTGCGCGACTTTAATGTCGACAGGATTCAGTTGCTGGAAGGGGGCACAAGGGCCAAGGTCGTGGTGAAGGCAAAGATGGTTATGCTCTTCGCCGGGGCCCAGGAGGTCGTGATGGCGACCGAGTCCACGTGGAAACTGGATGATGGAAAGTGGTACTGGTTTCTCGATCCCGCCGCGAAAAATGTGACGCCGTTCGGCATGATGGTGACCGGTGAAGACGCCAACGGCGTTCCCGCCATCAAGGGCATGGACATGACAGGCAAGGCACCGGACCTGAGTGAAATCCTGAATAAGATTGCCATTGATCGAACGGCTTTCGTTTTCAGCCGGGAAGAGCGGGCGTTCACTGCCACGATCACGAATGGCACTGCCGGTCCTCTCACCTTAACTCTCGACTCGCACGTGGCGATGATAAAAGGCCTGGAGGTTTCCATCGACAACACGAGACTGGACGCCGGCCAGAAGGCGACGGTTCTTCTGAAGTGGACTGGTAGCGAACCTTTTAGCGACGAGGTACCTATTCGAGTGGACCCCTATCTCCGCAATTTCACGCTGCGGGTGGCAGCGAAATAGCAGGTAAAGTAAAGCACGGGCCGCCGGACACCCGGTATCGTAAACGCAAAAAAGGGGAGGAGCCGAAGCTCCTCCCCTTTTTGGTAATACTGAAGTTAACTACTGACCGAGTGTTTCGCCCGTGCCAGCAGCCGCTGCGCTGAGCGGGTTGGCGGCACGACCACCGGTCTGGTTGATGTCCGGAATCACACCGGCCAGGTAACCTTGTGACAGACCGCCGTTCGGGCCAACGCCGTTGGTGACGAAGACGAACCCGTGAGCGAACTGGAAGGAGCACTGCGCTATCGCATAACCCTGGAAGCCAGCGGCGATGGACGACAGCGGAGCCGCGTAAACGGTACCCGTCGGAATATTCGCCGTGGTGATGTTATTCGGAGTCGGAGCGCCATTGCCGTAGAAGCTCAGGGTGCAAGTGCCAGCCTGAGGAGTTGCACCGGCAGTACCGAACGGATCACTCGACGTATTTGCGATCGCGATACCTGTGTCGAAGCCCAGCTGGTTGGTAACAAACGGTAACAACAGGCTGGTGGTGCAAAGGTTGAACTTGGAAGCCGTCAGAGTTGTAGAGCTGGCGCCCGACGCGAAGTTCGGGATGGTGGTTGCACCAACCGGTGCCAGGTTGGTGGTGATCGTCATCGCCGTGGCAGAGCCGGCAACGGTGTTGGCGGCGGCTACGATATACACGGGGATGTTGAACGCATCCAGATTGGTGGTGTCCGTGGTCGTAACCTGGAAGGTTGCCGTACCCACGCCACCGCTGAGGCTCACCGGAGCAACCAGCGTGGACAAGGCGCCCAGCGTGGCGGCATTGGTTGTACCAGTCACGGCAGCGAACGCGGTACCAGGGGCCGCAGCGGTCAGCTGAATGGTTGAAACGCCGCCAGTAACCGCAGCGATCGACGGGATAACTCCAACCGGTACGTAAACTGTCACGTTGGTAGGCACGCCACTGAAGTTGAGCTGGATACGAGTACCGTGCAGCACGGCGTTGGATGCCAAGGTCGTCAGCAGCCCGGAATTCTCACTACCCGGACCAGGGGCGCTCACATCTTTGAATGCGGAGGCAAAGTTTTCGCCCACCTGCACAATCGTCGCAGTCGCTGCAGCGATTGTGGTGCAGATCACGAAATTGTTCGCACCGGACGTGGCACCGGCAACCGACAAACCCGGGTAAGGCAGAGTAACAATAGGCAGAGGCGCTACGGTGACTAGTGAACCGGTAGAGGCCTTGAACTGCCTGGAGGTTGCCAAGCCATTCTGTGCGAAACCGAGAGAAATACCGCTAACGGCAGACGGATTGAGCTGCGCAGCGCTACCGCTGATGAATGCCGAAGCAGTGATTTGGGGCGGAGTCCCGGTACCTACTGATAGCGAGGTTGCGTTAACGCGAAGATTGGATACCGCGAAGTAATAGCAATTCGCGGTCGCACATGCGACACCGTTAACCGGACCCGCGACCGTTCCCGTCAGGAGAATGGCGCTGAAGCTAATGGTGGATCCGCTGACCGTGCCGTTCACCTGCGTGGCCGCACCGTTGACCGTCACCACGGCCTCGGTGGCACCTGTTGAGCTACTGAGAAGCTTGCTGGTGACAGGAAGCGCGGGCGCAATGAACACCTGAATGGTGGCCGCGCCGCCAGCTGCAATTGGCGCCGCACTGGGGCAAGCAATGGTGATGACTCCCAGTTGTTCGGTGGTTCCTTCTACGCGGACCAGGTTCGTGGGGGCTGTGCCTGAAGTGCAACTGGCCTGCCCGTAAGCCATCCCGGTGCACAATAGTGCGCCAGCGAGGCCGAAAATTTTTGTTCTGAAATCTGCCATTATCTTTCTCCTTGAAAGTTTGTTACTGAATTTGAATCTGTCGAAGTCTTTACAACCTGAGCCTCAACTACAACGAGATCTCATTACTACCTTGAAAACTCCGTGTCGGGCGGAGGGTGCGACTTGCCTGCCTTCCTCAAGTGGTCGGCGTAGGCGGGTACATCCTGTATGAGTGCGGGTTTTTACTGCCTGACTTCTGTCCCGCTACCCAAAGTCCACATTGCCGCATAAAGCACAGCAAAGATCATTGATACCGCATCGGACCAGCCGATGTCAATATACGCAAAACTGAAGGCTCCTGGAGCTTACATCACCTGCAAAGTATGACCATACAATGAATGGCCTCTGTTTGCAATGGTTTCGGGCAAATATGAGGGAAAATTCATTCACCGCCCATCCCGTCCCGCTGCAAACCCGCACTTTTCATTCACCCTTCTACTGCAAGGCGAATGCCACTGTGTTGCCCGACTGCCCGGCTTGCTGCAATTGCAGGGAACTACTCAAGCCCGGAGAGACGGAACCGGGGATTTGTACGTTAACCTGATACAGACCGCTGAAGCCGGGTGCCAGTCCGGCATATGCCGGAACCAGGCTAATTCCGTTGACCAGGACCGTGACCGGAGCCACTGTCAGGGACAGGCCGTTACGCACCACCGTCGCCCCTAAACCTGTGCAATATATGGAGATAAACTGACCGCGAGCTGCCGGGAAACCGCTTCCATTGATGCTGCCATCCTGATTCACCACCGCACCCTGCGGTCCCCCATTACTACTGGTTCCGATCACGAAAATCGCCGGTGCCGACCCGCTGACCATAATGGTCCGGCTGACGGTCCCCAGCGCGTTTGTAACCTGTAACACGGCGTTCCCCGGGGTTATGGTGGCGGGGAGTTGTGCGTTGATTTGGAACGGTAGTGAGGCCGAAAGGGACACAATCTGACCGTTGATGGTGACGGTTGCTGTGGTTGCCGCCTCCGGCCTTAATCCAGTGCCAAAAATCGTAAACAAACCGCCGGGCGAGAGTCCGCTGCCGAAAACAGCCGCATCCACCACCGCGGTGATGGAGAGCGTCTGTGGATCCACCTGCAATTTGCCATTGCTCCGGCGGATCCGGTAAACGCCGGTAGAGGCGGGAGCAATGCTAACCGCGGCACCCCCGGCGAGATCGACCACTGTGGCACCCAGGTTGGGCTGCAAGGCGGCTTCGTAACTATCCTGCGACTCATCACAGGCGATGAAGCGCACGCCGCTGGTTGCGGAATCGGGCAGATCAATACTGGCCCCGCAGTTGCCCGCGACTGACCGAACCGATGCCGCCGCTCCCACCGGAGCCGCTACTACAAACCCGCCGGCAGTGGAGGCCGTGGTCACACGAACCAGCGCTCCAGGGGTGGCGGTAACCAGGCGCCCTTGCGCACTGAAGCCATTCAAATAGTCCGCCAGCGTGGCGCGCGCGTATGCCGGGTTGGGATCGGAGATCACGATGGATCCATCTGCCGCCGCGCCGATGGCGCTCACCGTAGTACTGCCTGAGGGCTTGCCGTCGAGCGAGACATTTAGTACAACCCCCACCGGCGTACCCGAGCTAATCGCATCGCGGATTAGATCCACGGACGCGGGCGACACGATAACCGAGGCATTTGCGCCTGCGAACTGCGCCGCTACCCAGGGATTTGTAACGGGTGAGAAAGATTCGGATAACGCAAAGCCGTTCTTTGCACTTAAATACTGATTAAGAGCCGCAGGTGCAGCCAAACCATTGGGGGAGGGCAGCGAGCCCGAATTCTGCTGATAACGGATTAACGCCGCCAGGGTGTAAAGCAATGATCCCTGTTGCGCGAAAGTGGCGGGACCAGGCCCCAGCACCGTGCTGTCCGCAGCCGGGAATACCGGATAACCGCTGACGGTGGATGCGCCACCCACAGCACTGAAGGTGATCACCTGCCCCGCGGCGGTGAGCGAAAGTACCGCCACGCCGGCAGCAGGCGGTAGCCGCAGGCTCACGGCGATTCTGCCATCCAGGCCGGTCACGCCCGTGCTTTGCGCCACCGCGCCTGGTGAGGCGCTCACCGTCACCGGCACGTTGGGAACCGGGTTTCCGTCCACGTCGGCAAGCAGAGCGATTACAGGTACCTGCAGAGCCGCGCCCGGCACTCCGCTCTGGCGATCCCCGGAAACCGCCGTCCACTTGGGCAACAGCGCGAGAGCCGATGCGATTACATAGGATGCACCAGCGGAATCGGAACCCGTGGCCGCGCGCGCCTGCACTGCCACGGTGGCTGGTTTGGCGTTGGGGGAAATTACAGTGTCCCAGGAAAACGACCCGGAGGCGGGCGTCAAAGTGAAGGCCTGCTGCCCGGTAACGGTAACACCGAGCGCGCCGCCTGGGGCAAAGCCCGAAATGGTGATATGGACACGGCCTCCCGGCGCCACGGTGGCTGGCTGCACGGTGACCGCAGGCTTGCGCGGATTGAAATGCTCCACAGCCGCTGCCGCTCCCAATGCCAAATCGATGGAGCCGCCTTCAAAATTCTGTGATTGCACGGTCCCGGCGTTTACCAGATCGGCAAGGGGCGCACCCAGCGCGCCGCCCGGTCCTGCCAGGGCGAGGTAGCGGGCGAGAATCAGACCCGTGGAAACAAATGCCTGCCCGGCGCGAGTCCCGCCGGTGTAAGCGAAGATCGAGCCGCCCGCGAAATCCTGTGACACACCGGGGCCGGAATTGAAACTCACAAACGTGCCGGCGGCGGCCAGTGGATTACCCAGGGCACCGGTTACGCCGCCCGCCAACAGCCATCTCCTCGCAACGGCCGCCGGAATCTGCTGGGCAGGGTTTCCCGCCAGCGCCGCGCCACTTTCAAATGTCTGCGCAATCCCCGGCAGTACGTCGGACGCGGGATACCCCAGTACGCCGCCGAATCCACCCAACGCCAGATACGCGGTGTAAAGGGGGCCGGTCATCACGTAGGCAATCGTGTTTTTGTCCGATTGCGCAATCACATAGACCGTACCACTGGCATCCGACGCGGTGAGTGTCTGAATATAGCCCGGGCCGGCGCGCGTGACACCCGATGCACCCGGCAGCGTTACCATAAGTTTGTTGCGCGCTGCCGCTGCCTGAAATGCCTGTGTGACCTGCTGGGTGGGCGCACCTTCACCGATGTTGCAGCAAACCCCCTTCACCGTCACTGAAAACGGCGGGCTGGTCCGGCCCTCGGCGCTCACGTAAATATTGGCAGTGCCAGAGGCCAGGCCGCGCACCGCGGCCGAAGCGCCGTTGCCCGTGACCGAGGCCACACTGCCATTCGCCGTGGACCAGGTGAAGGCGCGGTTGGTGATGGTGTTATTTCGCGTATCCAGCGCGGTCGCCGTCAGGGTCACGGTAGCGCCTGCGTTGATGGTCAATCCCTGTGCGGCCCCCAGAATGTCCAGATTGGTGAGGGGGAAAAAAACTGTAGCCGAGGTTTGAGCGGGATCCCACTCAATCCGCGCCGCCTGGAAGGTCTGGCGATGCAGGCCGCTGGGCAAAGTGACTTCGGCGGACGTGGGAAAGCCCACCAGCGCGTAATTTCCACTGTTCACAAATGCTGTAAAAATGGTTCCGGAAACTGTGTAAGTCACTGCAGTGCCGCCCAGAGTAAACGAGAAGATCGAACCGCCTACGAAGGTCTGCTGCGTGCCGGAGGTGGTGGCGGATGAAACCACAGCGCCGCTGGATGCTGTGGCTGGCCCCAGAACGCTGCCAATGCCGCCGCGCGCATTCCATTCCGTGTAAAAGGGGTCGGCAACAGTAACGGTTTGCGTCCCCGGAGCCGCGTAAACCAGCAGCGTGAAGTTCTTTGAGAACACCTGGTAGTTGCAGACGCCAAAGGAACTGGGCGGGCAGGCCTGGGTGTCAGCGGTGGGCACACCCGCGGTGGCCGCGATGGCGGAGTAGGCCGCATAGATGTCACTGAAGACCTGCAGGGTATCGTTGGCGCTGACGGTCGCATTGGGATCTGGCTTCACCAGCGCGGCCTTTACTGCGCTCTGCGAGGTGGCGCCCTGCGGCCCGAACTCCTGCACCAGGGCCGGTGACGCGCCATTAAGCGGCTTCACGTTGCCAATTGCAGTGGGCGTGGTGAGGGGGAACGTTCCCCGGTTGTATCCGTTCTGGAAACTTTGCGTGATGGCGGGCGTCGCACCGCCGCTGCCAGGCTGTGTCTGGGCAGACAGCACAGCGGCCAACAAAAACAGACCGGGAAGTAGACGCATCTCTAGCACATTATGGTAATACGTCAGCGCCCGGCGCGTAATAAATGCTGCGGAATTTATGACTTTCACTTCGTATAGAGATTCACCGTATTCGAGCAACCCGGTTGTCCGCTCAATCCCGGAATACAGATCGTCAGCGGCAACGTACCCGCCGCCTGCGCCTGTGGTATCTGCACATTCACCTGCGCCAGGCCCGGGAAACTGCCCTGTGCCCCCGCGAACACCGGGATTAGGCCCGTTAAGCTCCCGATGTTTACC
Source organism: Bryobacterales bacterium (assembly GCA_038229475.1). Classification (GTDB taxonomy): domain Bacteria; phylum Acidobacteriota; class Terriglobia; order Bryobacterales; family Bryobacteraceae; genus BOG-234. The sequence goes on along the minus strand of JBBROK010000001.1, from coordinate 78,798 downwards.
GTGACCTGACCCGTCGGCGGAACCGACAAGCCCGTTAGGTAGACAGCCACCGTACTTCCCAGTGCCGCCGGCTGGGTGCTGGAATTGACAGACCCATCGGCATTTACGATCCCGGGCGTAAAAATTCCCAGTGCATTCGGCGCAATCGCCTGGCGGTAGGTGTTGCTCTGCTTCCCGTCGAGGGTCGCGACCACGTTGGCCGCGCCCAGTGACGCTGCGAGCGTGGGCGGCACAATCAGATTGATTTGTGTGCTTCCTTTGAACACAACCGTCGCGGGCAAACCGTTGAACGTCACGCCGACATCTGTGCCGCCCAGATTCAAACCGAACAGTGCCGCATAGGAGCCCGGCACAACCCCGCCAGCCACGAACGATGCGGCGTTCACCACCGCCTGTACGGTGGGACCAATCGGCCCGACGGTAAACGTCACCGGAATAACCGCCTGACCGGCAGCACCCGCGTTCACCGTCACGGTTGCCCCATAAGTGCCCGGCTGCAGAACAACAGGATCGGCATAGAGAAGAAGCGTTACATTGTTAATGCCGGACGAGGGTGATACCGTGAGCCAGCCCGAAGCCTGGCCTGCCGGATAAGTCACCGACGTGCTGAAAACCAGCTGCGCCCCCCCTCCATTGCCAATACGCAGCGGAAATGTCTGGACCGCACCCAGTCCCACGCCCGCGATGTTAATCGCCGTCTGATCGACAATCAGCCGGGGATAGTAAGCCGCGCTGCAATCGGACAGAATCTGGCAGTCGGCAACTGGTGTGACGGCGGAGAAACGCGGAATTGGTGCGGTGGCGTTAGCGGTGGCCACGGTGGAAACCGGACCCAGGGTGACCCCCAGCGCGGTCTGCGAGGCATTGGAACAATTGTTTTGCGCATACACCAAAAATACCGGCAGGTAGGCAACTTCGCGCGCTGCCGGGTCAGTGTCCATCACTTCATACACGGCGAAAGCGCTGCCACCGGAAACGGTGAGTTCCGTCATTCCGCTGAATGTAGTGACTGCGGCTGGTACGCCCTGTACAACGCTGCCACCTACGCCGGACGAATCGGCACCGGCGACACGGGAAAGCAGAAGCTGCTTGAATCCCGGCGTATAAGTGCCGGCTGCAAGTTGGGCAGAGAAGGCCGTGGTGGCGGTTGGCGCGGTACCGTTGTTGCCCATAATCGCATCCGGCACAAAGAGCCGCACCCCGGTGCCGTAACCGGAAAGCCGCAGGATAAGCCGGAGTCCGTTATCGTCGCCAGCCTGTTTCACCGCAAAAGTGGTGGTGGAAACTTCAGTAACCCTCACCGACGATGACAAGCTGGACGCGGCAAAGCCCAAAAAATCCTGGGTCGCGGGCAATCCCGATCCACCGCAGGGTAAGCCGTTATTGAGAGACGTTGCCCCCAGCGACGCCTGCGACGCCAATCCCACCCCGAAAGGGAAGCCCTGCAAAGGAAATTGCAACCCGGTCAGAGTGACGGCCGCAGTAATCAATTGCACATTGCCGCTGACCGAGGTAAATCCGGAACGCACACCGCTGAACGTAATTGTTGCCGCCGTAGTGGACGGGGTTGGAATTGTATAGCGGATGTTGGTGAAAAGCAGGGTAGGAGAGTTGAGAGTAGCCGGAGTCGCCGTTCCTCCCGCCACTGTGATCGTGATGCCGGTGGGCAAACCGTTGCCATCCAGCCGGTTGGTGATGTTATTGCTATACGAAACGAAAATGCTGGCGGCAACCGAGGTACCCGCCGTGCCGCCGGTGCAGGTGATCACCACATCGCCGGTCTTCTCCGACAATGTTTCCGCGTGAATAAGAGTAGCCGTCGCGCTGGGCGTACACGTCTGCGCCCACGCGGCCCCGGCAACCAGCACAGCCAGGCCGGTTATCTTGCGCACACGCGGAATACAGGTCCAGGGTGTCATACCACAGCGTATCACCCGAAACGTGGATCACCATTCCGCGTATGCGGTACCGTCCATCCCCTTCTTCTCCGCCCCGCTACGCAAATCGAAGATTCCCGGCTCGCTGGAACTTACCGCCTGCCCGGCCTCTTCCATGATGAGCCGCCACGTAGTGTTCGACCCTGTAATCGGGTCTTTCGGCACATCGTGCAGGTAGCTTTCCGTCACCAGATCCTGCAGCGCTTGCGGTGCTTTCTGTTTGTCGAAAGCGTATTCGTCGATGGCCATGCGCAGCGTATGCAGATTGCTTCGCAGCACGCTCTCTTTCGCCCGTATCAGCGACTTCTGATAATACGGCACCGCCAGCGAAATCAGCGTGACAATGATCGCCATCACAATCATCATTTCGATGAGGGTGAATCCGCTTAGGCGAAACCTGCGCCGCCGCTCAATATTCCGCATAAGGCATGCCACCGGCATCTTTATCCAGAGTCTTCGTGTACACGTCGAAAATATTTTGACCGCCCCAGCTGCGGCCTCCGCCTTTGGGATCATCCTGCATACTGCGCATGCCCCACTCCCGCGTATTGGTCATGGGATCGAGTGGAACACGCCGAAGGAATTTCAGCTTGGTATCCGCCGCCTGGCCTGTGCCCTTCACACCTTCCACCAGCGATTCCAGGGTCTTGGGATAGTTGAACGTATCGATGCCATCCTGCGGCCCCAGCTTGCCGGAATCGGCGTAATCCTTATACTTGTCGATGGCTACGCGCATTTCTTTCAACGCCTCGCGCAGTTGCCGTTCCTTGATGCGGCGCACGTTGGAGCGCGCCATGGGCACAGCCATTGAGGTCAGCGTCATCAGGATGGTGAACGCCACAATCAGCTCCACCAGGGTAAAGCCGCTGCGGGAATTGCGTCGCACGGGCATCACCTCACGCTCACCGTGAGCGGTGCCGGGACGGCGGTGGGAATTTGCTGTCCAGCAGCCGAGCCAGCCCGCAGGAACGACATGGATACTTGTGTATCGCCTCTACCCACAGCCTGGAAAACCACCGAGAAAACTGTGCCGCTGCCGGTAATGCCGCCATCGGCCGGGTTGCGCGTGATCACTACGTCGGCCTGTCCCACGTCATTCAGAATGTTGCGCACCGGCTGCAAAGGCGCGGCGTTGCGTTGCGGCAAATCTCCCGCCACGATATTGACCACGCGCAGGATTCGGGGGTCGAATTGCAGATGTGCCGCCACTGACGCAAGGTCAGTCGCGTTCTCCAGATTTACTGTTACTGTGGCCGCTGAACTCAGTTGTGTCTCCAGCACGGCGGGTACGAAACTGACGCGGGCTTGCCCCAGAGAAGCACCAGCGGGCGGAACCGGTGGTTGGCCAGGCTGCGGAGGCAGAACGGAAATCGCAGCCGGGGGCAGAGCTGCATTCGGAGCAATTGCTCCCGGTTCAACCCCCGTGAGCGGTGCGGTGGCTGGCGGCGCACCCGCTGACGGAGCCGTCACCACAGCGGCGGGCGCGTTGGGACGCGGCGCGTAATTCACTTTGATTTGCGTCGCGTTGCCCGCCGCCACACCCCGCAGATTCGATTCCGTTACTTCCGGCCCGCGCACAATGTGCGGAATCAGGGCAATGATCAGCTCGCTCTTGTCCCGTTCGGTATTCTCGCCGGAAAAGAGCCGGCCCAGCCAGGGAATCTGCGATAGCCCGGGAATACCGGTAACCGCGCGGCTGCTGGTCTGCTGGATGATGCCGCCAATAATATTGACTTCGCCTTCCCGCAGCCGGATGTCGGCCACTGCTTTGTTCTGGCTGATCTCCGGTTGCTGAATGCCGCCGATATCCACCCGGTCTTTCACCTGCGACACATCCAGATCCATGTGCAGTGAGACCTCGTTGTTGTCGTGAATCTGGGGCGTAATCTCCACGTTCACTCCTACATCGATAAACGTGAACTGTGTATTTACCAGCGGATTTACACCCACGCCGATACCGCCCACACCAGGCTGGAAGCTTCCGCTGGCCGTGGGCACTTTGTCGCCGATTTTGATGGATGCCTTGGCGTTGGCAGTCGCGCGAATCTGCGGCGATTGCAGCACGCGCGTAGAGGAATCACTCAGCACCGCTTCAAACGCCGCGCCCGGCAGATTGGTCAGCGAGTACTGGTTGATATTCCCCACACTGGAAATCGTGGAGAGCGGTATTCCGCTGGTTGTAGTGGTGGCTGCGGCCGTCGTTGTGCCAACAGGAGTCGTGGTAGTGGTCGTCGCCTTCGTCCCATACGCGGCAGCGGTCTTAATGCCATTAGGAGCAAAAGCCGCCGTGATATTCCGGATGTGAGTGCTGGAAACCGTCATCACCATCACATCCACCACAACTTCGGAGCGCGGTTTGTCCAGATCGGCGATCAGTTTTTCCACCAGCGCCATGGTGTCTGCTTCTGCCCGCACCACCAGGGCATTCTGAGCGGTGTAGTTGAAAACCTTTTGCACATCCACCACCGTCCGCAATACCGTCAACATTTCCTGCATTTCCTGGGGCGACGTGATGTTCGACATGTAGAACACCTTCACCACCTGCTCGGCGTACTCGCGGCGTTTGGTCGGGTTGTCCACGGTCACAAAAATAGTATTAGCCGATAACGGTTTCCAGAAAGACTTCGTCACCAGGGCGATCTGGTCCAGGGCCTGATCGAGGGTGGTGCGGGTCAGATCCACCTGAACATTCTGCAGGGTCTGCTGCTGGTTGTACTCGGAATCGAACAGCAGGTTCACACCGGCCAGCTTGGCCACGGTCTCAAACAGAACCCGCGGCCGATTCGTCATCTTCACATCGATCAGATCGCTGTTCAGTGGCCGCAACTCCGGTAACGGAAGCAACATGTCGGTCCGTTCCTGAGAACGCTTGCGGGAAAGCGAGGCTGGCGAAAGCGTCTTTTCTTCTTCCGGATTCGACTGCCCTCCACCCTTGTTGCGGTCTATCATCGCCTTGGTTCGGCGGATTTCCTGTTGCGCGATATCGGACGCGGGGTCGGTTGCCCATGCCTTCTGGAATTCCGCCAGTGCACCATCCACTTGCCCGGCGTCGCGCATCCGCTGGCCCTGCCGGACATGCATGTTCCCGGCTTCAAAGCGCATTCGACGCAGCGCCAGGACGTACGAGGGGTCCGATGGGTCTTCCTCTACCGCCTGGCTGGCCAGTTCCAGAGCCTTATCGAAGTCCTCACGAACCTCCGCCGTTCGCGCTTCGTTGCGCAGGCGGTCGCCTTTGCGCGTCTTGGCCAGCGCCGGCGCGGGCGGCAGAATCAGCACGCCGGCCAGCAGACTCACAATTAAATTATTGAAACGGCGCATCTTACCCACGGAAGACCCAACTTTCCCGGATCGGCCGATCGATTCCAACCCGTGACTTATCATCGATATATCTGACGTGCCGGTGCTTCCGGGCGTGGAAAGGAAAGATTTGGCAGTCGCACGCGCAGACAAGCACGATCCCAATAAGCTGGTGAGCGATAACCGCCAGGCCAGTCACCACTTCTTCCTGCTGGATCGTTACGAGGCTGGTTTGGTACTGACCGGCACAGAGGTCAAAGCCGCAAAGAACGGCAAAGTTCAACTACGCGAAGCCTGGGCCAGCGTGGAAGACAACGAAGCCTGGCTACAAAACGCCCATTTCGGCGAGTACGACCACGGTAACCGCTTCAACCATGCCGCCATTCGCCCCCGCAAGCTGCTTTTGCACCGCCGGGAAATCGAGAAACTCCGCGAAGCCATTAAGGAAAAAGGGCTCTCCTTGGTACCAACCCGGCTATACCTCAAGGCGGGCAGGCTAAAATGTGAGATTGCCGTCGCGCGCGGTAAGAAAGACTACGACAAGCGCGAGGCCGAACGTTCCAAAACAGCCGAAGACGAAGCGCGAACCGCCATCCGGGAGAGTAAGGCCCGGCAGCGGTAGCAATAACCCGAGGGAAATCGAATGGAAGTAAAACTTGCTCTCACGAGCGCAACCGCATTAGACACAGAGGCCCTGATCCTTCTGGAAACCGAAGGGTCGGTTCGCCCCGACCTGCAGAAGGCGCTGGCTTCCAGCTACGCTTCGGGGGAAATCAAAGGCAAGTTTCTGGAGTTCACTCTTGTTCATGGAGTGCCGGGTTTTAAGGCCACCCGAATTCTTGTGTCTGGCACCGGCCAGCCGGGCAAGCTGACCGAAGCCGGAATGGCTAAACTGGCCGGAGCCGCCATTCGCTTCCTCAAAGGCAAAGGCCTGCGGAACGCTGCCATGGCGCTGGAAGGCGATTTCAGTACCGCCGGGTTTGTGGAAGCTGCCGCCCGTGGCGCGGTTACCGGCAACTGGGAACCCGACTATCTCCGCACTGTGCGGGAAGACCTTCCGCGCCCTATCGAAAAGATTACAATTGTCGCTTCCGGCACTGGCCTTGAAAGCGCATTGGAACGCGGCCAGATCGTAGGCGAAGCGGCCAACGTCGCCCGTGATATTGCGGTGGAACCGCCCAACCTTCTCACTCCGCTGGCTCTGGCCGACCGCGCGCGTGCCGTAGCCGCCGCCAACGGCCTGACCATCGACGTTCTGGACCGCGACCGCATGCAGCAGCTGGGCATGGGCGCACTGTTGGGCGTCGCCATGGGGTCGGCCCAGCCTCCCGCCCTGATCGTGCTGAGTTACAAGCCGGCCACCGCCACCTCCGGTTCCCATCTCGCCCTCATCGGCAAAGGCGTCACCTTCGATACCGGCGGCATTTCCATCAAGCCCGCGGACGGTATGGAAAAGATGAAATACGACATGGCCGCCGGTGCCGCGGCGATTGGCGCCATGCAGGCCATTGCCCGCCTCAAACCTTCCGTGGCCGTTACCGCTTTGATTCCGGCAGTGGAAAACATGCCGGGCAGCCGGGCACAACGCCCCGGCGATATTGTGACCTCTCTTTCCGGCAAGACCGTCGAAGTCCTCAATACCGACGCCGAAGGCCGCCTCATTCTATGCGATGCCATCACCTATGCCAAACAACTGGGCTGTACGCATCTGGTGGATGCGGCGACTCTCACCGGTGCCATCGCGGTGGCGCTTGGGCAGGTTCGCGCCGGGGTCTTCTCCAACGACGAAGAACTGGCCGCGAAGTGGCTGGCCGCTTCAGAAACCGCGGGTGAACCGATGTGGCGCATGCCGCTCGACGAAGAGTACCGTGAGCAACTGAAATCCGTCTATGCCGATATTCAGAATATTGGCACCCGCTGGGGCGGTGCCTGCACCGCAGCCATGTTCCTGAAGGAATTCGCCGGGGACACACCGTGGGTACATGTGGACGTCGCCGGCACCGCCTGGCTGGATGAAGCGAAGGCGTGGCTGGCCAAGGGGCCCACCGCTGTGCCACTCGGCTCATTCGTCAATCTGGTGATGACCTGGAAGTGATGCAACGAAGTTTACGGAATATGCATCCTACAATAAGACGATGAGCAAAATACGCCGGTTCGCACCGGCGATACTTGCACTCCTTCTGGGTCTTTTCTGTAGTTCCTGCATTGTTCGGGGCGGATTGCGTCCCCTGCGGCGCAAGCGTGACCAGAAAACCGGCAAAGTGCTTGATCTGAAGATGGCGACCCGTGACGAGCTCAATGCCCGGATTGCGCGTATTTATATTTCCATCGATTCATTTCAGGCCACCGTGGATATGACACCTTCGGTAGGCAGTGTTTATAAGGGTGTGATTACCGAATACAAGGACGTGCGCAGCTTTGTGCTGTTTCATAAGCCGGACCAGATCCGCATACTGGCACAGTACCCGGTGGTGCGCACCACTGCCTTCGACATGGTTTCCGACGGCGCTGATTTCCGCTTCTACCTGGTTGCCAAAAACCTCTTCGTAACCGGTTCCAACAGCGCACCCACCACCTCAGCGAACGCCCTGGAAAATCTCCGCCCCGATGCGTTTCTCGGCTCTCTGCTGATCCGGCCCGCCGATCCGGCAACTGAGACCATGGTGCTGTTCGACAACACTGACGAAGAAAACGCCACGTATATCCTGATGTTTCTCCGCAAAGCTTCCAACGGAGACCTGGTTTTGGGGCGCAACGTGTGGTTCGACCGCACCGACCTCACCATCGTGCGGCAGATGATGTTTGACGACAACAATGTCATCGTGAGTGATACCCGCTACGGAAAATGGAAACCGCGTGACGGCTCTTTGTTTCCCGGCCATATTGACATCAACCGTCCCAAAGATGGATATGGCGTGGTGATGGACATCATGGACGTCAAGATGAATGTTCCCCTGAGCGCTGACAAATTCGTTCTGGCACAGCCCGAAGGCGCAATTCTTCAGGTGATCGGCACCCCCGAAAAAAGGTGACGCGTTGATTCAAAAGCTGGTTTGGGAGAACGTCCGTTTCCGCCCCATCCGGACCCTGCTCAGCATTCTGCTGATTGCAGTTCCGGTGACGCTGATTCTGACCCTGATTGGCCTGAGCCGCGGCTTTCTGGATGACTCGATGAAGCGGTCGTCGGGGGTCGGCGCTGACGTTTTGTTCCGCCCGCCAGGCAGTTCCCTGATGACTTTCAGCGGCGCACCTCTGCCGGAGAAACTGGTCGAACTGCTGGCGAAGGAACCGCATGTGACCCTGGCCACCGGCGTTGTGAACCAGCCCATTGGAGGCTTCGACACCATCACCGGCATCGAGACGGCGAGCTTCAATCGCATGAGCGGCGGGTTCCGCTTCAGCGAAGGTGGACCCCTCGCCCGACCGGACGACATCCTGATCGACGAATACTACGCTGCGCAACGCAAGACAAAAGTCGGCCGGAAAATCAACGTGATGAATCGCGACTGGAACGTAGTGGGCATCGTGGAGCCGGGCAAGCTGGCGCATCTGTTCGTCGATATCCACGTTTTGCAGGATCTAACCGGTAGCACCGCCAAGTTAAGCCAGGTTTATCTGAAACTGGATGATCCCGCCAATACCGATGCTGTGGTGGCGGAGCTCAAGCAGAAGTTCGATAGCTATCCGGTGTATTCCATGAAAGAGCTGGCGTCGTTCTATTCGGTGGATCAGATTCCGCTCCTGAAGAACTTTATTAATGTGATCCTTGGAATCGGTGTGGTGATCGGGTTTGCGGTCGTGTCTCTCTCTATGTACATGGCCGTTCTGCAACGAACGCGTGAAATCGGCATTCTGAAATCCCTGGGTGCGACCAAAGGCTTCGTGATGGGGCTGATTCTGGCCGAAGCCTTCGCGCTTGGCCTTGGCGGGACCATTGCCGGTATTCTGCTCAGCTTCGTCACCCGCTGGGCCATGCACGTTGTGGCACCGGCTTCGCTGCCTCAGGCCATTGTCACCACCTGGTGGCCCATCGCCGGCGCAGTGGCCATGGGCGCAGCGCTGCTGGGAGCTTTATACCCCGGGATGATGGCGGTTCGTCAGGACCCCATTGAGGCTCTTGCCTATGAGTAGCATCATTCATCTGCACAACCTCCGTAAGGTCTATCGCACCGGAAGAGTTGACGTAGAGGCATTGCGTGGCGTAAACCTGGAAGTCCCAAAGGGCGAATTCCTGTCCATTGTGGGCCCCTCCGGTTCCGGCAAGTCGACACTCTTCCATATCGTGGGTGGCCTCACGCCGCCTACCGGCGGGGAAGTGTTCGTAGCTGGAGAAAATCTGGCGGAAATCGGCGATGCCGGCCGCACCCGACTACGTCGCACCCATGTCAGCTTCGTCTTTCAGAAGTTCAATCTGTTGCCCAATATCACAGCGCGCGATAACATCCGCACGGCACTCTTCATCGCCGGGCTACCGCTGGATACCTGGTCGGATGAATTCAGGAACGTGCTCGAACTGCTGGGTATCGCGGGACGCCTCGACCACAAACCCTCCGAGATGTCCGGGGGCGAACAGCAACGCGTGGCTATTGCCCGGGCTCTGGCTACGCATCCTGAAATCATCCTCGCCGATGAGCCCACCGGAAACCTCGATTCAAAGAACTCTATAGCTGTGCTCGAACTGTTGCGCGATCTCAACCAACGTCTGGGCCAGACGATTTTGATGATCACGCACAACCCCGAAGCGGCCATGTTCGGCCACCGGATTGTACACATGCGCGACGGGGAAATTGTTGAGACCTCGCGCGGCACTCCGCGCTAACGATAACGCCGCAGCCACTCTTCCCGCGTGCAAAAGCTGTTGTTGTCCAGCCGCCGGTCAACCGCCAGAATTCCATCCAGATGATCCATCTCGTGCTGTATCAACTCCGAAAATGCGCCACTCGCTTCCAGATCCCGCCGGACACCGGTTTCATCGGTGTAGTGAAGTAGAACCTTTACGGATCGTTCCACGTGTACCAGCAGATTCGGAAATGAGAAACAGTCGTCCCACAGCCGGAACTTCTCTTCGCTGAGAAAATCGAACGCCGGGTTGATCAGGTAATACGAAGCTCCTTCGAACTCCATATAGATCACGCGGACGGTCTGGCCAATCTGCACCGCGCTGATGCCGCGACCAAAGCCATTGGTGCGCTGGAATTCGTGCAGGGTATCCCGGAGGTCCTGCAGAACTCCGGCTGCCGAAGCTGCGTCTGCAAGAGGTGCCGAGATTTCGCGCAGCAGCGGGTCGCCCAATTGAATGATTCGTCTTGCGGCCATGGCTCTGTTCCTATGCTATGTTCGTTGATTCGCCGGTCCGCAATATGCGTGTCATCACCCGATCTCCCTGCCGCGTGGATCTTGCCGGCGCTACGCTCGACATCTGGCCGCTCTACCTGTTCCACCAGAACCCGGTAACCGTCAACTTCGCGGTAGACCGGTATACGCACTGCAACCTGACTTCCCGACCCGGATCAGAGATTGTGTTGCGTTCACTGGATCTGAAGCGTGAAGAGCGCTTTACCTCACTTGCCGAACTGAGCGCGGCGAAGCGCTATAAGCTCGCCCTGCCCGCATTGCTGGTGAAATTCTTCGCGCCGGAAGGCGGACTGGAAATGGAGACCGATTCGGAAGCTCCCGCCGGAGCCGGTATCTCCGGATCGTCGTCGTTAATGATTTCCATTGCAGCAGGGCTGAACCGGTTCACCGGCCGCGGCTACAGTCTGGAGAAAATACGCGAAGTGGCGCAGAACGTGGAAGCACAGGTGATCGGCGTCCCCACCGGGTCACAGGATTACTATCCGGCCCTGTACGGCGGCGTATCGGCTATTGAACTCTCGCCGGCCGGTATTGCGCGCCATGCACTTCCGCTGCGTGCCGAAGATATGAACCAGCGCTTTGTACTGGCGTATACCGGTGCTCCGCGCAACTCCGGCATCAACAACTGGGAAGTCATGAAGCGCCACATTGATGGCGATCAGAAGATTCAACGCAACTTCAACCGCATCGCCCAGGCAGCCAACGACATGCGCGCTGCGCTCAACAAACATGATTGGACCGAAGCCGGCCGTGTGATGCGCGAGGAGTGGAGTTTCCGCCGCCGCAATGCGCCGGGCATCTCAACGCCCGTGATCGATCAGCTGATTACCGCCGCCCGCCGCAATGGTGCCAACTCGGCCAAGGTGTGCGGAGCTGGTGGTGGCGGCTGCGTCGTGTTTCTGGTGGAGCCGGAAGCGAAAGCCCGTGTGGCAGCGGTACTGGCTGATCGGGGTGCTCAGGTTCTGGACGCCCGCGTCGCTCCCGAGGGCCTGGAAATGGGAGTGAGGAGCAGAAAATGATGTCTCGCCAGGATCCGTTGCGCCCCCTTCTCGGCGCTGGTGTGTGCTGGCTGCTTTACCGCGTCGGACTGTTTATTCTGGTGCCTATCGTGCAGTTTTTCGGTGGCGAAATGATGGCCGTCACTTTGCCGCAATTACTTGCCGCGGGAATCGCCTCAGCCATCGCCATGGCCATTTTTGAATCCCGGCCCCTGCAGGAGATCGGCCTTGGCTGGCAGACCGGCTGGCTGTACAACACGCTTACCGGTACGGCGCTCGGCGTCGGCGCCGCCGGCCTGGTCGTCATCACCGCACTGTCGCTCGGTATGGCCTCATTCCAAACGGTGCCGAATGCGGATGTGTCGGCCGGTGCGGCCCTGTTCACTCCCATCCTCCTGTTTTGCGGCGCGGCGGGGGAGGAGATTGCGTTTCGCGGATTCACCCTGCAGTATCTGATGCGCGGCTATGGAGCGTGGATCGCTATTCCCGGTATCGGCATTCTGTTTGGTTTGCTCCACGCCGATAACCCCGGCGCAACCTCGCTGGGCGTCGCCAATACCATCGGATTCGGTATCCTGTTTGGCTTCGCCGTGCTCCGCAGCCACGACCTGTGGCTGGCCATCGGCCTGCATTTTGGATGGAACATTTCTTTGCCGTTCCTCGGGATGGGTCTCAGCGGTCTTACAATTAGGTTGACAGGCTACGAACTATCGTGGAAGGCAGGCGAATTGTGGAGTGGCGGAAAATATGGCCCGGAAGCGAGCATTCTGACCACAGGGGTTTTGCTCCTGCTGGCCCTTGCGGTTTGGCGAATACCGGTAAAAAGAGGATGGGCATACCTGCTCGAATCTGTGCCGTCTTCTGTCTAACCGGCCTGCTGGCCGGCGCCGGCGTTCTGCCGACAAGAGACAAACTCACCGAAGATGAAAAGATCGAACTCCTGCGCGGCCTGGGCTCCGAGTACGCCAAAGTCAAAGTTATGGTTCCACGCTCCAAAAAGGCTTTGGACTACGACGTTGACGGCAGCTATGACAAAGAGAAATGGAAGGCCATGGCCGACTCCGACGGCCCTGCCGCCCGTATTGGCGATCAGATCAAGATCACCAAAATCGAATTCGACGGCGATAAGCTGATCCTCGAAATCAACGGTGGTCTCAAGAGCGGCAGACACTGGTACGACCACATTGAAGCGGGCGTGGGCAATGCCCGGCCCGTTTCCAATGGTGAGTACACGCCCACCACCGGCAGCGGAATCGCCATCAACTTCCACAAGCCCCTGGAAGGCTTGACTACAGCCGAAGTGAAGAAGATTCTCACGCCGCTGATGGAGTTCGACATTCGCTCTGCCACCACGCAATACGTGGAGACTCTGCCCGCGCCCATTCAGAGCGCCATCCGCCAGAAGCGCGCCGCTGAAGGCATGAATCGCGAGCAGGTTCTGATAGCGGTTGGCCCGCCCGGCCACAAATACCGGGAATCAAAAAACGGCCAGGACACCGAAGACTGGATTTACGGAACCCCTCCAGGCAAGATTACCTTCGTCACCTTCGCCAACAACAAGGTGATCAAAGTACGGGATCAATACGCCGGTTTGGGGGGAGACGTTCCCCGCCACTAAATGCCTGCCTATACCGTCGAAGCCAGAATTTTTGAAATGTTCCCGCATTTTCGCCGCGGGGTTGTGGTCGCGCGCAATATCGATAACGCACAAGATGACCCGGAAACCGGTGCGATTTTGGTGGAAGCTTCCAATCGCGTAGGGCCGTTTCCCACCGAAACCGAAACCGCAAGGATTAACGTTTGGAATGAAGCGTATCGGACTTTCGGCGCAGATCCGGATAAATTCACTCCCAGTATCCGCTTTCTCTATACGCAGATCCGCCGCAGCAAACCGCCACGGCCCATCAGCAAAATCGTGGACATGATGAATGCCATCAGCATCGGTTGGATCGCACCCTGCGGTGGCGACGATGCGGATACTTTAAGCGGCGATATTGTGCTGGGCCTGGCCACGGGTGACGAGAGCTTCGCGCCCTTGTTCAAGCCCGCGGCGGCGGAGAGTCCATTGCCCGGCGAGATCATCTACTACACACCGCAGACACGTCGCGTGATGTGCCGGCGCTGGACGTGGCGCAACGCTGATTTCAGCAGAATCACACCGCAAACGCGAAACGTGGTGATCAACATAGACATGATGATTCCGCCGTTCCGCAAGGAAGATTTGCAGGCCGCCACCATGGAACTGGAAGCGTTGATCCAGCAGTTTTGCGGCGGCGAAACCGAGGCCTTCGTGCTCTCGCCGGATAACCCGACGTTTTCGTTTTAAGCGTAAATACCGCGCAGTTTCATCACCGCAACCACGCGATCGAGCGCCAGCATGTAGGCCGCAGTGCGGTTATCCACGCCGTGTCGTTCGCCGTAGTCCACTACGGCCGCGAAGCTGTTGACCATAATTTCCTGCAGGCGCTGGTTGACCAGTTCTTCATTCCAGAAATAACCCTGGCGATCCTGCACCCACTCGAAGTAGGACACGGTGACGCCACCGGCATTGGCCAGAATATCGGGGATCACGAAGACTTTCTTATCCGCCAGAATCTGGTCGGCGATCGCAGTCGTTGGACCGTTGGCGCCTTCACAGAGGATGCGGCAGCGGAGCTTGTCGGCGTTCTGCGAGGTGACAACATTCTCGGTTGCGGCGGGGATCAACACTTCGCAATCGAGGAACATCGCCTCGTTACGGTCTATGGCCTCGCCGCCGGCAAATCCATTGATGGAACCGTTTTCCTTGCGGTGCGCCATCAGGGCATCCACATCCAGGCCGTGTGGGTTATAGACCGCGCCGTCATATTCGATGACGCTGATAATTTTGAATCCCATCTTCGACATCAGTATGCCGGCCATACCACCGACATTGCCGAAGCCCTGTATAACGACGCGCGTATCTTCCGGCTTCCGGCCCATTTTCTTAAGCGCTTCCAGGGTCACGATCATACAGCCGCGCCCGGTGGCTTCACGGCGACCGAGTGAGCCGCCAAGGTTCATGGGTTTACCCGTTACCACAGCCGTGGTGGCGTGGCCCACGCGCATGGAATAGGTATCCATAATCCAGGCCATTACGCGTTCATTGGTATTTACGTCGGGGGCGGGGACATCGATTTCCGGCCCAATGAACTCCGCGATGGCCGCCGTATAGCGCCGGGTGATCCGTTCAAGTTCGCCATCCGACATCAGATTCGGGTCGCAGATCACTCCGCCCTTGGCACCGCCAAAGGGAATGTTCACCACGGCGCACTTCCAGGTCATCCACGATGCCAGGGCGCGGACTTCATCGAGCGTAACGTCGGGTGCGTAACGAATGCCACCCTTGCCCGGCCCACGCGCGATGGAATGCTGCACGCGATAACCGGTAAACATTTCCAGCCGCCCGTCGTCGAGCATCACGGGGATGTTGACGGTGATTTCGCGGGTAGGGGCTTTGAGAACTTTACGCATGCCCTCATTGAGTTTCAAACGCTCGGCGGCGTTGTCAAAGCGGGCTTCGGCGGCAAGCCATGGATTCTTTTCCTGCTCGATCGATACTGATCCTGACGATGCTGATTCTGACATGGGTATTATTTCCTCTGTGGTTCGAGCACTGCTTCGAGCGCTTTCTGAATTTGAGGGTCGCGGCGGGCGTCGATCTCGTCGCCCTTCTCCACCCCGAAGGCGAGGTTGTAAATCTCCGTTTTCAAACGAATCTGAATGAATTCGCGTTCGGCAAGAAACTCCCGCAAGGTGGGCTGAATGTGATGTTCGCTGAGCCAGATCTGGAAGCGATCCAGCAGCTGCGGCAGCGGTTCCCAGCCATCTGTAATCTTGTTGTCGCGCACGAAATCGGTGGCGAATTCCGTGAACGAGCCCGAAGCTTCCATGGCGGCGCGGAATGGCGTCATCTCCGCCGGCAGCGCGGCAACGTCGGGCACGATACCGCCACCGCCAGGCACGGGGCGACCGCTATCGGTTTTGAAATCGGTCCGCTCATTCGGATGTTTCGCAGTGGCGCCGAGGTCGAATTCATCGCGGGCGAAGGCTTTCTGAATGGAACGCCCGCTGGGCACGTAGTAAAACGCGGTGGTGAGCGCAAGCCCCGATTTCTCTGACAGCGGATATACGCTTTGCACCAGACCCTTGCCAAAGCTGGGCTCCCCCACGATGATGGCGCGATCATGATCCTGCAACGAACCGGCTACAATCTCGGAAGCGCTGGCCGATTTTCCGTTCACAATCACCGCCACCGGGAAGGTGTAAGAGGCACTGCCGGCGGGTGTACGCTCAATGGTTTCCGGCACGTTGCGTCCGCGGGCGCGCAGAATTTCCTGCCCCGGTTTCAAGAACAGGGCCGCAGTTTCCAGCGCCGCGGTCATCACTCCGCCCGGGTTGTTCCGAAGATCGAGAACCAGACCCTTGAGCTGATTCCCTCCCAGTTTCGCGACAGCCTGGCCAATTTGCTGGCCGGTATTGGCGTCGAAACTTCCCACCCGCAGATACGCGATGCCGGGCTTCAACAGAAACGCCCGCTCTACGCTGAAGGCCTGCATCTCTTCGGGTACAAGAGTGAGTTCGGCGAGCCGCACATTGCCGGGATGGCGGACCACCAGCTGCGCGGGCTTCTGCTTGGACTGATTCAGCAGTTCAATAATCTGTTCGGCTTCCAGCCGATCCAGACGGTAATTGTTGACCGCCAGAATTTCATCGCCCGGCATCATACCGGCTTTGGACGATGGCGTATTGGGCAAAGTCTGCAGCACCAGCACACGGCCGGGCAGGATCGACACTACTGTGCCGAAACCCTTGCGGACCGACGTTTCCATCTCCTTCAACTGCTCGAACTGGTCAGTAGGGAAGAAGACCGAATGGGGATCCAGATGGCGGATCAGGCCGGGGATCGCGCCCTGATAGAACGCCTGATCGGCATCGGCGGGATCGGCGGCGTTTTCTTCAATGATTCGCCATGCCTCGACAAACCGCTTCATGGCAGCTTCGTCGGGACTGAGCTTATCGGCCGCCTGGGCACAGGCGGTTAGCGCCAGAAGCGCCAGAATCCCCTTTTTCATTGCTGACATGATTATCTCTTGAAAAGGCTCAGCGGGTAAAGCGGGTGGCTTTTTTCTGCTGGTGACGTTCGAGGGCCAGTTCAATGAGACGGTCCAGCAGATCGGCGAAGGGTATGCCGCTGTAGGCCCACATCTTGGGATACATACTGATGGAGGTGAAGCCGGGAATGGTGTTGATCTCGTTGATGTAGAACTTGCCGGTTGCGGTTTCGCGCAGGAAATCGACGCGGCCCATACCTTCGCAGCCCACTGCTTTGTAACAGGCCACCGCGAGTCGCCGCATCTGCGCAATTTCGTGTTCAGGAAGGTTGGCCGGGAGCTCAATTTTGGCCAGGTTGAGTTCGTACTTATCTTCGTAATCGTAGAATTCGCGCGAAGGCAGAATTTCGCAGGGTGTGGCAGCGGCAGGCTCTTCGTTGCCCAGAACGGCGCATTCGAACTCACGGCCCTGGATGCCGCGCTCCACGATAATCTTGTGATCGAACCCGGCGGCAAGCTGGAGAGCCGCTTCCAGTTCGGCACCGTCATGCGCCTTGGAGATGCCGACGGAAGAACCAAGATTGGCGGGCTTGACGAAGACCGGGAAGGGCAGTTCCCGAACGATGCGATCCGCATCGAGTTCATCGCGGTGCAGGACGATCCATTCCACTACGGGAAGGCCGGCGTCGCGGCAGATACACTTCATGGCGTCCTTATCCATGGAAAGCGCAGAGGCCAGAACATTGGCGCCTACGTAGGGAAGATCGGCCAGTTCGAAGAGGCCCTGCATGGTGCCATCTTCACCGAAGGTGCCGTGCAGGACAGGGAAGACGACGTCGATATCGGGATGCGCGCCGGGTTCGGGCAGGATGGGTCCGGGCGACCAGCGGCCGTCTTTACCGATGAGGAATTTGCTGACCTCGTAGCGATCAGGGTCAAGGGCTGCGATGATTGACCCGGCCGAGCGGAGGGAGATTTCATGCTCGCCGCTGCGACCTCCGTAAACAACTGCGACGCGAAGTTTCACAGGATTCTCTTTCCCATCGCCGACAGGACCAGTTCAACGGCAAGGTCGGCGGTACGGTTCATGGTGTCGAGCACGGGATTGACTTCCACCACATCCATGGAGAGCATGCGGCCGGAGTCGCAAATCATTTCCATAGCCAGGTGGGCTTCGCGATACGTGCCGCCGCCCGGCACCGCGGTGCCCACACCGGGAGCGATTGCAGGATCGACGAAATCCATGTCGAGCGAGAGGTGGAAACCGACCGTACCTTCAGAGGCGAAGGCGATGGCCTGTTCCATGACCGCCCGCATGCCGCGTTCATCGATATCGCGCATGGTGAAAGCGCGGACACCGGAATCGCGGACGTTGATGCGTTCGAGTTCATCGACATCGCGGAGACCGACGAGGGCGATGTTGGCAGGCTTCACCTTGGGGGAGAAGCCGAAGAGGCCGGCGAGCGAATCGGGCGCGAGGCCGGCGATGGCGGCAAGTGGCATGCCGTGTACGTTGCCGCTGGGGCTGGTGTGCGGCGTGTTCATATCGGCGTGGGCATCAATCCAGATGAGGCCGATTGCGGCGCCGGGGGACGCGACTGCAGTCGCGTTTCCATGAGCACGGAAGTGATGAGCAACGCCGGAGACGCTGCCGGCGGCAATGGAGTGATCGCCACCCAGTACAAGAGGCGTGCGGCCATCGTGCAGAGCCTGCGCGGTCAGGTGGCCGACTATCTCGCACGCTTCGGCAATCTGCGCGAGGTTGCGGGCTTTCGGCGAACCGGGATCGGAGATACTTTCGGGCTGCACCACAGGAATATTGCCCCGGTCTTCCACATCGTGCCCAAGCGCGGCGAGGCGGCGACCGATGCCGGCAACACGCAGCGCGGACGGGCCCATATCGACACCGCGGCGTCCCTGCCCCAGATCCTGCGGGGCTCCAATAATGGCTATTTTTCTGGTCATGGACGCAGACGGTTCAACATGCGGGGGAAGGCGATGGTTTCGCGAATGTGCTCCAGGCCGCACATCCACGATACGCAGCGCTCAATGCCCATGCCGAAACCACCGTGAGGCACGGTGCCGTACTTGCGGAGGTCGATGAACCACTGGAAGGCTTCCACGGGCAGGTTGTGTTCGTGGATGCGCTGCAGCAGAAGTTCGGGATCGTGAATGCGCTGGCCGCCACCGATGATTTCGCCGTAGCCTTCGGGCGCCAGCAGATCGACACCGAGCGCGACTTCGGGGCGCTCCGGCGCGGGCTGCATGTAGAAGGCCTTGATGGCGGTGGGGAAGCGATCCACCATGATGGGTTGGCTGAACTGTTGGGTGAGGATGGTTTCGTCGGTTCCGCCGAAATCGCCGCCCCACTGGATTTCCGAACCGTTGGCCTGGAGAATTTTTACTGCGTCGTCATAGCTGATGCGGGGGAAGGGTCCGGCGATGGATTCGAGTTTGGTGACGTCGCGTTCGAGGACCTTTAGTTCTTCGCGGCGCTTTTCCAGAACCCGCCCGACGATGTACAGGATGAGACCTTCGGCGAGTTGTTTGACATCGTCGAGATCCGCCCAGGCCATTTCGGGCTCCACCATCCAGAACTCCGTGAGGTGGCGGCGGGTCTTGGATTTCTCGGCACGGAAAGTGGGGCCGAAGCAATAGGTCTTGCCAAAGGCCATGGCGGTCGCTTCGTTGTAGAGCTGACCGGATTGCGTGAGGTAGGCCTTCTCGTCGTCGAAATAATTCACCTCGAAGAGCGTAGTGGTGCCTTCGCAGGCGGCCGGGGTGAAGATGGGCGTATCGACGAGGGTGAAGCCACTGTCATCGAAGTAATCGCGAACGGCCTTGATGATTTCGTGGCGGACGCGGATGATGGAGTGCTGGCGCTGGGAGCGCAGCCACAGGTGACGGTGATCCATCAGGAAATCTGTGCCGTGTTCTTTGGGCGTGATGGGGTAGGGATCGGCTTCGGAGACTTTCTGGAAGATCTCCGCTGATTCCACGTCCAGCTCGTAACCACCGGGGGCGCGGGCTTCGGCGCGGATTTTACCGCGGACGATGAGGGACGATTCCTGGGTGAGATGCGTCAGGGCGTCGAAGGTCTCTTCGGGCAGCGCGCTCTTGACGGCAACGCACTGGATGAGGCCTGTGCCATCGCGCAGGATGGGGAAGGCGATTTTGCCGGACTTGCGCAAATTGTATAGCCAGCCGGGGATTTCGACGGACTCGCCGACATGCGCGGCGGCGTTCGCAATGGAGATTCTATTAGGCATGGGTGGTTTGTGGCGCTTCGAGATGATCGAAGACGCGCTGGATTTCGGTGAGCGGGTGCTGCATGTCCGCGACTTCTTTTAGTTCAAGCATCAGCGGGTATTGAACGGGCCGGGCGCGAAGCATTTCCATCACGGCGGACCAGTCTATGGTGCCACCTTCAGTGCCAGGAAAAAGCCCGCCGGGGAAGAGGTGGAGATCACTGACGCCATCGTTATCGTGGACGTGCAGAGAACGTACGCGGTCGCGCATGATGTTGAATTCGTGCTCGATGCCTTCGCCGAGGTGGGCGTGGCCGGTATCGAAAACGAAGTTCATGTTGAGGTGCGTGAACTCGTTGAAATAGCGCAGACGAGAAGCGCTGGAGAGTTCGTTGGGAATATTCTCCAGAAGAATTTCCACACCGCGCTGGCGGGCGAAAAGGCAGAGCTCTTCGAGCGAATTATAAGCGGCTTCGA
The DNA here is from genome assembly GCA_038229475.1 of Bryobacterales bacterium. Classification (GTDB taxonomy): domain Bacteria; phylum Acidobacteriota; class Terriglobia; order Bryobacterales; family Bryobacteraceae; genus BOG-234. The sequence goes on along the minus strand of JBBROK010000001.1, from coordinate 58,414 downwards.
AGGCCTCTTCGCGGAATTCCTGGTCTTTGTCACCGAGGTGCTGGACGAGATAGCCGAAGGGTACAACTTCGGCGATTTCCAGAACGCGCTTGATTTCATCGACCCAGCGGATGCGCTCGGCTTTGTTACGGTGCGTAATGTTGATGTGAGTGTCGGGACCGGAGCGTCCCCAGAGCGTGTCCGTATGCATGGGCGAATGCAGGGAGTGGAGCTTGAGTGCGGAATCGCGGAAGAAGTAACCGAGTTCTTCCACCTGCTGGCGGTTGCGCCAATCGAGATGTTGCATGGCGCAGAAAATCTCCACGCCCGCGACACCGGCGGCTTCTACTTTGCCCAGCCATGACGTAGTGAGGCGATGATTCACCACCACGTGGCTGGAGATCATGCGTTGCATTAGATGAGGTCCTGGGGAGGGAAGCCAGAGACGCGACTAAAGCCGCGTGCCCGGGGAGGGGGAGGGGAAGGCGGCACTGGTTAGTAGCCTTTTGCCTTGGCTTCAACGCGGCCGTCGGCGGCACCTTCCACCCAGCCATCGACGATTCGGATTACTGCCAGTTCACCGATTTGGCCCGAGACGCGTACGTTGTGGCCGCGGGCTTTGAGGGCTTCAATGGTGTCGGGCGACAGGGATTTTTCCACCTGCAGTACATCGGGCATCCACTGGTGGTGAATGCGCGGCGCGTCCACGGCTTCCTGGGCGTTCATGCCGAAATCCATGATGTTCAGAATGGTCTGGAAGACGGTGTTGATGATGGTGGGGCCACCGGGAGAACCGGCCACGATGTAGAGTTTGCCATCCTTCGTCACGATGGTGGGCGACATGGAGGAGAGCGGTGTTTTGTGGGGCGCAATGGAATTCGCTTCGCCCTGCACCAGGCCGTAGCCGTTGGGTTCACCGGGCTTGGGCGCGAAGTCGTCCATTTCGTTATTGAGCAGGAAGCCGAGGCCTTTGGCAACCACGCCGGAGCCGAAGCCACCGTTGAGCGTATAGGTGACGGAGACAGCGTTGCCTTCGGCGTCGACGATGGAGTAGTGGGTGGTCTCCATGCTCTCGTAGGCGGCGAGGTTGGTGGCGGGCTTGATATCGGTTGAGGGTGTGGCTTTCAGAGGATCGATGCTCGCGCGCAGCTTCTCAATGTATCTGGGGCTGAGCAGCGAGAGGAGGGGAACTTTGACGAAGTCGGGGTCGCCCATGTGTTCGGAGCGGTCGGCGAAGTAGCGGCGCATGGCTTCCGCTTCCCAATGCAGCGAGAGGGCGGAACCGGCGCCGGCTTTGTCGTAGCCGGAACCCTCGAGAATGCCCAGCATCTGGATGATGCCGGCACCGCCGGAACTGGGGGGCGGAGCGGCGATGATGCCAAAGTTCTTGTACTTGCCTTCGACGGGCTTGCGCTCGATGGCCTTGTAATCGCGGAGGTCTTCCAGGGTCAGGATGCCGCCATGTTCCTTCTGATCGGCAGCGAGGAGGTGCGCGGTCTCGCCTTCATAGAAATCTTTCGCACCCTTTTTCTGAATGCGTTCGAGTGTGCGGGCGAGGTCGGGCTGTTTGAAGGTTTCGCCGAATTCGTAGAGCGCGCCGTCTTTGAGGAAGATGCGTTTGGATTCGGGGAACCGGGAGAAGCGTTCGACGAGGCTCTTTGAGCGCAGGCTTTCTGAAAGACCGTAGGAGAGCGGGAAGCCATCGCGCGCGAGTTTGATGGCCGGGTCGATCAGGTCTTTCCACGGCTTCCTGCCGTATTTGGAATGCGCGTATTCCATGCCGCGGACAGTGCCGGGGATGCCATTGGCGCGATAGCCGACCAGGGAGTCTTCGGTGGGCTTGCCATCGGGGCCGAGATACATGTCGTGGGAGGCGGCGTTGGGAGCGCGTTCGCGGAAATCGATGAAGGTTGAGCGTCCGTCGGCGAAGCGAACCAGCATGAAGCCGCCGCCACCGAGGTTGCCGGCAGAGGGATGGGTGACGGCGAGTGCCATGGCCACGGAGACCGCCGCGTCGATGGCGTTGCCGCCGGCTTGCAATGTGGCAACACCGGCGTCTGTGGCGTGGGCTTCGCGCGCGACGACCATGGCCTTGCGGGCGTGGACAGGTTGCCGGGCGTCCAGAGCCGGGGCGATGAAAACCAGGGCAGCGAGGCCGAGGGTCGCAAGAGCGAAGTACTTACGCAGCATATATAGGGATTGTAGGAGATTCGCGGGGCTGGCGGTTGGGTTATGCGCATCGGTGAATGCGGAGTGACGTGGCCCGGAAGGCGAAGCGGGGAAGGCAGCGGGTTCGTTTGGCTCGCTGCATGTTGTTGCAGGCGGGGGAGATGGCGGATTCTCAGGTTCGAATGGTTGGGGTTCAGAAGGCGGAAAGCCGCCGTTTTCGCGAACCCGTATGAGGTTGTTCAGGGCGCGGTATCAAGATCGCTCATGAGTCATTTCGTAGCGGCGGTAGAGCGGGTAGATCTGACCAGGCTGTTGGAGCGTATCGAGGGCTTTGAGGGTGGCCTGGACGCCGGACAGGTGTGGGTGACGTGCGATCTCGTTGCGTTCGGCGGCGGCCTGACGAAATTTTTGCCGACGAGGTATTCGACTTCGTTGGTTGGGTTGAGGTCTGCGGCGAGGCACGCGTGGGAGGCGAGAACGGTTGCAGCGTCTTCGGTAGGGAGAATCATGTCGGAGCTGAGGAGTCCGTGTTTCAGGTTGTTGCGCGCGGAACGGGCTTTGCCTTCGGGCGTGACCGGGCCGCGGGATTTGGCACCGTTAGTGCGGAGGGCGACTACGTGGCAATTCTGGAACGGGCGGCAGCCCTGGGAGTGGTGGGCGGCGGGATCTACGACGCGCTTCTCGCCGGTTGCGCGATGAAGGCGAAGGCGGAGATGATTTACACGTGGAATACGAAGCACTTCGCGCGGATGGGTGGGGATGTGGCGGCTCGGGTGAAATCGCCAGATTGGCAGGAGTGAGGGCACGGCGGCTGCCAACCGGATGACCTTCCCGGATCCTTTGAACAACGCTGGCACGGAAAGGTGAAAAGTGGTCAATACCGGATTCACATTGAGTGGCCGAGACCAGGAGTCCGACGCCGGATCAAAGTTGCCTGCATCGGCCCGAAGATAACGAATAGCTGACCGGCACGGCGTAAGTGCGCGTGCCCGGATTTCGTTCCATCTGCAGACGCCGGTGGAGTTGGTGCGCGGCGGCCACCTGAGCCGCCGTATGGTACGGTGGAGTTGCTCGAGGCAGCACGCAGGCGTAGTACATGGGAAGCTGGTGAAAATCCAGCACGGCCCCGCCACTGTAAGCGCTGAGGGCCCGTTCAAAATGCCACTGTCCCTCGCGGGATGGGAAGGCGAACGGGTCCGGTGACGCGCAAGTCAGGAGACCGGCCCGCGTGATCCGAATTCCGGAACAATGCCCCGATGCAGAAAGGATGGCAGCGGGGGCTGCCTGATATATGACACTACGCAGATTTTCTGTTTTTGTACTCTTTTTGTGCGCCGGAATTGTTCCGGTTCGCGCAGCCCAATTGAAAGGTGTAGTCATCGACCCGGCGAAATTGCCTGTGGCGGGGGCTCTTGTGGCGGCGGTTACTCCGGTCGGCGTAATCCTGCAACAAGTCACTGATGACCGGGGCCAGTTCGACTTCTACGTCTCTCCGCTCTACGAGGAAGTGCAGTTACGGGTGACCGCGGCGGGCTTCCACACGGTGACGGTGCCGGCAGGGTCGCCGGTAGTGCAGTTGGCGTTGAGCCCGCAATCGGATTCAGTGCGGGTGATGGGTTCCGCGCTGGATACTCCAACCGCAGAGGTGGGCAGCAGCACCAGTGTCATTACCAGCCTGGAACTGCGGGAACGTAATGAAGCGCAAGCGGTGGATCTGTTGCGGCAACTGCCCGGCATGGTGTTCTCGCAAAGCGGGCAACGCGGTTCGGTGACTTCGCTCTTTACCCGCGGAGGAGATTCCAAATACAATCTGGTGCAGATCAACGGTGTGCCGGTGAACTCGTTCTACTTCGGCGGGTTCTACGATTTTTCGCACATTCCGGCTGACCTGTTGCAGGAAATACAGGTGGCCCGCGGGCCGCAAAGCGCGGTCTATGGATCGTATGCTCTGGGCAGTGTGATCAATTTTGTGACGCGAACGCCGGACGGCGGGTCGAGTTTTGACTTCCTTTCCGAAGGCGGCACGCATGCGGAGAACCGGTTCGCGGTGAGCGGGTCGGGCATGCGGCGGAACTGGGGCTTTGCGGGTTCCGGCTCCACTTTGCGGGCCAATGGCCCGGTTGCCAACGCGGACTATCGCAACGATGCGGTGCTGCTGACGGCGCAGCGCCGCTGGCGGGCACAGAGCCTGTTTGCTTTTGGCGACTATGCGGATAACGACGCGGGCGCGCCGGGTCCGTTCGGTTCCAATCCCGCCGGGCTGTACAGCGGAATCGACAAGATCAGCCGGAATCGCAACTATACGTCGGTCTACGGACTGCACTACCAGAACGATGCCAATGCGCATCTGCGCCACGATATTTTTGCCGGCTTCTCGCTGAACAACAGTTTCTACATCAGCCCGTACGGCAACAGTTTCAACAAAGACATCCGCATTACGGGGGAAGCGCGCGAGACGTGGGCGGTGCGCAAAGATCTGACGGTTGCGGCGGGTTTTGCATGGGACCGCGAAGAGATGCGCAACACGTTTGTTACCGATGGCACCAGCCGCTTTCTGCTGCGGCGCGACAACGAAGGCATCTACGGGGAAGCGCGGTATGTATACAGGCAGCGCCTGTTCCTCAATGCCGGCGTGCGCGGCGAGGTTTATCGGACGCCTCTGCTTCCCGGCAACCCGGGTGGGTATCCGCCGCGTCCGGTATTTCAGGCGCGGACGGATACAAAGGTAAGTCCGAAGATTTCCGCTGCGTTTCTGGTAACTCCGACAACGCGGTTGCATGCTTCCTATGGCACGGGGATTCGGCCTCCTGGAGGTTCGGATCTGGCTTTCACCAACAATCCGGCGCTGGCGGTTGAGCGGGTGCGCAGTTTCGATGCAGGCGCCGCGCAAAGTCTGGTGCACGGCGTGGTATCGCTGGATGCGACTTTCTTCCGCAATCGTTATGAGGATCTGATCGTGTCGCTGGGCGGCACCCTCGCCAGTCTCTCGCGCTTCTCCACGGACAATCTGGCCAATGCCAGCGCACACGGTTTAGAGACCGGTGCAACCTTCCGGCCTGCGCGCTGGGTGAACCTCACCGGCAACTATACGTGGCTGGAAACCCGCGTGCTTTCCCTGGACGGTGGCAGTGGTCTGGTGCAGCGGTACTACCGCGTCGGCCAGCCGCTGCCGCGACGACCAAAGCATTCGGGCGGCATGGTGGCCACCTTCCGCTATCGCAAACTGGATGCCAACGTAACCAGCGGTTTCCGCGGCCACGCGCTGGATGTGGAGCCGAACTATGGAGCGTACGCGGGCTTCTACAACCACAACGGATATCAGAATATTGGCGTGAATCTGAACTACCGCGTGCGCGGTAACCTCACCACGTACGTCAATCTCCATAACCTCTTTAACCAACGCTACGAGGAAATCTACGGCTATCCCGCGCCGCTGTTCAATCTGGTGGCGGGCGTGAAGTGGAGTCTGGCGCGGGCCCGATAAGTGCCTGAATTTGATGCTCCACGCCTCGCCATCAACCGTGTCTATACACGGCGCGGCGACGACGGCAAAACCAGTCTGGCGGGTGGGCAGCGCCTCGCCAAGAATGACCCGCGTATTGAAGCCTACGGCACGGTAGATGAACTGAACAGCTTCGTTGGGATTGCGCGGGAATCCGCCTGTGCAGATGACCGCCTGCGCCAGTTGGATGAAATTCTGCTTCGTGTGCAACATGAGTTATTCAATGCCGGATCCATTTTGGCCACTCTGCCGGAGGACGTGCATCCGCGCCAGGCACGGGTTACCGACGCCGATTCTCTTCGGCTGGAAGAAGAGATGGACCGGATGAACGAAGTGCTGCAACCGCTGCGCTCCTTTGTTCTGCCGGGAGGAGCGCGGGTTAACGCCGAACTGCACGTTTGCCGTACAGTGTGTCGCCGGGCCGAACGCGCCGTCGTAGCACTGGCCGGACACACCGAGATCGATCCGCGTATCGTGCGATATCTGAACCGGCTCAGCGACGCGTTCTTCGTATGGAGCCGCTGGGCCAGCCACCAACTCGGGGTAGCGGAAACACTTTGGGATCCCAATCACTCGTCCCCGCCGCAGGGAGACGCCTGACGGCGTTACCATAGGAAAAGTAATCTACATGTCCAACACTCCTCAATCCCGGCGCTATGCCATTGGCCTTGCCGCACTCAGCGCTCTGGGCCGCCTGGTGCCACACGCGCCGAATTTCACTCCACTGGGCGCATCGTGTCTTTTTGCGGGATCGCGAATCTCCGGCTGGCTGGCGTATTTGTTGCCGTTGGCGGTTATGGTGGCCACGGATCCGCTGGTAGGCGGCTATACCTGGAGCTCTCCGGTTATTTATCTGAGCTTCATGATCAGTGTCTGGATTGGCCGCCGGATGGTGGCGGAACCTACGGCGACCCGCGTGGGTGCCGCTGCGTTTCTGTGTAGCCTGCAGTTCTTTCTGCTGTCGAATTTCGCGGTTTGGATGGCGGGCGTGGTTCGCGGCACCGCTTTCTATTCTCACGATCTGGCGGGTCTTGCAACCTGCTACGCGGCGGCCCTGCCGTTCTGGGGACGTACACTGGCCGGCGATTTGTTGTTTTCAGCCGCGCTGTTTGGCGCATGGAGTCTGCTGCCCCGCTTGCTCCACGCACGTACGACCGCGGAGGCTTAAACCAGTTTCGGCATTGCAACATTTGGCGCTACCATGGGCGACCCTCTCCAGATAGAAGTCATCAGTCGGCTGGAACGGCTGGAAGCGAGGGTGCGTCTGGTGGAGAGCATCTCGCCTGCACCTTCAACTGCGCTGCTGCCGCTTAGCGGGGCGGCCGCCACGGAAGTGGAAAAGCTGATCCGCGGGCAGGCCGCAGAGCTGGAAACTTTGCAGGGCCGGTTAGCCAGAGCGGAAAGCTACATTACCAAAGCCGCGGAATCCCGCAACCAGATGGTGTTGCATGGCGGCGATGTACCGGCAAAGATCGAGAGCGGGCTGGAAGGACAGATGGAGAATCGCATGGACCATATGCGGTTGCAGATCGAAGAAGATCTGGCCAAACTGAACCGCCGGACTCTCACCACAATTGAGCACATGGTGGAGGATCGCGTTGCGGCACGGGTTGAACCCATCGAGAAGGTCGTGCGCAACCAGGCCAAAGCAGTGGATGACCTTCGCGAGCGGTTCAATCTGCTGGAGGGCCACCTGCAGCGTCTGGTGACAACGGTGGAACGCCTCGTGGAACGCACGCCGGGGCAGAATCGCGCCGCCCTGCCGGAACAGCCCGCTTTCCGTACCTATCTGGATCATGCGGTGCGCAACGATCCGATGCCTGCGCCGCCTCAGGTAGATCCTTTGTTTCGGCCGCAGATCATCAAAGAAGAAGAAGGCGCGGCGACCAGGCCGCGCCGGCCGATGTCGCCGCTCAGATGAGCGGAGAGCGATCTCTGTTTCCGTTTCCGCCCTGGCTGTTTGCCACGCTGTGCCTGCTGCTGTTTTTCATGCTGGGCCTCGCATTGATTCCTTACCCCGGATTGCACAACGACGAGTTGTTCTTCTCAGGCCCCATCTATCAACCTGAGGTGGCCTGGTATACGGCTGATATAGGAACCTGGCACATCCCTTTCATGGTGATGAGCTATACCGGTGCACTGAAGACATGGATCTATCAGGCCATTCTGCATTTCTTCGTTCCCAATAAATGGACCGTGCGTGTGCCCGTGCTGCTGATGGGTCTGGGCACTTTGTGGCTGACGTGGATATTCACACGGCGCGCAGGTGGAAACGCCGCGGCGCTGGTTGCCCTTGCGCTGCTTACCACCGATGCCACGTTCCTGATGACCAACACGTTTGACTGGGGTCCGGTTGCGCTACAACACCTGCTGCTGATGGCGGGCCTGGTTGCGGTGCAGGTCTGGCTGGGCTCGGGCGCAGTGAAATGGCTGGCCGCGGGTTTTTTCTTTTGGGGTCTGGGAATGTGGGACAAGGCGTTGCTGGCCTGGCCGCTGGCCGGGATGTTGGTGGGGGCGTTCGTGGCGTGGCCGTTACAAACGCTGGCGCGGTGTCGCCCCCGTGCGCTGGCGGTAGCGGCGGTCTGTTTCTGCCTGGGTGCCGCACCTCTCATCTGGTACAACGTGGCACGGCACGGGGAAACGGCGACGCAGAATACGAAGTTTAATTCGTCCGCACTGCCGCATAAGCTGATTGCGCTGCGCCAGGGAATCGACGGTTCCTCACTCTGGGGCTATATGGCGAACAACCGTGCTGCTGCCAACCGCCGCGCACCACGAACAGTGCTGGAGCGAGGCTATGCGGTGATCGCCCGTGTGGCCGGTGTTCACTATTCCAACTGGATGGTTACGGCGTGGCTGATCGGCCTCGCCTGCTTTGCGTTCCTCATTGCTTCGCCCGTCTCGCGCCTGTTGCTGTTTCTGCTGGTGACTACAGGCGTGGCGTGGCTACAGATGGCTCTGAATGAAGGCACCGGCGGTGCGCCGCATCATGTCGTGTTGCTCTGGCCCTTTCCGGCGATCTTCCTGGGTATTGCCTGGGCCGCTGTGGCGAAGCGAATCGGTCGGGTCGGAGGCAAAGCACTGGTGCTGCTCGTCGGCATCTTCTGTGTGGGCAATCTGCTCAACCTGAACGAGTACTTGTATAGCTTTGCCACGGCTGGCCCCACCGGGGTCTGGACCGATGCGATTGACCGCCTCTCCGCCGATCTGGAGAAGGACAAGAAGACCTGGATTGGAGCGGTGGACTGGGGGTTTCTCAACGGCATTCGCCTGCTGCATGACGGTGACCTGCGGTTGTTTGTGGCGTCTGACCAGTTGGCGGGACCGATGAACGAAGCCAGGCGGAAGGATTTCCTCACCATGATTGAACCGCCGGACCGCATCTTTGTCCGCCACACCGATGACAATCAGGCCTTCCCGGGCATCAACCAGCGCTTCCGTGCGGCGGCGACCGAGGCCGGGTTTGGCGAGCGGGTTGAGCGGATCGTCACCGATTCCAATGGCCGTCCGGTGTTCGTGGTATTCCGCCTAACAAGGGAAAAGTAACAGTAACCGCTTTTTGCGGTGTATTCTGGGAATTCATGCCATCCTTTTCCGCCATGGCCGGCGTGCTGGTCTCGTCAGGAAAACTCCGTGAACTGGAAACCGCAATCGAAGCCAGTCTGCGGGGTAAGCCCGATGCGGTGCGAATGGCTCTGGTGTGCCTTCTGGCCCGCGGGCATTTGTTGATTGAAGATGTGCCGGGGGTGGGCAAAACCACTCTTGCCCAGGCGCTGGCGCGTTCCGTGGATGGCAGCTTTCATCGCCTGCAATTCACCAGCGACATGCTGCCTTCCGACGTGCTGGGTGTGACTATCTACAACTCCCGAAGCGGGGAGTTTGAATTCAAGCCGGGCCCGGTTTTTGCCAATTTTCTGCTGGCCGACGAGATCAACCGGACCACGCCGAAGACGCAATCCGCGCTGCTGGAGGCCATGAACGAACAGCAGGTTTCGGTGGAGGGCAGACCGCTGCCGCTGCCCGAGCCGTTCATGGTGATCGCGACGCAGAATCCGGTGGAGCATCATGGCACGTATCCGCTGCCGGAATCGCAACTCGACCGTTTCCTGATGCGCATCCGGATCGGCTATCCCGATGCTGCCAGCGAGCGCGAAATTCTGCGCCAGGGGGAAGCGCAACACGGCGACTGTACTCCGCTCGTTCTGAGCCTTGCGGAACTGCGCGAATTGCAGGACGCGGTGAAGCAGGTGGCTGTGGATGATGCCATTGTCACCTACCTGCTGACGATTGTAGAGCGGACGCGCAATCACGAGGGCCTGGCGTTGGGTGTAAGTCCGCGCGGTGCGCAGGCACTGTACAGGGCGGTGCAGGCGTATGCGGTTCTGGAAGGCCGCGAATATGCGCTGCCTGACGACGTGAAGGAACTGGCCCTGCCGGTGCTGGCGCACCGCGTTACAGCCGCTTCACGCACCGTGCCGGCGATGCGGCGTAACGGTGCGGGTGCGGTGGCTGAAAGCATTCTGCAGGAAATTTTGAATCAGGTGGAAGTACCGATTTAGGGCAGGAGCGATGATGGAGCCCACAATCGACCCTGCCCTCCCGCACAGCCCCGCTCGCGTCTGATTTCCGCAACCTCTGACGGCACGAAACGGGATCTTCGGGCGATGCGCCTGCCCCCCAGCCTGATGACTACGGGGCCGGGGCCACGGCTGCTGCGGGTGGCGTTGCTGCTCTCAACCAGGGTTCGGTCTATTCGCGGGGCGCGATGCCCAGCGAACGCATCTTGCGGTACAGGTTGCTGCGCTCCAGACCCAATAACTCCGCGGCGCGGCTCACATTGCCGCCCGCTTCTTCCAGCTTCTTCAGAATATATTCGCGCTCGGCAGCTTCGCGCACTTCCTGCAGGCTGCCATAACGCTCGCCGGTTTTTTCCGCCGCCGGCTTGCGGCTTAGCAGAGGAATGTGCCGGGCCTCGATGCGGCTTTGCGGATGCAGAATTACGGTCCGCTCAATCACGTTGCGCAGTTCGCGCACATTGCCCGGCCAGTGGTATTCGCGCAGCAGGTCCAGGGCCTGTGGAGTTAATTCCCTGGGCTTGCGGCCGTAGGCCCGGGTGAACTCTTCCAGAAAATAGCTGGCCAGCGCCGGAATATCCTCGCGACGTTCGCGCAGCGGCGGAACGTGAAAAGGAATAACGTTGAGGCGGTAGAAAAGCGCTTCGCGGAAATTGCCTTTGTCGATTTCTTCTTCCAGATTCCTGGCTGTGGCCGCCACCACCCGCACATCCACCTGTACCGATTCGTGCGCGCCGACAGGCTCGAAACGCTGTTCTTCCAGCGCGCGAAGAACCTTGGCCTGCGTACGCAGGCTCATATCTCCCACCTCATCCAGAAAGAGCGTTCCGCCATCGGCCTTCTGGAACTTGCCGATCTTCCGATCATGGGTGGAAGTGAAGCTGCCCTTCATGTGCCCGAAGAGTTCGCTTTCAATCATGTCGTCGGGAATGGCGGCGCAATTGACTTCTACAAACGGTTTGCCGGAGCGCAGGCTCAGCGCGTGCAATGCATGCGCCACCAGTTCCTTGCCGGTGCCGCTTTCGCCAAAGATCAGCACACGGCCATTGGTTGGTGCCATCAGATGCAGTTGCTGCCGAAGTGCTTTCATGGGCACACTCTCACCCACGATATTCGATTTGGTTCCGGCCGTCTCACGAAGTTGATCGTTCTCCAGCCTCAGACGCCTGTGGTCAAGCGCATTCTTGACCAAAAGGAGTACGCGGTCAATGGATAGCGGCTTCTCCAGAAAGTCGAAGGCACCCAGGCGGGTGGCCTTCACCGCAGTCTCTATGGTGCCGTGTCCGGAGATCATGGCGACTACCGGGCGATCCGCCGCCGCAATTTGCTGGATGCGCGTGAGGGCTTCCAGGCCGTCCATGCCGGGCAGCCATATATCCAGCAGCACCACTTCGTAAACTGCGCGGGACAACGCCTCCAGACCTTCCTCCGCGCTGGGAGCGGAGTCTGCAATATAGCCCTCATCACGCAACACACCACTGAGAGACTGGCGGATGCCGGGCTCATCGTCCACAATCAAAATGCGTGAAGGCTTCATGCGGTTAACGCCGGGCTTTCCAACGCCGGGCTTTGTTCTTCCAGCGCAGCCACCGGTACTTCAATAGTAAACATGGCGCCTGCGGGCTTGTTGTCGTCCACGCGAACCGTGGCTCCGTGCTCGGCCAGAATGTGACTCACGATGGCAAGGCCAAGGCCGGTGCCGCGGTCCTTGGTGGAGAAATAAGGCAGAAAAAGTTTCTCCTTCTGGTCGGCGGTAACGCCGCAGCCGGAATCGGCCACCACAATCTCCACAGTCTCCGCCAGCCCGGGTCTGGTCTCCACTTGAAGAATGCGCACGGGCGAGTCCTGCATGGCCTCAGCGGCGTTATCCACCAGATTGACGATGACGCGCTTGAACTGCTCCGGATCCATCAGGACAGGCGACAGATCGGGCGCCAGATCGACATGCACCTGAATACCATCCAGTCGGCCATCGAAGAAATTCAGACCACTGCGGACCACCTCATTCAGATCACACAGTACGGGCTGCGCGGAGGGCAGACGGGAGAATTGTGAGAACTCGTCAACCAGTCGTTTCACCGAGGCGGTTTCATCCAGGATCGTACTGGCGCATTCGCGCAGAATCTGCGCCGTGGCGCGGGGAATGCCCGCGCGATCGGCCTGGCGCAGGATGCGTTCGGCAGAGAGCGTGATGGGTGTCAGCGGATTGCGGATTTCGTGCGCCACGCGGCGGGCTACTTCGCTCCAGGCGGCGGTCTTCTGGGCGCGCAACAGGTCGCTGGTGTCTTCAATGACAATCACGAAGCCGGCATTGCGGAAGCGTTCCACCGCGGATACGGTGATGGCCAGGTGGAGTGTTTTTCCCGGCGTTTGCAATTCAAACTGACCGGAGGCGAGGCCGGTACGCCGGGCGCGATTCATGAGGTAACGAAGCTCTGCGGCGTCTTCCCGCGGAAGAATTTCATCCAGACGCATGCCGGCCGTGAGTGGAGTGCCCGGCAGCATCTCTCCCAGAGCCTTGTTCACGCGCTGTACGGCACCGGCGGAATCCACCGAGATGACTCCGCTGGGAATGCTTTCGAGGATGGTTTCGGTGAAACGACGGCGTGATTCCAGTTCCGCGCGGTTGGCTTCCAGGTCGGCTGTCATACGGTTGAAGCCGGCCACCAGCTGGGCCAGTTCGTCGATCGCCTGGACATCCAGACGATAGCTCAAATTGCCGTGGCTCACCTCTTCTGCCGCGTGCAGAAGCGCGGTGATGGGGTTACTGATCTGGCGCGCCAGGAACTGCGCCAGCCAGGTGGCAATGAACAGAATGAAGAGTGCGATCAAACCCAGCACGTTCACCAGGCTGTTGCGGATGAGGCGCTGCTGCGCCGAGAGCTGCTTCAGATCGTTGGAATGGCCTACGATTTCGCGCTGCTCGGCGATGTCCAGGGGCACGGTCTCAATCACCACAACCGAGCCGGTTTCGGCGCGGCCCACCATGATGGGTGCGGCTGCGGCTACCGAGGGTGCTTCGCGCGGCCCGGGAATACGGCCGAAAGTGGCAACCGGCGTCATCGATTCCGCAGGCAGTATGCGGGCGGCCGTAATGCCGCGCATGCGGCAGAATTCCGCAAGCCATGCCGAACCTGCCGGGCGGCTGGAAACCTGTTCGCGCGCTTCCACCATGCCCGCCAGCAATTGCGCTTCGGCGAGCGCCCTGGCGCGGGTCTGATGATTCAAGGCAGCGGCAATGTTGACGTAGTCGGTAACCACGTGCTCGGTAGGGCCAATGAACCAGCGGGCCAGCGTCCGGTTCATGACGTAATAGCTGAACAGCACCATGAAGAAGACCGGCATGAAGCTGAGGACGAGCGCGCCGGCCACGAGCTTGGTACGGATGCGTGAACCAGGCCGCCCGGTACGCCGCTCCACCCACAGCTTGAAGACGATGCGGGCCAGGCGGAAGCCCAGCACCAGCATCAGCAGAAAGATCAGAATGGAGACGCCGAAGTAGACGAACGTTACTTCGGGATTACCGGGCTGGAAGGAGCCAACGTTGAACGAACCCTGCCACACCACCAGAGTGGCCGAGACCAGCAGCAGAATGACGGCCAGGATGTTCCAAACGCGCTTTCCCATGGATTCTCCCAGTATCCCAGAAATGCGAAGCGGAAATGAAAACCGGGGTGGCGCGTGAGCGCCACCCCGGTGTTTGTTGCGGATTGGACCGGTTCTTAGAAGTGAAGCTTCAGTACCAGCTGGCCAGAGCGTGAGTTGCTGTTGTAGTACAAATCAAAACGTGTGAAGTTAGGGTTGCTGGGTACAAGGTCACTGCGGCTGCTGGTGTAACCGTTGCGGGCCACGTCGCTCAAAAAGCCTCCCGTGTACTGGGCATGATTGAAAACGTTGAAGAACTGCCCGGAGAGTTCGATGGAACGGAACTCACTGAAATTGAACCTCTTGCTCAGCGACATGTCAATGTTATTAATGCGTTTGAGCGAAAGCGTGTTGCGGCCACCGTTGGCAAGAGCGCCCAGCTGTGCCACTACGTAGCGTGCGTTGGGGTTGTTGGCAACATAGGCCACGATGCCGGGGTTTCCGGCGGCTACAACCTGACCAGTCGCGTTGTAAGCGGTTACGCCAGACCCTACTGTAGCGGAACCGGCCGGGTTGATGATGGTACGGTCACCCGCCGAATCGTTGTTCAGATTGGCATCCACGTTGCTTTGAACGGTGGCGAATTCGGGAGCTTCCAGCGTGTAAGTGCCGTTGACGCGCCAGTTGCCGATCACATTCTTCACCAGCCAGTTACCCTTGGCCATCTTGAAGTCGTAGGTGGGGGTAAAGGTCAGGCGATAGCGGTGGTCGAGAGCCGACGAAGACCAGTCGTTACGCAGGTTTTGGAAGTCCTGAGCGCGACGGGGTGTCAGATAGGTAGAGAAGTTGGTCGCGGTGGCATCATCCAGCAGGTGGCTCCAGGTGAATGCGAGGATGTAGCCCAGGTTATTGCTCATGCGGCGGTTCAGCTGGACGGCGAGACCGTCGTAGGAAGAATAGGCCTGGGGCGCATAGCCGACGATGTTGGAATTGAAGCCCTGGCTGGCCAGGAAGTCAAACGGACGGGCAGCGGTTGCGCCCGGCAGGATGCGTCCGCGAACCTGACCCAGCGTACGGGAAAGACCGGCTAGAGCAGCGTTACCGGGATTCGCGAAGTAGGTCGGAATGAAATTCGTCGCGTCCACGCGCGCGCCGACGTTCAGGCGCGACTGGTTATACAGGTGAACGCCCTTGGTTCCTACATAGCGAACTTCGAGGGTGTAATTCTTCCCCACCACGCGCTGCACACCGAGAGTCCAGGTGAGGCCATAGGGGCGCTGGTTGCCGAAGATATAGGAACCGACAACACCGCGAGCGCCGCGGGCATCGGTCGGCAACGCTACCGCTCCACCTTTCAGGCCACCATTGGCGAGGAAATTGGGCGCGTTGGCATCCAAATCCACGTCCAGCGTCTGCTGATAAAACGGGGGTGAAGCATTGGCCGTGAGGTTGGCATAGGGAAGGCTGAAGCTGCGACCGAGGCCGCCGCGAACAGACCATTTATCGCTGCCGCCCGGAGTATACGCAAAACCAAGCCGTGGAGACCATTCATTCTTATTCGGCCGCGGTTCAGCAAAAGTGATGCCACCCGGTACGCTGGCAATGGCGCTGAACTTCTGCGCGCGTGAAGCCACCGGAACCGTCACATATTCGTAGCGAAGACCAAGGTTCAGGGTCAGGTTCGGTTTTACGCGGAAGTCGTCGTTGATGAACGCCTCGTTTTCCAGGAAGCCGGCGGGAATCGCCTTGGGGCCGCCGGAGCGTTCGCCCAGCACGTCAGGAGTCAAATCGCGCAGGTACTGGTTGAGCTGATCATATTCGTAGTCGCCGCGTACGCGCTGAATAAAGTAACTGGTCAGGATGACGTCGCTGAATTTGTAGCCGACTTTGATGTTGTGCTTTCCCCACACCTTGCTCACATTGTCCGAGAGCTGGAAGAGGTTTTGAATGGAACCGCTGGGGCCAGAGGGTCCAATACTCAGACCGAGTTCGTCCACGGTGATGTTCGGGAACGCATCGAGACCAGGATAGGTGAAATCCGGTGACGACTGGGCCTGGTTATTCCGGCTGAACGATGAACGGAATTCGTTCTGCAGGGTCGGATTGAAGGTGTGGAATTCCGATAATGAGAAATAGTAGTTGTCGTAGGGAATTGAGCCGTAGAAGATGGGCAGCGCGGGAGAGTTGTCAATGCCACGCTGCCGGTTGTAGGTCCAGCGACCGCGAAATTCATCCTTATCGCTCAGGTGGAAGTCCAGAGAAACCAGCGCATTGGTGGCGTTGTTATAGCTGGGCGAGGCGAACGATACATTTCCCAGCGGAATTCGCACACCTGACACCGTGGCGAACTGGTTATTGCCTATGGGGGCGACCGGTACGTACTTCTGAAACTGTGCCAGATTGGTCTTGCTGAGGTTCGCGATATTGCCCAGCGCGGCGAAGCCTGCCGCCGTAGGAGTTATTACCGGCTGGCCGGGCACAGCTGACTGACCCAGCGGATTGTACTCATAGTTGCCAAAGTAGAACAAGCGGTTCTTGATCACCGGGCCACCGACGGTTGCGCCAAAGCGGTTGTTGTCATAGCGCGGCAGTGTCTTCAGACCCTGTGTCCAAATGGTGGAGTCGACCGCGTTCAGGTTGCGGTTCTGGAAGTACTCATAGACCGAGCCGCGGATCTGGTTGGTGCCGGTCTTGACGATGGCGTTGAAGACGCCACCCGAAGCACCACCAAATTCTGCGCTGAACTGGTTTTGCAGGACAGAAATTTCCGCCACTGCTTCGTTCGGAACAATCACCAGCGGCCCGGTAACAAAGTGGTCGTTGTTGCTCACGCCGTCAATACTGAAAGTGTTGTTCTCCGGACGCTGTCCGGCGATGGAAGGACCAGTGCCCTGACCGACGCCGCCCTGCGATGAGACGCCCGCGCCCAGCAGGCTGAGGTTATAGATACCTGTACCGCCCGCAACGCGGCTGAATCCGGCGGTCGGTAGTTCGGCCAGTTGGGTGGCTTCGTAGGTATTCGACAACTGCGCCGTTGTGGTTTCAATCGGCGGCGGAGCGCCGGTTACTTCCACCGTCGTTGTGGACGATCCCACCTGTAAGGTGATGTTCGCCGTCACGCGACGGTTTAGCTGTACCTGCAGATCCCGCACGCTGGCAGGGGCGAAGTTGGGCGAACTCGCCGCAACTGTGTACATGCCCACCGTCAGGTTGCGGAACAGGTAAACGCCGTCAGCGGCCGTGGTTGTAGAGCCCTTGACGCCCGTACCCTGGTTTTCCGCCGTTACTGCGGCATTGGGTACACCGGCACCGGAAGCGTCAATTACGATGCCGGTAATATCACCGGAGATCGATTGGCCAAAAAGATTGAACGTCGCAAGCGTCAGCATCGCGAAGAGCGCGAGCACGGTTGCGACGAAAGAAATGGGATTCACCCTCGTTTTCATATGTCCACCCATGTGCACGTTAAAAGCCAATTACAAAAACTTCAAATTATTGATAAAGAAGAGCTTATGCCAATGCCCGGTAACCGGAATTCCATTTTTGGAATTTACTGGCCACCACCGGCGGGTTGTTCTGTGGAAACCCGTAGCATTCTGTCAATCAGGAAGGGGCGAAATTGCAAGGCTTTTCCATCCTTTGGGGTAAAGTTCACTTGGCTTCCAGCGACGACCCCGCCGCCAGCACTTCTGCCTCTGCGAACGGTTTGCCAACAATTTGCAGCCCCACCGGTAATTCGGCGCCCTGCAGGGGAACAGAAAGCGCCGGGTATCCCAGAATGTTCATCGCCCGCAGGAAACGGGTCGACGCCAGGCGCACGTCTTCGGCGAAGCCTGCGATATCCACTTCACTTTCACCGATTCGTGGGGCGAAAATCGGCGCGCTGGGGGTGAACAGAAAATCGATCTCATTCCAGATCGTGGCCCACTCCCGCTGCAACACGCGGCGCAGGCGTTGTGCGTTCACGTAGTCTGTGGCGCGGATCAGGCGGCCCTGGTCCAGTAGTGTGATGACGTCGGCACCGAAGTCGGCACGCCGGTGGACGTGTGGCTCCAGCAGAGCCGAGGCCTCCACCAGCAGGATCATGCGGCTGATGGTGTTCACTTCGGCGGGGTCGGGGAGAGTGAGTGGGACCAGCTTTGCGCCCAGCGCCACAGCGCGGTCGAGGGCGGCGCGGTAGGCTGCTGCAACCTCCGGTGCCACCCTGTGCGAATAGAAATTCTCCGGAACACCGATGCGCTGGCCTGCCAATGACGTCCGGGTGCGAACAAAATCCCCTGCCGGATGCCGGGAGGAAGTGTCGTCGTGCGGATCGTGACCGGCGATGGCGTTCATCACCAGAGCGGCATCGCGCGACGTGCGCGTCATCGGCCCCACGTGATCCATGCTGAAATCGAGCGGCATGACACCGCTTCGGCTCACACGCCCCGAAGTCGGCTTCAGCCCCACGCAGCCACAATAGGCGGCGGGAAGCCGAATGGATCCGCCTGTGTCTGTGCCCAGCGAAAAGAAAATGGTGCCGGCAGCAACCGCTGCGGCTGAACCGCCACTGGACCCGCCGGGAATGCGCGAGGGATCGGCAGGGTTGCGGGTGGGGCCGAAGTGCGGGTTGTTACACGTAATGCCATAGGCAAATTCCTGCATGCCGGTCTTACCGATGAGTACGGCACCGGCTGCCGTGAGCTTTTCATAGACCGCGGCATTGAAATCGGGCACGTAGTCGAAAAAGATCTTCGAGCCGCAGGTAGTGCGAATGCCTTTCGTCGCGAAACAGTCTTTCAGCGCGTAGGGTATTCCATGCAGCGGGCCGCGGTCCAGGCCACGCGCCAGTTCCTCATCGCAGCGTCGGGCCTGCTCCCGCGCCAGTTCGCCGGTGATGGTGATAAACGCATTGGTGCGGGGTTGCTCTGTATCGGCTGCCTGCAAAGCTGCTTCGGTGAGCTCCAGCGAAGACACTTCACGCGCGCGCAGTTTCGCCGCCGCTTGTTCAATGTTCAGCATTCGATTCATCATTCGCCCTGCACCGCCTTTTCTGAAAGAATAATGGCGGGATCGAGTGTGTGTGGGATTTTCGCCAGCATGGGGCGAAACGAGGCGTGAAGAGCGTCAAGGGTGGGCGCGATGCGTTCAATCGCATCGGCCGGGATATCCAGGCCGGCGCCCTGGGAGATTGCGTTCCAGTCAGACATGAGGACTACTATATAGAGCTCGTGATCCATTTCTCCAAAAGACTGCCCGCGGAGAGGGGCGTGAATGAGCTGACGCGACTGGTGGAAGCGCGTCGCGCGGCGGGCACGGAGATTCTCGATCTCACCGAATCCAACCCCACGCGCGCCGGGATTACGTATCCGCAAGGGATCATGGAGGCGCTGGCTGATGCGCGGGCCTTGCGCTACGAGCCGGAACCGTTCGGATTACTTATGGCCCGTGAAGCCGTGGCGCGCGAATACGGGGCGCGGCCAGACCGCGTGATTCTCACCGCTTCCACCAGCGAAGCCTATTCGTGGTTGTTTAAACTGCTGTGCGATCCGGGCGATGAAGTTCTGATTCCGCGACCGTCGTATCCGCTCTTCGAACATCTGGCGGCGCTCGAATCGGTTGGGGTGCGGCATTACGGATTGTTCTTCGACCACGGCTGGTGCATTGACTTCCACACCCTGCGGCAGGCACTGAGCGCACGAACTCGTGCCATCGTGCTGGTGAATCCCAACAATCCCACCGGGCACTTTCTTCACCATCACGAGCGGGAGGAACTGCTTGCCCTTGCCGCTGGTGCCGGAATTGCAGTCATCTCCGACGAAGTCTTTCGCGAATACGAACTCAATGCAGCCAACGATAGTGTGCGGTCGCTCGATGGTGCGCGCGAAGGGCTGGTGTTCACGCTGAACGGCCTTTCAAAAACGGTTGGCCTGCCGCAGATGAAACTGGCCTGGACGCTGGTGTCGGGTGATGACCGGGTGGTGCAGGAGGCGCTTGGTCGACTGGAGATTATTGCCGATGCTTACCTCTCAGTGGGCGCGCCGGTGCAGTGCGCACTGGAACGTTTGCTCGCTCTGCGCGGAGTTGTGCAGGAGCAGATCTGCGCCCGGTTGCGGCAGAACCTGGCGGTGTTGGTGTCTTCCGGCCTGCGTACTTATCCCGTCGAAGCCGGCTGGACCGCCGTGTTATCCGGCGTTCCGGACGCGGAAGAACTACTGCGGGATCGCGGGGTGCTGGTGCAGCCCGGTTATTTTTACGACTTCGAAGACTCCGGAATGGCGGTGGTGAGTCTGTTAACGAAACCCGAAATATTTGTCTCGGGCATCGCCAAAATCCATTGAGAAGGTCACGGCTCGGTATGGATTATTTCCACTGCGTCGAACCCTTCCGCCTCCGAAGGCGGAGTGAATTTTGCGGCCATGGCGTCGATCACATGCGCCGGCACCTGCCGCCCCCGGGCGCGGTTGCGCGCCTGGCAAACCTCCCGTGGCGTATCGAACCAAACCGCTTCCGCACGGGCCTTCGCCGTTCGGGCCGCAAGTATCATCGGACGCCGGTCACGTCGGCTCAAATTCGTTGCATCAACGTACGTCACTTGTTTACCCATCGCGAGGCGTTTCGCAAGACGTGCGCGCAAGAGCGAAAAGACACGGGCATTGGCGGATTGGTCCCCGGCGTCGCCGGTGAGTTCGGCGCGAATATCGTCGGAAGAAAGAACGTCGGGCACGAATTGCCGCAACCAGGTCGATTTGCCGGAACCCGGCAAGCCTGCCACCACCACCACTCTCACACTACGTAAGAGCCGGTTTCCAGCAGACGCCCGGCGATCTTTCGGCGCAATGCGATGGCGTCCACCGGTTCAAATTTCGCCAGCCGACGCAACATCGTCATGGACGTGCGCAACGCGTCGCCTTCGCCACACGCGGCCAGCACGGGCCGGGCGAAGCCTTCAATGCGCGTCATCGCATCGCGCAGGAAAACCGCCGTCATATCAGCGGCCGTTCCAGCCATGCGACTCATTTTCTCGCAGCGGCCCAGAGCCGATTCCATGGCGAAGGTTTCCATGATCACGTCGGCAATATTGGACATGACTTCCTGCTCCGCTTCAATTTTTGCGCCGAACTTTTCAAAGGCACTGGCGATTAGCAGCAAGCCAATCTTTTTCGCATTGCGCGTAAGCCGGCGTTCCTCGCTCTCGCCCGACCCCGCGGAGGGGCCCGCCAGCATCTCTTCCATCACGCCCTTCGCCGCTTTCACCAGATTCAGACGGCCCTGCGTGGCCCGCTTCAACAGCATACCGGTAATAATCAGGCGATTGATTTCGTTGGTGCCTTCGAAGATGCGGTTGATGCGGGAATCGCGATAAGCCTTCTCCACCGCATAGTCCTGGTGGTAGCCGTAGCCGCCGTGTATCTGCACGCCTTCATCCACCACGTAATCCAGCATTTCAGACCCGTAGACTTTGATGATGGAGCACTCGGCGGCGAATTCCTCGAAGGCTTTCATCATGCGCTGGGCCGCACCGGTATCATTCCAGCTGAAGCCATTGAGGTGTCCGGAAATCAAACCCTCGGCCCGGTAGCACATGCTTTCCACAGCATAGATGCGAATGGCCATCTCGGCCAGCTTGTGGCGGATTGCGCCAAAGCTGGCGATCTCTACTCCGAATGCCTTGCGCTGTTTGGCGTAAGCCAGCGAAATACGCAGCACATTCTTCGCGCCACCCACCGCAAACGGTCCCAGTTTGAGGCGCCCGATGTTCAGAATGTTGAACGCAATCACATGCCCGCGCCCGGCTTCGCCCAGCAGGTTCTCCACCGGAACTTTCACATTGTCAAGGAAAACAGCCGTGGTGGAACTGCCCTTGATGCCCATCTTCTTTTCTTCAGCACCCGAGGAAACGCCCTCGAAAGCCCGCTCCACCAGGAAGGCCGAGAACTGCTCGCCGTTGATTTTCGCGAAGACGGTGAACAGGTCCGCGCGGCCACCGTTGGTGATCCACATTTTCTGCCCGTTCAACACATAATGAGTGCCGTCGGCGGAAAGGTCTGCGCGCGTCTTCGCTGCCAGCGCGTCGGAACCGGCCTGGGGCTCTGAAAGGCAATAGGCCGCGATCATCTCTGCACTGGAGAGTTTCGCAAGGTACCTGGCTTTCTGTTGCGGCGTACCGAACAGCAGCAGTGGCAACGTGCCGATTCCGGCATGCGCGCCGTGCCAGCCTGCAAAAGAGCCATCGCCAGCCAGATTCTCGGCCACAATCATGTTGCTGGCCAGATCCAGTTCCATGCCGCCGTATTCTTCCGGCGTCAGTACGGCTTCCAGGCCAAGCGCCGCGGCCTTACGAAGCATTGCCACCGCCAGATCATGATCGCCATGGACGATGGCTTCCACGTTGGGGGCTACTTCTTTATCGAAGAATTCGCGCGCCGCGCGGCCTATGGCCCGATGTTCGTCAGTGAGGTCTTCAGGGGTGAAAATTTCACCGGACGGATGCTCTTCAATAAGAAATGAGCCGCCTGCGCGTTGGGGAACTGCCATGACTGCGGTTGCCATATGATCTCCTTCAAGTACAGCGAATTACAGTAGTTCGAAAATGCCCGCCGCGCCCTGACCGCCGCCCACGCACATGGTGACCATGCCGTATTTGCAGTTGCGCCGTTTCATCTCGCGCAACAGGGTCGCGGTGAGCTTGGCACCGGTGCAGCCCAGCGGATGGCCCAGGGCCACGGCCCCGCCATTCACGTTGACGGTATCCATGTTTAACCCCGCTACCCGGCCCACAGTCAAAGCCTGCACCGCGAACGCTTCATTCAATTCCACCAGGCCAATGGCATCCAGCTTCAGCCCGGCCAGGGCCAGCGCTTTCGGAATCGCCACTACCGGACCAATGCCCATAATTTCCGGCGGCACACCGCCAGCGGCGAAGCTGACGAACCGGGCCATGGGTTTCAGGCCCAGCTCACGCGCCATCACATCTGACATGACGAGGGCGGCTGCACCGCCGTCCGATGTCTGCGAGGAATTTCCCGCCGTCACCGTACCGCCGGTTTGGAAGACAGGCCGCAATTTGGCGAGGGCTTCCAATGTTGTGTCGGCGCGCGGACCTTCATCCTTGTTGAAGACGCTCTCAATTTTCTTCGGCTTGCCCGATCCATTCAATATCGTGGTTTCAATCCTGATGGGAACAATCTCATCGTCAAACCGGCCTTCTGCCTGGGCGCGGAGCGCGTTCTGGTGGCTGCGCAGGGCAAACGCATCGGTATCTTCGCGGCTGGTCCCCCAGCGCTGTTGCACATTCTCCGCCGTAATGCCCATGGGCAGGTACAGTTCCGGCATGTTTTCGGTGAACCAGGGGTTCGGGGCGAATTTATTACCGGCCATGGGCACCATGCTCATCGATTCCGCGCCACCGGCAATAATGATGTGCGCGCTGCCCGAGCGGATGCGGTCGGCCGCCATGGCAATCGCCTGGAGCCCGGAACTACAAAAACGGTTGATGGTTACCGCCGGGGTGGTAACGGGCAGGCCAGACCGCAGCGTGATTGCACGGGCCATATTCAGACCGGCTTCGCCCTCCGGCATCGCGCAGCCGATGATGACATCTTCCACGTCCTCCTTCTTTACTTGCGGGTATTTCTCCAGCAGGGCGCGGATGACGGCGGCTCCAAGTTCATCCGGCCGAACATTCCGCAAAGTTCCCTTGGGCGCTTTCCCGCAGGCGGTGCGCAGGCAATCCACAATGACGGCTTCAGGCATGAGATGGCTCCGAAGACCAATGTCTCACAATCGGTGCGGGCGCGGTGCGGATAGGCTGACCCCAACGGGCTTTCGCCACACCGCCGACGCACCCCGGGAAAAAAGTTTACTTTTTTAAGTTCTAAAGCTCGGTTAACTCTGCTACAATCAACCCAATTCTTCGTGTCGGGACAGGGTCAAAAGTCTTTTCGGTTCCTTTATGTTCGGCCTGCCCCCCTCTCTCGTACACGTTGGAATATTGGATTTTTCTGGAGCTAAAGTTATGAAATCTCTTAAACTACTGAGTCTTTTGGCGTTGTGCACGGGTCTTGCGTTCAGCCAGGGGTTCTCGTCCCTCACTGCGCGCATCAGCGACGCTTCCGGCGCCTCCATTGTGGGTGCCACCGTCGAAATCACTAGTTTGGATACATCGGCCAAACGCAACGGCACTTCTGATGGTACAGGGACCGTTTCCTTCAGCCAGATGACGCCCGGGCGCTACAAGGTGATCGCCAGCATGGCGGGTTTCTCCAATGCCAGCATCGATAATTTGCAACTGGTGGTGAACACGCCGGCGTCCATCTCAATCGATCTGAAGGTGGGCGGCGTAACGGAAACCGTCGAGGTTTCTGCCGAAGTCGCGCTGGTGAATACCTCGGACGCATCGCTCGGTACTGCAATCACGAATACCGCCATCGTGGAACTGCCCTTTGAAGGACGTAACCCGGCGGCACTGATCGCGCTGCAGCCGGGTGTAACGTTCTTCGGCAGCGGCCAGGACTACGGTCGTCCGGCAGGCACGCCTGCCACGGCTGACCGGTTGAATGGTTCGGTGAACGGGTCCAAGCCGGATCAAAACAACATCACTTTAGATGGCGTTGATGTGAACGATCAGGATTCACGGAACGCCTTCCAGAGCGTACTCCGCGTGACGCTCGATTCGGTGCAGGAGTTCCGCACCACAACGCAGAATCCCACCGCCGAACAGGGCAGCGGTTCAGGCGCGCAGATCGCGCTGGTGACCAAGTCGGGTACCAACGCCCTGCACGGCTCACTGTATGAATACAACCGCAACACGTCATTCACCGCCAACGATTTCTTCAATAACCAATCAGGCATACCCCGCAAGAAACTCATCAAAAATATCTTTGGTGTGTCCACTGGCGGTGCCATCAAGAAGGACAAGCTGTTCATTTTCGCTAATTACGAAGGACGCCGCGACCGCAGCGAAGACGTCGCCACCCGGGTTGTTCCCACGGCTTCCATGAGAGCTGGAAATGTTCGCTACTTCAATAAGAGCGGAGGGATCTCCACTCTCACCCCGGCTGGTCTCAAGGCGATCGATCCGGCCGGTATTGGCGTCAATCAGGCGGTTCTGGCTACGCTGAATCAGTACCCTGTGGGCAATTTTGACGCCGCTGGTGACGGCCTGAATACGACGGGCTTCCGGTTCAAGTACTCCAAGCCTTTGGACTGGAATACGTATACCACCCGAGTCGACTATTATCTGGACAACTCCAGCAGGAATACTCTGTTCTGGCGTGGCAACCTGCAAAATGACGACGTGGGCGGCACGGTTCAGCTTCCCGGCGAAGCGGCCGCCAAGCAACTGGATAACAGCAAGGGCTACGCCATTGGCTGGACCTCGGTGATCTCTTCCCGCATGGTAAACACGTTCCGCTACGGCTTTACCCGTTCCGGTCATGAGAGCGCTACCGTGCAGAGCGCGCCCTTCGTTTCCTTCCGCGGTCTTGACACGCTTCATTCCACAGCCAGGGGCGTTGCGCGCATCATCCCGGTCAATCAGTTCGGCGATGACGCAGCCTGGACACTGGGCAAGCACGATCTGAAGTTTGGCGGCGTGGTTCGCACCGTCCACAACAAGTCGAACAACTATGCCAACTCGTTCGCCCAGGGTTCAACACCGTATTCCTATCTGGCGGGCACAGGCGGAGCCCTCCGGCCCGCCGATCTGCTGTCCACTTTCAGTACTTCTTATCGCGGAGCCGCCGTGGATCTGCTGGGGCCAGTCGGGTATGCCACCATCACGTACAACTACAAGCTGGATGGCTCCATTCTGCCCCAGGGCGCGCCGGTAGCGCGTCAGTACAATCAGAACCAGTATGAGTTGTATGTCAATGACAACTATCGGTTCCGCAAGAACCTCACCGTCAACCTCGGCCTGCGTTATACCCTTTCGCCTACTATCTCCGAAGCTAACGGTTACCTCGTTTCGCCTACACTGAACCTCCACGACTGGTGGGTAAACCGCCAGGCGCTGGCCGATCAGGGGAAATCCCAGGCATTGGCAGGCACCGTCGGCTTTGTTCTTGGCAGCAGCCCGAACGCGCTCCCCCTTTATCCGACGCAGAAGAAGAATTTCTCGCCCCGCATTGCTTTGGCATACTCACCCGAGGCCACCAGCAAGCTCGGCAAGATGCTTTTCGGGGAACAGGGCAAGACCTCAATCCGTGCCGGATTCGGCATGTTCTATGACATTTTCGGCATGGGCCTGCTTCGCCAGTATGACTCCACCGCGCCCGGTCTCAGCACCAACTTCCAGACCGCCGCGAACGCGAATCTGGCTACGGCACCGCGTTACACCGGTTACAACAACATTCCGAGCTCTCTGTTGGGTGCCGCTCCCAAGTTCGGATTCCCGTACACCCCGGACACTGGTGGCTTCGCCATCACTAACTCGATTGATCCCGCTATCAAGCAGCCCTATACGATGAACCTCAACTTCACCGTATCGCGCGAAATGAAGGGCGGTATAGTTCTGACCACATCCTATGTAGGACGGCTCTCCCGCCGCACCATCACAACGCAGGATCTGGCGCAGGTCACCAACCTGAAGGACACCAAGAGCGGCATCCGCTACATTGACGCTCTGAATGAACTGGCGCGCGCCGGTCGTGCCGACCTCCCGGTTTCGCAGATTAAGACCAACGCTTTCTGGGAAAATCTCTTCCCCACGTATGCCAATAAGGCGAAGGGCCTGAGCGCCACCCAGGGTATGTACATCTCCGAGTTCCAGAACAATTCCAACGTAACGGACCTGACCTCCGCCACTCTGGATATCGATAACGATTGCTCAGGCGATGGCGGCTGCAGCGTACTTGGCCCGAACGCCATCTTCAACGGTCAGTATTCGGGGCTGTTCGCGATGTCCTCAATTGGTCACGGTAACTACCACGGTCTGCAGGTATCGCTGGAGAAACGCTTGTCCGCCGGGTCATTGATTAAGTTCAACTACTCATGGTCACACTCCACCGACCTTACGTCGAACGCCGAGAACGATTTCGGGAATGGATCGTACGGGATCATCCTCAACTCCTACAACCGCAACCTGAACAAAGCCAGTTCAGACTTCGATATCCGTCATCAGATCAACGGGTTTGCGGTCTACAGCTTGCCGGTAGGTAAAGGCCACAGGCTGCTGGGTAATGCGAACAGGTTCGCTCAGGGCGCGTTCGGCGGATGGGAATTGTCCACGCTCTACCAGATCACGAGCGGCCTGCCCCGCAGCATCTTTAAGTCCGGCAGCTGGCCGACGAACTGGAGCTACTCCGGTTTTGCCACCCAGACCGGCCCTGATCCAAATCCGACTACCACGAAGAACGCCCCCGGCATCAATGGCACGGGGGGGCCGAACTTTTTTGCCAATCCGGCCACTGCGATTAAGTCGTACGAATATACTTATGCGGGCCAGATCGGCCAGCGTAACGGTATTCGCGGCGATGGATTCTTCACCGTTGACCTCAACCTCGCCAAGCGGTTCACCATGCCCTACCTGGATGGCAAGCACACCCTGCAGATTCGCTGGGAAGTGTTCAACGCCCCTAATCTGGCGAAGTTCGACATCAACCAGGCGTCGCTCGATCTTGGTGCCAGTGGCACCTTCGGCAAGTACACCGGCACATTGAACTCCCCCCGCATCATGCAGCTCAGCGGCCGGTACGTGTTCTAAACGCCAGGATTATTCTGAGTCAGGAAAACGGGCACGGGTTCAACCCCGTGCCCGTTTTTTATTGTTAGCCCGGCAGGTTTGAGACGAAGTGGTAAACTCCGGACACTCGATTTGTAATCGCAGGTCTGCGGCCCACGGAAGCCCGCTCCTGAAGGGGCTCGTCAATGAAACGTGTAATCAGCTTTTGCTTTTTCCTGTGTCTCGCCGCGAATCTGTTCGGCCAGGCCTCCTCACTGAACGGGACTGTCACCGATCCCACCGGTGCGGTGATCCCGAACGCCACGCTCACTTTGGCGCAGGCGGAAACCAGCAACGTCCGCGAAACCACCTCGGATTCCGCTGGCCGGTATAGCTACAACCAGGTGCAGCCTGGAACCTGGAAGCTCACTGCAAAGGCCGCCGGCTTCAACGATGTCACCATCAATGAAGTTCGTCTGCAGGTCAACCAGCCCGCCACCATCAACGTCGCATTCGAAAAAATTGGCTCTACCACTACGACCGTGCAGGTTGAGGCGGAAACTGTCCAGGTCAACACCACTGACGCTTCGCTGGGCAACGCCATCGGCGGCAAAGTCATCAACCAGCTTCCCTTTGAGGGCCGCAACGTGGTGGGTCTGCTTTCGCTGCAGCCCGGTGTGGTGTACCTGGGTGAGCCTGACCCCGGTTCGGTGAACGACAACCGCTCCGGCGCCGTCAATGGTGGCAAGTCAGATCAGGCCAACGTCACGCTGGATGGCGTGGATGTCAACGACCAGCAGAACCGCGCGGCCTTCAACAGCGTGCTGCGTGTAACTCTGGATTCGGTCCAGGAGTTCCGTACCACCACCACTGGCGCAGGTGCGGACCTCGGTCGCTCCTCGGGCGCGCAGGTTACCCTGATCACCAAGGCCGGCACCAACACGGTGCACGGATCGGCCTACGAATACCTTCGTAATACGGCCACCAGCGCCAATGATTTTTTCAGCAACTCCGCCGGCGTTAAAAAAGCCAAGCTGAATCGCAACGTATTTGGGGCCTCGCTGGGCGGGCCCGTCAGACACGACCGCCTGTTCTTCTTCATGAACTATGAAGGCCGCCGGGATGCATCGGAAGCTACGGGCCTTCGCATCGTGCCCACTGACAACATCCGCCAGGGGATTTTCAAGTATCAGAAGACTGACAACAGCATCGGCACGCTAAACGCCGATCAGATCAAGGCCCAGGATCCGGCGCATATCGGTATCAACAAAGGGATTCTGGATATGTACAATCTGTACCCGCGATCCAACGACAGCACCGTGGGTGACGGCCTGAACACCTCCGGCTTCCGCTTCAACGCTGCGGCACCGGTTAAGTTTGCCACCTACATTGCCAAGTTCGACTACACCATTGACCGCAACGGCACGCACTCTCTCTTCTGGCGCGGTAATCTGCAGAACGACAGCGTGACCGCTGCCAGTTGCATCCCGCAGTTCCCCGGCCAGGGTCCCAAATGCAAGTACCTCGAAAACAGCAAGGGCTACGCGGCGGGCTACACCGCACTGCTGAAAGCCAACCTGGTGAGTACTTTCCGCTACGGTTTGACGCGCCAGGGCGCGGACCAAACCGGTTCCCAGCAGGCTGCCGCAGCGGTGGTTCGCGATGTGGATACGCTGTATGCGCAAGGTGCCAGCGCGCGAGGCCTGGCCCGCATTATTCCGGTCCAAACTTTTACCGAAGACCTGACGTGGACCAAAGGCGCGCACACCGTCGCATTCGGCGGTGTCTTCCGCAACATTGACAACAACCGCGCCAGTTCACAGAACTCTTTTTCCCGCGCCTTTATCAGCTCCAGCTGGCTGGATGGAACCGGTGGTCAGTTCCTCGTGGCAGACGCGAAAAACACCAACCCCTATAAGCGCCAGTTCAATAATCTTCTCGGTATTGAATCACAGCTCGATCATCAGGTGAACTACGATCTGCAGGGTAATATTCTGCCGGAAGGCTCCATCATTAAGCGCAAGTTCAATGCGAAGGAATACGAGATGTATGTCGCCGACACCTGGAAGGTCACCCGCAACCTGTCGCTCAATCTTGGGGTGCGCTACTCGCTCAGCCCGCCCATCAGGGAAGTCAACGGTTATCAGACGTCTTCCAACATCCCGCTGGGTGATTTCCTGGAACAGCGTCGCGTGCTGGCGGATAAGGGCCAGTCGCAGGCGCTCACCGGACCGCTCACTTTTGATCTCTACAGCAAAACCGGAATCGGGCTCTACCCGTTCCACAAGAAGAATTTTGGACCCCGCATCGGTCTGGCGTATGCGCCCAGGGCCGATAACGGCATCATGAAGATGCTCTTCGGCGGCACTGGAAAGTCTTCCCTCCGCGCCGGTTTCGGTATGTATTACGACATCTTTGGTCAGGGCATGGCGCGCGATGCCGATTCCACCGCGCTGGGCTTCTCCAGCCTGCTGACCAACCCCGGCACTGCGTCGGCCATTACTTCTCCCCGTTTCACGGGGTTTTACGCCGTTCCGCTGGATCGGTTTATCCCCGCGCCCAAGGGCGGCTTCCCGCAAACCTTCCCCAACTCTTTCGCGATTACCAATGGCATTGACCCCAATCTGGGAATACCGAAGAGCTACAACGTCAACTTCAGCATCAGCCGCGAATTCAAGGGCGGATTCCTGGTGGAAGGATCGTACGTGGGCCGGTTTGCGCGCAATTCGCTGATCGGGGAAGACGTGGCAATGCCCACGGATCTCAAAGATCCCGCCTCTGGTCAAACTTACAACCAGGCCGGTGCGCTGCTGGGCAACTATGTTTTCGCCAACACCCCGACAGGCAACGTTCCGAAGATTCCGTTCTGGGAAAACCTCTGGCCCACTGCGGCAACGCCCACTCTCACCGCCACCCAGGCGATTTACAACATCTACAAGGGGACCGGTGGCGACTTCACCTCTGCCCTCACCCAGATTGACGGCATCGCGGGTTGCAAGCCCTGTAGCAAACTGGGCCCGAATGCGATCTTCAACGCGCAGTACGGCACACTGTCCGCACTCCGGTCGGTGGGCTATGGCGACTATAACGGGATGCAATGGACCATCCGCAAGCGCTTCAGCCAGGGCTATCAGTTCGATCTGAACTACACGTTCTCCAAGAGCATTGACCTTGCTTCTACCCGTGAATCCAATCCGTTGGGCGGTGGTGGTGGTGGTGGCGGGCAGATCATCAACTCGTGGGCACCAGAGCAAATGCGCGGGGTTTCTGATTACGATACGCAACACGTGATCAGCGCGCTGTTCGCGGCCGAACTGCCGTTTGGCAAGGGCAAGGCTTTCCTCAGTAACGCCAACGCTCTGGTGGAAGGCGTTCTCGGCGGCTGGCAGCTATCGGGCGTGTTCCGCAACACCAGCGGGTTCCCGATTAGCGCTGCCTCGGGTGGTGTGTGGCCCACCAGCTGGGCCTACTCTGGCAACGCCACGCAAATTGGAATCGTTCCTGATCCGCAGCAGAGCAGGAATGCCCCGGCGGCTACTCCCGGAGCCAAGGGCGGTCCCAACGCGTTCGCGAATCCCCAGGGCGCCTTTAATGCTTATCAGTTCAGCACCGTCGGCCAGTCCGGCCAGCGGAACGGTATCCGCGGCGATGGCTACTTCGGCACCGACATGGGGCTCAACAAGCGCTTCAAGGTGGTGTCCATCAAGGATCACAACGTCAACCTTTCGGTTCGCGGCGAAGGCTTCAACGTATTCAACTCGGTCCGCTTCGATGTCGGCAATCAGTTCAACCTGAGCGTCGGCAACCAGGCCAAGTTCGGACAGTACACGCAACTGCTCACCAAGCCGCGGGTGTTCCAGTTCAGCGCACGTCTGGAGTTTTGACCAGCGTCAAATCGGGATATACCGCCCGGTAGAATCCACCGTCCAGCGTGATGAGGCGCTGGGCTTTGTCCACGGCGTGCGCGCCCACTAGAAAATCTGCCAGTATTCTGCGCGGAGGTCCCGCGCCTGCGGAGCGCCGTCGCTCCCCGTAGGTGACAAAGGCTTCGGCAGCCAAATTCCAGGCTTTACGGGAAAGTTCCAGTTCGATCCGGATTCCCAGGGCGCGCAGCAGTTCGGTGCAAAGGGTGGAGCCAACTCCCGGGACCGCCGATAACTCCGCCCAAACCGGTGCCGAAACAATCAGCGCCCCTTCCCGTCCCAGCCCGTGCAGGAGCGTTCCCAACTCTTCGGCATGCGGTTCCCGTGACCAGATCGCGGACAGAACGTTGGTGTCGATTGCTGTGATCAAGAGTTGCCGCGGTCCCAGTCATCCCAGCCGCGCAGATCGCGTTGCCGATCCACCGCCGTTCCAGACTGAGCGGGAGCAATTCCGACTTGCTTCAGAAATGGATTTTCGCCTGCCGGCAAAAACTTGCGGATAATGACCATACCGTTTTCCGCCACGAAATCGATCTGGTCGCCCTGTTGTAGCCCCAGACGGTCACGAATTTCCTTGGGAACCGTGATCTGTCCCTTGCTCGTGATGGTTGCGCACATCCTCTTTGGTATCCTTACTCCTGAAGTAAGGATACCAAATCCTTGCCCTGCTAACAGGCCAGGTCTTCTCGCGTTATCTTGAAGTCGCCCAAATTGCCCAGGATGGCAACGGCGATGCGGTTCGGGTCGAAGAAGGTCTGCGCCATGCGCTGCACATCCTCTGTGGTCACCTTTTCAATGCCCTCCACCAGTTCGTCCAAAGAGAAAAACCGCCCGAAGTGCAACTCCTGGCGAGCCAGATTTGACATCCGGCTGGAGGTAGATTCCAGACCCAGCATCAGTGAACCTTTCAGGTGATCTCTGGACCGCCGAAGTTCTTCTACTGGCACAGGCTCTTCCTTCAGCGACCGGAACTCTTTCACCACGCAATCCACTACATTCTTCGCGGATTCAAGTGATGTTCCGGCGTAAACAGTGAGGCAGCCCGTGTCGGCATAGGGCATCAGTTCAGAGAATACGGCATACGCCAGTCCCTGTTTCTCGCGGATGTTCTGAAACAAGCGCGAACTCATCCCGCCGCCCAGCAAAGTATTCAGGACATAGCTGTGGAAGCGATCTTCGTGGGCGATTCCGAACGACGGAACACCCAGACACATATGAACCTGCTCCAGATCTTTCTTGGACTTCAACGAAATACGCGCATGGGTGGCAGGAGCTTGCATTGCCGGCACGGGCCCGGCGGGCGGAATGGCTTCAAAACGTGGCCGAACCAAATCCAGCAGAGTCTGATGGTCCAGATTCCCCGCCGCGGTGATCACGATATTTTCCGGCGTGTAGATGCGCTTGTAGTAATCCAGAACGGCTTCGCGGGTGAAGGCCTTCACTGTCTCCGGGGTACCCAGAATGGCTCGCCCCAGGGAATGATCTTTCCAGAAATTCGAGGAGAAGATCTCATGCACCAGCCCATCCGGGCTGTCTGCATCCATTTTGATCTCTTCGAGAATAACGCCCTTCTCTTTTTCGATATCGTCTTCGGCGAAGCGCGGGTTCAGCACCAGATCGCTCAATACGTCCATGGCGATGGGCAGATGCTCGTCCAACACCTTGGTGTTGTAGCAGACCATCTCTTTACCGGTGAAGGCATCGAGGTTGCCGCCGATCGAATCCACCGAGCGCGCGATGTCTTCCGCCGTCCGGTTCATTGTGCCCTTGAACAGCATGTGCTCAATGAAATGGGAGATGCCATTCTCCGGTGGGGCTTCACGGCGCGAGCCAGTCCCCACCCACACACCCACCGACACGGAGCGGACATGGGTCATGGTTTCAGTAATCACGCGGAGACCGTTGGCGAGGCTGCTGCGCTGAATATCGCGTTCGGCCGCCGGATGTTTGGCGCGCGTAGTGGGAGTAGAGAGAGAAGGCAAAGGGACCTACCTCCTTGTACCACATTGGCGGCCACGATGCGCAGCATTTCCAGCCCGCGTGGTATGCTTGGAATGTGCCGCAAGCCCTTGTAGGAATGGAACTTAGCGACCTGCGGCAAGTTTTGCCGGCGGGCGAGCCAGGCTTCCGTGCGGAACAAATCCATCGCGCCCTCTACCAGCAGAGGGTGGCCGATCTGGTACAAATATCCGCTCTGCCGGGCCGCTTGCGCGACACTCTCGCGGCCAGCTTTGAGGTTGGCCTGCCCACTGTGGATAAGTGTTTCCAATCCACTGATGGCACCAGGCGCTACCTGCTTACGCTCGCCGATGGCCTTACCGTAGAGACTGTCCTGATGCCCGAAGAGGGTCGCGACACCGTCTGCATTTCCAGTCAGGTTGGCTGTCCGGTAGATTGCAAATTCTGCATGACGGCGCTGATGGGTCTGGAGCGCTCGCTCACGGCGGGCGAGATAGTGGGCCAGGTGATGCTGGTGGCGCGCGAGAATCAATTGCTGGAGGGTGACCGCAAGTTCAATATCGTCCTGATGGGCATGGGCGAGCCGCTTCTGAACCTGCCCAATGTACTCAAGGCCACGCGGATTCTGTGCGACCCCAAGGGCGCGGGGATGAGCGAACGCCGCATCACCGTATCCACCGCCGGCATTATCCCCAGGATCAAAGAACTGGGTGAGGCAGAGATTCGCCCCAAACTCGCAATTTCACTCAATGCGTCCACTGAGGAAATGCGTCAGGAACTAATGCCGATCACCCGCAAGTGGCACCTGCGCGATCTGTTGGATGCCTGCCGGGCTTACCCGCTGCGCAGCTGGGAAAAACTCACCTTCGAGTATGTCCTGTTGGGTGGCGTCAACGATTCCGATGACGACGCCCGCCGCGTGGTGAAACTGCTGGCCAATCTCAACGCCAAGGTCAATCTGATCGCATTGAACCCCGGACCCGGAATCCCCTACGTGACGCCGGAGCCGGAGCGCGTTCTATCTTTCCAGGCCATCGTCAAACGCGCCATGCCCTGCTTTATCCGCAAGCCGCGCGGACTGGATATCTTTGCCGCCTGCGGCCAGTTGAAGCGAAACAACTCATGAAAGTCAGTGTTCCCCATACCCGTCCCCGGCTCGAAGTGGTGCAGATTCTGGACCAGCCTCTTGGCACCCTTTTTGCGGGTGCGGTAGGCGGTCTTCAAATTGCGGATGAGCGGCGCTCGTGGAGCGAATCCACCATGACGTTTTCCTTTGTCGGACGAATTGGCTTTATCTCCATTCCGTTGGCCGGCGTGATGGAAGTGCAGGAGACGCTGGTGATTGTAGAGGTTGAACTACCGCCCATGGTCAATATGTTCGTGGGTGAAGAAAAGGTTCGCGCCGGGCTGGAACGGGAAATTCGGGCGCTGGTGGAGCGCTGAGTCAGTTCGCCGTGCCAGTGTCCGGCAAGACCCGCTTCAGAATTGCCTGGGCAAGGCGGTGGAAATCACTACCCGCTTCCCTTGCCGCTTCCCAATGGGAACCAATCGCGCCGTCTGCGGGTTTCAGGTGGAATATGGGCTTGCGCGCTTCCTGAGCCATAGGCATCAGGCTTCGGTAGTGCTTCAGCAACGCGAGGTTATGCGGATCGGAACGCAGATCATAGGCACCCTCGTCTTCGCATAAAACGTATTTTCTGTAGTCCCCCGGAATTCGGCCAATCCACTTCTCGTAAGCCTTCACCGGGCGATCCATGCGTATGCTGTGTTGCAGAACGACGTACCCGAGAGGTTGGATCCTGCCAGCGGGCAGTTCGATATCCATCGGAGGTTTCCTGTCGAGACGATCTTTCCAATCCTGGCGCCAACTGACGAAAGTATTGCCGAGGTTGCGGAGGCCCTGCAGCGAAAACAGGTCGGGTGCCAGCGGAACAACAACGTAGTCGGCTGAAATCAGCGCGGTCCGGTTAATCGCACCAAGATTCGGACCCAGATCCATTAGAATGACTTCGGCACCCCACGCCCGCGCACCCTGTTGAACGATTCGCCAGAACGCCGACAGCACGCGGAAGGGACGCTCAATGCGGCTCAGAGCCTCCGGCCATCGACCCGATAATTCGTCCTCGAATCCGGAGAGTCTCAGGTCGCCGGGGATAAGGCCAAACTGCATCGAAAGTTCAACTGGAACTGGTGCCGAAATATCGCCCACACCACGTACAAGCGGATGGATGCAATCGAAAACTGTTCCCTGGGCAGTCCCGTTCCAGAACATGTCAATTTGACTGTCATCCAGGCATGCTGCTGTCAGGTTTGACTGTGGATCCAAATCCGCTGCGAGCACGCGAATACCCATATCCGACAGCATCCATGCAAGGTGGTAAACCAGCGAAGTTTTTCCCACGCCTCCCTTGTTGTTGAAGAACGCCACCACCGGGATGCTCATACAGCCTTCCTCAACGTGGCCAGAATATTCGCGGCCTCTACCACAAATTCCAGCGGGGGGTTCCCGTTGATTTCCATTTGCCTGCGTGCGAGTGCGATCCCCGCTCCAAATTTTTGAACGTAGCCAAGATTGTGCATGGCTTCCGCGAAGTGAGGATTACGGTAGTCCGTCACTCCCGGCTGGCCGAAATTCTGTTGCGTGACTTGTCCATACGGACCACCTGGGCTCAGGATTTCGATCCGGTCGTTGAACCAAAGAACCCGGACCGGTGCGCTCGTACTGTCGTAGTTGCGATGGAGCAGGGCATTGCGCACCAGTTGTTGGATCGCCACCCACGGATAATCCGCGCGGGCAATGTCACCCGGACCAGAGACGAAATCGCGCGCCGTCTCAAGGTGCGCGCGCAGCTTGTCTTCCAGCTGCGGCAGCATTTCCGGAAGTGGCCCTGAAAACCTGGCAGCGTCCCGCACCGGATCGGCCAAACCCGTTCCGTCGATTCGCAGGAATTGAACCCAGGCACCCGGTATAAAGCAATCTGGTTCACGTCCGGCCACCAGCAAACCGAGTACCGTTGGCACCAGTCGCCCGTTATCTGTTCTGGCGAGCCGTAGCGAGGCCAGATGCTGCTCCACTGAGCGCTGGTTTTCCTCTAAAACTTCAGGTGCCACGCTGGCTCTCAGGTAGGTGCGGCTGAAGACGTTGAGGTCGAGGTCCGACAAATCGGCGCTAACCAAAGTGTGCAAGTCAAATGGCAGATCACGTGAGCGTCGCTTTTCCGCCAGTCTGCGTTCCTCTTCCTGCGTCGCGAAATCGCGGCGGGGTCCTACCCGGATCGAAACACGCCCCTTAAACCTGACTGGAGGTGCGTCGGAAGGCTCTACGATTACCGCGGCTACTTCGTCCGATCCCACTCTTATCTTCCGCACAGCCAGCGAAGGGAACGGCGTAATATTGCCGTCTGATTTCATGTTGCTCAATGTCAGCAGCAACTGGTCCGTCACTGCCAGGCCCGCGACCGTTCCGTTATCCCGCACGCCCACGAATACGACTCCCGGGGCATTGTGGTTCGGCAGGTCATTGGCGAAAGCGCAGATCGCCTGGCGGATCTTGTCACCGTCGCCAGCTGACTCCTTTCGTTCACAACGGTCAGATTCGAGGTCAGATAGCAGACCTGTGAGTTCGGCGTCCGTCATTTCAGCAGCTTATCAATTTCCCTGCTCATGCCCTCAAGCGTCAGAAACGGATCGTCCGTGCCCTCGAAATCGCTGCGGATCGTACCTTCTTTATCGATGAGAAACAGGTGCGGAAAATGTACTTCCGTATTCGTCGGCGTCACCTTCAGATAAGACACCAGCACCTGGCCGCTGTCGAATAGAACCGGCCATGTAATCTTGTGCTCCGCGGTGAATTTGTCCGCCGCCTGAAAATTGTCAGGCAGGGTCACAATGGAAAGAATTCCGATCTGCTCGCCATATTTTTTCTTCACCTCCACCAGTGTGTCGGCCAGCTTCGTACACACCGGGCAAGTGGTCAGCATGATGTCCACGATGAGTACCTTGCCGCGGTAATCCTGCAGGTCGTGCTGCTGGAAGTGCGAGTCAGTCAGGGAAAAACCCGGCGCGCGCCGGTTGGAATAATCTCCCGCCGCCAACAGGCTCAATGCAGTCAACGTCAGTATCGCTACAAGTTTCATTTCCACTCCGCCAGCCTCTTCAGGGATTCGCCGAAGGGCGCGCGGGCCACACCCTTCTCCGTTATGATAGCCGTCACGTAGCGGTTCGGAGTCACGTCAAACGCGGGGTTGCGAACCTCGGTACCGGTGGGTGCCACCTGCGTTCCGAATACATGGGTCACTTCCCGCCCGTCTCGCTCTTCAATGGGAATGTGGGTGCCGTCCGGAATGCTCAGATCGAGGGTGGAAATCGGTGCCGCCACATAGAACGGGACATCGTTTTCCTTCGCCAGCACGGCCACCCCGTAAGTACCAATCTTGTTGGCGACGTCGCCGTTGGCCGCAATGCGATCCGCCCCTACAATCACGCAGCCGATGCGTCCGGAATGCAGGAAGTGTCCGGCCATGTTGTCGGTAATCAGGGTCGTGGGGATGGAGTCGTGTTGCAGTTCCCACACCGTGAGCCGTGCACCCTGCAGGAAAGGGCGGGTCTCATCCGCGAAGACGTCAATCTTCTTGCCGGCTGCCACGGCGGCGCGAATCACGCCCAGGGCAGTACCATAGCCGGCCGTGGCCAGCGCACCTGCATTGCAGTGCGTCAGTACCGTCTTACCGTCCGGCACCAGCGGCGCGCCATGCTGGCCGATGGCCTGGTTAATGGCGATGTCTTCTTCGCGGACAAACTGCGCTTCAGCAATCAGACGCTGCCTAATGTCATCGAAAGGCAGATGGCGAATTCCCGCGTAGAGACGCTTCATGCGCTCAATGCCCCAGAACAAGTTGACCGCGGTGGGCCGCGTACCCGCCAGTTCGGCGCAGATATCTTCGAAAGCTGCGTCCAGCGTCGTGGCATCGGCCTGATCCACACCGATCGCCACGCCCATGGCGGCTGCCACCCCAATAGCGGGCGCGCCGCGGATGATCATGGTGCGGATGGCGTGGGCAACTTCGCGGTAATTGCGGCAGGTGACGTACAGTTCTTCCACCGGCAGACGGGTTTGGTCGATCATGACCACACCTTCGGTGGTCCACTGAATGGTTTCTATCATGAGGGTTTGGGTGGCGTCTGTACCAGAAGCGCGAAAAAGGGCAGCGTGTTGTAAGCGATATGGACGATGGCGGAGGCTTTGGTCGATCCGGAAACATGGCGAATCACACCTAAAACAAAACCCACTACCGTGATGAGAACAAAACTCTGCCAAAGCGCGGCGTTTTGCGCCAGGTGCAGGGCACCGAAAATAGAGGCCGTGGTGAGAATGCCGGGCAGCACACCGAGCGAACTGATCAGCAGAGGCTGAAGGAATCCGCGGAAGAGCAATTCTTCTACGACGGGAGCCGCTGAGACGCCGAAGATCGCGATGGTAACGCGGCTCACGGGGTCGCTCAGAAGTTTTTCGAAGGGGGTGTGGACCTCCGGTGTTTGCAGTGCGAACTCCAGCAAGACCACTACCGCGGCCAGAACGAAACCGGTGATGACCAGCGCTTGCGCCGGGAAGGGCGACGGCTTCCACGCAAGGGACGTCAGCAGTGGCTGATCATAGCGCGAGAACAGTACTTTCAAAGCACCGAAGGCCAGCGCGTACGCCACGGCCTCTTCCACAACGGTCCACGAGCCGCGCTGCACGTCCACGCCCAGCCAGGGACGCAGTGCAATAACGATCAAAAAAAGCGAGGCCAGAAACACGCCGATGGTGGCGAACACTTCTCCGAAGCCCCAGAACGGGCGGTCCGGTTCCGCAAAGATCACTGGTGCCTGGGGCGTCATTCGGCTTGCCCCGCTTTCTCAATCACCAGCGCGGCCAGCAGCGGAATCATAATCTCGTGATGCCCGGTAAGGGCAATGCCGCGGCCACCGGCTTGCGCGTGCGGGCGTTCCACCACGTTGACGCGGGGCCGGTAATGTTGCAGGAAATCGAGGTTGATGGTGGTGAAGTGGTTCACTATATGGCCAAGGTTACGGACGCTGGAAAGGGCTTTGAGGAAAACTTCCGGCATCACCACCGCCGAGCCGGCGTTGATATACACGCCCCCCGCATCCAGACGTGCAACCAGGGCGCAGAACAAGCGGAAGTCGTGATGAGTGGCGGCGCCCAGTTTCTCCGCGTTTACGGCGGGGTGCGCGTGGGGCGTATCCGTTCCAATGGCAACATGAACGGTCACCGGCACCCGTGCTTGCCACGCCTGGAACAGCAGACTGGATTCCCGATATGCCGGGTCAGCCAGATTTTCCAGCGCACGGCCCAATGATTCGCCCATCCCGGCGTCGCCGGTCAGCGCCCGGTTCCACTCGCGCCCTGTTTCTTCGGCCGATCCGAAGCGCCCGTCCGGCAGCGCCGCTTCCACGTCTTCACTGGTGTTTCCCACCAGAGCGATCTCGAAATCGTGGATGGATGCCGATCCGTTCATGGCAAATGCGGTGGCGAAGCCGCGTCGCATCAGGTCAATCAAAATCGGCGCCATGCCGCACTTGATCACGTGCCCGCCCATACCCCAGAGGATGGGTTTTCCCAGCGTCCTTGCCTGGATGATGGCATCGGCAGCAGCCCGAAGTCCGTCTGCCGCCAGAATGTGAGGCAGGGAGCTGAGCCACACGCTCAGACTGGCGCCCGCAGTGTGCGGTTGCGCAAAGTCAGCGACACGTACTTTGCCGCCACGCTCTTGCAGCGACACCGTGCGCAGGCCCGAGAAATCGATCGGGTCGATCCCGTAACTCACAGGAATGCCTTGCGCAGAGCTTCGGCGGTGAAGCCTTTGCCAGACCGCATCACCTGTTCCGGCGTTCCGGTGGCCACCACGCGGCCTCCGTCTTCGCCGCCATCCGGTCCCAGGTCGATAATCCAGTCGGCTGCGCGCACCACATCCAGATGATGTTCAATCACTAATACAGTATTGCCGAGATCCACCAGCTTTTGCAGCACTTCGAGCAGTTTTCGCACGTCCTCGAAATGCAGGCCGGTAGTGGGTTCGTCCAGAACGTAGAAAGTACGACCGGTTTGTCGCCGGCTCAATTCCTTCGAGAGCTTAACCCGCTGCGCCTCGCCGCCGGAGAGCGTCGTGGAAGACTGACCCAAATGAAGATAGCCCAGACCCACATCCAGCAGCGTCTGCAGTTTGGGTTTGATCTGCGGGTTCATCTCCATCAGCGGCAGGGCTTCTTCAACAGTCAACTCCAACAGGTCGGAAATGGACTTGCCCTTAAATTTGACCTGCATCGTCTCGTGGTTGTAGCGTTTGCCGCGACATACATCGCAGGTCACGTAGACATCCGGCAGGAAATTCATTTCAATTCGCTTCAGCCCGTCTCCCTGGCAGGCCTCGCAGCGCCCGCCCTTGACGTTGAAACTGAAGCGACCCGGTTTGTAGCCGCGTTCGCGCGATTCCGGTAACAGAGAGAAAAAGTCGCGGATCGGAGAGAACAGTCCTGTATAGGTGGCGGGGTTGGAGCGCGGGGTGCGCCCGATGGCAGACTGGTCAATACGAATAATCTTGTCGATATTCTCCGCGCCGGTAATTTGCCTGTGTTGCCCCGGAACGTCATGCGAGCCGTAGATTTCCTTCGCCAGTGCGCGGTAGAGAATATCGTTGATGAGAGTTGACTTGCCGCTGCCGGAAACACCCGTCACCACAATGAATTTGCCCAGCGGAAACGAAACGTCAACCTTTTTCAGGTTGTGTTCAATGGCGCCGGAAACCTTAATCGAAAGGCCGTTACCCGGTCGCCGGGTGGCGGGCGAAGGGATCACCAGCTTGCCCGACATATAGCGCCCGGTGAGCGACGCCTCGTTGCGGCGGATGGCGTCTGGTGTGCCCTGCGCCACCAGCTCACCTCCCAGACGGCCGGCACCGGGGCCAAGGTCCAGCACGTAGTCCGCGCGTTCAATTGTCTCCGCGTCGTGCTCCACTACAAGGACGGTGTTCCCCATGTCGCGCAGTTCGATCAGGGTATCCAGAAGGCGATTGTTATCCCGCGGGTGCAGGCCGATGGAGGGCTCATCCAGCACATACAGAACCCCGCGCAGCCGCGATCCGATCTGTGTGGCCAGGCGGATACGCTGGGCCTCTCCGCCGGATAGAGTAGAGGCGGCGCGATTCAGGCTCAGATAGTGCAGGCCGACCCGCTCCAGGAATTCCAGACGTCGCACGATCTCGTCGGCCAGGCGACCGGCGATCAAAGTTTCCCGTTCGTTGAATTTCCACGCACGCGCCGTGAGCAGAGCGCGGGACAGCGGCATAGCCGTCAATTCCGCAATGGCCGCGCCCTGTACCCGAACCGCCAGGCTGGCCGGGCGAAGGCGCTGCCCGTGGCACCCTGTGCACTCCACCGGCGACATGTAAGCGGTGAACCATTCCTTGTGGTCGGCGGAAGCGTCTTTGTACATTTCCTGCAGAATGGCCAGAATTCCCGGGAAAGTACCC
Source organism: Bryobacterales bacterium (assembly GCA_038229475.1). GTDB lineage: Bacteria > Acidobacteriota > Terriglobia > Bryobacterales > Bryobacteraceae > BOG-234. The sequence goes on along the minus strand of JBBROK010000001.1, from coordinate 16,550 downwards.
GAACCATTCAGCAGATGCTCGCGCGCGCCGCGGGTGAGGTCTTCCCAGGGAGTCTTGAGTTTGATGCGCAGCGTCTTCGCGGCCGCTTCTACGCGGTGGGTAATCCGGCTGGATGCGGCACCGGGTCCAAGTCCCCCCTCCAGCAGCGGTTTTGAGGGTTCCGCCACTACCTTATCGGGGTCAAACGCCCAGGTGTTTCCAATTCCTGAACATTCCTCGCAGGCACCGTACGGGCTGTTGAATGAGAATGACCGTGGTTCCAGCGCGGCGACGCTGGTGCCACATTCCACACACGCCAGCTTGCGCGAGTAGAGGCGTTCGTCACCATCCACCACGGCAATCAGCACCAGCCCGTCGGCCAGCCGTGTAGCCGTCTCAATGGATGCTTCCAGACGCTGCTCCATGCCCGGCTTCACCACCAGACGGTCCACAATTACTTCGATGGTGTGATTGCGCCGCTTGTCCAGCGGGATTTCTTCTTCCAGGGAGCGGATCACGCCATCTACGCGAGCCTTTACGAAGCCCTGGCGAGCCAGTTTTTCCAGGTCCTTGCGGAATTCGCCCTTTCTGCCGCGCACCACAGGGGCCAATACCAGTAGCCGCTGATCCGGTTTCAACGCCACCACATGCTGCAGGATCTGTTCGGTGGTCTGCCGGGAAATTTCGTTCCCGCAAACCGGGCAATGCGGAATGCCGATTGCCGAATAAAGCAGGCGCAGATAGTCGTATATTTCAGTGATGGTGCCCACGGTACTGCGCGGACTCCGCCCCGTAGTTTTCTGGTCGATGGAAATCGAAGGGCTCAGGCCTTCAATGGAGTCCACTTCCGGGCGCTCCATTTGGTCCAGAAACTGGCGGGCGTACGTGGAAAGCGTTTCCACGTAGCGGCGCTGCCCCTCGGCGTAAATGGTGTCGAAGGCGAGCGAAGACTTGCCCGATCCGCTGAGTCCGGTAATCACCGTCAGGGAATTACGGGGAATTCGCACATTAATGTTGCGAAGGTTATGTTGACGCGCTCCGGAAACCACGATTTCGTGTAACATTTGTATTACGCTAAGCAACTATAAAGAAGCAGGAATTGTGTGACAGTTTGCATATATTGCGGTCGTGACGCGGTTCGTCGTCCACGCAGCTTCTGGTTGAAGCTGTTCAGCAAGGCCAGCTTCTCCTGTCCCCGTTGCGAATCCCGCTGGAATCGACCACGGGCATTATTTTTTTTCTTCCAGCGGCATGTGGAGTGCCCGCTTTGCAAGACCCGGGCGATTAGCAAACTGGCAAAAAAAGACCGGATTGATCCCATGTTGTTCAATCCGCTGCGCCGCCTGCTGGTCTTGTTTGGAGCATCCACCTACCACTGTACCTTCTGTCGCATCCAGTTTCGCGACTGGCGCAAACTCGACCCCCGGCGCAAGCTGCGACGTTCCCTTACGCTCTGATCTGCCACGCGGGGAACCGGTCCATTTTGTTTGCCGTATAGTGTTAGCAGAGAGGAAGGTATGGGCCAGGCAATCAAACGGCACGTGCTGTATTGGGGTTTCCTGCTGGTCAAGCTGGCCGGGGCTGGCGCGGCCTCAGGACTGGCGCTTTGGTTCCTCAATCTATTCTGGCACCCGAAAACCGCGCTTTTTCACTGGAATCGCTACCAGTTTGGCTATGACCTCGGGTACACCACGCTCGCGGGGGTTTGCTTCCTCCTCATGTATGGGCTGTTCTACCTTGCCATCTGGGATCAGAAGTACCGTTGCCGAACCTGTCTGCGGCGTCTCCGCATGCCCATTGAGACCGGGTCGTGGGGATATATGTTGCAACTCGGGCGCCCGCAAATGGAGTATATCTGCGCTTATGGCCACGGCAAATTGCATGTCGATGAGCTCCAGATCTCCGGAACCACACTTCCCAAATGGACGGAGCAGGGGGATATCTGGACGGAATTGTTCGCGGCGCAAGACGCGGCACAAGATGCGGCACAAGAGAAGGACGACCGGCGGTGAAGCTTCCCCTCTGGCGTCTGCTGGCGGGCTCGGCCATTCTGGCGGCACTTGTGACAATTCTGCTTCTGCTGGCCCCCGTCTACCTGGCTGATTTCCAGCTGCAGCGATACCTTCGGCAAACCATGACAGAGGCCGGAGCAATTTCCCTTACCGAGCCGGCACTGCGCCAAAAACTGGCCACCCGCGCGCGGGAGTTATCGCTGCCGGTCGACGGGAATCAGATTGCCATCTCGCATCCGGGCGGCAAAACCCGTGTGGAGATGCGCTATGCCGTTCGCAAGGATTTTGGTCTCTACCAGGTAGACCTGCATTTTCACTCCGGCACCGGGCAGTGAGAGCATTTGTACCGCTATTCTGATTACATATGAAGTCAGGTGCCAATTCCGGCAACGAGGGAAAGGTCGGGCGCTCGTCGGAGCGTAAAGTCAAGGTCCCGAAGAACGCCTGGATTGTGCGTTTCCTGCTGGGCCCGGTGGGCAAGACCGTAGTGGCGTTGGTGGCCGTTGCCGTGCTCGTCACCGGCGGCATTTTCATTCACTTTTACAACCAGTATTCCACCCTGATTGATCAGCGCCTCAAGGGCGGTGCATACAACGCGACCTCCCGTATTTTCGCCGCGCCGCAGCCCATTGCGGTAGGCGATGAAACTACGCCGGCAGTGATCGCCATGGCCTTGCGGCGCGCCGGATACAGCGAGAACCGCAAGAACGCCGCGGGCTATTACGAAATCAAACCCGATGCCATCGATATTTTCCCCGGTGCGGACTCTTACTTCGCCCAGGAAGCTGCCGCAGTGCGGTTTTCCCGTGGCCGAATCGGGAAGATTGTCTCTCTCGGTGACAACACCAGCCGTCCCCTTTATGAGCTGGAACCGGAACTGATCACCAATCTGCACGACCGTAACCGGGAAAAACAGCGCATCGTGCGCTACGAAGACATTCCGGTTACCCTGCGCAGCGCGGTTCTGGCGGCGGAAGACAAGCGGTTCTTCTCCCACGCCGGTTTCGACCCCCTCGGTATCCTCCGCACCGCTTACGTGGATTTGAAGCATGGGCGCATGGAGCAGGGCGCGTCCACGCTCTCCATGCAGCTTTCCCGCTACATGTTCCTCACGCTCTCCCGCACCTGGAAGCGTAAGGCCGCCGAAGTGCTCATCACCATGCAGCTGGAACAGCGGCTGACCAAAGAACAGATTTTCGAGTTGTATTGCAATCAGGTGGATCTGGGGCGGCGCGGCAGTTTCATGATCCGCGGATTCGGCGAAGCTTCCCAGGTCTACTTCGGCAAAGACATTCGCTCACTCACGGTTCCGGAAGCGGCCACCCTCGCCGGCATGTTGCGCAGCGCCAGCTACTACAACCCCTATCGGCACGCTGACCGCCTGCTGGAACGACGCAACGCCGTGCTGGCCCTGATGCGCGATGACAAGTTCATTACAGACCGCGACTACGCCCTGGCCACACAGACCCCGGTGAAGGTAGTCAGTGGTGCCGCCGAATCCAGCGCCGCGCCATATTTTGTTGACCTGATCAACGATGAACTGGAGCGCCGTGTTCCGGATCACGATTTTCAGGCAAATTCGGATCGCATTTACACTACCCTCGACCTGAACCTGCAGCGCGCCGCCAATGAAGCGGTTTCCATTGGCATCAGGCAGGTGGATGAGCTGGTAAAGAAGCAGAAGCGCTTTCGCAACGTGCCGTTTGTGGAACCGCAAACCGCGCTGATTGCACTGGACCCCCACACCGGCCAGATCAAGGCCCTGGTGGGTGGACGTAATTACGGGGTCAGTCAGCTGAATCATGTGCTGGCGCTGCGGCAGCCAGGGTCAATTTTCAAGGCCTTTGTCTATGCGGCTGCCATGAATACCGCCATTGCGGGGGGCAACCCGGTTATCACCCCGGCCACAATTGTGGTGGATGAGCCCACCACCTTCCGTTTCGACGATCAGGAATACTCGCCGAGTAATTTTGAGCATGAATTCTTCGGTCCGGTGACGGTGCGCAAGGCCATTGCCAAATCGCTGAATGTAGCCACAATCAAGATTGCCGAATCTGTTGGTTACAGAAAAGTAGTGGCGTTGGCTCATGCCTCCGGTATCAGCGAAGATGTCAAAGCCACGCCTGCCATGGCCATCGGTTCCTATGTGGCAACACCGCTGGAAATGGCCGGGGCCTATACCACTTTTGCCAACGGCGGTATCCACGTGCAGCCCTCGATGCTGGCCCTGGTGAAAGAGTCCGGTGGCAGGGTGATGTACACCGCAAAGCCGGAGACAAAGCAGGTGCTTGACCCGCGTTCGAATTATCTGCTGGTCAACCTGCTGGAGGAAGTCATGCGAACCGGCACCGCCGCCGGCGTGCGTTCGCGCGGATTTCTTGTGCCTGCCGCGGGAAAGACGGGAACCTCGCATGATGGCTGGTTCGCCGGGTTTACCTCAGATCTGCTGTGCATCGTGTGGGTCGGCTTTGACGACAATCGGGAACTGGATGTTGAAGGTGCCCGGTCAGCCCTGCCCATCTGGACCGAGTTCATGAAGCGGGCCATCACCTTTCGCCAATATTCGAACGCCAAGCCGTTTGATGTTCCCGATGGCATTGTGAGCCTCAGCGTGGACCCCCAGACCGGCATGCCCGCCACTGCGGCGTGCCCCGATCGCAAGCTTGAAGTCTTCATCGCCGGCAGCGAGCCGACCGGTGTTTGCCCGCTGCACAGAGGCAAAGGGGATCAGACGATTGTGTCCGGCTGGGATACGCCTGCCGTTATTGGTGCAAACGCAGAGATACCGGGAGGGGCCGGTGAAAGACCGGTTCCCGGTGCGGCCACTGCGTCGCGTCAGGTTTCCCGCAACAGTCCGCCGCCCGCAATTCCATACAAAGACCCCGTAATGGCGCAGGACCCTGCCCAGCCTCCCAAAAAGAAAGGATTTTTCGGGCGTCTGAAAGATGTGTTCAAATAGTAGTCAATCAGGAGGTCTATGATTTCCTTCCGCATCCCTCTTTTCGCACTATTGACGTGGAATCTTCTACAGGCGCAGGCTCCCCCGGCGCAGCCCTCGCCGGTGAACCCCCTCACCCAGCAGCGGGGTGACATTTTCATGGCCCGCAAGATGTACCGGGAAGCCATCGACACGTATACCCAGGGTGATCAGAAGTCACCGGTTACGTGGAATAAAATCGGTATCGCCTGGCACTCCATGGCGAATATGCAGATGGCGCGCAAGAGCTACGAAAAGGCCATCAAGCTGGACCGGAAGTACGCCGATGCAGTGAATAATCTGGGCGCGGTGTACTATGCCGAAAAGAAATTTACCGCCGCCATTACCCGCTACAAAAAAGCCATTGAACTGTCGCCAGGCTCTGCTTCTTTCTGGAGCAATCTGGGTACCGCCTTTTATGCGCGCGGCAAGTACGACCTGATGATGGAGTCGTACACCAAAGCCATGGAGCTGGACCCCCAGATATTTGAGCACAAGGGTGGAGTGGGTACTGAATTACAAGATCGCAGCGTGGCCGATCGCGCCAAATATCACTTCGAAATGGCTAAGATGTACGCCAAAATGGGCAAGAACGAACCGGCACTGCTCAATCTGCGGCGCTCCCTGGAAGAAGGCTTCAAAGAGAAAGAAAAAATTCCGAAAATGGTGGAGTTTGCCGGCCTGCTGGAAGTGCAGGAATTCAAGGATTTGATGGCGCTGGAGCAGCGTGTCATCAATTAAACGCAGTGCGTTCTGGCTGGCGATTCTTCTTACATCCCTCTCCGCGTGTCAGAAAAAAGCCACCGGTCCGCCACCCCGTTACGCCGTGCTGCGCTTTGAAAATCTTACCGGCGACCCCGCGCTCGACTGGGTCGGCCGCGGTGCCAGCGAGTCTTTATCCCGCATGTTGGACGGTGCCTCTGGCGGGGTTGTTGTCGGTACTCCGGCACTGGCCCGCGTGAATGCCTCGCTCGGTAGGCGCAACATGAGCGCGCCGGGCATTTCCAGCGAACGCACCGCAGCCCTCGGAGCCAGCGCCAACCACGTCATCACCGGTTATGTGGAACGTGCAGGCAGCGGCTTGCGGCTGGTAGTTGCCGACGAAGACCTTGCCAGTCACCTGGTTACCCGTCTGATTTCCGTTACCGGCAAGACGGTGCTGGAAGCGTTGACAGCCGCCGCGCGGGCGCTGGCTGAAAAGCCGCGTAGTGCCCCAACTGCCAGCGAGGGAGCGTTGCGCGCCTGGGTTGAGGGAGTGGAAGCCGGGGGCCCGGAGCAGGGGGCTCAATTCCAGCGGGCCATCGCTGCTGACGCCGGCTTTGGACCGGCCTGGGTGTCTCTGGTACGAGTCATTACACAGACTGACCGGGTGGCCGCTACCGGCCTGGTGGAAAAGGCGCTGCGGCAGAAGCTCCAGCCGCTGGACCGGGCTGCCCTTGAAGTGGAACGTACCGAGTTGACTGGCAACCGCAAGAGCCGGGTGCATGCGCTGCGCCAGTACGCCGCTCTTTCGCCGGGCGACGTCATTCTTCTGCGCGGCGTCGCCGAACAGGAATCGGTCACCGGAGATTTCGCCGAATCCGCAGCGGATTGGCAAAAGGTCGCGGCCATTCTGCCGGGTGATCTGAACGCGCTCAATCAGGCCGGCTACAATTTCGCCTGGGCGGGCAATTTCGAACAAGCCGTGAAAGTGCTCAGGGAATTTGCGCAACGGGCCCCCGCCGATGCCAACGCTCTTGATTCCCTGGGAGATGTGAATTACTGGTTTGGACGCTACGCCGAGGCCGCGGCAAACTACTCAGCGGCTCACGTCCGGAACCCGAAAATGCTGGGTGGCGGTGACCTTTACAAGGCTGCCTGGGCACAATTTCGCGCCAAAGATACCAAAGCTGCCGACGAGCTGTTTCAGCAATTTCTGAAATTTCGCGAAGACCCGCGGGATGCTGTACTACCTGCCTTGCATGGCGACTGGCTTTACCGCACGGGCCGTCAAGCGGAAGGCGTGGAGTTGTTGCGGAAGGAAAGTTCCATCGCCCCGGAACCCGCCGGTAAAGCAATTCTGTTCAGCGGATTGGCCATATTGGAATTGGCCGCGAGCGACCGTGCCGCGGCTCTCAGGGATTTGCAGAGCGCTGGCCCCGTGGCCTCGCCTGCAATTCTGACGGCTCGGTTCGCGGCCATGCCCACGGCTTCGGCGGCAGAGTGGGAATCCCGCGCCCGGCGTCTTTTCGCGCAACCGCAGCTTGGCCCGTTGCGAACTGCCGCACTGGGTTGGGCGTTGATTCTGGATGGCAAGAAAGACGCTGCCAAAACGGTTTGGATGAAAATTGTGGAAGACGGCCCGGCCACTGACTTCTTCGCGCGGGAAGTAGTGGCCTGGCTAAAAGGTGAAAAGGTGAGCCACCTGGCACCGCCTGACCCCGTTAATCTCAATCAGTTTGCAGCCATTCTCTCGCGCCCCTGATGCGATTCCAGGATCTGTTGCAGAATATCAGGAATCTCAAATACGGCCCTGTTGCGGATGGATTTTACCCGCTCTGCGAACCCCGCCCGTTCTTTGCCATTGGCCAGACGCGCAGCGGCCCCGCGAATGCCCTCGCGGAAGTTCCCCAGCACAATCCCCACGCCGTTTTCAGTCACCCATTGCGCGTTGTAGCGCTCCTGCGGCAGCGTCCAGCTGTTGCACTCCACAATTACCGGTACGCCCATGGCAATGGCTTCGCTGATGCTGCCGGGTCCCGGCTTGCCGATAAAGAAATCCGCCAGCCGCAGCAACCGCGGAACTTCCCGCGTAAAGCCCACCACATGCATCGGGATTGTGCGCGCCATCTGCGTTAGCGTTTGTTCCAGCTTCTGGTTCCGCCCGCAAACCGCGATCAGTTGCATCGCGATCCCGCTGGCGTTCAGGATCCGTGCAATATCCAGCATGCGCGCCGAGCCTTCCCCGCCGAACATCATAAGCGCCGTGGGCAGGTTCGGATCAAGGCCAAGGGTCTCGCGTTCCCGCTGCTGGTCCAGTTCCATGTCGTCATAGAAGCGGGGATGGAGGATCATTCCGGAAGTTTGAAAGACTTTCTCCGGGGCGTGTCCCAGAGCCAAAGCCTGCTGTTTGGCTTTATCCGTGCCGCAAATCAGGTACTGAGCCTGCCGTTCAATCCAGAAGTGCGGTGGATAGTCCGCCATATCGGTGAGGATAGTCACATAGGGCACGTGCGGCATCAGGTTCCGGACCGCGCTATACATGGCTCGGTTGAAATTGGGAACGAGTGAAATCACCATATCCGGCTGCCGGGTTTTCCAGTAACCGGTGAGCAGTTTGACCTGTTGCGGGTGGAGCAGCCGAATGAGCCCGTGCATTGCCGCCAATAACTGTGCCGAGCCCAGCGTCCAGCCCTTCCGCAGAAGCAGGTTATAGATGTCCTGCAGACGGATTCCGGTGAGCTTGCGGAAGACATCCATCTCATCCAGCAATTCCTGGAGATTCATCATGTTCATCTCCCAGGAACGCCCCTGCACCTGCGCAACTGCCATCAGGGCGTTGGCGGCGCTGCGATGTCCGCCCCCTGCGTCGAAGAAGACCAGTTCCAGTTTGGGCATCGCTCTACTGATTCTCACACGATGCTGCCGGGTGTGGGCGGTGTCGGACCGCGACTCTCCCGATTTTCAGTTAACGCCCTGCGCCACCGAGGCAGAGATCTTGCGCGCCAGCGCGCCCATGTGCTGCCGCACTTCGTTGATGTCGATGGTGTTGATCCTGCGGTCCTCCATAACGACCTTGCCCTGAATAATGGTGGTGCGGACATCGCGGGCAGTCGCCGCATAGACCAGAGTGGAATACACGTCGTAGAAAGGAGTCATCGTAGTGGCCGTGTGATCCAGCACGATGATATCGGCGAATTTGCCGGCATCGAGTGACCCGATACGATCCTCCATATGCAAAGCGCGCGCCCCGCCCATGGTCGCCATCTCCACCACGTTGACGGCCGGCATGGCGTTACGGTCTTTGCTGGCCAGCTTGTGCACCTTGGCCACATATCCCAACTGGCCGATCAGGTCGAGCGTATTGCCGCTCATTGGTCCATCTGTGCCCAGCCCGATTCGCGCGCCCGCGCTGAACATCTTCCCGGCGGGCGCGACGCCTTTTCCCGCTTTGATATTGGAAACCAGGTTGTGCGCAATGCCCGCGTCGCGGGCTTTCAGCAATGCGATGTCAGAGTCGGTGGTGAAAATGAGGTGCGCCGCGACCAGGCGGGAGGTGAGGAGCCCGATCGAATCGAGATACTCCACGGGCGTCATGTCGAAGTCTTTGCGGATACCGGCAACTTCATCGGGCATTTCGGCGACGTGCATCAGAATGGGGACGTTCTGTGCGTCAGCGTGTTTTTGAATCTGCCGCAGATGCACCGCATCCACGGTGTAGGGCGCATGGGGAGCAAAGGCCGGGGTCACCAGCGGATCGCCGCGAAAATCGTGAATGAACTGCAGAGCGTATTGCGTGCCGCCGTAGGGCTCGGGGGCATCGGGGGCCGGGAAGTTCACCACGGTTTCTCCCAGAATGCCGCGCATGCCAATTCGGCGCGCGGCCCGCGCCACTTCATCCTCAAAGTAGTACATGTCCACCAGCGTGGTGACACCACCCTGCACCATTTCCACCATGCCGTGCAGCGCTCCCCAGTAGACGATCTCGCGATCAACCAGTTTGCGTTCGAGGGGGAAAATGTAGCGCGTCAGCCGGTCGGGCACGTCATCGGCGAGGCCGCGAAACACAGTCATGGAGACGTGCGTATGGGTGTTCACCATGCCCGGCATCACAATATCTCCCGCGGCATTGATGGTCCGGGCCGCGCGGTAGTTGGCAGCTGTCGCAGCGGGGCCAACGGCCACAATTTTTCCCGCCTTGATGATGACCACGCCGTCTTCATAGATATGACGTGCAGAATCCATGGTCAGAACGTAGGCATGAGTGATGGCAAGATCGGCCGGGTCAACGGCCCGGGCGGTGCCGAGCGCGAAACAGGAAACGAATAAAAAGTGCAGCGTCCTCATGGTCATCGCATTCATGCCCGGTTTGAGTGGCAATGAATTTCACCATATCACCCGCCGCGTGGATCTGCGCCTGGGTCAGGCTCTGCCGCGCCGCCATGCCAACCCGGCGAGGGCCAGACTCAGAAGAACAACTGAACCCGGTTCCGGAGTTGCCGCCCCGTTGATTTGAAATGCGCCGCGGGTCTGTCCGGCAGGGTCGATTTGCCACGGCCCCGACGCGCTGTTGAATCCGTTGAAGACATCGTTATTTCCGTTGGTCACGTCACCCGAGTAGTTTTGCACCCATTCTCCCCGGGTGTTGTTGTTGAGAGATGTGACGATCAGCCAGTAGTTCGAGCCGGCCGTCAACAGCGGATGCGCCAGCGACGGGAGCGTCATGAGGGCGCCGGTAAACCAAATTGGCAATCCGGTGACGCTGAGTTCCTCAAGGGTAGTACCGGGAAGGTTCGGCCCCGCCTCCGATTTGAGTGTGACGATGAGCTGATTCGAGCCGCTGACGAGAGACAGGTCCAGTTGAGCGCTGGCAAAGGTATCTGTCACCGACGCCGTAAACTGCTCTGCAATGGCGTTTCCGATGCCACCGACGTTGAGTGCACTTCCGCCAAAGTAAACCTGGCCAAAAGCGAGATTGGTATAGATGACGCTGGCCTGCGCGCAGAAAGGTAGTGAGACGAGGGCCAGCAACGTTTGTAATTTCATGATTCCTCCGTGATGGGCACTTCGTAAAATTGTGCCGACACCCTACAGGCGTCATCGGAGGAAAAAACAGTTCACGACCCTGCAGCTTTTTTTCACTGCAGCCCGGCTGCCGCAGCTTGCCGGCGTTGCTCCAGTACCCACGGAGTTCCGCCCATCGTGGATATCCAGCCATCCCAGGCGTGAACGATCTCATCGTGAAGCCGTTTCGATTGTTCATCCGGGAGGACCTGAGCCAGTTTTTGACGAGCCATGCAGGCGAGCCCCAGGATACCCGGATCCTCCCCGGACCGGCTGTGCAGGTCGTCGGCCAAACCAACGGCCTTTTCGTATTCCTGCCGGGCGTCACGCAGGCGGCCGGAATCGCGTTCGCCTGAGTGGAGGATCACATCTCCCTGGCGCACATGTGCCAGCAGAAGTTCCTGCGCGACGTCGGTACGCGCTGGATCCTGTTTCCGGGCGTCTTCCAGTAACCCGGCGGCAGCGGCAATCTCGCTCCTGGCGATCCGCCATTCGGAAACCGGCCGTAGCGACGCAGTGAGAATGGTGGACGCCGCATACTCGGTTGTCAGATAAATCCTGCCGGGTTCCTTCCGGTTGAGAGCGCCGAAGGCGGTGAGCGCCTGCAGCGCGTGCAGGCGGCTTTGTAGCGGATTGGCTTTTTCCAGCAATGTAGCGAGCTTGAGGTGGGCCTCAGCCCGATCCGACTGGCCGCGGGCGTCGTTGGCATCGGCTGCCAGCCTGTTGGCAATCGCCATGGCCTGGTTCAGATAGTCCAGAGCCTTCGCGCCGTCTCCAAGGTTGGGAAAGCCCGGTTCGCCGTAAACATCCGCCAGACTGGCATAGGTGGTCATCACCGCCCGCTGTAATCCCACGATTTCCGGATGCGTGGTCGCCCGCGCCAGCCGTTCGGTGGCACACTGCCGGTAAAGAGTTGCTGCGATTTCGAGATTTCCCATGGTTTTTTCGGTATCCGCGATGCGGCTCCGCGCAATGGTTGCCGCAGCCGGGCCGCTGCCGCCCGGGATCGCCTGTTCCCAGGCCTGCGCCAATTGCAGACTCTCACGGTATCTTTTCGCCGCCTCGCGAATCTGTCCGCGTTTTGACAATTCATCGCCCGCGACGTTCAGCGCGGCGGCCTGCAGGCGGTATTCCGCGTGTCCGGCCGGCTTCAGGCTCAACGCGGTATTCATGGCAGCGTGAAATTGTTCCAGATGCGCCAGCCCCGCGGTCGTTTGACCCAGTTGAATCTCCTGGTACCCCAGGCCGTAGTACTTCGCCGCGAGAGACCTCAGAGTCGCGGAATCCCGCGGGCTCTGCGCCCTCACCTGTTCCGCCAAAGCCACGGCTTTCCCGTAACTCAGCACGGAATTGCGCGATTCCCCAAGGTTCGGATTCTGGATGGAATTCTGAATGTCCCCCAGCTTTTCGTATGAATCGGCCAGTTCGAGCAGAAGCCCGCGATCGCCACCCGCCTCGGCTGCAAGGCTGTCCAGGTAGGTTCGGGCTGTCAGCACCAGGGTCTCCCGCGCTTTGGTAGTGCCGGCGATCTGCGCCAGTTGATCGTGCAATCCGAACAGCAGAGTCTTCGCCAGTTCGCGGACCTGGTTGAACCTTCTCTCGGCGCGGCGGGCCTGCAAAGTGCTCACGATGCTGCCGCCCCCCAGCGACAGCAACAGCATGGCAAAGGCCACAGTGCTAAGGGTATTGCGGCGCAGGAATTTACCTGCCCGATAGCCAAACGTGCTATGCCGGGCCATTACCGGGCGGCGCTCCAGCCAGCGCAGCAAATCGGCGGAAAGCTGTTCCACCGAACCATAACGAAGCGCCGGATCTTTCTCCAGCGCCCTGGACGCGATATTCTCCAAATCCCCGCGCAGTTGGGCGCGCAATTCCACCGGCGCCGCCTGAGTAAGAAGCCGGGGTGGCGTATCGCAAATCGCCCGCACAATCTCCTCCGGCGTATAGGCCACCAGCGCATGGGGGCGCGCGCCACACAGCAATTCATAAAGCACTGCGCCCAGCGAATATACGTCGCCCGCAACAGAGGCAGCGCCGCCGCGCAGTTGTTCCGGGCTGGCGTAGTCGGGCGTCAGGGGCAACATACCCGGCTCGGTATGCTGCGTCGGTATGTTCGGTCGCAGTAGCTTCGCGATGCCGAAATCCAGTAGTTTCGGTGTGCCGTCAAGCGCGACCAGAATGTTGGAAGGCTTCAGATCGCGGTGAACCACCAGTTGCTGATGGGCAAACTGAACGGCCGCGCAAACTTCACGGAAGAGACGAACCCGGCCTGTGATTGTCAATGCCTGGCTGCGGCAATACTCGGGGAGTGGTACGCCTTCCACCCTCTCCATCGCGATCCAGGGGATGCCTTCCTCAGTGGCGCCGGCGTCCAGTAGTCTGGCGATGTTCGGATGTTCCAGAGTGGCCAGAATCTGCCGCTCCCGCCGGAAGCGGTCGAGCGCAGCCTCCGAATCGACGCTCGACTTCAGGAATTTGATTGCGACCGTTTTTTCGAACTGCTCGTCATCACGCCGTGCAAGGTAGACAAGGCCCATGCCGCCTTCGCCGATCAACTCCCCAACCAGGTAATGACCCACCCGTCTGCCCTGCATTTCCGTGCGGAGGGTTACGAAGCGGGCGAGGCAATTGCGGACCACCGTTTCCACACAAAGTGGTTCGGTTTCCGCCGCGGCAACCAGCAGGTTGCGGAGTTCCGCGCCCATCGGTGCATCCCGCCGGGTGACGTCATCCAGCATTTCGGCCCGGTCCGCAGGCGGTAGATCGAGCGCCCGGTGGAAAGCCTCATCCCGGTATTTCCATCGCTCTGCCGGAGTCATCACTCTTACTGCACTGTCTGAGGGGTAGGCGGCTGTGGCGCGGGTCCCGTTCCAGGACCGGGAACTTCACCGCGAAAATAACAGCGCAACCATGCTTCGGCGAACAGATTGTCTCGTTTGACGGTGGAAAGAGACACGCCTATTGCGGCAGCGGTCTCTTCCTGGCTGAGACCGCCGAAATAGCGCAGTTCGATGATCCGCGCCTTGCGCTCGTCAAATTCGGAGAGAGCATGCAGAGCAGCGTCCACGTCCAGCAGATCGGTCGGGGGGGCGCGCCAGGCGCGGGCATCGCGATCCAGCGGGATCGGAACGCCGCCCCTCTTGGCCCGATTGCCGGAGCGCGCCGCATCCACCAGTACGTGGCGCATGGCGCTGGCAGCGGCCGCAAAGAACTGCGACCGGCTATGCCATTCAATTCCCCCCTGTTCTCTGGCCAGAAAGCGGATATAAACGTCGTGCAAAAGTGCCGTGGGCTGCAACAATCGCTGGTTCCGCTCACCCCGCATGTAATGCCGCGCCAGGCGGTGCAGCTCCGGGTAGATCAGCGGCATCAGTTCTTCGAGTGCAGACATGTCCCCGCTACTCCAGCGGCAAAGCAGGCCGGTGAGATCGTGAGCGGATTGTGGCATAATTTCGCTGGGCACGTTGCAACTGGCTACTGGGTGACTATTGATTATCAGATATTTCAGGCGCGACAGGATTGAGCATCTGACTTCAGGCTTATATCCTGACCAGAAATCTGACCATAATTTCTGCTAGGCTGGGAATCAGCATGACAAAAGTCAACGTTCAGGAAGCCAAGACTCACCTGTCCCGTTATCTGAACCAGGTCGAACAGGGTGATGTGGTGGTCGTCTGCCGGCACAACCGGCCAGTGGCCGAACTCCGCGCAATTCAGCCCCCGCAAATTCGCCCGGCCCGGGTTGCCGGCTTACTGCGGGGCAAAATACATTGGGAGCCGGGCGCTTTCGACCCCATGACCCCTGAGGAACTTGCCGGGTTTGACAGCGCTCTGTTCCCTCATGCAGGTCCTGCGTGAAGCTGCTGCTCGATACCTGCGCATTCCTCTGGTTTCTGGAGGATTCGCCCCGGCTTTCCGCAGTCGCCCGCACTCACATCCTCGACGCAGGCAATGAGGTTTTCCTCAGCGCGGTATCAGCTTGGGAGATTGCCCGCAAGTACGCACAGGGAGGAATCGTCTTACCCTCGCATCCATCAACTCTGATCCCCGCGGTTCGCCGGAACTCGGGAATTGAAAGCCTTGCGCTTACGGAAGCCGACGCGCTTGCCGCGGAGAAACTCGAACTGTTCCACAAGGATCCTTTCGATCGTATGCTGATTGCCCAGGCGCTCATGGGCGGACTCGCCATCGTCACGCCCGACAAGGCTTTTGAGCGCTATCCCGTCCGCGTTATTTGGTAGGGCATGGCTCCCGAAAACCCTGGATCGCCGGGCACATCACGGTCGGGAAAATGCGCTGGCATGCACCGACGGGAGCTGATGACCAGAACTTCACAGCACGCCGGAGGCGCGGCAGCGGCTGCGTCCGCTCTGGCCGCACTCGGCGTGGGAACTGCCGAAGTACAGACTACTCCTCCCCGCGGCAATTTTTTACGGAACTCCCACGCCGCCCCCGAGCAATTAGACGCGATTCAAACTCCCGTACTTGCCATTTACGCCGAGCTCGACCGCGCGCTCTCGCTCAATATGCCCGCAGTCATTTCCGGCCTGCTGACGAAGCAAAAGAAGTTTGCTTTTCGTCTTTATGAGGGCGTGGGATGGATCCAAACCCTCGCGTGGTTCGACAAGTTCCTGCGCCGCTGAGGCATTATGGCTTGCGCGACACAGAAGTGAAAGACAGGGGCGCCGCGTCCGTTGGCGGCCAGGTGGGGCGGACCCTCGGTCTGCGCCGGACTCTCAGTCCGGCTGTTCGGGCGTTAGCCAGCGCCCTGGGGTTGACCAGTCGATGCAGGCTCGAAGGAGATGTCGGTAATCCGGTTTTCGCCTTGCGTAGCCCTACGCTCAGACCAGCCTGAAATTACAGCAACTTCCGCGATGCCTCCACTTTATGCCGCACACCCCCTTTGGTGACCCGCCGTCACGTTCTTGCCGGTATTGCCTATACTGAAAACGGTTGGTCATGCCCACAAAATACGTCCAGCAGCGCAACGGCGGCTACTTCATCAACGGAACCCGCGTATCTCTGGACTCGGTGGTGTACGCGTTCCTGAGGGGAGAGTCGGCCGAAGGCATTGCCGAATCGTTCCCGGCGCTGGATCTCGAACAGATCTTTGGCGCCTTGGCGTTTTACATGTCGAATCGGGAACTCGTCGACCGCCATCTTCGCGAAGCCCGCGAGGACTTTGAAGCGATGCGTCATCAGGCGCGGCAGGCAAATCCGGCGCTGTACCGGAAGCTCGCCGAGGCGCGGCAAACAATTCACTCGCCCGGCGCATGAGACCGCAATTCCTCGCCGACGCCGATTTCAACCACAAACCGAGTTGCCGACTACACGCCGCCGCGCCGCAGATGTCATAGCTTACCCTCAAACTACATGCTCAACCGGGGCTATGCTTACACCACAATTATCAGCAGCCAATACCATGGACAAACCCTGCTCTCACACCTGGCAAGCCTTTACCCCCACTCAACCTCACAAGTCTGGCAACAAAAACTGAACAACGGCGAAGTCACCCTTAACGGCGTCACTGCCACCGGAAGCGAATCGGTCACATTAGGCCAAACCCTTGTCTGGAACCGTCCACCCTGGATCGAACCAGACGCCCCTCAGCACTTCGAAGTTTTGTTTGAAGACCCCTGGCTGTTGGCCGTCAACAAACCCGGCGGACTGCCCACCCTCCCCGGTGGCGGCTTCATGGAAAACACCCTCCTGCGCCGGGTGCAAAAGCAAACCCCCAACGCAAACCCTGTCCACCGATTGGGCCGAGCCACCACCGGCATCGTCCTCTTCGCCAAAACACCGCAGGCGGCCTCTAATCT